>NZ_NESJ01000023.1 GCF_003063645.1 Limnohabitans sp. 2KL-51
GAGTGCTAGACCTGAATATGTTTGAAACCACACCAATATCAACCCTGCTGGGCAAACTGCAGGATGGGCCTGAAATCGGCCAACACCCTATTCAACAAAACCTCTTCCCAACGTTGGGACACTAGTGGTGCGACATGCCAAATCAGGCTTTTGCCTGCTCTGAAATGAAGTGAACTGGATCTCATGGCGTTGCCTTTTCCAAACCGATCACCTGCACCGGACCTTGCGCAGCGCGCAAATGCACCTCCCGGGCATGAATGCTCTGAACCACATGGCCTTGAGTGCCGATGCGCTGCCCCACTTGGGCACGCACCCAATGCGGTCCAGCCATCAAAATGAGCTGCGCGTCATGCGCATGCTGCCAAATGCCCGCCAGACGAACTTGTTCCAAGGGCCAATCGGCAGGGTCAGGCAAAAGCAGCGCTGTTTGCAGAACCGAAGCCAAGTTCTCTTGCGGTGAGGTCCGCGACTGCACGCGAGCCACGGTTTGCGAGGACACCGGGTCCTTGTCCTTGAAGTTCGGGGCCGCCACCGAAGAGGCCTCCACCGGCGAGGGTGTCGTCACAAAAACAGGGCCACCTGCCCTGGTGCGCAATGCAACAGGGGCATGACTGGGAAACAACGCACCAGGCGCTGGCACTGCGCCCCCAACGGGTGTGCTCGTTGCCGCCGGAGAAAGCCACAGGCGCAACACGGCTTCGATGGCCACCTCGCCGCCCTGGGGGGTGATGCGCAAACGCTCAATGCCCCAAACTGGGCCGCGCGCGTTCATGGCGGCCCAAACGGCCACCCAATCGTCAAAACGAGCCTGCAACCGCAACGCCACGGCCTGGCTGGGCCAAGCGCTCATGGGGCTGACGGGCTCAGGTCGCAAAGACAACAAACGCACGCCGTGTTGCGCGAACAAACGCTCCAGTGGTGGCCAAACTGCGGACTGCGTGCCTTGGACTGGCCACCACGCCATGACCTGTGGCGGGCCCGTTGGCGCGTTCAAGTCTGATTGGGCTCCTGGCCCAATGCTGGCCTGCTTTTGCTGCGCCAGAAGTTGGGCCCGCAGGTCTTTCACCAGAGCCTCACTTTCCCACAAAGCCTCCAAGGCCTGGAGTTGCCCGCTGCCTACCCCAAGCAAACCCAACCCCAATCCGGCCAGTGCAAATGCCCAGCGGCGTGCAAGCCAACGCCAGCGGTCGCGCCAAAGTCTGGGCCAACCCAGTTGCCAAGCAGGGGCCAAGGCACGCCAGGACAATACTCGGGATCGCATCATGGCCGCTCCCTAACGGGCTCGGCCTGTTGCCGGTCTTTGCCAGAGGCCGCGGCAACGCGACTCGCCCCCAACTGCGGCCAATGGGCCTGCCAGACGAACTCCTGCGTCGCCGAGGGGGCTGCGTTGTCAGCACCCGCCGCATTCAGCAGGCTGACCAGCGTCCAGGCTTTATCTCGCGCAGGGTCAGCCAGTGGCACAGACAAGCGCGCTTGTGCCTGCGCCATTCGCTGCAAATTGATCGCCTGGCCGTGCAACTCCAGGGTTTGTGAATCGAACTGAAAGCGCAACAACTGCACCGAATCTGGGCCTACTTCCTGCAACAAGGCCTGATGCAAATCCTCCCAGGCCTGTAACTCCAACTTCAGCGCTTGAACATGTGCGGCTTGCTGCTGCCATGTGGTGTGCTTTGCATGCCGGGCCTTGTCTGTCGCCAACTGGGTTTGCAACTGCTTCATGCGGGACTGCAGCAAGGCAAGTTCTTGCTCAAGGTGCAGCCGTTGTTCGTGTACCCCCGCCATCCACCACAAGGCCATCAGGCCCCCCACCACTAAACCGGCCAAAGAGGTCCACCGGCGGTGAAAACTTCGGCGCTGGCTCACCAAAGCCGGGTATTGCAAAAGATTGAAGGCCATCATCACAACCAGGCTTTGAGCGCCAGACCCGAGGCCACCAGGCGCGGTCCGGCGGCCGATTGCAGGGCCTGTTTTAACAACACATCCCACTCCACAGGGGCCCTGCCCAACCCTTGCCGTTGACCCAGATCCTCATCCACCGTCAAATCGAATTGCCAGTCTTGCGGGGATTGCGTGAGCAGACTGTCCACCCCCCCTTTGAGGTGGCAAACCGCTCGATGAGCTGCGTACCAAGCGGGCTCGACGCTGTCGAGCTGCCAACCGGCCGTGCGCACCTCGTCCCTGAGCGCCAGAATGTGGAGCTGATCGCAACCCACCCAATGCACGCGGGTCAGCAAGCCCTGGCTCACCGGGTCGGCTTCAAAGTCAAAATTAACCTCATCGGGCGCCAAGCCCAGCACCTGCGCCACTTCCAGTTGCACCTCGCTGGCCCAGTCATCGCGAGACAATTCTGCTGGCAACTCCAAGACCCCCGCGATTACCTTGTCTTCAGCCAAAGCCACCGAAACCTGCTGGCGCGCCCGCACGCCCACCCGCCTCAAGCCTTCGCTGAATCCAAAAGCAGCGTGATCCGAGCCCGTGGGTGTGATTTTTTCCATCGCTTGCACCCGAACACCCACCACTTTGTGGAATGACAAGCCCATCAAGGCCCAGTCCTGCCCATCCGAGGCCAAGCCCCAAGCCCGCCGCACCCGACGACTGGCCAGTTGCTGCCAAAACCGCGACCAAGATGGCATGATCCTCCCTGTCCAAGCCTAAGATGGCTTGTGTTGAGAAGTTTTGTAACATGATTTTGCTGGAAGAACAATCCATTTTTATACTTAAAGCATTCATATTCATAGAACTGCTGCTGTGCGGACGCGCAGGATTTTTATAATGAAAGGCGTCCGGTAACCCGCTGGCCGCACCCACCCCAAGCTCTATGCCCCAACAAGACACTGCACCGTACGCCCCTAAAAGAGCCTCAAAAACCAATCCGCCCGCTTCCAGCGCATGGGGCTGGTTGGTCAAGTTGGCCTTGTGGGCCATGGGCTTGCTTGCAGCAGGCTTGTTTTGTTTGCTGATGGTCGTGGGCGTGGCCATGGTGACGGCCTACCCCCACTTGCCGGACATCTCGGACCTGGCCAACTACAAGCCCAAACTGCCCCTGCGCGTGTTCACTGCCGATGGTCAGTTGATGGGTGAATTTGGCGAAGAGCGCCGCAACCTCACGCCCATCAAGGAGATCCCACAAATCATGAAAGATGCGGTACTGTCCATTGAGGACAACCGCTTTTACGACCATGGCGGCGTGGACTACCTGGGCATTTTGCGTGCGGGTATCGCCAACATCGGGCGTTTGAAAAGTCAAGGCGCTTCCACCATCACCATGCAGGTGGCGCGCAATGTCTATTTGTCCTCCGAAAAAACCTACACCCGCAAGATCTACGAAATTTTGCTGACCTACAAACTGGAACACCTGTTGACCAAGGATCAGATTCTTGAGATCTACATGAACCAGATCTTCTTGGGCAACCGGGCCTATGGTTTTGCCTCGGCAGCAGAAACTTACTTCGGCAAATCGCTCAAAAACATCTCCATTGCCGAAGCGGCCATGCTGGCCGGTCTTCCCAAGGCACCCTCGGCCTACAACCCCATTGCCAACCCCAAACGCGCCCGCTCACGCCAGCTTTACATCATTGAGCGCATGGAAGAAAACGGCTACATCACCGCCCGGCAAGCTACTCAAGCCAAAGCCGAGCCATTGGCTTTGAAAACATCGGGCAACAAGAAAACCCTGCACGCCGAATTTGTCGCTGAAACCGTCCGGCAAATGGTCTTCGCTCAATATGGCCAGGACACTTACACCCGTGGGTTGAACGTTTACACCACCATCCAGTCACAGGACCAAATGGCAGCCTACCAGGCGTTGCGCCAGGGCCTGATGGATTTTGAGCGCCGCCAGGTGTACCGAGGGCCTGAAAAATTCATCAACCTGCCCAATGACCCCAAACTGGCCGAAGACCTGATTGACGAGACCCTGGAAGACCACCCGGACAACGGCGATGTGGTGTCAGCGGTCGTGCTGGAGGCATCCCCTAAAAAAGTCGTGGTGGTCCGACAAAACAGCGAACAAATCACCATCACTGGCGACGGCCTATTGCCAGTCCAATCAGGCCTGTCAGACAAAGCCACAGAGGCCAAACGCATTCGCAAAGGTGCTGTGGTTCGCATTGTTCAACTGCCCAAGGGCCAGTGGGAGCTCACCCAATTGCCGGAAGTCGAGGGCGCTTTTGTGGCCTTGACGCCGCAAACAGGCGCCATCCGAGCCCTGGTCGGTGGCTTTGACTTTGCAAAGAACAAATTCAACCATGTCACTCAGGCATGGCGACAGCCAGGCTCCAGTTTCAAACCCTTCATCTATTCCGCCGCCCTGGAAAAAGGCATGTCCCCTGCGACCATGGTCAACGATGCACCCTTGTTTTTTGATGGCGGCGTGACGGGCGGCCAGCCTTGGGAGCCCAAAAACTACGACGGCAAATTTGATGGCCCCATGAGTTTGCGCACTGGCTTGGCCAAGTCCAAGAACATGGTCTCCATTCGGGTGCTGCAATCGGTAGGCACCCGCCCGGCACAAGAGTGGGTCACCCGCTTTGGCTTTGATGCGGACAAACACCCGGCCTACCTGACCATGGCCTTGGGTGCAGGCTCGGTCACGGTCATGCAAATGGCCACGGGCTATTCGGTTTTTGCCAACGGGGGCTACCGGGTCAGCCCTCATTTGATCAACCGCATCACCGACTACAAGGACCGCTTGTTGGTCGACAGCCCTGCCCCTGAAATCGATGAAACATCAAAACGCGCGATTCCCCAGCGCAACGCTTTCATCATGACCAACCTGATGCAGGAAGTGACCCGCTCCGGCACGGCCGCCCGCGCACAAGCGACACTCAAACGGCCAGACATTTACGGCAAAACCGGCACCACCAACGATGCCATGGACGCTTGGTTTGCGGGCTACCACTCGCAACTAGCCGCTGTGGTCTGGATCGGTTACGACACCCCCCGCAAACTCGGAGACCGTGAGACGGGGGGCGGCCTGAGCTTGCCTGTTTGGATCAAGTACATGGAAACCGCATTGCGGACCTTGCCCATCACTGAGCCCAAGCCTGCAGAGGGCTTAGTCCAAATCGGGGGCGAATGGTTTTATTCAGAGTTTTCGGGCAACAACGGTATTTCTTCTCTGGGCGGCAACAACGACACCAGTGGCCAGTCAGACGCAGTGCAACCGCAAGAAGAACGCAAGCGGATCCTGGATCTGTTCAGAAATTGAAGCCCTTAAAGCCCTGACGCACCATGTCACTGGCCCAAGCGCTCATGGACTGAACGTCAAGCTTTGTCCTGATTGCTCCGAGGCATAGCGCGACAGGCTCTGCCAAAATTCACCCTGGCCCTTGGTGTCTTGCCAGTGCGCACCGTCAAATTTGTAATGAAACCCGCCGCAGCGCGCCGCCAGCCACACTTCGTGCAGGGGCTTTTGCAGATTGATCACGATCTGGCTGCGGTTGGGGAAAGTCAAAGTGACCATGCCGCCCACCCGTTGGTTGTCCACGTCGGCATCGGTGTCGTCGTTCAGGCGATCACAGATGATCTCTACGCCCGTCAGCAGGCGTTCAGCTTGGTCCAGAAATTCAAGGTCGGTCATTACAATCGCAGCATGTTGAAGGTGATGAAGATTCTAGTCATGCTGCATGCCCTTGTTGGCGGTGCGGCCGTATTGAGCGCTTGCGGTCAACGGGGCCCGCTGGTCCTGCCCACCTCACCGGCTTCGGCTGAGCGCGCTACGCTGCCCCAAACGCTGGACCCGTTTCGCACACCCCCCAAGGCCTCCAACAGCGCGCCTGCGCCGTCTGCCCCCGCCGCCAACCCCCAAACGCCTCGTGTTGCTGCACCTTGAGATCGCACACAGACCGAGCCCCAAGCCTTGTTGACACCCGCCCATTTGCTGTTCCTGTTTACCCCAAGCCCTCTTAATCCATGACCGCCAACACCGCACTCCCAGGACAACCCCAAATCGCCTATGCAGGCGACCAGCTGCATGTGGAGGGCGTGGCGCTGTCCCAACTGGCCCGCGAACAAGGCACGCCCTTGTTTGTGTACTCCAAAGCAGCCATGCTCTCGGCCCTGGCCGCTTACCAACGCGGCTTTGCTGGCCGCCAGGCGCATATTTGCTACGCCATGAAGGCCAACTCCAGCCTGGCCATCCTGCAGGTGTTTGCCGAGGCCGGTTGCGGCTTTGACATCGTCTCGGGCGGCGAACTGGCCCGCGTGTTGGCTGCCGGCGGTGACCCGGCCAAAGTGATTTTTTCAGGCGTGGGCAAAACCCGCCATGAGATGAAACAAGCCTTGCAAGTGGGCATTGGCTGCTTCAACGTCGAAAGCGAAGCTGAACTCGATGTGCTGAGCGAGGTGGCAGTGAGCATGAGCAAACAAGCCCCGGTCAGCCTGCGCGTCAACCCCAATGTGGACCCCAAAACCCACCCCTACATTTCGACCGGCCTCAAGGGCAACAAATTCGGCATCGCCCATGAAGAAGCCCTGCGCGCCTACCGCCATGCGGCCAGCCTGCCGGGCCTGAAGGTGGTGGGCATCGACTGCCACATCGGCTCGCAAATCACCGACAGCACGCCCTATCTGGACGCCATGGACCGCGTGCTGGACTTGGTGGCCGAGGTCGAGTCAGCGGGCATCCCCATCCACCACATCGACTTTGGGGGCGGTCTGGGCATCAATTACAACGGCGACACACCGCCCGAAGCCGATGCGCTGTGGGCACAACTGCTGGCCAAACTCGATGCCCGTGGCTACGGCCAGCGCCAGCTCATGATTGAACCGGGTCGCTCGCTCGTGGGCAATGCCGGCGTGTGCCTGACCGAAGTGCTGTACCTCAAGCCCGGCGAGCAAAAGAATTTTTGCATCGTTGACGCCGCTATGAACGATCTGCCCCGCCCGGCCATGTACCAGGCCTTTCACCAAATCGTGCCCTTGCAACCCCGCTCAGGCGATGGTGTGGTGTACGACGTGGTCGGTCCGGTGTGCGAAAGCGGCGACTGGATCGGCCGCGACCGCCAGATGCTGGTTCAAGCGGGTGACGTGCTCGCCGTGTTGTCAGCGGGTGCCTACTGCATGAGCATGGCCAGCAACTACAACACCCGGGGTCGCGCCGCCGAAATTCTGGTGGACGGCACAAAGGCCCACCTGATTCGCCAACGCGAATCGGCGTTTGACACCTTTGCGTTGGAACAGCTCGTCTAGAAAGCGCCTGCACCCTGAAGACGCTGCAAAGCGTGTGAGTGGGCGCTCAGTGGCGTCGCGCCGACCGCAGCAAGCGCCAGCCCAGCAAACCCGCCAAGATGCCCGCATACACCAGCACCTCGTCAAAGTCCTGCTTGCCCGCGCGCATCCACCAAAAGTGCAACACGGCCAATACGGCCACCGCATAAACACCCCGGTGCAGCAGTTGCCAGCGCTTGCCGCCCAGCCAGCGCACGGCGCGGTTGAACGAGGTGCCGGCCAATGCCAGCAAAATCACAAAAGCACTGAAACCCAACCAGATGAAGGGGCGCTTGAGGATGTCTTGCAGCGTGTCGGCCAGGTCAAAGCCCATGTCAAACCAGGCGTAGCACAGCAGATGCAGGCTGGCGTAACCAAACACCAGCAAACCGAGCATGCGCCGAAAACGCAACAGTTCGGGCCAACCCAACCAGGTGCGCAACGGGCTCACGGCCAGCACCACGCACAGGCTGCGCAGCGTCCAGTCGCCCGTGGCGCGGATCAGGGCTTCGGCAGGGTTGGGGCCAAGCTGGTCCTGCAGGGTTTGCGCCAGCAACCAGGCCCAGGGCATGCAGCCCAGCACCAAAAGGGCCCACCAAGCGGCGGGATGACGCAGCGCCGCCCTCATGCCCTCAAGACTTTGACCCGCAGCGGCATCAGAAGAACTTTTTCAGATCCATGCCGGCATAAAGCTGGCCGACCTGAGTCTCGTAGCCATTGAACATGAGCGTCTTGCGCTTCTTGGCCAGCAAACCATCTTCGCCGATGCGCCGCTCGGTAGCCTGGCTCCAACGCGGGTGGTCCACATTCGGGTTCACGTTGGAATAAAAACCATACTCCTGAGGGGCAGATTTCTCCCAGGATATGACCGGCTGCTTGTCCGTGAAGCGGATCTTGACCAGGCTCTTGCTGCTCTTAAAGCCATACTTCCAGGGCACCACCAGACGCAGGGGTGCACCGTTTTGCTTGGGCATGACCTCGCCGTACATGCCAAAGGCCAGCAAGGTCAGTGGGTGCATGGCCTCGTCCATGCGCAAGCCTTCGAGATAGGGCCAATCGAGCACACTCGAGCGCAGACCTGGCATGGTCTTGGGGTCAGCCTGGGTCACGAACTCAACAAACTTGGCACCCGGCAGTGGCTCCACGCGCCGGATCAGATCGGCCAGCGAATAACCGATCCAGGGGATCACCATCGACCAGCCTTCCACGCAGCGCAAGCGGTAAATGCGCTCTTCCATGGCACCCCACTTCAGCAGGTCTTCCAAGTTCACGCGGGCGGGCTTGTTCACCAAGCCCTCGATCTCCACGCTCCAGGGATCGGTCACGAGTGTGTGGGCCCGCTTGGCCGGGTCGGACTTGTCGGTGCCGAACTCATAAAAGTTGTTGTAAGTGGCGGCATCTTTGTAGGGCGTGAGTTTGTCCAGGACCATGGCACCCGCCATCTTGGTGGGCATCGAGGCCAGGGGTGGCAGCTGACCGGGCCGAGTCATTTGAGCCTGGGCGTCGCGCAGCCCCCAGCCCGCTAAAGCCACGCCCGCGGAACCCGCGGCGAGCTGTCGCATGAGGTCGCGGCGGGATTGGTACGCCGCCTGAGGGGTGATGTCGCTGGGCACAGGGTGCAAAAAACCCGATGAAGAAGAGCGGATGATCATGTGATTGGCCTGGTTGAAAATTGCCTAAGATTCATTGTGAACGCTCCCAATCACTTTTGCACAAAGGGGGCAAAAGTCCCGCAACAAGAGGTAAGCCATGCCCAACTGTCGACCGACAGGCATCGGCGTTTGACGTCACATGCGGCCAGTTCTAGGCTTTGGCCACACGCCAAGGCCTTTGAGCTGTCGTTAAAATAAACTAAATCGTGTTTTTTAAAACCCCATGTCCAATCCAGCCCTGATCGAAGTGGTCGATGACGATCCAGACATCCGGCGCATGCTGCAGCTGGTGTTGGAGGCACGTGGCTTCAAAGTCCGCATCCACGATGGCGCCCATGCTTATCTGGCTGCCGAGCCTGTGACCGAGCGGCGTGTCATGTTGCTCGATGTGCGCATGCCCAAAATGACGGGCGTGGAACTCCAAGCCCAAATGGTCAAAGCAGGCAACCGCATTCCCGTGATTTTCATGAGCGGCGAGAGCCTGCCCCATGAAACACTGGCAGCGCAGCAATCGAACGCGGTTACCTTTTTATGGAAGCCCTTCAGAACCGAGGCCCTGCTCAATGCGGTGACCCATGGTCTGACGCTTTACGACCAGTTGTGAAAGGGATGCCCCCAGGCTATTTCTGACTTCAGGGATATCGCCCCTGAAATCACAGGGTGCCGTAGCTGTGCAAGCCGCTCAGAAACATGTTGACCCCGAGGAAGGCAAAAGTCGTGATGCCCAGACCCGCCAAAGCCCACCAAGCGGCTACGGTGCCGCGCAGGCCCTTCATTAGGCGCATGTGCAGCCAGGCGGCGTAGTTCAACCAGACAATCAGGGCCCAGGTTTCTTTCGGGTCCCAGCTCCAGTAACCGCCCCAGGCCTCTGCCGCCCACAAAGCGCCCAACACGGTGGCGATGGTGAAGAAGGCAAAGCCCACGGCGATGGATTTGTACATCACATCGTCGAGTATTTCAAAAGACGGCAGACGCTCGGCAATGCGTCGGCGGCCCAACAAAATGCCGGCCACGATGAAGGCGGACACCCCGAAGTAAACCATCCAGTAGCTGCTGGTCTGGTCGTTGGCAGATTGGCGGAACACCACAGGCTCAAAACACAACACGATGCCCAACAACCACAGGGGGGCGAGTTTGTACCAGCGTGTCTCGCCCGCAGTTTGCTTGATCAAGTAGGCAAAGGCCACCATCGCGGCCAGGGCAAAAGTGCCATACCCAATGAAATTGGCGGGCACATGGATCTTCATCCACCAGCTCTTGAGAGCAGGCACCAAGGGTTGAATGGCATGCGCCTCGCGCACCAGCGTGTACCACAGCAAAAAGCCCACCGCCGCGCTCACCACCAGCATGACAAACGCACCCAAAGCACGGGTCTTGTACTGCGCTTCATAGTACAGATAGAACGCCGCCGTCATCCAGCAAAACATGATGAAAACTTCATACAAGTTGCTGACCGGGATGTGCCCGATATCGGGGCCTAACTGGTGACTTTCGTACCAGCGCACCAGCGTGCCGATCAGGGCCAAACCCACCGCCACCCAAGCCATGCGCGAGCCCAAAGATTCCATCGCATCGCCTTGCCCGCGGATGAACATGCCCGCCCAGTAAAAAATAGTGCTGATGAAAAACAGCAGGCTCATCCACAAAATGGCGGACTGGCTGGACAGGAAATACTTGAGCAAAAACACCTGCTCAGACCGCGCCAAATCGCCTTGGTAAAGGTAGATGGCCAAAAGGGACAAGCCCGTGACCACCAGCACCAGGGTGCGCAGCGGCCGCCAGAACCAGGCCAGCCAGATCACCGCGGGCAAGGTGCCGATCAAAATACCTTGTTCGTACACATCCATGGCGTGCTGGTAGCGGGTGAAGGCGAACACCGTGCCCAACAGCGCCAACAGGGCAAAGCCCCAATCCAGGGCGGAGCGGCTCGAAAAATAGCCCGGGTTCAAAGTCACAGTCGTCATGGTGTTTTCTCGGAGCGGCCCAACAAACGGGCGGTCAATTGTTCAAATTCACGGTCTACGTCCATGGTCTTGCGGTTGGACGACAAGGCCAAGCTTGCTTGAGCACCCGCGCCCTGAGGCGACAGCCAGACCCACAAGCGACGGTCACGAACGTACAGCATTGCAAAAATACCCATGATCAAAAAGGCACAGCCCAGGTAAACGATGGACTGGCCCGGCGCTCTGGCCACCTGGAACACGCTGGCTTGCACCTGCTTGAAATCCTTGAGCAAAAACGTCATGGGCGCGGGGTAAAACGACGCGTCAGACAGGGCCAGCACCGCTTGTGACATGAAGCCCTGCACTTTATCGGCGGGCAAAGGCTTGACTGCGGCTTGCTCACGCGCCACGGCGTCCAACTCGAGCAAGGTACCGTTCAGGATGCGCACAAACATCTCTCCAGCGCGGGCGCGTTCGGCCTCGGGCACATTGGCCTCCAGAAAATCTGCCAAGGCCTGGAGGCCCGCCACTTTTTGGCCCTTGACCTCTTCTCTGCCTGCAAACAAGCCCAAAGCACGCTCAGCCGAATCGGCCAGTTGCTTTGTCAATTCGGGGCGTTGGGGGTCGACCGCCTTGCGGGCATAACGCTGCACCGCACGCGCACGCAGCTCAGGCGTTTCCAGGGCGGCACGCAATCGGATGAAACCGGTCAACTCGCTGTTTTCGTCTGCGGGGGGGCGCAGGTAGCGATAAGGCTCGCTGGGCGTCTCGCGCATGCCCAGCAAGAACACCGGCACGCCGTCCCCTGCATCCACCGGCAACATGTAGTTGTTGTACTCACGCGCCTGCCCCGCCGCATCGCGCAGCTTGTAGCTGACGCTGGGGCCCACATTGCGCAGGTCTTTGGTTTGCGTGGTTTTGTTGCCCGCGCCCAAGCGCTCATCGATGGCGCTGCGCAAATCCACTTTGCGCACATCCACTGCCGTGCCTTGGGGGCCTTCGCCACCCGACATGTTCTCGACATTGATGACGCGCAGCCCGGTGAACTCCAGACTCAATTTTTCATTGCCATTGGTCAGGTCGGTGCTGCCGCCGATGGTGCCTTCCACCTCAAAGGACTTGGTGGCTGCCGCCATGGGCACGGCTTGCAAAGTGACCTGAGAGCCGCCGTCGTCAAAGCTAGACTGGTAAATATTGATGCCCTTGAAGCTGGCCGGGTGGTTGACCTCGACACGCGCTTCCTTTTTCTCACCCGTGGCCTTATCGTGGATGACGATGTCGCTGGCAAACAGCTTGGGCATGCCAGTCGAGTAGTACTCAACGATGAACTTTTTCAGCTCAATGACAAACGGCAGTTCCTGCAGCAAGATGCCGTTGGACTGGTTCAGGATGGCAGTGCCTGAAGCGGTGTCTTCAGCCACCAGCAAATTGGCGCGAAACGCTGGGTTGCGCTCGGACAGGCGGTGCTGCGCGGGCACATCGGCGATCAGACCACCGCCGTTGTAAATTTCCTTACCGCCAAACCACATCTGGGCGCGCACCGCCAGGTCGCCATCGAGCAAGCCCCCCACACAGACCAACACGATGGCCGAATGCGCCGCGATGTAACCGATCTTGTTGGCCGAACCCGCCTTGGCCGCCAACATCCAGCCCTTGCCCGCTGGGGTGTCGCGCTCTTGCAGCTTGACCTTCCAGCCACCCGTGGCCAGCAGGGCCCCCAGTCGCTTGGCCGCCGCCCCGGGTGTCTCGTTCAAATGGCCTTCGGCCTTGTGATGAAAAGCCTTGAGGCTTTGCTCGCGGATGTTTTCCTTGTAGTTCTTCAGGTCCACCAGGATCTTGGGCGCGTTGCGGGCAATGCACAGGCTGGTGCTGAGCACCAGGAAAGCCAAAATCAACAAAAACCACCAGGCGCTGTAAACACTGTTGAGCTTGAGCGTGGCAAACAACTCGGCCCAAAACGGCCCGAACTGGTTGATGTAATTGACGCTGGGTTCGTTTTGCTTGAGCACCGTGCCGATCACCGAGGCGATGCAAATGATCGTCAACAAGGAAATGGCAAACCGCATGGACGACAGCACTTCGATCACAGCTTGCCCTCGGGGCGAGCTGCGCTCGGATTCAGGGCTGGATACGACAGTCGTCATGGGGCGTTCAAAAAAGAAGCAAGCAAAGAAATGGCGGGACAGGGCCCGCCAGAAACGTTCAAGGCAGGGAAACCGGCCTTGGTGTGTGTCATATCAGCCGATTTTTAATTGTGCCCCGGAGCCGTGCCCTTGGTCTTGAAACCCCCTGAGTTTCACAGGGCAAAACGGACACGCACCCGGGTCATCACCCGGCCAAACAATCAGCGCAGACCCGCGATGTAGTCCGACACCGCCTTGATTTCGCGGTCGTTCATTTTGGCGGCGACCTGCGTCATTTGCAGGTTGTTCTTGCGCACGCCCTCACGGAACATCACCAATTGGCCAGAGGTGTAGTCAGCGTGCTGACCCGACAACCGAGGGTACTGCGAAGGCATGCCCGCCCCGTTGGGCGAATGGCAGCTCGCGCAAGCGGCGATTTGGCGGTCAGGGATGCCACCGCGGTAAATGCGCTCACCCCAGGCCACCGTCTCTTTGGCGTTGGCAAAACCGGGTTTGGCTTGCTTGGAGGCCAACCAGAAAGCGATGTTGCGCATGTCTTCAGGGCTCAGAGCAGCGACCATGCCGCTCATGACGGCGTTGGCACGTTTGCCCGATTTGTACTCTTGCAGTTGCTTGAGCAAATACTCTGGGTGTTGCTGGGCCAACTTGGGGTTGGCTGGTGTGCTGGAGTTGCCGTCTGCGGCATGGCAAGCCACACAAGCTTGGCTGAAAATGGCTTCGCCTTTGGCCAGGTCGGGTTTGGCGGCTTGCGGCGCAGGGCCGGCAGCCAAGGCAGAACCAGCCACCAAAGCGGCTGACAGAGCAGTGATCAAGAGAGAGGAAATCGACTTCATGGCGTGATCCAAGAGTTGGCGCAAAACCCAAGGATTCTACAATGAGGTCTGCGTCAGTTTCCTGACGACCCAAGGTATCCCTGATTTATGAGCTCCCGCCCCCATGTTCGCGTTCCTGCAAGCACCCCCAAAGCCGCCAAAGCCAGTCCGGCCTTGGTTTCGGCGGCGCGCAATAACCCCGCAGCTGTCACGCCCATGGGCTGGATGCACACAGCCCGTTTTTTGACCACCGCCGCACAACTGCACCACCTGCCCGCGATGGACACGCCCGAAATCGCCTTTGTGGGCCGCTCCAACGCGGGCAAGTCCACCTGCATCAATACCCTGACGCAAAAAAAGCAGCTCGCCTTTGCCTCCAAAAAACCGGGACGCACCCAGCACATCAACCTGTTTGCTTTAGGCAAACAAGGCATCACCGACACCGTTCTGGCCGATTTGCCCGGTTACGGTTACGCCGCTGTGGCCAAGATGGACAAGCTGCGTTGGCAGCAAGTCATGGCCAACTATTTGGTCAGCCGCGAAAACCTCAAAGGCATCGTCATGATGTGCGACCCGCGCCATGGCCTGACGGAACTCGACGACATTCTGCTGGAAGTGATCCGTCCGCGGGTCGAGGAAGGCCTGAAGTTCCTGATCATTTTGACCAAGGCCGACAAGCTCACCCGCGCCGAACAAGCGAAGGCCTTGTCGATTGCGCGACTGCAGGCTGGTGGCGGTGAAGTCAAACTTTTTTCAGCCCTGAAAAAACAAGGCGTGGACGAAGTGGCTCAACTGCTTTGGGACTGGACCCACTCGGCCGAAGGCGCAGCCCCGGCACTGGTGTCCGACCAGCCGCCTGAAGAAGAACCCGAAGCCCTGGACGAGTGAACCGCAGCCTTTGACAGATCAGGATCGCCGCCACGCAAGGAGCGCCCCCGTGTTCACATCCCCTACCGATATTCAGACCTGGCAGCAGGACCTGCCCCACGGCATCACCCTGAGCTGCCGAGCCTGCGGCGAACGGGGCCGTCCCGTGCTGATGTTCCTGCATGGCTTTCCGGAAGCCGCCTGGGTTTGGGACCCTTTGCTGGTCCACTTTTCAAAAGTCGAAAACGGCGGCTACCGCTGCGTGGCGCCAAACCTGCGCGGCTATGAACGCTCCAGTGCCCCGGACGATGTCAAGGCCTACCGGGCAAAGCACCTGGTGCAGGACATCGTGGCCTTGATCGGCCTGGAATCGGGCCTTGCCCCTTTGGCCGCTTTGGTGGCCCATGACTGGGGCGGCGCTGTGGCCTGGAGTTTGGCCAACCAGCATCCCGACCGCCTGCGGCAGTTGGTCATCGTCAACTCGCCCCACCCCGGTCCTTTCCTCAAAGCACTGCAAAGCCACTCGGCGCAACAAGCGGCCAGCGCTTACATGAACTTTCTGGTTCAGCCCGATGCGGCTGTGCAACTTGCGGCCAACGACTTTGAACGCTTGCTGGGTTTTCTGGACGGAAACGACCGTTCATTGCCCTCGCTCACGCACCCCCCAAGCGACCACGCCAGCGCTGCCGCCAGTTGGCTCACCCCTGAAGTCAAAGAACGCTACCGACAGACTTGGCGACATGGCCTGCAAGGCGGGCTCAACTATTACCGAGCCTCACCCCTGCGCCCCGCCACTGAGCAAGAACCGGGCGCATCGGCGGTACAGATCCCGCCCGAAGCCCTGCACATCGGTGTGCCCACGTTGGTGCTGTGGGCACAAGACGACGTGGCCTTGTTGCCCTGCCTGAGCGAAGGCCTGGCGCAGCATGTGCCCGATCTGAAACTGGTGCCCATCGCCAAAGCCACCCACTGGGTGGTGCATGAAAAACCCGAGCGTGTGATCCAGGAAATCACCAGTTTCCTCACGCCTTCGTCTCAATAAAAGCCTGGCTCGCCCTCGGGCCGCGTTTTAAATCGCTTGTGCACCCAGTAATACTGCTCGGGCATGGTGCGCACCCAGTCGGCCAGCGAGCCGTTCATGCGAAGGGTGTCTTGCGCCAGATCGGCGGTCGGGAAGTCGGACAGCGGCGCATGGACTTCAATGTCATACCCCTGCGGCGTCATGCGCGTAACCACCGGTACCACGCGCGCACCAACCACCTTGGACAAACGCGACAGCGAAGGCACAGTGGCGGCTTGCTCGACCCCCATGAAGGGCACAAAAATCGACTCACTGCGGCCAAAATCCATATCAGGGGACAAGTGCAAGGGTTCGCCTTTTTTGATGCGCACCAAAATCTGCCGCATGCCCTCGTGCCGATAGTACGGCCGCACATTGCCCGAGCGCTCGCGCCCTTGGCGCACCAAGGCCTCGACCGCCGGATTGGACTGCCCGACAAAAATGAACGCGACAGGCCCGGGGACATCCAAGGAAACCGCTATGCCACCGGCTTCCAGCCCCACAAAATGCGGGGCAAACATCACCAAAGGCCCCGGCTGCTTTAAGGCCTGCAGATCCCCCACCCAGCGCAGGCGTTGCCGCACCAGCGCCTCAGGCGCATGCCAGAGCCAAGCGCGGTCCAGCACCGATTGGCCAAACACCACAAAGTGGCGGTAAGCCAGCGCCTCACGCTCAGATTCGGACAACTCGGGCATGCACTTTTTCAAGTTAACGGTCACAACGCGGCGGCGCTTGCGGGCCAGGTGCCACAACGACCAACCCAAACCATGGCCCACCGCACGCAACCACGGCAACGGCATGCGCGCCAACAAGCGCATAACAAAGATCAACAAATTCAGCATGGTGGATGGGGTCTGCTCAGGCCTGCCTGGGTTTTTTGTAGCGGGCATAACCCCAGGCGTATTGCGATGGGCACTGCAGGATCAGCGACTCCATGGCCTGGTTGATCTGCACCACGGCGGTGTCCAGGTCAACCGACAATTCGTGGCTCAGCGCCTGAGTGTGCAAGCGGTAACCACGCCCCCAAGACAAGCGCTCGCCCCAGATGAGCACCACACGGGCGCTGGTTTGCAAGGCCAAACGCGCCGCCAAAGTCATGGTGTAAGCCGGTTGGCCAAAAAACGGCGCCCACTGGCCCATGCCCTCGGGCGGCACCTGATCGGGCAATAAACCCACGGCACGGCCTGAGCGCAAGGCCTTGATCATCTGGCGCACCCCCGCCAAGGTGGTGGGCACCGCCTCCAGACCGGGTCTTTGACGGGCCAAGGTCATGACCTCTCCCAAACCTGCATGGCGCGCAGGACGGTAGAGCACCGTCAAAGGGCCGTGCCGCTCAGAAAAGCGCAACGCCAGTGCCTGCGCCGTGATTTCAAAACATCCCATGTGCGGGGTCAAAAAAAGCACCCCTTTTCCGCTGGCGTAGGCGTCTACTGCGGCGCGGTCATCGGACCAAACCAGCGGCGGCGTGCGGCCCAACCACAAGCGCGGCAACTCGGCAGACATGCGCCCAGCCTGCCCCACGGCCCGCCACACCGTGCCCCACTCCAGGCCCGCTTGGCGGGCATTGTCCAGAAAACGGCTTCTGTAACGCCCCGAAAAGCACCAAGCCAGCCAACCCCCCAAGCTGCCCAGCAGATGCAGGGTCCACAAAGGCCATTGGGAAAAGAAACGAAACCAAGCAAGCATAGGAAGTGATTTTGCCTTGAACCGGAGACGGTGCGGCCGGTGCGCCGTGTGGGCCGTTCAGTCGGCATTGCCTGCACCCCAGCGGCTGCGGCTCGCCATTGCCTGTTTTTGATGATGCGTCCACCCCGTTCACGCCCTCCCCGCAGCAGCCGAAGGGCCCTTACTTGAGCACAACGCCTGAAACCAGACCCAACCGTCCATTTCATTGTTTTCAGCGTGAACAAAGCATTGGTCATGAAAAGCGACAAAAATTGCCCTGGGCTTGAAATGCTCGCAAAAGCCCTTATCATTAGCACTCGAAGGAGTTGAGTGCTAACAACACCCCTCCTCAGATTTCAACAGCACCCTTTTTCAGGTGTTTTTGTTTTTTTAACCCTTGTTTCAAATCTAGGAGATTCCATGAAACTGCGTCCTTTGGGCGATCGCGTGATCGTCAAGCGTATCGAAAGCGAAACCAAAACAGCTTCGGGCATCGTGATCCCCGATTCCGCTGCAGAAAAGCCCGATCAAGGTGAAGTCTTGGCCGTCGGCCCTGGCAAAGCCAACGACAAAGGCGACATCAAAGCCCTGAGCGTGAAAGTCGGCGACCGCGTGTTGTTCGGCAAGTACAGCGGCCAGACCGTCAAGGTAGACGGCGACGAGCTGCTGGTCATGAAAGAAGAAGACCTGTTTGCGGTGGTGGAATAACTTGCGGGACAGACCGAACGACGCGCGAAGCGCCCGTTCGCTCTGTCCTCAACCGATTAAATCAATTTTGGAGTTAGAAAAATGGCAGCAAAAGACGTAATTTTCGGCGGCGAAGCCCGCGCACGCATGGTTGAAGGCGTGAACATTTTGGCCAACGCGGTCAAAGTGACTCTGGGCCCTAAGGGTCGTAACGTGGTTCTGGAGCGCTCGTTCGGCGCCCCCACCGTGACCAAGGACGGTGTGTCCGTGGCCAAGGAAATCGAACTCAAAGACAAGCTGCAAAACATGGGCGCGCAGATGGTCAAGGAAGTCGCTTCCAAGACTTCTGACAACGCTGGCGACGGCACAACGACCGCCACCGTGTTGGCCCAAGCCATCGTGCACGAAGGCATGAAGTACGTGGCCGCCGGCATGAACCCGATGGATCTGAAGCGCGGCATCGACAAAGCAGTGACTGCTTTGATCGAAGAGTTGAAGAAAGCCACCAAGGCCACCACAACGACCAAAGAAATCGCCCAAGTCGGTTCGATCTCTGCCAACAGCGACCACAGCATCGGCGAGATCATCGCCAAGGCCATGGACAAAGTGGGCAAAGAAGGCGTGATCACCGTGGAAGACGGCAAGTCTTTGGACAACGAACTCGACATCGTCGAAGGCATGCAGTTTGACCGCGGCTACTTGTCGCCTTACTTCATCAACAACCCCGAAAAGCAAGCCGCTTTGCTGGACAACCCTTTTGTGTTGTTGTTCGACAAGAAGATCAGCAACATCCGCGATCTGCTGCCTACCCTGGAAGCCGTTGCAAAAGCTGGTCGTCCTTTGTTGATCGTGGCTGAAGAAGTTGAAGGCGAAGCCTTGGCGACTCTGGTGGTGAACACCATCCGTGGCATTTTGAAGGTTGTCGCCGTGAAAGCCCCTGGCTTTGGTGACCGTCGCAAAGCCATGTTGGAAGACATCGCCATCTTGACCGGCGGCAAAGTGATCGCTGAAGAAGTTGGCCTGACCCTCGAAAAAGTGACTTTGGCTGACCTCGGCCAAGCCAAGCGCATCGAAGTGGGCAAGGAAAACACCATCATCATCGACGGCGCTGGCGCTGCGATCGACATCGAAGCCCGCGTCAAACAAGTGCGCATGCAAATCGAAGAAGCTACTTCTGACTACGACCGCGAAAAGCTGCAAGAGCGCGTGGCCAAGTTGGCTGGCGGTGTGGCCGTGATCAAGGTCGGCGCTGCCACCGAAGTCGAGATGAAAGAAAAGAAAGCCCGCGTCGAAGACGCTCTGCACGCTACCCGCGCTGCAGTGGAAGAAGGCATCGTGGCTGGTGGTGGCGTGGCTTTGCTGCGCGCACGTCAAGCCGCTGGCACCATCAAAGGTGACAACGCTGACCAAGACGCCGGTATCAAGCTGGTATTGAAAGCTATCGAAGCGCCTCTGCGCGAGATCGTGTACAACGCAGGCGGCGAGCCTTCGGTGGTGGTGAACGCTGTGTTGGCCGGCAAAGGCAACTACGGCTTCAACGCTGCGAACGACACCTACGGCGACATGATCGAAATGGGCATCTTGGACCCCACCAAAGTGACACGCACTGCCTTGCAAAACGCAGCGTCTGTGGCCTCTTTGATGTTGACCACCGAGTGCATGATCTCCGAAGCCCCGAAGGACGAGTCCGGCGCTGGCGGCGGCATGCCTGACATGGGCGGCATGGGTGGTATGGGCGGCATGGGCATGTAATGGCCAAGCTGGTCAACTGACCAAGGTCTGTCACCCCGGGCTTGACCCGGGGTCCATGACCTCAAAGCCCCGCAAGGTTCACGCCTTGCGGGGCTTTTTTTCGATGTTCATCAAATGCTCCACAATCCTTGTATGAATTTTCAAGCACTTGTTGGCCTGCTGCAAAAGCGGCTCCCCAAGCTGATGGCGGTGTACGCCTTTGGCAGCCGCGTGCGCGAACAAGGCCGCCATGCCAACGCAGACAGCGATCTGGATCTGGCCGTGCTGGTCGAAGGCTACGCCGATCCCGTTGCGCTTTTTGAACTCTCCGGGGAAATGGCCGATTTGGTCACTTGTCCAGTCGATCTGCTTGACCTGCGTGCAGCCTCCACCGTCATGCAAAACGAAATACTGATGGAAGGCGAACGGCTTTGGGCCAGGGATGTGGCCGCAGGCTTGTTTGAAGCCGCCATGCTGACTGAAAAACTGCATTTGGACGCAGCCAGGCAGCCATTGATCCAAGACGTGATGCTAAGAGGTGCTGTGTATGGCCGATGATGTGCTGATCAACATAGCAGCCACCATTGAGCGCCGCGTGGCGCGTGCCCGTGAGGAATACGCAGCAGACCCCGATGGTTTTGCGAAGAACTTCAGCCGTCAGGACGCGGCCATCCTCAATATTCAACGCGCCTGCGAAGCTGCCCTGGACATGGGCCTGCACATCATCCGACGCGAACGACTGGGCGTCACACAAAGCGCCAGAGACTGCTTCACTTTGTTGGCGCAAGCTCACTGGCTCACGCCTGCCGTAGCGGAGCAAATGAAACGCATGGTGGGCTTTCGCAATGTGGCAGTCCACGACTATCAAACCCTGCAACTGCCCATCACCCTCAACATCTTGACCCACCATTTGGACGACTTTCTGGTGTTCAGCCCTCAGATGTTGTTGCACGACGACGGTGGTTTTTGAGGCCTCTTCCCTTGCAGGTGAGCGCCGCTGTGAATCACCCCAAAGCCCCGCAGGCGCAAGCCTTGCGGGGCTTTTTTCATGGCGTCAGTTCAAGGCCTGCGCTGGACGGGAGCGCTAAAACACTGTGCCGATCGCTCTCGCCTGAACAGGCTCACAGGGCCGCTGCCTCGATCTTCAGCACCCAGTAAGCGCCTTTGTCCTGCACCGCCTGAAAACGCACTTTTTGCCCGACTTGCAGGGCGTCGAGTTGGGCGGGCTCCCGGACCTGGAACACCATGCTCATGGGCGGCATGTCCAGATTCTTGATCTCGCCGTGCTTGAGCGCCACTTTGCCTGCGGCCTTGTCGATGCGCCGCACCTCGGCCGTGGCCCAAGGCAGCGCGGCGGTGTCACCGCTCACGCGTTGCAGGCCATCACGCTGGGCCATGCGGCGCAGCCCGGGGTAGTTCTGAAAGCTTTTGCTGCTGCCGTCTTTTTGCACCAGCAGCACGTCATAGGCGTCTTTGCGGCCTTTGTACTCAGGGCCGTCCATGCCGGGGCTGCCAATGGGCATACCGGGCACCGACAGGCCCAAAGCCACAGGCCGCTCCTTGAGCAGGCGGCGGATGTCTGCAGCGGGCACATGACCCTCGATCACGTAGCCGCCCACGGTAGCGGTGTGGCAAGAGCCGAGTGACTCGGGCATGCCCAGACGCTTGCGGGCGGCGGTGTTGCCCACGTCGCGCACCTCGACCTTGAAACCGCTGGCCTGCAGGTGTTCCACCCACAAGTGGCAGCAGCCGCAGTTGGGGTCTTTCCAGACCTGAACGTTGGTGACTTGCGCCAGCGCGGTGCGCTCAAAACCGGTGAGGGCCAACACGGCGGCCGCGGCCAGCCAATGCCGTCGATGCAGGGTGGGGGATTGGGCATTTTTCATGGCATGGCTCTCTTACTTGACAGTGATGCGGCCGATCATGCCCGCTTCAAAATGGCCGGGGATCAGGCAGGCAAATTCAAAGCTGCCTGCGCGGTTGAAGGTCCAGACGATGGTGCCTTTTTGACCGGATTCCACATGCGCCATGTAGGGCTCATCGTGTTCCATGCCAGGGTGTTTTTTCATCATCTCGGCATGGGCCTTGAGCTCTTGCGGCGTGCCGATCACGATCTCGTGCAGCACCTTGCCCGCATTCAGGGCCACCAAGCGCACGG
Organism: Limnohabitans sp. 2KL-51; assembly: GCF_003063645.1. Lineage (GTDB taxonomy): Bacteria > Pseudomonadota > Gammaproteobacteria > Burkholderiales > Burkholderiaceae_C > Limnohabitans_A. The sequence goes on from NZ_NESJ01000023.1 coordinate 21,929, forward strand.
TCTCGCCCAGCTTGACTGAAATCGCCTTGGGCGCAAAGCGCATGTCGTCGGTCATGCGGATTTCGATGGTGCGTGTGGCTTTTTTCGGTTCGCCTGCAATGCCCCAGTCTTTTTGTTCAGCGGGTGCAGTGGATTGGGCGTGGTGGTTTTTGTGTGCAGCCGGCGAATGGGCCTGCACATCAGGCAGGGTCAGCAGGCCAATGGTCAGCAGAGTGGCTTGAATTGCGATGTTCATAAAAAGTCCTTGAGCGTGATTTAAAACGGTAGCAGCCCCGCATGCAATGAGGGCTGCGCAGCGCCGTCAATGGTGTTTGTGGTTCTCCGGCTTGCGCACGTTGCCAGCAGGTGCAACAGCATTCTTGGGCGCAACGTCCTGTGCCTGCGGCGCACGCGGCGTGGTCACCACTGGGTCGGTGTATTCATAGGACTGCGTGCCGGGTGGTTGCTTGTAATCGCCCGGGTCGCTGTAGTCGTCGGGCTTTTGCTCGGCCCGCACCTTGAGCGTGGTGAACATACCCCCCATCTCGATGGGGCCGTAAGGCCCGGTACCGGTCATCATCGGGAAGGTGTTCTCGGGCAGTTCCATTTCCATCTCACCCATGTCGGCCATGCCGCGTTCACCCATGACCATGTAGTCGGGGATGAGTTTCTGGATTTTTTGCACCAGACCCCGATGGTCCACCCCGATCATGGTGGGCACGTCGTGGCCCATGGCGCCCATGGTGTGGTGACTTTTGTGGCAGTGCATGGCCCAGTCGCCGGGCTCATCGGCCATGAACTCCAACTGCCGCATCTGGCCCACGGCCACGTCGGTGGTGACCTCGGGCCAGCGCGCTGTGGGGGGCACGGGGCCACCGTCGGTGCCAGTCACCTCGAATTCGATGCCGTGGATGTGGATCGGGTGGTTGGTCATGGTCAAGTTGCCCACACGCACCCGCACCCGGTCGTTCAGGCGCGCCACCAGCGGGCTGATGCCCGGAAACACCCGGCTGTTCCAACTCCAGATGTTCTGGTCCAGCATGGTGTTCACATTGGGGGTTTTGGCCCCCGGGGTGACGTCGTACGCACTCAACAAAAAGGCGTAGTCGCGGTCCACCTCGGCAATCATCGGGTGCTGGCCCTTAGGGTGGGTGATCCACAGGCCCATCATGCCCATGGCCATTTGTGTCATCTCGTCGGCGTGTGGGTGGTACATGAAGGTGCCGGGGCGACGGGCCACAAACTCGTACACAAAGGTCTTGCCCACCGGGATCTGTTTTTGGTTCAGGCCACCCACGCCGTCCATGCCATTGGGCAGGCGCTGGCCGTGCCAGTGGATGGTGGTGTGCTCGGGCAGTTGGTTGGTCACAAAAATGCGCACCTTGTCGCCCTCGACCACCTCGATGGTCGGGCCGGGGCTTTGGCCGTTGTAGCCCCACATGTTGACGACAAAGCCCGGCGCCATCTCGCGCACCACCGGCTCGGCCAGCAAGTGGAACTCTTTCACACCTTCCTTCATGCGAAAGGGCAAAGTCCAGCCGTTCAAGGTGACCACCGGCTTGTAGGGCCTGCCAGCGCCGGTCACGCCCGGAGGTGTCCAGGGCGGGGCGGTGTCAGGGCGGTTCTGGAAGACGGGCTCGGGCAAGCCGGCCAACGCGCTGCGGCTGACGGCGGAGGTGGCCACAGCGGCCCCCGCCACGGTGCTTGCGACTGTGCCCACAGCGGCAACAGCTCTTTGGAAAAAATCTCGGCGTTGCATGGTCAGTGTCCTGCGGTGCGGGTGTTGGAGGGGTTGGTGGTGTCGGAGGCGCTGGCGCTGTCCGCATAGGGCAAGCCTGCCAGCACAGCCATCAGGTCGGCATGGGCCAACCAGTGCTGGCGCTGCGCCTGCAAAGCGGCGTCCACGCTGTCGATCCGCGTGCGCACGCTGGCCAGCAGATCCCAAGTGCTTTTGAGCATGCCGTTGTATCGCAGCAGGGTCTCTTGCGCGAGTTCGGTGTGCAGGCGCAGCACCTGGGCCTGCGTGTGCCGCGCCGTCTGGCTTGCCAGCCGAAATGCGGCCAGGGCGTTCTGCACATCGGCACGCACCTGCCGAGCCAGCCGGTCCGCTCGCAGCCGTGCTTGCAAGGCGTTTTCAAAGGCATGACCCCATCGCATGGTGCGGGGGTCCCACATGGGCAGCTCCTGCCCAGCCAACGCTTGCAGGGCTTGTTGTGCCGCCTGCAGCTCTTGTGCAGTCAAGCCCTGGCCTGCCGACAGGCGACGGGCCTGCAGCTCATCCACTGGCCAACGCAAATGGGCCTGCAAAGCCTGCGTTTGCAGAGAAGCCACCGCCTCCAGACTCAGCTCGGCCTGCACGTCGACTGGCGAATGCGCGGGCAAATCCACAGGCAGGTGCGGGGGCAACTGCTGCGCCAGCGCTTGGGGGGTCATGCCCGCACCGATGCGTTGCCACAAAGCCTGCAGTGCGCGATCGGCCTGCAGCTGCGCTTTGTCAGCGCGTGCGCGCGCATCCCAGAGCGTCAGCTCTTGCTCCATTTGACGGGCACGGCTCCAATTGCCCACTTGTGCCATGCGCTGACCCAGCTCGGCTCCGGCTTGGGCCACGGCCAGAACATCCCCACTGTGCGCCACAGACTGACGTGCCACCACCGCGTTGACCCAAAGCCTTTGCACATCCAGGCGCGCAGCCGTCACTTGCTGACCCACGGCCGCCGATTCTGCTGCACTCATGCCAGGCATGAGCCACAGGGCCTCGTCTTGCAGGGCCAGACGCATGGCCAAGGCCAGCGTCAGTTTCCCTCCATCCGGGTGCGCCGGTGTGTCCGGGATAGGCGGCATGTTATTTTGCTCCCAGCGCAGCAGGTCCACATGGCCACGCGGAAACTGACCGACAGCCCGGTTGGCGTCCTGCCAAGTGGGGCTTGACGGGACCGGCTTTGCCGATGGTGCAGCGTTGGACGGAGTGCCTGGCCGAAGGCCGTGCACATGCGCCGATGAGGGTGCGTTTGCACCTTGGGTTTGCGACCAGGCAGCAGGCCAAGTGCAGGCCAGCAGCACAATGCCAACGGCACCCAGCCGGCCAGCGCGATTCAAAAGAGGGATCATGTCAATTTCCTGAAACAGACGAACATGGCATCAGCCCGCCTTGGCAGCGAGCAGACGCACCTGTGGCGTGTGGTTCAGAAAATGGGCGGCTTGGTCAGTGGCGCAGACATGCGGGCCACATGCGCCCAAGTCGCGCTGACAGGCAGCGGATGGGCCTGAAAAACAGGCATCACCAAGGGCCACGCTGTCAGGCTCAAGCCTTGGTGACACGCGCCGCACAACTGGCAATGTTCATCGTGGCAATCGGCTGCTTGAACAGCAACATCGTGCAGAGCAAGCTGGGCGTGGGTTTCCGGCACGGGCTCTGACATGGCCTCATGGCAGTCATGCGCAGCAAGCACTTCGGTGTGCTGAGCCGGGCTGGCCGTCGTCATGACGGCAAGGTGGGGCGAACCGCTTTCCGAGATAGGCATCCATGCGCCCGCCCACAGCCGCAAGGGCATCAAGCACAACAGGAAGCAAAGGAACAATCGGCGCATCTTCAAATCATAAGCGAAGGCCCGTCACGCAAGGCCCCACCGATAGATGAAAACCTCATCGAATCCGGTCAAGCAAGGCCGCCGTTGATGAATCTAGGCTCGCCCTATCGCCCGAAGCCATGCGCGCATGAATGTCTTTGGCCAACACCTTGCCCAGCTCCACGCCCCATTGGTCAAAGCTGTTGATGCCCCAAACCGAACCACTCACGAATACACGGTGTTCTTGCAGCGCGATCAGTGCGCCCAAACTGGCCGGCGTGAGTTCATCGAGCAGCAAGAAGGTGCTGGGTCGGTTGCCGGGGAAGTGTTGGTGACCGCCCTCGTCAGCTTGGCCCTGCATCAGCGCCTGCGCCTGTGCGATCGCATTGGCCAGCAGCAATTCGTGGTGGTCGGCCAAGTTGTGAGTGGGCTTTTTCACAGCGATGAATTCCACGGGCACCACATCCGTGCCTTGGTGCAGCATCTGGAAGTAGGCGTGCTGCCCATTGGTGCCCGGCTCGCCCCAGAGCACGGGTGAGGTGCCATAGGACAGCGCATGCCCGTTGCGGTCCACGCGTTTGCCGTTGCTCTCCATCTCCAGCTGCTGCAGATAGGCAGGCAAGCGGCGCAAGGCGCTGTGGTACGGCGCAATGCTTCGGCTGGTGTAGTTCAAAAAATTGCGGTACCAAACGTCCAGCAAACCCAGACGCACAGGCAAGTTGGCCTCCAGCGGCGCGGTCTGGAAATGCTGGTCCATCGCGTGCGCTCCGGCCAGCAGATCCCGAAAACCCTGAGCACCAACGGCGATGGCCAGCGGTAAGCCAATGGCCGACCACAACGAATAGCGTCCGCCCACCCAGTCCCAAAAACCGAAGGTGGTGGTGATGCCCATCTGGGCCGCAGCCGCCACATTGGTGGTCAACGCCGCAAAGTGGCGCGACACGTCTTGACAACCGTCCGCCTGAAACCAAGCCAGCGCCGAGCGGGCGTTGGTCATGGTCTCAAGGGTGGTGAAGGTTTTGGAGGCGATCAGAAACAGCGTGTTCTGAGCCTTCAGGCCCTTGAGCACGGCAGCCAATTCATGCCCGTCCACATTCGACACAAAGTGAAATCGCTTGCCCGGTGTCACGAAGTCTTGCAGCGCCAGCACGGCCATTTGCGGTCCCAGGTCCGAGCCGCCAATGCCGATGTTCACCACGTCGGTGATCTGCGCATCGGCGCGGATCTGCTCGGCATAGGCCAGCATGGGCTTGAGAGTGTTGTGCACCAACTTCAGAGGCGCGGCCAAATCACCGCCCAAGGAGCCTTCGGGCTGGCGCAGCAGCCAATGCATCACGGCGCGGCCCTCGGTGTTGTTGATCGGCTCGCCCCGGAACATGGCATCGCGGTGCGAGGCCAAGCCAGTTTGGCGGGCCAATTCGATCAACAAGGCTTCAGTGGCGACGTCGGTATGGTTTTTGGACAGGTCGGCAAACACATGGGGGGCGGTCTGGCTCAGGGCCGATGCCCGCTCGGCATCCTGCGCAAACGCGGTGCGCAAATCAAAACCCGAGGCCTGTGCCGCATGGGTCGTCAAAGCCTTCCAGGCCGGTGTTTGGTCACAACGCATGAGGACTTTCAAGCAGACAAGCGGTTATCGAAATCGAGGTCATTTTTTGTCGGAGCCCGCCCCTGTGGGCGATTCAGGTGAACGTTGTTCACGGGTCATCGCGCACGGGGTGCGCTCCTACGTGGAGAGATGTCAGGCTTTCTTCATCAATTCTTCAAGTTTTACGGCGTCGGCGCAAAAGGCGCGAATGCCTTCGGCCAGCTTTTCGGTGGCCATGGCGTCTTCGTTCAGGGCCAGTCGGAATGAGGCTTCGTCATAGCGCAGGGCAGGCAAGTCCAAGGCATGCGCGGCAGCGGCGTTGAGCACCTGACCCAACGGCGCTTCGGTCGCGGCCAACTGCGCCAGCAACTCGGGGCTGATGGTCAACAAATCACAACCGGCCAAGGCCACGATCTGACCGACATTGCGAAACGATGCGCCCATGACTTCGGTTTTGATGCCGTGCTTTTTGTAGTGGTTATAAATGGCCCGCACCGACTGCACACCGGGGTCGTTCGCGCCCGACATGGCCGTTTCGTCCCAAGTAGCACCTGCGCTTTTTTTATACCAATCGTAAATACGGCCTACAAAAGGCGAGATGAGTTGCACTTTGGCCTGGCCACACGCCACGGCTTGGCAAAACGCAAACAGCAGCGTCAGGTTGCAGCGGATGCCTTCGCGCTGCAGCTCGGCTGCGGCCTGGATGCCTTCCCAGGTTGAGGCAATCTTAATCAGCACGCGCTCACGCGGAATGCCTTGCGCCTCATACAGCGCCATGATGCGGCGTGCCCGCGCCACGGTGGCAGCTGTGTCAAAGCTCAGGCGGGCATCGACTTCGGTCGACACGCGGCCGGGAATGGTCTTCAAAATCTCGCAGCCAAAACGCACCAACAGGTGGTCCATCACCACGTCCAGTGGCTGGCCCCGGTGCGCGGCCACGGCCTCGGCCAGCAGGGGCGCGTATTCGGGCTTTTGCACGGACTTCAAGATCAAGGACGGGTTGGTCGTCGCATCTTGTGGCTGGAACTGGGCCAATTGTTTGAAGTCGCCGGTATCGGCCACCACGGTGGTGAATTGTTTGAGGGCGTCGAGTTGGTTCATGGGGGCTTTGTCAAAACAGACTTGAATTATCGATGAAACAAAGTTACATTACAAATCAATTTTTCATGTAACTCAAGAACAATATGGCTTTTGATCTGGTTTTCTTCGGCGGCACAGGCGATCTGGTGTGGCGCAAACTCATGCCCGCACTGTTTCAAGCCTTTCGCCACGACACCTTGCCTGAGGGTGGGCGCATCATCGGCGTGGGCCGCGACGACCTGAGCGACGAGCAATACCGGCAGCGAATCCAGTCACGCTTTGAGCAAGTCGAAGGCGACAAACGGCCCAACCCTGAAGAATTTGCACGCTTTGCCAGCCTGCTGTGCTACGTGCGCGTGGACCTGTCCAAGCCTGAGTCCTACGCGGCCTTGGCCAGTCGCCTTGCCGAGCGCGACACCGATCATGTGGTGATGTACCTGTCCACCGCACCCAGCCTGTTCACCACCGTTTGTGAACAACTCGCCGCCAATGGTCTGAACACGCCCAAGACCCGCATCGTGCTGGAAAAACCGCTGGGCCACGACCTGGCCTCCAACCGCGCCATCAACGAAGCCGTGGGCAAGGTCTTCAAAGAGCAACAAATCTTCCGCATCGACCACTACTTGGGCAAACCTGCGGTGCAAAACCTGTTTGCCATGCGCTTTGGCAACGCCTTGTTCGAACCCCTGTGGCGGCGCGAACACATCGCCAACATCCAGATCACCATGGCCGAAGAGCTGGGCGTGGAAAAGCGCGGCGGCTTTTATGAGACCACAGGCGCCCTGCGCGACATGGTGCAAAACCATGCGCTGCAACTGCTGTGCGCCATTGCGATGGAGCCGCCCATCAACGCGCATGCCGATGCCATTCGCGACGAAAAACTCAAGGTGCTTCGCGCACTAAAGCGCTGGACACCCGAGACCCTGAGCCAGCACGTCATTCGCGGCCAGTACAGCGGGGGCAACACCGAAGGCAAAGCCGCACCCGGTTACCGCGACGAACCTGGCGTCAGCCCCACGAGCAACACCGAAACTTTCGTCGCACTGCGCACCGAAATCGCCAACTGGCGCTGGGCGGGCGTGCCGTTCTACATCCGCACCGGCAAACGCATGGCCTCGCGTGAGGCGCACATCGAAATCAACTTTCGCCCCACACCGCACGAAATTTTCAAAAGCCCGGTGGGCCAGGTCAACAAACTCGTCATTCACCTGCAACCCAAAGACGGGCTGGAGCTGCACCTGTTTGCCCAAGGCCAAAGCAAACGCGGCCAAGGCAGCGGCGGCGCAACCTTGAGCCCGGTGCACCTGGACCTGGACTTTGACAAACGCTTTGGCAGCCAACGCGTGGGCGCTTACGAGCGCTTGCTGCTGGATGTGCTCGATGGTCGCCTGAACCTGTTTGTGCGCAGCGACGAACAAGAAGAAGCCTGGCGCTGGGTTGAGCCCATCTTGCAACACTGGCAGGGTGACAACAACGGTCCGCGCCCGTATGCCGCAGGCACCTGGGGGCCCAGCGCATCGAGTGCCATGATCGCGCGCGACGGCTTTTGCTGGTCTGAAGAAAGCTAAAAGGAATTTCGCCATGCTCGACCGAATCAAAGCCTCCCTGCCCTCGCTGGCGCCAGCCGAGCAACGCGTGGGCAAACTGGTGCTGGCCGACCCGCGCGCCTTTGCCAAGCTGCCCGTCACCGAGCTGGCCGACCGCGCCCATGTGAGCAAACCCACCGTGGTGCGCTTTTGCCGCAGCGTGGGTTACGACGGCCTGTCCGACTTCAAGCTCAAGCTGGCCGGCAGCGTCAGCGAAGGCGTGCCCTTCATCCACCGCAGCGTGGACGCCGACGACAAAACCAGCGACATCGCCGTCAAGGTCATCGACAACACCGTCGCCGCGTTTTTGAAGTACCGCAACGACGCCAGTTTCTTTGCGCTGGAGCACGCCGCGCAAGCCCTGGCATCCACCCAGAAAACCAACCGCCGCATCGAGTTTTATGGTGTGGGCAACTCCGGCATCGTGGCGCAAGACGCACAGCACAAATTTTTTCGCCTCGGTGTCAACGCCATCGCGTACAGCGACGGCCACATGCAAGTGATGAGCGCCTCCATGCTCAAACCCGGTGACTGCGCCGTCATCATCTCCAACTCGGGTCGCACCCGCGACCTGATGGACGCCTGCGACATCGCCAAAAAACAAGGGGCCACGACCATCGTCATCACCGCCAGCGGCTCACCGCTGGCCAGCGCTGGGCACATCCACCTCACGGCCGACCACCCTGAGGGCTACGACAAATACAGCCCCATGGTGTCACGCCTGCTGCACCTGCTCATCATCGACATCCTTGCCACCACCGTGGCCCTGAGGATTGGTGAAGCCCTGCAACCTGCGCTGCGCGACATGAAGAAAAACCTGAGCAGCAAGCGTTACACCTGAAGCGGTTGGCCTGCAAGGGTTCATCGCGCCGAATCTAAAAAAAGTCAATCAACACAAATGGGCCGACTCAGGCACCAGGCCAACTCAGGCGAATGGCGGTGCCGCGCCCAACGGCCAAGGGGCTGCGCACACCGACTTGCACCCCGTGCTGGCTCGCAATTTCTTTCACAATGGCCAGGCCCAAACCACTGCCCGCAACACCCGAGGGCGCGGCGCGGTAAAAGCGCTCGAACACATGGGCCTGGTGCTCAGGTGTGATGCCCGGGCCATCGTCCTCCACTTCCAGCCAACGGTCCCCGACCCGCACCGTGATGTGCGTGCCCGCTGGGCCGTGGTGAATGGCGTTGTCGATCAGGTTGCTCAAGGCCTCGTGCAGCAACAGGTCCACGCCTTGCACCTCGCAATGCACCACTTGCACCTCCAGGCCCAGGTCATCGCCCAGCTGGTGGGCACGCATCAGGTGCTCTTGCGTCACGCGCCTGGCCAGCGCCACCAGGTCGACCGTCTGTGGGCTGTGCATTTCGCGGGCATGCTCGACCCGCGTCATGGCCAGCAGTTGCTCGGTCAGGCGCACGGCGTCGTCAGTGGTTTGCCGGGCCGCAGACAGCAAGGCCTGCGCCTGATTGGGTTCGGCATTGCGCTGGGCCAGCGCCAGCTGCGTTTTCAAGGCGGTCAAGGGCGTTCGCAACTGGTGCGCGGCGTTGTCCAAAAAGCGTTTGCGGATGTCGATCAATCGGCCCAATCGGTCCAGATAGCTGTTCAGCGTCTCGATCAGGGGCCGCAACTCGCGTGGCAAATCCGGCGGCTGAATGGGTGAAAAGTCGTCGTCGGCCTTGCTCGCCAGCTGTTGGCGAAAGGCCTCCAGCGGCCGAATACCGCGCTGCACGCCCCAGATCACCAAAATTGCAGCCGCCAAAAGCAACAAGCCCTGGCTGCCCAAGGTGTCCCACAAAATGTTCTGAATCAATTGCTGACGCGCCTCCATGGTTTCGGCCACGGTGATCTTGATCAGCGGCTCGCTCAGGCCCGCGTCCTCCATGACGTGTGTGAGCTGCGCCAGACGCACGGGCTGGTTCAGGTACACCCCATCGTCAAACTGCACCAAGGCAAAGTACTTCACGGCCGACTGCGTGCGCACAGGCGCATCGGGCAAAGCCGCCACACCGGCCAAGTACTGACCCGCAGAGGTGGAGACTTTGTAAAACAAACGCGAGCCGGTGTGGTTTTCAAACAAGTAGCCTGCGGCCTTCATCACGTCAAGCTGCAGGCGACCATCGCGCCATGCCAACTCTTCGGCCAAAGTGCGTGCAGCCAAGTACAAGGACCGGTCATACGCCTCGTTGGCCGCCTGCACCGCATTGCCATAGCCCACCCAGGCGTTGACGCCGATCAACGCGGCCAGCGGCAGCAAGATCCAACTGAGCAAGCGCCTGCGCAGCGACGCAACGGCGCGGATCGGATGCGCTGGCGTTGTGGTCATGCGCTGCCCGAAGGTGAAGTCAGCATGTAACCCATGCCGCGAAAGGTGGTGATCACCACTTCGACAGGTCCCCCGTAGGATGCCGCAGAAGATTCGAGCTTTTTGCGCAAACGGTAAATCAGCACCTCCACCGCGTCCAGCCCGGCGGCTTCGTCGGCAAACACCTCGCTGTGCAGTTGCTCTTTGCTCACGGTGCGCTGCGGCGAAGACAACAACACGCGCAGCGCAGCGGCCTCGCGTTGCGTCAAAGCCAACACCTGGCCGTGCAATTGCACGGAGCCGTTTTCCGGCTGCATCTCCAGCGGTCCAAAGCGTAACGCGTTGGTTTTGACACGGCCGTGGCGGCGCAGCAAAACCTGCAGGCGCGCCTCAAGCTCACTCAAATCAAAGGGCTTGGGCAAGTAGTCGTCGGCGCCCATGTTCAGGCCCAGCACCCGGTCGGGCACAGTGGCGCGCGCCGTCAAAATCAGCACTGGCACTGCATCGCCCCGCGCACGCAAGGCCTGCAGCACGCTCAGGCCGTCTGGCCCCGGCAACTGCAAATCGAGCAGCACCGCATCAAAGCCGTGCCCCGGCTGCAGGCAGCGCTCGGCTGCATGGCCATCTGCGGCAAATTCAACCGCCATGCCCCCTTGGCGCAAAGCCGTGCCCAGCCAAAGGGCAATGTCGGGCGTGTCTTCCACCAACAAAATTCGGGGGGTCATCGGGTGATTGAGGGTATTCACTGAATGGTTTTGACAGGTGCTTGACAGCTTGACGCCCGGCTTGGCACCAAAATCGTGCCATCTGCCCATGGCATGTGCTTGGCAGTGACTTTTGATTTTCACACAGGAGACCTGCATGTCCATTTCCAAACGCGACTTCCTGGCCCTCGGCGCTGCCGCTGGTGCTTCCCTGGCCCTGCCCGCTTGGGCACAAGGCAAACCCATGTTTGACACGCTCAACATGTTCGTGCCCGCTGCCCCCGGCGGCGGCTGGGATGGCACCGCCCGCTCGATCGAACGCGCGGCCAAGGCCGCTGGTCTGGTGGGCAACATGCAGTTTGAAAACGTCGGCGGCGCCGGTGGCATGGTGGGCTTGCCCCGCTTTGTGAACCAGCGCAAAGGTCAGGGCAACATCCTGATGGTGGGCGGCTCGGTCATGATCGGTGCGGGCATCGCCAACAAGAGCCCCGTGACCATCAAAAACGTGATCCCCATTGCCCGCCTGACCGAAGAGGCTGGTGTCATCGTCGTGCCTTCAGCGGGCAAGATCAAAACCTGGAAAGAACTGGAAGCCGCCATCAAAGCCAACCCCAAGGCCGTCTCGGTGGCCGGTGGCAGCGCTGGCGGCACAGACCACCTGATCTTGGGCATGTTGATCAAAGCGCTGGGCAAAAACCCGCGTGAAGCCGCTTACGTGGCCTTTGCGGGTGGTGGTCCCGCCAACGCGGCCATTTTGGGCAACCAAGTGGTGGCGGGCATTTCCGGCTACTCCGAGTTTGAAGAGCAAATCAAGGCCGGCAAGATGATTCCTTTGGCCGTCTCGGGCAAAAGCCGCATTCCCGGCGTCAACGTACCGACTTTGACCGAACTGGGCATCAACGTGTCTGAATCCAACTGGCGCGGCGTGTTTGCCGCTCCCGGCATCAGCGACGTACAGTACAACGTCTTGATTGACTTTGTCACCCGCCTGAGCCAATCGGCCGCTTGGAAGCAAGAGCTCGAAACCCGCAAATGGACCAACGCATTCATGACCGAGCGCCCCTTTGAGCGCGATCTGGCCAAAGACATTGCCGACAAGGAAGTGCTGATGAAAGAACTGGGTCTGGCATGACGCCTGTGCGCCTGGCTCTTTTGCTGTTGGCCGTGTGCGGCGTGGCCGCCTGGCAGCTCACGGTCATTCCGCCATCGCTGATGCAGATGACCGTGGGCCCGGTGCTGGCCCCGGTCGCCATCGTGGCAGCGCTCACCGTGGTGGCGCTGCTCTACGGCTTAAGCGCCTGGCGCGGTCGCCAGGTGGACCTGAGCCAGGAGGCAGGACAAGAAGCCCTGCCCGGCGCGACCACCCGGATGCTCAGCTTGCTGGGCGGTGGGGTGGCCTTCATTGTGCTGGTTATTCCCTTGGGCTTTGTGCTGCCGGGCACGCTGTGCGGCATGTGCATTGCGCGCGCGTTTGACGCGCCCTTCAACGGCAAGTCGCTGCTCATTTGCGGCCTGATCGCCGGCGTGTTCTGGTTTGTCTTTGCCCGTTTGCTGGGCGTGGGCCTGGGCCCAGCTTTGCCCTGGTTAGATTGAATCGGATACCCCATGGAAGCTTTTGACGCCCTGATGGGCGGCTTTGCCGTTGCCCTTCAACCCACCACCTTGCTCTGGGGTTTCGTGGGTTGCTTTATCGGCACGCTCGTGGGCGTGTTGCCGGGCATTGGCCCTGCGCTGACCATCGCTTTGCTGTTACCCCTGACCTACCATGTGCCCGCCACCAGCATGTTCGTCATGTTCGCGGGCATTTATTACGGCGCGGCCTATGGCGGCTCCACCACCTCCATCTTGCTCAACACCCCGGGCGAGTCTGCGGCCGTGGTCACCGCGCTCGAGGGCAACAAAATGGCCAGAAACGGCCGAGCCGGACAGGCCCTGGCCACGGCAGCCATTGGCAGTTTCGTGGCGGGCACCATCGGCACTTTGGCGCTCACCTTTTTTGCCCCCCTGGTGGTCGACGCGGCGCTGGCCTTCGGCCCCGCCGAATACTTCAGCCTCATGGTGCTGTCGCTGGTGGCGGTGTCGGCGGTGCTGGGCAACTCCATGCTGCGCGGCTTGGTGGCCCTCAGCCTGGGCTTGCTGTTGGGCATGGTCGGCATCGACTTGCAAACGGGCCAACCCCGCTTCACCTTTGGCCGCCCCGAACTGCTCGACGGCATCGAAGTCACCGTGGCAGCGGTGGGCCTGTTTGCCGTGGGCGAGGCGCTTTACCTGGCTTGGCAAGGCCGAGAAACCAAGACAGGCGAAGTCATGAAACTGTCGGGCAGCCTGTGGATGAGCAAACAAGACTGGGCCCGCTCGTGGAAAGCCTGGATCCGTGGCGCTTTTTATGGCTTCCCCATTGGCGCCATGCCCGCTGGCGGGGCCGAGTTACCCACGCTGCTGTCTTACTACACCGAGAAAAAACTCTCCAAGCACCCGGAAGAATTCGGCCATGGCGCCATTGAAGGCGTGGCCGGGCCTGAAGCCGCCAACAACGCCGCCGCTGCGGGCGTGCTGATGCCACTGCTGACCTTGGGCATCCCCACTTCGGCCACGGCGGCCATCATGCTCTCGGCCTTTGAGGGCTACGGCATCCAGACCGGCCCGCAGCTGTTCAGCCAACAAGGCGGCCTGGTCTGGACCCTGATCGCCAGCCTCTACATTGGCAACGTGATCTTGCTGATCCTGAACCTGCCGCTGGTCAGCCTCTGGGTCAAGTTGCTCAAGATTCCACCGCCTTGGCTTTACGCGGGCATCATCGTCATCTCGACTGCTGGCGTGTACGGCGCAGGCAACTCGGTGTTCAACGTCGGCTTGCTGTTTGTCTTTGGCCTGCTGGGCTACTTGATGCGGCGCTTTGACTTTCCAGCCGCACCCCTGATCGTGGGCCTGATCCTGGCCCCTATGGCCGAACAATCGATGCGCCAGGCCCTGACCATCAGCCAAGGCGAATGGTCGACCTTTTTCACCCGTCCTCTGTCGGGCAGCTTGATGGCCGTGTCGGTTTTGTTGGTGGTAGCACCTGCTCTTTGGAAACACTTTCGACGCCAAACCCAAGCCTGATAGGTAATTGCCCTCTTTTGAATCGCCATTTTTTTTGGTGTCATTGGGGGTCTGCTTTTTAACTCTAGACCTGAAACATGAACCACAACGACGATTCCCTCATCCAAAGACGCGACTACCTCAAGTGGATGGGGGCCGCCGGTTTGGCTGCTACCGGTGTTTCAGGCCATGCCCAATCTGCCTGGCCCAACAAGCCCATCCGCTGGATCATCCCCTTCGCACCCGGCGGCACCTCCAGCATCGTGGCGCGCAGCATTGCGACCCAGCTGACCAAGCAAATGGGGGTGTCTTTTGTCATTGACAACAAAGGCGGCGGGGGCGGCGTTCCCGCGATGCAAGAGATGATGCGTACCCCGGCCGACGGCTACACCATCGTCATGAGCCACATTGGCCTGATGGCGGTCAACCCCCTGATCTACCCCGACAGCGGCTATGACGTGAACAAGGACTTTGTGCCCGTCACTTTGCTGTCGCGCGTGCCCAGCCTGTTTGTGGTGCACAAAGACGTGCCCGTCACCGACATGAAATCCCTGGTCGCTTTTGTTCGCTCTCGCCCCGGCCAGCTCAACTACGCCTCTGCAGGCAATGCCAGCGCCGGCCACTTGGCCATGGAAGCGCTCAAACTGGCTACCGGCATGTTCATCACGCACATACCCTACCGCGGCACAGGCCCCGCCCTGAACGACGTGCTGGCAGGTCGCATCCAATTGATGTCCGCAGGCACCCCGGCGCTCTTGCCGCACATCAAAAGCGGCGTCCTGCGCTGCATCGCCACCGGCACCACCGAGCGCATTGCGGTGCTGCCCGACGTCCCCACGGTCATCGAGAACGGCTACAAAGACTTTGAAACCGTGCAGTGGTACGGCATACACGCTCGCGCAGGCACCCCGCCAGAGATCATCAACAGGCTGCAACAAGAGTGCGCCAAAGCGGTCAAGTCACCTGAAGTCGTTGCTCAAAACGCGTCGGAAAGCGCCATTGCCGGTGGCGGCACATCTGCCGAATACGCTGCGTATGTGGCAAGAGAACAAGCCCGCTGGAAAGAGGTTGTCATCAAAGGCCAGATCAAGCCCGGCTAAGCCAAGTTGCGCAGTTCTGACGCGCAAGCGCTAAAAAACTGGCGCAGGCGCGGTCAAGCCAATCGTGACTGTTGCTTTTGTACCGACTGCAGGATGGCTTGAGCAGTTCGCTGTCGAATGTCGAATCCACTGACCAGTTCGCGCCACTGATCCACCACGTCCAACATGCCATCGAGCCGCTGTAGGGCCCAACGCTGATCCAATCCGCCGTTCTGCGCCAATTGCATCAAGTGGCTGCGTTGGATGTTCAAACCCTCACCACAAACATCCATCTGGTGCTCACCCCCCGGACCCTGGCTGTAGGTCAAGTCAAAACACGGTGCCAGTTTCCAATGGCGTTGCGCGTCCATGCGGAAAGCCAAATTTTTGGGGTGGTCATCCCGGTTGTGGAACAACACATTGAAGACAGCGCGCTCAAACGCCTTTTGTACCTCGCGCTCATCGCGTGTCAGCATGCGCGTGGCGCGTAAAAAGGTCGTGTAGTCCACCGCCGAGGGGATTCTGAAATCGGCGTGCAAGAAACCAGCCAACGAATGAATCGGGACGCGTTGGCCTTGCACCAGATCGAAGCGTTCAATGCCCAATGCTGCCTGTTTGGCACTCAAATCAAACACATGGGTGTCGGGTACATCCAAACCGCAAGCTCTGGACAGTTGGGCATAAAACGCCTCAATGGCACAGACCTCTTTGTGCTCGCCCATGGCCTGAAACTTGACCAACCAGCCTGACCCTGCGTGCATGGGTGTTGTGCTGATGCGTGCTGAAGCCGGATCGTAAAACACGAGTACTTTGGGCCGGGCTCCCTGTGGTGAGCCCCCCAACAAGGCCAGGCGTTGCAGGGTTTCGGTGTCTGCGCCTTGCAAGACCAAAACAGTTTCCTGGGCCAGCGCCACCAGATCCACCGTGTCGGCCAGGACATCACCCTGTGTGTCGGGCTCGTAGGTTAGCGCGCCCATGCCACGATGGCCAATGAAGCTCAATCGGTCGAGTGGTGAAAATTGTTCTAACCGAATCCCTTGCTTTCTGAAGAGCTTGTCCATTAGCAGCATGCCCCAACCATCGGGCAATGAGTCTGCAAACAGGCCCGGCAAGCGCCACTGATGCGGGGGAAAATGCCCTATGGCCTGCTTTTGCAAAGGCAAATACCTCGGGGACAAGGACAAGCCTTCTGCCAAGGCTTGGGGTGAATATTCAAACAGCAGTTGCTGACCATCGTCGGCCAAGGTGCCCAATGGCCAGTTTTCACCCCAACCTTGGTAGAGAACGTGCACTATTTTCACAACTTGGCCTCGGCACCACGGCGCTTTCGGGTAACGCGCTGACGAGCGGGTTGTTGCTGTTTCGCCATATCGGCGATGGACGCGATCACAGGTTTGAACAGCGGCTGCAATTGCGCCTCTTGACCGAGGCACTGAACCAGTTTGATCCAAGAAGTCACTGAACCTTTGCCGGTGTTTTCAAGGGTGTTGAGCGTGCTGCGCGACACGCCCATGCGATGCGCCATGTCGGCTTGGGCGATTTCTTTTTGAACCCTCAGGTTTTTCAAGCGCTGCGCCAAGACCAGCGAAATCTCATCCACTGAGGAAAAATTAAAGTCCAAAAATTCAGTCATTATTGAATTTAATCAAGTTAATGAATGATATTTTAATCTTTAAAGACCTTGTGTCTATCTCTCAATCATCACACCACCGCGTGACAAGCGATCTTGATGCCTTTGAAGTCGCGCAGAGCGGGGCGCTCTGCACGGCAAATGTCGGTGGCCTGCGGGCAGCGGGGGTGGAAGGTGCAACCTGTAGGCGGGTTCAACGGGTTGGGTACTTCGCCTTGCACCGGGGTGCGGGCGCGGCCGGTGTCGTGCATCTTCGGAATCGCGTCCAGCAGCATCTGGGTGTAGGGGTGCTGAGGGTTGCCAAACAGCGTGTGTTTGTCGGCCAGCTCAACCAAACGGCCCAAATACATCACGCCCACCTGGTCGCTCACATGGCGCACCACGGCCAGGTTGTGGCTGATGAACAAATACGTCAAACCGCGCTCGCGCTGCAGGTCTTTCATGATGTTGAGCACCTGCGCCTGCACGCTCACGTCGAGCGCGGAGGTCGGCTCGTCGCACACCAAAAACTCGGGCGCGGTGGCCAGAGCGCGTGCGATTGAAATGCGCTGACGCTGACCGCCCGAAAACTGGTGCGGGTACTTGACCATGTCCAGCGGCGACAAGCCCACCGACTTGAGCAACTCGGCCACGCGGGCTTTGAGCTCTTCGGCGTCGCTGATCAAGCCATGCTCTTTGAGCGGTTCGCCAATGATGTCGTCCACCGTCCAGCGCGGGTTCAGGCTGGCGTAGGGGTCTTGGAAAATCATCTGGATGCGCTGGCGCATCTTTTGCGCATCGCTCGACTTGAAAGCCGCGTGCGCGTCTTGCCCGTCAAAGGTCAGGCCACCGCGTGTGGGCTCGTACAGGCCCACCAGCAAGCGCGCCACCGTGCTTTTGCCGCAACCGGACTCGCCCACCAGGGCCAGGGTTTTACCGCGTTCGATTTCAAAACTCACGCCGTCCACGGCATTGAGCAGTTGGCGCGGTTTGCCCTCGATCACGCGGTTGAGCCAGGGGGCCGACACGTCAAAAGTTTTGGCCAGATCGTGCGCCACGACCAGTGGCTGGGGTTTGGCGTTGGTCATGTTGTCGCTCATGCGGCGCTCCCGTCATGCAACCAGCAAGCGGCCATATTGGCGCCCGCCTGGACCAAATCGGGCCGCTCTTGGCGGCAGCGGTCAAAGGCTTTGGGGCAGCGCGGATTAAAGGCGCAGCCTTGCGGGATGGCGTTCAGGCGCGGCATGGCACCGTCAATTTGGTTCAGGCGTTCGCGGTCACTGTCCATGTCGGGAATCGAGGCCATCAGGCCTGCGGTGTACGGGTGTGCCGGGTGGTTGATGACCTGGTGCACCGGGCCGATTTCGGCCACACGCCCGGCGTACAGCACCGCCACACGGTCGCAGGTTTCGGCGATCACGCCCATGTCGTGCGTGATCAACATCACGGCAGCGCCCCGGTCTTTGCAGACCTTTTTGAGCAGGCTGATGATCTGCGCCTGGATGGACACGTCAAGCGCGGTGGTCGGCTCGTCGGCCACGATGAGTTGCGGCTCGGCCGCCAAGGCCAGGGCAATCACCACGCGTTGGCGCATGCCGCCCGAGAACTGGTGCGGGTAATGGTCGATGCGCTCTTCGGCGGCCGAAATGCCGGTGTCCTTGAGCAGCTGGATGGCGCGCTGGCGTGCCTCCTGGGGCGTTACCGGCAGGTGGGCCAAGATGGTTTCGGTCAGCTGTCTGCCGATGGAGTACAGCGGGTTGAGCGAGGTCAGCGGGTCCTGAAAAATCGCACCGATCTTGCGGCCCCGAATGTGGCGCATCTCGTCGTTGTTCAGGTGATCGATGCGCTGGCCTTCGAGCAGGATTTGCCCCCCGGCCACACGGCCCGGTGGCTCCAACAGGCCAATGATGGCCGCGCCCGTGAGCGATTTGCCCGCACCCGATTCGCCCACCACGCCCAAAATTTCACCGGGGGCGATGTCGAAAGAAATATCGTCGAGCGCACGCAACGTACCGTGGCGGCTGGGGAATTCCACCACCAGGTTTTTAACTTGTAAAAGACTCATCGCAATCTCGGATTCAGCGCATCGCGCAACCAGTCACCCAGCAAGTTGACCGACAAGGCGATCACCACCAGCATCAGGCCCGGGAAAATCGTGATCCACCACTCGCCCGAGAACAGATAGTCGTTGCCCACGCGAATCAGTGTGCCCAGCGAGGGCGAGGTGGGCGGTGCGCCCACGCCCAAAAATGACAGCGTGGCTTCGGTGATGATGGCTGTCGCCACCTGAATGGTCGCCAGCACCATGACGGGGCCCATCACATTGGGCAACACATGCTTGAACATGATGCGCAGCGGCGCCACGCCCGTCACGCGGGCGGCTTGCACGTATTCTTTGTTGCGCTCCACCAAAGTGGTGCCGCGCACCGTGCGGGCGTATTGCACCCAGCCCGTGAGCGAGATCGAGATGATCAGCACACCAAAGGCCAGCGATTCGTGCGCATTGGGAAACAGGGCACGCCCCACGCCCGCGATCAAGAGCGCCACCAAAATGGCCGGAAAGGACAGCATCACATCGCACAGGCGCATGAGCAAAGCGTCGAGCCAGCCGCCCTTGAAACCTGCCAACAAGCCCAGACCCACACCGACCACCACCGACAAGAGGACCGAAGCCAAGCCGACGATCAAAGAAATGCGCGAACCATAGATCAGGGCCGACAAAATGTCGCGCCCCTGATCGTCGGTGCCCAACAAAAACTTGGAAGTGCCGCCTTCCATCCAGGCGGGCGGCAAGCGGGCGTCGCTCAACTCCAGCGTGGCCAGGTCAAACGGGTTGGTGGGCGACACCCAGCCGGCAAAGACTGAACAAAAAAGACAAATGAAGGCGATGGCAGCCGCCACCATCGCCATGGGCGATTGGCGGAAGCTGTAACCGACGTCGCTGTTCAGCCAACGTTTCAAAGCGTTCATGGATTACTTCACCGTGATGAATTTCCAAGCCATGCCGTTGTCAGGAAACTGCACCAACTCGATGTTTTTCTTGGCCGCCCAGTTCAGCGCTTGCTGGTGCAAAGGCAGATGACCCACGTCGTCCTGGTGGATCTTCATGGCTTCGCGGATCATCTCGTTGCGCTTTTTCTGGTCGGTTTCAGACGCCACTTTGTCGGTCAACTCATCCACCTTGGGGTTGCTGTAAGCGCCCAAGTTGAACTGGCCGCGGCCACCGTCACCGGGGGTGGACAAGATGGGGTACATCACGTTGTGCGCGTCCACGGTGCTGGCGGTCCAGCCCAGCATGTAAAAGCTGGTGTTTCGGCTCAAGATCTTCGGAAAGTAAGTGCCCTTGGTCTCGGCTTCCAGGTTGATCTTGACGCCCACCTTGGCCAGATTAGCGGCAACGGCCTGGCAGATTTCTGCGTCGTTGACGTAGCGGTCGTTCGGGCAGTTCATCTTGACTTCAAAACCATTGGGGTAGCCCGCTTCGGCCAGCAATTTCTTGGAGGCTTCAACGTCGAAAGGCAAACGCTTGGCCAAGTCGGCCGGGAAGCCATTGACTTGTGGGGGGTACATCAGCGCCAAAGGCGTGGCGGCACCGCGCATCACGCGACTCTTGATGGTGTCGATATCAATGGCTTGGTAGAAAGCCTTGCGCACACGGACGTCCTTGAAGGGGTTTTTGCCCTTCACGTTGGAGTACAGCAGCTCGTCACGCTTTTGGTCCATGCCCAGAAAAATGGCACGCAACTCGGGGCCTTGCAGCACCTTGAGTTTGTCGTTGGCCTTCAGGCGCTCCACGTCTTGCACGGGCACAGGCTCCATCACATCGAGTTCACCCGACATCATGGCCGCCACGCGGGTGGCGTCGTTGCCAATCACGCTGAAAATGACCTCGTCCACATTGCCAGGAATCGTGCCCCAGTAGTTGCCGCTGCGCGTGAACGTGGTCCGAATGCTGGGCTGACGCTCACGGACACGGAAAGGACCCGTGCCGTTGGCACGGAAAGATGCTGCGTTTTCAATGCCTTTGCGGCGGTCCACCGGCTTGGTGGCCTGGTTGTCTTCACACCACTTCTTGCTCATGATGGCCCAGTGGGTGATCAGCTCGGGCACGATCGGGAAGGGCGCGTTGGTGATGATGTCAATCGTGTGGTCGTTGATCTTTTTGATCTCTTTGAACTGGCCCACATAGCTCTTCATGTCGGAGCCATCGCCCTTGGCGCGCTCGTAGCTGAAGATCACGTCGTCAGCCGTAAAGGGTGTGCCGTCATGGAACTTGACGCCTTTGCGCAACTCAAATCGCCAGACAGTGGGAGAGGTCTGCTTCCAGCTGGTGGCCAGCAGGGGGGTGAGCTTGTAGTTAGCGTCGCGAGAGACCAAAGTCTCATAAACGTTTTCGACCACCGAAATTTGCAATGACTCGTTAAGCGAGTGCGGGTCCATGGACAAAGCGTCGCCTTGGTTGCCCACGCGCAAGGTCACGGCTGAGGCCGATGCCGCCGTCAAGGCCAGCACAGTGGCCAAAGTAGCCACGAGAGGATTGAGTTTGAAAGCCATGGATATCTCCTTGTTGAATGAACTCACTGAACCAAATCAAAAAACATCATGTGTTGAGCAAGGGCAGCGCCTGCTCTACCAAACTGGCGTGCAATGCTGCTCCGAGTGGCAAGATTTCGTCGTTGAAATCGTAGCGGCTGTTGTGCAGCGGGTGCGGCCCCGGGCCGTGCGGCAGGCCTTGGCCAATGCGTATGTAAGCGCCGGGCTTGGCTTGCAGCATGAATGAAAAATCTTCGCCGCCCATGCTGGGCAGCATGTCGCGCCAGACCTTGTCTTCGCCCACCAAAGCCGCAGCCACATCGCAGGCAAACTGCGCTTCGGGCACGGTGTTCACGGTGGCGGGGTAGACGCGTTCGTAAGTCAATTCGGCCGAGGCCCCAAAGCCCTGTGCCACACCATTGCACAAGGCGCGCAAACGGTCTTCGATCTGGTCTTGCACGCGCTCGCTGTAAGTTCGCACCGTGCCCACCAATGTGGCTTCGCCCGGAATCACGCTCATGGCACCGGGGTGGCCTGCTTGCATGGAGCAAATGCTGATGACCGCTTGGTCAAACGCCGACAGGTTGCGCGAGACCACGCTTTGCGCGGCCGTGATGATGTGCCCGGCCACCAGCACCGGGTCAACACTCTGCTGCGGGCGGGCACCGTGCCCGCCTTTGCCGATGATGCGGATCTCGATGCGGTCCACCGCCGCCTGCATGGGACCGGGGGTGATGCCGATCACGCCGAAGGGCATATCGGGGGAGTTGTGTTGGGCATAGACCTGCTCACAGGGAAAGCGCTCAAACAGGCCGTCTTGCATCATGGCGCGGGCACCCGCATAGCCTTCTTCTCCGGGCTGAAAAATCAGCACGGCCGTGCCGTCAAAGCGCCGTGTTTCTGCCAGGTAGCGGGCTGCGCCCATCAGCATGGCGGTGTGGCCGTCGTGGCCGCAACCGTGCATGAGGCCGGGAGTTCCAGATTTCCAGGTGCATTCGTTGTGCTCGGTCAGCGGCAGCGCGTCCATGTCGGCGCGCAGGCCCAACATGCGGCCGGGGTTGCTGGCCGAGCGGCCCTGGCCGTGCACCAAGGCGACCACGCCGGTTTTGCCAATGCCGGTGTGGATGCTGTCCACGCCGCACACCTGCAGCATTTCGGCAACTCGGCGTGCGGTGTACACCTCTTCAAAGCCCAACTCGGGGTGGGCATGCAGGTCGCGCCGAAAGGCCGTGAGCTCGGGATGGAACTGGGCGATGCGCGCAAACGCAGCGCCCCGCGCCAACACCGATTGCAGTGAAGCGCCCACGTTCAATGGCCTCCGGGCTTGCCCACGCGCAGGCGCGGGTCCACCACAAAATACAGCAGGTCAACAATCAGGTTGATGACCACAAAGATCAACGCGATCAGGCACAAATAAGCGGCCATGACCGGGATGTCGGCAAAGGTCACCGCCTGGATGAACAGCAAGCCCATGCCGGGCCATTGGAACACCGTCTCGGTGATGATGGCAAAGGCAATCAGGCCGCCCAACTGCAAGCCGGTGATGGTCATCACCGGCACCAGCGTGTTTTTGAGGGCATGGCCAAAGTGGATGGCGCGGTTGGACAGGCCGCGGGCACGGGCAAACTTGATGTAGTCGGTGCGCAGCACCTCCAGCATCTCGGCGCGCACCAGACGCATGATGAGCGTGAGCTGAAAAATAGCCAGTGTGACGGCCGGCAACACGATGTGGTGCCAGCCCTTGGCCGTCATCAGCCCGCTCGACCACCAACCCATCTGGATCACTTCACCCCGGCCAAAGCTGGGGAACCAGCCCAAGATCACGGCGAACACCAGAATCAACAAAATGCCGATCAAGAAGGTGGGCAGGGACACGCCCAGCAGCGACACCGTCATGATGAACTGGCTGGCCCAAGTGCCCCGGCGCAGCGCCGCATACACCCCCATGGGGATACCGATCACCAGCGCCATGGTGGCGGCCACCAAAGCCAGCTCCAGCGTGGCGGGCAAGCGCTCAGCGATCAGGCGCGAGACCTTGGCGCCTTGCCGCAGGCTGAGACCAAACTCGCCTTGCACCGCGTTGACCAAAAAGTGGCCAAACTGCACAAAGAAAGGCTGGTCCAAACCCAAGTCCGATCGCAGCAAGTCAATCTGCTCTTTGGTGGCGTCTTGCCCCAGCAAAAACACAACCGGATCGCCCACATACTGGAACAGCAAAAACGCGATGAACGCGACCGTGACCATGACGATCACGGCCTGGATCAACCGCTGCAAGATGAAAGCGAGCATCAGTTGACCTTGATCAGTGTCCAGTCAAGGCGGTTGTCAGGGCGGTGCACCACATCAACGTTTTTCTTCATCGCCCAGGGGATCACCTGGTTGTGCAGCGGGATGTGAGAGACCGTGTCGTTGGACAACTGCAGGCCTTCGGTCAGCAGTCGGTTGCGCACAGGCAAATCGGTCTCGGTCTTCACGCGGTCAACGATGTAGTCCATGCGGGTATTGGTGTAGCGGCCCACGTTGTAGTTGCCGTCACCACCAGTGCCCACGCTGCGCGTGAGCGACTGCAAGCTGTAGAGCGCGTCAAAGGTGGGCACGCCCCAGCCCAGCATGTAGATGCTGGCTTCGTAGCGCTGAATCATCGGGAAATAAGTCACCAGGGGCTGCGTGCGCAGCTTGGCTTTGATGCCCACCTTGGCCCACATGGCGGTGATGGCCTGGCAAATTTCTTCGTCGTTGATGTAACGGTTGTTGGGGCAGGCAAAGTCCACCTCAAAGCCTTGTGGGTAACCGGCTTCGGTCAGCAGCTTTTTGGAAGCGTCCAGCGAATACGGGAAACGGGTGTCCACGGCTTTGGTCCAGCCGTTGACTTGCGGCGCCACCAAAGCGCCCGTGTTTTGCGACAGGCCGCGCATGGTCACGCGGTGGATGGTGTCCATGTCGATGGCCTGGTACAGCGCCTTGCGAACCTTCACATCCTTCAGGGGGTTCTTGCCCTTCACGCTGGAGCCGGGCAATTCGTCACGGTGCTGGTCCATGCCCAAGAAAATCGTGCGGTTTTCAATGCCGTCGATCACCTTCAGGTTGGCATTGCTGCGCATGCGGCCCAAGTCTTGCGGGCTGGGGTCGAGCACAAAGTCGATCTCGCCCGACAACAAGGCGGCAGCGCGTGTGGCTTCGTTCTTGATGGGGGTGTAGATGATTTCGGTCACGTTGGTGGCGGCGTCCGACCAGCCCCACCAGCTGGGGTTTTTCACCAGCGTCAACTTTTGGTCAGGCTGCCATTCCTTGACCATGTAGGGGCCGCTGCCCATGGCGTTGCGGTGCGCAAAGTTTTCTTCTTTGGTCTTGGCGTCCTTGGGCTCCATGGACTTGTTCTTTTCGGCCCAGGCTTTGCTCATGATGCGCAGCTCGGTCATCTGGTTCAACACCACCGGATTGGGGCCGCTCATGATGATGTCCACCGTGTTGGCATCGACCTTGACGATGCGGCTCATGCCCTGGGTGTAGACGTTGAAGTTGGAGGTTTTGGCACGGGCGCGGTCCAGTGAAAACACCACGTCGTCGGCCGTCAGGGGCGAGCCATCGCTGAACTTGACGCCCTTGCGCAGGTTGAATCGGTACTGTGTGGGCGACATCTCGCGCCAAGAGGTGGCCAGACGGGGTTCGATTTTGAAGGTCTTGCTGTTGTAGTAGACCAGCGAATCAAAGATGGCGGCGTGCACCCCGTTGCCCAAAGCGTTGTTTTGCGAGTGGATGTCGAGTGTGGGAATGTCGCTGGCGCTGGTCCATTTGAAAGGCTTGGCTTGTACCAAACCAGCGGTCATCACACCCGCCAAAACCAAAGAAGCGGTCAAGAAGCTGGGCAGCACTGCAGTGGGGGTCATCTTGCTCATCAAAACACCTCTGTGACAAAAAAGTTAGTTAGCCGTCGAGTATGCAACATTTGGGCCCGCTGAAAGGGCAGGGAATTCCCCCAAATGTGCTGTCGCACACCGGACTGGGGCGCTCACTGCAGCCGGATCGCGCCATACCAAGCGCGTGTGGTGCTGCGGGTGTTGTCGGTGTCGGTCATGATGGCCAGCCCCAGCAAGGCCCCGGGCGGCTCGCCAAAGGCCTTTTCAAAGTCAGCCCGAATGTCGCGGCGGTAACTCAACCATTGCCCCACTCGCCCCGCACCCGACTCCACCGCCAGCTTGCGGATGCGGTCGGTTCTTGGGTTCACGATCACCGAGCCGGCCGGACAGTCGTTGCACCAAACGTACATCAGCGTCGCGTAGGGCAGTGGCTCGCCGGTCAGGCTGAGGGTCAACTCGCTGAGCAGGTTGTTTTGCGCCGAAAAACGCTGCCGATCGCCCTCGAACACCAGTATCAGGCGCACCGGGGAGTCTTCGGTCTCACGCTGGCGCATGTCAGCCCCCGCTATGAGCTGATCGACTCGCCAGTCAAACTGCAATCCGCCCAATTGCTCTGGGGGAATGTGCAAAGCCTGTCTCAACATGCTGGCCGAGGAGGCGGCCTCGGCCAGCAAGGCGTCGCGCGGGCCTTGCGTGTCCACCCGATAAGCCGTGAGCAACTTGCCCGGCAAGCGCATGGCTTGCCACTGTGACTTGTCCTGCGCACTGAACTGCAAGGGCAACTTTCGCAAGACTTGTGGCGGCTTGTCTTGTGGCGCTTCGTCCGTCCAGAAGGCGCAGCCGGGCAACCACAGACTGATGCACAGACTGGCGAACAGCGCCAAACGAAGCGTTGGGGTGCTTGGTTTTATCATCCTGTCTCAAACTTTTTTTGGAGTGTGCCCATGTTAAGCCGCCGCCTCGTGATGCACGCTGCCCTTTTGACTTCAGGGTTTATTGGCGCCGCCTGGGCACAGGCCGCTTTCCCCTCCAAACCCCTGCGCATCGTTGTGCCTTTTGGTGCGGGGGGCGTGGCCGACCTGACGGCGCGGGCCGTGGCGCAGCAACTTTCCGTCAACCTGGGCCAACCCGTCGTCATTGACAACCGACCCGGCGCAGGCGGTATCGTGGCGGCAGAGCTGGTGGCCAAGGCCGAGCCCGATGGCCACACCCTTTTGCTCATGTCCAACGGCACGGCCGTGAGTGCGGGCCTGTTCAAGGCCCTGCCCTTCAACCCCCGCACAGACTTTGCGCCCGTGTCCCTGCTGGGGCTGTTTGACATCGCCATCGTGGTGCCAGAGTCATCACCGCACAAAAGCCTGGCCGAGCTGATCGGCTTTGGCCGCGCCAACCCAGGCCAGCTCAATATTGGCACCATCAACATCGGCAGCACCCAACACCTGGCCGCCGAGCTGCTGCGCACCCAGGCCAACCTGATCGCGCAAATCATTCCCTACAACGGCACGCCTGCGGTCATCAATGCATTGCGCGGCGGCCAGATCGATGCGGTGGTGGAAATTTTGGGCCCGCTTAAACCCCAGATCAACGCCAAGGCTGTGCGGCTGCTGGGCGTGATGGGCGCCAACCGCCCCAAAGACCAGCCCCAAGTGCCGGTGGTGCGCGAGCTGCCCGGCCTGAGCAACTTCAATGTGTCGTCCTGGAACGCACTGGCCGCGCCCAGCAAAACCCCAAAAAACATGGTCGATCGTCTGAGCGCCGAAGTGGCCAAAGTCCTGGCCGATCCTGCCATGGTGCAACGCCTGGCAGGTTTCAACGTGCAAGCCCAATCCAGCACCCCTGGGCAACTGGCCCAGTTACTCGATTCAGACATCAAACGCTGGACTGAGGTGATTCAAAAGGCGGGAATTGCGCACCAGTGACTCGGCTTGCAGCGGCTTGCGACAGCCGCTGCAAATATCGTCCTCGATCAGCGCGGAGCGATACGGGTGGCCAAAGGCTGTGGGGTGTAGGCCGCTTGATGCCGGCACTCAGAAGCTTGCGCAGGCCGCAAGGGCGCGCAGCGTGCGGCGATGCCCACAGGCGTGGGCTTGGTGCCCTGATTGACCCAAGCCAAACCTGGCGCTGGCTTGCGGGTCCGCTTTGAAGCGCAGCACGGCCGCATTCAGGGCGGCGTCGTTGCTGGAGCCGCGGTACTTGACCGTGTCATCGCCAAAAGGGCTGGCACCGCTTTTGGTGACCACATCGCGCAGCGTGAACGTGCCCCAATTCAGGTGACCTGCAATCGAGTTTTCAGGGATTTTCAACACATCGACGATGGTTTTGATTTTAAATTTGTTCAGGACTGCGTTGGGCTGCCGGTTTGCGCACACCCTAACAGTCGTTGACCCGCGTGTTCAACTCTGCCGCCGTCATGGGGTTGTCGGCAGGCAGCGAAGCACAACCAAAAAAAACCCACCGTGTTGCCACGGTGGGTTTTTTGACTTCGAAAACTCAGCTGGCCTAAGCCAGCCGGGGATCAGAAGGCGTGAGTCATACCGATGTCGAAACCGGTAGAGCCCTTGTTGGCCACGCCAGTTGCACCACCCAAGGCAGCATTTGCGCCATTGGAGTTGTCGACGCTAGCGTAGGTCACGTAAGCACGTGTACGCTTGCTCAGGTTGTGGACATAACCTACAGCCATTTGCTTGGTCTCAGCAGTAGTTGCCTTGTTTTCGTAGGTGGAGTACGAAGCACGAACCAAGCCAGCGCCCATAGGCGCTGTCACGCCCACCAACATGCCGTCACCCTTGACGGTGCCCAGCTGGTCACGGGTGATCTGGCCGATCAGACGGGCCACGCCCATGTCATAAGCGCCACCGAAGTTGGTCATCTTCAAGTTGCCAGCGGCAAACTTGGTTTGACCGGTGCCCACAGCAACAGACAAAGGACCAGCGTTGTAACCCACGCGGATACCGGAGCCGTCACCGTCTTTGTTGGTTGCAGAGTTGGAGAGGTTTTCACCGTAGTACATCTGAACGGCTGCGTGCAGACCTTGGTTGCCAGAAGCATAAGTGGCGTTGGCACCGTGGTTGAACAAATAGGTCACGCTGTTGGAAGCGCGCACAGATGTACCTGTGGTGCCACCGGTGGTGCCGCCCAATGCAACGCTGCTCAGCATGGCGCGGTTTGTGCCCACGCCGTTGGTGCCGAACGGATCGTAAACAGTCCAGTTCCAGAAATGAGGCGTGTAGTCACGGCCCAGACGGATTTCACCGAAACCGCCAGACAAGGAGACTGTAGAACGGCGGTTGAATGTCAGACCTTGCGAACCGAGGGCTGTGCTGGCGGTGCCTGCACCAGATGCCTGGTTGTTGGTGGTTGTACCACCACCAGCACCGTTGTCGTTTTGCAGGCCGGCTTCCAACCAAAAGTTGGCTTTCATGCCGCCGCCGAGGTCTTCAGTACCGCGGAAACCGAGCTGCGAAGAGCTGATGCCGGAACCAACCAAACGGGTAACCGAGTTCACATCGCCATTGCCACGAGATACGGCGGCGTCGACGATACCCCAGACGGTCACGGAAGATTGAGCGAAAGAGGTGCCAGAAGCTGCCAAAACAGCCAGGGCAATCAGAGATTTTTTCATTGCAAGTTTCTCCAAGGTTAAACAAGGGCCCGAATCAGAAGGATGGTGTTCACCCATCGAAACCCTGAGCCAACCTCCACATCAGGAAGTTATCTGTATTCCACCAGACGACTGTGTGTTCGCCAAGACATTCGTCCAAGAAAAGTTCTTTTCGTTGCAAGCATGCAACAACCCCCGTACTTACCCTCGCCAGACCCCCAAAACTGCATTTTCATCAATTACGACAATGACTTTGGACCCATTTCGATACAAAATCGTTACCAGTTACAAATTCAGTAACCTAGATCCAATCACGGGCACGTTGGCGTTTTTCAGCCCGAACGGATCGATTGTTTACACTTGGCCCATGAGCAATGCCTTGATTTTGGCCATGGACAGCGCCCTTCGCACCCTTTGGGCCGAGCCGCGCGCCAGTCGCCCCAACCCGGCGGCCTCTGTGGCCGCGCTTGAGCTCAACCCTGCCGAACAGCGCCAAGCGGGCGCGCTGATGCGAATCAACCATGTGGGCGAGGTCTGTGCCCAGGCGCTATACACCGGCCAGGCCCTGGCCTGCCAAAGCCCTGCACTGCGCGCTCAATTGGCCGAGGCCAGCCGCGAAGAGACCGACCACCTGGCCTGGACGAAGCAGCGCCTGGACGAGTTGAACGACCGGCCTTCACTGCTGAACCCGCTTTGGTATGCCGGTGCGTTTGCCATCGGTTACGCCTCTGGCAAGCTGGGCGGCGACCAGGTGAGTCTGGGCTTTGTGGTGGAGACCGAGCGCCAGGTGGAGGCGCACCTGCAAAGCCACATGGATTTGCTGCCCGCCGCCGACAGCGCTTCTCGCGCCATCGTGGCGCAGATGAAAGCCGATGAAATGGCCCACGCCCAGATGGCCATGAAAGCCGGTGCGGTGGAACTGCCCGCCACAGTCAAGGCCTTGATGCAAGCCGCCGCCAAGGTGATGACCACGGTGGCGCACCGGGTTTGAGCTGACTTGGTACCCGCCCACGGGTACTCAGGGTCTCAGCAGGGCATTTACCCAGCCGGCTCAAAGGTCAACCGTTCACCTCCACCACCTCAAAACTGGTCGTGATCTCCGCCGTTTTGCCCAGCATGATGCTGGCCGAGCAGTATTTGTCGTGGCTCATGGCAATGGCCCGCTCGACAGCGCTGGCGGCAACGCCTTTGGCGGTGACGGTGAAGTGCATGTTGATCTTGGTGAATACTTTGGGGTCCACCTCGGCACGTTCGCTGCTGATCTTGACGCTGCAGCCGCGCACGTCTTGACGG
This sequence comes from Limnohabitans sp. 2KL-51, assembly GCF_003063645.1. Taxonomy (GTDB): domain Bacteria; phylum Pseudomonadota; class Gammaproteobacteria; order Burkholderiales; family Burkholderiaceae_C; genus Limnohabitans_A. Next base: position 51,785 of record NZ_NESJ01000023.1, read on the forward strand.
CCGCGCTTCAAGATCAGCACCACGTCATAAGCCGTGCAACCGCCGGTGCCGGCCAACAGCATTTCCATGGGCCTTGGAGCGAGGTTTTGCCCACCGTTTTCGGGCTTGGCCGCGTCAGGCGCGCCGTCCATGTTGACGATGTGGCCCGAGCCGGTTTCGGCCACAAAGCCCATGCCGGAGCGGGTGCCGGCAGCGCCGGTCCAGGTGACTGTGCATTCCATTTTGTTTCCTTGTGTGTCATCCGCGCTGAACGCAGGGATTTTGAGTGGTTTTGGTGGTGATCAACTTTACAAGTTTTTGCACTTCGAGACACTCAACTTGCTGCAACGCAACAAAAACACCCGTACAATTACGAACAGGCGTGCTTTTTTGCATGCACCGGTTGTCTCCTCCACCCTCTGAAAAGGTGGATTTGCCCCAAGTCGCAAGACTTGGGGCATTTTTTTGTTTTGATCGTGCTATTTTTTGGCTTGATCATGCTAAATTCAGAGCATGTCATTGGCCAATGCCCTGTTCACAGATCGCCGATCCCGCCTTTTCCGGTGGCTATTTGGCCTGCCTGAACGGTCTTTTCACTTGAACGAATTGCTTCGCCTTACGCAGCTGGGCAGTGCATCCCTGCAACAAGAGCTTAAGCAATTGACCGAGTCGGGGGTGGTTCGTGCAGAACGGGTTGGTAACTTGAGGATGTTTCAAGCCAACTCCCAAAGCCCAGTCTTCAAAGAGTTGGTGTCACTGACACGCAAAACCGTGGGCCTGCAAGCCCTTCTTAGCCAAGCCCTGGAACCGGTGCAAAAAAAACTGCACAAAGCCTTCATTTATGGCTCGGTTGCTCAACAGACAGACACAGCCACCAGCGACATTGACGTGATGCTGGTCGGTGAAGGGCTGCTGTTGTCCGAGGTCCTCCAATGCGTTCAATTGCTGGAGTCCGAACTGGGACGAAAAATCAATCCAGTTTGCTTCACCCTGCAAGAGTTCACGACACGTCAAGCCGATGCCAGCTCCTTTGTGAGCAAGGTGCTCCAAAAGCACACGCTGGATTTGCTGGAGTCAGCCAATGAGTCATGAGGCCTTGGGCAATTTGCTACGGATCGGGCAACTTAAAAGTGAGCCCTTTGACGCACTGGAATTTGATCGTTTGCTAAAAATGGCGCAGTCGCGTTTGGCCGATGCACAGATTGTTGATTTATCCAATGAAGGCCGTTTCACCAGTGCTTACAGCGCAGCACATGCAGCCGCATTGGCCGCTTTGCGCTGGCACGGTTATCGCAGTGAAAACCGTTTCACGGTTTTTCAATGTTTAGCCCATACATTGGGCTGGCCTCCCCACAAATGGCGCGTTCTGGATGCAGCACACCAAAAGCGTAATTTGGCTGAATACGAAGGCTATTGGGACATCGAAGAAAGCGCCATCGCTGAAATCTCCAGCCTGCTGCCTGAACTGATTGCGACCACACAAAAACTCAAAACCCACACCGGGTGAATGGACTGCTGGGTTCACACCCAACTCTGAACGTAAAAAATGACCTCCCCACACCTCAAACCCGCCGATTACCTGATCAAAATCCTGAATGCCAAGGTCTATGACGTGGCGACCGAGTCCGCCTTGGAAACGGCCAAAAACCTGTCGCGTCGTTTGGGCAACCACGTGCTGTTGAAGCGTGAAGATCAGCAACCAGTGCACAGCTTCAAGCTGCGCGGGGCTTACAACAAGATGGCGCACCTGAGCCCTGAGCAGCTCAAAAAAGGCGTGATCTGCGCCTCGGCTGGCAACCACGCACAAGGCGTGGCGCTGAGCGCCAGCAAGCTGGGCACCCGCGCCGTGATCGTCATGCCCACCACCACGCCTCAGGTCAAGATCGATGCGGTCAAAGGCTTTGGGGGCGAGGTGGTGTTGTTTGGCGACAGCTATTCAGATGCCTACAACCACTCGGTGGCGCTTCAGAAAAAGCAGGGCCTGACCTTTGTGCACCCCTTTGACGACCCGGACGTGATCGCGGGCCAGGGCACGATTGCCATGGAAATGCTGAGCCAACACCAAGGGCCGCTGGATGCGGTGTTTGTGGCCATTGGCGGCGGTGGTCTGATCAGCGGCGTGGCCAACTACATCAAGGCGGTACGTCCAGGCGTCAAGGTGATTGGCGTGCAGATGAACGACTCGGATGCCATGATCCAGTCGGTGGCCGCGCAGCAGCGCGTGACTTTGTCCGATGTGGGCCTGTTCTCGGACGGCACGGCCGTCAAGTTGGTGGGCGAAGAAACCTTCCGCGTGGCCAGCAACTTGGTGGACGCCTACATGACGGTGGACACCGACGCGGTGTGCGCCGCCATCAAGGACGTGTTTGTAGACACCCGCTCCATCGTCGAACCCGCAGGTGCGCTGGCCGTGGCGGCCATCAAGCAATACGTGGCCGCGCACAAATGCAAGGGCCAGACCTTTGCGGCCATCTTGTGCGGCGCCAACATGAACTTTGACCGCCTGCGCTTTGTGGCCGAGCGCGCTGACGTGGGCGAAGAAAAAGAAGCCTTGTTCGCGGTCACCATTCCTGAAGAGCGCGGCAGCTTCAAGCGCTTTTTGGAGCTGATCGGCAGCTTGCCCGGCGGTCCGCGCAACGTGACCGAGTTCAACTACCGCATGAGCGACTCGGACAAAGCCCACGTCTTTCTGGGCCTGAGCACACACGGCAAGGGCGAAAGCAGCAAGATCACCGCCAAGTTCAACAAGCACCAGTTCCAGGCGATTGACCTGTCGCACGACGAACTGGCCAAAGAGCACATCCGGCACATGGTGGGCGGGCACTCTGCGCTGTCGCAGGACGAACGCCTGCTGCGCTTTGAATTCCCCGAGCGTCCCGGTGCCTTGCTCAAATTCTTGAGCCTGATGCGCCCGGGCTGGAACATCTCTTTGTTCCATTACCGCAACCAGGGTGCCGACTACGGTCGCATTTTGGTGGGCTTGCAGGTTCCCGCCAAAGAAGACAAAGCGTTTGACAAGTTTTTGCAGGCGCTGGGTTATCCGTATGCTGAAGAGACCGACAACCCCGTGTACCGTTTGTTTTTGCGCGCCTGACAATGCAGCGCGACAGGGTCTTCAGGGCGCTTTGTCTGCGCCAGGCAAGCTGAGCGAAAAAAGAGCCGCGCCTTGCGCGCTGGCACCCAACTGTGCCTGCTTGGGCCCCAGGCTTTGCAACACCACGCCATCCGTCACGGTCTGCCCCACCCGAAAAGGCCGAGGCGGTTGACCATCCACCGCGATCAGGGCGCTGCCCCGGCCAGAAGCCCCAGACACCACACCCCACAGCACAAAGCGCGAGGATTGGGCGATGCTCACCTCGGGCAAGGCCGCTTGAACACCCCAGGCTCGGGCCAAATGCGAGGCGGATGAATCGGTCACGACTGGGGCTGAGCTTTGCACCGAAGGCAAGCCCTGCACCGCACTGCCGACGGGGAAATTCAGCACCCAAAACACCACGCTGGCGGCGGCCGCACAGCCAACCACAGCGGCCGAAACACCCGGCCAAAGATTGGCACTTCGTGCGATGGGGGAAATTTGTAACATGGCCGGATTATGATTGAAGACATGCAAGACCACGCCCCACTCCCCCACCCTTGCGCTGTCGCGGCTGCGGCTCGCCCTGCGCCTGCCCGCCAACGCGGCTTCACCCTGATCGAGCTGATGGTCGTGTTGGCCATCATTGGCGTGTTAGCCGCCCTCATCGTGCCCAACGTGCTGGGCCGCGCTGACGACGCCCGCATCACCGCCGCCCGCACCGATGTGGGCAACCTGATGCAAGCCCTCAAGCTCTACAAACTGGACAACCAGCGCTTTCCCAGCACCGAACAGGGCCTGAACGCCCTCATCCTAAAGCCCACCACCGAGCCCGTGCCCGGCAACTGGAAGCCTTATCTGGACAAACTGCCCAGCGACCCTTGGGGCCGTCCTTACCAATACCTGAACCCCGGCATCAAGGGCGAGGTAGATGTGCTGTCCTTTGGCGCTGACGGACAGGCCGGTGGTGAGGGCAACAATGCCGACCTCGGCAGCTGGCAGTAAACGCCCAAGCGCCCTGCCCCAGGGCTTCACGCTGCTGGAGCTGCTGGTGGTGGTGGCCTTGATCGCCGTGGCCACCGCAGGCGTGAGCCTGTCGCTGCGAGACAGCGCCCAAAGCGCCCTGCAGCGCGACGCCGAACGCCTGGCCGTTCTGCTGGAAACCGGTCGGGTCCAGGCCCGCGCCAACGGGTTGCCGGTGGTCTGGCGCACACAAGACAACTCAAGCAAACCCTTGCAAAGCTTTGTGTTTGAAGGCCTGCCTCCGCCTGGCCTGCCGCAAAACTGGTTGAGTGAGACCACCCGCGCACGCGCCGGCAGCGCCATCACCCTGGGGCCGGAACCCCTGATCGAGCCCCAGGCCGTGGCGGTGTCCAGCGCCGTGGCACCGACTCAGACGCTGTGGGTGGTCACCGATGGGCTGCGGCCGTTCAAGGTCCAAAACACCGCCGTATGGGTGGGGCCGTGAGGGTATTCGGCATGCCACCTGAAGGACCTTCATCACATGCGAGGTCTCAGGGTTCCAAGAGATGGATCCCGGATCAAGTCCGGGATGACCGTCTGTGGGGACCCAGCACCGAACGCACACAAAAACCTATCCCCCATCTTGTCATCCCGGCCCCCGTGCCGGAATCCATCTTGCAGCGTGGTTTCACCCTGATCGAGGTGCTGGTCGCCCTGGGCATCACCGCCATAGCGCTCATGGCCGGCCTGCAGGCCACCGGCTCGCTCAGTCGCAACGCCGAGCGCCAGACCGTGAGCATGCTGGGCCAGATCTGCGCCGACAACCAACTCATCGCGCTGCGCTTGCGCAGGCAACTGCCGGACACGGGCAACACCAGCGTCGAATGCACGCAGGCCGGGCGCTTGCTCCAGGTCGAGTTGTCGGTGCGGCCCACGCCCAACCCCAATTTCAGGCGCGTCGATGCGCGGGTACTGGAACAGGGCGCCTACGTGCTGCAGGTGTCCACCGTGATGGGGCGCAACTGATGAAGAACGCGCGTGGCTTCACCCTGATCGAGGTGCTGGTGGCCATCAGCGTGATGGCCCTGATGAGCCTGATGGCCTGGCGCGGGCTGGACGGCATGCTGCGCAGCCAGAGCAGTCTGCAAAGCCGCTCCGACGAGATCCGCGGCCTGCAAGCAGGCCTGGCCCAATGGCAAACCGACCTGGACCAATTGGCCGAACTGCCCGGCACGCCGAGCTGGGACTGGAACGGCCAGGTGCTGCGCCTGACGCGGCGCACCGCCGACGCCCCCCTGGCCAGCAATAGCCCCAACACCAACCTCAGCGGGACAAACCGTCAGGCCGCGCCCGTGCCCGCCAGCGTGCGCGTGGTGGCCTGGACTTGGCGCAGCGACCCGGGCAGGCCCGGTGGTGGCGACTGGCAGCGCTGGCAATCACCGCCCTTGAGCCAGCGCCAGGACTGGCAAAGCGCTTGGGCGCTGGCCGGGCAATGGGGCCAGACGGCCAACGACAGCACACGCGCCGGCCAGATCCAGATTCACCCCTTGTCGGGCTGGCAGCTGTTTGTGCACCGGGGTGGCAGCTGGACCAATCCTTTATCGAGCGCCGCCGTTACCTCAAGCACAACCGACAACCCCAACGCAAATGCAAATGCCAGCGCCACCACCCCCGACGGCGTGCGGCTGGTGCTGACCCTGCCCCCCGGCCCCGCTGGCTCGGGCACGCTCACCCTGGATTGGGTGCGCCCCACCTTGTCGGGAGCGCCATCGTGATGCGCGCCGCAATGCACCCAGTGATACGCCCTATGACACGCCAGTGCGGTGCGGCCTTGCTCACCGCCATGCTCACCGTGGCCCTGGTGGCCACGCTGGCCAGCGCCGCGCTGTGGCAGCAATGGCGGCAAGTCGAAATCGAGATCGCCGAGCGCGGGCGCAGCCAGACCTCCTGGATGATGACGGGGGCACTCGACTGGACGCGGCTGATCCTGCGCGAAGACGCGATTTCGGCGCAAGGTGCCGCCGCCGACCATCTGGGTGAACCTTGGGCCTTGCCGGTGCAGGAATCCAAACTGTCGACCTTCCTGTCGCAAGACCAGCAGTGGCGCGAGGGCGATGCCGAGGTCTTTTTGTCGGGCCAGATCAACGACGCGCAATCGCGCATGAACGTGATGAACCTGCTCCAGGACGGGCAAATTTCTGCCCCCGCGCTGGCCCGCTTTGCCGCCTTGTTCCAGCGCCTGGGCCTGCCGCTGGACGAACTGCAAACCCTATCTCAGCAGCTGCAAGCCAGCTTGAAGGCCAGCAGGGTCAACCAAACCAGCACAAGCCCGGGCGCCAACAGCCCGGGCCCAGCAGCCTTGCTGCCTCAGCAAACGGCACAACTGGTCTGGCTGGGCCTGAGCCCCAGCACGTTGGCCGCTTTGCAGGCGCACATCACCTTGCTGCCCGAGGCCACGCCCGTGAACCTGAACACCGCCTCCGCCGAAGTGCTTTCGGCCGTGTTGCCCGGGCTGGACCTGGCCTCAGCACGGCAAGCCGTGACCCAGCGTCAGCGCGGTCACTGGGCCAGCCTGAGCGCCGCGCAAGAAGCCTTGGGGCCCAGTGGCAGACTGTTGGACGACAAGCAACACAGCGTGCAAA
>NZ_NESJ01000024.1 GCF_003063645.1 Limnohabitans sp. 2KL-51
CGATTTACGATCCACGCTTCCTTCCCACGTTCGGTCACCCTCACGCAGTTGCGTTTCACTTTGCTCACTGTGACCAGCTCGCAGCGGGACTTGCACCCGCAGGTGTGCGCCCATGCTGGGCGCACAATGAAAAAAACCCGCCGAGGTTTTAGCCAGGGACGGGTTGGTTTGCGGTCAAAGGTCAGCTTCAAGGGCTGACCCGGTTGGTCATAAGTTTCGGGCTGCGTGATGCAGTCTCAAAATTTCAACATTGTCGCCACGCACGCGGTAAATGGCGATGTAGTTCTTGTGCAGGACCAGCTCACGCGTGCCAGGGACGCGGCCAGCTCGACCCATGCCAGGATGGGCCTGAAGTTTGGCCACAGCGGCCTGCAACTCCAGTACAAAGCTGGTGGCGCGGGCCGGGTTGTCTTTGGCGATGAAGCCAGCGATGTCATCAACAGACGCGAGCGCCCCCCTGGTCCACTTGATCAACATCGATCAAGCGCCGTATTTGGCAAACACCGCTTTGACCTGCTTGTCGGTTGCGAATTCGCCTGCATCGGCCTCCTTAACGCCTTCGTGAATGTCACGAATCTGCCAGGATTCACTTTGCACATAATGGGTCAGCGCATCGATGGCCAGAAAGCTCTTGGTCCGGGCGGTCGCCTTGGCCAGCTCTTCAATCTGGTTGTAAAGCGCCTCGGGCAGGCGTACGTTGATGGTTCTGGCGGACATGGCGTAACACCTTTGTGCATGTGTAATACAACGCATTATCCACTTCACAAACCCAAAGATCAATCCGGGCGACGGCGTCCCTGGGCAAGAGCTCTTGAGCCGAGGAAATTAAGACCATGTGATTGAGCCGGGGAGCTTTCCAGTCAAATAGGGGAACAACTGCAAAAAACAGGCATTTACCCAGTCTTGTTCCCTGATATGTTCCCGGTTACTTTTCTGTGTTCAATGGTCCTTGCAGCCTTTAATGGTGCATAAGTCATTGATTTACCTATAAAAAAAGCCGCTAAGTAGTGATACCTAGCGGCCTTTAAACAGAGTAATGGTGGGCTGCGGGGATTTGAAATTCCCTCGTCAAATAAAATTTGGCCCCTGTTTTAGCCCTTAATTCTCAATATCCCCAGTTTTCGTAGATGACGGCTGAATTATTGCAAGGCGGCGCTAATGGCTCCGTAATGCTGAGTAGCCTTGGGAATAATTGGGTCAAAGTTAACGACAACTAAGCAGCGAAGGCGTGAGTTGACTGCCGCACCCATTTGCAGTCATCGTCATGCAGCACAAGACCAAGCGTCCAGTTCAGTTCGAGATCACCGCAGTCACAAGGGAGGCGTTACAGGCCTGGATCAAACAAGCTGCCATGAAGTCAGATGACTTTCTTTTCCCCAGTCGGCTTCACGATTCGCCGCACCTGGGTACGCGGCAGTACGCCCGAATTCTTGGGCACTGGGTAGACGAGCTTGGTCTGGATCGTTCCGAGTATGGGACCCATTCGATGCAAGGGACCAAGGCGACGCTGATCTATCGCCGTACAAAAAACCTTCGAGCCGTGCAGTTGTTGCTCGGACACGCCAAGCTGGAATCTACGGTGAGATACCTTGGCATAGAGGTAGATGATGCCTTGGAGATTTCTGAGCAAACAGAGATCTGAGCTGTCAAAGGGGTGTCCCTCAGAGGGATGGCGGTGGCCATGATGTGTTGCTGTGTGCATTTTTGGAAAAGTCAGTAAAATGCATGAAACTTCAATGAATAAACATTCATGACCGTCGCTGCCTCACTTCATACCCCGTCTTTGAAGGGCGCCACTGCGCACCTGGCGGCAGGCCTGCGCGCGGGCCACGTCTACCGGCGCGAGGATTTGACTTTTCTGAGCAATGCCATTGATCGGCATCTGCGCGAACTGGTGGCCATGGGCAAGCTTCAAAAACTGGCCCAAGGGCTTTACCACGCACCCAAACAATCCAGCTTTGGTCCACTCCCGCCTACCGACGATAAGGTGGTGAAAGGTTTTCTGCGCGACAAGGAGTTCCTGGTGTTCTCGCCCTCGTCTTACAACGCGGTTGGCCTGGGCACTACCCAGCTCTACAACCGCACGCTGGTTTACAACCATAAGCGCCATGGCGTCTTCCAACTGGGCAATCGGCAGTTCGACTTCCGGGTCAAGCCTCGCTTTCCTAAAAAGCTGAGCCGGGAGTTCCTCTACGTGGATTTGCTCAACAACCTGGACGAACTGGCCGAAGACCGCGATATGGTGCTCAGCCAGGCACGCAACAAGTTGTCCTCCTTTGATCTCAAGCGCTTGCAAGAGGCTGTCGAAAGCTACGGCAACATGGCTACACGCAAACGCTTTCGGGAGTGGATGGTTGCTTGAATTTCTTCACGACCGGCGCGACTTCGACCAATTGCTTGCTGTTGTCGCCAACGACCGAGGGCTTGATCCCATGCTGGTCGAAAAAGACTACTGGATCATGCATGGCCTGTGGGGCCTTCAGGCTCAGGGTTTTGTGTTCGAGCTCAAAGGCGGCACATCCTTGTCCAAAGGCTTTGGGATGATTCATCGATTTTCGGAAGACATTGACATCCGCATCGAGCCACCAGATGACTTGGACGTAAAAACCGGCCGCAACCAGGACAAGCCGGCACACATCGCATCGCGGCTGGCCTTTTACGACGAGCTGGCTAAACGCATTCGCATTCCTGGCGTTGTCAGCGTTGAGCGGGACACCTTCTTTGACGATAACAAGATGCGCAGCGCAGGCATTCGTCTGAACTATTCCCCGCGCACGACCAGTTTGTCTGGCGTGAAAGATGGCATCTTGCTGGAGCTGGGGTTTGATGACACGGCGCCCAATCGCGCTGTGACCATTTCTTCGTGGGCTTTGGAGTTTGCCCGGGATCGAGGTGTTCAGGTCTTGGACAACCGCGCTGTGGATGTCCCTTGTTATGCGCCCACACACACCTTCGTTGAAAAACTCCAGACCATCTCGACCAAGTACCGGAGGCTGGCCGAGGCCAAGGCCTTCCCCGCCAATTTTCTTCGGCACTATTACGATGTGTACTGCCTTCTTGAGCTTCAGGAGGTGCAAGCGTTCATGCAGACTGCCGCATACCAGGAACGCAAGGTTCAGCGCTTCCGGTCCGGTGATGAGTTGGTCATTGCCAAAAATCCTGCATTCACCCTGAGTGATCCTGTGCAGCGAGACCTCTTCGCACGGGAATACCGGAAGTCATCTGCACTTTATTACAGGGGTCAACCGGAGTTTGACCAACTGCTTGCCAGGATCAAGGAGCATCTGGATTCGATGTGACTCTCGAAATTTGGGTGGATACGTGGCCACAAGCAGTCATTTTCAGGGGTCATTTCAAGCGGCCCTTTGAGCTGTGACTGCTGTGGGCTGTAGACCGGTCAATAGGTGCACTGTATAGCGAATGGCCTGTTGAATCCGCCGCCTTTAGGCGACTTACAAGGGCGAAGGTCTGGAATGCAGCGTTACGAGACATCGGGTTACAGCCATGGCTGCCTGCGCCATAAGTAGTCTGTCAGTAAACTTGCTGAACTTAATTCTTTGCATTAACTGGAGTCAGTTGGTCTGGACAGCCAAATAATCTGTTGTTCCTATTTGCGGACATTCGGGGGAAATTGGTGCCGATGGTCTCTACTTTTTGTAATAGGCAATCCGACTTGCACGAAACATATACCGAACATATTCAAGGAACTGCCACGACCAATGATTAAAACTTGACTAGTGTCCTTTTATTGAGCATGTTCGTTAGTCGACTTGTAAATTATTTTCGTGACGAGTAAGTCACTCCCATGCCATCTTGAACATCTTGCTGGATGCCGTAGGTGGCAAAGGGATAACGTAAACCATTACCTGCTAGCGCCTGCATTCCTGCAATTGCCTTATCTATGAACTCCGGCGGTGTTGCCATCAACATTTCGTCATCGAGCACACCACCGTAACGTCTCTCAGCAAAGCAAGGGATCGACAGACTCGGTTGACGCGATTTCAGTGCCCTACCCCAAGAGTCTGCACACGCAGACTCACCAACCACAGACCAATCAAAGCGTTTATATCCGCTCCACTGCAATCCATTGATAAAGTACATCATCGCTCCTGGTGTGGCGTAGAAAAGTACGATGTCTGGCAGAAACAATCGACCGCTAGACAGGGGTGAGATCACTAGGCCTTCGTAGATTCCATCTTCTACACAATGCATTGCCGACTGGTGGGCCGATGCGTCTGCTTCAGTCATGTACCAAACCCCGACCATAGATTTACCGGAGCGCCAATTTGCGTCCTTTGCATTTCCAAGACCGACCACGGCTCGACACTGTGCGCCGTAAAGATTTTCTGCAGTCACTCCAATTGTCCAACCAAGACGGGCTGCTTGTCCGACCACCTGATCGAGGGTATGCACAGCTTTTGGACGCCTAAGCTTCGGGATGGTTAGCATGTCCTCGGAACGCGTATACAGTTTCATTCCTATAGGATGGCTTCTTAGCTTAAGAAGGCGCTCAAGGTCGGCACTTAATCGCTGCAAATCAGTGATCACAAGAACTCCTTTGAAGAAGTTAACAGACGGGGTTTATAAAATATCAGGCAGCTAAAGGTGTGTGGAAGATTCTTACTTTGTAAAGCAGGTGGTCTTGACCCCGTAACTCAGCAGGCATTAAAAATGCCTTTGCACAGGTCTTTGCACGGTTCATTTTTGTAATCAGACGCCCTTGTGCAAACGAATTAATCGCTTGCCGAGATTTTCGCCACGGTACAGGCCAGCAATGGCATCTGGGGCATTTTCGATTCCGTCGAGTATGTCTTCACGGTACTGGAGACCTCCCTCGCGCAGCCAGCGTGCGATGTCCGCTCGTGCCTTCGGTTCATGATCGTCATGATCAAAAATCACGAAGCCCTGCATCCTCGCCCGTTTGACGAGCAGATGGCGCTCAACGCGTGGTCCTTGTGGCGGTGGTGTCCAGCTGGGTATGGATGCGGTCCCGCAGATCACTACCCGCGCGTTCAGCGCAAGTTGCATCAGAACTGTGTCGGAAATAGCGCCCGATGTATTATCGAAATAAATGTCAACGCTATTTTCGCATGCGGTCCGCAGTTGGGACTCGAAGTCGGGTGACTTGTAATCCAAAGCAATGTCGTATCCAAAGGCATTCAGGCATAACTGACGCTTTGTCTCACCACCCGTGATTCCGATGGTTCGGCAGCCATAAAGCTTAGCGATCTGTCCTACCAGCGAGCCGACCGCGCCTGCAGCAGTAGATACAACAACGGTTTGCCCCGCAAGCGGTTGCCCAATCTCGAGTAGTCCGTAGTGCGCTGTCACTCCGTTGATGCCCATTACACCCAAGGAAGTGGAAAGTGGAAGGTCTTCCTCGCCCACCTTGCGGGATATTGCCGAGACTGGGACCGAGGCATATTCTTGCCATCCGAACATGCCAGTAACGGGAGTCCCCACGTCCCAATCAGGATGCAAAGAAGCGACTATGCGCCCCGCTGCGAAGGAACGCATAACTTCGCCAATTCCCACTGGCTTACTGTAGTTACCTACACTATTGACCCAGCCGCGCATGGCGGGTTCGACTGAAAGCCACTCATTACGCACTAACACCTCGCCGATTTTCAACGGGGGTATCTCTGTCTCAACGATGCGGAAGTGCTCATTTTGTGGAATACCGTCTGGTCTCTGTGCAAGTAGGACTTGGCGATTTGTCGTGGTCAGCATCAATTAATTCCTATTCAGTAGTGTCCCAACGTTTTTCAGAGGAGAGAGAGCTGTTGAGGCTCAAATTCCAAATGTTTGTCAGGCTCGGTTGGTGTAAGTAGTTGATTTATTGGGGTTGTTTCAAACATGGTCAAGCTCAAGATTTGTAGGATTTCATGAAGACTGTTGGGCAGATGCAAGCGTTTCTTGGCAATCGCGATCAGCACGTATGTGCAGACCGCGATCCAGATTTGCGTCTTGACCGCGTTCTCGTTGGTGCCATAAAACGTCTTGATCCGCAGGTGCTGCTTGATCCATTTGAAAAACAATTCGACCTGCCAGCGCTGGCGGTACAGGTCTGCAATCAATTCGGGTTTGAGGGCGAAGTTGTTGGTCAAAAACGTGATGCGTTTGCCAGTGTCGTCCTTGACCACCACACGGCGCAGCGTGGCGGGATAGTGTTGGCTGGAATAAAAGATGGTCAGCACACCTGTCTGATCGCACACGATGTTCGAGTTGGCCCGGTCTACGGGGTTGGAGTAGCGCCGCTTGAATTTGGTATTGGACTTGGCTCGGGTGACGAAGAAGGCGTTGGCCTGATGGATTGCAAACAGTCGCTGGAAATCCAAGTAGCCACGATCGAGCAGGTAATAGGCGCCAGGCTCGATGTCCAGCAAGTCCAAGGTGTTGACCTCGTGGGTCTTGCCGTCGCTGATGTGAATGAAAGTGGGTATGGAGCCGCGCAGATCCAACAGGGTGTGCAGTTTGATAGCCGCCTTGTTCGCGCGAAACGGGGCCCACGGATAAACCGACAGGCACAGGTCTATCGTCGTGGCATCGAAGGCGTAGACGGTGGCATCCAAGTCGATCGCCATCGGCTCTTTGGCATACAGCGGGCGCGCCATGGCGATCAGGTGTTGCGCGAAGTCGGCGTAGATTTGCCAAGGCCGGGTTGCATTGGCGTTGGACAAGGTGTTTCGAGAAACTGTCTTGCAGCGCAGACCCATGTGATACAGCCGCTTGGCTTGAGCACGCAAATTGACCTCGATGTCGCGCAAAGACTCGCGGTAGGTCAACTGCGCAAAGGCCATGGTCAAGAACTGATCCATGCAGGTGAACTCTTGAACCTTGTGATCGCCGCGGTGCGCAGACACGCATCGACGGAAAGTGCTCAGGGGCAGAAACGCCATGAGTTGAGAGAAAACAAGCTTGCCTTTGTTCATTGCGGTCCTTTGCGTGCGAACGCAAAAGACCATAAGTCATGGAATCGAAGTTCAAATCGAGACCAGACTGAAATGCCAAAAAACCAAGGTAAATCATTAACTTACGAAGCCCTGATGTGAAAACGTTGGGACACTACTGATTCCTATTCAATTGTGGCCTAGCGTGTGTCGCGCCTGCGCCAGATGAGGCATATCTACCATGCAGCCATCAATGCTAAGGGTGCCGACATCAGGATTAGCCGCGAAAGCCTCGACGATGCGGCGTGCGTGTGCTAGTTCAGCTTCCGACGGCGAGTACGCCTCATTTATCATGTCTACCTGATCCGGGTGTATTGCTATTCGTCCGCGAAAACCCCGCCGGCGGGATATACGGCATGCTGTTCGAAGCCCTGCATCGTCTCGGAAGTTTGCATGTAACGTATCAATTGCCTGCGTCTTAGCGGCCGCAGCGGCGGCCAGACAAAGCGCGCCGGCCCAGATATAAAGCGGAGACCAGTCCCCACCTTCCTCATCCCGATTAGAGAATGCGCCGATCGCGGCTGACAGGTCTTCCGCACCCCAAGTGACGCCTGATAGCCTTGGAGACGGAACAAAGCCATTCATTCGCAGGACGGCCTGTGGCGTTTCAGTTGCCACAGGAAGAATTTTGACGGTACCATGCTCGATACCCACCCTGGCTTCCAGTGCGTCAAGGCAATAGCCCAGCCGAATGATGTCTTCAAACCCCTGCGTTTTGGGTAATAGGATTCCAGCGAGTCCTGGGACGCATGCCGTTGCGAGGTCAACCATAGCACTTGAAGAGTCCAGCGGATTAATACGAACATATAGAGCAGCGTTATGGTTTTTCGCCTGACTTCGTATGTAGTCTGAGACCATGCCACGAGCAATCGGCTTGCGAGAAGCAGCTACGGAATCCTCCAAATCTAAAATTAGGACATCGGCATTGCTGTCAATAGCCTTCTGAAGTTTGCGCTCGCTATCCCCAGGTACAAAAAGTAGTGATCGCAATTTCATACAGGCTTCCTAAGCATCAGCGCTTGCCGCGTACAAGTGCAGACTTCTTTGTTGTCCTGGTTAAAGCCCTGGTGCAAAAAAGTGACGATGCCTGCATTCTGACGTGACTTGCTATCTCGTATGTCAATGACTGTGGTCTTAACATGCACTGTGTCGCCAGCGAATACCGGGTTAGGAAAGCGCGTATCGGTCATGCCGAGGTTCGCGATAGTTGTGCCCAATGTCGTATCTTGGACGGTTAGCCCAATGACTAAACCCAAGGTGAAGATACTGTTTACCAGAGGATGTTTGAATTCTGTTGACTTGCAATATTCAGCATCGATGTGGATAGCTGCAGGGTTATACGTAGCACCACAAAACCAGATATTGTCAGCTTCTGTCACCGTGCGTCGAATCTCGTGCTCAAAAACACGACCCTTTTCAAATTCCTCTAACCAAAGTCCTGCCATGTGTAATCCTTTATTTAAAGTTGACGTTGTTAGCGCCCTTGAGCGACAGTAAGTCACGCGCATCTTCGGAACTAGCGACTTCTAGGCCCAGCCCTTCAATGATCGTGCGGACCTGCCGCACCTGCTCCGCATTCGATACAGAAAGTCTGCCGCGACCGCCCCACAGAGAATCTTCTAGGCCTACACGCACATGGCCACCGCCGGCAGCGCTCAGCGCAGCTATGAACATTTGGCTGCGTCCAGCACCTAGCGCAGACCAGCGATAGTTGTCTCCAAAGAGCCGATCGGCTGTGCGCTTCATATGAGAAAAGTCGTCTGGATGTGCGCCTATTCCTCCTAAAAGACCGAAGACACCCTGTATGAGGAGTGGTGCCTGCACTAACCCTTCCTGCCAGAAGTGGTGCAGGTTGTAGAGGTGACTTGTGTCATAGCACTCAAAACTCGTAACGTGCCCCGGTCTCGTTAAGTTTGCGCAGCGCATATTCGATGTCATTAAAAGAGTTGCGAAAAACGAGATCTCGCGAATTTTCAAGCATTTGGGGTTCCCAGTCATGCTTGAACTCCTTGAACCGCCGTAGCATTGGAAATAACCCAAAGTTCATTGAACCCATGTTCAGGCTTCCACACTAAAGCCGGGCGGATGCGCTCTTCAACTGACATGAAGGGTGAGCCGCCTGTGGTTATATTCAAAACCACACTACTGCGATCCTTAATGGAACGCAAGAAAGGCTCAAACGCATCGGGGCTCTGATCCGGACGGCCGTCAATTGGATTGCGTGCATGCAAATGGACTATGGCAGCACCAGCATCGGCTGCGCCGACCGCTGCATCGGCTATCTCTTGCGCCGTCACGGGTAGGTGTGGTGACATCGACGGTGTATGAATGGAGCCTGTGACGGCACAGGTGATGATGACTTTATTGGATTTAGTCATGATACGTATTAGGTGGGTTTTTGAAGGTAGTAGTCAGGACGACCCGCCGTCCAAAGCTCGCCCCAAAGGCGACCGCCTCCATCGACAGTCATGACCTCGCCAGTCATGAAAGTCGAAGCCGAACTTGCAAGGTAAATCGCCGCCTCGGCTATTTCACGCAAGGACCCTGGCCGTTTAAGTGGATTAGCTAAAGGAAATTCTTTCTGCGCCTCAGGGGGGTAAACCTCTAGGCCTGAGCTGGCAATTACACCTGGGGCAAGACAGTTAACTCGAACGCGCAGTGGTGCCCATTCGACAGCAACAGTGCGCGACGCGGCTATCACACCAGCACGAGCTGCCGCGGTGTGTGCAATACCTGGCATCCCACGGTCCACCACGGCGACGATGTTAACTATATTCCCTTCAGTCTCCAGTGATCGCCAGTGTTTTGCGGCCGCCTGCATCATCATCCATGTACCGTTGAGATTGGTATCGACCACAGCCTTCCAGCCCTTTATACTGAAATCAATGGCTTGTTGAGAAAATTGGCCGCCAGCATTATTTACAACCGCCGCCAAAGGCCCGTGCTCTTTTCCGATGACCGAAAACAACTCTTCAACTTGTTCTTGCTCGCGGATATTTGTGGTTATCGGCTGTATGTGCAAGCCGTGCTCACGGGCCTCTTCACTAACACGCTCAAGCTTCTCAGATGTACGGCCACAAATGATGACATTTGCACCCAAACGAGCAGCAAGCACACTAACCGCTCGGCCAATACCAGAGCCGCCACCTGTAACCAGTATGTTCTGACCTTCGAAAAGGTCTGACCGGAAGACGGTCGGCGTGGTCCAAACGTCTTCTGAGTTCATGAATTTTTTAACAGTTCGCCGCTAATAATGATCTTACGAATTTCGGTTGTACCAGCACCGATTTCGAGCAGTTTGATAGAGCGATAAAGACGGTTTATCTCAGACTCCCAGATATAGCCGGTACCGCCATGGATTTGAACGGCCTCGTTTAGCACTAGGTTCATGGTCTCAGCGGCCATCATCACTGAAGCAGCCGTGATCTTGTGGATATCACCGCGCCCCGCTTCACCATGGTCACCCACTGCAGATGCAGCACGAAGGGTTTGATAGGTAAAAAGCCGCATGGACTCTACCCATACGTACATTTTTGCAAGCTTGTCCTGAATCATCTGGAAGCTGGCGATCGGCTTTTTAAACTGCTCTCTGGTTCGCGCGTAATCCATACAAAGGTCAAATGCACGCTCGGCAATACCAAGGCAAATCGGTGAAATCATCGCGCGCTCTAAGTCAAGGCCGCTCATCAAAACTTTCACACCTGTATTCTCTTCGCCGATTCGATTGGCTACTGGGACACGGCAATCTTCAAAAACCAGCTCTGCTGTTTGACTGCCTCGAAAGCCCATTTTGATTAGCTTTTGAGCCACCTTAAAGCCTGGGAATCCACTTTCCACAATGAAGGCAGAGATGCCCTTCGCGCCTAGCTGCGGCTCTGTTTTTGCATAAACTAACAGTACGTCAGCTACCGGACCATTGGTGATGTAAAGTTTGCTGCCGTTGAGCATGTAGTGATCACCGTCCAGCGTAGCGGTAGTGCGCATAGAACCCAGTGCGTCTGAACCGGCACCTGGTTCAGTGAGCCCGAGCGCGCCTATTGTTTCGCCCCTACACATTTTAGGCACGTACTTATTGATCTGTTCAGAGGTTGCGTTGCGGAGGATGTTGTGCAAGCACAGGTTTTCGTGAGAAACCCAAGACAAGGCCAGCGCATGATTCCAGCGTGCAAAAGCTTGCAAAATTAAACCGCTCGTAAATAGGTCTGCGCCGGAGCCTCCAACTTCCGGCGGTGCGGTGATACCGAAATATCCGTTGCGCCCCATCAGTGGAAATATCTCGGTTGGCCACCACTCCTCTGCATCCATGCGTTTCGCAAGCGGGTATAGCTCCGCTTGCGCGAAGCGATCAGACTGCGTGAGGACCTCAATTTCGTCGTCGCTGAGTCCACTGAATATCTGCGTTGCACCAGTTGTGGCAGTAAATGTTGACATCATTTTTCCTGTGTTGCTGAATACAAATTAAATTTTTGAGTCACGCTCATTAAAATCCAACATTTCCAATTGATCACTAGGGAAAACACTAATTATAAAGCTGAGTCATACTCACTAAAGTCTTCGTTCATGTGCCGGTAATTGACGCTGGCGGAGTAGAAAATTGCAGAAAAGTTTCAGTACAGTTCTGATTGCTAATCGCGGTGAGATTGCCATGCGTATCGTGCGGAGCGTGCAGGCGCTTGGAATGCGGGCGGTAGTTGTATTCCACGCAGCTGATAGGGACTCGCCAGGAGTTAAGTACGCGGATCAGTCGATCGAGATCAGAGGTGTTACCCCCGTTGCCGCCTATCTTGACGCTAAACAAATACTTGCTGCCGCTCTTGAGTGCAGCGCAGGCGCTGTGCATCCTGGGTATGGCTTCCTATCCGAAAATGCCGACTTCGCACGTGCCTGCGATGAAGTTGGCATCGTTTTCATTGGCCCAACACCTGAGGCGATTGACCTAATGGGTGATAAGGTGCGTGCGCGCGCCTTCGTTCAGAAGCAAGGATTTCCTGTGGCACCCTCTGCCATAGAGGAGGAAGATCCAGCAACTTTTTTGCAGCGTGCGGTGCAGGTCGGATTTCCACTGGTGATCAAGCCTGCAGCTGGAGGTGGAGGCAAGGGTATGCGTGTGGTGCGCGCGGCAGAGCATCTCGAATCCGAGATCTTGCGCGCGCGCAGCGAAGGCCAGCGCTACTTTGGTGATGGTCGACTTTATGTTGAACGCTACATCGAGAATCCTCGCCATATCGAGGTTCAGATCCTCGGCGACATACATGGAAACTTGGTGCACTTGTACGAGCGTGAATGTTCGGTGCAGCGTCGTTTTCAAAAAATTGTTGAAGAGGCACCCTCTCCAGCACTTACAGATAAACGTCGACACGAGATTTGCGAAACCGCCGCAGAGATTGCGCGTAGCGCTGGTTACCGAAACGCTGGAACTGTTGAGTTTATCTACGGCACGAACGACGAGTTCTACTTCTTAGAAATGAATACTCGGCTGCAGGTGGAGCATCCTGTTACTGAACAATTGCTTGGAGTGGACCTCGTCGCCGAGCAACTGCGAATTTCCTTAGGTGAGCGCTTGCCTTTTAAGCAGTCAGATCTGAAGCCACGTGGTCATGCTATTGAGTTTCGCATATACGCGGAAGATGCCGCTGCGGGTTACCTGCCGACCACCGGTCCTGTACTTCTTCTAAGGGAGCCTACCGGAGAAGGCGTACGTGTAGACAGCGGAATTAACGCCGGCCAAAACATTACTGCTGCATTTGACCCAATGCTTGCCAAGCTGATCATCACAGGATCAGATCGGAAGGAAGCAATGGCACGCGCCAATGAAGCTCTTCGCGATTATGTGCTTCTGGGTTTCAAGACTAATCTGGCTTTCCTTCGCCGCCTGCTCAACCATCCTGTGTTTGTTTCGGCCGAAGTTCATACTGGATTTTTAGATGCACACCCTGAAGTGGCTGCCGAGCCCGCATTACGTCTAGAAACACTTGATACTCTTCTTGCCGCTGCTGCAATTTTGTCCCGGCCTGTCAAGGATTCGGCAGACGCAGTACCCGAATTGCATGCCGCAATCGGTCACTGGAGGAACTGATGGAACATGCTTTCCAAATTTCCGGTGAAACGTACGAGTTGTGGCTCTCTCGCTCACGAGTTGGCTATGAACTAATCCGAGGAGATAGCCGTATCCCAATCGCACTACTTGCACGGGGGGATAACCACATTAACTGCAAAGTCAATGATGTGCATACCAGCCTTTACTTTGCAATTAGAGGGGACGATGTGTATCTGCACCATGATGGAGAGACGTTCATGCTGAGCTACTTGCACAGCCTTGTTCGATTCGCCAGCCAAAAAAGCGATACCTCGGAAGCTTTGTCGCGTGCACCCATGCCAGGCGCCGTAATCTCAATTGCAGTGCAACCAGGCCAGGAGGTGCAACGTGGCGACCAAATGGTAGTCATCGAAAGCATGAAGATGGAAACCTCCATCTGCGCGACCATCGACGGCGTAGTGCAGGACGTTCACGTACTGCAAGGACAAACATTTGAACGAGATGCGTTGCTCGTCACGCTCAGTGCAGCGAAGGCGGAAAAATGAAAAGAATTGAATCACTACTCAACATCAATTCAGCTGATTTCCAGGCCAACCTGAGGCATAACAAGCAGCTTGCTACCGAACTTCACCGCATGCAAGATATCGTTCGGAATAGCCGACCGGAGCGCGACATGCAACGGTTACAGCGACAGAACAAAATGTTCGTCCGAGACCGTATTAAAAGATTGCTAGATCCCGGCACGCCTTTCCTGGAGTTATCAACACTTGCTGCAAATATGGACTATGACGGTGAAGTACCAGGTGCAGGTATTGTCACGGGAGTCGGCATCGTGTCCGGTCGTGAGGTGATGATTCATGCGTCTGACGCGAGTGTGAAGGGTGGGGCGTGGTATCCACTCTCTGTGAAGAAGATTGTGCGCGCTACGGATATTGCCGTCGAGAACCGTCTACCTATAGTTCACCTATGCGACAGTGCTGGTGGATTTCTTCCACTGCAGGCTGATCTGTTTGCCGACCGCCATCTTGCTGGGCGGATCTTCCGTAACCAAAGCATTCTTTCCAAGATCGGCGTCCCACAGGTCGCTATTGTGATGGGGCACTGCACAGCAGGTGGTGCTTATGTGCCTGCTCTGTCAGACTACAACGTGATCGTGCGCGGTAATGGGGCTATCTTCCTTGGTGGTCCGCCCTTAGTTAAGGCTGCGACGGGCGAAGAAGTCAGCGCCGATGATCTTGGTGGCTGCGATGTGCATACCCGTATGTCCGGAACCGCTGACTACCCGGCAAGCAATGAGTTCGAAGCAATTGCGATCGCACGCGACGTAGTGGCACAGTGGCATCGTCCAGCAAAGGCTGATGTTGAGTGGCAAGAGCCAGAGGCTCCCGCATATGACCCTCAAGAGCTTTACGGAATCATTCCTCGCGACATCAAAATTCAGTTTGATATGCGTGAAGTGATTGCCCGTATCGTTGATGGAAGTCGCTTCCACGAGTATCAACCCGCCTACGGTACGACATTGTTATGCGGCTATGCGCATATCTGGGGATATAAGGTCGGCATCCTAGCTAACAACGGCGTGCTTTTCAGCGACAGCGCACAGAAAGGTGCTCATTTCATCGAACTTTGCAACCAGAACCGTACACCTATTGTTTTTCTTCAAAATATTACAGGTTTCATGGTAGGTCGAGAGTATGAGCGTCAAGGCATCACTAAAGACGGTGCCAAGATGATTATGGCCGTAGCGGGCTCTGAGGTTCCCAAGTTCACAGTGATCTGCAATGGCTCCTTCGGTGCCGGAAATTACGGAATGTCCGGTAGAGCCTTCGATCCACGCTTTCTTTTTATGTGGCCGCAAAGCCAGATCTCCGTGATGGGGGCCGAGCAGGCCGCCAACGTGCTTGTAGACATCAAGTTGCGGCAACTCTCGCGAACAGGCGATTCTCTCAGCGATGAGTCCGTGGCAGCTATTCGCAATCCGGTACTTGAAGATTACCAGCGTCAATCCAGCGCTCTTTTCTCCACTTCACGAATATGGGACGACGGTATTTTGGATCCTTTAGATACACGCAATTCTTTAGGTATCGCCCTCTCCGCTGCCCTAAACACGCCGATCAAGCCTCCCAGCTACGGTGTCTTTCGGATGTAATTAAATGAGAGATCAACCGATTAGACTTGAGCGTGAGGGCTGCGTCGCCACCCTAACGCTCTGTTGCCCCGAATTACGCAATGCAGTTACGCGCGAATGGATAGACGCATTGCAGACGCATGCCGACACACTTCACATGGATGAGAGCCTTCGCTGTGTTGTAGTGAGGTCAGAAGGTCCGATGTTTTGCGTAGGCGCCGATGTAAAGGCCATGGCTTCCAATCTGGATAACCTTCCCGCATACATCCAATCGTTAATTCAACCTGCTCAGGCGGCGTTGCTCCGGCTAGCTTCATTGCCCGTTCCTATAGTGGGACTGCTTAGGGGTACTGCAGCAGGAGGAGGTGCTTCCTTTGCTTTAGCTTGCGACATTCTTATTGCAGAGCGTTCTGCACGGATGGTTTTCGCTTACCCGCAGTTAGGCACTACACCTGATCTTGGCCTGAGCCATGCTTTGATCTCTCGTTTGGGATCTATTCGGGCACTACAACTGCTCTTGCTGACCGACACCATAAATATGGACGATGCTGAAAGGCTTGGTCTCGTCCAGAAGGTAATTGACGAAGCAGACGTGGAGGATGAAGTAAAAGCCTTGGTACTGCGCCTAATTCGTTTGCCATCAACGGCATCTAAGTCCCTCTTCATGGCGGGTCGTATTCCAGAACTTTCAACTTGGCTCGACCGTGAATTGAATTCATTCCTAGTTTGTAGTGGTACTGAAGAATTCCGTTCACGCGTCAAAGCATTTGCGAAAGGTCACCGTGGCTAAAGCATTAGCAGCACGTGGCAACATCGTTGCTTTTCCAGGAGAAGGCACAGTGAAACTACGAGTTAATGAAACTGAAAAAAGCGAGAAGTCAGCTCGGCGCCAACAGCGCGAGATAGAAATTTTGAGCGCGGCTCGAGAAGTATTTCTCGAGAAAGGCTTTGAGCGCGCTGCAGTCAGCGAGATTGCTGCTCGAGTGGGGGTTGTTGAGGGGTTGGTTTTTCGCTATTTCCCTACCAAACGCGATCTATTGAACGAGGTACTACGCGAACTCTACGAACCTCTAATAACCGATGTGGGTCAGGGCTTTGCTCGCATTACCGGTCTACGTGGACGTCTCCGCTTTATCGTTTGGCGGCACCTACGCTTCTATACAGAGTGTTCTGGTTTTGCGCGCCTCATCTTGCACGAAGTGCGAACGTTTTCGGGGTATCAAACCTCGGTTCTGCACGGCCTCAACGTGTGCTACACCGACTTTCTACGTCAAACCATACAGCAAGCCATCGTGGATGGTGAAGTAGCAAAGACGGTCGATTACAGCCTAGTTCGTTCAGTGGTCTATGGTGGGATTGAGCACCTGATGTGGCCGGTACTTTTCGGCGAGCATAAGGTTGACGTTGAGAAACTTGCAGCAACTTATACCGACCAAGTGCTAAATGGTCTACCTGGTGTACAGGAACCTGATATGAGCATCGAGGACAGATTAGAACGGCTGGAAAAAATCTTAAACACCAAATCGCCGGCAAAGAAAGAGCGGAAAAAATGATCATCAACCACAACTCCGAAGTTGAAACCCGCCTAGGGAGCCAACAAAAATTCGATGTGCCGGTACTCGAGTGTCGCGGAGTTGAGCGCTATTTTGGGGGACTTCATGCACTCAAAGGAGTGGACCTGACAATCGCATCTGGGAGTATCGTAGGACTTGTAGGTCCGAACGGAAGCGGTAAAACGACCTTGGTCAATGTCGTTACGGGCTTCTATCCACCACAGGTGGGAAGTGTGCGGTTATTTGGTCAAGAGATCACTGGTTTGCAACCCTATAAAGTTGCACAACGCTCGGTCGCCCGAACATTCCAGAACTTAGCACTTTTCCGAGGAATGAGCGTACTAGACAACATTCTTCTAGGGCGGCACGTACACATGCGACCAAGCGCTCTAGCCTCACTCTTTTACTGGGTCTGGGCCGCGAAGGAAGAAATTGCACATCGAGAAGTTGTAGAGGACGTTATTGACTTTCTACAATTGCAGGACATTCGAGACGAACCCGTCGAATCAATTCCTCCTGGTTTGCAAAAGCGTGTTGAACTAGCACGCGCGCTCGCATCAGAACCGCGGTTCCTAATTCTCGATGAACCGATGGCCGGTATGAATCAGGAAGAAAAGGAATACATTGCGCGCTTTATCCTAGACACCCGTGATGAACGCGGTGTGACCATATTACTAATCGAGCACCATATGGACGTGGTTACCTCGATCTGCGACGAAGTGCTGGTTCTAAGCAACGGTGAAGCCATAGCAAGCGGTGAGCCACGCTCAGCAATTTCTTCGCCTCAAGTGGTAGAAGCCTATCTTGGAAAACGAGGGGCACAGCGCTCGGGAGTCGTAGCATGAACGCATCCGTTCTTTCACAGAACTTTGGTGCAGGCGCCTCGACCCATGCTGGGGCCAGAATGCCAGCAGGTCGCTGCAGTCCTGAACTTCTAAAGCTCGTCAACGAACTAGTCGAAAGGCTTTCCATTGAGTCTTCGGAAGAACCCAGTACCCTGCTGGCGTGTCTTGCACACAACGCGAAACACGAAGGGCGACGGGCAGCGTTCCGAGAGCGCGATCGTGGCATATGGCATGAATGGGCTTGGGACGAGATTCTTGCAGACGTACTCGCCTTAGCGGCATCTCTTGAGCAGCACGGCCTAAATGCAAATGA
This sequence comes from Limnohabitans sp. 2KL-51, assembly GCF_003063645.1. GTDB lineage: Bacteria > Pseudomonadota > Gammaproteobacteria > Burkholderiales > Burkholderiaceae_C > Limnohabitans_A. The sequence goes on from NZ_NESJ01000024.1 coordinate 17,827, forward strand.
GGCAATGCTCATTATTGGAGATAACCGCCTTCGCCTTTATTTATCGATGCTGGCAGCGATGTCACTGCGCGCATGGCCCGCACCAGTCTACAGTGACGTTCCTCCAAACGAATTATTGCAATACAGCCAACTCGGAAATCCAAAAGTGGCGATTGCCGAGGATCAGGAGCAAGTAGACAAGCTGCTTGAACTGCGCAAACAGACAGGGGGCCGTCCCCAAATTATTGTCTATCACGACCCGCGTGGATTGCATGCCTATACCGAGCCTGGTCTCGAATCACTGGTCAATCTTCTGGAAGCAGGTCGTGCACGCTTGATCAATGAGGTCGGTTTGGCGCATCGCCTGCTTACGAGTGCGCAACCCGAAGACTTCGCTGTGCTCATGCATTCTTCTGGAACGACCGGCAAGCCTAAGGGAGTTCCCCTTACGCACTTGAACATCGTTAGAGGCGTGCGCAATGCACAAGCTGCAGGTAGCTTTACGCGTCACGAAACACACTACGCTTATTTGCCTATGGCTTGGGTCGGTGATTTTGTATTTACCCTGGGTGGTGGAGTGGTGCTTGCGTTTACTACGCACATTCCTGAACGCCAAGAAACCATACTCCACGATCTACGTGAAGTTGCACCGACGATGTACCTTGCAGCTCCCCGCGCGTGGGACGCGATGCTAACAAGGTTGCAAGTCGGTATCGCTGAAACGACACCACTCAAGCGCTGGCTATATGGATATTTTATGGCGGTCGCAGTAAAGATTGAACGCGACAAACTCAAAGGGCGAAGTTCCGGCATTGCCCAACGAGCAATGCGTGCAATGGGTGAGGTAATGATCTTTGCATCGATCAAAGATTATTTAGGCCTCTCTCACGCTAAGCGTGCTTATACGGGAGGAGAAGCACTCGGCGAGGATACCTTTGTTACCTTCCGCGCACTTGGGATTAATCTCAAACAGTTCTATGGTCAGAGTGAAACTGCCGCGATGAGTGCGATACAGCGAGACGGCAATGTGAAGCTACACACAGTCGGCCAACCTCTGCCTGGCGTCGAAGTGCGCATCGCAGAGAGTGGCGAGATCCTAGTGCGGTCGGACTCAGTGTTCCCGGGATATTACGAAAATCCTATTGCCACGGCAGAAGTCCTCAAAGATGGTTGGCTCGCTACGGGAGACGCCGGTTACCTGGAGCCGGACGGAGACCTTGTGGTTTTAGGCCGCGTTAGTGAAGTTGTCTACACCGCCAGCGGCGAGCGTTTTGTCCCCAACTACATTGAAAATCGTATCAAGTTCAGTCCTTACGTTCGCAATGCAGCGGTTGTGGGCGCAGGTCGCGAGCGGTTGTGCGCTCTGGTTTGCATAGACTTCGACTCGGTTGGACACTGGGCCGAGCAGCGAGGATTCGCTTACACCTCCTATGCGGAGTTGTCGCAATTACCCGCGGTGCTGGATCTATTACAAGACGCTATCAAGCATGTTAATACGGTTCTGAAACCCGAGCTTCGGGTGAATCGTTTCGTAAGTCTGCCAAAGGATTTCGATCCTGATGATGGTGAGATTACGCGTACTCGTAAGTTACGCCGGAATGTCATTGAAGAGCGCTACGGCTCCTTGATTGAAGCTCTTCATGCGCCGAATTGGGAAAAGCAATCTCTTTTCGATTTGGACGTACGAATCACGTATGAAGATGGTCGCACAGGCTTGCTGCAACGAAGCCTTAACTTGAGGAGCATGGACTGATGGACATCTTGCTAATTGCCGAACTCTCTATCAACGGAGCCCTAGTGGGTTTAATGTACTCCCTGGTCGCTTTGGGCATAGTTGTCGTCTATAAAGCCTCTCGATATGCCAACTTGGCGCAGGGTGCATTTTGCATGGCTGGAGGTTATGCATGCGTCACTATTGCCGCCATGCTTGGTATTCCAGCGTGGGCTGCTATTCCACTATCGGTCGTTCTAATGTTCTTCGTAGGTGTACTGACTGAGCGCTTTCTTCTTCGCCGCATGATTGGACAACCCGTCGTCATGGTCATTATGTTGACGTTGGGCCTAGAGATTCTATTGCGCGGACTTGTGCCAGGCTTACTAGGTTCCACAGTAAAGCGTTTAGATATCGGTATTTCGCAGGCACCTCTGATAGTGGCCGACATCCTTATTAATAGAGCATATCTGGCAGGAGGATGCATAGCTCTTGTGTTTGTCGCTAGTGCAATCCTTTTCTACAACACTTCATTGGGGGTGCGGATGCGTGCAGTGTCTGATGATGCAGTGGCTTCTTGGGCCGTTGGCATTAAGGTAGAGAAGCTAATCGCAATAGCTTGGGGTATCGCAGGAGCTTCCGCCGGGGCAGCTGGTGTTCTTTGGGGATCGGTTCAGGGTGTCGATTGGACACTATCTCAATTGCTACTTAAGGCCATTGCCATTGCCATTCTTGGCGGGCTAGACAGCGTGCCTGGCGTGCTCATCGCCGGACTCATTGTAGGGATCGTAGAGAGTGTGGCAGCTGGCGTGCTCGATCCGTTGGTGGGTGGTGGAACACGTGATGTTGTTGCCTCTGTGATCATTTTGTTCACCGTCATTGTCCGACCTCACGGACTTTTCGGGCGAGAGCATATCGAACGCGTTTAAGGATCTGTCATGTTCTATCGTTTGGCCGGCATTCGGCATACCAGCTATCTACAGGCGAGACAATTGTTCCCAATGCAGTTCGATCGCGCGCTCATCGGAGCGATCCTTGTGCTCGCGCTTTTAGCGCCATGGATATTGCCTGCTCTTTATCTGAACACTTATCTCATGCCCTGGTTACTTTGGGTAACAGCTGCATTGGGTTTGAATCTTCTGATGGGCGGAGCGGGGCAAGTGCACTTAGGCTACGGAGCAGTCATGGGTATCGGCGCCTATGCTGCGGGCCATGCAGCGCGCAACGGAATTCCACTCGAGGTTGCACTAATGCTCGGCGGACTCGCAGCAGCCATCATCGGAACAATTTTTGGCGCTGCAGCATTAAGAGTGAAAGGACTGTATTTGGCAGTAACCACATTAGCCCTACAGTATCTGGTTGACTTTATTGTCCTTCATGTAAGTGTAATCAGCGGTGGTTCTCAAGCTTCGCTGCAGCTACCAGTAGTCAAAATTCTTGGGCAGTCGGTTAGGTCTGATGCGGGGCTTTACTTCGTTGCACTTGCAAGTTGTGCCGTCGTTACGATTTTCATGCTCAACGTACGTCGTTCCAGTCTCGGGAGGGCACTAGCTGCCATACGTGAGAAGGACTACGCAGCAGAGATCCTCGGCGTGAGTGCGTTTAGATACAAATTGCTTGCGTTTTGGGTTGCATCTTTTATTGGAGGCGTCACTGGTGCTCTCTTAGCGTTTTGTTATTACAAGGCTGTCTCTCCGGAACAGTACCACATCGACCTATCGATACAGATGCTTGCAATTGTCATTGTCGGTGGCTTGGGTAGCGTACTAGGTTGTTTTTTAGGCGCGGCTTTGATCCTGCTTTCACCCGCGTTACTCAATCAGATGTTGGCGACCCTGTCCACTGGATTCGGACTAAAACTTGGTACTGACCTGACGACGCATGCCCCACTAATTTTGTATGGTGCGCTTATCGTCGGATTCCTGCTGTTTGAGCCATTAGGCCTCGCCAAGATTTACGACAACGTTCGCAAGATGTTTCTCGTCTGGCCTTTCCGTCACATGCGGCGGTAAGGTCTTTTTTTCAACTAACTAGGAGACAAAGCATGAAACTCAATCGACGTCAGATGGTCCTCGCTGCCGCAGCTTCTCTAGGTGCGGGTTATGTACCTAACGTAATTGCCCAAGAAAAGGTGATTAAGTTTGGTATGGCGCAGGACTTTACAAAGGTCTACACCTTTGTAACGGCAGAATATAGCCAAGGTCAACGCGACTATCTCACCCTTGTGAACGAGCGAGGAGGCATCAGCGGTTGGAAAATCCAGGCTGAAATTGTTGACACTGGCAACGAGACTCAGCGAGGGATCGAAGCATACGAGCGCTTCAAACGTGAAGGTGTCCTGCTGGTTGACCCGCTGTCCACGCCCGTCAGTCGCGCACTAGTCCCACGTGCGCTCGACGACAAAATAAACCTAGTCACCATGTTTTCGGGTCGTAGCGATGCAGCAGATGGTTCGGTTTTTCCTTATGTCATTCCCATGTCTGCTAGTTACTGGTCTCAAGCATCAGTGCTCATCGAATACATCACGCGCCAGGAAAAAGATCTCAAAGGCAAAAAAATTGCTTTTGTCTATATCGACACGCCGTTCGGTAAGGAGCCGCTGCCACTTTTACGTGAAATTGCCAAGCGCCGCGGTTTCGATTTACTACCCTTTCCCTATGCGCCACCCGGTAACGAGCAGGCTGCAGTTTGGACACAAGTGCGCCGCGCTAACCCGAATTGGACGCTGATTTGGGGAGGAGGTGTTGGTCAGACTGTGTCACTCAAGGAGGCTATTCGCAACGGCATCTCGCCGGACAAGATCGCTTCAGTGGTCTGGCTTTCAGAATCCGATATGAAAGTGGTCGGTGAGGATGCAGCTAAGGGCGTCCTCAAGTTCGAGGGTGCTGCGTCAGGTCGTGAACCCAAGATCATCCAGGATATCCTCAAAGACGTTGTGGGTAAAGGAAAGGGTTCCGGGCCCCAACAACTCGTGGGAACATCTTATTACAACATCGGCGTGCTCTCCGCGGCGCTTATGGTCGAGGGCACTCGTAAAGCGCTAGAGATCAGCAAGGGGGCAACGATCACGTCTCAGACTCTTAACGAAGGTCTACGTAGCATCACCAAGTTCACCGCAGAGGGCCTTGCTCCATCGACCACTATAACCAAGGCAGATCACCAGGGTGGTGGGATGGGACGCGTAGCGCAGTGGGATGGACGACGCTGGGTAGCTAAATCGGACTGGATTTCGGCTGATCAAGATCTCGTTTGGGAACTTATCAAGCAATCTTCAGCCGAGTTCAAGAAGGGGGGCTAAAGTCGTGAGTATTGCCACCAATGCTGCGGCGGATCAGCCGCTTCTCGCCCTCAACAACATTGAGGTCTTGTACGACAACGTAGCACTCGCAGTAAAAGGGGTGTCCATTGCGGTCGAACGCGGCGGCTTGGTGGCCCTTCTTGGTGCCAATGGTGCAGGCAAGAGCACGGTCCTTAAGTCTGTCAGCGGCCTGCTGGCTGCTGAACGCGGGCGTGTGTCGCGTGGCGAAGCGGTTTTTGACTGCGAGGACTTACTTGGTCTAGCACCATCCACGCGCGTTCGTCGCGGCGTTGCTCACGTGCTTGAAGGCAGACGAATATTCGAGCACCTTACTCCTGGCGAAAATCTGATTGCTGCTGCCTCAATGCATAAGGACCGCGCAAAGGTTCGCGATCTGACTGAGCAGGTCCTCGACTGGTTTCCTCGACTGCGTGAAAGAGCGAAAACGCAAGCCGGGTATCTTTCGGGCGGAGAACAGCAGATGCTTGCTATTGGCCGGGCCCTCATGACTGAACCGCGTTTGCTAATGCTAGATGAACCCAGCCTTGGTCTTTCGCCCATGCTCGTTGATGAGATATTTGACATCGTACGCCGGATTAATCATGACGCAGGCGTAGCAGTTCTTGTGGTTGAGCAGAATGCCGTCGCGGCTTTATCGATTGCACGATACGCTTATTTGATAGAAAACGGCAGAGTGGTAATGGCCGGCACAGCCGAATCAGTTAGCGCTAATCCTGACATTCAGCAGTTTTATCTCGGGGGAGGTCACCAGACCGACTATCACGCGGTTAAACACTATCGGCGCCGCAAACGTTGGCTAACATGACTGATACAGCAACACATTTTCCTGTCCAAGACCCATTGGGCGAGTGTTGCCCCACACTCGGCGAATTGCTTAATCTTAACGCCCGTCTTTATGGCGAGCAGTCAGCATTTACAGATGGTGAGGTGACGGTCACTCATGCACAACTTGAACGAAAATCTGCGGGACTTGCCGTTGGTCTACATCGCGCTGGACTTCGGTCAGGGGACCGGATCTCTTTACTCGCGCAAAACGGGCTCCCCTTCGTGGAAATCTTCTACGCAGCAGCTCGCATTGGAGTAATCGTCTCTGCCATCAACTGGCGACTTTCGCCCGCTGAAATCGCCAAGGTTGTGGGTAATGACTTACCAGCTTTGCTCTTTACAAGTAAAGAACTCTCACCCCTTCTAAGTGATGTTGAATGTCACGACTTCGTTAGCAGACCCATCGTCATCGATGGCAGCTTAGAAGGATTTCTTTGTTTAGATGATTTCAGAGGTGATCCCGGAGATATTCAGCATGAGTCCGTTGCGCCTGACGACCCTGTGTGTTTCATCCATACGGCATGGACCGATGGACGTCCCAAGGCCGCAGTTCTAACACACAGAAACTTGTTGTGCGGTGCGGAGCAGCTGGGTCAGATATGGACACTAAATAGCAGTGACGTGCATATCTGTGCACTGCCACTTTTCCACATCACAGCATTAAGCCTAATGCTGGCTACAGCACGTGTTGGTGGTTGCAGCATTTTGAAGGCGCGCTTCAACCCTGCCGAGGCGCTAAATGCAATAGAGTTATATGGAGCTACGCTATTAGGAGAGTTCTCCCCCATGCTTTCGGAGCTCCTAAAGCTACAAAATTCAAGTAAAAAAATGACGTCTCTTCGCCACGTCTGCGGTCTGGATACGCCAGATGTGATCAAGTGGTTTCACACATCTTGCCCACGGGCAACATTCTGGGCTGTATACGGTCAGTCGGAGGCAGGTGGGATTGTTTCTATGATGTCTCATGCACTGGCAGATGGAAGCACCGGATACCCTTTACCTCTGAGCAAGATACGGATTGTCGACGAAGCGGCTTTTACGGTGCCAGCAGGTGAAATAGGTGAAATTGTTATTTCGGGACCTACTGTGTTCGTGGGCTACTGGGGCAGACCCGATGTGTCAGCCGCTACTCTTCGTGGCGGATGGCTACATACCGGCGATGTGGGCAAGTTTGACCCCTACGGACGTTTGGTATATGTTGGGCGACTTCCAAATAAAGAACTGATCAAGAGCGGCGGAGAAAACGTCTATCCCGAGGAGGTGGAACAGGTTCTTCGAACACATCCCGCTATTGTGGATGTGGCTGTATTCGGTGTGGCTGATAAGCGTTGGGGGGAGTCTGTGCGGGCAGTTTGCGTTATCCGTTCAATGGTCGATTCGCAAGGGTTGATCGAATTTGTAGGCGAACGAATTGCTAGTTATAAGCGGCCACGCAGTGTCATTTTTGCAGATAGTCTTCCAAGCAAGGCAGATGGAACTCATGACCGAGATGCCATCAAAGCAGCGTTTGGATCGCCTTAGACCCAGATGTTTATTGATGCGTATGAAAAATAACTGTCCAAGACATGACTTGATATTTATATCAGTTTAAGGATGTGTACATTCTGTCACTCTGGACGACTGAACTGTTGCTCTAATTCATTTGAGTTGCATTTTGCAGTGTCCTTCGGAGTTGCAGGTCAAGCAGTTACTTATATATTAGCTGATAAGTCTTGTTGGAAGACCGCTTTTACTTTTCCTCCGGATTAAGGGCAGTTAAAAGAAAGGCAGCATCCTTTCCAAAGATCAAACTTAAGCAGATACGTCAAAATTCAATAAAAGTTCGGATGCTGCCGGTCAGTCGATGAGCCGTGAACGACAGCATACAGCCTACAGCAGTCGGCGTCATGTCACTTCAAAGGGCATTTGCAGGCCCACCGTAACTATCTCGACAAACTTGCCGTAGCAGTAATTGCTCTTTTGTGCGGCTGATGCACGTCAACTCATCAATCACTGCGCTGTTTGAACCCAGTTCTCAACTTCCAGCGCAGGCACTCGTGCGAACTCCCCCAAGTTGTTCGTCACCAGCACCAGGCCTTCGCTGCGAGCGTGCGCTGCAATGTGCATGTCGTTCACACCGATAGGCAGGCCGAGTTTTTCCAAGGCGGCGCGAATGACTCCGTAATGCTGCGCGGCCTTGGGGCCATAGGGCAAAACTTGTAGGCGACTGCAAAAATCTTCGACAGCGGCCAAGTTCTCGCTGACGCGGCTGCTTTTTTCCGCACCGTGCAAGAGTTCGGCGAGGGTGATGGAGGAAATTGCCATGCGGCTGGCGTTGGCGTTGAAAGTGGAAAGCACCTCGACAGGTCGCAGCTTCAACACGTAGATGACGATGTTGGTGTCCAGCAGGTATCGCAGCATCAGAGCGCCTCCCGCTCCGGCTGGTGCTGGGTGGCGCGCTCGGGCAGGAAGTCGTCGCTAACTGTGGGGCCACCCAGAAAGAAGCTGTCCCAGGTTTGGCCTAGGGGTGAGATGATGCGCTCGTTACCTTTGACGCGAATCTCTACCTTTTGGACACCCTCGGGTAGACGCACGTCCAAAGGGAGACGAACGGCCTGGGTACGGTTATTTACGAAAACAGTGCCGATGGACATGATGACCCCCAAGAAAAGTATATAGCAATTGTATATGGCGGCTCCGCAGTGTTCAATTGGGCGTTTTACAAAGGTCTCGGTTCCGCTGAGTTAGCCCCATTAAAGACTGTCACAAACACTGATTCCATGACCAGGGGAGGTTCCTGTGCACATGAGCCGTGGATTGGAAATCCGAAACATCGCCACAAGTAAATGCTTGCCAGTGGCATCGCCAAAACCGCAGCCAACGAACCCAAGTTCGAGCCCAAACTGTTGGTTCCAGAGGTCCCGGCCGAACGTGCCAGCCAACTACTGACCGAAATAATGCTCGCCGATCGCTGGGTGTGTTCAGTCGCACGCCTACAACGCTGGCGAACAATCGACGAGGGGCCGCAGTACTTGAAAATCGTTGGGAAAGTTTTGTACCGACTCAAAGACATTGAGGCCTATGAAGAAGCCTGTCTGATCCGGAAAGTGTTCTAGGTGCGCACCCAAGGAGGCCCCGAACAGGTTGTAAATTGTTCGAACGACTTGGAATCAGTTCGAAATAGTCTTGGCGGGGCAGAACTTGCTTCATCACAAACCGCCTAAGTTTTTCATGGGTAAGCAAATCAAGCTCTTGGGGTCCGGTTCATCTTTCGAAATGTCGATATATTGATGTAACTCGCGCCGCTGATCGACTTGATGCTTGGCTTTACATTCGCTCCCTCCTGGATTAAGATGTACACGTACATCCAAAAAGGGTTCACGATGGCCAACACCAAACTTTTCAAGAACGGCAACTCGCAAGCCGTTCGCATTCCTGCCGAGCTTGCCTACAGCACTTGGGACGTTGATCTGGTCATCGAGCGAAAAGGGGACGAGTTGCGCATCCGCCCAGCCCAACGCCGCATGGGCGATGTGCTGGGCAAACTTGCCAAGTTCTCACCTGACTTCATGGCCCAGGGCCGGGGCGAAAACATAGAGGGCGATCGCGAGACTTTATGAATCCCAAATACATGCTCGACACCAACATCTTCATCTATCTAATGAAGCGCCAGCCGCCTGAGGTGCGAGAGCGGTTTGCTCAGTGCTTTGTGGGTGACGTTGTTATTTCTGCGGTGACTTTGGCTGAGCTTGAATTTGGTATCGCATGCTCAAGCACCGCGGCACAGGAAACCAACCGAGCGGCGCTGGAAAGCTTGCGCGAAGACATCATGGTCGCGCCCTTCGATGCACAAGCTGCCAAGGCCTATGGCCCCATCCGAGCAGCCTACAAAGATCGCAACCGCGATGCCCTTGACAAACTCATCGCCTCCCATGCGCTCGCTTTAGGGGTGACACTGGTCACCAACAACGAAGCGGACTTTGTGAATTACGCTGGGCTGCGTGTTGAAAATTGGGTCAGCAACCACTGAAATCAAATCTCTTTGATCCAATTCACCTTTTCATAGGGAAACTTTATATTCCAGCACACAAGAGGCAAAGACATTGAGGCCTATGAAGAAGCCTGTCTGATCCGGAAAGTGTTCTAGGAGCGCACTTAGAGAGGCCCCGAACGGGTTGTAAGTTGTTCGAACGACTTGGAATCAGTTCGAAATAGTCTTGGCGGGCCAGAAGATACCAGATCGCAAACCGACTAAATTTCCCAAGAGCAAGCCGATCAAGCACTTGGGCCCCAGTTCATTATTCTAAATGTTGAGACATCTTCTTGTACCGAGAGTTTTCAGATCCTCTGTGCTAAAGGCTCCGGAATTAGAACCTGCCAGGTTGTCCCACTGTGCCCCTTCGACCCATAGCGGACATAGGGGAGAAAGGCTTTGGCGGCTGCTTTGACCCTTAGCAGCCGCTCAAGAAACTCTTCATAGGTCTCTAAAGCGGCCAGTTAAGTTTTAGGGAATGCATCTCTCGCTAATTCATTGCGGAAATTATTCGATGATGATTTTTCTTTCTTTGACCACACGACCCCACAGGTTGATTTGTTGTTCAATGAATGCGCTGGCCTGTTCGGGGGAACTTTTTTGCAGCTCGCCCCCCAGTTGTGCCACGCGAGCTTTGACCTCAGGCGCATCTAAAGCTTGTTGAAATGCAGCGGCCAGTTTTTTCATCACAGGCTCTGATGTGTTGGCCGGTGCAAATACCGCATTCCATTCGTAAATTTCAGTGCCTTTCAAGCCCGATTCACTCAGAGTGGGAACATCGGGCAGGATGGGGGAGCGCTTGCCCGAAGTCACGGCCAACGCTTTCAATTTGCCCGATTGAACGTGCTGCAGCGTTGAAGCAAGGTTGCCAAAGAAAAGTGGAACTTGTCCGCCGATCACATCGTTGAGTGCTGGGCCACCCCCTTTGTAGGGGACATGAATCATGTCTACTTTGGCAGCGGATTCGAACAATGCGCCCGCCAAATGCTGTGCAGAACCATTGCCAGATGATGCATAGGACACGGCATCCTTGCTTTTGCGTGCAGCTGCCGTAAGTTCTGCCATGTTCTTCGCCGGGAAATTGGCGTTCACCAAGACCACATTCGGGAACAAGGCCACTACGCCTATCGGTTGAAAGGCCTTGAGACTGTCATAAGGCAGTTTGGGATACAGCGAAGGATTGACGGAAAAAGATGAAGCATCCAGCATCAAGGTGTAGCCATCCGGGTTGGCTTTGGCAACAGCGGCCGCACCAATTTGCCCGCTTGCGCCTGGCCTATTTTCGACGACGATCGTTTGGCCCAGGGCTTCACCCATTTTGGGTGCAATCAGTCTGGCCATGGCATCTGCGCCACCGCCTGGCGGGTAAGTCACCACCAGAGTGATCGGTTTGCTGGGGTAGGCCGTTTGTGCAAAACCAGATGTCACTGTCCCGCAGAGTGCAGATGTGACAAGCGCCATCCAGCCGATGGATTGGAGTCGGGAAAAACCATTCATGAAATATCTCCTAGGAAGTTGTTATTGCACCTGTGCGGTGTACTTGAAAGAAAACGCGTCGCCGCGTGTGGTGCGAAGTTCGACGCAGCGGCCCGCTATATCAAAAGCCTGACGATCAACCAGAACGCAAGGGTGTGCTGCAGCAAGCTTGAGACGCTTGGCTTGTCTGGCATTGAGTTGAGAAAAGCTCAGACTGTCTTGTGTTTTTTGAATCACAACCCCGCACCGTTGCTGGTACATGGGGTACAACAAGTCGTCCCATGCATCCGTGTCGGAGTCGGCCAAAGCGCCAAAAAGTGGCAGTGGCAAAACGATGGTTTCGAGCAAACAGGGTTCAGACTCCAGGCTTCGAAGACGTTCGATTTGAAGGACTTGAGAACCCTTAGCCATGCCCATTGCCTGAATTTCTTGCAGGCTGGCACTGCGCAACCGACTGCCCAGAATATGCGAATTAGGGGTCATGCTGGCAGCATCGTCTGTGCCACGAAATCTAAAAAATCGCATCATGGAGGCGCCATTAACACCCGTGGTCACAAAGGTGCCTTTGCCATGCCGGCGTTGCAACACGCCATCTTGAACCAGCAGTGACAACGCCTGCCGGATGGTGCCCAGTGCCACACCATAACTTTGCGCCAAAGCCGATTCGGCAGGGATAACCTCACCCGGAACCCATTCACCCTGCAGGATTCGATCGCGCAAAGCAGTCGCCAAATTGCCGTATCGACTTTGGCCAAGTGAATGGTTTTTTACGAGTGTTGTCATCAATTTGATTCTAGACATCTAGAGGACTAGAATTTACACCATGAATTTAAGCATGTCAAAAAATTGGATCGATACCCATTTCCATGTTTTCAATGCGGGGCTTGCAGTTGAAGGTACTCGATATGTGCCGCAATACAGCGCGCAGCTGTCCGATTGGATGAAACAAGCCCAAAATGTGGGGGTGACGCGCGGAGTTTGGGTTCAACCCAGCTTTTTGGGCACAGACAACAGTCTCATGATTGATGCCTTGGAGTCTCACCCGGACCTGCTCCGTGGTATCGCCGTGGTCAGCCCAGATGTTTGCATCGAACAGTTAGAGACCCTGCATCAATCTGGGGTTCGCGGCATCCGTTTGAATTTATCGGGTCTGTCTCATGACATCCCAGAGTGGACGCGGTCTGACAACATCTGGGCAGCCATCCATCGATTGAATTGGCACCTCGAAGTTCATACAGATCAAGGCAGATTGCCACATGTGCTTGATCAGATACCTTCTGACGTATCGCTTGTCTTGGACCATATGGCCAAACCACTGGAAGCCAGTGTCTCTGACCCTACGTTGCTTGCACTGAAAAAGCGTGCCAGTGTTGCACAGGTCTTCGTGAAGTTGAGTGGCGCTTATCGTTTGGGAGACGTTAATTCGGAACGTTTGGCTTCTCTTTTGCTCAGAGAAATGGGACCCAGCGCGTTGCTTTGGGGTAGTGACTGGCCGTGCACCAACCATGAGCAATTTGGGCATTTTGAGACACTCATTGCCCAAGCGCAAGAATGGATCAATGCCCAAGCCTTTGAGCAAGTCATGGTTCACAACCCCTCGCAACTTTATGGGTTTACTCGCTAGAGCAGATATCACTTGTCGGCGAAAACTATCGAAATCAATTTGCCTGATCGTCCGCTTGTGGCCGAAAGCAGCCCATCCCTTGGGATGCACCCCCCCCGCTGAGAACAAACGCCTAGCCAACCGGTATGAACCTATATGAAACCATTGCATACAGGCATCAAGGAGCAAGGCCATGGCTACTAAAAACACCTCATCCTCGAACCCAAGGCCTGAAAAAATGGGCGACGTGCTGGACGCCTTGTCCAGTGGCATCGCCAAAACCGCAGCCAACGAACCCAAGTTCGAGCCAATACTGTTGGTTCCAGAGGTCCCGGCCGAACCAGCCCGCCAGCTACTGACCGAAATAATGCTCGCCGATCGTTGGGTGTGCTCAGTCGCACGCCTTCAGCGCTGGCGCACCATCGGCGAGGGGCCGCCGTATTTGAAGATCGTGGGGAAAGTTTTGTACCGGCTCAAAGACATCGAGGCCTATGAAGAAGCCTGTCTGATCCGGAAGGAGTTCTAGCGGCGCACCCAAGGAGGCCCCGAACGGGTTGTAAATTGTTCGAACGACTTGGAATCAGTTCGAAATAGTCTTGGCGGACCAGAAGATACCAGATCGCAAACCGTCTAAGTTTTTGATGGGTAAGCAAATCAAGCACTTGGGGTTCGGTTCGTCATTCTAAATATTGATGCGCAACTAGAGTTGATCTGGTGATGGCATACTTATTTAGCCTTGCGCATAGCTTGGGACAATTCAACTTCACCGTGACTTGCAAGTACTTCAGCGGCATTGAGGCGGTCTCGGTCCTCACGGTTCTGGCTCAGCTTGGCCTTACCTTCCATCCGTGTGATGGAGATTTCAATGCCAACAATGGCTTTGAGCATGCCGTCGATGAACTCGGGGGTTGAATCTCCCATCTTCCATGGTTTTTCTTCTATGGCTTCATGCTTGCGGGTCAGGCGACCCACCACGCCACGCACAAACTTTTCCGTGTCCTGAACGACCATGCGTCCATGGACGTGCACAACCTCGTAATTCCAAGTGGGTACTTGGCGATGGAATTCGTGTTTGCTGGGATACCAGTTTGGGGAAATGTAGCTTTCTTCGCCGCGAAAAATCACCAATGCGTCCATTCCATTGCCGCATTGTTGCCAAACGGGATTAGCCCTTGCCACATGCGCCGTGAGCACGCCACGGCCAGCATCCAGTTCGAAAGGAATGTGATTGGCGTCCAGGCCTTCAGGGGTCATAGTCACCAGAACTCCCAAAGGGTGGGCCTGAATGATCTGGTGCATAAGCTCAGCGTTTTTGATCGAAAAGTGGGCTGGAATGTACATGGTCTCAACGGGTCTCTGAAGAATTTGATGACCGAATTTTCAGTCTATTCTGGTTTACCATGAAGATCCAATTTTGATTAAATTAAACATACCAGTTGATCATGCAAAAAATCGGATCGGTCCAGCGGGTCTGTGAAATTTTCCGACTCAAGATTCATGCTGGAGAACTCAGCCCGGGTGAAAAACTGTCCTCAACCCGGGCATTGGCATCCGATCTGGGCGTCTCTCGGTCTACTGTGGTCACCGTTTACGAACAACTCGCATCCGAGGGGTATATTGAAACAGCACCTGGTTCACGCGCTCGCGTGTCCTTGAACTTCCCTCTCCTCGCGAAGGCACATCGTCCATCCCTAAAACCTATTCAAAGCGAGCAACGCAAGCTGTCGGCCTACGGGCGACGTACCTCGGCATTGAAGTTACCTGTCACGCCTGAAATCAAACCAAGAGAAATCAACTTTCTCTACGGCGCCATTGCGGATGAAGACTTTCCCCGGCTCATGTGGCGAAAGCTCTACAACCAAGCGCTCATGAAGCGGCAGTCCAGTCTTTACTATGCCGCACCCGAAGGTGCAACCGAGTTGCGCTCAGAACTACAGGGCTATTTGCTGCGGGCAAGAGGGCTGTCGTGCTCTCAAGAGCAAATCATCATCGTCCAGGGCGCACAACAGGCCATTGATCTTTGTGCACGACTGCTGGTCGACCCGGGGTCGGAGGTGTTGATGGAAGAGCCTTGCTATTTGGGTGCACGACTGAACTTTGAAGCCATGGGGGCTAAGGTGTCGCCGATCACCGTCGATGAGCAAGGGCTCATGTGCGACCAGTTGCCCAATGTCAAAAATGCGCTGGTCTATGTGACCCCGTCTCATCAATTCCCGCTTGGATCCGTCATGTCCATTGGCCGCCGTCGTGAGCTCCTGGCGTGGGCGGCCAGAAACCGCTGCTGGATCATCGAGGACGACTATGACAGTGAATTTCGCTACGGCTTAAGACCTGTGCAGACGCTGCAGTCGCTGGATGTCGATGGCTCAGTCATCTATATCGGGACGTTTTCAAAAACGCTTTCACCGCAGTTGCGACTCGGGTATCTGGTGTTGCCTGCGGAACTGGTGAAGGTTTTCCGCCAGGCCAAGCAACTGACAGATCGACATACGCCGAGTCCTGATCAGCTAGTGATTGCCCAACTCATCCAAAGTGGGGCCTACGAAAGACATATCAGGCGGGTCAGAAGGGCGAACGAAAACAAAAGGGCTGTGCTGATCGAGGCGATCCACAAATTCCTGCCCAAACGTGTTGGAGTTGAAGGTACTGCTTCAGGTTTGCACATCGTCGTCTGGTTGGAAGATTTTCAGATCGAAGATGAACCAGATCTGATCGCGCGCGCCAAGGCTATCGGCATAGGCATTTGGAGCATCACGCCGCTTTACTCGGCAGGCAACAAGCTTAGACGGAAAAAGTGTGCCGGACTGGTTATGGGATATGCCGGGTTGACGCCGACTGAAATCAAAAAAGGTGTTGCGCTATTGGCTCAAGCAATTCAGCAGAACTGAGTTCGCTCAATGGCTGCAAAGGACCTGTCCCGGCAATCTCAAGAACACTCTTTTGAATGGTCATGATGGAGGGCCAGCATCACATAAAACCGCGTGCAATCGGTACGTTGCAAATGCAGTTATTGCCACATCTAACTTGATGGAGCGATTTCCCTCATTGTGAGTTCACTGAGAAAAAAAACCCAGCCAACCGGTATGAACCTATATGAAACCACTGCATATAGGCATCAAGGAGCAAGGCCATGGCTACTAACAACACCTCATCCTCGAACCCACGGGCTGAAAAAATAGGTGACGTGCTGGACGCCTTGTCCAGTGGCATCGCCAAAACCGCAGCCAACGAACCCAAGTTCGAGCCCAAACTGTTGGTTCCAGAGGTCCCGGCCGAACCAGCCCGCCAGCTACTGACCGAAATAATGCTCGCAGATCGCTGGGTGTGTTCAGTCGCGCGACTTCAGCGCTGGCGCACCGTCGGCGAGGGGCCGCCGTATTTGAAGATCGTGGGGAAAGTTTTGTACCGGCTCAAAGACATCGAGGCCTATGAAGAAGCCTGTCTGATCCGGAAGGAGTTCTAGCGGCGCACCCAAGGAGGCCCCGAACGGGTTGTAAATTGTTCGAACGACTTGGAATCAGTTCGAAATAGTCTTGGCGGGCCAAAAGATACCAGATCGCTAACCGCCTAAGTTTTTGATGGGCAAGCAAATCAAGCACTTGGGTTCCAACCCATCACTCTAGCTGTTGAGACAGTCCGCTAGCGAAGTCAAAAGGGTCGAGCCGATTTACTTCACTTTAGTGGGGGAGGCTTGAGAAAAATTGCCAGATTAAATCGGTAGCGTTCACGCGGGTAATGTTGGGACCCATCACAGATTCAGGTAGGCCGGAATCTTGCCCACCAGGCCAGGCATGGCCCTGACCTTTGAGATACCAAATTGTGTAACTGGCACCATCGCGGCATTGGTTGAAACGTTCTATGGTTACCTGGTCATCGTCACGCTCTTGGACCGCGGGTGATTTGCAATTCAAACTTTGAGACCACGCTTGAATGCCATGTGAAATGGGTGGCACCGTGCTTTTGCCCCAAGGGAGTTGGCGCTCACCGCCCTCTATCGGATTGAGCGGATCGTGTGTCCCGATCAGCATCAAGGTTGGCAAAGCTTTAGTTGGTTGCGCACCTTCACTGGTATTCAACCCCATGACAGTTGCGATCCCGGCAAAAAGGCTGGAGAGTTCTGCGCCAACCTTGAACGTCATACCAGCACCATTTGAATGTCCGGTGGCATAGATGCGACTTTTGTCAACTGCTGTCCGCTGAACAATGTCGTCAAGGAGAGCTTTCACAAAGGACAAGTCATTGACCTTCGCTCGCGGCATATTGGGATTGAGTTGGCCACTATTCCAAAGGCGTGGATTCATGCGAAAGCTGGCTGGCAAACGAGGCAAGGCCGGTAGCCCGTCGGGTGCCGCAACGACAAATCCTTCCTTTTCACTGAGGGCTACCCAACCGTTTTTAATGAGATAGTCCTTTCCATTGCCGCCTGCTCCATGAAAAACCACGACCAGCGGTGCACCACCTGAGCGTGCTTGCAGTGGGACATGCAGGTGGTAGGTCCAAGTCTGGCCGTCTGCTTTGATCTCCAAGTCCTGAACGGTAGCGCCCAAGGTGAAACTACTAGTCACCCCGAGAGCACAGAGAAAAATAGACTTGAAAATGACTTTCATACTTCAATTATGCGAGCTCAATTGACTTCAGACAAGAAACGACGATCCCCTAGCCACTATCTTTACTTCTAATTCATGTGTTGCCTATGAAGAAACTGTCTGATCCGGATAGTGTTCTAGGCTCGCACCCAAGGAGACCCCGAGCAGGTTGTAGATTGTTCGAACGACTTGGAATCAGTTTGAAATAGTCTTGGCGGTCCAATAAAGATTGTTTAGCTAACTCTCTCAGTTTTCAGACCCCTGTTTTTGGTGGAGTCGGGAATTCGAACCTCCAATGGATTGCTGCTGCACTTGCTGCGCGTGGCGCTACGCGCTACAATTTCAGAATGATTCGAAGCTTCAGGCACAAGGGCGTTGAGCGCTTCTTCAAGTCCGGCTCGCGGGCCGGGATCCAAGCCGCTCATGCCCCGCGCCTGGCTCGGCAACTGTCTGCGTTGGACGCGGCCACAAGGCCTGAAGACATGAACCGTCCCGGGTGGGACTGGCATCCCCTCAAGGGCCTCTCCGGCCACTGGTCAGTCAGCGTGAACGGCAACTGGCGTCTGACTTTTGCTTTTGAAAACGGCGATGCCATCCTGGTGGACTACCAGGATTACCACTGAGGTGTTTATGAGTTCGATGTTCAACCCACCCCACCCTGGCCTCACTTTGAGGGACGACATCCTTCCTGCCTTGAATCTGCAGGTGGGCGAAGCAGCTGCCCATTTGGGCGTCGACCGGACGACTTTGTCCAAGGTAGTCAATGGGCGGGCTTCGATCAGCCCTTCAATGGCACTGCGCATTGAGCGTTGGCTGGGGCGCGACCATGGCGGGGCGGCTGAGGTGTGGCTGGCTCAGCAGGCTGCATACGATCTCTGGCAAGCACGGGTCGCAGCAAAGGCCAGCAAGACCCTTTCGGGCATCAAGGCACTGAGGCTTCAAACGGCATGACCAGGGAGCAGGACTCCGCGGACGCAGTTGCCAACCCGGCCCTGCTCATCTGGTCGCGCCTTATTCAAGGCGCAGCGGCTGTCGTCATCGTCCTGAGCTTGACATTGCTGTTGTCGCCACGCCTCGGGGAAGCAATCTTCAATCTGGTTTACTTCCACCAGTTGGCCATCCCGGTTGAAGTGCCGAGCCTAGCGCATGGCTACATTTGGTTTGCCAACGGCATCATCGGCGCCGTGATGGCTGGCTGGATGATCTGCATCATCCTGTTGGCCAGGGGCCCTTTCCTCGAAGGTCGGCTGCACGCATGGAACACCATCGCCATTCCACTGGCCAGTTGGTTTCTGATCGACACGGCGTTTTCAACCGTCCATGGCGTCTGGGGCAATGTGTTGCTCAATACGGCAACTGGGCTGATGTTCGGTATCCCCTTGCTCTTTTCGCGCCGGCACTTCATCGTCAAGCCCTAATTTCGTGGTCGGGCTTCCGAGAGAAAAAGCCTGCGGTTGGTCACCGGCATCGCCACAGCCCGCATGCAATCAGTACGGCTCCAATTCAGTTTTGCCCCATCCAACTTGATGGAGCGATTTCCCTCATTGTGAGTTCACTGAGAAAAAAGCCCAGCCAACCGGTATGAACCTATATGAAACCACTGCATATAGGCATCAAGGAGCAAGGCCATGGCTACTAACAACACCTCATCTTCGAACCCACGGGCTAAAAACATGAGTGACGTACTGGACGCCCTGTCCAATGGCATCGCCAAAACCGCAGCCAACGAACCCAAGTTCGAGCCCCAACACCTGGCTCCAGAGGTCCTGGCCGAACCTGCACGCGAGCTACTGACCGAAAAAATGCTCGCCGATCGCTGGGTGTGTTCAGTCGCACGCCTACAACGCTGGCGAACAACCGGCGAGGGGCCGCAGTACTTGAAGATCGTTGGGAAAGTTTTGTACCGGCTCAAAGACATTGAGGCCTATGAAGAAGCCTGTCTGATCCGGAAAGTGTTCTAGGAGCGCACCCAAATAGGCTCCGAACGGGTTGTAAATTGTTCGAACGACTTGGAATCAGTTCGAAATAGTCTTGGCGGGGCAGAACATACGTCATCACAAACTACCTAAGTTTTTAATGGGTAAGCAAATCAAGCACTTGGGGTCCAGTTCATCTTTCTAAATGTTGAGACATCTTCTTGTACCGAGAGTTTTCAGAACCTCTGTGCTAAAGGCTCCGGAATTAGAACCTGCTAGGTTGCGCCACTGTGCCCTTTCGACCCAATGCGAACGGTCGCGGCGCTGCCTTGGGCGGCGGTAATGCAGCGAGAGCAGACATTGGCGCTTTCAAACCGAATGACACAGATTGGCAAAAACTGACAGCCGTAAAAGCCGATTTGATGGTCTGGTCATGACCGCAAAAACCGACACCCCATCACAAGGGGCGCAAACCAAAGTGCCGGATGAACAGACACTTTACGGCATGCCCCAGCAAGCGTTTAGCCCTGTAGAAAGAGAATTTTCAGATCAAACCGGAAGGGATGACTGATCTGATTCGCTCATTTTTCTGAGCCTCGGTTTTTGGCGAGATGGGGATTTGGAAATGATCATCGGATGTGGTTTGGCAAAAGAGTCACAGGCCGATCATCTAGAAAATGGCGGTTGACGGACCAGCATAATGAATCTCAACGCCTCGAAGGCGCTTGGCTGTTATCTTGACCGTCAACCCTACCCAGGAACTCGCCAATTCGACTTTCCAGATCCCGATAGTGGGGATTGAATGTCGCGCGTGCACCGGCCTCGCCGGCAGGTGGCGACTGCCCTCCGACACCGTACCAGACCCGCTGCGCTTGCTTGCATGCTCGAACCTGCTCTTCCGTACGAAATGGCGGGCTGCCGCAATTACGGTAAGTGCCGGACTCACCATAGTGCGGATTTTCCGGAGAGATGTGGACAGCGAGGTGGGAGATGCCGACCACGCGAAGCGCGGGCTCGGCAGCCGGGAGCCAGACTGACCGTTCACCGAAAGATTTGTCCACCGGCATGGAGTGGTAATTGAGCAGCAGGCTACGCGCATCACCGGCATGGGCTTCGAAGAATTGCCGGTTCCAGGTCACATCGACCACTTCGTCATCTTCGCTCTGCACAACCAGCCAGGGTGTGCGCAGCGGTCCTTGCCTGCGCATGCGCGCTTCCAGCGTGCCAAACACGGCCATGGTGGAGGCAATACCACGCGTCGGCATCGCACCATAGCGCGCGAAATCTTCACGCGGCCCCAGGTCCAGCCAGGGACGAAAGACGCCTATCCATCGGGCTTGCCGTGCCAGAAAGTTCGAGCGGATGCGATAGGCCGGCGACAGGCCGATGACCGCATCCACATCGCCGGGCGACTGCACCGCGGCGGTTAGCGCAAGCGCTGCGCCAAGAGAGAAGCCGGCGACCACCACAAAAGAGCTATCTGACCGCGCTTGCTTCAGAGCCGCTCCAACGTGAGACAACCAATCACGGTGATCGACGGCCATCAGATCTGCCGGGCGTGTCCCATGCCCGGGAAGCAAAAGCGCACGGGCTTCGAAACACTGTTTTGAGAATGTCGCCGCGAGATCCCGCATGGCAAAGGCCGTGTCTGACAGCCCATGGATGAGGATGGCGATGCCTCGCGGTACATCCGCCTTGCATCCCCGGTCGGGCAGTTGCCTGAAGGGTGCCACCTTGCCCAACTCTGCATCGGCCATCGATGCAACAAAAGGAAGCCTGTGCTTGCGCAGCTCCTGGCTAACAACCCTGATGTAGGTTTCGAAATCAGCGCCAGGAGCAAGCGCAGAGGGGTCACGCCAGCCGCTGAGGACGAGTTCAGGTCGCGGCGGCGTGTGGCCGGTGGATGAGCAGCCCAGAAGCAACACGGGCAGCACGATCGCCAGGAGCTTCCGGCGGAAGGAAGCCATACCGGACAAGTCGAGCATCATCGCCTTGTGGCAGTAGCGCATACCGACGGCGGGCACGACAGAACCTGATGCCTCAGGTCCGCAGCAGCGCGTCCAGGCTGCGACGCGGGCTCGGTCCCCGCGGCTCGGTGGCGAATCCCACGCGTGAGAGCATCTGTAAAGTCTCGCCCGATCCTGTCAAACCCAGGGTCTTGTGAATCGCCTCAAAGGGTCCACGCATCTCCGGGAACTCCTGCAGGGCCTGGGACAGCGGGTGCATGTCCGCGCCCGCGGCCGTGGCCAGAAGGTGGGCGCGCACGTAGGCTCGGCCCGATGCCACCTGCATCGCCCGGCTATTGTCCGGGCTGGCCAGCCAGAGAAAGCCGCTGGCGGTTTCAAAGGGCACCCAGCGATCCATCACCCGCTGCAGGGAACTGGTGCCCTTGACGGGAACCTCCATCGGGTCGAAGAGGCCGACGGTGTACAGCGCGCGTACCATCGGACTGTTGAGGCTGATGCCATCGGGGTTGGCGGCGATGGCGCCAGGCCCGATGCGCATCACGCGGGCCGATTCGAGCCAGGTGCGCGTCGTTGTGGCCTCGATCTCGTAGGCCTCGCGCGTGATGCGGCGGATCGGGTCCATCGCGGCCGCGCCGCTCGCAACGCCGCTACGCAGGCCGAATCGGGTGGCTGTGTCTGCCCAGCTGCGCAGCAGCGTCTCAGGCAGCGCACGATCATTGGCATAGGAAGACTTGCGCGTGTGCCGTCGGACGATCTGGGCAAACAAGGGGTCGGCCGTTGCACTGCCAGGCTCACCCAGAACCAACGTGGCCACGCGGCTGCCCTTGGGCAAGGCCTGGTCGGCGGGTGCGCCGTCGGGAAAGAGCTCGACCTTGGCCGACACGCCGCGCTGGGCCGCGGCGATCACCGCCAGTTCAAGAAACGCGCCACAGCCAATCAGGATCTGGCGGCCGAAGGGGTCAGTCTCGGGCAGCAGCCGCTCGCTGTCGCAGTTGAGGTGGATGCGCCCGGCTTCGCGCAGGTCGGCGATCCAGGGCTGGAGATTGTGCGGGTTGGGCGCCAGCAGCGCATGGGCCAGCATGAAGCGCCGCATGTCGCTCTCGCGATCGGCGCTGCGCCAGGGCTGGACTGCGGCCTCTGGCAATTCGGCGCTGCAGCCGGCGAGCGTGCCCGTGGCGGCCAGCACCGCGCCACCGCCCACCAGGCGGATGAAGGAACGGCGGCTTGTGGCGGCGCTAGCGCGGCTTTCGAAGAGGTGCGCTGATGCGCTCATCTCATTTCTGCTTTCCATCTTTGTCTCCGCGGAGGGTTTCCAGATGAAGTACCCTTCACCGGGACTTTCAGACTCTTAGTGTCTAAAAACCAGTCTATAAACGCAATTGCTTTTCTTCTTATAGCTGACATTCATTTATGAATATCTTGCCGTCCGCGGCGTCTTGTCACAACGTCCTGGACTGTCTGAAAGCGCAGCGCGCAGACCGGTGAATCAGGAAAAGAATATCCCCGCCAGGAAAGGCTGACCACTCAAGGCCTGAAGGAAGGTTGCCGCTACCCAACCGATGTAAGCCAAAGCGGCGATGTGCACCGGAGCCCGTGCGTCGCGGCCGAACAGCTTGGCGCAGACCAGCGCAGCCAGCGGCACGATATGCAAGGCGTGGGTGGCAAAGAAGTGGGCCACCCGAAGGTCCCCGCCGTCCCGCGACCAGCCCAGCAACCCAAGTCCACCGGCGTCGCTGGGCGTACCGCCCACCCAGTGACTGCCCATCCCCGACAAGGTGCCAGCCGTGATCTGCGTGAGGGGCAGGGTCAGGGCCAGCCCCCAGACCAGACCGGTGCGCAACGCCGGCGAGATATCCCCGGCCGGATGGCGATGGATGGCCCAGGCCAACGTGGTGCTGGCCGAGGTCAGCACGATGGCGGCGAACCCCATCAGAGAATAGAGGGCCGCCCAGATCGGAGCCTCGTTGAAATGGGATGCCGTTGCCAGCGCAGCCGCCGCACCAATCCAGACCATCTCCAGCACCACGGCCAAAACGACGACGCGCTCGTGCCATTGCCACCAGGGTCTGCGCGTGATCTCGGTCGACGCGAAACGGCTGAACACGGCCAGCGTGACCAGATAGACGACCAGCGCGATGTGAAACTTCAGCGGCTTGATCCAGACGTTGATGCCCTGGAACAGGCGCGTGTCGAGGGCGAGGGCCCCGAGCAGTGGCAGCATCGCCAGCGCCAGCAGCACCGCGAGCCTGGTGTAGCGGGGCGAATCGTGCGCCAGGCGGGCCAGCGTCCAGGGCCCGGGCGCGGTCATGGCCGCCGCATCCCCAGGATGGTTGCGTGCCGCCCGGTGCGCCGCACGCAGCGACTGGAACAGCAGATACCCCGCCGGTCCGAACAGAAAGGTGGCCAACAGGCAGGGCAGCACCGCCAGATGCGCAATACCCTCGCGGCGCGCCGTCCGGACCTGCCAGGCGCCCAGCAGCAAATCAAGGGCCAGGTAGTGCACCCAGCCCGCCAGCAGCAGCCAGCGGCTCTCGAACAACTGCGCAACTGCGCCAAGGCTGTCAAAGCCGCCTTGCCCCGAGGCCCAGTGGGCCAGCACGATGGCCGTGTAGCCGCCTGAGAGTAGCAGCGGCATGGCGATGCCACCCAGCAGGCCCAGCAGACGCGGCGCGATTGGGCTGAACGCCAGCGCCAGCCAGCCGGTGAGTGCGATTGTGTTCGCCACCTGGAACCAGGCCTCCGGGCTCATGGATCGCTCCGTTCGGGCTTCGATGTACGAGGCATGTCAGCCCGGGTGCCTCTGCTGATGCAAGGTCGTTTTGGCCGCGTTGTCCCCCGGGCTGACATACGGGTCACCACCGATCGGCAAACCGGGGGCGAGCACAAGCCGGCCCTCGACCTGGCCCGCCTCGATGAGGCGATGCGCCTCGACGGCATCTCCCAGTCCAAAGACACGCTGAATCCGTGGCGTGATCCGGCCTGCTTCGAGCAAGTTGAACAGCGATGAAAGATCCTCCTGAAACCATTGCGGATGCTGGCGCCGACACGATGCAATATCGTAGAAGCTGACCGCTGCGTTCGGCCGGTGGGACAACCACTTGATCCGCAGGAAGTCATATCCGAAGCGCAACCGCGCGAGCAGGCCCGGCTGTTCGCCACCAGCCTTGTAGGCAGTTCGGAACGGTGCACTGAAGCCCAGTGCGACCAGTCGTCCGCCTGGCGCAAGCCGCGCCATCACAGATGACAAGGTTTCGCCCCTTGCCGCATCGAGAATGACCTTGAAGCCTCCAAGATCACGCGTCAACCGGTCCAGTGGGCCCGCCGGATCGGCCGTGTCGTAAGCGACGAAAGTCGCCCCCAGGCCCTCGACCACGGGCTCCCTGCGTGCCGAGGCCACACCGACCGCCGGCAGCCCGAAGGCGCGGCACAGGTCCAGCGCCGCCAGGCCCACGGCGCCGCTGGCGCCGTAGATCAGCACCTGGTCGCCCGGCTGGGCCTTTGCCTCGCGAAACAGCGCCTGCCAGGCGGTCATGTAACTCAGGATCAGCGGCTCGGCCTGGATCGCGTTCACCCCTTGTGGCACCGCCACGAGGGAGGCGGCGGTACGCACCAGATGGGTCGCGTTGCCGCCGATCTGGGTCAGGTCGGCGACGCGGTCGCCGACTCGCCATCGGCTCACGCCCGAACCCAAGGCCTCGATGCGGCCCACAAAGTCGTACCCTGGCGTGAGCGGCAGGCGCAGCTTCAGCACGGGGTACAGGTTGCGGCGGATCAGCATGTCGGTGAAGACCAGGCTCGATGCCTCGACCCGGATCCGCACCTCACCTTCACCCGGTTGCGGCAGTCTGGCCTCTTCTACCAGCCGGATCTGCTCGGGGCCACCGAAGGCTCCGATCTCCAGACGCCTGAGCATCACAGCCGGCAACCTCATGCAGACCGCCGAAGGGCGCGCCAGAGGAACAGCAGTCCCAGCGCCATGAACCAGAGCTGGATCGCCGTCGTGGACAACACGATCGAAATCGGCGGCGTGATGCCAAAGAGCTCAAGCGCCGGCATGGCGACCAGCAGGCCAACGACCAGCCCGCTCAGACCTGCCCAGGCCGGCAACTGCTGTTCGCGCAGGATCACCAGACTGGTGGCGATGGCCCAGATCGCGGCAAAGGCCGCCACGCCCAGCATCTCGCCGATGGCCCCGCCCCAGGCGTTGATAGCGGCCTGCATGTGCTCGATCGCAGCACGGCTTTCCTCAGGCAGGCCAGGGGCGGCATGCGCCTCGGCCAGGCTCACGCTGCCGGTCAGCCAGCGCAGGATGCCGATGGCCCGGGCCAGCGCCGAGGCGGCCGCCGCGCCGATGGCGATGAGGGCCAGTGCACCCAGCGCACCAGGCCGCGCGGCCAGCCGAACCGTCAGGACACCGGTCACCAGAAATAACAGCGAATAGCCCAGGTACAGCCCGTAGCCCAGCCGCACGGCGTCAAGCTGCTCGCGCAGCAGCGGCAGCATCTTCGCGGGTGCATAGTCGAGGCTGTCGGGCCAATGGATAGCGCCGCCCAACACGGCCATCGGCGCAAAGAGACTGAAGCCCTGCAGGAGCAGGACCAGACCGGCGACCAGCCACATTAGGCGGGACGTGTGGCTGTCCGTGGAGAGGTCATGGGCTGTCATGGGGCTCCGATGAAGGTCTTTAGAGCTTTTGTTTAGAGCTATTGTCTAGAGTCCTCATCCTGTGCACAATTGTAGATCTTTGCATCTCTGAGTTTCATTCATGAATAGCTTGTTTGACTGGTCCCTTGTTCGCTCATTTCTGGCCGTGTTGGAACAGGGTAGCCTGCTGGCCGCTGCACGGCAGCTGAAATCGAGCCAGCCCACCATCGGCCGGCATGTGACGGAACTGGAATCTCAGTTGGGGTTGGTGCTGTTCGAACGGACCGGACGGGGACTACTGCCCACCGAGTCGGCACTTCGACTGGCCGAATCTGCGCGTGCCATGCAACTCGGGGCTGATGCACTCGCCCGCAGCGTCATGGGCGCTGATCACTCTGTATCAGGGACAGTGCGCATCACGGCGAGCCAGCCCGTGTCGTGCTATGTGCTCCCGCCCCTGCTTGCACAAATGCGCCTGTCACTGCCCGATGTGCAGGTGGAACTGGTAGCCAGCAATGCGGTGAGCAACCTCCTGCGACGCGAGGCCGATATCGCGGTGCGCATGGTCCAGCCCGAGCAGGCCACAGTCATTGCACGGAGGGTCGGAAAGGTAGCGCTCAGGGCCTGCGCCCACCAGGATTACCTGCGTCGGCGTGGTATGCCACGCCAGCCTGCCGACTTGCTCGAGCACCACCTGATTGGGGGTGACCGCAACGACGAGACCCTCAAGGGCTTCGCTGCGGGCGGTATCCCGGCAACTCGGGAGCACTTTGCCTTCAGGACCGACGACCTGATCGTGGTGTGGGAGGCTGTACGCGCCGGGCTGGGCATCGGCTTTGTCAGCGAGCACCAGATCCGAATGGATCCTGCGGTCATACCGCTGCTGCCCAAGCTGAAAATTCAGCCCCTCCCGGTTTGGCTAGCTGTCCACAAGGAGGTACGAACCAGCAAGCGCATCAGGGCGGTCTATGACTATTTGGCTGATGCTTTGCCTCGTGCGATTTAACGCCGCTCGTTCACCCAATCCACCATTCGTTCAAAAAAGCTCGCTTTGCACCAGAAACTTTCCGAACATTGATCGCAGTTGACTTGCGCTTGGGCAGGAGCGCCACTCCGACATTTGATCAACCTGATTGTTTCGAAGGAATTTCATGAAATTTGTTCGCTCTTTTTCACCTCTGGCTGCTTCGATTTTGATGATCGGCATGGCAGGCACTTCATTGGCTCAGACTGAACCACGTGGTTTCTATGCCACTGTTTATGCTCAAGCGAGCAACCTCGGTTCAACCACCTTCGACGAGGTAGGCAGCGCCGGCTTCGGTTCTGGCTTGACGACCCGCTTTGGAACCGGACTGGGCTTGGGGGGCGATATCGGCTTTCGCTACGGTAATGGTTGGGCATCAGAGCTTGAATGGAACTGGCGTCGCCATGACCTCAAATCGCTCAATCGCGGCGGATCGACAATCGCGTCGAATGGTGACTTTGCTTCCAACATCATTTTCGTCAACGGCTTGAGGCGCTTCATTGGCCAGACGGGAAGTTGGACACCCTACGTAGGCGCGGGTCTAGGGTGGGTTCAAGAGATCGATTTCGATATCAACTCGGGCGGTACAGAGCGAGCATGGTCGAAGAAAGGCAAACTGGCCGTCCAACTGATCGCCGGCACCGAAATACCGATCAGCAATGCTTGGAGGCTGGCAGCAGACGTACGACTTCTGCGCGTTGGCAATGTTGAATTGCCTGCAGAGGAAGGGGTCACGGGACGATTGACCCAGCCGCGCTACAACCCAGTTTCTGTTCAAGTGGGATTGCGACGGGCATTTTGATCAGAGCGAGTTGGAGAACGAGCGTCCCTGGATGCGGAGGTCAGGTCTTCGTAGCGCGCCCGGTCACCGAACCGAGCCACCGCATCCGCCTTTCTGCGACGGCTGACGGGAAGTTCGCGGCCATCGCTCAACTCACAGATGGCCGCTTCACCGCTTCGCCGAACGGTCCGGACATGCCGGGCATTCACCCACCAAGAGCGATGCACCCGCATCCCAGCACTGCCTTCTGCGTCTTCCACCTCTTGCAAACTGCCTAGTATCAACGCTGAGCCCCGGGTGGTCCAGACACGCAGGTATTGAAGCTCGGACTTGACGGCCATCACATCGTTACCCAGCTCTGTGGGTAAGGCTTTGCGCCAATGTTGAGCGCTCTCTTCAACGACGCTGGGTACTTGTGACTGTGCCGCAAGCGGCTCATCGACTGACTTTTTGGGGCTCTGAACCAATGGCGGCAGCAAACTCTGCAGACGAGGCCAGGAGATCAATGCCCATGCCGCAATGACCGGGCCTGAAATATCCAGCCATTCATCGACCAGAACGGCCCAACCGAATGTCTGCTGCACACTGATGAGTTCATCGGCGTCGAGAGTTTCAGCGAAACCCAACACCTGCTGCATCAGTCCCTCGCCAATCATCCAGTAGATCGGTGTCAGTACTACAGCACCACAGAAACCGCTGACCGCAACCAGCGACCACATAGGCATTCGACCCTGAGGGTCAGCTCTGCTCAACAAGTACAGCGTGGTTTGTAGAACCGTCAGGCCAACGGCAATTTGCATGGCCCAGAACAGCGATATCCAGTACCAAGGAGCATTGAATCCCGGGTCTGGTGCCAAGGCCATCACCAGTGCCCAGAGTGACAAGCCGGTCACACTCAGGTAACGAACGATCGAGGTCCTGTTTGCTGATGAAGTTGAAGTTTGCATACCCTAATTATTGATACTTTTTTATATTGCGTCAGTTGCTGATGCAAGGCACCTGTCGAAGGTACCTATCGGAAGAAACCTGTTCCAACAGGAAGCGCGCGGCCGACTCGGCAGTGATTGAAAACCCGATGCCCCGGCCATCAGCACTCACCCGAATCGGCTTGTCGACACCCGCCACGATGTTGGGCAGACGCACTGACACCCAATCTACAGGGCTGGCACACAGCGCCGACTCCATTCGGTTCTTATCCTCGATGATGGGGATCAGCCAGCGCAGAAACAGCGGTATGACGATCCGGTTTGCAAACCAGTTTCCGCTGTCGCCTGCGCCAATGTTGGACATGCACACGATGCGAGGGACACCATGGTCTTGCATTGTTGTCAACACGAACCGGACCGAATCAGAGATGAGTGAGGTCGGCTTGCCATCCCCTTTTCCGCCGATCCCCAGGCAGTGAATGACGGCATCGGCACCCTGTACACAGCGCTCGACGTCGGTAACCGAGATTGGGCTGCCACCGATCACGCGCAAGCTCGGGTGCTGCAGTGTGACGCTGCCCGGGTCACGCGCCAAAGCGACGACCTCATGGCCCTGTGCGAGCGCCTGCCTGACGACAAGCCCACCCGTGAGGCCTGTGGCACCGAAAACCGCTATTCGGGACATGGCCGCTACCACCTTTCCGCGGATGGACGCAGATCCAGCTCGAAGGTCCATGCATCGCGAGGCTGGCTGTGCAACCACCAGTAGGCCTCTGCGATATGGTCCGGGTTCAGGATGCCATCGGGTCCGAGTTCGTCCACACGCTGCGCGAAATTAGTGCGCGCGAAGGCGGTATCGATCAGACCATCAATGATCACATGCGCCACATGTAAGCCTTGTGGGCCGAACTCCCTCGCCATCGACTGGGCCAGTGCCCGCAACGCCGCCTTGCCTCCTGCAAAGGCGGCAAACCCATTAGAACCTCGCACGCTGGCCGTAGCGCCGGTAAAAAGAATGGTGCCGCGACCGCGAGGCAGCATCGCACGCGCAGCCTCGCGGCCGGCCAGAAAGCCCGCCAAGGCACACATCTCCCAGACCTTGAAGTACTTCTGAGCCGTTGTCTCGAGGACTGGGAATCGGACATTGCCGCCTACGTTGAAGACCAACACCTCGATCGGCCCGATGTTGGCTTCGATGTGCTGGAAGAAGTTGACCACCTCGTCCTCGCGTCGTGCGTCGAGCCCAAAGGCGAGAGCCCGACCCCCCTGGGCCGTGATCTGGTCCACCAGCGGTTTCAAGGCTGCCTCAGTGCGCCGCGCCACGCAGATGGTGTAGCCCTCTCTGGCAAAGCGCCGGGCCACCGCTGAACCCGTGGCGTCACCAGCGCCGATCACACAACAGACTCCTTGTCCGGACATGGCATTCTCCTTGGTAAAGGCCTTATGCCCGGGCAGTGGGTCGAGCAGATACCTGAGCGAACCAGCGCGACAGGTTGGTCATCTCCGGCGGGATGCGCAAGCCCACCGCTTTGCCCAGGACGCAAGCACACTGCGCGACGATGTCGGCCAGGGTGTAGTCATCGCCAGCGATGTGGCTGCGCTCAGCCAACTCGCCATCCAGCCAGGCCATGGTCTGCAGCGCCCGATTGCGGGCCCAGCCGGCGACTTCGGGCACCTGCTCGACGCGCCCGCGGTAGAAGTCGCTGCTGTGCACAAATGCAAGCGCGATCGGCTGTGACAGTTCGTGATCCATGCGTAGCGTCCACATCTCGATGTGGGCCGAGCCCTGAGGTGTCTGCCCCATCAATGGTGGCTGCGGGTGCAAGGCCTCCAAATAACGACAAATCGCCAGGGACTCGGCAATGGCGCTGCCATCGTCGAGTTCGAGCACAGGCAACTTACCCAGTGGATTGAGCCGGAGGAAGTCCGGCAGGGCGTTGGCCCCACCCGCGGCATCCACCTCGCGTCGCTCGATCGAAATGCCTTTTTCAGCCATGAAGATACGCACGCGTCGGGGGTGCATGCCAGCGCTTAGGTCGTGAAGAATCATGTCAAAGTCTCCTGTTCAGTGTTTCAGTCATTCGTGTGTCATGGCCAGGATCACACGTTCGGCCACCTCGTGGGCGAGTTCCGGGATGGAAATGAGAGCTCCCGGGACACGTCCGCTGCGCAAGGTGGCTGCGCCGTGGACTGCACTCCACGCGAACAGCGCATCACGCTCACTCGGCTGAGTGGGAATAACCCCCGCCAAATACAACCCCATCAAAGCCGCAGGAAGATATTCATAGCTGTCGGGTTCGCCTTCGGCATCGATCGATTGACGATAGGCTTCAGCCTGTGCACCAAAAATCAGCCGCCACAAGGCTGGCTCGTCATCCGCGAATTGCAAATAGGCCTGCGCCAGTCGGCTCAGTCGCAGCCGAGCCTCTTGAGCGTCCGATGGCGGAACCGTGATCTCAAAAGCAGACGCAAACCGCTGCCTGAGACGGTTGAACCCAATGCGGGCAACTTCGAATAACAGGCCTTCACGGCTGTCAAAGTGACGGTAAACGGCCGCAGCTGTGACGCCCAGGCCAGCGGCGAGCTGCCGCAATGACAGTCCTTCAATCTCGGGTGCAGCCAGCGCTGCATCAATCAGTCCCTGCCGGAGATTGCCGTGATGAAAGCTTCGCAGTCGGGATTTCGCTGTGCTCCTGCAAGAAGTGGCTTTGGGCAATTCATTTTTTTGCATAAGGCTATGTTAACGCTGTTTACTTTTTTCGGCAACACTGCCAGAATCTGCTGGTCAAGACAACATGAACCCTTAACTCACACACCATGACAACCGTTGCAGTGCCCCAAACACAAGACAGTGCCCAAGGAGCAATGGCGCCACTGCTGCCGCCTGCCAGGCTTGTCTCGACCTGTGTCGGCACACTCGCTGTCCGTGACACAGGGCCGACAGATCCTCAGGGTCAAACGATCGTCTTGTGGCCTTCGATCCTTGCCGACTACAGGATTTACCGCCACCCAATTGAAGTCTGGCGTGGCTGGCACCGAATCATCGCCATTGATGGGCCAGGTCACGGGGATAGTGGCCAGTCCCCGGGTGCTTTCTCCATGCATGACTGTGGCCAAGCACTCGGTGAGGTACTCGATGCATTGACCCTCTCCGAACCGGTGGTGGTGGTTGGAACATCGTGGGGTGGTCTGGTCGCAGGGGAATTTGCGCTGTTACAACCAAAGCGAACCCTGGCTGTGGTCATGCTCAATACACCGGTCATCAAGGCTCGCGACGGCCCCAGCCTGAGTGACCGGTTTGTCGTCTGGGGGGCACGCTGGATCCACTCCACAGCGGCATACAGAAACGGCGTCGCGAAGGCTTTCTTTCTGCCCGCCACCATCGAGCGTGGAGGTGTCATTCAAGAGGAATTTCACAAACATCTGCGTCAGGCCGATGGTGCTGCACTCTCACAGGCGGTTCGTTCTGTCCTTATCGATCGTGAACCGCTGGCTGATCGCATGAACGGGATCAAGGCACCCACACTCTTCGTGGCTGGTCGCCAAGATTCGATGTACCCGGTTGACGCCCTCAAGCGTGCATCTGAAGCGCTGCCCAATGGTCATTTTGAGGTGCTCGACACGGCCCATATTTCGGTCGTCGATGACCCAGTGAGTGTCACTGCACGGATTGATGATTTCCTTAAGCGCCACATTGATTTCTCAGGGGAGCGCCCGTTATGAGTTCGGCAAAATCTATCCTCATCACAGGTGGCGGCGGCGGTATCGGCCTGGAGGTGGCCAGGCTACTGGCCTCACGCGAACACAGTCTCATCCTCGTTGGACGGGATGCAGTGCGACTTCAGACAGCAGCGAACGAACTACGCGCAGCTCACGTAACCGAGGTTCACGTGCACTCCATCGATCTGTCTGAACCCGGGGCTGCACACCGGCTTTTCGAGCATACCGAAAAACATGGATTCCAAATTGACACTCTGATCAACAACGCGGGGTTTGGCATCGTCGACGCACACATCGAAATCGAACCTGCGCAGATTTACCGCATGTTGCAGCTCAATGTCGTTGCCGTCGCCGAACTTTGTCGCCTTTATGGGGAATCCATGAAGCAAAGGCGTGCAGGCCGCATTCTGAACGTCGCCTCAACGGCGGCTTTCCAGCCAACACCCTATTTTGCAGCCTATGGCGCATCTAAGGCGTTCGTCCTGAATTTCTCCGAAGCACTTGCGAAAGAAATGGAAGACCACGGCGTCCGTGTGAGTTGTCTTGCCCCTGGACCCACCGATACAGATTTCTTCAATAGCGTTGACCCTCAACGAATCGACGGGGGTCATTTTTTCCGCCAGGAAAGTCGCACCGATCCTCGTAAAGTTGCGCAAGCAGGCGTTGATCTGATGGTTCGTGGCGGTTTGACGCACGTCGTTGGCACGACCAACAGACTCATGATTTTGGGCAACCGTCTTGTTCCAAGGGCGATGGTCGCTGCAATCACCAAGCGCATGCTCCGGCTTGCACCCGTGAAGTCCACCATGACTTGATCTCACGTTCCTCATCTCTCCGCCTGTCCAATCCGCTTACAAGGATGAATTGATTTACAAGGTATTCGCCATGAAACTGTCTCATCGCCTGCTTCGAAATTTGCACCTGGCGACCACGCCTGTCCTGGGTGCCTTCGTGTATGCCAGCCCCTTGCGAGAGAATGCAACCTTTGTAGCCATTGTTCAGTGGGGCGTGTTTCCAGTGGTAGCCGGTGCGGGCCTGCTCATGTGGATCCGGCCTTGGCTGGCCAGGCGTGCAGCCGACAACAAGATCCCATGAAACGCCGCGAATTTCTCACCCGTTCTCTGGGTTTAGCCACGGGTGCATTCGGCCTCGTGGCATCAGGTCCTGCTGGTGGGGCGATGGCATCTCCAGGAGAGGGGCATCGCGTCCAGGATCTTGAGCTCTTTGACGCCGACCGACAAAGGCCCGTGCCCGCGCGCCTTTACCTGCCCTATCAGGCCAGTCCTGGACACCCGGTGCCTTTGGTCGTCTTCTCGCACGGCCTGGGCGGCTCGCGCATGGGCTACAGTTACCTCGCCCGGCACTGGGCCAATGCCGGCTTGGCCAGCCTGCATCCGCAGCATGTCGGCAGTGATAACAGTGTGTGGCGTGGCAACCCATTGGAATTATTACAACGCCTACAGACAGCGGCACGCGAGTCTGAAGCCCTCGCTAGGGTTCTGGACCTGCGTTTTGCCCTGAACCAAGTTCTGGCCTCAGATCAGGGTCAGTTGTTCGATGTGTCGAAAATAGCAGTCGCCGGTCACTCGTATGGCGCAAACACGGCCATGCTGGTTGCAGGGGCAAAGGTAGAAACCGGCAGTGCCACCTTGCGTGACCTTTGGGACAGACGCATGCAGGCCGCCATCTTGATTTCGGCGCCACCTTTGCTGGGGCAGGGACCAGCAGAACAAGTCCTCGGTAGCGTCAGTGTGCCGACACTGCACATCACCAGTTTGGAAGACACCATCAACTTACCCGGCTACAGCAGCACAGTCAATGACCGGATCGCTATCTTTGACGCCATGACCCAATCGCCCAGAGCCCTGGCGGTGTACAACACTGGCGGACACAGCATCTTCACCGACCGCACCACGCGCAGTGGACCGGAGGCCAGCGCCCGAATCAAAGGAGCCACTCAAGAGCTTTCCACAATCTTCTTACGACAGTCGCTGCACTTTGGAAATATTCAGCTCAATACTGAACACCGGTCTGAACATCCAGCTATGAAACCCAAACATGCTGAACTGCTGGATAACCAAAAAACCCAGGATGGAATAACGCAATGGGCTTACCGCCATAAAAATCTACTGGATCGATTGGTCACCAGAGAAACGTAAGCGCCTTACGAATCCGTCATGAATGTAAAAAATTTCGAAGTCTCTAAGACAAAACGGTGTTTGATTTGGCTTTTAGAGGTGGTTGATCGCAGATTCAATCTGCACCTCAAGGCAAAACTCGGCTTGATTAGCGGGAATGTCAGATGAGGATTCTCTTGTTTGCCAATGACCGAAATGAGCCGGCTTATGCTGGTCACATGTTCGCTGCGATGGTCTGCTTCCAGCCTAAAGCCGCCCCTTAGACTTCTCCACAAACACTTCTTCCATGACCAAGGGGGTTCCCCGGCACATGAACTATGGATTGGAAATCCGAAACATCGCCACAAGTAAATGCTTGCTCGTGCATGCACTAACCCACCCCGCTGAGAAAAATGCCCAGCCAACCGGTATGAACCTATATGAAACCACTGCATATAGGCATCAAGGAGCAAGGCCATGGCTACTAACAACACCTCATCCTCGAACCCACGGGCTGAAAAAATAGGTGACGTGCTGGACGCCTTGTCCAGTGGCATCGCCAAAACCGCAGCCAACGAACCCAAGTTCGAGCCCAAACTGTTGGTTCCAGAGGTCCCGGCCGAACCTGCCCGCCAACTCCTGACCGAAATAATGCTCGCCGATCGCTGGGTGTGTTCAGTCGCGCGACTTCAGCGCTGGCGCACAGTCGGCGAGGGCCCGCCGTATTTGAAGATCGTGGGGAAAGTTTTGTACCGGCTCAAAGACATTGAGGCCTATGAAGAAGCCTGTCTGGTCCGTAAAGTGTTCTAGGAGCGCACCCAAAGAGGCCCCGAACGGGTTGTAAATTGTTCGAACGACTTGGAATCAGTTCGAAATAGTCTTGGCGGGGCAGGAAGGATGGACTTCCAAACAGCCTTCGGTCAGCAGAGTTTCTGAACTGGTCCGGAGGAGGATACGAACCACCCTCTCTTGCATGAGTCGGCTTTCGACCCCTATGCATAGATGTCGACTATGCGTAGTTCGACGGCAGGGCACCTCGCCATTCCCGGCCAATGGCTACGCATAGTTTCGGGGCGCCAGCGTACACGCCGCAGCGAGCATTTGGATGGCTCGCGCTCTCCGGCATCTCGGCACAGGCCGCTTCCCCGAGTTGGCAATGACCGCGGCCGATATCAGCAAGTCCATCGCTCTCACGCATGCGACTGCGGGAGCATGCCGTGGACGAACGAAACTATGGAGAGCAGCGGCCTCGATGTCCGCGCCGCCTTTCCTCGCGAGGCATGCCGATCGAATCGCGAACTGCACATAGTTGAGCACTATGCATAGGGGTCGCTATGGAGAGCTCTGCATAGCGACCCAGAGCGGCCATCGCCAATCGTTGTCCTGCCCTGCGGAAGTGCACTCCTCCCGTTTGAGTTGCAGCGCATACCGGCCACGGCCATCAGGTTTCAATGAATCCGAATGCCCTTCACTCATGCTCGAAGATGGATCAGCGCTTCTTTCCGCGGGCCACCGGTGAGGCGTTGAGCTGGGTCTGGGCAGCGGATGCAAATGTCCTTCTGTAGTCCCTGGGCGAGATGGACAGCCGCTCACGAAAGTGGTGCCGCATGACCTCGACGCTTCCGAAGCCTACTTCGGCTGCGACCTGCTCCACGGACAGCGCAGTGCCCTCGAGCAAGCGTTGAGCTTGCGCGACTCGTTGCTCGATCAACCACTGGCCGGGGCTCAGGGATGTCGCTTCGAAGAACCGTCGCATGAACGTTCGGGTGCTCATGGCGACCAGCGCAGCCATGCGCTCCACCGTCCAATCCAAGCTCAATTCACATCGAATCTTGTCGAGTGCTTCGGCAAGCCGGTGGTTCCGATCCGTTGGGACCGCCCGCTCGATGAATTGCGCTTGTCCACCGCTCCGGTGCGGTGGCATAACAAGTCGGCGCGCTACAGAGTTTGCTGCCTCTGCACCAAAATCCTGTCGGATGATGTGAAGCATGAGGTCGATGCCCGCCGCGCTACCTGCCGAGGTGTAGATCCGGTTCTCTTCGACATAAAGCACATCTGCGTCGACGTCGATTTCTGGGTGGCAGGCCGCCAGCTTCTCGGCGTAGCGCCAGTGAGTTGCCGCTCGACGTCCATCCAGTAGCCCTGTGGCCGCCAAGACAAACGCGCCGGAGCAGATGGAAGCTAGGCGAGCGCCGCGTTCCCAAGCGCTGAGAAGCTTTGCGACTAGATCAGGAGGGACAGGAACTCCAGCCCCCTTCCAGCCCGCAGCCACGATCAAGTCAGCACGATCCAACAACTCGATGCCCCCAGCCGTCGTGAAGGTCAACCCGCCGTGGGCTCTCAGGACCCCAGGCTCCACTGCAGCAGTCGCGTACCGGTACCAGTTGCGCCCCATCTCTGGTCGGTCCAGACCAAACACCTCTGCCACGATGGCGAACTCGAAGGTGCACAGGCCATCGTAGGCCAGTGCCACGACCAAGGGGCCGGTCAACTCCGTGGCGGTCGGTTCGTGCGTCGGTTGCATGAGTGGCAAGATATTAAAGATAAATGTCATTTCTGCCAATTGTGTGATCGCACTGCGCTCGACACCATGGGAACTCCATGTCTGCGGAGCCAACGATGCCCACTCAAGTCACTGCCGTTCCTGCCGCACCTTCCTCGGTCGCCGAGGCGCACTTCGCCGCGGAATTCACTTTCGAGACCGACTGCTGGGATGTACACGAAAGTCTGCGTACCGGGGCCGATTTCGTACTGCTGGATGTACGTTCACCTGCGTTGTATGCCAAAGGCCATGTGCCGGGGGCAATCAATCTTCCCCACGGCAAACTCGTTCAGGACAAACTTGTTCAATGGCCGGAGGCCACCCTGTTCGTGACCTACTGCGCGGGCCCGCACTGCAATGGCGCAACTCGCGGCGCTTTGCGCTTGGCCAAGCTCGGACGGCCCGTCAAGGTCATGGCGGGCGGTATCACCGGCTGGGTCGATGAAGGCTTCGAGCTGGCCACGTCAGAGCGCGCGGCCTAATCGCATGGCACGAACGTCACCGCACTGAATCTCGAGACATCCTCGGGTGTTCACGCTGTGCTTTGGCCGCCCATCGGAAAGCCCGCCTCTCGACAGCGAGCTCTCTTGGCCGCGAGCAGCCTGCGCTACAGAGCGCCCC
This sequence comes from Limnohabitans sp. 2KL-51, assembly GCF_003063645.1. Classification (GTDB taxonomy): domain Bacteria; phylum Pseudomonadota; class Gammaproteobacteria; order Burkholderiales; family Burkholderiaceae_C; genus Limnohabitans_A. The sequence goes on from NZ_NESJ01000024.1 coordinate 55,596, forward strand.
AACTGGTCCTCCATCGCGCCAGACAGCCTCAGTCAGATGAACCAGGGGACGAAGTCAGGTACATCGCCTTCGGTGGCGGATTGAGCGTGGAGTCCGGCGGCCTGCCGGTCTGAGAAAAACGCCGAGGCCGCCGGTATGAACCTACATGGAAAGCCCACACGCAGGCGCCTGGAGCAAGTTCATGCACTCTGACCTCACGCCCTCTCCGCCTCTTCTCCCTGAAAGCACGCGCGACGTGCTGGATGTGCTCGGGGGCGGTCTAGCCAAACTGGCAACCCGAGAGGAAAGGCCGGAACCCGAACACCGCAATACGGAGACCGCAGTTTACATCGCCCGACAACTCCTGACCGAAATAATGCTTGCCGATCGTTGGGTGTGTTCAGTCGCACGCCTTCAGCGCTGGCGCACCGTCGGCGAGGGCCCTCAGTACTTGAAGATCGTGGGGAAAGTTTTGTACCGGCTCAAAGACATTGAGGCCTATGAAGAAGCCTGTCTGATCCGGAAGGTGTTCTAGGAGCGCACCCAAAGAGACCCCGAACGGGTTGTAAATTGTTCGAACGACTTGGAATCAGTTCGAAATAGTCTTGGCGGGCCAAAAGATACCAGATCGCAAACCGCCTAAGTTTTCCAAGGGCATGTAGATCAAGCTCTTGGGGTTCAATGCATCATTCTAAATGTTGAGACACTAGTGTCCCAACGTTGGGAAGAGGTTTTGTTGAATAGGGTGTTGGCCGATTTCAGGCCCATCCTGCAGTTTGCCCAGCAGGGTTGATATTGGTGTGGTTTCAAACATATTCAGGTCTAGCACTC
>NZ_NESJ01000025.1:0-15000 GCF_003063645.1 Limnohabitans sp. 2KL-51
ACGTAGCGCCCCCGGCCACCTTGACGGCACCGGTGGTTCAATCCGTGGCAACACCACCGCCAACGCCTGCAGTGATTGCCCCGCCACCACCTCCACCGCCTGCTCCACCTGCTCCACCTGCTCCACCTGCTCCACCGGCTCCACCGGTACCCCCAGCACCACCGCCACCGCCGCCGCCGCCACCCAAGCCGGCCCCCAACCGATCGGATATCAGAGTCGCCTGCCCGACGCAAGTTCAACCAGAAATGCCGCGAAGGGCGATTCAAAATGGAATTGGAGGGGTCGTCAGAGCGCAAGTTCTGATCAAAGAGGGCGTGGTCAAGGAGGTGACGATTCTGTCTGGGCCGAGCGTGTTTCACGCAGCAGTCAAAGCGGCGATGCTGCAATACAAGTGCACCGCCGAATCCGGAGAAATCACCGCGACCCAGGAGTTCGTTTTTAAGAATGAGTGACGAAGAGCAAATATTGCTCTGAGTTTCAGCAGGCAGAGCCTGACGCAGGCCGATGCCATTCGGCTTGCGATTCGGGCATCACAGGCCATCTCAGTGAGGATTCCAAGATGCTCATGGCCAATTTTCAATGAGGAAAATTCAAGTACGAGGTGCAAAAAATATGAACGCTACAACTGAATCACATTACGAAACCCTTGAAAAATTGTGGCGTCGAAGTCATCATTTGACTCACCTTCAACGCATCGCCATCTGGGATCAAGCCGCCAATATGCCGGCCAAAGGCAACGAAGCCAGAGCGGCTGCTTTGGCGGAAATAGCCACCTCTATTCATGACTTGTTGACAGATCCATCCGTCGAGACCCTTCTATCACAAGCAGCCCAAGAAACACTGGAACCATCTCAAAAAGGCAACTTGAGAGAAATGAAAAGGCTTTGGCAACTGCGAAATGCATTGCCTGCCAGTTTGGTACGCCGAAAGGATTTGGCCGTATCCCGATGTGAACATGCCTGGCGCACACAACGACCAGCCAACGACTGGCAAGGCTTCCTGGCCAATTTCGAGGAGGTCTTGAGTTGTACACGCGAAGAGGCCGATAGACTTTCTCAGGCTTTGGGGGTTTCCAAGTACGAGGCCCTGATGAGTCGCTACGAACCCGGTTTGACCACGGTGACGGTTGACCGTTTGTTTGGAGAATTGAAAACCTGGTTGCCTGGCTTAATTCAAGAGGTGACCAAAAGACAAGGTCAAGAAGTCACGATTCAACCCCAAGGGCCCTTTCAACAGCGACGCCAGAAGGTTTTGTGCGAACAAGTCATGCGCCTGCTGGGATTCGATTTTGAAGCCGGTCGCTTGGATGTCAGTACCCATCCTTTTTGTGGAGGTGTGCCTGAAGATGTCCGCATGACCACACGCTTTAAGAATCATGAATTCATCACCAGCCTGTTTGGGACAATCCATGAAACTGGCCATGGTCGGTACGATCAAAACCGCCCTCGTGAGTGGCTGGGTCAACCGGCTTCAAATGCACGCTCCATGGCCATTCATGAAAGTCAGTCTTTATTTTTTGAAATGCAATTGGGATGCCACCCCGGATTTTTAGCCAATTTATCGCCATTGATCATAGAGGCATTCGGGTACCAAAATGCATTCGAACCTCAGGCTTTGGCCCATTTGTTAACGCGTGTAAAACCGAGCCTCATCCGAGTCGACGCTGATGAAGTGACATACCCCGCGCACATCATGTTGCGCTACGAGATTGAGCGTCAACTTATTGAAGGCGACATTGAAGCGGTAGATATTCCTTCATTGTGGGACGCACAGATGAGTTCATTGCTCAATGTAGACACACGGGGTAATTACAAGGATGGTCCCTTGCAGGACGTGCACTGGCCAACTGGCGCCTTTGGTTACTTCCCTTGCTACAGCATAGGGGCTATGTACGCTGCACAGTGGTTTGCAAGTATCGAAAAAGCTATGCCCAACGTGCACAAGGACATTGAGCACGGCAATCTCCAACCCATTTGGGACTGGCTGAATGAAAACATATGGCAAAACGCCAGCTTTTTGCCGACTGTTGAACTGACCCAGAAAGCCAGCGGTAGCGAATTAGACCTGCGGTATTTCAAGCGTCACCTCTACAAACGTTATCTTGGAGAAACTTTATGAATCCCCTGCTTGCAAGTTGGTCGACACCCTTTGGTATGCCCCCATTTGATCTCATCAAACCGGTGCACTTTGAAGAAGCGTTTGCGAAAGCCATCGAAGAACATGACCTTCAAGTACAAGGCATTGCCGAACAAGCCGATGAGCCGAGCTTTAAAAACACCTTGGTTGCATTTGAAAATGCAGGGCAGTTGTTGAAACGCATTTCACTGACTTTCAATAATTTAAATGCATCTTGCAGCAGTGAAGACTTTCGGGCCATTGAAAAAACTTGGGCGCCTGTTTTGGCCTGCCACCATGCACATATTTTTTTAAACGCCCCACTGTTCGCTCGGATCGACTCACTGAATTCAAAGATTTCGACCTTGGGTTTAGATGTCGAAGATCAGAAACTACTCCGCCGCCATCACACAGACTTTGTTCGCGCTGGGGCAAGATTGAACACATCAGACCGAAAAACATTTGCCAACAACTCGACACGACTTGCGCAGTTGTTCACACAGTTTTCGCAGAACGTACTGAGGGATGAATCACAATTTCAAATGGAATTAACTGAAGAATCTGAGCTTGCTGGACTGCCCGACTTTGTTCTTTCCGCAGCACGATCGGCTGCTATAGAGCGTGGCTTGAAAGATCCGAGGGTTCATGTGATCACTTTGGCACGTGCCTCCGTGACGCCATTCATGATTTTTTCTACTCGAAGGGACTTACGCCAAAAGCTTTGGCATGCTTGGTGCCATCGGGGCGAGCAACCAGGCGAACATGACAACCGTCCGTTGATCAAGGAGATTTTGAAACTCCGCCTCCAACAAGCCCAGTTGCTAGGCTTCAAACACTTTGCAGACTTTGCGTTATCTGACACCATGGCCGCCACACCTGAAGCGGTTCGTCAATTGTTGATGCGTGCCTGGCAACCTGCCAAAGAAAAAGCGAAACAAGAGCGCCTTGCTTTAGCCCAGGCAGCAACGGAAAGCACCGGGCAATTGCACAAAGCGGAGGACATCCAAGCTTGGGACTGGCACCATTGGTCAGAAAAAGTACGCAAGGCGACTCATGACCTTGATGAAGCAGAAATCAAACCCTATCTGCAATTGGACTCATTGATTCAAGCCATGTTCGATGTGGCGGGCCGATTGTTTGGCGTTCGATTTCAACCACGTTCAGATCTGGCTGCTTACCATGCCCGTGTGACTTGCTGGGAGGTCACCGATGACCAAGGCCATGAAATTGGTTTGTTTTTAAGCGACAACTTTGCACGAAGCAATAAACGTTCTGGCGCATGGATGAGCAACTACCGCGAACAAACCGGTTCACCCTTGCCGACTCGACCCATTGTGGTCAACAACAACAACTTTTCCTCGGCCCCTCCAGATCAGCCCACACTGCTCAGCCTAGATGATGCAAAAACTTTGTTCCATGAGTTTGGGCATGGCTTACACAGCTTACTGTCCCAATGCAAGTACGCTCGATTGGCCGGAATACATGTCTTGAAAGACTTTGTGGAATTTCCATCGCAAATTTTTGAAAACTGGTTGCTCCAGCCCGAAATCATGAACCGGTATGCACGGCATTTTGTAAGCAATCAAGCTATGCCTGCAACTTTGATGAAAAAAATATTGTCTACGCAAACTTTCAATCAAGGGTTTTCCACTGTGGAATATGTTGCCTGTGCGCTGCTTGACCTTAGCTTGCATGAGCAAACGAATTTCGAGATGTTGGATCTAGACCAATTTGAACGCGAAGGCTTATCCATGATTGGCATGCCCGGGGGCATCGGGATGCGCCACCGTCTTCCACATTTTTCGCATCTATTTTCCAGCAACTATTACGCATCCGCTTATTACGTCTACTTGTGGGCCGACGTATTGGTTGCTGATGGCTTTGAAGCATTTCTAGAAAAAGGTGATCCCTTTGATTCCCAATTGAGTGCTGCTCTCAAAAAACATGTTTATGAAGCGGGTGCAAGTGTCGACCCCATGGAGGCTTTCATCGCCTTTCGCGGCAGGGAACCGACCATTGAAACTATGCTCAGAAAAAGAGGACTTTGATCGGAAGCTATCAGCCTAAGCCTGCCTATCGATCTAGGCTTTCCGCGTCTTCTCACCAAGGGCTTTTTCGTTCACTCGGGCACCACCGCCGTGACCTCAATCTCCACCAGCGCCCGGTCTTCCACCAGATCGGCCACTTGCACCAGCGTCATGGCCGGGTAGTTCTTACCAATGACTTCCTGATAAACCTTGCCCAGCTCGCGGCCACGGGCCAGGTATTCCTTCTTGTCCTTGACGTACCAGGTCATGCGGGCCATGTGCTGTGGGCCTGCGCCTGCGCACGCGAGCGTGTCAACAATGTTTTGCAGGGCCTGGCGGCACTGGGCCACAAAGTCGTCGGTCTCGAATTGGGCCTGGCCGTTCCAGCCGATCATGCCCGCGACGAACACCATGCGGCCACGCGCTTCGATGCCGTTGGCATAGCCTTTGGCGGGTGCCCAGCCTTTGGGTTGCAAGACGTTGAACATGAAAAATTCCTCAATGATAGTTGGATGGACTCACGTCATAAAGTGCACAGCGGTGATGGATGGCCGCGCTACGCTCGCCATGACGGTCAGGTTTTTTGACGCAGCTTGAAGCGCTGCAGTTTGCCGGTTTCGGTGCGGGGCAAGGCGTCCAAAAAGACCACCTTGCGCGGGTACTTGAACGGGGCGATGGTTTGTTTGACGTGTTCTTGCAGGGCTTTTTCCATGGTCACGTCGCCCGTGTGGCCGGGTTTGAGCACCACATAGGCCTGCACGATGTGACCACGGTCTTCGTCGGGCATGCCGACCACGCCGCATTCGGCCACGGCCGGGTGTTGCAGCAAAGCGCCTTCCACCTCGGGGCCTGCGATGTTGTAGCCCGCCGAGATGATCATGTCGTCGTTGCGCGCTTGGTAGCTGAAGTAGCCATCGGCGTCCATGACGAAGGTGTCGCCGGGCAGGTTCCAGCCGTCTTTCACATAGTCTTGCTGGCGCGGGTCGGCCAGGTATTTGCAACCTGTGGGGCCGCGCACCGCGAGTCGCCCCACGGTGCCGGGCGGCACGGGCTGCATGTCGTCGCCCACGATCTGCGCCACATAGCCGGGCACCACTTGGCCAATGCTGCCGGGGCGCACTTGCGCGCCCGCACTCGAGATGTAGATGTGGATCACTTCGGTGCCACCAATGCCATCGGTCATCTCGATGCCTGTGGCCTGCTTCCACAGCTGGCGGGTGGCGTCGGGCAAGGCCTCGCCAGCCGAGACAGGGTGCTTGAGGCTGGAGAGGTCAACGCCATTGGCCAGCGTCGCCATCTGGCGGTACATCGTGGGCGCGGTGTAGCACTGCGTGGCGCGGTACTTGGCAATGGTCTGCATCAAGGTCTCGGGCGTGTGCTTTTCGAGCAGCACGGTGCTCGCGCCATAGCGCAGCGGAAAGGCCAACAAACCACCCAACCCGAAGGTGAAGGCGATGGGCGGCGTGCCGCAGACCACATCGTTCTCGTTCATCTGCAAGATGTGGCGCGGGAACAAGTCGCACATGGCCAGCACATCGCGGTGGAAATGCATGGTGCCCTTGGGCTTGCCCGTGGTGCCGCTGGTGAACGCGATCAGGCACACATCGTCGCGGCTGGTAGGGTGCGCGGTGTACGCGCCACTTTGCTGCGCCATGCGCTGCTCCAGGCCATCATGAGCATCGCTGCGGAACTGCACAAGCTGCTGCAAGCTGGCCATGTGGCTGGCGTGACCGGGCGTCATGCAGTGCTGCAATTCATCGGCCAGCAGGCTGTCGCACAGGGCGGCGCTGACCTGCGCTTTGTCGATGATCTGAGCCAACTCACCCGCACGCAGCAGCGGCATGGTGGGCACAGCCACCAGGCCCGCCTTGAGCGCACCGAGCAAGCAAGCGGCCATCATGGGGCTGTTGCCGCCGCGCAGCAAGATGCGGTTGCCGGGCACGAGGCCCATGTCTTGTGTCAGCACTTGGGCGATGCGGTTGCTCTTGTCTTGCAACTGCGCATACGTCCAACTGAAGTCGCCGCCACCTTTGTTGAAGTCGCTCACGCCATGCAGCGCGATGCGATCGCCTCGGCCTGCCTGCACATGGCGGTCCACCAGTTCCACCGCGCAGTTGATCAGGTCCGGGTAGTCCAGCTCAGGCCGGTCGGCGATGAACACGGGCAGCTGGTCCTTTGGTGGCAGTCGGTCGCGCGCAAAGGTATCGGTATGGCTGCTGGGGAGCAGTTCGTTCCAGTCCTTCATGTCCTTGTCTCCTTTTTTTATTTCTACTGTGCAGCGCTTGCCGCACCACGCTGTCGAGGGGCCCCGGGGGCGGGGGCCGATTTCTGCGTACCCCCGCAGCATGAGGCCCCCACCCCCGGGGCCCCTCGGCAGCTCAGCCGATCAGCCGCATCGAACCATCAGCCCTTCAACACATCCTTGCCAATGATCAGCTGCTGCACTTCCGTCGCCCCTTCGTAAATTCGAAGCGCACGGATTTCGCGGTACAGCGACTCCACCATCACGCCTTTTTTGACGCCCATGCCGCCGTGCATCTGTACCGCCATGTCGATGATCTGCTGGGCGTTTTCGGTGGCGGTCATCTTGGCCATGGCCGCCTCGCGGGTAATGCGTGCGCCCTGGTCGCGCAGCCACGCCGCGCGATACGTCAAGAGCGTGGCCGCGTCCAGCATGGTGGCCATCTGGGCGATCTTGGTCTGGGTGATTTGAAAGTCGCCCAAGCTTTGGCCAAACATCTTGCGCGAACGCGCCCAGCTGATGGACTCGTGCAACGCACGCCGCCCAAAGCCCAAAGCGGCCGCCGCCACCGAGGTGCGGAACACATCGAGCGTGGCCATGGCGACCTTGAAGCCTTGGCCCGCTTCGCCAATGCGTTGATTGGCAGCGACCTTGCAGTTGTCGAACTTGAGCGTGGCCAGAGGGTGGGGGGCCACCACGTCGATGCGCTCTTCAATCGACAAACCGGGCGTGTCCGCATCGATAATGAAAGCCGTGATGCCGCGTGCGCCGGGCGCTTCGCCCGTGCGGGCGAACACCACATAAAAGTCGGCGATGCCGCCGTTGCTGATCCAGGTCTTGCGGCCGTTCAGCACATAGCCGTCTGCCGTGGCCGTGGCGCTGCACTGCATGGCGGCCACGTCGGAGCCTGCATCGGGTTCGCTCAGGGCAAAGGCGCTCAAGGCCTGACCCGACGCCACACGCGCCAGGTAGCGCTGCTTTTGATCGGCTGTGCCCATGAGGCTGATGGCGCCTGTGCCCAAGCCCTGCATGGCAAACGCGAAGTCAGACAAGCCGTTGTGAAAAGCCAGCGTCTCGCGCAGCAGGCAGAGCTGACGGGTGTCGATCACGTCAGACGCTGCGCCATAGGCCGTACCGGATACTGCATGCTTGAGCCAACCGCCGCTGCCCAGCAGACGCACCAAGCGGATGCATTCGGCGTCCACCGCGTCGCGGCTTTCGTCGTGGTGCGCGTGGGCCAGGTGCTCTTGGCACCAAGCGTTCAAGCGCACTTTGAAGTCGCGGTGGCTGTTGTCAAAGAAAGGCCAGTCGAGTTCTGGCGGGTAAGTGGCTGGGTGGTCTGACATGGCTCAGTCCCCTTCAAAAATGGGCGTTTGCCTGGCCACAAAGGCGTGGTACGCCCGGTGGAAGTCGTTGGTGGCCATGCAGATGGCTTGGGCCTGGGCTTCGGCCTCGATGGCTTCGTCCACGCCCATGTTCCATTCTTGTTGCAGCATTTTTTTGGTGATGCCATTGGCAAAGGTGGGGCCTGCCACCAGCTGAGCGGCGATGGCCTGTGCATCGGCCAACACAGTGTCTGCCTCGCACACGCGGTTGTAAAAACCCCAGCGCTCGGCTTCCAGCGCGCCCAGGCCGCGCCCGGTGAAGAGCAGCTCGCTCGCACGGCCCTGGCCGATGATGCGCGGCAAAAGCGCACAGGCACCCATGTCGCAACCAGCCAGGCCCACCTTGTTGAACAGAAAATAAGTCTTGCTGCGCTCGGTGCCGTAGCGCAAGTCAGACGCCATGGCCAGGATCGCGCCTGCGCCCGCGCACACGCCGTCGATTGCCGCGATGATGGGTTGTGGGCAGGCGCGCATGGCCTTGACCAAGTCGCCCGTCATGCGGGTGAAGGCCAAGAGGCCGGGCATGTCGAGCTTTGTGAGCGGGCCAATGATTTCGTGCACATCGCCACCCGAGCAGAAGTTGCCGCCCTCGCCCGTGATGACCACGGCGTGGATGTCGGGTGCGTAGGGCAAGGCGCGGAAAAAGTCACGCAGCTCGGCGTAAGAGTCAAACGACAGTGGGTTCTTACGCTCGGGGCGGTTCAGGCTCACCGTGGCCACACCGTCTTTGATAGACAGCAAAAAATGCTCGGGCTGGTAGTTTGCCATGGGCTGGTTGTGGCGGGGCAGCTGGTGCGGCTGGCCGGGCAGATAGCGTTGGCTCATTTTGTCTCCTTCGAGTGTGTTGGTTTGCCGGACTTCAAGGTGCCCAGCAGTTGGTGCAGCTGTGTTTGTTCGTTCTCGGCCAGTGGGCCTAACAACTCGACCACCCAGCCTTCGTGGGCCAGGGCCATAGCGGCAAAAGCTTTTCGCCCGGCCTCGGTCAGGCTGACGGTGAAGGAGCGGCGGTCACTGGCTTGCATTTGCCGCTGCACCAGTTGTTCTTTTTCCAGCTGGTCCACGATGCTGGTCACGTTGCCGCCCGTGACCATCATGCGTCGCGACAGCTCGCTCATCGACAGGCCTTGCATTTCGCGCTCCAGCTGGGCCATCAGGTCAAAGCGCGGCAGCGTGATGTCAAACTGCTCGCGCAGGCGCTGGCGGATGGTGTCTTCGATGCGGGTGGTGCACGACAGCAGGCGCAACCAAAGGCGCAGCGAGGCGTGGTGCTCTGCGTGTGCGCGCACTTCCATGTCGGTAGCCTGAAGGTTCATCCGGCCAACTCCCCGCCGTCGATGGCAATCGCCTGGCCATTGATCGCGTTGCTGCCAGCAGCACACAGCCAAAGCACGCTTTGCGCGACTTCTTGCGGCTGCACGAGGCGCTGTTGCGGGTTGCTGGCAGCCAAGGCTTGGCGAGCTTCGGCCTCGCTCTTGCCGGTTTTGCTCACGATGTTTTGCACCGCTTCGCGCACGATGTCGGTCTCGGTGTAGCCGGGGCAAATGGCGTTCACGGTCACGCCCTTGCGGGCCAGTTCCAGAGCCAAGGCTTTTGTCAGCCCGACCACGCCGTGCTTGGCCGCCACGTAGGCGCTCACATAGGCATAGCCTTTGAGGCCTGCTGTGCTGGCGATGTTGACGATGCGCCCGGGGGTGCCTGATTTAGCGGCTTCGAGCATGCCCGGCAGCACGGCCTGAATGCAGTGGTAAGTGCCCGTCAGGTTGACGTTGAGCATCTGCTGCCAGAGCACAGCATCGGTCTTGGCAAAGGGCTGGCTGCTCGCCTGGCCTGCGTTGTTGACCAAGATGTTGACAGGGCCAAAGCGGGCCTGCGCCTGCTGCACTGCTGCTTGTACCGCGTGCTCGTCGGCCACGTCCATGGGCGCAATCAACACCGCCACATCGGGCACCTGTACGCGCAGCGCTTCAACCTGGGCTTGCAGGGTGCCTTGCGAGCGGCCGCAGAGTGTGAGGCGACAGCCCGCTTGGGCCAGCTGCAACGCGATGGCTGCGCCGATGCCTGCACCCGCCCCTGTGATGAGTGCGTGACGGCCTTCAAGTTCTTGGAACATCTCAGTCCCCCTTACTCGCAGTCTGCATGGCACGCTCGCGGGCAAAGCCCGCTTCGAGCTGGGGCTTACCCGACTCGTAGGCGTGGGGCCAGGCGATGTCTTTGAAGCCGATGCGCGCCGCTTCGGTCAGCGTCCAGGCCGGGTTGGCCAGGTGTGGACGTGCCACAGCGCACAGGTCGGCGCGGCCTGCGGCCAGGATGCTGTTGACGTGGTCAGCCTCAGAGATGGCGCCCACTGCGATGGTGGCGATGCCCGCTTCTTGGCGGATACGGTCGGCAAACGGGGTTTGGTACATGCGGCCGTAAGTGGGTTTTTGCTTGGCGCTGACCTGGCCCGAAGAGCAGTCGATCATGTCGGCGCCTGCAGCCTTAAAGGCACGGGCGATCTCGACTGCATCGGTGGGTGTAATGCCGCCTTCGACCCAGTCGTTTGCCGAGATGCGAACCGACATGGGCAGGTGCGCTGGCCAAGCGGCGCGCACAGCGGCAAACACTTCGAGCGGGTAACTCAAGCGGTTTTCGAGCGAGCCGCCGTATGCGTCGCTGCGTTGGTTGGTGAGCGGGCTGATGAAACTTGACAACAAGTAGCCGTGAGCGCAATGCAGTTCGAGCCAGTCAAAACCAGCATGAACTGCACGTTGTGTGCAGGCCACAAACTCGGCCGTGACGCGATCCATGTCGGCGCGGTTCATGCTACGTGGCACATCGCCATGTGGAAGATAAGGCTGGGCGGAGGCAGCTATCAAAGGCCAGTTTCCTTCGGGGTCATCGGCAGGCACAGGCTGGTCCATGCCTGGGCCTTGCCAAGGGCGGCAGCTCGAGCCTTTGGGCCCGGCGTGGCCGATTTGCAGGCCGATCTTGGCGTCAGACTTTGCATGCACCCAGTCGGTGATGCGCTTGAAATCTTCTGTCTGCGCATCGTTCCACAGGCCCGGGCAGCCGTGGGTGATGCGGCCATCTGCACTGGGCGCTGTCATCTCGACCATGACGAGGCCCGCACCACCCATGGCGCGTGCACCCAAGTGAACCAGGTGATCATCTCCCGCTCGACCGTCGACGGCCATGTACTGCGCCATAGGCGAAACCACGACGCGGTTCTTGAGCGTGACCGAGCGCTGGGTATAGGGCGTGAACATCGGCGGCCTGATGCCCGGCGTGGCGGTGCGCCCCGCAAACCAGGCCTCGTAGCCTTCCAGCCAAGCTTTGTCACGCAGACGCAAATTCTCATGGCTGATGCGCTGGCTGCGTGTGAGCATGGAGTACATGAACTGTTCGGGTTCGAGCTGGTCGCAGTAACGCTCGCCGCACACCTCGAACCATTCCATAGCGTTCCAAGCGGCGTTTTGCAGGCGGATCACGTCGATCTCTCTTACGGCCTGGTAGTGCTCCAGCACCTCGGGAATGCGGTCAGCGGTGTCGCCCAAGGCCTTGAATTGGCGCACCAGTTCGATGGCGTCCTCGAGTGCGAGTTTTGTGCCCGAGCCAATCGCAAAGTGCGCGGTGTGCACCGCGTCGCCCATCAGCACCACATGGCTGTTGCCATTGAAGGTCGACCAGTTGGCGCACTTGACGCGCTGAAAGTTCAGCCATGCCGAGCCGCGCAGGTGGCGGGCGTTGGTCATCAGCTTTTCACCTTGCAGGTTCCTTGCAAAAAGCTTTTCGCAGAATTCAATTGATGCATCCTGATCGGCCTTGTCAAGGCCGTGCGCCAGCCAAACGTGTTCGGGGCACTCGACGATGAAAGTCGAAGTCTGGTTGTCGAATTTGTAGACGTGAGCAGCGAACCAACCATGCTCGGTTTTTTCAAACAAAAAAGTAAAGGCGTCGTACTGGCGGTTGGTGCCCAGCCAGATGAATCGATTAGGTCGTGTGACGATATCTGGCTTAAACACTTCGGGTAGCCGGCTTCGCACACGTGAATTGACGCCATCGCTGGCGATGATCAAATCGGCATCGGGAAAGTCCAGATCCGAATCCACGTCTTGTTCAAACATGAGCTTGACGCCCACTTGCTCGCATCGATCTTGGAGAATATTGAGCAACTTTTTGCGTCCGATGCCCACAAACCCGTGACCGCCTGAGCGGATCACCCGGTCTTTGAAATGCAGTTCAATGTCATCCCAATGGTTGAATGCTTGCTCCACCTCTGCAGCGGTTTCTTTGTCCCATTCGCGCATGTTCTCCAGCGTCTGGTCCGAAAACACCACGCCCCAACCAAAAGTGTCATAGGGCTTGTTGCGCTCGACCACGGTGATGTCGTGGTGGGGGTCGAGCTTTTTCATCAGCAACGCGAAGTACAGACCCGATGGACCACCGCCAATGCACACGATTTTCATAATCACTCTCTTTGCTATTGACCACACAAGCCTTTAATTCAAGCCTATATATTTGATGCCTCAAGTATCTGGGCAGGTTAAGCGTTGGTCAATCGAGTAGTAACCCGTAGAGATGAAATGCAGAGGGAAGGTGCGGATGAAGAATGCTTCGCACTAAGCAAAACGCCCCACCGTTAGGTGGGGCGTTTCGGGCTGTTAGAAGCCTGACGATGTCCTACTTTCACACGGGAATCCGCACTATCATCGGCGCTAAGTCGTTTCACGGTCCTGTTCGAGATGGGAAGGAGTGGGGCCAACTTGCTATGGTCATCAGGCATAACTTGGTGTCGTCTTGACGCGGGTCAAGACAACGAATTCATAGAGTTTCGAATCAGATTTTTGAGCTCTCGCTCAGGCCTTTCAGCCTTTTTTGAATGCGTCAACTTGGCATAACTTCCCTGACCAATGCACACCTTGCGGCGTGTGATCAAAGTTATAGGGTCAAGCCTCACGAGCAATTAGTATCAGTTAGCTTAACGCATTACTGCGCTTCCACACCTGACCTATCAACGTCCTGGTCTTGAACGACTCTTTAGGGGGCTCAAGGCCCCGGCAGATCTCATCTTGAAACGAGTTTCCCGCTTAGATGCTTTCAGCGGTTATCTCTTCCACACTTAGCTACTCGGCAATGCCACTGGCGTGACAACCGATACACCAGAGGTGTGTCCACTCCGGTCCTCTCGTACTAGGAGCAGGCTTCCTCAAATCTGCAGCGCCCACGGAAGATAGGGACCAAACTGTCTCACGACGTTTTAAACCCAGCTCACGTACCTCTTTAAATGGCGAACAGCCATACCCTTGGGACCGGCTACAGCCCCAGGATGAGATGAGCCGACATCGAGGTGCCAAACACCGCCGTCGATATGAACTCTTGGGCGGTATCAGCCTGTTATCCCCAGAGTACCTTTTATCCGTTGAGCGATGGCCCTTCCATACAGAACCACCGGATCACTATGTCCTACTTTCGTATCTGCTCGACTTGTCAGTCTCGCAGTTAAGCACGCTTATGCCATTGCACTATTATCACGATGTCCGACCGTAACTAGCGTACCTTCGAACTCCTCCGTTACGCTTTGGGAGGAGACCGCCCCAGTCAAACTGCCTACCATGCACTGTCCCCGATCCAGATAATGGACCTAGGTTAGAACCTCAAACACACCAGGGTGGTATTTCAACGTTGGCTCCACAAGATCTAGCGACCTCGCTTCAAAGCCTCCCACCTATCCTACACAGATCTGTTCAAAGTCCAATACAAAGCTACAGTAAAGGTTCATGGGGTCTTTCCGTCTTTCCGCGGGGAGATTGCATCATCACAAACATTTCAACTTCGCTGAGTCTCAGGAGGAGACAGTGTGGCCATCGTTACGCCATTCGTGCAGGTCGGAACTTACCCGACAAGGAATTTCGCTACCTTAGGACCGTTATAGTTACGGCCGCCGTTTACTGGGACTTCAATCAAGAGCTTGCACCCCATCATTTAATCTTCCAGCACCGGGCAGGCGTCACACCCTATACGTCCACTTTCGTGTTTGCAGAGTGCTGTGTTTTTATTAAACAGTCGCAGCCACCGATTTTTTGCAACCCCGTTCGGCTCCCTTTGTTCAAGTTCACCTAATAGGGGCATACCTTCTCCCGAAGTTACGGTATCAATTTGCCGAGTTCCTTCTCCTGAGTTCTCTCAAGCGCCTTAGAATACTCATCTCGCGCACCAGTGTCGGTTTGCGGTACGGTCAATGACAAGCTGAAGCTTAGTGGCTTTTCCTGGAAGCAGGGTATCACTCACTTCAGGTGCAAGCACCCTCGTTATCACCCCTCATCTAAGCCCGGCGGATTTGCCTACCAGGCACGACTACAGGCTTGAACCAACATATCCAACAGTTGGCTGAGCTAACCTTCTCCGTCCCCACATCGCACTTGTCATCGGTACAGGAATATTGACCTGTTTCCCATCAGCTACGCATCTCTGCCTCGCCTTAGGGGCCGACTCACTCTACGCCGATGAACGTTGCGTAGAAAACCTTGCGCTTACGGCGAGGGGGCTTTTCACCCCCTTTAACGCTACTCATGTCAGCATTCGCACTTCTGATACCTCCAGCAGGGTTTACACCACCACCTTCACAGGCCTACAGAACGCTCTCCTACCACTTGCAATAAATTGCAAATCCGCAGCTTCGGTAACTGGCTTAGCCCCGTTACATCTTCCGCGCAGGACGACTCGATCAGTGAGCTATTACGCTTTCTTTAAATGATGGCTGCTTCTAAGCCAACATCCTGACTGTTTTAGCCTTCCCACTTCGTTTCCCACTTAGCCAATTTTAGGGACCTTAGCTGGCGGTCTGGGTTGTTTCCCTCTTGAGTCCGGACGTTAGCACCCGGTGCTCTGTCTCCCAAGCTGTACTCATCGGTATTCGGAGTTTGCCTTGGTTTGGTAAGTCGCCATGACCCCCTAGCCAAAACAGTGCTCTACCCCCGATGGTAATACTTGAGGCACTACCTAAATAGTTTTCGGAGAGAACCAGCTATTTCCAAGTTTGTTTAGCCTTTCACCCCTATCCACAGGTCATCCGCTAATTTTGCAACATTAGTCGGTTCGGACCTCCAGTACCTGTTACGGCACCTTCATCCTGCCCATGGATAGATCACTTGGTTTCGGGTCTACACCCAGCGACTGATCGCCCTATTCGGACTCGATTTCTCTACGGCTTCCCTATTCGGTTAACCTTGCCACTGAATGTAAGTCGCTGACC
>NZ_NESJ01000025.1:17500-43825 GCF_003063645.1 Limnohabitans sp. 2KL-51
TGGACCGTGTCTCAGTTCCAGTGTGGCTGGTCGTCCTCTCAGACCAGCTACAGATCGTTGGCTTGGTGAGCCTTTACCCCACCAACTACCTAATCTGATATCGGCCGCTCCAATCGCGCGAGGTCTTGCGATCCCCCGCTTTCATCCTTAGATCGTATGCGGTATTAGCGTAACTTTCGCTACGTTATCCCCCACGACTGGGCACGTTCCGATATATTACTCACCCGTTCGCCACTCTCAAGGGGTTGCCCCCTCTACCGTTCGACTTGCATGTGTAAAGCATTCCGCCAGCGTTCAATCTGAGCCAGGATCAAACTCTATAGTTCGATCTTGATTTTTTTTCGGTCTTTCGACCAACTCATAAATTGGAATCGACGTGGTCACCATCTCTGATTTCCACATCTTTTTTACTTCATGAGCGTTTGTTAGCTAATTAAAGCTAAGTTCCGAAGAACTTGGCAATCACCATCAAACGCCCACGCTTATCGGCTGTATATTTTTAAAGAACCCAGGCAACTCTCATCACCTTTTCTTGACTCGCTGCGATCAGCGAAGCCTTCTATTTTATCACGCTTTTGCGCTTTCTTTAAAAGATTTTTATGTCTTCTAAAGAAAACGCCCCACCGTTAGGTGGGGCGTTTCGGGCTGTTAGAAGCCTGACGATGTCCTACTTTCACACGGGAATCCGCACTATCATCGGCGCTAAGTCGTTTCACGGTCCTGTTCGAGATGGGAAGGAGTGGGGCCAACTTGCTATGGTCATCAGGCATAACTTGGTGTCGTCTTGACGCGGGTCAAGACAACGAATTCATAGAGTTTCGAATCAGATTTTTGAGCTCTCGCTCAGGCCTTTCAGCCTTTTTTGAATGCGTCAACTTGGCATAACTTCCCTGACCAATGCACACCTTGCGGCGTGTGATCAAAGTTATAGGGTCAAGCCTCACGAGCAATTAGTATCAGTTAGCTTAACGCATTACTGCGCTTCCACACCTGACCTATCAACGTCCTGGTCTTGAACGACTCTTTAGGGGGCTCAAGGCCCCGGCAGATCTCATCTTGAAACGAGTTTCCCGCTTAGATGCTTTCAGCGGTTATCTCTTCCACACTTAGCTACTCGGCAATGCCACTGGCGTGACAACCGATACACCAGAGGTGTGTCCACTCCGGTCCTCTCGTACTAGGAGCAGGCTTCCTCAAATCTGCAGCGCCCACGGAAGATAGGGACCAAACTGTCTCACGACGTTTTAAACCCAGCTCACGTACCTCTTTAAATGGCGAACAGCCATACCCTTGGGACCGGCTACAGCCCCAGGATGAGATGAGCCGACATCGAGGTGCCAAACACCGCCGTCGATATGAACTCTTGGGCGGTATCAGCCTGTTATCCCCAGAGTACCTTTTATCCGTTGAGCGATGGCCCTTCCATACAGAACCACCGGATCACTATGTCCTACTTTCGTATCTGCTCGACTTGTCAGTCTCGCAGTTAAGCACGCTTATGCCATTGCACTATTATCACGATGTCCGACCGTAACTAGCGTACCTTCGAACTCCTCCGTTACGCTTTGGGAGGAGACCGCCCCAGTCAAACTGCCTACCATGCACTGTCCCCGATCCAGATAATGGACCTAGGTTAGAACCTCAAACACACCAGGGTGGTATTTCAACGTTGGCTCCACAAGATCTAGCGACCTCGCTTCAAAGCCTCCCACCTATCCTACACAGATCTGTTCAAAGTCCAATACAAAGCTACAGTAAAGGTTCATGGGGTCTTTCCGTCTTTCCGCGGGGAGATTGCATCATCACAAACATTTCAACTTCGCTGAGTCTCAGGAGGAGACAGTGTGGCCATCGTTACGCCATTCGTGCAGGTCGGAACTTACCCGACAAGGAATTTCGCTACCTTAGGACCGTTATAGTTACGGCCGCCGTTTACTGGGACTTCAATCAAGAGCTTGCACCCCATCATTTAATCTTCCAGCACCGGGCAGGCGTCACACCCTATACGTCCACTTTCGTGTTTGCAGAGTGCTGTGTTTTTATTAAACAGTCGCAGCCACCGATTTTTTGCAACCCCGTTCGGCTCCCTTTGTTCAAGTTCACCTAATAGGGGCATACCTTCTCCCGAAGTTACGGTATCAATTTGCCGAGTTCCTTCTCCTGAGTTCTCTCAAGCGCCTTAGAATACTCATCTCGCGCACCAGTGTCGGTTTGCGGTACGGTCAATGACAAGCTGAAGCTTAGTGGCTTTTCCTGGAAGCAGGGTATCACTCACTTCAGGTGCAAGCACCCTCGTTATCACCCCTCATCTAAGCCCGGCGGATTTGCCTACCAGGCACGACTACAGGCTTGAACCAACATATCCAACAGTTGGCTGAGCTAACCTTCTCCGTCCCCACATCGCACTTGTCATCGGTACAGGAATATTGACCTGTTTCCCATCAGCTACGCATCTCTGCCTCGCCTTAGGGGCCGACTCACTCTACGCCGATGAACGTTGCGTAGAAAACCTTGCGCTTACGGCGAGGGGGCTTTTCACCCCCTTTAACGCTACTCATGTCAGCATTCGCACTTCTGATACCTCCAGCAGGGTTTACACCACCACCTTCACAGGCCTACAGAACGCTCTCCTACCACTTGCAATAAATTGCAAATCCGCAGCTTCGGTAACTGGCTTAGCCCCGTTACATCTTCCGCGCAGGACGACTCGATCAGTGAGCTATTACGCTTTCTTTAAATGATGGCTGCTTCTAAGCCAACATCCTGACTGTTTTAGCCTTCCCACTTCGTTTCCCACTTAGCCAATTTTAGGGACCTTAGCTGGCGGTCTGGGTTGTTTCCCTCTTGAGTCCGGACGTTAGCACCCGGTGCTCTGTCTCCCAAGCTGTACTCATCGGTATTCGGAGTTTGCCTTGGTTTGGTAAGTCGCCATGACCCCCTAGCCAAAACAGTGCTCTACCCCCGATGGTAATACTTGAGGCACTACCTAAATAGTTTTCGGAGAGAACCAGCTATTTCCAAGTTTGTTTAGCCTTTCACCCCTATCCACAGGTCATCCGCTAATTTTGCAACATTAGTCGGTTCGGACCTCCAGTACCTGTTACGGCACCTTCATCCTGCCCATGGATAGATCACTTGGTTTCGGGTCTACACCCAGCGACTGATCGCCCTATTCGGACTCGATTTCTCTACGGCTTCCCTATTCGGTTAACCTTGCCACTGAATGTAAGTCGCTGACCCATTATACAAAAGGTACGCAGTCACCCCTTTCGAGGCTCCTACTTTTTGTAAGCATGCGGTTTCAGGATCTATTTCACTCCCCTCCCGGGGTTCTTTTCGCCTTTCCCTCACGGTACTTGTTCACTATCGGTCAATGATGAGTATTTAGCCTTGGAGGATGGTCCCCCCATATTCAGACAGGATTTCTCGTGTCCCGCCCTACTTGTCGTTAGCTCAGTACCACACATCTGTTTTCGCATACGGGGCTATCACCCACTATGGCCGGCCTTTCCATGCCGCTTTGCTAACAGTTGTGCTATCACTAACAGGCTCTTCCGATTTCGCTCGCCACTACTTTCGGAATCTCGGTTGATGTCTTTTCCTCGAGCTACTGAGATGTTTCAGTTCACCCGGTTCGCCTCGCATGACTATGTATTCATCATGCGATACCCCTAAGGGTGGGTTTCCCCATTCAGAAATCTCCGGATCAATGCTTATTTGCCAGCTCCCCGAAGCTTATCGCAGGCTTTCACGTCTTTCGTCGCCTATCATTGCCAAGGCATCCACCACATGCTCTTATTCACTTGACCCTATAACTTTGAACTCTCTTGCGAGACCTCATCGTTATTTTCAAGGAATGTCTGTCAGGTCTTTCACCTGACGCGTTATGCCGTAAATGAATAATTCCTCAACACCGGATGTTTCCATCCAATATCAATAGAACAATTCGTCTTTACTTGAATTTCAAACGTCGTTTGAATATTCGTTTTGACGCAATCAAAAAATTGTCACCAGGGGCACGGTCCGCACTAAACCTTTACGAATGTGCGGTTTCCCCTGGCAACTCTGATTCGACTCTATGAATTTTTAAAGAACAGCCGTGTGTCTTTCGACACTTGTTAATCGATCAATATCAATCAACACAAAAACAACCTGCGCAATCTCTTGCCAAGTCGCTTTTGTTTTGAATGAACATTCATCAGAACCTTTTCAGGCCCCTTCAACATTCGATAAGTGGTGGTGGAGGATGACGGGATCGAACCGACGACCCCCTGCTTGCAAAGCAGGTGCTCTCCCAGCTGAGCTAATCCCCCGTTGTCTTACCCTTGACGCCTTTCAGCGCTTGTCTTCAGAAGGATTGGTGGGTCTGGTTGGTCTCGAACCAACGACCCCTGCGTTATCAACACAGTGCTCTAACCAACTGAGCTACAGACCCAAGCCGGCCGCCAATGACTGGGCTTGCGCCATAGCCGTCAGCGACTACCCTTCCAACAACCGATAAGTGTGAGCGTTCAATTTAGATTGCAGTTTCCAGAAAGGAGGTGATCCAGCCGCACCTTCCGATACGGCTACCTTGTTACGACTTCACCCCAGTCACGAACCCCGCCGTGGTAATCGCCCTCCTTGCGGTTAGGCTAACTACTTCTGGCGAGACCCGCTCCCATGGTGTGACGGGCGGTGTGTACAAGACCCGGGAACGTATTCACCGTGACATTCTGATCCACGATTACTAGCGATTCCGACTTCACGCAGTCGAGTTGCAGACTGCGATCCGGACTACGACTGGTTTTATGGGATTGGCTCCCCCTCGCGGGTTGGCAACCCTTTGTACCAGCCATTGTATGACGTGTGTAGCCCCACCTATAAGGGCCATGAGGACTTGACGTCATCCCCACCTTCCTCCGGTTTGTCACCGGCAGTCTCATTAGAGTGCCCAACTGAATGTAGCAACTAATGACAAGGGTTGCGCTCGTTGCGGGACTTAACCCAACATCTCACGACACGAGCTGACGACAGCCATGCAGCACCTGTGTTACGGCTCTCTTTCGAGCACGCCTCTATCTCTAAAGGCTTCCGTACATGTCAAAGGTGGGTAAGGTTTTTCGCGTTGCATCGAATTAAACCACATCATCCACCGCTTGTGCGGGTCCCCGTCAATTCCTTTGAGTTTCAACCTTGCGGCCGTACTCCCCAGGCGGTCAACTTCACGCGTTAGCTTCGTTACTGAGTCAGTGAAGACCCAACAACCAGTTGACATCGTTTAGGGCGTGGACTACCAGGGTATCTAATCCTGTTTGCTCCCCACGCTTTCGTGCATGAGCGTCAGTACAGGTCCAGGGGATTGCCTTCGCCATCGGTGTTCCTCCGCATATCTACGCATTTCACTGCTACACGCGGAATTCCATCCCCCTCTACCGTACTCTAGCTATACAGTCACAAATGCAGTTCCCAGGTTGAGCCCGGGGATTTCACATCTGTCTTATATAACCGCCTGCGCACGCTTTACGCCCAGTAATTCCGATTAACGCTTGCACCCTACGTATTACCGCGGCTGCTGGCACGTAGTTAGCCGGTGCTTATTCTTACGGTACCGTCATGAGCTCCTCGTATTAAGAGAAACCTTTTCGTTCCGTACAAAAGCAGTTTACAACCCGAGGGCCTTCATCCTGCACGCGGAATGGCTGGATCAGACTTGCGTCCATTGTCCAAAATTCCCCACTGCTGCCTCCCGTAGGAGTCTGGACCGTGTCTCAGTTCCAGTGTGGCTGGTCGTCCTCTCAGACCAGCTACAGATCGTTGGCTTGGTGAGCCTTTACCCCACCAACTACCTAATCTGATATCGGCCGCTCCAATCGCGCGAGGTCTTGCGATCCCCCGCTTTCATCCTTAGATCGTATGCGGTATTAGCGTAACTTTCGCTACGTTATCCCCCACGACTGGGCACGTTCCGATATATTACTCACCCGTTCGCCACTCTCAAGGGGTTGCCCCCTCTACCGTTCGACTTGCATGTGTAAAGCATTCCGCCAGCGTTCAATCTGAGCCAGGATCAAACTCTATAGTTCGATCTTGATTTTTTTTCGGTCTTTCGACCAACTCATAAATTGGAATCGACGTGGTCACCATCTCTGATTTCCACATCTTTTTTACTTCATGAGCGTTTGTTAGCTAATTAAAGCTAAGTTCCGAAGAACTTGGCAATCACCATCAAACGCCCACGCTTATCGGCTGTATATTTTTAAAGAACCCAGGAGACTCTCATCACCTTTTCTTGACTCGCTGCGATCAGCGAAGCCTTGAATTATGACACAGTTTTTAAGGCCGCGTCAAGTTTTTGAAATTTTATTCGATCCATACGATCTTTTCAGAAACCTCTTAGCTGACTGTTTTGGCTTTCATGAGAAAACCACTTTGTGTGCAGCGAAGCCCTCGATTGTGACACAGTTTTTCGGCCCTTAACCATTTTTTTGAATTTTTCGGCTAATTTTTGCAGCCGCCCCCGGGATAATGCGTCCATGGCATTACTCACACTCATGAACGCGTCTCTGGCTTTTGGTCACGTCGCCCTCCTCGATCACGCCGACTTCTCTTTGGAAACGACTGAGCGCATCGGCTTGATTGGTCGCAACGGGACAGGCAAATCGTCCTTACTCAAGATTTTGGCGGGCATGGAGCGCCCAGATGACGGTAACTTGCATGTGCAGCAAGGCGTTCGCATCGCTTACGTGGCTCAGGAGCCCATCCTGGTCGCTGAGCACACCATTTTTGAGTCTGTGCGTGAAGGCTTGGCCGAAGTGGTGCAATGGATCGACGATTACACCCACAGCCGGGGCGACCTGGACACTTTGCAGGGACAAATCGAATCACGCGATGGCTGGGGCTGGGAGCAACGGTTGGACGAAACCCTGCAACGCCTGCAACTGAACCCCAATGCAGTCGTGCAATCGCTGTCCGGGGGGATGCGCAAGCGCGTGGCCCTGGCGCAAGCTTTGGTGACCCGCCCTGACGTCCTCTTATTGGACGAGCCCACCAACCACCTGGACCTGAACGCCATCACCTGGCTGGAAGATCTGTTGATCGACTTCAAGGGCAGCGTGATTGCCATCACCCACGACCGGGCATTTTTGGACCGCATCGCCACCCGCATTGTGGAATTGGACCGCGGCAAGCTGCGCCCTTACCCGGGCAATTACGCCGCCTACCAAGTGCAGAAAGAAGAGCAACTCGCTCAAGAATCCGTGATTCAGGCCAAAGCCGACAAGTTGTTGGCCCAAGAAGAAATCTGGATTCGCAAAGGCGTCGAAGCTCGCCGCACCCGCAGCCAAAGCCGCATCACGCGGCTGCAAAATCTGCGCGGCGAACGTGCATCTCGCCGGGAAAAGGTGGGCAATGTGAAGATGGAAGTGGCCTCGGGCGTTCCGAGCGGCAAGCTGGTGGCCGAACTGACCGACGTGAGCAAAAGCTTCACCCAACCCGATGGCTCAGTGCGCACCGTTATTCAAAAATTCACCGGCACTTTGCTGCGCGGCGACAAGATCGGCTTGCTGGGCCCCAACGGCGCGGGCAAAACCACCTTGCTCAAACTGATTCTGGGCGAGCTCGAAGCGGACAGCGGTGAAGTGCGCCGTGGCACCAAGCTCGAAGTGGCCTACTTCGACCAAATGCGCGATGCACTGGACCTGGACGCCACGCTGGAAGACTTCATCAGCCCCGGCAGCGAATGGATCGAGATTGGCAACAAACGCCAGCACGTCAAGAGCTATCTGGGCGACTTTTTGTTCTCGCCCGCACGCGGCACCTCGCCTGTGCGCTCACTGTCAGGAGGCGAGCGCAACCGCCTGCTGTTGGCGCGCTTGTTTGCCCGCCCAGCCAACGTGTTGGTGCTGGACGAACCGACCAACGACCTAGACATCGAAACCCTGGAACTGCTGGAAGAGTTGCTGCAAAACTACGAAGGCACCGTATTCTTGGTGAGCCACGATCGGGCCTTCATGGACAACGTGGTCACAGGCATCATCGCCTGCGAAAGCGCCCCAGACCAACCTGGTTTTTGGCGCGAATACGAGGGCTCGGTGCAGGATTGGCTGGTCCAATCCAAGCGCGCTCAGGCCATTCGGGCCCAAGTGGCGCAGCGCAGCGGCACCCCAATTCAGGCAGCCCCAGCCGCAAGCCCCATCCCAACGTCAACAGCCTCAACAGCCCCAACAGCAAGTACCCCAACACGCAGCAAGCTCAGCTACAAAGAACAGCGTGAGCTGGCTGAGCTGCCGACAAAGATAGAGAGCTTGGAGAAAGAGCAAACCAACGTGCGTGCGCAACTGTCCGACGGCAGCGTTTACCAGCGCGACCCCGGGCTGGCGCAACAACTGTTCCGCCGCGATACGGAAATCGACGACCAGCTGCTGGCCGCCATGGAGCGCTGGGAAATTCTGTCGGCACGTTGAAACGCAAGCCCGAAGCACCCAGAGGGCCTCATTTCATGCGACATTCAAAACCATGACCTCTTCCGAACTCAGCGCGCTGTTGGTACTGGCCACTGTGAGCAGCTTCACGCCCGGGCCGAACACCACATTGTCGACCGCCATGGCCGCCAACCATGGCCTGCGTCGGGCCATGCGCTTTGTGCTGGCGGTGCCGGTGGGCTGGGGCATTTTGTTCACGATGTGTGCCACCGGAGTGGGTGGGCTGGTGGTGGCCTTCCCGCCTTTGCGCTGGGGCATCGTGACGCTGGGCACCGGCTATTTGCTCTGGTTGGCCTCGCGTTTGTGGCAAAGCGGCAGTTTGCTGCAGGCCGACAGCGCCAAGTTACAAGTGGGCTTTGTGCAAGGCGTGGGTCTTCAGTTTCTGAACATCAAAGCCTGGATGCTGGCGCTCGCCATCGTGGCGGGCTGGGTGGCTGGGCGTGAAGACGCCACGGCCCGCACCTTGGTGCTGCTGCCCATCATGGTGGCCTATGGCTTTTTCAGCAATCTGACCTATGCAGTTGCAGGCTCGATCCTGCGGCACTGGCTGGCGCACGGCCACCGTTTGCTGATTTTCAACCGCTGCATGTCGGTGGCGCTGGTGGCTACGGCCTTGTGGATTTTGAACGACATGCGGCAAAGCGCAGGCTGACAGCCCCCGCCGCGCCGGATGCCCGCAAGGCAAGAAGTTCACCCCCTGTACAACAAGCACAAATACCATGATCAACACCCCTCAACAACGCGAAAACCTGGGTCTGTGGCTTGGCCTTTTGGGTGTCGTCATTTTTGGACTCACCTTGCCCATGACGCGCTTGGCCACGGGCACGGTGGACGCCCCGCAAATGTCCCCCTGGTTTGTGACCTGGGCACGCGCCGCGCTGGCCGGTGGCCTGTCGCTTGTATACCTTTTGGCGGTTCGCGCCCCTTGGCCCTTGGCTGAGCAACGTAGCCCGTTGTATTTGTCGCTGGCTGGCAATGTGATCGGTTACCCCTTGCTGCTGGGCTGGGCGCTGCGCCACGTCACGGCCAGCCATGCGGCTGTCATCACCGCCTTGCTGCCGTTGGCCACCGCAGCAGCAGCCGCGTGGTTGCTGCACCAACGCGCGCGTCTGGGGTTTTGGGTCTTTGCCGCTTTGGGCAGCATCCTGGTAGCGGTTTACAGTCTGCTGCGCGCAGCGCAAATGGGCCACGGTTTTGGCCTGACCTGGGCCGACACCCTGCTACTGGGCGCCGTGGTGGCCGCCTCGCTGGGCTATGTCGCCGGGGCAAAAGTCACGGCCAGTATGGGCGCTGAGAAAGTCATCAGCTGGGTTTGTGTGATGGCGCTGCCCCTCACGCTGCCCGGAGCCTGGCTCACTTGGCCCGACCAAACAGTAGTGCCCATATCGTGGCTGGCTCTGCTGTACCTGGGCGTGTTCTCCATGTGGGCGGGCTTTTTTGCCTGGTTTCGCGGTCTTTCGCTGGGTGGCCCACTGCGGGTGAGCCAACTGCAATTGCTGCAGCCTTTCATCAGCATTCTGGCGGCCGTGCCTTTGCTGGGAGAATCACTCGATGCCATGACCCTGGTTTTTGCCATTCTGGTCGTGGGCACGGTTTCCATGGGACGGCGCATGGCCAACACCCCCAAATCCAAGTGAACAAAAAATTGAGGAGCAGAAAATGAAATGGCAAATGGCCCAACGCGCCGAAAAGATGAACCCCTCGGTGATCCGCGAGATCCTGAAAGTCACTGAAAAGCCCGGCATCATCAGTTTTGCTGGTGGCCTGCCTTCACCCCAGACTTTCCCGATCGACGCCATGCGCGAAGCCAGCGAGCGCGTGCTGAGAGATGACGGCAAAGCCGCCTTGCAATACGCCGCCAGCGAAGGCTACGCCCCGCTGCGCGAATGGGTCGCAAAAGACCTGCTCAAACAAGGCATGCATGTGAGCCCCGACCAGGTGCTGATCACCACCGGCAGCCAGCAAGGCCTGGACTTGGTCGCCAAGATCCTGATCGACGCGGGCAGCCGCATTTTGGTTGAAACGCCCACCTACCTGGGCGCTTTGCAAGCCTTCACCCCGATGGAGCCCATCGCCGTGGGCGTGAACAGCGACGATCATGGCGTGGATGCCGCCGACCTGCGCGCCAAAGTGGGCGTCGGTGCTGACAAAGCTCGTTTTGTGTATTTGCTGCCTAACTTTCAGAACCCCACGGGCCGCACCATGACCGAAGAGCGCCGCGCCGCCGTGGGCCAAGTGGCCATCGAAACCGGTCTGCCAATCATCGAAGACAACCCCTACGGCGACTTGTGGTTTGACGCGCCCCCCGCTCCCTCGCTCAGCTCGCGCCACCCCGAGGGCAGCGTTTACTTGGGCTCGTTTTCCAAAATCCTCGCACCCGGCCTGCGCTTGGGTTATTTGGTGGCTCCCACCTCGCTGTACCCCAAACTCTTGCAAGCGAAACAAGCGGCCGATCTGCACACGCCCAGTTTCAACCAGCGCGTGGTCGCTGAAGTGCTGAAAGACGGCTTCATCGAACGCCATGTGCCCACCATCCGCGCGCTTTACAAACAGCAGTGCGAAGCCATGCTGGCCGCGCTTGACCGCGAAATGGCGGGGCTGGGCCTGACTTGGAACCGCCCGGTGGGCGGCATGTTCTTGTGGGTGCAACTGCCCAAGGGCCTCAAAGCCATTCCATTGCTGGCCAAAGCCGTTGAAAAAGGCGTGGCCTTTGTGCCCGGCTCTGCCTTTTATGCCGAGGGTGCCGACGAAAGCACACTGCGCCTGTCGTTCGTGACCGCCACCGTGGACCAGATCAACAATGGCATGGCCGCGCTGGCCGCCGCGATCCGAGAATCCCTGTAATCCGCTTCCACCCCCTCAAGGCCCCATGAAATCCCGCGCTTTTCAACAAGTCGACGTCTTCACCGACACCGCTTTCCTGGGTAACCCGCTGGCCGTAGTGCTCGATGGCACGGGCCTGAGCGACGTGCAAATGCAAACCTTTGCTGCCTGGACGCAGCTGAGCGAAACCACCTTTGTGCTGCCGCCCACGCCCGAAGGCGCTGCGGGCGGGGCCGACTATCGGGTGCGCATCTTCACGCCCGGTGCTGAGCTGCCGTTTGCGGGCCACCCCACACTGGGCACAGCCCACGCCTGGCTGAAGGCGGGCAACACGCCACGGCAACCTGGTGTGCTGATGCAGGAATGCGGCGTTGGCCTGGTGACTTTGAAGCAGCTGGGCGAGCGCTGGGCTTTTGCAGCACCACCTCTGAAGCGATCAGACATCTCGGTCGAAGACCTCAGCCCGGTGCTAGCCGCTTTGGGGCTGGACGCATCTGAAGTGATAGCCGCCCAAAACCTGAACAACGGACCGCACTGGCTGGGCCTGGTGGTCCATGATGTGGACACGGTGCTGGCCCTGGAGCCTGACCACGCTGCCCTGAAAAAACTGGGCACCAAAGTCGGCGTGGCGGGCAAGCGGCAAGCGTCAGCCACCGAGGCACAACATGGCCTGATCCGCCGCGCCAACCGCGAAGCCCGCGCCTTTGCACCGTCCACCCGCACCGCCAACGACCCCACCGATCTGGAAGTACGCGCCTTCGCCGCCCCCGTGGGCATCGCCGAAGACCCGGTCACCGGCAGCCTGAACGCATCGCTGGCGCAATGGCTGATGGACGACGGTCACATGCCTCTCACCTACAGCGCCCGTCAGGGCACGATTCTGGGGCGCGCAGGTCAGGTGTTTCTGTCGCAAGACCCACAAGGCCAAGTCTGGGTGGGTGGCGATGTGGTCGGCTGCATCCAAGGCAGCGTCAGTCTGTGACCCCCCTGAACCCCAAGCCTTAAACTGCAGGAGCCACCATGCACACCGACCTGCCCACACTGGCCCAAATCCAAGCGGCCACGCAAACCATCTACGCGGCCTTTGGCCCCACGCCCCAGTACCGGTGGAACACCCTGAGCCAGCGGCTGGGCACCGACTGCTGGGTCAAGCATGAAAACCACACCCCCGTGGGCGCCTTCAAGGTGCGCGGTGGTTTGACCTACTTTGAACACTTGGCCCGCTCAGGCCAGATGCCCTCCAAAGTGATCAGCGCCACTCGGGGCAACCATGGCCAGAGCATCGCTTATGCGGCAGCACGCCACGGCGTGGCCTGCACCATCGTGGTCCCGCTGGGCAACTCCGCCGAGAAGAATGTCGCCATGCGGGCGCTGGGTGCGCAGCTCATCGAACAGGGTCATGACTTCCAGGCCGCCCGCGAACACGCTCTGAGCCTGGCACAGGCCAGCGGTGCGCACATGGTGCCCAGCTACCACCCAGCCTTGGTGCTCGGCGTGGCCACGGGTTGGCTCGAATTTTTTCAGGCTGTCCCTGCGCTCGATGTGCTTTATGTACCGATTGGCCTCGGCTCGGGTGCCTGCGCCGCATTGGCGGCCAAAAAAGCGCTTGGCCACCCTGTCAAGGTAGTGGGCGTGGTCAGCGCACACGCCACCACTTACCTCGACTCGATGGCGGCAAACTGCGTGGTCGAAGCCCCGGTCAGCACTTTGCTGGCCGATGGCATGGCGGTGCGCCGCGCCGACCCACAAGCGCTGGCTATTTTGCAAGCTGGATTGGACCGCGTGGTTCAGGTCAGCGATGCACAGGTGGCCCAAGCCATGCGCGACCTGTACACCGACACCCACAACCTGGCCGAAGGTGCAGGCGCTGCCAGTTTTGCCGCCGCGTGGTCCGAACGCGAACAACTGCGCGGGCAAGTGGTGGGCACCACCTTGTGCGGTGGCAATGTGGACGCCAGCACCTTGTGCCAGGTGCTGCAAAACCGCACCTGAAGGCCGCAGGGCCCTGACCTTTGACGCCATGGAAACTCCGCAATAACTACAACTCATTCGCAAATGGCTGACCCATTCCAGACCCAAAACGCCAGGTCGCTCTTGGGACAAAACCGGCGCACGTCCGCCACCACAATAGACGCCCATGGGAACTCTCTATCTGGTCCGCCATGGACAAGCCTCCTTCGGGGCCGATGACTACGATCAACTCAGCCCACTGGGCCGTCAACAGGCTGTGCGACTGGGAGAGTATCTGCGCCCCAAGTTGCAGGCCCAACCGATTGAAGCCGTGATGATGGGCAGCTTGAAACGCCACCGCCAAACTTGGGAAGGCATCTCCGAGGGCGCGGGCCTGATGCACACCCCGGCCGTCTGGCCGGGCCTGAACGAATACGACAGCCACGCGCTGATCGAGTCCATCCACCCCGAACCACTGGCCAAACCCGACACCCCCGAGCTGTACCGCCACCACTTTCGCCTGCTGCGCGATGCGCTGCAAGCCTGGATGGCGGGGCGCACCCAGCCGCGCGGCATGACCAGCTACGCCGACTTTGTAGGCGGCATCGAGGGGGCGCTGGACCATGTGCGGCAAAACCATTCAGGCGACGTGATGATCGTATCCAGCGGCGGCCCCATCTCCACAGCCGTAGGCCGCGTGCTGGGCACCCCGCCCGAAACCACCATCGAGCTGAACCTGCGCATCCGCAACACGGCGCTGACCGAGTTTGTGTTCAACCCCAAACGGCACATGCTGCTGACCTACAACACCTTGCCGCACCTGGACAGCGACGCGCACAAGGACTGGGTCACCTTCGCCTGAAACGGCGAATTTCCTCATAAAAATTGGGTGTAATCCCTAGGAAAAACCTTGCAATTGCAGGGGCAAAATAAGCGGCATGAATTGTTCGACCGCCTGGCTTGCCCTACAGACACTGGAAGGCGGCATTGAGTTCACCCTCACACCCGCCGATCAAGCCGATCGCCTGGCAGCACAACTGAGCGCGGACCTTCGGGAATGGGGCCTTCAGTCAGCGATTCAGACCCTGCATCAGCCCCTCGAAGACGGCACCGTGGCCTTGGTGGCCCGCTTACAGCGCGAATTCCAGCAAAACCACATGCCCGGGTTCAACAGCCTGAACTTGTGCACTTCCCTGGGGCCAATCAACCAGGATGACCACGCCAATGAAGCTTGGGCCTTGGAACGCGAAATCTGGGTGGCTCTGTTGGGCTCGCCCCATCGCTTTGCATTCCGCGACCTGGAGGCCCTGAAGTCACACGTTCGGGTGCGGCGCAACATGGCCTTGGCCGCCCGCTTGACCGCGCTGGCCTTCAAAACTGAAGCGGCCGAACGCCCCGAGGCCGACTGGCACTACGAAGAAGACCCCGGCTTCATCCTCAAACCGGGCCGCCCCCTGATTCAAGCACTGATCGCCGCCACGCAGCCTGAGGCAACTGGCAAACTGTACGACTTCTCGTGCTACCGCGCCACCGAATACGTGATCTTGCTGGGCATCGCGCAAGAGTTGCAGGCGCACCACCCAGCATTGTTGGCCGAATTGCAGCAATTGAACGAACGCCACGCGGTGCGCTCGGGCCAGTTCCACGAAGTGTTTCTGGTCGAGTACGGCAGCATGGAAGCCCCCTTACCCGCCCGCTTTTATGTCCCGGGCGACCGACTGTGGTTTCGCAACCCGGACGAGCGCTCCGCCGACGTGACCGGCTACGAAGGCTCCTGGGTCATGTACATGGGCGGCGGCCTGTTCAGCAACTTCTGGAAGCGGGACGCACCTTTCACCCTCGAATCCAAAGCCATTGAAATTTTCCACTGGAAAGACGGCGTCTACACCGACGCCCAAGGTGAGCTACAGATGAACGAGACGGTGGTGGAACGACTGGTGGCCCAAACCCAGGCCGACCCCGAAGCCAGAGCCCGCGTGCTGGAACGCATGATGCGCATGCGCGACCCCAAAGGTGTCTATGCCGAGGGCGGCTGCATCGACACCACACGCGAATACCCTAAAAACGTAAGCCGCGAGCACTGCGAGTTGGTGCTGCCCGCATTCTGAAGACTGGGCCGGTGGGCCTCAACTCACCTGGTCGGTGAGCGTGTCTGGAGGCAATTGGTCAATTTCACAAAGCAATTGCGCCAAAGCCCGGCCAGAAGCATCCAGCAAAGCCTGCCCTTTGGCCAGCGTGGCCGCAGCCGCATTGCCCGCCGCACCATGGCGGTTGTAGTCTTGCATTTGCCAGCCCAGTTTGGCACTTTTTCCGTTGCCCAAAATTTCAAAGCGCTCGGCGCGATCTTGCGAGGTGGACCGAAAGTTCTGCGCCCGATCCATGCGTACGGTGCCTGGGCGCAGCGCCAGCATCATGGAGGTTTCGGTGTCACCCGCGTGCACGCCAAAGCGGTGCTCTTCGGGCGGGAACAGCGCATTGACATCGTCCCCCTGTGCATCGCGCAGTGGCAAATTGAACCAACTCACGCTGTACACCAGCATGCCCAGCCGGGCCCGCAGGTCACGCGCCACGATGTCCATCACACTGACCTGACCGCCATGGGCGTTCAAAAGCACCAGTTTCTTCACCCCACTGGCCGCCACCGACTCGCCAATGTCGGTCCACAAACGTATCACGGTTTCGGCCTTGAGCGTCAGGGTGCCAGCAAAACGGGCGTGCTCGGGGCTCAGCCCCACCGTTTGGGTGGGCAAAAACAAAACGGATAAGTCGGCTGGCAAGTGCGGCAAGCAAGCCGACACCACGCCATTGACCAAATCGGTGTCCACCGACAGCGGCAGGTGCGGGCCATGCTGCTCGGTGGCGGCCACGGGCAGCACGGCCATCGTCCGTGCATGCGCCAGCGCTTGAAAATCGAGGGTGGTCCAGTCGGCCCAAAATCGCGAAGGGTTTTGCATGTTGGACATCTTAATGGAGCGCGGCCGTGTACAGTGCCTTTCGCAGAAGGTTACGCTTCAGGTGTTCGGGGCCACAAAGAAGGATTGGCGTGAAAGTTTCCGTGTTGTCGCGTGGCTGGGCCACAGTTCAGAGTGGTCTGCTCGTGCTGGGCACGTGCGCGCTCTTGTGGGCGTCTGCACCCAGCTTGGCGCAAACCGATGCCCTGTTTTCCTCTAAGGCGACCGCTGGCAATTCAGCCACCAACGCCTTGCTCAGCAGTCCCGCCCATGTGGTCAACACCGCGCAGGTGCGGGCCGAGTTGCAGTTGCACGCCCCCCAAGGCATCCAGGCCGGAAAAACCTTCTGGCTGGGCTTGCAGATCGAGCACCAGCCCCAGTGGCACACCTATTGGCAAAACCCGGGCGATTCGGGCTTGCCCACCCAGCTGCAGTGGCAGCTGCCTGCAGGCTTGCAAGCTGGCGCGATCGCTTGGCCTTTGCCCAAAAAATTCCCGATTGGCAGCTTGGCCAACTACGGCTACGAAGGCCGTGTGCTGCTGACGGTGCCCGTGACGGTGGCAGCTGACTTTCGCTTCCCGGACAGTGGGCCTCTGACCCTTCAATTGCAAGCCGATTGGCTGGTGTGCCGCCAAGAATGCATCCCACAAGAAGGCCGCATGAGCCTGAACCTGGCCTCTGCCGCGTCGCAAACGCTGCACGCGGCAAGCTTTGAAGCGTCTCAAAAACTCAGTCCCCAGACGTTGCCTCAGCTCAAGCAAGGCGGCACCTGGATCACCGGTGGGCAGACCACGTTGTCGGACGATGGCCGTCAACTGAGCCTGCGCGTGCATGGCCTGCCCGTCAGCTGGCGCGGCCAGACGCTCAGCGCCTTCCCGGTCACGGCCAACGTGGTGCACAACGCGGCCGTACAAGGCAAAGACTGGACACAAAACTGGCAAGGCGCGGTCTGGCAGGCCAAAATCCCGGTGTCTGAGGAGCGCGGTGACAGCCCCCAAACACTGCGATGGGTCATCGCGACGGGGCCAGAGTCTGCGCCCCAAGCCCCTGCTTTTGAGCTGACAACGCCCGTGCAAGGCACTTGGCCTCCGTTGGCACAAGCCGCGCCTGCCGAAGTCTCGCCCGCGCTGGCCAAGGCCTTGGCTGAGAATGCACGCGCTGCGCAAAAACCAGCGACATCCAGCGCCACGGCTTTGGGCCTGACGCTGGCCATTTTGGGGGCGCTGGTGGGCGGTTTACTTCTCAACCTGATGCCCTGCGTGTTTCCGGTGCTGGCCATCAAGGTGCTGGGCTTTGCCCGGGCCGATGCGACTCAGGCCCAACACCGCGCCGCCGGGATAGCCTACACCGTGGGTGTGGTGCTGTCGTTCATGTTGCTGGGCGGCCTGATGCTGGCCTTGCGTGCCGCCGGCGAGCAGCTTGGTTGGGGCTTTCAGCTGCAGTCGCCGGCCGTGGTGGCGGCTCTGGCGCTCTTGTTCACCCTGCTGGGCCTGAACCTGGCGGGCGTTTTTGAATTCGGACAAATGCTGCCCAGCAGCTTGGCGTCTTTGCAAAGCCGCCACCCGACCGTGAACGCCGGTTTGTCGGGCGTGTTAGCCGTGGCCGTGGCTTCGCCCTGCACAGCCCCCTTCATGGGCGCGTCTTTGGGCTTGGCGATTGCGCTGCCCATGTGGCAGGCGCTCTTGGTCTTTGCCGCCATGGGGGTGGGCATGGCCTTGCCGTATCTGGCGGCCAGCTGGTGGCCCGGCATCGCGCGCACCCTGCCGCGCCCAGGGGCCTGGATGTTGACTTTCCGCCAAGCCATGGCCTTCCCGATGTTTGCAACTGTCATCTGGTTGCTGTGGGTGCTGGGTCAGCAAACTGGCATCGACGGGGCGAGCAGCCTGCTGGCTTTGCTGCTCACGGTGGCTTGGCTGGCTTGGGCCCTGGGCCTGACAGGCCGAACGCGCTGGGTCATGGGCGGCCTGGCTCTGGCCACTTTGCTGTGGCTGGGCAGCAGCTGGCTGCCTTTGGCTTTGCGTGAAGCGCCTGCAGTGGCAGCTGCAGCCACACCAGCCAGCAGCGCCAGCGAGAAAAACGCCGCCGGTCTGCCCTTGTGGCAAGCCTGGTCAGAGGCTGACCTGCAGACGCACCTGAGCGCCGGTCGCCCGGTGTTCGTGGACTTCACCGCCGCCTGGTGCGTGACCTGCCAGTACAACAAAAAAACCACCTTCACCGATGCCAAGCTGCTGGCCGACTTTGCAGCCCGCCAAGTGGTGCTGATGCGTGCCGACTGGACCCGCCGCGACCCCGCCATCACGCAGGCGCTCACGGCATTGGGCCGCAGCGGCGTGCCAGTGTATGCCCTGTACGCGCCGGGCCGCGCGCCCGTGCTGCTGTCCGAATTGCCCAGCGTGGCCGAAGTGCAAGAGGCGCTGCAGGCCCTGAGCACTGGGCGTTGAACGCCCGCCCTTCTCTGACCTCTTTGACGCCCGCCGGACAGTGAATCGTCCTTGCAGCCTGCGACAATGGCGGGCATGAGCACTTCTTTTGCCCCCCTCCAAAACGACAGCTTCTTGCGCGCCTGCCTGCGCCAAGCCACTGACCACACCCCCGTCTGGCTCATGCGCCAAGCCGGGCGCTACCTGCCCGAGTACCGCGACACCCGCGCCAAAGCCGGCAGCTTCATGGGCCTGGCCACCAACGTCGACTACGCCACCGAAGTCACCCTGCAGCCACTGGAACGTTATGCACTGGACGCGTCCATCCTGTTCAGCGACATCCTCACCGTGCCCGACGCCATGGGCCTGGGCCTGAGCTTCGCTTTGGGCGAAGGCCCCCGCTTTGCCAAAAACGTGCGCGACGAAGCCGCCGTGGCCGATCTGGCCGTGCCCGACATGAACAAACTGCGCTATGTGTTCGATGCGGTCACGTCGATTCGCAAGGCGCTGAACAGCCGCGTGCCCCTCATCGGCTTTTCCGGTAGCCCCTGGACGCTGGCCTGCTACATGGTCGAGGGCGCGGGGTCTGACGATTACCGTCACGTCAAAACCCTGATGTACAGCCGCCCAGACCTGATGCACCGCATTTTGGCCATCAACGCCGACGCCGTGGCCCTGTACCTGAACACGCAAATCGAAGCCGGTGCGCAAGCCGTCATGGTGTTTGACAGCTGGGGCGGTGTGCTGGCCGACGGGGCTTTCCAGCAGTTCAGCCTGGCCTACACCGCTCGCGTGCTTGCCCAACTCAAAACCGAGCACAACGGCCAGCGCATCCCCAGCATCGTCTTCACCAAAGGCGGCGGCCTGTGGCTGCCCGAGATGGCGGGCCTGAACTGCGACGTGCTGGGTCTGGACTGGACCATGAACCTGGGCCGCGCACGCGCCCTGGTGGGAGGTGAAGTGGGCGGCCCCGGCAAAGCGCTGCAAGGCAACATCGACCCGAACATCCTGTTTGCGCCGCCTGCGCAAATCGCCACCGAGGTGCACCGCGTGCTCGACAGCTTTGGCACCCCGCACACCGACCGCAGCACCACAGGCCCCACGCACATCTTCAACCTGGGCCACGGCATCAGCCAATACACCCCGCCCGAGCATGTGACGGCGCTGGTCGAAGCGGTGCACAGCCATTCGAAGGCCCTGCGCCAAAAGTGATCGCGACGGGCTTGGACCGAACACCCCGCTAGCATAAAAATCAAGCGCACAAACACTTTTTTTCAAAATAAAAGCCGCTTGCCGCTTGACTTATGCACAAAAGTAGACAACCGCTAAAAACCCATCGTTCTGCTGCACAGCAACATAAGAGGTCCAACCCTCATCACGCAAGTTGTTGATTTTATTGGACTTTATTTCCTGCACATTGAACGGGCATTTTGACGGAAGGCTTGATTTTCAAGGCTTCCGGGGCATCCCGACAGAGTTTTCAACAAAGTTATCCACAGATTTTCTGGATCAACGCCAAAGCTCTTTGAAATCAATGACTTAGCCCCTCTTTCAAGAATTCAGCTAACTTGCAATACTGACAAATTCATAACAAACATCGGAAACAATGTGAGCGCACACCACTGGATCGATGTTGCCGTCCAGACCCCGGCCCACAGCCCCATCGGGGGGCTGCTGAGTTATCGCAGCCCCTTTTCAGTGCATTTGGGACAACTCGTGCGCGTGCCCTTGGGCAAGCGAGAGGTGCTGGGTGTGGTTTGGGCGCTGCGCGATGCAGCACCGGCGGAGATGCCCGAATCGGCAGTGCGCGATGTGCTGGGCGTGCTCGAAGGCCTGGCCCCGCTGGACAGCGCATGGCGACAATTGGTGCAGTTTTCGGCCCAGTATTACCAGCGCTCTTTGGGAGAGGTGGCCTTGGCAGCGCTGCCGCCCCAGTTGCGCGACTTGACGTCCGAGCAACTCGCGCGTCGCCTGAAAAAACAGAACCCCGACCGTGCCGTGCACACCACGCCCGGCCCCGCCCTCTCAGAAGAGCAAGACACCGTGCTGGCGCAAATGGCCAGCGGCACCGGGCCCTTCTTGCTGTTTGGCAGCACCGGCAGCGGCAAAACCGAGGTTTATTTGCAGGCCGTCGAGCGCATGCTGGCCACCGACCCACAAGCCCAAGCGTTGCTCATGGTGCCTGAGATCAACCTCACGCCCCAACTCGAGGAGCGGGTGCGAGCGCGCTTTGGCAGCGAAGCCGTGGTGTCCATGCACAGCGGCATGACGCCCGCCCAGCGCCTGAAGGGCTGGCTGGCCGCCCATGCAGGTCACGCCCGCATCGTGCTGGGTACGCGCATGGCCATTTTTGCGTCCATGCCGCACCTGAAACTGATCGTGGTCGACGAAGAACACGACCCCAGCTACAAACAACAAGAGGGCGCCCGCTATTCGGCGCGAGACTTGGCGGTGTACCGGGGCCGCCTGCAAAACGCCCCGGTGCTGCTGGCCTCGGCCACGCCCTCGCTGGAAAGCTGGCATCACAGCCGCCCGGCCGATGCCGAAGATCTAGGCGGTCGTTACCAACGCCTGCTGATGCCCTCGCGCATTGGCAAGGCTCTTTTGCCCAAAGTGCGGCGTGTGGACATGAACAAACAGCCGCGTCGCGCTGTGCTGTCTACCCAGTTGGTGGCGGCCATCCAAGAGCGGGTGGAACGCGGCGAGCAATGCATGCTGCTGCTCAACCGCCGGGGCTATGCACCGGTGCTGCACTGCGCCGACTGCGGCTGGAAAAGCGAGTGCAAGCACTGCAGCGCATTTCGGGTGTTCCACAAGATCGACCGCACCTTGCGCTGCCACCACTGCGGCCTGACCGAACGCGTGCCCCGGGCCTGCCCCGAGTGCGGCAACGCCGACATCGCGCCCATTGGACGCGGCACCGAACAGCTGGAGGAACACCTGGGCGAGTTGTTGGCGCACGTCTTGCGCCCAGATGGCACCCCGGTGCGCATCGCCCGCATCGACGCCGACAGCACCCGCTTGAAAGGCGCGTTGGAAAGCCAGCTGGCCCAAGTGCACGCGGGCGAAGTGGACGTGTTGGTCGGCACACAAATGATTGCCAAGGGGCATGACTTCCGGCGCATCACGCTGGTGGCGGCCATCAACCCCGACACGGCGTTGTTTTCGAGTGACTTTCGCGCACCCGAGCGGCTGTTTGCGCTGCTCATGCAAGCCGCAGGCCGCGCCGGACGCGACGCCGCGCAAAGTGCCACCAGCGAAATGTGGGTGCAAACCTTTCACCCCACCCACGCACTTTTTGAGGCGCTCAAAAAACACGACTACCCGGCCTTTGCCGCGAGTGAGTTGGCCGAGCGCACCGCCGCCGACCTGCCGCCCATCAGCCACCAGGCCCTGCTGCGCGCCGACGCCCGCACGCAAGAAGCCGCCCAGGGCCTGCTGAACGCCGCCCGCGAAGCCCTGGAAGCCCAGCTGAGCGCCGACCCGTCCACGGCGGATTTGGTGCTGCAAGTGAGTGTGTACTCCGCCGTGCCCATGAGCATGCAGCGCGTGGCCGATGTGGAGCGCGCCCAAATGCTGCTGGAAAGCCCCAGCCGCATGGCGCTGCAAAAAATGCTGTGGCACCTGCACAGCGTGTTGCACCAGGTGCGCAGCCAACCCGAAAACAAAGGCGTGATCCGCTGGCTGGTGGACGTGGACCCGCAGGCAATTTGAGCCCGCCCGCCAAGGCACTCAGGCTTGGAACAAAGTCACCACCCCTGAAAAGGTAAAAAACGCGGCTACCGTGGTCACCAGGATGATGCGTGCGATGCGCCCGTTATCGGCCCCCAGCCGCTCGGCCAGCAAGGACACATTGCTGGCACTGGGCAGCGCAGCCACCAGCACGATCACCTGCAAGGCAAAAGGTTCGATCGGTACACCCCATTGAATGGCGGTCAAGCCGACCAACAAGACCAGCAAGGGGTGCAGCACCAGCTTGATCAAAGCCACGGGTAAATAATCACCCATGCGCAGCGGTCCGTGCGGCCGCTCATGGGACAGCATTTGGGAGCGCGCCAGCACCGCGCCAATGGTGAACAAGGCCACTGGCGAAGCGGCATCGGCCAGCAAACCCACCGTTGCGTTCACCGGGCCACTCAAGGCCCAACCACCGTAAGAAAACGCAGCCCCCAAAGAAATGGCCCAGGGCATGGGGTTGCGCAGCACACCCGCCAGCGCTTTGCGAGCGGCCACAACGGTACCTTGCTCCCCTGCCGCATCCATGCGCGACAAGGCCACGCACAAAGAAGACGTGATTACCAAGTCCACCACGATGGTCACAATCGCAGGCCCCACCGCCTGAGCCCCCAGCAAAGCCACCAGGAGCGGCACGCCCATGAAACCGGTATTGGGAAACGCCGCCACCAAAGCGCCCAAAGACGCATCGTTCCAACGGATACGCCCATTCAGGCTGACGGCGATGCTGAACGCCACCAGCACCAGCGCGCAAAACAAATACGTGAAAAACACCCCCGCATCGAGCAGCTGCGCGATGGGCGTGCCCGCGCCAAAACGAAACAACATGCAAGGCAAGGCAAAAAACAGCACAAAGCCGTTCAGCCCTGAAATTGCCTCCAGCGGCAACAGCTTCAGGCGGGCGGCGGCAAAGCCGCACAGCACCAAGGCAAAAAAGGGAAAGGTGACGTGCAGGACTTCTAACATCAGCCGATTGTCGGGTAAACCATGAGAACCTCAGGTACTCAGAGTCGCTGAGCCGACAAAACTACCTCAAATCGATGGCTGGAAATTCAAAATCGAATTGATTTGAAAATGCACCTTGATCGCCGTCGGTCCAATTGAAAAATAGTGCTCTCCAACCCGCTATGATGGCTCGCTTTGCCTCGATAGCCCAATTCTCGATGTCAGCCGGACTCAACAACGCCCAACTCGAAGCCGTGAACTTTGTCTCCGGCCCTTGCCTGGTGCTGGCCGGGGCGGGTTCGGGCAAGACACGGGTGATCACGCACAAGATCGGGCGGTTGATCGAAGCCGGGCTCGAGCCCAAGCGCATCGCCGCCATCACCTTCACCAACAAAGCCGCCGCCGAAATGCGCGAGCGGGCCAAACAACTGATTGGCCGCACCGCCAAGGATGTGCTGATTTGCACCTTCCACGCTTTGGGCGTGCGCATCATGCGCGAAGACGGCGCTGTCCTGGGTCTCAAGCCGCAATTCAGCATCATGGATGCCGACGATGTCACCAGCATCTTGAAGGATTGCGGCGGCACCACCGATGCGGCCACCGCCCGCCAGTGGCAGTGGACCATCAGCCTG
This sequence comes from Limnohabitans sp. 2KL-51, assembly GCF_003063645.1. Classification (GTDB taxonomy): domain Bacteria; phylum Pseudomonadota; class Gammaproteobacteria; order Burkholderiales; family Burkholderiaceae_C; genus Limnohabitans_A. The sequence continues at coordinate 41,419 of NZ_NESJ01000025.1, forward strand.
TGGAAAAACATGGGGCTCAATGCCGCGCAAGCAGCCGCCCAAGCGCCCGACGACAACGCCCGGGTGATCGCCCGCATCATGGCGCTTTACCAAGAGCGTCTGACGGCTTACCAGAGTGTGGACTTTGACGACCTGATCGGCCTGCCCCTGAAGCTGCTGGCCGAGTTTCCTGAGGTGCGCGAGCGCTGGCAGGCCAAGATGGGCCATGTGCTGGTCGACGAATACCAAGACACCAACGCCACCCAATACGAGGTGCTGAAACACCTGGTGGGCGAGCGGGCGCGTTTCACGGCGGTGGGCGACGACGACCAGTCGATTTATGGCTGGCGTGGTGCGACTCTGGACAACCTCAAGCGCCTGCCGGTGGATTTTCCGAAGCTCAAAGTCATCAAGCTGGAGCAAAACTACCGCTCCACCAGCGCGATTTTGAGGGCGGCCAACAACGTCATCGAGTCCAACCCCAAGCTTTACCCCAAAACCCTGTTTTCGGAATTGGGTGAGGGCGAACCGGTGCGCGTGGTCGATGCGGTGAACGAAGAGCACGAGGCCGACCGGGCGATTGCCCGCATCCAGTCGATCCGAGGCGGATACTCGCTCGAATCCAAACACCGCGAGTTCAAGGACTTCGCCATCTTGTACCGCGCCAACCACATGGCCCGGCCGTTTGAGCAAGCCCTGCGCCGCGCCAACATTCCCTACAAGGTGTCGGGTGGTCAGAGCTTTTTCGACAAGGCCGAGATCAAGGACCTGTGCGCATGGTTTCGCCTGTGGATCAACAACGACGACGACCCGGCTTTTTTGCGCGCCATCACCAGCCCCAAGCGCGGTATTGGCCACCAGACGCTGGGCCAGCTGGGCACCTTCGCCACCCAGTACAAGCTCAGTCTGTTCGAATCGCTGTTTGCGGGCAGCTTGCCCAGCGCAGTCAATGCACGGTCAGTGGCGGGGCTGCATGAATTTGGCCGCTACATCAACGACTTGGAGCACCGCGCCCGGCTGACTTTGGGCAAAACCGATGCCCTCGCGTTCTTGCTGGAGTGGCTGAAAGAGATCGGTTACGAGTCGCACCTGTACGACGGCGAAGACAACGAAAAAGTGGCCAGCGCCCGCTGGACCAACGTGCTGGAGTTTTGCGACTGGATGGCGGGGCGCTGTGGCGGCGAGATCGAAGACGCCACAGGAGCTCAAACAGGGGCAGAGGCGGCTGAGACCAAAAACCTGCTTGACGTTGCGCAAACCATCTCCCTCATCTCCGCCCTGAGCGATCGCGAAAAAGACCAAAACGTGGTCACGCTGTCGACCCTGCACGCCTCCAAGGGTTTGGAGTGGCCACACGTCACACTGGTGGGGGTGAACGAAGGATTGCTCCCGTTCAAGCTGGGCGACGAAACCACCGAAGGGGTCAGCCAAGAAGGCATTTTGTTGCGCCTGCAAGAAGAGCGCCGCCTCATGTACGTGGGCATCACCCGCGCCCAACGCAGCCTGGCCGTGAGCTGGACCCGCCGCCGCAAAAAAGGCCGCGAAACCGTGGCCGCCCTGCCCAGCCGTTTCATTGCCGAAATGCGGTTGGACGAAAACACCACCAAAGAAGACCCGCGCGAAAAGCTCAAGGCGCTGCGGGCCGAATTTGCGGAGCGGGCGGCCGCATCCGTCGCAGCAGCAGCGCAGGCCAGAACATGAGCACACCCCACTCTGGCTTTCGCATGGCGTGCTTGGGCACCCTGGTCGCGCTCTTGACCCTGTCAGGCTGCACCACCCTGCCACCCGCTTGCCCTGCCCCCGCAGATGTCAAACCCGAGCAACTGCACGGCGTCTGGACCGTGCAGCTGGACGGCGCCGGCCCCCCATGGACCCTGCAGCTGGGCCCTCACCCCGAACACCCGGGCAGTCTGCGCGGCGAGCTGACGCAAGGGACGCTGCGCTACCCGGTGGTGGCCGACTTGGAGGGTGGGGAATTCACATTGGAAGAATCGCACGACGGCGCGCGCATCGCGGCCACCTGGCTGGGCACCGTGTTGGCCGGCAGCTGCGGCCGAGTCCTGCAAGGCCAGCGCATCGGCCCCCAGGAGCGCCGACAGGCCTTTCTCATCCGCCCGTGAGCAGGCGGCCCTGAAACTGGACACCTGCCGGTCATTTGCCCCAGCCCGCCAACTGCCCCGCCCTTATCCCGCAAAATACGCAGCTTGACGCATCCACCTCAAAGCACTTCCAGCACCCATTCCAGCATGACGGGCTCCACTTATTTGCAAACCCGCTCCAGGCGCAAGCCATGGGGTTTGGGCGTGGTCGTGTTACTGCATTTGCTGGCATTTTGGGCTATTCAAGCAGGCCTAGCCCGCGACATCAGCCGCCAATTGCCCCAGGTGGTCCAAGCCATTTTGCTGCAGGAAACCCCACCGCCCCCACC
>NZ_NESJ01000026.1 GCF_003063645.1 Limnohabitans sp. 2KL-51
GCTGTGTACAGGTCTTTGCCAGACCGCTCCAGCATGACCGGCAAGTCACCGCTGCTGATGGCCTCTTCGTATTGCGCCTCGGCCACTTTCTTGGGCTTGACGGTACCGGTCAGGCTTTTGCCGTTCAACTCAACACGCATGCCCAACAGCACGCTTTGCCATCCCAGAGGGAAGGTGTAGACGCATTCGACGTTGTCATCGGACCAGTTTTTGTAGACCTGGCGAACCTTGATTTGGGCCACCAAGCCATTTAGGCGCCCAGTCACATGGGCCGAGACCAGGCCGATGTTGGCTTCCGTATCTTGGGCGTGCAAACCGGTTTGCTTGTTATTCGCTGGCATTGATTTCTTCCCAAGTAGAGAGGACGGAGCGGACAAATAGACGGAGTTTTTCTGGCGACAGACCCGCGGCTTGCGGCTCGAGGTGAAGCTCAAAGCCTGGGGCAATGAACACCTTGCTGATGACAGAGATGTCACCTGCCGCTTTAGGCGGGGGCGGGGGCGTGGTGATGCCGTGGATCAGTTGCTTGATGCGCTCGAGCGAAGTGCCTTGGTCTGCCATAGCCCGAACCTGCAGCACTTGATCCAGGTGCTTTTGGGTGTAACGCGCGTGTTTGCGATCGCCTTCATGCCGGTCAACCAAGCCAAGCTGGATGTAGTAACGAATCGTGCGCAGAGGCAAATCCGTCAGTGCGCTGATTTGGTCCAAGGTGAAAGTGGTGTCCATGTTTTTATCATACAGTAAAACTGTGAAATAAAAACTGTCATTTAAGATGCCAAGGTCCTTGTTGGCTGAGACAAAGTCAAACAACTTTCGTCTGGGCAGATCAAACCAAACCATCTGTGAACTGCCTAGCCCTGGAGATCAGTTGGCGACAGAACTGGGCAGAACTTTTGGGGCATCCGGATTAACTGGTGGATGGTGATCACTAACAAAGGGTTGCCGTCATTTCTACTCTCCGGATTTTCCGGTGGATGGCAGGACCTTGACCCGCCCGAGGAATGTCAACACAGGGCTGGAAGCGCTTGCACTTGCTGCAAAGGCAATCTTTCCTGCCTGAATCCCGCCGTTCGCGAGCCCCCGCTATCGCGGCAAAGTTGACTTTAGATTTTGGGTGAAATTTCATTCGCTTGGTGCCTCATGGTGCCAAATTGCCACGCTTTTTGTTACCAGCAAAACCCACTTCCTAGTCAAGGTCAAGCACCGCTGGTATGTGTAGCCAGTCGCTATTAGTACGTGCCTCGGCCAGTAGTTGATTCCAATCGTCCGGAGGATGCCCACTTTCCAGCATCTTGCGAAATACACGATAGGCATCGCCACTGCTCTCGTAAGCGCGTTTGGTGCCCTCATCGTTCACCCACGCCAAAATGATTACTTTGCTAGGCGCGTGATAGCGGAAGAACAGCCGGTATTGCTGGAAGAACTTGGCACGAAACCAATGTTTGTGGTCGTCGCCCAGCGTGTTGCCTTGCCGGTATTCAGCTCGCGCCGGATCTTGTGGGATCACCTCAAACGCCAGCTTGGCAATCGCTGCTAGTCGTTTGGCGACATTTTTCTTTGTGAATCCGACCGGGTCTTTGTGCTTCAACGCCTCTACCTGCCGAGTGAGCGCTTCAAACTCGTCGAGAAATAGTGGGTGTGCGAAGACTGTCCAACCATTGACCACCAAAGGAATATGCTTCCCTCCGCTCATTCATCGTCTGCCGACAGGGCAGCATTGAGATCGATTTCGATGCCGTCTACCAGCGAGTGGATACGTTGTACGAGTCTGGTGTCGATGGCCTGAATCCGTTCTGGGTGTTTGGCAATGTCGCGGGATAGAAAGTGCAAGAACTGACCGAGTATTGGATCGTCTTTCTCGGTAGTTTCCGCACGGGAGAGTACGACCTCGCCGTCGGGACGGATCATGTAGTGAATCTTGTCTCGCTTGCCCAACCTCAGGGCCCGGCGAACTGTTTCCGGCACTGTTGTCTGGTAGCGGTCGGTCAAGGTGGATTCAACTTCAAGGGTAGCAGCCATAGCGCACTCCGTTTAAATGGATGTTAGCAAGCATGGTAATGCAATCGCCTTGTCTTGTCAATGCAACTGCATTACCATCTGGTGCACGAGGCTAAAATTTCGGTATTGCTAGAGAAATATTACATGCCCGTCAACATCCTGAACCTGCCAGGCCTGAGTGTGTTGGACTTCAAAGAGACCGATACCTAGTACCACGTCCAGGCTGAGCCGATGGTCATCTCTAGGCTTTGCCCGCACTGCGGGCGGTCCCATGAGACTGTCAGGCATGCGCTCAAGGAATTGTTTATTCAGGATATCCCCTCCCACGGTAAGAGTGTCGCCATTCACCTGAATGTGCCGCGCCTGCGATGCAAACCATGCGATCAGACATTTACGGCCACGGTGCCCGAGATTGACACCATCCGCCAGATGACCGAGCGCCTGGTCAAATGGGTCGGACGGCAATCCCTTGAGTAGACCTATGCAGAGGTGGCCAAGCAGGTTGGCGTTAACGAAAAAACTGTCCGCAATGTGTTTGATGCGTATGTGGCTGAACTTGAACAAGAGTTCAAACGCGATACCCCTGTCTGGCTGGGCATTGATGAGATCAAGCTGGGCCGGTTTAGGGCAGTCTTTACCAATGTCCATGGGAAGTCTCTAGTCGATATGCTTCCTGACCGGTACGGCACTTCCATCGAATCCTTCCTGCGTTCATTGCCTGACAAGGCCAAGATCACGCACCTGGCCATGGACATGTGGCGACCGTACCGGATTGCCGTCAGCAAGGAACTCCCACAAGCCAGAATCGTGGTGGACAAGTTTCATGTGGTGAGTAAAGCCAATGCCGCATTGGAAGCGGTGCGACGCAATCTTGCCAAGACCGACAAGAAGCATGCCTTGGGCCTTAAACGTTCGCATAAGCTTTTCGCCAAACGCAAGGCGGATCTGGATGATTCGCAGTACCTTACCGTCTCGGGTTGGCTCAACAGCTTTCCGCTGCTGGCCAGCGCCTACGACCTCAAAGAACGACTGTATGCGATCTACGAGGTGCAAACCAAAGAAGAGGCTTGGGGTGAATACCTGCATTGGGAGAGCACCATACCGCCCGAGCTGGCTAAGGCGTTCAGACCGGTCAAGACGGCATTCAGAAACTGGCAGCCGTACATCCTGAATTACTTCGATGATTTGAGGATCACCAATGCATTCACGGAGAGTTTCAACGCAAAAATCAGACGGGTCTATCGCAATGGGCGTGGGTACACGTTTGATCGACTGCGGGCCAAGGTGCTGTTTACCGACAGGCTGCAAAAGCGGATTGCGGTTCAGGAGAAGGTCAAAATCAGAAAGAAGCCAAAGTTTGAAGATATTCAAATGGTGCGAATGATGATGAGTTTCATTGACATGGTGGCCGATGAGTTCGAGACCAGAAATCAGACCAAACAAGTAAACCTTGGAACTGACCTATCCACCCTTGAGGCTGAAATCGACTCTGGAAAGTTTTGATTCGTTAATTCATAAATCCACCGGAAAATCCGGAAACCCAACTTTTGTTACCGCCGATTCCGCTTGGTTTGGCTTGAAAGGGCAATGCGGATCGAGATCTGACCAGTCGGTTCGATGGTCACGCACTGGTCAAATTGAAATCGGCGTCCCTGATCAAATCTCCATCAGAGTCAACATTTAGCGATATCAGTGAAGCCGTGAAGGCCCTTCAGAAAGCCATCTGGGGGGCTTTTTGCTTTCTAGGCTTAGGTTATTTATTTAATATTTAAGTATTATCTTTAGGCGTCGGGAAAATACAAAGAAAGAGGACTGCAATTAATTTTCAACAATTAAAATAGTCGATTATTTAATTATTTTTCGACAATTAAAATTGTCGACAATTCCAATGCTGGAAGAGGGTAGCTATAGCCAGCAGCAGGGGTGTCTTCGCTGTCCAAAAAAGGATCGACCAAGGACAGGTTTGGGGTTTAGGGGAGACTGCGAGCGGTGCTTTGGCAAGGGTCTGGAAGCGGGGAGGGCAGGGCCGGCCCTTTATCGGAGGCTCAAGGCAAAAAAAGGCCTAGAAGTTTTATCGGAGGCTCGAGGTGAAAAATCTTCAATTTCAAAACCCTCTGACCCCATATAGCTCCCCAAAGGCCGCTAACGACCCCATGAGGGGGCTGAGCTCGTTTCTCGCCCATGAAGCATGGCCATAATCTTCTAGAGGCCTCTTGGCGACCCGCAAAGAAAGTCAGTTAACTCCGAAAATACCCCGAATTAAATTAAACACAAAACTCATGCTTTTTCGCATCTTGCGCAACAACGTTTGAAGGGGTCATGCTCGCTGCGCTCGCTCCAACAGTTGCGGCCTGCGGCCTAAATTTTTTTGGAATGGCTTAGGCCAGAATGCATTGCCCGCTAACTCAGATTAAGCCGGCTTAGAGAGTAGTGCCGATTAATTTGCACAAAATAAAGTTTGTACAAATTAAATTATTTTGCACAAATTAAAATTTGCACAAATTCACGGGTTACGAAGGGTGGCCATGGCCAACGGACGGAGTTCTCCTGGCAGCCAGAAAAAAGGATCGGGCAAGGGCGGGTTTAGGGTTTAACGGTGGCGGATTCCAGGAGCTAGGGTTGGGCTCGGAGACATGGAAAGTGGGGTAGGCTCTTTAGGAGAGTCTCACCGGCAAAAAAGGCCTAGAAGTTTTAGGAGAGTCTCACAGTGAAAAATCTTCAATTTAAAAACCTAAGGACCCCTGATGCCCCACCATAAGGACGTAACGACCCTCTATGGGCCCAAACTCGTTTCCCCATCCCCAAGATCACCATAGCCGGCCAAGTGGCCTGCCAGCTTTCCTGCAAATAAAGCACGCCAACCACCCCAAAACCCACTGAATTAAATTGCTCACAAAACCCATGTTTTTCCGCATTTTTCGCAACAACGTTTGAAGTGGTCACGCTCGCTGCGCTCGCTCCAACAGTTGCGGCCTGCGGCCTACATTTTTAGGTGACGGCTCGTGTGGTGGACGAGATCCGCAACTCACATGAACGATGGATTCGTCGTTTCACTCCGAACACATCTGGGAGTTGGCGTCTCTCTCCCAAGCTAAGTGCTGAGGCTCGTACCTAGCCTGGGCACTTATCTCTCCTTCGCCTTTCATCTGACGCATGTTTGTGGCGCAGCTGACTCACAGGGACGAGCCTGTGTTTCATCTGTCTCTGATTCCCCGGCTGCCGCTTATTGGACTGGCCCTTGTTCCATCTGGCGCATGTTGCTGGGCGCTCGCAAGACTGTTTTTTCATGGTTGCTCTCTTTCATCTGCCAGTTGTTTTGGGGACGGCTCAGTCATGGATCTTGCTAGATGCTGATTAAATTAAGAAGCAATCTCCACGCCTTCGCCTTTCACCGGTTGCATGGCGCATGTACCTGACGCATTCGTGGTTTCGCCCTTTTTTCATCTGTCACTTAATGTTGCAGCTATTTCCCGGCTCGGTGACTACGACCTGATGGTTGCCCGATAAAACCCGCTTCACTAAATGTTGCCCGATAAATCCCGCTTCACATGGACGAAGCATTTGCCGGTACCCGTCAAACGCATCTGCAAGCCGGGCTTTCTCTCCCCGCTGAGTCCATCTGAATGCCGGGTTTTCTCTCGGTTGTCGTTTCAGGTCTTCGGCCCGCCTAGGGCACTGTCCCGCGGCCTGATGTTGGCCGATAAATCCCGATTCACATGAACAACACATTTGCCAGCAGAGCTGTCAAATTCGTTTGCACCCCGGGATTTCTCTCTCTGGGCCAGGCTATTTTCTCAGCCCCACCGCGTAAATTACTCGCTGACCGCTCCCAATTTCCGAGATGCGTCTGAAAAAATCTAACGCCTTAACTTGGTCGGCCGCTATGCACGCGTGGATGGTCATGAAGCTGTTTCGGCCTATTCGTCCAATCGCCGATGATTTCGACCAAGAGGTCGAAGCTCCTCGCCGCTTGAACTCATACGACGGCCTGAATAACCCACCCCGCTTAACTCATCTGTCACTCTCCGGCTCAGTGACTACGGATTGGTTGAAAGGTATTTCAAAGGTTCAATCCTTCGGCCCGCCTGGAGCATGGGATCAGCCACGCTCCAAAATGAACGGCAGCTTCAAAACCCATCTTTTTTCTTGCCCGGTGGAAAAACGTCTGCCTGCGCGGCCTTAGCCGCAATGTCGTATGGTTTTGCCCACCTTCGTTTGTTGGATTCCTCGCAAGCTTAGATGTATTCCCGATCCGGTAAACCCAATTTAACGGCGTTTTAAGGCCGATCTTCATCGGTTGCGCCATTGGTGGACATCAACCACATTGTTGGGGACGGCTCAGTCATGGGCCTTGCTGGATCCTGATGAAATCAAGCAGCAAACCCCACGCCTTCGCCTTTCATCTGATGGCACTTACCCCGCGGCCTGATGTTCAGCGATAAATCCCGTTTCACGAATTGTTGCCCGATAAAACCCGCTTCACATGGACGAAGTCTTCGATGTCCCATCGAATCCATCTGCCAGCCGGGTTTTCTCTCGCTGTAAGACTCGTTTGAAACCCGGGATTTCTCTCAGGGTGCAGGCTATTTTCTCAGTCCTACCGTGGTGATAGTCGCTCGCTCCCATCCCCCCGATACGCCTGAAAAAATCCTACGCCTTAAATTGTTCAGGCCGCTATACGCTAACGAAGCAGTCTTTTCCCGGCTCAGTGACTACGACCTGTTGGTTGACCGATAAATCCCGTTTCACATGGACGAAGCATTTGCCGGTGCCCGTCAAAAGCATCTGCCAGCAAGGATTTCTCTCAGGGGTTTTCGAGAAACAGGTCTTCGGCCCGCCTAGGGCGTGTTTGCATCCGCCAACCATGGATTTACCATCGCATTCCAGCTGCAAATTGAACAGAACAGATGCTGTCTTGGCGCCAGCTATTCACCGCTTTTGGCAGATGCAGTCGTCGGCCCTACGTCTTCGCTAGCGCGAATCCTCCCCGTGCCTTCCTCCTTTCGTCTGTTTGACGCTTGAGGTCAGTTGCAGCGACTTGTTGATGACGTTCTCCGGCTCAGTGACTACGGATCGGTCGAAAAGTGTTTCTCAGCGCTCGATCCTTCGGCCCGCCTGGGGCAAGGATTTCAGCTACAACTTTGGGTGACGGGTGCAGTGGAAAAAGCGCGGTAAAAAAATGGATGGCAGCTTAAAAAATCCATTTTCCTTGCCCGTTGAAATTGAGGATGGCAACGCCGCCTTAGCGGCATGTGGATGGGAAAGGGGAGTGGGACGGCCAAGATCAATCTCGGTGATTCAACGACCAATCTCTCTACACGTACCATGGATTGAAGCGGTGTCCTCTTCAAAGCATTCAGGTAGCAGGATTTGTCGTTGACTATCAAACCAATTGCTGCCTGCCTTCGCGAATACACTTTTGGGTGACGGGTCAACGCGCTATCCAGGAAAACCATCCACAGATTCAGTGGATAACTCCATGCCATCAATACACCAAAACAACGCCCACAAAGCCTTTTGGTTGGTTGCTTAAAAATTAAGCAGCCCAGCCAGATGCAGAGAAGGATGGCTTTAAACGCGATTTGAGCCGTTTTGCGGTGTTTGGTCAGCAGCGGTCGGTTGGAGTCTTTGCGCGCCTTGGTGGCTTGTTTCGTAGGCTTGGCCGTGGCTTTACGCATCGGAGAAACCAAAGCGCCACATCACCACTGGTGATGGCCCAGATCTCGGGACGCCCAAAACTTGTTGCAGCCCTACCCAAGTGCTTTGCCGGGCTGAGTTGCTAGGACCGGTTGCCTTGCCGCTTTGTCCACGCATGGCCGCCAACATTTACCGCTTCCTAGCCTCTACGGTCGTCGGTGCTACGGTCTTGGTGCAGCCACTTGGCTGTTCAAGACCTCCCCGCACCTCCTTCCTTTTGTCTGCTGCGCTCAAGTTGCCCACAGTGTCAGTGCTTGGGTTCCCGTGTGCGTCGGCCCTACGTCTTTGAGCAAGCTCAAATCCTCCCCGTGCCTCCTTTTCAATATCGCAGCACTTTGTGGCTGGTGGCGCTTGGTTGGCGCAATCGTTTTGTTGGCGAAGGTGTCCGGCTCAGTGACTACGGATTGGTTGAAAGGTGTTTCAAGGATTCAATCCTTCGGCCCGCCTGGGGCTTGGTGATTGCATTGTTGAATGCATCCCCAAAATGATCTGCGGCAACAAAAACCGCCTTCTTTCTTGCCCGGTGGAAAGATTGGCAGCAGCGCGGCCTTAGCCGCATTTGGTGGCTTCATGTTCCCGCCGACCAAGATTTGACAAACTTGTGGAGAAAGTGACGATCGAGCTGTCTCCAGGCCGTTAACTGGGCAAGCACTGGGCAAACTGAAATCGGCGTCCCCTGATCAAATCGTCATCGGCGTCAACAAGCCGCATTGACCCGTTTTATCAGTCAGTTCGAAGGCCGGATGTCCAAGGACTGATCGCTGCCTCTTTTTACAAAACTCCGTACAGCCTCGTAACCGGGTGAAAATTGACGCTGGACGCAACAACGAGGGTGCAGCTGCCCACCTCACCACATCCTCGCTCGCCACCGCCGCAAACTGCCCAGAGCGGCCAAAGGCAGCGATTACAAGATGATCAAACAGCGCTTCAAGGGCTCTGTGAATCGGTGTCAATGCAGGCCCTTGGCATGACAACGCATCAGCGATCAGGCAAGGGCCTGTCTTTACCGTCTACCAAATTAGCCAAAACAGTGGATAAGACGGGCATGAATTGTTTTTCATGGCCTAGATGATTTGCAAGTTGGTAAACCTGAGCGGCAGCATCAGCCAAATTGGTGATGCCGCCATCATGCGCTGCAATTTTTCGGTAGTACTGCAAGTCCTTAACAGCGATGCTCATCATTGCTTTGAAGTCTGAGTCATCGCCATTCAGCGTCCACTGCATAAAGCGTTGGAACATCACGCTGTTACCGCCTGAGCTATCGACGACATCTTTCAATACCCGCATGTCCAAGCCGAGTCGCAACGCTGTTGACAGCGCCTCTCCAACGACGGCACTGGTGGCCAAAGCGAGGAAATTATTCACGAGCTTGATGGTGTGGCCACTGCCAAGCGTTCCGGTTTCTATCAGGGTGGTGGCATAAGTCCGGATCACAGGCATGACGCGCTGCACAGTCGCAGGCTCGCCACCTACAAAAGTGCTCAGGGTGCCCAGTTCCGCCTCCTTGGGGGTTCGGCCAAAGGGCGCGTCAACCATATCAGCCCCTTTTTCTCGCAGTGCTGCTCCTATCTGTCGTGTGGAGTCGGGTTCGGATGTTGTCGAGTCGATCAAAACAAAGCCTGGCCGAGCCACAGAAAGAATACCGGACGCACCGAATACAGCTTGCTCAACATGACGGCTAGAGGGCAAGCACATGAACACCATGTCACAGTTCGAGGCCAGTTCTGCCGGCGAATGGGCCTCTTGGGCGCCACGGCTGAGTAAATCTTCAACCGGTTCGCGGTTTTGATGGCCGAGCACGGTCAGAGCGTAACCTTTTTCAAGGATGTTCTTGGCGGCGCCATGCCCCATGAAGCCTACGCCCATGTAGCCAATTTTGGGTAATTGAGAAGTCGTGTCAGTCATAGATTCGGCTTGCAGTTGCATTTTTCCGGATAAAACGCCAGTCATAAGTGACACCCAGCCCAGGGCCTGAAGGTACCTGAACGCAACCATCGCTACCAACGCAGTCGAGTTGGTCGGTGTAGCCGCAGGTGTAGACGGGAGCCACCATGTTGGGACAGTCAGGGCCTACCAGCGCCAACTCGTAATAATTGCTGTTGCGCATGGCTGACATCAGGTGCCTGTGCGCCGGACCGCATGCGTGGACTTCAACGTCCAGCCCCAAGGCCTCGCCCAGATGTGCGATTCGCAAGCCACCCGTAATGCCATGGTCGTATTCGGGATCGACGCGTAAAAAATCGGTTCCGCCCGCCAGCACAAAATCTGCCTTGGGCTCAATGCCACGGACATACTCGGTGATCAGAAGGGGCGTTTTGATCATGCCTCTGAGCTTTTGATGCATGAAAGCTGACTTGCCGTTGTCGCGCATCGGGTCTTCGTACCAGAAATAATTGCCTTCATCGCAAGCCCGACCCACATACAGAGCATCTGAGAATTTGCGAAGCTGGTTGGCGGGATCGAGCATCAAGGTCATGCGGTCGCCGACCGCCTGAGCTACATGAAGCACGTTTTCTGCTTCTTTGCGGGCGTCGCCATCATTCCAGCCATGAATTTTGTAAGCCCGAAAGCCCAAGGCATAGCACTCTTGGGCAAAGTCAGCATAGGCTTCTTTGCAGTTGAGACCGGCCTTGTCATCGCCCAAATAAGTGGATGCATAAACCGGCAGCCGGTCGCGGTAACCGCCCAGCAACTCCGAGATGGACGCGTTGTATTTTTTACCTGCCAAGTCCCAAAGCGCGATGTCCAACGGACCATGTCCCATACCTGACCACTGCCTTATTTCCCGTTTCAGATCGTCGTAGATTTCTTCTCGTGCCAAAGCGTTGCGACCAATCATGAAAGGCGCCAACATGTCCATTTCGCCACGGGTTGCAGGGCTGGCGACCCAATTGGTAACGTACTCACCGCGCAGGCCATCATCGGTGGTGATGGCGATGGCATTTTTTGTGGCACGAATCGAAGCCCCTTTTTTGTAGGTGATCAACTGGCCAACGCCGGTGCGCTCCTTGTTGGGAGAGTCAAACTCAAAATCAACGATTTCGATAGATTTGATGCGGCTCATACGGGTCTTCTCCTGGGTTTTTTTGCTAGAGTTTTCGGGCTAATAGTTTCGGATTCACCAAGTAGTCTTAACTTTGAGCGCTCCAGATGGTCGTGCATTTGCCGGTAAGCCAACTGATGCTGACCGGCTTGGATTGAGTCAAAAATGCTGATGTGAAATTGACGCGCTTCTTCAGTGAAATGGTTGCGATCGATATACAGGCGTGCAAGGTGCAGGTGTGTGTTCAGATCCATGAAGGTCTTGAGCGCCGGTTCATTGCATGCACCCTTGAAAATGGCCCTGTGAAAGGCCTCATCTGCATCGCTGAAAGTTTTGAATCGGCGGTATCGTTTAGCCAGCTCGGTGGCCTCCATTGCCTGCAAGGCCTGAGACATTTCAGCCAGTGCTGCGGGATCTTTGTGTTTAGCTGCCTCTGCAGCAGCCCAGGGTTCGAGCACCAAGCGCAACTCGTAAATTTGCCGGTAATAGTCAGGGCTGGGCATGGGCGCCACCTTGGCCCCGACGTAGGGGGCAATTTTGACCAAGCCTTCAGCCGATAACCGGCCCAGTGCCTCGCGCACCGGCGTTGCACTAACCTGCAGCTCACGGGACAAGGCCTCGATGTTCAATTTTTCGTCAGGCGCCAACAAACGATCGAAAATTCGCTCGCGCAAAATTTCGTAAATCTGATCCGGCAGAGCGACCCGTGCAATGAGCTGTTTTAAAGCCATGTTTGACGCAACCATTTGTACCCACTGAGGCTTGCAAAGGATGCTAACCCTAGGGAAATCACTAGCTTGTATAGGTCTATAGGATATAGGACTATGAATTCTTTGCAATAGGAGTTGATATGCGATTGACACGCTCATTACCGGCAATGGTTACGGCCTTGTTAGCAGCCTTTTTAGCCACGGGTGTTGCGGCACAAACTGTTTTGCGGTTTGGACACGCAAACAGTCCGGGCGAAGTCGCCCATGATCTCTATAAGGAATTTGCAGACAACGTGACGAAAAAATCGGGCGGTCAGTTGACTGTGCGTGTTTTTCCGTCTGAACAACTGGGCAAAGAAGTTGATCTGCTGCAGCAATTGAAGTCAGGCGCATTGGACATCTCGTCTCCTTCCATGCCAACACTCAACTCAATGGTGCCGGCATTTGAAATGCCCAGCGCACCGTTCCTCTGGAAAGACTGGAAAGAAGCGGAGACTGTCATTCGCGGTCCGGCGATGGAGCCCATCTGGACTGAATTAAAAGACAAGCACAACATTGTGCCGCTCACCAAGATCTGGTACTGGGGGTGGCGCAATTTCACCTTTGGAACCAAAGAGGTGCGCAAACCAGAAGACATGGCGGGTTTGAAAGTTCGCGTCCCTGAGTCCCCGATTTGGGTAGAAATGGTGCGCGGATTCGGTGCGGCACCCACCCCCATTCCATTTGGCGAGGTGTACACAGCACTGCAGCAAAAAACGGTTGATGGACAGGAAAATCCGATCCCCACTATTTTTTCACGCAAGTTTTACGAGGTGCAGGGCGTGCTTTCCATGAGTCGCCACATGCTGCAGAACAACACAATATTGATCAACAAAAGCAGCATGGAAAAGCTCAAGCCTGAATTGCAAAAACTGTTGATTGATGAAGCCGCTGCCGCATCGGCTAAAAATTCGGAAATGCAGCAAGCTCGAGAAGTATCGATGCTTGAAGACATTCGGAAGTCTGGAAAGACCCGAATCATTGACAACCCGGACCGTGATGCTTTTGCTGCCAAAATGGTACCGGTCTATGTCCGTCTGGAATCCCGCTGGGGAACAGAAAACTGGAAGCGTGTCCGTACAGAAATTGATCGCATGCGAAGCGCCAAATAAAACCCGACCATGTCATTTTTGCGATTGCTCGACAGGCGTCTTGCAAGGCTTGAAGACCTGTTGATCATGGCCATGATGGCCACGATCGCCATCCTCTTGGGTCTTGGCGTGGTGCTTCGGTATGTGTTTAACAACCCGCTGACTTGGGCAGAAGAGTTTGTGATCACCCTGTTCGTGTGGTCGGTCATGCTGGGTGTGCCTTCTGCCTTGCGTTCACGTATGCATATCCGAATTGATGTCGTGATCATGCGATTGTCAAACAGGGGCCGAAGGTTCATGGGTTGCATTGCCTGCTTGGCTGGGCTTGTCATCATGTGCGCCGCTGTTTATGCCGGGTATACCCACACAGCAGGCGTGTGGACCAGCAAAACACCCATGCTTGGGTTTTCAATGGGATGGATTTTTCTGGCCATGCCCGTTGGTTTCGCCTTGACGCTTTTTCACGGCATCATGATCCTGATGGAGGAAGGGCCGGAGCGGGTCTTTCAAAACGCAACGGAGACCGTGATCGATACGGCTCCAGTCTGAAAACGCCATGCTAACTTTGCTGCTTTGTGTATTTGTCGGGCTTCTTTTGTTTGGTGTGCCTATTGGCTTTGCAATGCTAGGTGCATCGATGCTGGTCATAGGGCTCGAGGGCATACCGGTGTCTGTGGTAGCGCAACGCGTGGCCACCAGTGTGCAGTCTTTTCCATTGCTGGCCGTGCCCTTGTTCACTTTGGCCGGCGCCTTAATGAACGAATCTGGCATCAGCGAGCGGTTGTTCAATTTCACCAGAGCGTTTGTAGGGCACATTCGCGGTGGTTTGGCGCAGACAGCCATTGTGGGCAATGTTTTTCTGTCGGGCATATCTGGATCGTCAGTCGCTGACTGCGCAGCAACATCCCGTGTTTTTGTGCCGCAACTGACCCAGGCTGGTTACGGCCAAGGATTTGCAGCTGCGGTGTGCGCTGCGGCAGCCACTCTGGGGCCCATCATTCCGCCTTCCATATTGATGGTGATTTATGCATGGCAGGCCAACGTTTCACTCGGAGACTTGTTCATTGCGGGACTGATTCCGGGCGTCATCATGGCGCTCGCCATGATGCTGGTCATTGGTGTGACAGCCCATCGACGTGGGTTTCCGAAAGATGCGGCTTTCAGCGGCGAAAAGCTATGGTACGCATTCAAAGAGGCCTTGTGGGCTCTGGCGATGCCTATTCTTATATTGGTGGGTTTTCGCATGGGCGTCTTCACGGCCACAGAAATTGCAGCAGTGGCTTGCGCGTATTCGCTGATCGTAGGCTTGTATGTTTACCGCACGTTAAACTGGAAAGGCTTGCCTGCAATTTTGCTGACCACGGGCCGTGAAACGGCAGCCATTTTGGTGATCGCTGCGGGTGCCGCTCCCTTCGGATGGATTCTGGGCATCGAACAAGCACCGCAGCAAGTGGCGGAATTGCTCACAGCCATCTCCAGAGAGCCTTGGGTCATTTTGCTGATTCTGAATGTGGCCTTGCTGGTGGCAGGCATGTTCATGGAAACGCTGGCCATCATGATCATTTTGGTGCCCATCCTGATTCCTCTTTTGACAGAACTTCAAATCAATCTGCTTCACTTTGGCATCGTGTTGCTGGTGAATCTGGTGATTGGACAAATCACCCCACCTGTCGGTGTTTTGATGTTTGTGGCCAGTTCGGTCTCCAAAACCCACCTGGGCTTAATCGTCAAGGAAATCGGCCCATTCATCATTGCCTTGATTGGGGCGTTGGCGCTGCTCACTTATGTGCCGCAGTTGTCGACATGGTTGCCGCAGTACCTGAAAACCTGAAGTCGATCTCACTTGGGATAGGTGCAGTTACGGGTTGTGTGCCCAGACCCTCGGCATATACGCGCAAAAAAACAGACACCACACCTGCAAACGCGGTAAAAACCAATGACCCGTGTGCCACCACACGCAGGTCTCAAAGATGACAAATTAAAAAGACTCAAGCCCTGGGGTCAGTTCATTTCCCGTTGCCAGCAGGGCGCGTTGGCCGAATAGTGGCAGCAACATTTGTTGAGAGCATCCCCAAAATGATCTGCGGTAACAAAAACCGCCTTCTTTCTTGCCCGGTGGAAAGATTGGTAGCAGCGCGGCCTCAGCCGCATTTGGTGGCTTCATGTTCCCGCCGTCCACTCTTTGACCAACTTGAGGGGGCGGTGCCGATCGCGCTGCGACCAGACCGTTCATTGGGCACGCACTGGTCAGTCTGAGTCAGTCTGAAATTGGCACTCCTCACCAAACCGGCCTCGGAGCCTAAAATTTGAGTATGAACAAATTCCTTATTCTTCTGCTGCTCGCGCTTGCTCCTGTGGCTTCACTACAAGCTCAGGACGTGCGCAGCTCTAGCGGCTCGCTCATTGGCCGCATCTCTGGCAACGAGGTGCGCAACTCGAGCGGCAACCTGCTCTACCGCCTAAATGGCGACGAGGTGCGTGACGCCAGCGGCCGCCTCTACCTGCGCCTTGATGGTTCCGACATACGAAACGCCAGCGGCTCGCTCCTCGGCCGGTTTGACGGGCAGGATGTCCGCGACTCCAGCGGCCGCTTGTTGGGTCGTATCGAAGGCAGCGACGTGCGCAGCGCCAGTGGCAACCTCATGGGCCGTGTTTCGGGCGTTTCGGGCCGCCATGCGGCGCTATTTTTCTTCTTCCTGCATTGAAAATGATCACGCCGAAGACGATTTGACTGGCTTCAGAGGGTAGTGCCGATCGTGCTGGAACCAGACCGTTAATGGGGCACGCACTGGTCAAACTGAAACCTCCTCCTTGATCAAAACGTGGCCGGAGGGGAAAAAGTGCCTCGCGGGGGAGATTTTTACAGGGGGAGGGCCGGAAAATTCCCTCGCGTGGTGGTTGTCGTCAAGCACGGGGCGGAAATTGGGGCGGAAATGCTTTTAAAGTAATACCTTCAAATCCCCCCAGCCCACCATTCACAAGGGCTCGGATAGTCTCCGGGCCCTTTTCTTTTGGCTTTTCCCCAGGGAAGCGCGGGGCAGTGCTGCGGGTGGCCGCCCGCCGAAACGCCCGAAATCGGCCACTTTATCGGACATTGCCGTCTCTGTTCTCCGTTTGCCCTGCGGGTAGGCGCAGCGGGTGTCCCAGCGAAATCAACGTCTTACGCGCGCCAGTTCGCTGTCAACCAAGGGCACCGGTCGACATCGAAAGTTCGAAACTGGTGAAATGGTGACTTATACGTTACCATTCGGCCCATGAACTACCAGATCAAAGAACTCCTGCTGATCGAGGGCGACAGCCCCTTCGCGAAGTGGTTCGGGTCGCTGGAGGCCGTTGCCGCCGCCAAGGTGCGTGTAGCCGTCAGCCGGATGGAACAGGGCAACCTGTCCAACGTCGAGTGGTTTCGCGGTATCGGGGAATACAAGATCGATTGGGGACCGGGCTTGCGCATCTACCTGGCCAAGGACGGTCTGAAGATCATCATCCTGATCGGCGGCGGCAACAAGAAGCGCCAGCAGAAAGACATCGACCAAGCGGTCGCGCTGTGGGAAGACTACAAGCGCCGCAAGGCATCAACCAGACAAGGAAAGTGAATATGGCACTGACTCGCGATTTCAAAGAGACCGTGGCCGCGCGCGTTCAGAACGATCCGGCCTTTGCGCAGGCGCTTCTGGACGAGGCCATCACCCTGTTTGTCAATGGCGAACCGGAATCAGCGAAGGTGATCCTGCGAGACCTGGTGAACGCCACGGTCGGCTTCGAGGCGCTGGCCGAGGAAATTCACAAACCTGCCAAGAGCCTGCACCGAATGCTGTCGAAATCGGGCAACCCGACCATGAGCAACATCTCGGCTGTGTTTGCGGCCATCAAGCGCGCCCTCAAGGTCGAGGTCCACACCCAGATCGTGATGGCCTGATTTCAGACATCAAACCCCGTGACCACCGCCCGCTGCGCCACCCAGTCCGTCGGCAACGGGTTCCGCTGAAACCACAGCAGACTCATGCACCGGGGCTGCTGCCCGGCCAGGATGGCTTGGATGATGGCAGGCTCGAGCAGCGTCAATCGGAGCAGTTCGTTGACCGTCGAGTGATGCAGACCTTCACGCTTCGCGATCTCGCTGCCGCTGGCGACCACGCCATCGCCGAGCAACTGCTGCCAGTAGAAGGCCCGCGTCAACGCCACCAGCAGGGGTTGGTCGATCGGGGTGCTTGCCCTGCCTGGTGCCGCTGGCTGGCCGTCGGGCCGTACCACCACCTTGCTGGCGCCCCGTCTGCGAATCTTCAACGGGATGAAGGTCGAGAGCTTGATCCGGCCAGCGTCCTGGCGCTCTCGAGCGACGGGGGCGCCCAGGGTCTGGAGTTTGGGTCTTACGCTGCCGCCTCGATCTCTTGCAACTCCGCGCCAATGGCCCCCGGTAGCAGATCACAGGTCAGCTGCTGCCAGCCATGCGTCAGCAGTCATATCAGCGGCTGTTGTGCAGACCTTCCTTTACGGCCGACGTCAGGGACTACCTGCTTTACGGGAGTGGTAACAGCTGCCTTGTTGATGTGCCACTGAATCAAAAAGGCGCGCTCAAGAGATTTGCAGGCAAGCGAATTCGCTTGGTTTGTGGCGGCAAGTCGAATCGGTACAGTGGCCGCTTCTATTATGCGAAGGCAGTCACCCCAGCGCAGTGAAGTGCTGTCGGACGGTCGATTGCGGATGAAGGCGGCCTCTGTAGGCGACTCACGAGACATCCCGAACCCGACCCTTCGGGGCGCTCCTGTTCGCGCTAGGCAAGCCGGCATCAGTTCACACGGACAATTCAATAAAGCACGTACTTGTTGACAACCACCGACATTTCCATATTATGTCGGGATGGTCTCAACGCGTTCAAACCAAGCACAGGAACTTCTTCAGGAAAAGGGGATGGTTCGCGCCCATGAGCTCGCCCGGATCGGCGTCGCAGGTGACACGCTCCAGCAACTTCTGCGCAGTGGCGCCCTCGTCAGGATCAGTCGGGGCCTCTATGCCGCCCCAGACAGAGCGCTGAACGAGCATGATCAGCTGGCACAGCTGGCGATCAAACACCCCCACATGGTGTTTTGTCTGCTGACTGCGCTCCAGATCCATGGGCTGACCACGCAGGCTCCGCACGAAGTCTGGGTGGCGATCACACCCAACGCCAGGGCACCTCAGGGGAGCTATCCCCCGCTTCGCATCGTTCGGTTTTCTGATCCGGGCCTGCAGGTCGAGACCATATCGCTCGACGGTGTCGTGCGTATTCCTGTGACCTCGGTCGCCAAGACCGTAGCCGACTGCTTCAAGTTCCGCAACAAGATCGGACTGGACATCGCGCTCGAGGCACTCAGGGATGCCTGGCGCCAGAAAAAGGTCACCATGGATGAGCTGTGGGAGTCGGCCCAGCTTTGCCGGGTGGCCAACGTCATGCGCCCGTACCTGGAGAGCCTGGCATGACGAAGCGCAATCAAGGCGCTTCCGTGCGTGCGCGACTGCTCAACAAGGCGCGGGCCGATGGTGTGGACTTTCAGTTACTGCTCACCCGCTACGGTTTGGAGCGATTGCTGTATCGGCTGAGCGTCTCGCCTGAGCGGGACAATTTTCTGCTGAAGGGCGCACTGCTTTTTGACCTGTGGTACGACGTGCCGTTACGCCCAACCCGGGATATCGATCTGCTGGGATTTGGACTGGCGGAAATTCCTCTCCTTGTCGCCGCCTTTGAAGGGATCTGCGCGATTGAGGTCGACGACGGCATGGCATTTGATGCGGCATCGATACGTGCGGACGAAATCCGAAAAGAGGCCAACTACGCGGGGATCAGATTGACGTTGATCGGCACGATTGATGGGGCGCGTTGCCCCGTGCAGATCGATGTCGGTTACGGAGATGCTGTCACCCCTGCGCCGGAGTCAGCGCGTTACCCGGTGATGTTCGATGACATGCCAGCACCCACCTTACGGGTCTATCCACGGTACACGGTGGTGGCCGAGAAGCTGGAGGCCATCATCTCCCTGGGCATGGCCAACAGTCGGATGAAGGATTACTTCGACTTGTGGGTCATTCTGCGAGATACCGAATTAGACCAGGACATTCTTGTGCAGGCGGTCGAGGCCACGCTGAATCGCCGCGGTACAAGAAAGCCTTCAGCTTTACCGATTGGCCTGACTGAGCAGTTTTCGAGCGATCGCCAGAAGCTCATGCAATGGGCAGCCTTCGTTAATCGCAATCAACTGACGGCCGCGTCTCTGGAAAAGACTGTGCAAGATCTGCGAACAGCCTTGATGTTTCCTTTTCAAGAGACACCTCGCGGGTGAGGCACCATGCGATCAGTCGGGGATTCAATGGACGGCGCGTCCGAAGTTGCAAGGCTCCGAGCGGAAAATGACCGCCTGATCGCCTTGCTCGAATCGCACGGGATTTATTGGCAGGCGTCACAGCCTAAGAACCACGAGGTTCGTGAGCCAGAATCATCTCGGCTGTCCACTGCCGAAAAAGTTTCACTATTCCGTCGCCTGTTCCGCGGGCGCACCGATGTCTACCCGATCCGCTGGGAGGCCAAGACCTCGGGCAAGTCAGGTTATTCGCCGGCCTGCGCAAATGAATGGCGAGCCGGCGTGTGCGAGAAGCCGCGCATCAAGTGTGGGGACTGCGGCAATCGTGTGCTGATCCCGCTGTCCGATGTGGTGATCTATGACCATCTTGCTGGTGAACACACGGTCGGCGTGTATCCGCTGCTGGAAGACGACAGCTGCTATTTCCTCGCGGTCGACTTCGACGAAGCGGAATGGAGAGAGGACGCACGGGCGTTCATGCAATCTTGCGAGGCGCTCGGCGTGCCGGCCGCGTTGGAGATTTCGCGCTCCGGTAAGGGAGCTCACGTCTGGGCGTTCTTTGCTGGACGCGTTTCGGCCCGTGATGCCCGGCGTCTTGGCACTGCCATCATCAGTCTTACCTGCTCGCGCACTCGGCAACTGAAGCTGGGATCCTATGACCGGCTGTTTCCAAATCAGGACACCATGCCCAAAGGCGGGTTCGGAAACCTGATTGCCCTGCCGCTGCAGAAGGGCCCGAGGGAACATGGTTTCAGTGTGTTCGTCGATGCCGATTTTCGGCCGTATTCGGACCAATGGGCGTTTATTGCGTCCATCCAGCCGATGGCCGCGCACGACATCGAGCCGACCATTCTCCGGGCTACAGGTGGCGTCCATCCGCTGGACGTCACCTTCATCGACGACGAGGACCTGGCCACACCCTGGAAGCGCGAGAGCACATTGGCCAAGAAGCTGGCCGGTCCGATGCCGAAGTCACTGACGGTCACGCTGGCCAATCTTGTCTATTTCGAGAAGGCTCAGTTGCCCCAGGCATTGGCTAATCGCCTCATCCGGTTGGCGGCTTTCCAGAACCCCGAGTTCTACAAGGCCCAGGCGATGCGGATGTCGGTGTGGGACAAGCCGCGCGTTATCGGCTGCGCCGAGAGCTACCCCCAGCACATCGCCCTGCCGCGCGGGTGCCTCGATGCCGCAATGTCCCTGCTGCGTGAAAACGGCATTGCCTGTGATCTGCGAGATGAACGTTTGGGCGGGCAACCACTGGACGTGTCTTTTGTCGGCAGTCTGCGCCTCGATCAGGAAGCCGCAGTTGCCGGACTGCTCCCCCACGATGCTGGCGTGCTGTGCGCGCCAACTGCCTTCGGCAAGACGGTCACCGCCGCCGCGATGATTGCCCGACGGGGCGTTAATACCCTGGTGCTGGTGCATCGCACGGAGTTGCTCAAGCAATGGCAGGAGCGCCTGCAAGCCTTTCTAGGGGTCGCCAAGGGCGTTGTCGGCACCATCGGCGGCGGCAAGGCCAAACCCACTGGCAAGATCGATATCGCCGTGATGCAATCCCTGTCCCGCCAGGGCGAGGTGAATCCGCTGGTCGAGGACTATGGGCAGGTGATCGTCGACGAGTGTCACCACGTCGGCGCAGTCTCCTTCGACGCGATCCTCAAGCGGACCAAGGCGAAGTTCGTACTGGGCCTCACGGCCACACCGATCCGCCGCGACGGGCAGCAGCCGATCATCTTCATGCAGTGCGGGCCGATTCGTCACACGGCGGCCACGCCGGCCGGGGCGCCGCACGATCTGGAGGTGGTGCCGCACTCGCGCCATGCCCAGATCGACCTGCCGCAGGAGGCTGGCATCCAGGACGTCTTCCGGCACCTCGCCAACGACCCCGCCCGAACAGCAGCCGTCGCCGCCGAGGTACGCGATGCCGTCGCGCAGGGACGCAAGGTTCTGGTCCTGACGGAACGGACGGAGCACCTCGAGGCTATCAGGGCGGAACTGGCTAGCCTCACGCCGCCGCCCTTTGTCTTGCACGGTCGCATGTCTCGAAAGCAGCGAGCGCAGCTCGTGTCAGGTCTGGATGCCCTGGCGCCCGATGCGCCGCGTGTTCTCCTTTCAACCGGCAAGCTGGTTGGCGAAGGCTTCGACCATCCACCGCTCGACACCCTGGTGCTCGCGATGCCGGTGTCCTGGAGGGGGACGTTGCAGCAGTACGCCGGGCGCCTGCATCGCGAGCACGCCGGAAAGACCGACGTTCGGATCATCGATTTCGTGGACACCGGCCATCCGGCGCTGCTACGGATGTGGGACAAGCGCCAGCGCGGCTACCGGGCGATGGGATACAGGATCGGGGCCGGTGGATCTCCGGAATAACGACGAATTCTCCCATGGCCGCTGGGAGTTTCGCGTTGACCCGCAGCAGCCCGCGCCTGTGCTCATCAGCTCGGGAAGTCAATCGGCACATGGTCAACCGTCCGCCACCATATGCAAATCCAAGGGCGTTTACTGGCATCCAGTAAACGCCCTTTTTCATTAGGAAATCATGGGTTTGCAGTCCGGTGACGTTCATTAAGGTGCATTGACAGCCGAAACCAAACTGAAGTTGAAGTTGACCCCATTTCTGCCAGCAACCGGCAACTTTTCTCTCTGTTTGCACATTCTCTCTCCGAACCGACCCAACCAGTGCAGGCCGAAGTCAGCAAGGTACTCCTGTCACCCATATACAAATCAATGGGTTACGTGCCGATGAATCATTCTCTTTGGTTGAAATCTCCCTCAATTTCGCAAACAGTTGATTGTTTACATACTGAGGTAGTGCGCTCAGGCCATACCCTGACCACCATTGAGGTCAAGCGTCACGCCGGTGATGAAGGATGCATCGGTGCTGGCAAAGAACGCCACTGCTGCGGCGACGTCTTCCACCTCCGCATATCGGCGCAGGGGAATCTCTTGCAGGATGCGTTCGCGTTCCTCGGCGCTGCGGCGTTCAGCCCACAGTCCACGAGTGCGCTCAGTCATCACCACCCCGGGGCAGATGCAGTTGACGGTGATGCCCTGGGGGCCGAATTCTTGAGCCAGTTGGCGCGTCAGGGCGCTGACCGCACCCTTGGCCGCAGCGTAGTTAGGGCCGGCGATCAGGCTGCCAAAGCGCCCGGCCTTGGAGCCGAAGTTGATGATCCGGCCGTTTTGTCCGGCGGCCATCGATGGAAGTACCGCGCGGCAAGCGCGCACTGCACCCATCACGTTCAGATCCATCACGCGCTGCCAATGCGTTTCATCCTCGTCAAGAAATCGGTACGGCGTGTGCAAGGAGCCGCCCGCATTGTTGACGAGGATGTCGATCGCTCCCACTCTCTGGAGGATTGTCGATATGCTGCGGTCGACATCGGAGGCGTCGGTCGAGTCCATGCGCATGGTGTTCAGCTGCAGACCGACCGCTTGGGCAGCTTGCGTGGCCTCGGCAAGTGCCTTTTCGTCGAGGTCGGTAATCCAGACATGGGCACCTTCAGCCGCGAGTCGCACGGCCGTGGCAAATCCAATGCCCCGCGCGGCGGCGGTGATCAAAGCTGTGCGCCCTACGAAGCGCCTGCATGCCCGAGAGGGCTCTGCCTCCCGCACGGTGGGTGGTAACAGGCCAATGTGAAGGTTATCGCTCATGTCAAAGTCCTATTCTGCGGTGATATTGGCGAACTTGATGACCTTACCCCAGCGTTCGGTCTCGCTGCGCAGGCGTTCGCGGAAGTCGCTGATTGAGCCGCCCACAGGATCGGCACCTACCTTCTTCAGGCGCTCGCGAAACTCAGGCGTGGCCAGAATGCGATTGACCTCCGCATTGATTTTCTCCAGCACAGGCTGGGGCGTCCCGGTAGGTGCCAGCAACGCGAACCAGCCTTGCGAGTCGAAGCCCTTGACCCCGGATTCATTGAGCGTGGGCAGTTCTGGCGCTGACGGCGTGCGCTGCAGCGTCGTCACGGCCAGGGCCCTCACCCGACCGGACCGGATGTGCGGCAAGGCGGCCGGCAGGTTATCGAACATGATGTCGATCTGCCCCCCAATCAGGTCCTGCAAGGCCGGTGCACTGCCCCGATAGGGGATGTGAACGATGAAGCTTTCGGTGAGCGACTTGAACAGTTCGGCCGACAGGTGGGGTGTTCCGCCCAAGCTCGAGGAACCGTAATTGAGCTTGCCGGGTTGGGTCTTAGCAAGCGCGACCAACTCCTG
Organism: Limnohabitans sp. 2KL-51; assembly: GCF_003063645.1. Classification (GTDB taxonomy): domain Bacteria; phylum Pseudomonadota; class Gammaproteobacteria; order Burkholderiales; family Burkholderiaceae_C; genus Limnohabitans_A. The sequence goes on from NZ_NESJ01000026.1 coordinate 23,129, forward strand.
AGGTGTCTTGGCGGCGAGTTTGGGGCTGACGATCAACACATTGGGAACCGAGGCCACGACGACAATGGGCGCGAGATCCTTTTGCGGTGAGAAGCTCATGTTGCGAAACAGCTGCGGGTTGATCGTCAGGGTCTGCGGTGCTCCCACCACCAGGGTGTAGCCGTCGGCAGGCGAACGCACGACCATCTCGACGCCGATGTTGCCGCTTGCACCCGGCCTGTTTTCGACGATGAAGTTCTGGCCCAGCGCTGTACCCAATCGCTCACTGATCTCACGCGCTACGATATCGGTGGCACCTCCTGGCGGAAACGGCACGACTACGCGCACCGGCTTGCTGGGGTAGGTCAGCTGGGCCTGAACGCCCGTGCTGGCAGCCAAGCCCATGCACACGAGGATGGCCCTTACAAGGGCAGCACGCCGACTAGATCCGAATTTTGTATTCATGAAACTTCCTTCGTAGGGTGAGGCCCGGTAGCATGCGGGCGGTTGGTGAACCGAAAAAGTCAACTCATCCATGTGCCGCCGTTGACATCCATGGCATGACCTGTGATGTAACGCGCCTCGTCGGAACACAGGTAACGCACCGCGTCGGCAATTTCGTCGGGTGTGCCCAGTCGACCAAGGGGGATGCGGGCGGCCAGTTCGGGCCAGCGCTCTTGTGGAATCATGTTGCCTTCGATAGATCCAGGCACGATGGCATTGACGCGCACGCCATCGGGTGCAAGTTCGATGGCCAGCGATTTGACCAAGGACAGCAGCGCGGCCTTCGATGCCGCGTAGTGCGCTTTTGTGCCGGACGGCGATGCGTTGAGCGCGGCGTAACCGGTGCGACCGGCGCGCGAGGCAATCATCGCCACCTTGCCACGCGCAAGCCGCAAGGCTGGAATGGCGGCCTGCGCGATCAGGAAGGCCCCGGTCAGGTTGACATCGATCAGGCGCCGCCATTCATCAGCGGGAATCTGCTCAATCGGGCGTGTCGGCGCGGTGATGGCTGCCGAGTGCACCAATATGTCCAAGCCGAATTCTCCCGTCGCGTCGGCCATCAACTGCTGGCAAGCCGCAGCATCGGTCACATCGATCTGCACGAACTTCGCGCCAGCAGGCAAGGGATTGACGGGTGGCCGTAAGTCTGCGATGACCACGGCATGTTCTGCAGCAAGGCGTCGCACGCAGGCCCAGCCGATGTTGCTGGAACCGCCAGTGACGATGGCAATCGGGTGCATGGACCGGCTTTCAGTAATCGGAGACAGGTACGTGACTGGCTGCCGGATCAATAGCCACGTCAATCACGGTCGTGATGCCTTGGCGGCCTGCCTCACGGGCGGCCACGATGGCATCACCCAGGGCATCGGCACGGTTGACCCGAATCCCTTGGCAGCCCATGCCTTGTGCCAGCATGGCAAAGTCCATTGGCGAGAAGTCGACGGCGATGCGTTTGCCCTTCATGTTGTCGCGCACCATGCCCAAGCCCTGGTTGTTGGCCACGATCACGGTGATTGGAAGCTTCTCCTGGACACAGGTGGCCAGCGTGCTCAGCGTCATGGCCGCGCCACCGTCGCCAATCAGGCAGATTGAATTGCGCTCTGGATACACCAGCTTGGTGGCCGCTGCTGCCGGCAGCCCCCATCCCATGCCACCAATGCCACCGGGTGCGACCAATTGGCCTGGTGTGCGCAGACGCAGCATGCTGGTCACCCAGATGCGGTTGTTGCCCGCGTCAAGCACCAGCATGTCCTTCGGTGTCAAGACGTGGTCAAGTACGCGGATCAGGTCGGCGTAATGCAATGTGCCATCTGCGGCCACCACGCCCGGGAGGACACCAAATCCATGTGCTGCATTGTTGGCAGCAATGGCCTCAAGCCGTGCCCCACACTGCGCCTCGCCAAGCGGCTGCGGCTTCAACATTTCGAGCACATCGCCGACATCGCCGGTGATGGCAAGCTCCACCGGCATGACCCAGCCGGCATGGCGGGCATCCACATCGACATGGGCAATGCGCTGGCGGGTCGGGTCCAGCATCCCCTCATCGCGGAAACGCAAATAGTCGGGACCCAGGCTGGATCCCAGCACGATGACCACGTCAGCCTGACTGAGCATGCGGTTGGCGCTCTTGCTGCCCCAGGTGCCGAGCATGCCTACCGCCACTGGGGAGGTCTCGTCGACGACACCCTTGCCGTTGTAGCTGGTGGCAACGGCAATGCCGGCGCGCTGGGCCACTTCAGCGAGTTGTACGCGTGTGGATTCGGTCTGCGTGCCTTGGCCCGCAATCACCACCGGACAGCGTGCACCGGCGATCATTGCTGCCAGGGACTCGACAGCACCTGCATCCGGCCGCGCAGGCGTGTGCCGCAAAAAGCCCTCTGATGGGTAGAGCTTGACCCTCGGGTTGTCCGGCATTTCACGGCGGATGATCGGTGACTTCATGACCAGTGCCGCTGGGCCCATGCGTGGCAGTTGGGCGTGCTTGAAAGCGAGCTGCAGCCCGTAGACAGCCTCGTGCGGCTCGGTGGCATAGCCGCAGTACTTGGTCATGGTGCTGAGCACGTTGCGGACATCGGCAGCACCGTAATCGCCTGTCATGGTCTGGTAGACGCCGTACATGCCGAAGCCGTCGTAGCAAGAGGTGTCGGTCAGAACGACCATGGGTGAGCCGGCGAACTGGGCCTCAAGGATCCCGAACGCGCCGGTGGTGCTGGCAAATGGCCCCTGTCCCATAAAGACGCCGGGGCGACCGCTGAGCTTTCCGTAGGTCTGTGCCATCACGGAGGCGATTTGCTCGCTTCGGGTGAGCACCACACGGAAGCGGTCGCGTACCTCATAAAACTCGTCGAGCATCCAGGTGATGCCCAGCCCGGGGAGGGTAAAGGCATGGGTCGCGCCGCATTCGAGCAGGGTCTGGACAAGGGCCTTTTTGGTGGTCGTCAAAGGGAAATCTCCTGTGCACAAGTTAAATTTTGTCGTCAGTGCAAGCGTTTGCATGAAACTCTAATCAAGCATTTAACTTGCGTCAAGCGGTCCGGTGGTTAGAACGGGCTGGGGAAAACCCTTGTATAAAAAATAATTTATTTGAATCGGGTCATCGCACTAAGCCGTTTATTGGAGTCGACACACGCTCATAGAGATCCTTCATAATGCAAGCGATTGCAATACTCCACCCCCGTGATGACTCGCCAATCGCCGCCCCCGCAGCCCGTGTCCGCTCGAATGAGTGGTGCACCCAGAGCCCTCGGCCCCACATCGCTGGCCGATGTGGCGGCTTTGGCTGGCGTCTCTACGGGCACGGTGTCGCGTGCGCTGACCCGCCCGGAGATGATCAGTGAGGCCACGCGTTCGCGGGTGCTGGCATCCGCCGAGAGATTGGGCTATGTGGCCAACGGTGCCGCACGCGCATTGGCGATGCGCAAGACCCGGACGGTGGGTGCCTTGGTCCCGCGTTTTGGCGGTTCTTCGTTTCCTACATTGGTGCAGGCGCTGGAAACCGCGTTGGCAGCCGAGGGCTACACCTTGCTGCTGTCGGCCCCGGATCACGCGCGCGCTCAGGATCCCTCGATCCTTCGTTCCTTGATCGAACGCGGCGTCGATGCCGTAGCGCTGCTCGGAGCGGATCAGTCCCCGTCGATCTTCTCGCAGCTGAATTCACACCACATTCCGTTCGTGATGATGTGGGCCAAGCAAAGTGACCAGGGCGTCTGTGTTGGCTTTGATGAAGGTGCGGCGGCGGCACTCGTCATCGATAACCTGGCTGATCAGGGGCACCGTCAGATCGGTTTCATTGGCGGGCGTACTCTTGACAATGAACGTGCGCGTCTGCGTTTTGGCGGTTTGCTGGAGGCCGTCGCACGTCGCGGTTTGACCTTGCAGGCCGACGCGCTGGTGGAAACCAATTACGGGTTTGCCGAGGGTTTCGAGGCTATGCAGCAAATCCTGCAGCGCCGCTCGCCGGTGACTGCAGTGGTCTGCGGCAACGACTATTTGGCTGCGGGGGCCCTGTCGGCCTTGGACCGGGCAGGCATCGCGGTCCCTGAGAGAGTGTCTGTTGCCAGCTTCAATGACAACGACTTCGCTCCCTACCTGCACCCGCCGCTGACAACTGTTCGGGTCCCGATCCGGGCAATGGGGGAAGTGGCCGCGCGCTACCTGATTGAACGCCTCTCCGGTCAGATGCCACAGCCCCCGGCGCTGCTGCCCGTTGAACTGATTGTCCGCGACAGCACGGGGCCGGTGCCTGCCCTGGTGCCGAAAACATCGCGCACAAAAGGCCCCGTGAAGAGACTTTAAATCGCATCCGGATTGCAGTTTCCGCAAGGACCAGTGGCGATTACTGACGTGGCTTCACTACAAGCGCAGGACGTGCGCAACTCCAGCGGCTCGCTCATCGGCCGGATATACGGCAACGAAGTGCGCAACTCAAGTGGCAACCTGTTGTACTGCCTAAATGGCGACGAGGTGCGCGACGCCAGCGGCCGCCTCTACCTGCGCCTTGATGGTTCCGACATCCGCAACGCCAGCGGCTCGCTACTCGGCCGGTTTGAAGGGCAGGATGTGCGCGACTCCAGCGGCCGCCTGTTGGGCCGCATCCCCTCTAAACCTAGGAGTGCCGACTCAAAATTGACCAGGGTGTTCAACTGGCCTGCTGAAATATTCAGCAGGAGAGCAAGAAGGTGATCACCATGGAAATGATAGGCAAGGTCAGGCGCATGAAGTTGCGCGAACAACTCTCCAACAGCGAGATCGCCAAGCGCACGGGGTTATCGTGCAACACGGTCAAAGCTTGTCCGAATTTCGCCAAGCATTTGGATGGCGCGGCTTCTGGTGTCCTCGTTGCTTGAAGCCATGAGGGACAGCAACAAAGAACGGGCCAAGTCCTTTTCGCCATTGGCCATCAGCTGGATGGCAAGGCTGAGCTTGCTTTGCTCGGTGGCACCCTGTGTTGGTTGAGGAGCTGGGTTTGTCGTCTGAACAGGGACAAAGGTGTCGGCAGCTTCCGGGCTCAGGCTCAGGTCAATGGAGCGCATTTGCTCTGGGATTTGTACTTGCACCTGCCCCGGCTCAACGACCGCCGCGGCGACTGAACCAACAACAGGACTTTGCGCATCGTCATAGGAGGGCGCAAAAACCGGATCAGGTTTTGATGCGGTCTTTCTCATCGCCAAAGCAACCAAGAACAAAACGGCCAGGAAAGCGGCGGCCCAAGCCCAAAGCTGTTTGTTGCCAACCAGGCCTTTGAGGCCTTCGCCCCAGGCCGTGCCGGCAGTGCCCACACCAGCCGCTGGTTCTGCAGCCGAAGGGGAGGGTGCAGAGTCTGTTGTGGAGCTGCTGGACGCGGAAGGATTTTGCTGGGCCAAGGCCTCCAGATCCTTTAAGTTTTTGCTCAAGGCAGCCGTTTGCGCGGAGGCGTCTTTGATTTCTCGCGAGCGGGCTATTTTTTCTTCTGCAGCAGACGCCTGCGCACTCGGCTTGGACAAAGTGAGCTTGTCTTGCTGGGCGTCTGGCGCTTCGGGCTTGACGCCTTCAGGCGCCAAGTTGCCCGACATGGCCCGGCTGTTTTCGTTGCCCACGGTGGAAGTCGACTCGGCCAAGCGCGCGGCGTATTGGGCGAACGCCATCGATTGGGCGATGACGGTTTGACGCGCTTGCTCACGAGGTATTTGAGCGGCCTCTTGGGCCTCAGGAATGCGCAACACAGCGCCCGCCTTGACCAGGTTCACATTGCCTTGGATGAACGCATCGGGGTTGGCCTTGAGCATGGCCAGCATCATTTGGTCCAAAGAGACGCTGGGATCCAAAAACTGCAGGGCCAGCCGTGATGTCGTGTCGCCAGGCTTAACTTGGACAGTTTTTCCGACAGTTTTGTCCGCCTTCAAAGCTGGCCGACCCATGGATTGGGGGGCGAATTGAACGGAAGAAGTCTTCAGATTTGATGTGGGCGCCGTGTAGCCAGCCTCACTCGGCCCTGGATTCGTGCTGGGCGCCTGCGCATTGTCAACTGGGGACCAGCGGTAAACCGGAACCTTCTGAGCGTTGACCTCAACACTGGCCGGACCCAAAGCGCCAGGCTGAGCCAAAGCCACTGCAGGCACAAGGCATGCTGAAAAAAACAACGCTCCCAGAGGCGCGATCAAAAGACTGCTTGTTTTTTGGCTACTTGCTGCCGCAAAAGCGGTGGCGGCAATCCGGACCATGCTCGGATGCAGAGTTCCGAGTTTTGGGTTTTGGCCGTATGGCGCATGCGGTGGGACCGAGAAGTAGGCGTCGTTGAAAGGGAGCTCAAGAACGTTTCTCAGGTCGAATTTGGTGTCGTAGCTCAAACCGGCACTGGTATATGCACTAGATTGCTCGCTCTTTGCGATTCTGAATTCCCCGCTGTAGAGACGGTCCGTCTTTTGGCTGGTTCCATACGCCACGCTCACGAAAATCATGCCTTCGTCGTCTTCCTTGGTCGAAACAATGAGGCCGGGGCGTGGCTTTGGTTTGGGGTGAATGTTGTCAGGGAAATGGCACCAGACGATCTCGCCAGCCGTGGGTTCCGGCCACCAGCGCATCAGGCGTTTTCCAATTCAAACAGACTGCTGCGGACAGTGCCGCCTTTGGCCTTGGGGGCTGATTTTTTAACCTGATTGAGTTGGGCTTTGGTCAAAGCTCCCTCATCTGCCTCGTATTGAGGCAGGAACTTGGTGGCCAGTTCATGCAGTGCCAGGTGAATCACTTGTGTTTCGTCAACACCCAATACATCAGCCAGACGTTTGGTCGTTGTGCGGGTCACGCCAGTTGCGCTGTCTTTCGGGCGATAGCGGAAGGCGATCTGGGCTGCTGCAGCTTTCATTTCCAGCTCCTTTGAAGTTAGATATCTTAAAGATATCAGAAGGGCGGGGTGTTGTCAACAAGGTGGGGGGTCCGCCCGGCAAGCAGGACTGAATGGAAAATTGAAGTCTGTGGTCGCTGTTTCAATAGTGTTTTACAGATTTGAACCGCCGTCCACAATTCTGTAGAAATGGAGGCATTCAATGGAGGCCTTACCATTGGGTGCGGCGCTGAATTGGGGATTGTTCGCAGGAACTAGATGAGGCCCGCAGGGGCTACTCTGAGGCTGTTTGCGCAGTGGTTACGCCGTTCCTATAAACCTACCTAAATCTACTCGCACCTGACCAAATCTGATCAGTACGGTACGTCTTTAGGAAAGTCGTCAGCCGAACAGTTTTGCTGACTCGCTCCACGGGATCTCACCATGGACTGCCGGTGGGCACACAGTGACCGCATTGCTGGGGTCAAAGGTGCGGGCGCTTCTTTTGCTGCGTCCGACCGATGAACTACTCCACCCAAATCGGCGAGCCGACTTCGATGGAGTTTCTAGTAGCCTTGCGGCTACCGGTCAGTTCCTGACCATACCCAACCGATTCCTTATCGGAACCGGTTGAATCTTTACTTTCCCACCAGGCGCCTTCAAATGCGTACCTGAGCATCGTCCTGGCTGCATTTTCATCACGCTCGTGCTCAACGCCGCAGGAACAAGTCCATTGGCGGTCATCCATCGTCAGCTTTGTTGTGCCGCCACATTGGTGGCAACGCTGCGTTGGCTTGACTTTGCGGGTGGGAACAAATAAAAACTTAGTACCAGCTTCCAACGCTTTGTACTGAAGTTTTGCCAGCAGCCCCGCCGGGGCTGCATCAAGAATGGAACGATTTAAGCCAGCCTTCGCCGCCGCTCCATTCGGTAAAAAAGCGCCTGTTTCATTGCCTTGTGCGTCCAGCTCCGGTTTTGCTTTGGGCGCTTTTGTCATGTTTTTGATCGCCAACTCTTCTGTGACGATCAAGCCATATTGACCGACCAATTTAGCTGTCAATTGGTGATAAAAATCCCCGCGCTGGCGGGCCACTCTGCCATAAATCGAGCGTCTGCGGGCATAGGCCAGCTTGAGTTGATGGCAAACTGGAAAGTGTTTGTCTTTGCCTGATTTAGCCTTCGCAGCCGTCTCCAGCTTGGAGATGGTTTTCTGAACCTGGGCGATTGCGCCTATTTGGTTTTTCAACCACCTGGGGTTGTCGACCTCTTTGATGGCGCCTGTCATTGGGTCGCCAACAACCTGGGTCAGCAGCGTTGCAAGACCCCAATCAAAAGCCATGGATTCATTGCCGCCAACTCGGCCAATGGCTTGCTGCGTCACATTGACCGTGACGCTCAGATACCACTTGTCGCCTTTGCGCATAATTTCGGCTGTCTTCGGGATGCCTAAAAAGCGAGCGGCGCCCCGAATGGAGATGTTGCCGATGTCGGTAAGGCGCACCGCGCCGTAGCCGTACTTTGTGCGCCCAGCGGCGTTTGTTTTGCTTTTTTGGCTCAGCAAACTCCAGCCGTCGCCATATGTTTTGTAACCCCATCCGGGGTATTTTTTGTAACTTTTGAACCGTGGATAGCCAGGCGTCTGGCCTTTGGCGACGCGGTCAAAGAAGTTCTTGAACGCCAAAACCAGCCGCTGCCCAGTCACTTGCGCCGACTGAGCTGTGGTGCTCGCCTCAATCCAGGGATGCGCATTGCGAATGGCTTTGACAGCTTCACACACTGTGGTGCGTGTATAGGCTGGCAGGCCTGCCTTGTAGCGCAACCTGGACGTTTCCAGAAGTGTGTTGTAAATCTTGCAATGGGCAGTCGCTGTTTTATTTAATGCGAGCAGTTCGCTTGCATTGGGATAAAGGCGAAAGCTGACTTTGCGCTGCAAGTCTTGCGGCTCACCTGCAGCAAGCGTTAAATTAATGGCAGGATGCTTCGGGTAAATCAGCGACTCGCGCATGAAATCGCACAAAACACCGACCGACAAAAAACCAGAGCCGCAAAGGCGGCCGCCTTCTGGATATTGATATCCAAGAAGGCTAGGTTTTAAGATTGGTTGCTTGATTGCCATGAATGACATTATACTCTAAAAATCATGACAACGCAACAATTTAAAGTACTTTCGCACTGCACGTTTTCACTGCAGTATCACTTGGTTCTTGTTACAAAATATCGGAAAAAGTGCCTAACCAACGAGATGCTTATTGACCTAAAAGCCATATGTAAAAAGCAACTAGAGCTAAAGGAAGGCGCCCTGCTTGAATTTAACGCTGAAGAAGACCACATTCACTTACTTTTTGAGCTGCCACCCAAAACATCAATTTCCACCTTGATTAATATTTTAAAAACCTCAAGCGCCAGATTGTTAAGAAAAAATCATCATGAGCATCTTCAAAAATTCTTTTTAAAACCAATACTTTGGAGCCGGAGTTACTTTGTTGTAAGCTGTGGCGGCGCGCCTTTAGCAGTGATAAAAAAATACATTCAACAACAAAAAACTCCTCATTAAAAACAAAGCGCCCTTCACCTCCCACCAAATGCGCCGGTCTCCGACCTCCAGGCCAGCACTTGCTGGCCAACGCAATTGGAAGGAGCACTGGGCGCGACTACCGGTAGGCGGGGTTCACTTCAATGACTTGAACGCCAGCGCGAAACGCAGCCGCCTTGATGCTGGCGATCACCTGGTTGCAGGCGAACGAGCTCAGCATGCGCGCCATGGCCCGGCGGGCGCCTTCAAGCTCTGCTTTCTTTTTGGCAAAGTTCAGATTCTCCACCACAACCGGTTTGCCGCTGGTAGCGGCCATGGCCACAATCTTCACGGCCGCATCACCGATGATGGCCTTAGCCTGATCCGATGATTTGCCGTAGGTGTGGGTGTCGATGCGCAGGTGCTTGGCCGCATTGCCAAAGCGGTCCAAGATGCTAACAGCCAAGTGGTTGGCATTGATGTCTACGCCAATCGCGCCCAGGTCTTGGCGAGTGCTTAGGGCGGCGGCCGGCACGCTGCAGCTGACAAAGATGCGCCAGCCTTTGGCATCGCGCACAAACCGGTACGACAGCGCCGAGCCGATGCGCTTGATGGTGTCTGCGCCTTTTTTGGTCTTGGCCGCAATGCGCTGGCTGCTCGCCAGGGCTGCGACAATTTTGTCGTGTCCGTAGGCAAACCGCACCCCGGCGATTTGCACACGCTTGCCGTGATCGGCCTCGCAGGCATTGGGCATGCGCAAGTCGAGCGTGAGCGTGCCGTCGGCCGCGACAACGGCAGGACATGATTGGTTCCCAGCGGTTTCGTCTTGGCTGCCAAGGATAAAGACCTGGCTGTTGCGCTCGGCTTGCCAGTCGGCCTTCCATGCGGATTTATCCGCATAGCCGTTTGCCTCTAAATCGAACTGTGAATGAAACAGCTTTTTGGAGCCAAAGCACAGCCGCACGTGGCCATCCTTTTGATCGGTTTGCATGGCTGCGAGTTTCGTCTGCAAGATGTGCAGGCGGCGCTTTTTCTGATGGAGCTTGAAGGCAGCCTTGCTTATCGCTAGCGCGCGATCTTCAGGGCTCAGTGTTTTGACCGTCTTGCCTTTTTTGAAGGCTGCTTCTGGTTTACGCAAGGTTTCGAGGCGCTCTTGAATCTTCTGGATCGTTTTTTGAGCCTTCTTGATGCGCGACTGCAGCTCACCGATGAGCTCAGGCCTGCGGGCCTTGATGCTGTCGATCTTGCCTTCCAGGCCCACGCGGATGGCGTTGAACTGACGCGCCGTGATCCCGTATTTGAGCAAGAACTGGCGCTTCAGGTCGTTCATTGACGCCTTGGTTTGCATGGCCGCAAACAGAGAGCGTTCCACCCGGCCATAAAGGGCGGCGTAAGCAGTGAGCGCGGCCTCCTGCCCGGCATCGAGTTGAGGCCGGGTTTGGTAGGAGAATGTGGCGCCGCTTTGCATACTGTATATTTTACCAGTTACCACCAAAGATTTCAAATGAAATATTTGAACGAGTAGCTTTACGCAGAAATGATCAGGTTTGGATAGATTTTTTCAAGCTGTTAAAAGCCCCACCACCATATGCAAATTCAAAGGCCGCTAGGAATAACCGCCTAGTGGCCTTTTACTTGCGCGAACGCCCCCGTGATTGGGCCTTCCCTGGCATCGCCTTGCAGGCGTGGTTCGCGCAGCCGGGTTCATTTGCCCCATTCGATAAACCTATTTTTCTCACGTTCCTCTGTAGGCCTTGAAGACTGAAGCTAAGAGCACATTCAAGTACGAACAGCACCGCTGACTCCAGGCGATGGAATGGACCAACGCAAGGGCCAAGGACATGGCCAATGAAGCGCTGTGAAGTCTGGTGGGTTCAATTCGACCCAGCGCTGAGTACGCAAATCAAGACAAGCTAATCTAGCGAGGCCTTGAAAAGGTGCTTGCATTGCGATCCGATTCACGGTGGATGCTTGGCGCTCCGGTGGAGTTTTAAAGCGTATGCTGTGGCGGAGCCAAGATCTTTGTAAATCGCACAATTGATCACCGGGTAAAATGCCATATACAATGGCTATATACATTTCCTCGGGAGGTCACCATGTCCATCGGTACAGTTTTCGTCAACAACCGTACACAGGCCGTTCGCCTGCCTTTGGACGTGCGTCTACCCGAGGGTGTCCAAAAGGTAGAGATACGCGTCAAAGGTCACGAGCGCATCATCTCCCCCATAGGCCAAAGCTGGGACAGCTTCTTTTTGGGTGGCCCCACAGTGAGCGACGATTTCCTGCCCGAGCGCGCTACCCAGCACCAGCCGGAGCGGGAGGCGCTCTGATGCTGCGTTACCTGTTGGACACCAACATCGTCATCTACGTGTTGAAGCGGCGGCCTGTCGAGGTGCTGGCCACTTTCAACGCCAACGCCAGCCGCATGGCCATTTCCTCCATCACCCTCGCCGAACTCTTGCACGGTGCGGAAAAAAGCAGCCGCGTGAGCGAGAACTTGGCCGTTGTCGAAGATTTTTGCAGCCGCCTACAAGTTTTGCCCTATGGCCCCAAGGCAGCGCAGCATTACGGAGCCATTCGCGCCGCCTTGGAAAAACTCGGTCAGCCTATCGGTGTGAACGACATGCACATTGCAGCGCACGCTCGCAGCGAAGGCCTGGTGCTGGTGACGAACAACATGGGGGAGTTCGTGCGGGTGCCTGCGCTGGAAGTCGAGAACTGGGTTCAAACAGCCCAGTGATTGATGAGTTGTCGTGCATCAGCCGTAAAAGGCGCTTCGACTGGTACACCAAGTTTGCCGCGATAGTTTCGGCGGGCCTGCAAATGCCCTTTGAAGTCACATGACGCCGACAGCTTTAGGCTGGAAGCGGTCGGTGCTAAGCGACAAGTCACCGGCAGTAACCGACCCATTGCGGTCTTAGGTGATTCGGCGAAGCCGTCATTCGTGGAATTGGGCCCTGGCCAATAGCGGACATAAGTCATCAATACGTTCATGACCGATGCTGGGAAAGCAATTCCATCTGATGAACCTAAGGGTTTTTTAATTTTTAGCTTTCCCAAAATCTGAACTGTGGTCACACACTAACGGATAGTAGTCGACCAGAAAGAGGTGCTTTCTCCAAATAATCAAGTGGTACAGGTTGACGGGCCGTTGTGATGTAGAGCATCCCTTCAACCAACGCCACATCGGTAGGGCAAGGTACCGGCAAGCCAACTACCCGATCCAGGTTGCCATCAGGGGCCACACGCACCACGCTCCAGCCATCGCGAAGAGCGGTCCAAGCGCCACCTTGTTCATCCACTGCAAGTCCTGACACTCGCCCCGAACCTTTAGGCAGACTTGCCAGTCGCCGTACGTTGGATGAGCCTATTACCAGCATCAGGAGATTTCCTGAATCAGGCGCAGTGGCACAGAGAAATGCACCCGATGGGGCCCAACATAAAGCCTGCAAAGGTTCATCAATGTTCCAGTATGGATCGAAGAGTCCGCCAGATTTGATTTCACCTACTACGCTGCCGCCTTTGCTGTAGGCCATGGCTGCCCAAAGTTTGCCATCGGGGGCATTGCAAATGGCCTGCAGTTGTTCGTTAGGCCAATTGCTTACAGGCGCACACAATCCTTCCGGGGTGACTCGTAGGACGCCTGCCTCATGCGCTAGCACCAGATCACCGTCACGGAAACCCAGACCAATGATGGGGGCCTCGACATTGAGCAGCAGCTTGTCTTGCGTGCCATCGAAATACCTGAGCGCCGGGGCCAGCAGATCGGCCCAGTACAGGCGCTTAGACGATGGGCACCAGCGCGCCAATCCCCCCTGAAAAGCCCAAGGACCCTCGATGGCAGTGGTTTCGGGATCGCTCACCATGGAAGATGGTTTGCCAAGCTGTGCGCCGATGCGCCTAGCCGCTTCAGCTACTTCGGGGCCAAGCAATTCGGCACGTTTGCGCGTGATTCGCCAGGCAGGGCCTGCCACGCTGATGGCACCTCGCACCGTCCCTTCTGGATCAATGACTGGCGCACCCACGCAGCGCACGCCAAGCACAATTTCCTCGTCATCCATGGACCAGCCGCGCGCGGCGATGATCTTGAGATCAGCCTGTAGTCTGCGGCGGTCAGTGTGTGTATAGGGCGTGAATGGCTTGAGCGTGATGTCACGCACAAGGGCGTCGCGCTCTTTAGAGGGCATCGCGCTCAGAATGGCCTTGCCCTGGCTGGTGCAGAACAGTGGTTTGCGCTGGCCCAGCGAAGCCGATGAGCGCTGGCTGTGAGCGCCATCGAAGCGTTCTAAGGAGATGACCTCGACGCCTTCCAGCGTAGCCAGGTATGTTGTTTCCCCAGTCAAGTCCCGCAAGGCTCTAAGTTCAGTAGCTGCAGCTGCTACCAGATCGGGCATGGCATGAGCCTGTCTGGCCATTTCGAAGCAGCGAAAGCCCAAGCAATACATCTTGCGCATGGGGTCACGCCTTAAAAATCCGCGTGAGACCAATGTGGCCAGTAAGCGGTAAACGGTGGTGCGGGGCAATGCCAGCTGCTCGCTGATGTCGTTCTGGCTCAGACCTGCTGGGGCATTTCCCACGAGGTCCAACACATCGAGTGCTTTTTCGAGAGAGCCTGTGCCTTCGCCGGTTAGAGCTTGTTTCACCTGGTTTTTCCCACTGGTTGGAAATGACGCTTTGTCTTTGGGCTGAAGCTGGATTGTGATGGTTGGCTGAAGGGAATGTTCACACTAGGATTGCGGCAAGGCGCATCGCAAATTGCCGTTGGCCTGCGAATTCCCACATATTGAGACTCAGGATACTCTCCATGACCCAGTACTTCAACAAGCCCGCCCCGTTGTCGGAGAAACAAATCCCCCGTCTGCCGGCGTTACCCCCTGTGTCGGACGCCGTGTTGGATCGTTTGGCCAAGTGCACCAGCGGCTCGCTGACCACCCAGCTCTACATCAAGGGCATCAAGCAACCCGTATTGCACGGGGTAACGCAGCTCAACAAATCGCACAAACCCTTCGCAGGGCGTGCATTCACCATGCGCTTTATCCCCGCACGTGAAGACATCGACAAGTACGGCAACCTCACCACTTCGCCCAATGCAGAAAACCTCCAGTGGGTCGGGGTCGAACAGATCGAGCCTGGCCATGTATTGGTCATCGACAGCAACCAGGACGGACGTGCAGCGTCGATGGGCAATATGCTGATCACCCGCATGATGATGCGCGGGGCCCGTGGCGTGGTGACCGATGGCACCTTCCGCGATGGCATCGAACTTTCCAACATGGACTTCCCGATCTGGTGCACCGGTGTGACCAATACCACCCGTCTGGCCTATCACCATGTGGCTGATCTGCAGGTGCCTATTGGTTGCGCGGGCGTGGCGGTTTACCCCGGTGACGTGATTCACGGCGATGGCGAGAACATCACCGTGATTCCTGCGGCCATGGCCGAAGAGATGGCCGATCTGTGTGAGAAGCGCGACGACATCGAGGCGTATCTGGCACTGCGTGTGCGTGCGGGTGAACCGCTGTGGGGCCTGTACCCCCCCAGCGATAAGACACGCGATGACTTCCGTGCCTGGTGCGAAGCGGGTCGCCCGGCCATCGCCCCCCAAGGCCCTGCCGCCACCTGAACATTCAAGAGGACAAGACCATGAGCAAACTCACTCCCGCCGAGCACGCTGCCCTGATCCGTCGTTACTTCAAGGCTTGCAACGACGCCGACTACCAAGCGCTGATGGACTGCTTCACGCCCGACGCCGTGCACTACTTTCCGCCCGGCCTGCCTGAGATCCCCTGGCGCAGCGCTGACACCATCGCCAAAAAATGGATCTGGTGCGTCGAGACCCTGGGCTCGCAGTGGACCATTGAAAAAATCCTGGTCAGCCACGACAGTCCCGAAGCTGTCATCGAATGGACGCACTGGAAGAACAAGAGCGGCACAGCCTTGCGCGGTGACGAGTGGTACCGCTTTGACCCCGAGACCGGAAAGATCGCCGAGATCCGTGCCTACTACGCCGCCCCGGCAGACAAGAACGTGACGATCAACGAGCTGTATGACTTTGATTACCTCGGTCGCGGCTACCACATGAAGAGCGAGTAAATGAGCGCATTCACTGACAGCACGGCGACCCATGTGGATGCCGCCGTGCGGGCCGCGCAGGCAGCCTTTGCCACATAGGGCGCATCCGCGTCGCCGAACGCGCCAGCTTGCTTCGTGCTCTGGCAGATGCGCTGGAGGGCCAACGCGAACGCCTGGTGGCTTTGGCCGATGAAGAAACCCACCTGGGGGCTGCACGCCTGAACGGAGAACTCGACCGCACTACCTTGCAGTTGCGTGGCTTTGCCACACAGGTGGAGCAGGGTGCCGCATTTGCCTTCACCGAAGACCCTGCCGTGGCTGGTGCGCTGCCTGCAGGGCACCCTGCGCTGGTGCGTGTGCGCGTGCCGGTGGGGCCAGTGGCCATGTCTTCCGCCTCCAACTTCCCGTTTGCCTTAGCGGTGCTGGGCAAATGCTGCTGCAGCTCCTACTGCGGCAAGAAGAATCTGCCCCGGTGGTCGACTTGGGTTTCAGTTTGATCCAGCGCAACAGCAGTTGAAGGAGCCTCAGTCCACCTTGATGCCGGCGGTTTTGATCACATTGGTCCAGCGTTCGATTTCAGACGCGACGAACTTGGTGTAGGCCGCAGAGCCAAGAGTCGGAATGACGAAGCCTTGGGATTCGAGCTTGGCCTTGACGGCAGTCGATTGCATGGCGCTGACTGCAGCGGATTCAAGTTTTTCAAGCACGGGTTTGGGCGTGCCCTTGGGGGCAGATAGACCCACCCAGGAGATGGCCGAGAAACCGGGCACGCCAGACTCGGCAATGGTGGGTGTATCTGGGTAGAGCGGGTTGCGCTCGGCGCTGGTCACGGCCAGAGCGCGCAGCTTGCCGGATTTCACATGAGGCAGGGCCGCATCCTGGTTGATGAAGGTCATCGGAATTTGGCCGCCCAGCAAGTCCGTCATCATGGGGGCACCACCACGGTAAGGGATACCCACCATAAACATGTTAGCGGATTGCTTGAGTTGCTCCATGGCCATGTGGCCCGAGGCTGCGGGGGTGTAACCGTAATTGAGCTTGCCCGGATTGGCCTTGGCGTAGGCGATCAGCTCCTTCATGGTTTTGAAGGGCTCGTTGGGGTGGACCACCAGCACATTGGGGCCGGACATGATTTGCGTGAGGTGGTGAAAGTCCTTGTTGGAGTCGTAGCCCAGCTTGGGGTTAAGGCCGTGGTTCACCGCATTGGAGCCCACGCCGGTCAACACCAAGGTGTAACCGTCAGGAGCCGATTTGGCCGCGCGCTCGGAGCCGATGGCGCCGCCTGCGCCGCCGATGTTCTCCACAACCACGGGTTGTTTGAGTGCTTTCCCAAGTTCATCAGCGATCAGGCGCCCCATGACATCGCTGGTGCCGCCGACCGGAAAGGGAACTATCAGTTTGAGGGGCTTGTTGGGGTAATCGGTCTGAGCCGTTGCTTGAAGAGGTAGAAGAGCAGCGCAAAAGCTGACCATGAGAAGAAGATGGCGACGAATCATGGTGGGGCCTTTAAAAAGAAATGTTAATGGCTTGATTTTGTGGAACTGAAAGGGTTATCCCAAGTCAGGAAAAATACTGATTTCTTGCAAACTGTCCCACTAGGTGAGACGAGGGAGCAGGTTCAGAAAATGTCAGGTTCGCCAGCGGTTTCACCGAACTGTGTTTGAAGGAAATCCATGTCGCAGCCCTGGTCAGCCTGCAGGATGTGTTGCTGGAACATATGGCCGTAGCCGCGATCGAAACGTGGCGCAGGGGCCACCCATTCGGCGCGACGCCTGGACAGTTCTTCGTCGCTAACAGCCATGTGGATGCGCCGCGCCGGAATGTCGATGGTGATCAGGTCGCCGGTACATACCAGAGCCAGGTTGCCCCCCACAAAAGATTCGGGGGCCACATGTAGCACGCAGGCGCCATAGCTGGTGCCGCTCATGCGCGCATCGCTGATGCGGACCATGTCGCGCAGGCCTTGCTTGAGCAGTTTTTGCGGCAATGGGATCATGCCCCACTCGGGCATGCCCGGGCCACCTTTGGGGCCGGCATTGCGCAGCAGGAGCACATGGTCACGCGTGACGTCTGCGTTTTCGTCGTCCAGAAAGGCCTTCAGGGTCGGGTAGTCGTCGAAAACCACAGCCGGGCCGGTGTGCTGCAGGAACTCCTGGCTCATGGCCGAAGGCTTGATGACACAACCATCGGGCGCCAGATTGCCGCGCAGCACGGCCAGCGAACCTTCGGCATAGACGGGTTTATCCAGCGGACGGATCACGTCTTCGTTCCAAACTTGCGCGCCAGCGATGTTCTCACCCAGGGTTCGGCCCGTCACGGTCATCTGAGTCAGCGACAAGTGGTGCAGCAGGCGCTGCATCAGTGCAGGCAAACCACCTGCGTAATAGAAGTCTTCCATCAGGTACTGGCTGTCGCCGTTGGGCCTGATGTTGGCCAGCACCTGCACCTGTCGGCTAATGCGGTCAAAGTCTTCAAGGCCAATCGCATGGCCAGCACGTCGCGCCTGGGCGATCACATGGATGATGGCATTGGTGGAGCAGCCCAGTGCCATGGCCACAATGATGGCATTCAGAAAGGCTTCATGCGTCTGGATGGCCGAGGGGCGAAGGTCTTCGCGCACCATGTCCACGATACGGCGGCCTACCTGGGTTGCCATCCGCTGGTGGCTAGCATCTACCGCGGGGATGGACGAAGCGCCCGGCAATGTCATGCCCAGCGCTTCAGCAATCGACGTCATGGTGCTGGCGGTACCCATGGTCATGCAGGTGCCACTGCTACGCGCAATGCCGCCGATGATGCCTTGCCAATGTACTTCGGTGATGGTGCCGGCACGGTGCTCATCCCAGTATTTGAAGGCATCCGATCCGGAACCCAGCGTCTGGCCGCGCGAGTTGCCGCGCAACATGGGGCCTGCCGGCAAAAAGATTGCAGGCAGGTCGGCGCTGGTGGCCCCCAGCAACATGGCGGGCGTGGTCTTGTCGCAGCCGCCCATTAGCACCACGCCATCGACGGGGTAGGCACGGATCATTTCCTCCACTTCCATAGCCAGCATGTTTCGATACAGCAGGGCCGAGGGCTTGATCAGGTTCTCGCCGAGTGAGACCGTGGGCAGTTCGAGCGGAAAGCCGCCAGCCTGTAGTACCCCGCGTTTGACTTCTTCCACCCGGTGTTTGAAGTGCATGTGGCAGGGGTTGTAGTCGGACCAGTTGTTGAAGATGGCAATCACTGGCTTGCCCTCCCAATCCTTGGGGTCGTAGCCCATCTGCATTACCCGCGACTGGTGATTGAAGCTTCTGAAGTCGTTTTTGGCCAGCCAGCGCTGGCTGCGGAGTTTTTCGAGCTTGCCCATGGCGTGTCTCCTGAATGCAGCATGCCGGCGTGGGCCGGCATGCGTTGTGGGGAATCTTGTCTTCAGTGCCCAGATGTTGTCCAGACACCGGCCGCTTGCAGCAAGCCTCGCGTGTAGCCCAGTGAAAACGACATGAAGCGTTCGCGGTTGGGGTCGATCTCGGACACCGGCACATGGTCAGGGCACAGCGGACCCCGGTAGCCACCACGTTGGTAGGCCAGAATGGCTTGGAACATATCGACATCGCCTTCGTCGGGAAAGACTTCCTGAAAGTCCAGGTAACCCCCGCGGATGTTGCGGAAGTGGACCATGAAGATCCGGCCGGTCGAGGCGATTTCCTCGATCAGCGGGATCATGTGTTTGGCCGGTTCCTTAAACATCTCGGCCACGGTGCCCTGGCAGAAATTGAGTCCATGGTTTTTGCTGGGCGACAAGCTCAGGAATTTGCGCAGACCATCGGCGGAGCCGACGACGTGCTCGATGCCGTTAAGGCCGCCGATAGGGTAAGCTGGATCGTGCGGGTGACAGGCCAGACGCACGCCGGCCTTGTCGGCGGCAGGCACCATGCCCTCCACCAGAAACTCGATTGCATCCCAACCGGCCTGGACGGTGACCGGGGGGACTTCGCGGGCCATCTTTTGGCCACATAGCACAGCTGCCTGTGAGCCACCTTCTTGCTGGTTGGTGGGATAGCCAATGCCCCAATACGAGTGCTTGGCATCGTCTTCGGACGAATATTCTGCATGGACAAAGCTCGAGTTCTGCACACCACCCCTGCCAGGCTTGAGCCCGGTCCGGGTAATTCCCACCATCTGGACGTTGTACTTAAGACAGTCCAGGCCGGCATCGGCTGCTTTCTGGATGTTTTCGGTGAGCATCTGGCGCTGCTTCTTCGCACTCTCCAGATCGGTGATCGAGTCCAGCAAGATGGAGCCGACGTCTAAGGCGAACACATCCACCTTGAGGTCGAACCCTTCCACCCATTTGCGGTATTCCTCGAGCTTGGTGGCATCCCAACTACAGACGCCACCCGAAGCAGACACCAAATCAGTGCCTCGGTTGTCAAGCACCACGCTTTGCACACCCAGTTGCGCGCTCAGGCGCAGGCGGCGTTCATCCGGATTGAGGAGCTGTTCGCTGATGTACATCGGGGGTCCTTGAAGTTCAAGGCCTGATTCTGGACGCCGACTGATTCAATCGGAAGTCTTATTGCCAGTGGTGGGCAAGAGTAGCTTGCTGTGTCCCACGGTTCGGGACAAACCTCATGCTAAATGGGCAATGCTGCCGACTTTCAACGAGTGACGGTAATTGGTCGGTATAGCCAAGGAATGACTGATGTCCGGACTTTCCCCCTTTGGCCGACAGCTGCAGCTCCGCTTGCGACAATCGATGACCGCAATCGCTGCATTACCGCCGCCCAAGGCAGCGCCGCGACCGTTCGCATTGGGTCGAAAGGGCACAGTGGCGCAACCTAGCAGGTTCTAATTCCGGAGCCTTTAGCACAGAGGTTCTGAAAACTCTCGGTACAAGAAGATGTCTCAACATCACTAGTGTCCCAACGTTTGCCATCAGACTTAACGTAACCCCATGATTTATTTAAATAAATCTGACTTTTTCCTTGTCCACGATTTGAATCGTTTTCCGGACTTGGGGCATGCTCGGCGGATCTCAT
>NZ_NESJ01000027.1 GCF_003063645.1 Limnohabitans sp. 2KL-51
GTACTTTGATAGGTTGGGAGTGCCAAGGCTGTCATGACCTCAAGCTCTCGAACCGCCGGGTGCGGACCCGCATGCCCGGTGGTGTGGCAGGGGTGGCTGCAATAATTGCGGCCCCCCTATGCCGATTTGGCCCCATCCAAGGGGGCATTCAGAACATCAGGCGGCTGCGAGCCAATATCCTGCGTTGAATGGGCTGCTCATGCGCAGCGCCAAGGGCGACACGTCCACCAATTTGTCGGTGGGCATTTTTTCGCCTTCTTCGATCGAGTCGACCATCACGGCGTCCTCGGTTTGTGCCTCAATCGCCCGTCCTGCTTGGCTGTTTTGCGCAGAACGGGCTACAGAAAAGAATAGAAGCATCGGAAGGGTATCTTCCGGTCTCCCCAATAATCGGCCGTGTCGCGGAAGATGTCCAACAATTGCTCGCGAGCTTCCTTGTCAAATTTGACGTGGGCAGGAATTTGCTCAAGCACCACAATAAAGCCAGGCTGTTGGCCCGACTTGTGCAGGGGGTCGGTCATGCAGTCGTACAAGGCATCGAAATTCTTGCCAAAGTGCGAGGGCAGTGTGAATTGCGCACCAATGAGGTCCAGCACATCCTGTTTGCTCTGGGCTTCGGCCAGGTTAGCGTACAAAAAGTGGTGGCCTAGGCCTTGGGCGGCTTCTTGCAAATCGCTCACGCGGTAGGCGCGAATCGACTGCACGATGTTCGACCGCACCCCCTTCAGGGGCGTCTCTTGGTCTTGAAGTGTCGGCATGTCCATCTCCGTGGTCTTTCTTGAGAACTAAAAAAATCAGGGTCTGTCAACGATCAGGCGAAAGCTCGCGTAATGGTCTTCGGTGTAGTAACAGGCATTCGGTTCTGTCGGCACAGGGCCGCCGCATACAATGCGGCGGGCTCCACGGTGACGCACGCCGGGTGTCCTGACGGTGTATTCGCGGTAGAAACCCCTCTCCTCGCGTGGCAAGAGTCGCTCGCGGTTGCCAAATACCGTACCGTCCTTTTCGAAGGGAAAAGGACTACCCTTGCGGATATTTTGGTAGGTTGTCTGGCCTTCACGGGGCAAATCAGTGACCAACAACGTGGTTTGAAGTTGCACCTCTTGGGGTGACCGTGCCTGCACCAAAAATGTGCATGCCAGCAAAATAAAGCCCATCAGCACAGCGAACCAGTACCGACGGGCCAAGGCTTGTTGTGCCACCCTCATGAATACACCTTTCAGAAGCATCCGGGTTTACCCGAAAACTCGAAGGCGCTAGTGTGTATCAAGTGCGATAAAAATGCAAGCGATTGCCCGTTAAATAGGCAAAGACAATTTGCTCATTTAAAGAACATGTGAGTGCGCACACCTGTTGGACAGGTCAACGAGCCGCGTTGGCGTCGGCCACGGTGAGCGCCGTCATGTTGACAATTCGGCGTACCGTGGTGCTGGGCGTCAATATATGCACGGGTTTGGCCGCACCCAAAAGAACCGGTCCAACGGCGATGTTGCCACCCGCGGCCGTCTTCAGCAGGTTGTAGGCAATGTTGGCCGCGTCCAAGTTGGGCAAAACCAGCAAATTTGCGTCGCCCATCAAGCTGCTGTTGGGCATGATGGCTTGGCGTCCCGCCGAATCCAGGGCTACGTCGCCATGCATTTCGCCGTCTACTTCGAGCCAGGGTGCATTTTGGCGCAACAAGTCCAGCACGTTTCGCATCTTGATGGCGCTGGGCTCGTTGGACGAACCGAAGTTCGAGTGCGACAACAAAGCGGCTTTGGGCTGGATACCGAAACGGCGCATTTCTTCGGCGGCCATGACGGTGAACTCGGCCAGCTGTTCGGCGCTTGGGTCGTAGTTGACGTGGGTGTCAACCATGAACACCTGACGGCCCGGCAGCATCAAGCCGTTCATGCAGGCGAAGGTGTTGACACCGGCTCGCTTGCCGATGACTTGGTCGATGTAGTTCAGGTGCATGGGGTTGGCGCCCCAGGTCCCGCAGATCATGCCGTCCACATCGCCTTTTTGCAGCAACATGGCGCCAATGAGTGACAAGCGGCGGCGCATCTCGATCTTGGCGATCTGTTGGGTGACCCCCTTGCGCTCGGTCATGCGGTGGTAGGTCTGCCAGAAATCGCGGTAACGGTGGTCTTGTTCGACATTCACCACGTCGTAGTCCAGCTCTTCCTTCAGGCGAAGGCCAAATTTTTCGATGCGCTCGGCGATCACAGCCGGGCGGCCAATCAGCGTGGGGCGGGCAATGCCTTCGTCTACCACGATCTGGGCGGCGCGCAAAACCCGCTCTTCTTCGCCTTCGCTGTAGGCGATGCGCTTGTTCAGGGCGCGTTTTGCAGCCGTGAAAATCGGCTTCATCATGGTGCCCGAGGCGTACACAAAGCCTTGCAGACGTTCCCGGTAAGCGTCCATGTCGGTGATCGGGCGAGATGCCACGCCAGAGTCGAATGCAGCTTGGGCTACCGCAGGGGCGATCTTCATCATCAAGCGCGGGTCAAACGGCTTGGGGATCAGGTATTCGGGGCCAAATGCCAGGGGTTCGCCCACATAAGCGGCTGCCACGACTTCGCTTTGCTCGGCTTGCGCCAACTCGGCAATCGCATGCACGGCAGCGATTTCCATCTCCAAGGTGATGGTGGTGGCGCCGCAGTCCAAAGCACCCCGGAAGATGTAGGGGAAGCACAGGACGTTGTTGACCTGGTTGGGATAGTCGGTCCGGCCGGTGGCCATGATGGCGTCGTCGCGTACGGCTTTGACATCTTCAGGGTCGATTTCGGGGTTGGGGTTGGCCAGCGCAAAAATCAACGGCGTGGCGGCCATGGACTTGACCATGTCCTGCTTGAGCACGCCCCCGGCAGACAGACCCAGGAACACGTCGGCACCGGCCATCACTTCGCGCAAGGTGCGGTGATCGGTTTTTTGTACAAACTGGATCTTGTCCTCGTCCATCAACTCGGTGCGGCCTTCGTAAACCACGCCCGCCAAGTCGGTGACCCAAATGTTTTCACGCGGAATGCCCAGCTTGACCAATAAACCCAAGCAAGCCAAGGCCGCGGCGCCTGCGCCCGAGGTGACCAGTTTGATCTTTTTGGGATCTTTGCCCACGATCTTCAGGCCGTTCAGGATGGCCGCGCCCACCACGATGGCGGTGCCGTGCTGGTCGTCGTGAAAGACCGGGATCTTCATGCGCTCGCGCAGCTTGCGCTCGATGTAGAAGCAGTCGGGTGCCTTGATGTCTTCGAGGTTGATGCCGCCAAAAGTCGGCTCCAAAGAGGCGATGATCTCGACCAATTTTTCGGGGTCTTTCTCGTTGATCTCGATGTCAAACACGTCGATGCCCGAAAACTTCTTGAACAACACGCCCTTGCCTTCCATGACCGGCTTGCTGGCCAATGGGCCAATGTCGCCCAGGCCCAGCACGGCGGTGCCGTTGGTCACCACGCCCACCAAGTTGCCTCGGCTGGTGTACTTGAAGGCGTTGGCCGGGTCTTTGACGATTTCTTCGCAGGGTGCAGCCACGCCGGGAGAATAGGCCAGAGCCAGATCGTGCTGGTTGACCAACTGTTTGGTGGCCGCGATGGCGATTTTGCCGGGGGTGGGGAACTCGTGGTACTCGAGTGCGGCTTTGCGCAGTTGGGCACGTTTTTCTTCTGCTTGGACCTTGTTGGTCATGGGGTTGGGCTCCGTTGTAGGGATGTGCTGTCAGGGCTGCCTGGATTCAGCAGACCAGATGCTTAGAAAGGAATTTGTCAACGCGCAAGGCGACATTCGTTCAATATTTTCATTGTAGACCCGGGATTCAAGCCTTTGAGGCTGGCCCATGCCCTTCTGAAGTGAGTTGGCTTTTGACTTTTGAGCACAAATGGCAGCGATCAGCGCAAATGCTTCCAGGCTTTGTGCTGCAAGGCTTCGGTCACGCGGGTCGTACGTGAACCCGCCAGCACTTGGCATGTGGCCCCGGCTTGCAAAAATCCGGGTTGCTCCACCGCCAAATAAAAGCCACAGCGCCCGCTTTGCACCATGTCTTTGGCGGCCAGGGCGTAGCCCATGACGGCGTTGAACTTGCCGCAGGGCTCGCGCGGCTGGGTGATGCGAAAAACGACATCACCAAAATCGATACGGTCGCCGATGAACAGGTCTTGTTCGAACAGGCCTTGCAAGCTCAGGTTTTCGCCCAAATAACCCGGAGCCAAGGGTTCTTCAAACATCGTCGCGCCATGAGTTTGACGCTGTGCTTGCCACCACGGCAGGTGCTCCGAAGGCAAGGCGTACACCGCTTTGCTCAAGCCGCCGTGCACCGACAAGTCAGCCTGCTCGTCACCCGCCAAGCCCAGCACCCCGACCGCGATGGGGCCGGAGACGGTGGTTTTCCCAATGGCGGACACCAGTTTGCGCCCACCCACCATCAAGGGGCGCACTTGGCCGGTCTGGATGGTGAGCAGCGTGCCCGAAAAACCGGGCCGCAAAGTCGGCTGCATGGGCCGTTTAGCCCCGCATCAAAGCTTCTATCTCGTCTGCCTTCACAGGCACGCCCCGCGTGATCAACTCGCACCCGGTGGCTGTGACGATGGCGTCGTCTTCGATGCGGATGCCGATGTTGTGGAAGGGCTCGGGCACGCCGGGTGCAGGTCGCACATACAGGCCCGGCTCGATGGTCAGGACCATGCCCGGCTGCAGGATGCGGCTGGGGCGGTCTTTGATCAGTTCGCCGCTCAGCGGGTCTTTGCGCTCGCTGATCTGGCCCACCTGCGAAGGCTCCACATAGCTGCCGCAGTCGTGCACGTCCATGCCCAGCCAGTGGCCAGTGCGGTGCATGTAGAACTGGAAATAGCTGCGGTTGGCGATCACATCTTGCGCGTTGCCCACCTTGTTCTTGTCGAGCAAGCCGACATCGAGCAGGCCTTGCGCCAGCACGGCCACGGTGGCCTCGTGCGGGTCGACAAAACGGGCACCTGCCTTGGTGGCGGCCACTGCGGCGTCTTGTGATGCGAGCACCAAGTCGTATAGAGCGCGTTGCGGTCCGGTGAATTTTCCGTTGGCAGGGAAAGTGCGGGTGATGTCGCTGGCGTAGCCGTCCAGTTCGCAGCCGGCGTCGATCAACACCAAGTCGCCGTTTTGGATCAAGGCGGTGTCGGCGCGGTAATGCAGCACGCAGGCATTGGCCCCGCCTGCCACGATGGAGCCGTAAGCCGGGTACTGCGAGCCGTGCTGACGAAATTCGTGCAGCAGCTCAGCGTCGAGGTGGTATTCGCGCACCTCTTGGCCCGCACGAAGCATGCTGGCGCTGCGCTGCATGGCGCGGATGTGGGCGCCGGCGCTGATGCGGGAGGCGCGGCGCATGATGTCTTGTTCGTGCGCATCTTTGACCAAGCGCATCTCGTCTAGCAAGCTGCACAGATCGCGCTGCTGCTCGGGGCACAAAGCACCATAGCGCACTCGCGCGCGCACCGACTGGAGCCAGCCGCTCACCAAGCTTTCGAGCCCGGTGTGGATGGCAAAGGGGTACCAGACGGTGCTGCGGTTTTCCAGCAGCTTGGGCATGTGCGCGGTGATCTCGCTGATGGGCAAAGCCCGGCTTACGCCCAAAGCAGTGGGTGCAGCGTCTGGCCCCAAGCGGATGCCGTCCCAGATTTCGCGCTCCAGGTCTTTCGGTTGGCAAAACAGCGTGCAATCGCCATCGGCCGTGATCACCAAACTGGCGTGCGGCTCGGTGAAGCCAGTCAGGTAATAAAAGTAACTGTCGTGCCGGTACAGGTAATCGCTGTCGCGGTTGCGCTGGCGCTCGGGCGCGGTGGGAATGATGGCGATCCCGCCTGCGCCCAATTGGGCAGCGAGGCGGGCACGGCGTTGGGCGTAGAGGGCGTGATGGCTCATGTCGGTGTTTTAGAAAGGGAGGAAGGGGATGGGTTTTGGGTTTGGGGTGACGGATTGGACAGCAGAAACTTTACCCAATCACTTTTCACAACAAGGCGGTCAATTTTGGCTTGCTTGTGCATGCAATTTCAGGCCCAGAGCACCCATGACTTTCAAAATGGTATCAAAGCTCGGAGCGCGATCACCCGACAATGCCTTGTACAAGCTTTCGCGGGAAAGTCCGGCGTCGCGAGCTACTTGCGTCATGCCCTTGGCGCGAGCGATGTCCCCCAAGGCCTTGGCAATGAAAGCAGCATCACCATCTGCATCCTCCATACAGGCCTCCAGGTAGGCCGCCATTTCTTCTGGGGTGCGCAAGTGTTCCGCAACGTCATAGCGTGTGGTTGGGGTGGTTGCCATTTTTATTCCTTCAGGTTTTTCGCCAACTTCAATGCGGTTTTGATGTCTACGCTTTGGCTGGATTTGTCACCCCCGGCCAAAAGAATCACGATTTCGCAACCATTCTGAATGAAGTACACCCGGTAACCTGGACCGAAATGCATCCGCAATTCGCATACCCCATCGCCGACAGGTTTCATATCACCGGGATGACCAGCCGCCAGACGTTCTATCCTGACCAGGATGCGTGCGCGACCCGTCAGATCGTTCATTCCATCGAGCCAGCGTGCATAAACATCGGTTTTGCGGATCTGGAACATGCTTGAAGTGTAGCCCAGTGGCTACTTATGTCAATCTGTGAATCCAATTCATGCGTTGAGTTGCGCGAGCCGCTCAGGGGTGCCCACATCGGTCCAGTCGCCCTCATACACCTCGCCCGACACTTGGCCCCGGTCCATGGTCGCGCGCAACAAGGGCGCTAAGGCCAGCGCCAAGCCATCGGGGTTGCCGGGGGGCAGGCCGCAGTTGGAAAAAAAAGCTTTTTTGTACAGCGCAACGGTGCTGAAGGTGTAAGCGCAGCCGGGGCTGCCTTTGGGCAGGTTGAGCACCTGGCCCTCAGCTGACAGGCCAAAGTCGCCGCCCGGGTTGTGCGCAGGGTTGGGCACCAGCCACAGGTGGGCCAGCGCAGTGCTGGCGCTAAAACCTGAGACGGCCTGTTGCGTGAACACCAAATCGGGGGCAAACACGTCGCCCGCCACCACCCAGAACACCTCATCGAGCTGCGGCAATGCCCGCACAATGCCGCCTGCGGTCTCCAGCGCGCGGCCAAAGTCCTGCCCTTCATGCGAATAACGGATCTGAACTTCTGGCACGCCGGGCCATTGGATGTGCTCACCCATTTGCACTGGAAACTGCTCGCCCAGCCAAGCGGTGTTGATCAGCTGTTGCACAAAGCCGCCCCGGGCCAGGGCCTGCATGGGCCAGTGCATGAGCGGCTGGCCGCGCACGCGCAGCAAGGGTTTGGGAGTCTGGTCGGTCAAGGGGCGCATGCGTTCGCCGCGACCGGCGGCCAGCACCATGGCATGGGCAGGTGGCTTGGCGATGAGCGAGGGCGCTTGCGATGGGGGGGCAAATGAGGTCGGCATTCCCGGATGTTGCCACGGACGCAGGCGCTCTCGGGACAGCCCTGGCCAAATGCCGCGCCCTAAACTTCGGCGTGAAGGCCGTTCGCAGCGGATGAGCCAGGCCGCCACCAGGAGACAGACCCCCATGACACGCCCCCCCATCAGCGTCATCACCGCCGCACAAAACGCCTCACAGCGCCTGGCCGATCGCCACACCCCTTTTGTCATGAACGACTGGTACGTGGCCGCCTTTGGCGAGGAGATCAAAGACCAACTGCTGGCCCGCATGCTGCTGGGCCGCCGTTTGGTGTTTTACCGCGCCAGCGACGGCAGCGTGGTGGCGCTGGAAGACCGCTGCCCGCACCGCTCCATGCCGCTGTCTGCTGGCACGCTGGATCAAGACACCATCGTCTGCGGCTACCACGGCCTGCGTTTCAACACCGAGGGGGACTGCATCGAGGTGCCCTCACAAGCCCATTGCCCCCAAAACGTGGGCATCAAGGCGTATCTAACCCACGAACGCGGTGCGGTGGTCTGGATATGGATGGGGGATGCGGATCAGGCTGACTTGTCCAAATTGCCGCAGCAAGAATGGATGTCCGATGCGCACTGGGAGCGCTCACAGGGCTATTTGAGTTTGCAGGCCAACTATGTGCGCTTGCACGAAAACCTGCTGGACTTGACGCATTTGAGTTTTTTGCATGCCAAAAGCTTTGGCACGCCAGACTATGCCAAGGCCGCTTTTGAGTTGGAAATCGGTGATAGCCAATTTGCCTTGCTGCGCAACGTGGTGCCGACGACGCTGCCGCCGGTGTGGGGCGTTCCCACCGGCCTGACGGGTCAGGGCCAGGCGGCCCGCATCGTGCGCTCCGAGTTCCGCAGTCTGGGCCTGCACGAGGTGTCGGTGCTGTTTTACGACTGCCATCTGAGCGAGACGCAGCGCCCGCAGTTTCGCATCCGAACGGCTCACATGCCCACGCCCGAGACCGCCACCAGCACGCATTACTTCATTGTGCACGGGCGAGACTTTGCGCTGGACGATCCAGGCACCACCCGCTTCATGCACGATCAGCTGTTTGTGGCTTTTCAGGAAGATGTGGACGGCCTGGCGCTGCAGGAGCTTGCCCTGGCCAGCACGCCCGCCGAAGATTTGTACGAATTCTCAGTCGCTGCCGACGCACCGGCGGTGGCCATGCGCCGCTATGTGTTGGCGCGCCAGCAAAAAGAAGTCAAGGCCTGAGCCGACCAGGGCTTGATGCGCCAGCGTTTTAGACGCTTGTGCCCATGGCCTCGCCCATCACGATGGGGCGGTTCGGTCTCCAGTCAGGGTTGAACTGCATCACCCCGCTCGGGAACAGCATCACCACCGTGGAGCCAAGCAAAAAGCGCCCCATTTCTTCGCCCTGCGCCAAGGTGATACTGCCCATCTCGTAGGTCCATTCGCGCACCTTGCCCGGGCGTGGCGGGTTGACCACGCCGTGCCACACGGTGGCCATGCTGCCCACAATGGTGGCCCCCACCAACACCATCACAAAGGGGCCTTGCTCGCCCTCAAAAACGCACACCACCCGCTCGTTGCGGGCAAACAATCCCGGCACGCCGCGTGCCGTGGTCGGGTTGACCGAAAACAAGTCACCCGGCACGTAAACCATGTGCGTCAGGCGTGCCGCACAAGGCATGTGGATGCGATGGTAGTCGCGGGGGCTGAGGTAGAGCGTGGCAAATTCGCCGTCTTGAAACTGCGCCGCCAGCGCTGCATCGCCACCTACCAAAGCGCGTGTGCTGTAGCTGTGGCCCTTGGCCTGAAACACCTGATCACCCGCAATCGCGCCGCACTGGCTGATGGCCCCGTCGACGGGAGAAACGAAAGCCACTGACGCCAAGGGCCGGGCATCGCCCCGCAGCGGGCGCGTGAAAAATTCGTTGAAGCTCGTGTAGCTGGCCGTGTCGGGGTTGGCGGCCTCCATCATGTTCACGTTGTAGCGCTTGACAAACCAGTTGATGATGCCCGTGGTCGCGCCGCCCCATTGGCTCCCCGCGACCCAGCCGGCAAAGGCGGTCAGGGCTTGTTTGGGCATCAGGTACTGCAGCAGTACGGCCAGGCGATCCGAAAAAGAGGGGGAACTTGACATGAAGGGGCCGCAAGCGCGGTGCAGAAGAAGGCCCTGATTTTATCGGTCACCCGCAAACCTGCTCAGGCATGTGGTCACGGGCACAATCCGTGCATGAACACCCCCTTGCTATCGGTAGAACATCTGGTCAAGCGCTACGGCGACGCCACGGTGGTCAACGACCTGTCTTTCCACATCGAACCCGGCGAATGCCTGGGCGTGATCGGCCCCAACGGCGCGGGCAAAACCACCACGTTGCGCATGTGCCTGGGCTTGTCTGAGCCGAGCAGCGGTGAGATCCGCTACTTCGATGGTCTGCAAATGCCGGGTGATGCCCTTGCCATCAAAGCCCGCCTGGGCGTTGTGGCGCAATCCGACACGCTGGATCCGGACTTCACGGCAGAAGAAAACCTGCTGGTGTTTGGCCGGTACTTCGGCATACCCGACGCCGTGATCCGCGAGCGCATTCCGCAACTCCTGGAGTTTGGCGCGCTCAGCCATAAAGCCAAAGCCAAGCCGGGCGAGTTGTCGGGCGGCATGAAACGGCGATTGAGCCTGTCGCGCGCCCTCATCAACCACCCGCAGCTCTTGATGCTGGATGAACCCACCACGGGCCTCGATCCACAGGCGCGCCACCTGATGTGGGAGCGGCTGCAGGTGCTGCTGCAAGAGGGCAAGTCCATTTTGCTGACCACCCATTTCATGGACGAGGCCGAGCGCCTGTGCGGACGCCTGTTGGTGCTCGACCAGGGCCGAAAGATTGCCGAAGGTGCACCCCGCGATTTGATTGCTGAGCACTTGGAGCCCGATGTGGTTGAGGTTTTCGGCCAAGGCGCTGTGCCGCTGGCGCAAGAGGCCAATTTGAAGTCGCTGTCCGGTCGGGTTGAGGTCAGCGGTGAGACGGTTTTCTTTTACACCCAAGACAGCCGTGCCTTGATGCATGCACTGGAGGCCTGGCCCACGCTGCGCACGCTGCACCGCCCCTCCAATCTGGAAGACCTGTTTTTGAAGTTGACCGGACGCCAGATCCGAGAGGAAGGCTGATCATGAGTCAAATCCAAAACAACATCTGGGCCGCGCCCCGCTTGTCCATGCGCTGGTGGCCTGTGTTCTTGCGCAACTGGCTGGTCTGGAAAAAACTCGCCATCCCCAGCTTGGTGGGCAACATCGCCGAGCCACTGATGTGGCTGGTGGCCTTTGGCTATGGCATGGGCGCGCTCATCGGGCAGGTCGAGATGGACGGCGAAAAGGTGCCCTACATTTTGTTTTTGGCCAGCGGCAGCATCTGCATGAGCGCCATGAATGCGGCCACCTTTGAGGCGCTGTACTCGGCGTTTTCGCGCATGCATGTGCAAAAAACCTGGGACGGCATCATGAACGCCCCGGTGCGGCTCGATGACGTGGTGCTGGCCGAAATGCTGTGGGCCGCGTTCAAGGCGCTGTTCAGCGTCACCGCTATTTTGTTGGTGATGCTCGCTTTAGGCATCAGCCACAGTTGGAAGCTGCTGGTCGCCTGGCCAGTGCTGCTGGGTGTGGGCATCACCTTCAGCTGCATGGCCTTGATCTTCAATGCGCTGGCCAAAGGCTACGATTTTTTCACTTACTACTTCACACTGTTCCTCACGCCCATGATGTTTCTCTCGGGCATCTTTTTCCCGCGTGAACAACTGCCCGCGTTTGTGCGTGTCATCGCCGATTGGCTCCCGCTGTCGGTGGCGGTCGATTTGGTGCGCCCCATGTTCTTGGACCGTTGGCCAGAAGAACCCGTGCGTCTGGTGGGGGTGCTGGCGGCGTTTGCGGGGGTATCGTTTTGGGTGGCGCTGGCGCTGACGAGGAAGCGGTTCAGGAGTTGAAGGTGGGTGAAGGCACAAAGTGGGTGGATTGTTCACAAAAATGATTGGACGTGTTGGTCAAGTGAACTTTCCATGGCGATCCACGTCATCTAAAAAACGAGAAGATGCTGATAAGGGCTCTTCACTTTGGATCGTCGCCAGACCATGCTGGCGGTCAGCTGTCGTCTAAGTGTTCACCTGTGCGGAGGGCTTGGATAAAAATCATGCAGAGTGCCTTGGCCCTTTTGCCGTAGCTTTTTTGACGCCCTATTCAGAAAGCCCTGTCCGTGAACGATGCCATCCGTTTTGCCCACCCACAGTTGGCGTTGGCTGTTGCCTTGTGTTGCGCATGGGGCGCCCATGCGCAGGATCCTTTGGCGCAAGCCAAGTCAGACCCGGGTGCACTGTCACCTGTGGTGGTGACGGGCGAACGGTCTGGGGGTGGGTTGTGGCGCGGCGCAGCGTCCATCGATGTGGTCGATGGCGATGCTTTGCGCGATGGGCAGGCCCAGATCAATTTATCAGAGGGCTTGGCCGGTGTGCCGGGCTTGGTGATTCGGAACCGGCAAAACTACGCCCAGGACTTGCAAATCTCGGTACGCGGCTACGGCGCACGCGCCACCTTTGGCGTGCGCGGCGTACGCTTGTTTGTCGACGGCATCCCGGCCAGTGCGCCCGATGGTTCTGGCCAGGCGGCCAACTTCCCGCTGGGCAGTGCCGACCGGGTGGAGGTGGTGCGCGGCCCCATGACAGCGCTCTATGGCGCATCGTCCGGCGGAGCCTTGCTGCTGTACACCGAAGACGGCCAACGGCCTGCGCAGTGGCGCACCGGGCTTGTGGCAGGCTCGGACGGTCTGTGGCGCTTGTCCACCCAGGCCACGGGCCAAACCGGCACGGCGCAAGCACCCGGTTGGTCCTACGCCGTGGACCTGAGCCGTTTTGAAACCGACGGCACGCGGCCCCAATCGGCTGCTGACCGCAGCACGGCCAATTTGAAACTCTCGCGTCGGCACGAAGGTGGCCGCACTGTGCTGGTGTTCAACCGACACAGCAGCTCGGCACTTGACCCACAAGGCCTCAGCCGAGCCGAGTTCGACGCCAATCCAGACCAAACTAATGCAGGGGCGCTCAGCTTCAACACCCGCAAAACTGTCGCGCAGACCCAATGGGGTCTAGCCTTCGAGCAAGCGCTTGGCGGTGCTCACAAACTGGAGCTGATGGGCTACAGCGGTCAGCGACAGGTCGTGCAGTACCAGTCCATCACCACGGGCGCACAAGTTCCCGCAGGCAGCTCGGGCGGCGTGATCGATCTGGACCGCGATTACTGGGGCTGGAACGCCCGCTGGCGGCACGAGAGCGACTGGCAAGGCGGCCGTTTGTCGCTCAGCGCTGGCGTGGCCTCTGACCGCCAAAGCGACAGCCGCAAAGGCTATGAAAACTTCATCGGCACCACCGTGGGCGTGCAAGGCAAGCTGCGCCGCGACGAGGTCAACCGCGCCCAAACACTGGACCCGTATGTGCAAGCCGAGTGGCGCACACAGGGCCTCACGCTCATGGGCGGCGTGCGCCAGACCCGCACCGAGTACGAATCCACCGACCTTTACATCGTGGGCACCAACCGGGACGACAGCGGCCGCAAGGACTACCAATCCACCTTGCCCGTGCTGGGTGCGCGCTGGCAGATCAACCCGACGTTGCAGGCTTTTGCCAGCATTGGCAAAGGTTATGAAATCCCCACCCTCAACGAAGTGGCCTACCGCAGCGGCGGGGTGTCGGGCTTCAACACCGAACTCAACGCCGCCCGCAGCACCAGCGCCGAGCTGGGCCTGCGTGGCCGCGCTGACAAGCTGCGCTGGAGCGCCACCGCGTTTGACATCCGCACCGACGACGAGATCGTGGTGCAAAACAACACGGGCGGGCGCACCACGTTCCAAAACGCGGGGCGCACCCTGCGCCAAGGCCTGGAGTTGGCGGGCGAATGGCGCAGCGGCCCTGTCACGCTCACCACGGCCTACACCTGGATGTGGGCCAACTACCAAGATGCCTTCATGACCTGCACCACAGCGGGCTGCCCCAACGCCACCCCGCAGGTGCAAGTGCCGCAAGGCCACCAGATTCCAGGCCTGCCCCCACAGCAGCTGTTTGCCCAAGCGGCCTGGGACACAGGTTGGGCGGGCAGCCGCGTGACGCTGGAAGCGCGGCACACAGGCCGGGTGATGGTCAACGACCTGAACACCGACGCAGCGGCGGCACACACCTTGTTCAACCTGGGTGTGCAGTTCAAGCAAGAGCGGGGCGACTGGACGCTGCGCGAGTTCATTCGAGTCGACAACCTGACCGATCAAAAGCATGCGGGCTCGGTGATCGTGAACGATGGCAACGGCCGCTTCTTTGAGCCGGGTGCGGGCCGCAAGCTCATGCTGGGGCTGGAGGCGCAGCGCCGGTTCTGATGGGGATGCTCGTCAGGCCGGTTTTGCTGGCGACGTGCTGCCCCGGCTTGATTTGGCTGTCAGCCAAGCCCCTGTCCAGCCCCGGTAAGATCATTCCTTTTGAGTCTCCCACTTTGAAGGAATGAAGAACATGAGCATCCAGACCGTAGGCATCATTGGCGCAGGCACCATGGGCAATGGCATTGCACAGGCATGCGCCGTCTCTGGCATCCAAGTGGTGATGGTCGACATCTCGGACGCAGCCGTGGCCAAAGGCGTGGCCACTGTGGCCAGCAGCCTGGACCGTCTGGTCAAGAAAGAAAAGATCAGCGAATCCGACAAGGCCGCAGCGCTGGCCCGCATCCAAGGCTCCAGCAGCTACGACGACCTCAAGGGTGCCCAGTTGGTGATCGAAGCCGCCACCGAAAACCACGAACTCAAGGTCAAGATCTTGAAGCAGCTCGACGGCATGCTGGCCCCCAATGTGATCATCGCGTCCAACACCTCGTCGATCTCGATCACCCAGTTGGCCGCTGCCACGCAGCGCGCTGACCGCTTCATCGGCATGCACTTTTTCAACCCCGTGCCCATGATGGCGCTGGTCGAAATCATCCGAGGCCTGCAGACCAGCGACGCGACGCACGACGCGGTGCACGACATGGCGCTGGCACTGGGCAAGACCCCCATCACCGTCAAGAACGCTCCCGGCTTTGTGGTCAACCGCATCTTGGTGCCCATGATCAACGAGGCCTTCTTTGTGCTGGGCGAGGGCTTGGCCGAAGCCGAAGCCATTGACGCAGGCATGAAGCTCGGGTGCAACCAGCCGATTGGCCCGCTGGCGCTGGCCGACATGATTGGTCTGGACGTTTGCCTGGCTGTGATGGAGGTCTACCTCAAGGAGTTCGGCGACAGCAAATACCGCCCCAGCCCGTTGCTCAAAGAAATGGTGGCTGCAGGCCGTTTGGGCCGCAAGACCGGGCAGGGCGTTTATAAGTACTGAGCTTGCCGTATTGCGGGTCTGACGGGGTCAAATCCCATGGTTCTGTAGGGCACGAGCCAAAGGCATTACGTCCGTTGCGGGCGAAGAATGCAGTTTGGACTTTTTTACGAGGCCCTTGAGCCCACCATCGGACCACGGCGCCGCAAGGACTCAGTGACTTTTGTTGTCCTGAACATCCGCCACGCGAAGAAACAGAGCGCTGGAAAGAGGGGCAGTGGGCGCGCCTTCATGCGCTGCCGAGCCCATGTCGAATGCACCGGAGCGGTATGCCTGAGGGTTGTTCAAGCGCTCGCCAGCCCTTTTGGTTTTCAGCAGGTGCAGTTGTGCGGTAGGCGTGGGGACAGCTCGCACGATTACACGACCTAGCAGTATTTCTGACCAGTCCGTGCCCAAAAATTCAGCCACCCGTTGTGACGCCTTGAGGCGCAAGCCAGGGGTGTAAAACAGCGTGTCTTCTCCAGTTTCAAGTTCGTACAGTTGCCAAACCGTGATGCAAGCTTTGGATGCCACAACAGAAGCTTCCAGCCCTTTGTGGATGCGCAAGCGCCGCAACACACGGCCAAAGGGGTCATTCGTGTCTGAATTTTGATCGCCGATGAAAGTCTCAAGGTTCTTGTTGGCTTGTAGCAAATGGCGCTTAATATGCAGGGACTTCACCTGTTTAAGCACTGTTGAGCGGCTACCCTCGTTAGGAATTTCGACGTTCGGGTGCTCTTCTTCATGGGCTATTTTGGCGAGCTGAAAATGAGATTTAATGTGGGGCTTCATGGCGCAAAATGTAAAATTTCTGAATTCAGATTTGCAAATTTAATTTCGATGATTTAAATCTTATTGTTATTTTTGATTTTGTAAATCCCCCAAATGGGTAATTGTCATAAAAATGATTCCTCATCAGCGACAGCCCGTGTTGAAACCTGGACCGCCTTCAGCGGCGATCAGTGAAAACCCCTGGTTGGGGTGCCTGCGATGGCGGTGATTCAGGCCTGTCACCCGTGTGAAGCGCTGGCGGTGTTTCCCGCCCTAGCATGCTGATCATGAACACCACCCCCCACCCCGAAGGCCAGATTGATTGCACCGTGCACGGTGCAGTCCTTCAAATTTCCATCAACCGCCCCGCCAAGCGCAATGGCTTTACGCCCAAGATGTTCCGCGAGTTGGGCGAGGCGTACACCCGGCTCGACGATGACCCTGCCCTGCGCGTGGGTGTGCTGTGCGCTGCAGGTGACCATTTCACCGCAGGGCTGGACTTGCCCACCATCGCCCCACTGATGCAGCGTGGCGAAAAGTCGGTGCCGCTGGGCCTGGTGGATCCCCTGAACCTGGGCATGGAAGGGTATCGCCGCCGCGTCAAACCCATGGTGGTGGCGGTGCAGGGCATCACCTACACGCTGGGGATTGAACTGATGCTGGCGGCCGATATCGTGGTGGCGGCCGATGACTGCCGGTTTTCGCAGTTGGAGGTGCAGCGCGGCATCATGGCCACGGGCGGTGCCACGCTGCGCATGGCCGAGCGCGCAGGCATGGGCAATGCGCTTTTGCACTTGCTCACGGCCGACGTGTTTGACAGTGCCGAAGCCCTGCGCCTGAACTTTGTGCAAAAGGTGGTGCCTGGGGCGGGTCTGCTGCCCGAGGCCATGCGCATCGCCGGGCAGATCGCCGCGCAAGCGCCGCTGGCGGTGGTGGCTACGCGGCAAAACGTGCTCAAGGCGGTGGAGCACGGTTCTTTGGTGGCCATGCACGACTTCATTCCGGTGCAAAAAATGCTGTCCAACAGCGACGATGCGGCCGAGGGCGTGCGTTCGTTTGTGGAAAAGCGCGCGGCCCGTTTCACCGGCACCTGAAGCCCTCATCGGCTGAATTTCCGGACGCCTTGATGCGTGTCAAGGCCTTGAGGGTGCGCGGGAGGCAAGATTGGCTTCAGCCCTATCGCAGATGATGGGGCCTTCCCCCTTTTTAAGGAGATCCAATGCGGCTGGCTTTGCTGTCAGATCTGCACGCCAACCGTCAAGCGCTGGATGCCTGTTTGTCCCATGCCCGATCGGAAGGCGCGGACAACTTTGCTTTTTTGGGCGATCTGGTTGGCTATGGTGCCGACCCGGTGGGGGTGCTGGACCAGGTCATGGCCTTGCAGGCGCAAGGGGCCTGGGTGCTGCAGGGCAACCACGATGCGATGGCTGTTATGCCGCCCACGGGCGATGTGTCCCTGGGGGCCAGCTCTGCCGCCTGGACGCACGCGCAGTTGAACGAGGCGCAGCTTCACTTTCTGGCGCATCTGCCCCTGACCGAAACCGTGGATCATGTGCTGCTGGTGCATGCCAGTGCCGACAAGCCCGAGACCTGGCGCTATGTGGACGGCGAGCGGGCCGCCAGGGCTTGCCTGGACGCAGCCAAGGCCGTTGGGCTGGTCGGGCTCTTGCCCCCCCATGTGCTGGTGGGCCATGTGCACCACCAGACCTTGTATTACCAAGGTGCTGGGCGTGGCCTGATGCCTTTCAAGCCCACACCTGGCGTG
Source organism: Limnohabitans sp. 2KL-51 (assembly GCF_003063645.1). Taxonomy (GTDB): domain Bacteria; phylum Pseudomonadota; class Gammaproteobacteria; order Burkholderiales; family Burkholderiaceae_C; genus Limnohabitans_A. The sequence continues at coordinate 17,255 of NZ_NESJ01000027.1, forward strand.
GCCGTGCCGCTGCCGCGTTCGCGCACCTGTGTGGCCACAGTGGGCTCGGTCGGGCAGCCGCGCGATGGCGACCCCCGGGCCATGTACGCCCTCTATGACATGAGCGCTGGGCGTTTGACTTTTCAGCGCGTGCCTTACGACCATGCCGCTGCAGCGCAAGCCATTCGGCAGGCCGGCTTGCCCGAGTATTTTGCCCACCGTTTGGAGACTGGACGTTGAAACTGCTGCAGCCCGGTGAAGTCATCGACGGCTTCGAGATGGAAGAATGTCTGCATGCCGGTGGCATGGCGCATATTTACAAAGTGAGTTACGCGCCTGCCGCCGATGGCACGCGCCGCGAGCCCGAATTTCCCATGGCCATGAAGATCCCGCGCATGACCGCAGGTGACGGGGCCGAGAACATCATCAGTTTCGAGATCGAACAACAAATTATGCCCACGCTCACGGGGCCGCATGTGCCGCGCTTTGTGGCGGCGGGTGATTTGTCGCGTATCCCGTATCTGGTCATGGAATATGTGCAGGGGCAAACCTTGCAGCACTGGCTGGACCGGGGTGAGCCGCTCGCGCCCGATGAAATCGCCCGTTTGGGGGCGGCCATGGCCAAGGCCGCGCACAGCCTGCACCGCCAGAACGTGTGCCACCTCGATCTCAAGCCTGCCAACGTGCTGATCCGCCCCGATGGCGCGGCCCTGCTGCTCGACTTTGGCTTGTCGTGCCATGGGCATTACCCGGATTTGCTGGCCGAAGAGCTGCGCAAGGCGGTCGGTTCGCCGATTTGGATTGCGCCCGAGCAAGTGGTGGGTGTGCGGGGCGACCCGCGCAGCGACGTGTTCGCCTTGGGCGTGATGCTGTACCAACTGACCACGGGCGCAACGCCCTTTGGCGAGCCCGCCACCGCAGGCGGCATGCGACAGCGTTTGTGGATGGACCCGGTGCCTCCGCGAAAGCGCCGCCCTGATGTGCCCGAATGGCTGCAAGAGGTCATTTTGCGATGCCTGGCCCCCGTGGCAGCAGAGCGCTACCCCTCTGCTGCGCACCTGGCGTTTGACCTGACACACACCCAAGACATTCGCATCACCGAGCGTGGACGGCAGACTCAGGGCACGGGTTTTGTGGCGCATTTCAAACGCTGGCTGCGCGCCGCTGGCATGCAGTACCAGCCCAGCCCTTTGCCTTCGCAAGAAATCGAGCAGGTGCCCATCGTGATGGTGGCGGTGCCCTACAAAGATGTGAGCGATGCCACGCTGTACTCTTTGCGCGAAGCCGTGTCGCGCTCGCTCGGTATCCGGCCCGGGGCGCGGCTGGCGTGTGTGACCGTTATCGGTACGGGCGACACCAACGCGACCGAGTCGCACAAAAGTGAAACCAGCGTGCACCGATGGCACCTCACCCGTTTGCAGCAGTGGGCGCAGCCGCTGGACCTGAGCGACCACCAGACCTCGTTCCATGTGCTGGAGTCGGGCGATGTGGCCGATGCGCTGGTCAAGTACGCCGAAGGCAATCAGGTCAGCATGGTCATCCTGGGCGCGGCCACGCATGGGCTGCAAATGCAGCGCTTTGTGGCCACGGTGCCGATCAAGGTGGCCATGGAAGCGCCCTGCACGGTGATCCTGGTCAAGCCCAATTTGCCTTTCGAGCAACTGGCTGCCGCTTGAGTCCTGAGGGCTGCGCCACAATCGGTGCATGACCGAACCGAACGCCTTGCATCCCTACGCTGAACTCACCCCGGACCGGGTGATGGACGCTTTGACCGATCTGGGCCTGTGGCCCGACGGCCGTTTGCTGGCGCTCAGCTCTTATGAAAACCGCGTGTACCGTGCGCACCTGGACGAGCCGGTGCAAGGCAGCGCGGCGGTGGTGCTCAAGTTTTACCGGCCTGGCCGCTGGAGCCGAGAGCAGATTCAGGAAGAACACGACTTTGCGGCCGAGCTGTTGGAGGCCGAAGTGCCTGTGGTGCCACCCATGGTGCTGAACGGCCAGACGCTGCACCAAAGCGCCGGGTTTGACTTTTCGGTCAGCCCCTTGCGCGGCGGCCGCACGCCCGAGCTGGACGATTTTGAAGTGCTGGAATGGATCGGCCGTTTTCTGGCCCGCATCCATACCGTGGGCGCGGCCAAGCCCTTTGCGCACCGCCCCACGCTCGATGTGCAGACCTTTGCGCTCGAGCCCGCCGAGTGGCTGCAAACGAACCAAATGATTCCTTTGGAGGTTGAGCGCGAATGGCGAGAGGCCTTTGCTGCGGCCCTGGCCATGGTGCACGAAAAAATGACGGAAGCTGCGTCAAGCCGATGCTTGATTCGTTTGCATGGCGACTGCCACCCGGGCAACATTTTGTGGACGCCTGCCGAGCTGCCCGGTGGCGGCCCACACTTTGTGGACTTGGACGATGCCCGCATGGGCCCGGCCGTGCAAGACCTGTGGATGCTGCTGTCGGGCGACCGAGCGCAGCGCACGCAGCAACTGTCGGCTTTGCTCGATGGCTATGAACAGGTGCGTGACTTTGATCGGGCCGAGTTGCGCTTGATCGAGCCGCTGCGCACGCTGCGTTTGATCCACTACAGCGCTTGGCTGGCGCGGCGTTGGGAAGACCCGATTTTCCCGGTCAACTTTCCGTGGTTTGGCACCCCCGACTACTGGCGTGGCCAAGTGCTGATGCTGCAAGAGCAAGTCGAGCAGATGCAGGAAGCACCGCTGGTGGTGTGAGCGCACCAAAGCGCAACACGGATATTTGTAGGTCGGTGGCTTTAGCCCCGACACTGAGCCGGGTCAACGTCAACGTCGGGGCTAAAGCCGCCGACCTACGGGGGCAGCAGGTCTGGTGGCTCAAGCGGGCAGGCCTTGCTTGTAGAACTTGCCATCCTTCATGATCGACAGGATATTCTCGCCCTGACCCAGCAGGCACGAAATGTCGGTCATCGGATTGCCCTTGACCAGCAGCAAGTCGGCTTTGGCACCCGGTTTGATCACGCCCAATTGGCCTGACATGTTCAGCAGTTCGGCCGCGTTCACCGTGGCTTGCTGCAAGGTTGCGCCTGCACCCAGAATGCCTGCGCGGATGCGCAACTCATCGGACTGGTGGCGGTGTGATTCGCCCAACAAATCGGTGCCCAATGCCATCTTGACGCCAGCCTTGGCCAATATCTCCAGCGCTTTTTGGCCTTGGCTGCGCACAGTTTCGATTTTGGCCACCGAGACAGGTGGCAAGCCCAGGCTGGCACCCTCGCTGGCCAAAGCCTCGTAGGTGATGAGGGTGGGCACCATGAACGCCCCACGGTCGGCCATGAAGGCGCAGGTGTTGGCGTCGATCAGGTTGCCGTGCTCGATGCTGCGCACGCCAAATTCCACCGCCCGGCTAATCGCCTTGGGCGTGTAGGCATGGGCCATGACATAGGTGCCCGCGTGTTCGGCTTCGTCCACGATGGCACGGATTTCGCCTTCGGAGTAGCCCAGGTAATGGATCGGGTCGTTGGGCGAAGCCACGCCGCCCGAGGCCATGATCTTGATCTGGTTGGCGCCCTTCATGATCTCTTCGCGCACGGCCAGCCGCACGTTGTCCACGCCATCGACCACACGCGCCAGCGCCCCCACGCGGGTGGAGCAGGCGCAGCTTTCCAGCTCGTCGCTGCGCGGGCGTCCGTCGCCATGGCCGCCGGTTTGCGACAGGGCGCGGCCTGCGGCAAAAATGCGCGGTCCCTCGACCAGATCGGTGCGGGTGGCCTCGGCCAGGTTCCAGTCGGCACCCCCGGCATCGCGCACGGTGGTGAAGCCGCGCATCAGCATGCCCTTCATGATGGGGATGGCCCGCAAGGTGGCAAACACATTGGGCTGTTGGCTGTTGTAGGTCAGGTTCAGGTGCGAGGCGATCACATGCACATGGCAGTCGATCAGGCCGGGCATCAGGGTCAGGCCCTGGGCTGAGATGGTTTGCGCGCCTTCGGGGACGGGCAGCTTGGGGCCCACCGCCTGGATCTGTCCATCCTTGACCCACACATCGGTGTCTGGCAAAAATTTCAGGGTTTCAACATCCAGCACATTGGCCGATTGGATCAGGATCGAGGTCATACAGCGTTTCAAAGAATGTCTGGGCACAGGGCGTCGACGTGAGGAAGCAAATTCCATCATCTCAGCCGTTCATGCCCTTGGGCACCGCATAAACCCTAGGTTTTCAGCCTTGCGTCTGCCCAGTCTGATGCCTAGAATGAAATGTCAACCAACCAAGACAGGAATCTGCATGTTGCAACCCATTCTTCGCACCACACGCTTGCTCGCGCTGGCCTGTGGTTTGTCTGCCACCCTGGTCTCAGTGAGTGCCGTGCAAGCCAACGAGCTGAAGTGGGCCGCGCAAAACGACATCCTGACGCTGGACCCCCACGCGCAAAACCACGCCACCACCAACAACATCGTGGGGCATGCCTACGAACCCCTGGTGCGCTATGACCGCAACTACAAGGTCGAGCCCTCACTGGCCACCAGCTGGCAGGTGGTCAACCCCACCACGGTGCGTTTCAACTTGCGCAAAAACGTGAAGTTCCAGGACGGCTCGGCTTTCACCGCCGACGACGTACTGTTCTCTTTTGACCGCATCCGCCAGCCGCAAGGCACCATGCAAATTTATGTGGCCGGTGTCAAAGGCATCAACAAAATCGACGACCACACCATCGACGTGGTGCTGGACAAGCCCAACCCGACCTTGCTCAACAGCTTCACCACCTTCTTCATCATGAGCAAGGCCTGGGCGGTGAAGAACAAGTCCGAGAAAGTGCAGGACTACAAAGCCAAGGAAATCACCTTCGCGGCCACCAACGCCAACGGCACCGGCCCCTTCATCATCAAGGAGTGGGTGGCCGATCAGCGCGTGGTCTTGACCGCCAACAAAGCCTGGTGGGACAAGTTGCCCGGCAACGTGACCGATGTGGTCTACACCCCAATCAAGTCCGACCCCACCCGCATCGCGGCCTTGCTCTCGGGCAACGTGGACATCGTGACCGACTTGCCCACGCAAGACGTGGCCCGCCTGCGTACGACGCCCGCTTTGTCCGTGCTCGATGGCCCGGAAGTGCGCACCATTTTTATCGGGGTGGACCAAGGCTCCAACGAATTGAAATACGGCTCCAAAGGCCCCAACCCCTTCAAGGACGTGCGCGTGCGCAAAGCCCTGAACATGTCGATTGACCGGGTGGCCATTCAGCGCAGCATCATGCGCGGCCTGTCGGTGCCAGCTGCCATCATGGTGGCGCCTGGTGTCAATGGTCACACGGCCGAGTTGGACAAAGTGGCCCCGCCCGACCTGGACGGTGCCAAGAAATTGCTGGCCGATGCCGGTTATGCCAATGGGTTTGACTTCACCCTCGACTGCCCGAACAACCGTTATGTGAACGACGAAGAGGTGTGCCAGGCCGTGGTCAACATGTGGGCCAAAGTGGGCATCCGCGCCAAGCTCAATGCCACCAATTTCAGCAGCTTCATCAGCAAGATCCAGAACTTTGACTCCAGCGCTTACCTGCTGGGCTGGGGCGTGGCCACCTACGATGCGCAGTACTCCCTTCAGTCTTTGGTCATGACCCGCACCACCGGCTCGGATGGCAACTTCAACTTCCTCAAAATCAGCAACGCCAAGGTGGACGCCCTGACCGAAGCCATGAAGACCGAAATGGACAAAACCAAGCGCGACAACATGCTCAAGGAAGCCTTGACCATCACCCGCGACGAAGCCCTGTATGTGCCGCTGCACCACCAGATGCGCCCTTGGGCCATGAAGAAGAACGTCAGCATCGCGCACAACTCCAATGATGCGCCCAAGATGTATTACGCCACGGTCGGCAAGTGATCTAGAGTTGATCCACCCTGCCCCGCCTGCGCGGGGCAGGCTTACAAGCGCGAACGGGGCCCTGCGCCCCGCGGGGCTTGCAGCCACGCACAGCCTCCATGTTTTCGCCTTCCCCCCCCCACGCTGACAAGCCCCGCCCCCGCACGCCTTTTCTGGGTTTTGCCATCGTCGGCTGCGGCGCCGCGATCGCCCCGCTTGACTTCGCGGTCAACATGGCGTTTCCAGCCATGACCGAAGCCTTCGCCTTGGCCACACCCGACATCCGTTGGGTGGCGGTGTGTTATGTCATCACCTACGGCAGCCTGATGCTGTTTTGCGGTGTGCTGGGGGACCGCCTGGGCCACTTGCGCGTGTTCCGCTGGGGCTTGGTGCTGTCGGCGCTGGCCTTGGTGGCTTGTGCGGCGGCACCGTCTTATGGTTGGCTGCTGGCCGGGCGGGTTTTGCAGGGCATCGGGGTGGCCCTGACTTTGTCCTGCGCTCCGGCCTTGGCCATGGGCCTGCTGGCCGCCGGGCAACGCACGCAGGCGCTGTCGGTCTATGGCGCCATGTTTGCGGCGGCGGGTGTGCTGGCCCCTTTGCTCGGCGGCCTGAGCATGCTGCATTGGGGTTGGGCCGGAGTGTACGGTTTTCGGGTGCCGATTGTGCTGCTGGCCTGGTTGTGCACGCCTTGGCTGGTCCGTCGCCTGCGAGCGCAGACACTGAGCACAACCAGCGCTGTCAGCCAGGCGGGCAGCGTGCAGGGCCTGTGGGGCCTCCTGCGGCGCGATGCCGATTTCGCCTGGATCAACCTGCTCAGTGTAGGGGTTCAGTTTTGCGGTTTCACGATTGCACTGAGCTTGCCCTACGCCTTGCCTGCTGCGGGCTGGGGTGGCACGGCCAGTGGTGCCATGCTGTCCCTCTGGGCGCTGGGGGTGTTGGCCGGTTCGGGTGTGGCCCCAGTGCTGCTGCGCCGCATGGACTTGCGGTCTGCGGGCCTCGCAGCGCAAGGGATCATGGCCTTGGGTTTGGCCTCGATCGGTGCCGTGCCAATGGCGCAAGCCTGGCCCTTCATGGCCCTGGCCTTGATTGTGCAGGGTGTGGGTCTGGGTGTGTTTCAGGTGGTCTACGCCGACCAGGTTGTGGCCACCTTGCCCGACTCTGCTCGGGGCCTGTCGGGCAGCCTGACCCTGGTGACCCGCACTGTGGGCATCGTGGGTGCGGCCATGGTCTGGCTGTGGCTCATGGAACGGTTGCAAAGCCGGGCCTTGGCAAACGGCGTTTCACACCCTGAGGCCATTTGGGCGAGCACCATGGGCCTTCTGCCCTGGGCTGCAGGCCTGGCTTTGGCCGTGCTGTTGTTGGGCGTGTGGCGCCGGATAAACCGCTGGCACTGAGCTGGCACAGTTTGTGGCTGGGTTGCCCAGCTTGTGTCGGCGACGCGCGAATGGTTCAAGCGCGAGCGGCTGCGCCGCGTTCCGTCTGCCGCACCCGCCAGAACAACCAGCTGGCGATGCACAGGTTGAGCAGGTTCCAAGCGATGCCGTTCAAAAAGGCCGCGTGGTAACTGCCGGTCATGTCAAACACCCAGCCCGACATCCAGCCACCCAGCGCCATGCCCAGCAAGGTGGCCATGATCACCGAGCCCACGCGGGCCCCCGCCTCTTTGGGGTCGAAGTGCTCGCGCACGATGATGGCGTAGGCGGGTACGATGCCACCCTGAAAAAGCCCGAACATGGCCGAGACGATGTACAGCGGCACCATGCCGTCAAAAGGCAAAAACATCAGCAGCGCCACGCCTTGCAAAAACGAGCCCAGCAGCAAAGTGCGGATGCCGCCAATGCGGTCGCTGATCACGCCAAACACCAAGCGGCTGACGATGCCGCTGGCCAGCATGAGCGAAAGCATTTCGGCCCCGCGCGCCGCGCCAAAACCCAGGTCAGAGCAATAGGCCACGATGTGCACCTGCGGCATGGACATGGCCACACAGCAGGCCATACCTGCGACAAACAGCAGACCCTGCGCATGCGCAGGTTTCAGGCCAAAGGGGCGGCTGCGGTCCACGGGCACGGTGCTGGCGTTGGCTGGTGTCAGGTTCACCAGCGGCGGGCGCTGGCGCATCAACATGGCCAGCAAAAACATGCCCACGCCGCAAAAAAACCCCAGCATGATGTAGGTCTGGCGCCAGCCCACAGTCTCAACCCCGTGCTGAACAATGGGTGGCCAAATGGTGCCCGCGATGTAATTGCCACTGGCGCAAATGGCCACCGCGATGCCGCGTCGGCGGTTCCACCACAAAGCGGTGTCGGCCATGAGGGGGGCAAAGGTCGATGAACTGCCTATCAGTCCCATTAGCCCGTGCGCCAAACCAAAGGCCCAGATGCTGCCGGACATGCCGGCCCAGATAAAGCCACCACATACGGCCAAAGCGCCCACCCACATGACCGGCATCAGGCCATGCCGGTCGGCCAATCGGCCGGTGATCAGGCCGCCCAGCCCCAGGCAAATCATCATCAAGGTGTAGGGCAGCGAAGCGTCAGCCCGTCCCACACCAAACTCGGTCTGCACCGCAGGCAGCACCACCGAGACGATGTACATGCTGCTGTTGCCCAGCACCACCAGCCCCAGCGTGGCCAGCAAGCGCCAGGCAGCTTGGCGAGAATCAATGAGAGACGGATCGGCAGGTAGGGTACGCATCGTGACAATTTAGCCGATGGCTGCGGGCAGACTTGTCTTGTGGGTTACTGGCACAGAACAAAAAAGGCCAGCATGGCTGGCCCTTGAATGCTTTGCGGCTAATCAACTCAACAGCGCATTCACCCGCTTCACGTAAGCCGCAGGGTCTGCCGGCAAGCCGCCTTCTGCCAACAGTGCCTGGTCAAACAGGATGTGGGCCAGGTCGTGGAAGTGGACCGAGCCGTCGAGCTTTTTCACCAGCGCGTGCTCGGGGTTGACTTCGAGCACGGGCTTGACATCAGGGGCGCTTTGCCCTGCTTGTTTGAGCATGCGGGCCAGTTGCATGCTCATGCCGTCGTCGGTCACCACCAGGCAGGCGGGGCTATCGACCAGGCGGCTGGTCACACGCACGTCTTCGGCTTTGTCTTTCAGCGCTTCTTTCAGCTTGGCCAGCATGGGCTTGAAGGTTTCGGCCGCGTCTTCGGTGGCTTTCTTTTCTTCTTCGTCTTGCAGCTTGCCCAGGTCAAATGCGCCCTTGGCCACGCTTTGCAGTGGGGTGCCGTCAAACTCGTTCACAAAGTTCAGCGCCCACTCGTCCACGCGGTCGGTCATCAGCAACACTTCGATGCCTTTTTTCTTGAAGACTTCGAGCTGCGGGCTGTTCTTGGCGGCTGCCAGGGTGTCGGCGGTGATGTAGTAGATCGCGTCCTGGCCGTCCTTCATGCGGGCTTTGTAGTCGGCAAAGCTCACGCTCACGTTGTCGTGGGTCGATGAAGCGAAACGCAGCAACTTGGACAAACGCGCCTGGTTGCCAAAGTCTTCGCCCAAGCCTTCCTTGAGCACCGCGCCGAATTCGGCGTAGAACTTGGTGTATTGGCCGAGCTTGGCTTTGTCCTCGTCGCTCAAGACGTCTGTGACCCCTTCGGTGGCCGCAGGTGCCTTGTCGTGCTTGGCCAAGTCTTCCAACATCGACAACACACGCTTGGTGCAGCCTTCGCGGATGGCTTTCACGTCGCGGCTTTCTTGCAGCAACTCGCGGCTCACGTTCAGCGGCAGGTCGGCGGAGTCCACCACGCCTTTGACAAAGCGCAGGTAGCTGGGCATCAGCGCTTCGGCTTCGTCCATGATGAACACGCGCTTGACGTACAGCTTGATGCCGGCTTTCTTGTCGCGGTTCCACAGGTCTTGCGGGGCTTTGGACGGGATGTAGAGCAGTTGGGTGTATTCGGTGCTGCCTTCCACGCGGTTGTGCGTCCAGGTCAGCGGGGCTTCAAAGTCGCGGCTGATCTGTTTGTAGAAGTCGGCGTACTGCTCGTCGGTGATGTCTTTCTTGGGGCGGGTCCACAGGGCGCTGGCTTTGTTGATGGTTTCCCATTCGCCAGTCTTGACCATGCCGCCGGGCTGGCGTCCACCTTCTTCGTTGTTCGGCTCGATCAACTCGCCGTCTTTCCACTCCTCCTTTTCCATCAAGATGGGCAGGCTGATGTGGTCAGAATATTTGCCGACGATTTCCTTCAGCTTCCAGGTGTTGGCGTAATCCAGCGCTTCTTCGCGCAGGTGCAAGACCACGCTGGTGCCGCGTTCGGCGCGGGCGATGGTCTCGACTTCAAAGTCGCCCGTGCCGCCGCTGATCCAGCGCACGCCCTCAGCTGACGCTGCGCCCGCACGGCGGGTTTCCACGGTGATCTTGTCGGCCACGATGAAGCCCGAATAAAAGCCCACGCCAAACTGGCCGATCAGCTGAGCGTCCGACTTTTGGTCGCCGCTCAGCTTGCTCACAAAGTCTTTGGTGCCGCTCTTGGCAATCGTGCCCAGGTGGTCAATGGCTTCTTGCGCCGTCATGCCGATGCCGTTGTCGGTGATGGTGAGCGTCTTGGCGGTTTTGTCAAAAGACAATCGCACCTGCAACTCGGGCGCGTCTTCGAACAACGCTGAGTTGTTGAGCGCTTCAAAGCGCAGCTTGTCACAGGCGTCTGAGGCGTTGGAGATCATCTCTCGCAGAAAGATCTCTTGGTTGGAATAAAGCGAGTGGGTGACCAGGTGCAGCAATTGCGCGACTTCGGCCTGAAAGGCATGGGTTTGTTTGCTCATAGCGGTTCAACAGTTAGAAAGATCAGAAAACAATAACGCCCCACAGCTTGGGGCGTTGCGGGTGAATTTCAAGAGGTCAAAAGGATTCGTTGGGTCCCAAATACCGCCAAGTCCCCGCCGGCATTTGCCCCAACTGCACGCCCCCCATGCGGATGCGCTTGAGGCCCACCACTTTCAGGCCCACTTGCTCGCACATACGGCGGATCTGGCGCTTTTTGCCTTCAGTCAACACAAAGCGCAGCTGTTCGGGGTTTTGCCAATCCACTTTGGCGGGTTTGAGGGGTTTACCGTCCAGGCTCAGGCCATGGCGCAGGCGATCCAGTTGCTCTTTCGGGAAGATGGCTTGCACGTTGGCGCTGACGCGGTCGAAGTCGCCAATGACGGTAAGTTGGTTGGCTTTGCCGCCATAGGTGGCCGATGCGGCCGATGCGGCGGCGGTGTTCTCGTGCCCGGTGTAAGCCACGCGCACCAAATACTCTTTTTCCATCTCCGAGTCTTCGCCGATCAGCTGGCGTGCCACGCGGCCGTCTTGTGTCATTACCAGCAGGCCAGTGGAGTCGATGTCCAGGCGCCCAGCTGGGGCGAGACCCCGCAGATGGGGTGGTGTGAAACGCAGTTTGGACGGGTCGCCGCCCCAGTGGCTGCGGGGGTTGATCAGGGTGATGGCCGGTTCGTGCCCGTCTTCGGCCTGGCCGCTCACATAGCCCATGGGCTTGTGCAGCAAGATAGTCACTTGCCGGTCTTGCTGTTGCTCGGCCGCTTTATCGATGGTGATGCGGTCTGACAGGGTGACCTGCTGGCCCATGCTGGCAGGCAGGCCGTTGACCTGGACCCAGCCTTGCTCGATCCAGGCGTCAGCTTCGCGGCGCGAGCACATGCGCAGCTCGGCCATGCGCTTGTTCAGGCGGGAGGTGCCGCTGGGCGCGGCCGCGTCGCCCTTGCCTTCGGGGCGTGGGGCGCGTTTGAATGCGGTGGGCTGGGTCATGGATTAAGGTGCGCAAAAGAAGTGGTTCGATTGTCCCTTCTTTTGGCGGTTGGAAGAATGCGGTCATGCATCGCGTGTCGGGCCCTCTAACTGGGATTGGCGCAGACCTTGTAAATCCAAAATCCGCAGACCGCCGTACTCCACCCGAATGAGCTGGTGTGCTTCGAGCTCGCGCAGCGCTTCGTTCACGCGTTGGCGCGACAAACCCACCAGATAAGCCAGCTCTTGCTGGGTGATGCGCAGCACCTCGCCCACGCCGGAAAACAGAACCGGGTTGAACAGGGCCGCCAAGTGGCGAGCCAAGCGAAGTTCGGGGTTGTTCATGCGGTCCAGTTCGCGAGCCGCGATGAACTGGCCCAAGCGCTCGTTGAGCTGCTGCATGATGAAGCGGTTGAAGCCCAGCGAATGGTCGATCAGCCAGTGAAAGGTGTCCAGCGGCAGCCCCGCCACCACGCTGGGCCGCAGCGCTTGAATGTTGTAGCGGTAGACCTCGCGCTTGAGGACCGTGCCCTCGCCAAACCAGCCGCCAGGCGGTATGCCGGTGAAGGTCATGGTTTGGCCGCTGGCGTTATCGGTGCTCATTTTCAGCAGGCCCGAAATCACCCCGAACCAATAGGTGACGGGGCGGCCCACGCGGCACACATGGTCGCCGGTTTGGGGGTCGCTGACCACCAACTTTGGCACGATTTGCAGGCGCTCGTCAGGGCGCAGCAAGCTCAGCCAGGGGATGTCCTGCAGTTCGGCCGGGGTGGGTGCGCGGCGGCGCTGGTGGACGCTGTTTTCTTTGGCCATGGTGCTTTTCGATGTGTCAGCTGACGGTCAGTTGGACTAAGGGTCTTCCCTGAATTGTCGTTCAAACGACAACTTGGCGTCAAACGAATGCCTAGGATCGCGCAAAAGTTCAGTCGCATTGCATTCGATGCACCGTTTTTGGAGACAAGTCAGGTCATGCAAACAACGTTTCCCCGTTTGATGCTCAAGCACGCTGCCGAGCGCCCCACAGCGCCCGCCCTGCGCGAGAAAATTTATGGCATTTGGCAAACCATCAGCTGGTCGGATTTGGCCCAACTGGTGCAATCTGTCGCTTGCGGTTTGCATCAGGCGGGTCTGCAGCGCGGCGAGCACCTGATCGTGGTTGGCGCCAACCGCCCCAGGCTTTACGCCACCATGCTGGCGGCGCAGTCGTTGGGCGCGATTCCGGTGCCGCTGTACCAAGATGCCGCTGCCGCCGAATGCGTTTTCCCGATCACCAATGCCGAAGTGCGTTTTTGCGTGGTGGAAGACCAAGAGCAGGTCGACAAGATGCTGGAAGTGCGTGAGCAGTGCCCGCAATTGACCCACATCATCTATGACAATCCGCGCGGCTTGCGCAAATACACCGAAGATGGTCTGGGCTCGCTTGAAGAGCTGATCGCAGCCGGTGGTGTGTTTGCCCAGCAGCATCCGCAGTTCTTCAAGGAAGAAGTCGAAAAATCGGCCTATACGGATGTGGCCGCGATGTTCTTCACATCGGGCACCACGGGCAACCCCAAGGGCGTGGTGCACACCCATGGCTCCCTGATCGACCGTGCCAATGCGGGCGCTGAGTTTGACAAACTGACCAGCGCCGAAGACGTGTTGGCTTACATGCCGCCAGCCTGGATTGGCCAGAACATCTTCAGCTACGCACAGTGGTTGGTCTGCGGCTATGTGGTCAATTGCCCCGAGTCATCGGCCACGGTGACCATCGACCTGAAAGAAATCGGCCCCACGTATTACTTTGCACCGCCCCGGGTGTTTGAGGGCATGCTGACCAGCGTGATGATCCGCATGGAAGACGCGGGCAGCTTCAAGCGCAAGTTGTTCCACTACTTCATGGGCGTGGCCAAAAAAGTCGGCCCGGCCTTGATGGACGGCCAGTCGGTCGGCTTCATGGACCGTTTGGTGTATGGCTTGGGTAACCTGATGGTTTTCGGCCCCTTGCGCAACAACCTGGGTTTCAGCCGCGTGCGTGTGGCCTACACCGCGGGCGAGGCGATTGGCCCCGATTTGTTCACCTTTTTCCGCTCGATCGGCGTGAACATCAAGCAACTGTATGGCTCTACAGAAACCGCTGTGTTTGTGTGCCTGCAACCTGACAACCAGGCGCGAGCTGACACCGTGGGCGTGCCGTGCAAGGGTGTGGAAATCAAGGTCGCTGACAACGGCGAGATCATGGTCAAGTCGCCCGGCTTGCTCAAGGGCTATTACAAAAACCAAAAAGCCACCGACGAAGTGTTGACGGCCGATGGCTGGTACCACACCAGCGACGCGGGCTTCATCGATTCGCACGGCCACTTGAAGATCATCGACCGCGTGAAAGACGTGGGCCGTATCCAGGGCGGTGCCAACGACGGCGCGATGTTTGCGCCCAAATATGTCGAAAACAAGCTCAAGTTTTTCCCCTTCATCAAAGAGGTGGTGGCTTACGGTGACCAGCGCGAAAAAGTGTGTGTCATGCTCAACATCGACTTTGATGCCGTGGGCAACTGGGCCGAGCGCCGCAACCTGTCCTATGCCGGTTACACCGACCTGGCCCAAAAATCCGAGGTGTACCAACTGATCAAAGATTGCGTGGAGAAGGTCAACGCCGATCTGGCCGAAGACGCTTTGCTGGCCGGTAGCCAGGTCAGCCGGTTCTTGGTCTTGCACAAAGAGCTGGACGCCGACGACGGCGAGTTGACGCGCACAAACAAGGTCCGTCGCGGCTTCATTGCCGACAAATACAAACCGCTGGTCGATGGCCTGTACGAAGGCAAAACCGAGCAGTACATCGAGACGGTGGTCAAGTTCGAAGACGGTCGCACCGGCAGTGTCAGTGCCACGCTCAAGATTTCCGACGCCAAAACATTCACACCCGTGAAGGCCGCAGCATGAGCAAGGCCGGACCGCTCCAAGTTGCGAAGGCCCCCTTGGGGGGCAGCGCAGTACATGAAATGACAAGCGTGGGGGTCAAATGACCAAGAAAATCGGCGACGTCATTTTGGACGTCAACAACATCAGTTTGCGATTCGGCGGCGTCAAGGCGCTGACCGACATCTCGTTCAACGTGCGCGAGCACGAGGTGCGCGCCATCATCGGGCCCAACGGGGCGGGCAAAAGCTCGATGCTCAACTGCATCAATGGTGTTTACCAGCCGCAAGAGGGCAGCATCACCTTCCGTGGGCAAAAGTTTGACCACATGAACAGCCGCCAAGTGGCCGAGATGGGCATTGCCCGCACATTCCAGAATTTGGCGCTGTTCAAGGGCATGAGCGTGATCGACAACATCATGACCGGCCGCAACTTGCACATCAAGAGCAACCTGTTCTTGCAGGCGCTGCGCATCGGCCCCGCCCAGCACGAAGAAGAAATGAACCGCGAATTCGTCGAGCACATCATCGACTTCCTTGAGATCCAGGCCTTCCGCAAAACGCCCGTGGGTCAGCTGCCTTATGGCTTGCAAAAGCGGGTCGACCTGGGCCGCGCTTTGGCCATGGAGCCCAAGGTGCTGCTGCTCGACGAGCCGATGGCAGGCATGAACATGGAAGAAAAGCAGGACATGTGCCGCTTCATTCTGGATGTGAACGACGAATTCGGCTCGACCATCGTGCTGATCGAGCACGACATGGGTGTGGTGATGGACATTTCGGACCGCGTGGTGGTGCTCGATTACGGTAAAAAAATCGGCGACGGGACTCCCGAAGAAGTGCGCAACAACGAAGAAGTGATCAGTGCCTATCTGGGCACCAGCCACTAAGGAGAAAACAACATGGCATTTTTTCTGGAAGCTCTTTTGGGTGGCCTGATGGCCGGCATGCTTTACTCGCTTGTGGCGCTTGGCTTTGTTTTGATTTTCAAGGCTTCAGGTGTGTTCAATTTTGCACAAGGCGCGATGGTGCTGTTCGCCGCTTTGGCCATGGCACGTTTTGCCGAATGGGTGCCAGGCTGGTTGGGCATCGAGGATAAGTTCCTAGGCAACCTGATCGCTTTTTTACTGGCGGCTGTGGTCATGTTTGTGTTGGCTTGGCTGATCGAGCGCTTGGTGCTGCGCCACTTGGTCAATCAAGAAGGTGTCACCTTGCTCATGGCCACGTTGGGCATCACCTATTTTCTGGATGGCCTGGGTCAGACCATCTTTGGCAGCGACATCTACAAGATTGACGTGGGCATGCCCAAAGACCCGGTGTTCTTGTTGGACTCGGTGTTTCCGGGTGGCGTGCTGGTCAACCTGGAAGACGTCTATGCGGCTTGCATTGCGGCTTTGCTGGTGGTGGTTTTGTCGCTTTTTTTCCAAAAAACCGGTACTGGACGCGCCCTGCGTGCGGTGGCCGATGACCACCAAGCCGCTCAGTCGATTGGCATTCCACTTAACCGCATTTGGGTGATCGTTTGGTTTGTCGCGGGTATTACCGCCTTGGTGGCCGGCATCATCTGGGGCTCCAAGATGGGTGTGCAGTTCTCGTTGACCACGGTGGCTTTGCGTGCTTTGCCGGTGATCATTTTGGGTGGCTTGACTTCGGTGCCGGGCGCGATCATTGGCGGCCTGATCATTGGTGTGGGAGAAAAATTGTCCGAGGTGTACCTGGGCCCCTATGTGGGCGGCGGCATCGAGATCTGGTTTGCGTATGTGCTTGCTTTGGTGTTCTTGCTGTTCCGCCCGCAAGGCCTGTTCGGCGAAAAAATCATTGACCGCGTGTAAGGAGAGACACCATGTTTTACAGAGAAAACGGTCAATTCAAGACCTCTTACCGCAAAGACCAGCAGATCTTTGCGATTGCGCAAGACCGTTGGGCCATCTTGGCGCTCATCGCTTTTGCATTCATCGGCGTGCCCTTCATCGCCGATGAGTACATGTTCCGCGCCATTCTGATTCCCTTCCTCATCTTGTCGCTGGCCGCTTTGGGCGTGAACATCCTGGTGGGGTACTGCGGGCAGATTTCGCTGGGTTCGGGTGCGTTCATGGCCGTGGGGGCCTACATGGCCTACAACACCTACATCCGCATCGAGGGCATGCCGCTGATCGTGGCTTTGTTGGCCGGTGGCTTTTTTGCCACCTTGGTGGGGGTGTTTTTTGGCATTCCCAGTTTGCGCGTCAAAGGCTTGTATCTGGCGGTGGCCACCTTGGCCGCTCAGTTCTTTTGCGACTGGGCTTTCCTGCGCGTAGGCTGGTTCACCAACAACAACGCCTCGGGCTCGGTGTCGGTGTCCAACCTGAATGTGTTTGGCCTGCCGATTGACACGCCACTGCAAAAATACATCTTCTGCCTGGTGTTCCTGGTGGTGTTTGGTCTGTTGGCCAAGAATTTGGTGCGCAGTGCCATTGGTCGTGAGTGGATGGCCATTCGCGACATGGACGTGGCCGCTGCCGTCATTGGCATTCGCCCTGTTTACGCCAAGCTCACCGCCTTTGCAGTCAGCTCGTTCATCGTGGGTGTGGCCGGCGGCCTGTGGGGCTTTGTGCACCTGGGCTCTTGGGAGCCTGCGGCTTTCTCGATTGACCGCTCTTTCCAGTTGCTGTTCATGGTCATCATCGGTGGCATGGGCTCCATCATGGGCAGCTTCTTCGGTGCCGCTTTCATTGTGATCTTGCCAATTTTCCTCAACCAGTTCCTGCCTTGGGCAGGCGGCATGGTGGGCGTGAACATATCGACTGCAGCCGTCTCGCACACCGAATTCATGATCTTTGGCGCCCTGATTGTGTGGTTCCTGATCGTGGAGCCGCATGGCTTGGCCAAACTGTGGTCGGTGGCCAAACAAAAGCTGCGTCTGTGGCCTTTTCCCCATTGATTTTTTCCGGCATTGATTTTCAACGTGTTTTTTCTAAGTGCTTCCAACTTTTTTTAACAGGAGACAAACCATGAAGCTTCGTCAACTCGTTCTGGCCACTACGGTGGCGGCTGCAGGTCTTGCCAGTGCGCTGGTCAGCACCGTGGCCACGGCTCAAACCAAAGAGCAGTTCTTCCCCGTGCTGGTCTACCGCACAGGTGCCTACGCCCCCAACGGCGTGCCCTTTGCCAACGGCTATGTCGACTACCTCAAGCTGGTCAATGCGCGCGGCGGCATCAACGGCGTGAAGGTGTCGTTTGAAGAGTGCGAAACCGGCTATGCCACCGACCGTGGCGTGGAGTGCTACGAGCGCCTGAAGGGCAAGAACGGCGGCGCGACCGTGTTCCAGCCTTTGTCCACCGGCATCACCTTCGCCCTGACCGAAAAAGCCCCTGGCGACAAAATTCCTTTGATCACCGCAGGTTACGGCCGCAGCGAATCGGCTGACGGCGGCGTGTTCAAGTGGAACTTCCCGCTCGCAGGCACTTACTGGGTGGCCGGTGACGTGATCATCCAGGACATCGGCAAAAAGGCTGGTGGTGTCGACAAACTCAAAGGCAAACACATCGCCTTGGTTTACCACGACAGCCCCTTCGGCAAAGAAGCCATCCCGATCTTGCAAGAGCGCGCCGCCATGCACGGTTTCAAGCTGAGCCTGTTGCCCGTGACCCACCCCGGCGTGGAGCAAAAGTCCACCTGGCTGCAAATTCGCCGCGACCGTCCTGACTACGTCGTCAACTGGGGCTGGGGCGTGATGAATTCCACCTTGCTCAAGGAAGCGCAAGCCACTGGCTACCCCCGTGAAAACATCTGGGGCGTGTGGTGGGCGGGTGCCGAGCCTGATGTCAAAGACATTGGTATGGGCGCCAAGGGTTACAACGCCATCACCATGCAGCACGGCGCTGAAAAAGGCTCCGCTGTGGTCAAGGAAGTGCTGGAGAAGTTGCACGCCAAGAACCAAGGCACAGGCCCCAAGGACGAAGTGGGTGAAGTGCTTTACATGCGCGGTTTGTTCAGCGCCATGTTCGCCATCGAAGGTGTGCGCCAAGCCCAAGAGAAATATGGCAAAGGCAAGGTCATGACTGGCGAGCAAGCACGCTGGGGTTTTGAAAACCTGAACCTGACGCAGCCCAAATTGGATGCCCTGGGCTTCAAGGGCGTGTTGCGCCCGATCTCCACCTCCTGTGCAGACCACATGGGTGCCAACTGGGCCCGTATCCACACATGGGACGGTGCCAAGTGGCAATTCAGCAGCGATTGGATGCAGGCCGATGAGCAGATCATCAAGCCCATGGTGAAGGCCGCTGCCGACAAGTACGCCGCCGAGAAAAAGATCACACGCCGCACGCCTGCGGATTGCCAGTCTTGATCTGAAACCACGCCTGCCGCGCAAGCGGCAGGTGGTCAGCTGCAAAGGGCATTGGCCCGCCAGCAGCTGCCAAATGAAACCCTTGCGTGCAGCGGTTTCATTTGGCTTGAACCCCCAGAATTTGAAAAGGCACAGTCCATGAGCGACAAAAACATTGTTCTGAACGTCAATGGCATCGAAGTCATTTACAACCACGTCATCCTGGTGCTCAAGGGCGTGTCCCTGCAGGTGCCTGAGCAAGGCATCGTGTCTTTGTTGGGCGGCAATGGTGCCGGCAAAACCACCACTTTGCGTGCGATCTCCAACTTGCTCAAGGGCGAGCGAGGTGACGTGACCAAAGGCAGCATCGAGCTGCGCGGTGAACGCATCGAAAACCTGACACCCGCCGACCTGGTCAATCGGGGCGTGGTGCAGGTCATGGAAGGGCGTCATTGCTTTGCCCACTTGTCGATCGAAGACAACCTGTTGACCGGCAGCTACACCCGCAAGGACAAGGGTGAAATTGCCGCCAACCTGGACAAGGTCTACACCTATTTCCCGCGCCTCAAAACCCGACGCACCTCGCAAGCAGCCTATACATCGGGCGGTGAGCAGCAGATGTGTGCCATTGGCCGCGCCTTGATGACCAACCCCAGTGTGATGTTGCTTGATGAGCCCTCCATGGGTCTGGCGCCACAGATCGTGGAAGAGGTGTTCAACATCGTCAAAGATCTGAACGAGAAGGAAAAAGTCACTTTCTTGATTGCAGAGCAAAACACCAACATGGCGCTCAAATATTCTGACTATGGTTACATCATGGAGTCGGGTCGCATTGTGATGGACGGCGTGGCCGAAGACCTGCGCACCAACGAAGACGTGAAAGAGTTTTATCTCGGCATGGGCGGTGGTGAGCGCAAGAGCTTTAAGGATGTGAAGAGCTACAAGCGCCGCAAGCGTTGGTTGGCTTGATGTGCAGGCCTTCACCCGCTCACTTTCTTAACGCAGTACCCCAGAAAGAAATCCATGTCTCAGCACTTTGATGCGTTGGAAACGCGCGCCCCAGAAGTCCGCGAAGCCGCCCTGATGGCCGCTTTGCCCGCGCAGGTCGCGCACGCCAAAGCCAAAGCCCCTGCTTTTGTCGAGTTGCTCAAGGCAGTGGATGCCGCCAGCGTCAACAGCCGCAATGCGCTGGCCCAATTGCCCGTGATCCGCAAAACCGAATTGCTGGAGCGCCAAAAGGCTTCTCGTGCGGCAGGCGGCAATGTGTTCGGCGGGTTCAGCACGCTCGGTTTTGGCCAAGGCATGACCCGCGTGTTTGCCAGCCCCGGCACCATTTACGAACCCGAAGGTGCTCGCGCTGACTACTGGCGCATGGCGCGTACGATGTTCGCAGCGGGCTTTCGTCCGGGTGAGTTGATCCACAACTGCTTCAGCTACCACTTCACACCCGCGGGCTCCATGATGGAAACCGGCGCGCACGCGCTGGGTTGCACGGTGTTTCCCGGCGGCATTGGTCAGACCGAGCAGCAAGTCACGGCCATGGCCGAGTTGCAGCCCGCGGGCTACATCGGCACACCGAGCTTTTTGAAAATCATCCTTGAAAAAGCCGCCGAGATGGGCGTGGCCCTGCCCAGCGTGCGCAAAGCGCTGGTGTCGGGCGAAGCTTTTCCCCCAAGCCTGCGCGATTGGATGACCGCGCACGGCGTGGATGCCTACCAGTGCTATGCCACCGCCGATGTGGGCTTGATCGCTTATGAAACCGCTTCGCGTGAGGGCTTGGTGCTTGACGAGGGTGTGATCGTCGAGATCGTGCGCCCCGGCACCGGCGACCCGGTGCCTGAAGGTGAAGTGGGCGAGCTGGTCATCACCACGCTCAACCCCGACTACCCGCTGATCCGTTTTGGCACAGGCGACTTGTCGGCCATCCTGCCGGGTACTTGCCCAACGGGTCGCACCGGCCAACGCATCAAGGGCTGGATGGGCCGGGCTGACCAGACCACCAAAATCAGGGGTATGTTTGTGCACCCAGGTCAGGTGGCCGAGATCGTTAAACGCTTTCCCGAAGTGAGCAAAGCCCGCTTGGTGGTGACGGGTGAGATGGCCAACGACCAGATGGCGCTGCACGTCGAGACGGGCTTGCTGGCGGATGAAGGCCTCAAGAGCCGGGTGTCTGACGCTGTCCGAGATGTGACCAAGTTGCGTGGCGAGGTGCACCTGGTGGCCCCCGGCAGCCTGGCCAACGACGGCAAGGTGATCGAGGACGCCCGTAGTTACCAATGATCTCCGGGGTCTTGGCAGAGGTATTTTTGTCCTCGCCAGTGAGGAAAATGCACCTTTTTGGCGCGCGATGCGCGCGCTCAAATCCTTTATGAAATCAAGGCCATACAAGGGTTAGCCGCTAAGTACTTTCCGCGATTTCTAGACACTCATTAGGTTTTAAACTGTCCAGTCACTTTTAGGAGTTTGTCAATGAAGCAATGGATCGCACTCGCCACCTTGGCTGCAGTTTCCGTGGGCGCCAATGCCCAGTCCTTTCCCGGTAACAAGCCGGTGGCCATTGTGGTGCCGTTCACGGCGGGTGGCCCCACCGACCGCGTGGCACGCGACTTGGCTGAAGCCATGCGCAAGCTCATCCCGGGCAGCAACTTTGTGGTGGAAAACACCGCTGGTGCTGGCGGCACCATCGGTGCCAACCGCGTCGCCAAGGCTGCGCCCGATGGCCACACTTTGTTGTTGTTCCACATCGGCATGGCGGCCACGCCTGCGCTGTACCGCAAGCTGTCGTACAAGCCGCTGGAAGACTTTGAGTTTTTGGGCATGGTCAACGACGTGCCCATGACGTTGATCGGCAAGCCCCAGTTGCCCGCCAACACTTACCGCGACTTTGAAAACTACATCCGCGCCAATGCGGGCAAGCTGAACATCGCGCATGCGGGTTTGGGTTCTGCGTCGCACCTGTGTGGCCTGCTCTGGCAGAGCAATGTGCAGACCAAGGACGCCATGACGACCATCCCGTTTGGCGGCACTGCGCCGGCCATGACCGCCCTGATCGGTGGTCAGGTGGACATGATGTGTGACCAGACCACCAACACCACAGCCCAAATCGAAGGCGGCCGCGTGAAGGCTTTTGCCGTGACCACGGCCAAGCCCTTGAGCAACCACCCCGTGCTCAAGCACTACCCCAGCTTGCAAGAGATGGGAATGAAGAACTTCAACCTGACCATCTGGCACGGCCTGTATGCCCCCAAAGGCACGCCACCAGCCGTCACCAAGTTGTTGAACGACACGCTGAAAAAAGCCTTGAAAGACCCCGAGTTCGTCAAGAAGAACGAAGGTCTGGGCGCCATCGTGGTGACCGATAACCGCACCGACCCGGCCGAGCACAAGAAATTTGTGGCCGCCGAGATGGTGAAGATCAAGGCCGCTGTGGACGCTGCTGGCAAATACGCCGACTGACGGTCCCTTGGCTCACCACAAAAAGCCCGATCTGATCGGGCTTTTTGCTGGGCGTTTCACTTGCGTGGCGCGTCACGGGAGTCGCATCAGTTCGAGAATTTTTCTGTCCCCAAAATCCCCAACTTGTTCAAATCCTGCCGTTGGGCACCGGCCAGCACAGCCGCGGCAGCTTCGTATTTGGCCTGAGGGTGCGAGCGGATGTGCAGCTCAGGCTGGGGTTGCTGCAAAGCGGCCTGGGCCAGTTGCGCCTGCAAAGCCGCTCGGTCAGCCAAGGCTTGGCCATTCCAAGAGATGACCGAGTTGGCATCGATGTCGATGCGAATGACCTGTGGCGGGCTGGGCGGCGGCGCGGCGCTGGTCACAGGCATGTCCAGGTTGACCGCGTGCAATTGCGCAGGAATGGTGATGATCAGCATGATCAACAGCACCAGCATTACGTCGATCAGCGGCGTGGTGTTGATGTCCATCATCAGCTCGTCCTCTTCGGGCGGGCTCAAGCTGGGGGTCTGGTGGCTGCCAAAGCCCGTGATTGGTTTCATGTCAGTTCCCCGGGTCGGTGATGAAGCCGACTTTGGCGATGCCCGCGCGCTGCACGGCGTTCATCACCTGCCCGACGGCGGCAAAGTCGCTTTGCGCGTCGCCGCGAATGTGCACTTCAGGCTGAGGTTGCATGACCGAGAACTTTTTCAGCCGTTCACGCAAGTCCGCCGAGTTTTTCATCGGGGTGTCGTACAAAAAAATCTGTCCGGATTGGTTCACCGAGATGATCAGGTTTTCCGGCAAAGCCTGACGGGGCATATTTTTTTCTTGTGGCAGCTTGACCTGGATGGAGGTGGTCACCACCGGGATCGTGATCAAGAAAATGATCAGCAGCACCAGCATCACGTCCACCAAGGGCGTGGTGTTGATGGTGCTCATGATGTCGTCTTCCGACTCGGTGCCGATGTGCATGGCCATGGCGCAGTCTCCGGTGTGGGGGCGTTATTTTTTGGCGGAAGACAACAGCACGGCGTGCAAATCGGCCCCGAAGGCGTTGATTTCCTCCATCACCGCCTTGTTGCGGCGCACCAGCCAGTTGTAGCCCAGCACGGCAGGCACAGCCACCGCCAAACCGATGGCGGTCATGATCAAGGCCTCGCCGACGGGCCCGGCGACTTTGTCGATGCTGGCTTGGCCCGACATGCCGATTTTGACCAACGCGTGGTAGATGCCCCACACGGTGCCGAACAGTCCCACAAAGGGCGCAGTGGAGCCCACCGTGGCCAGCACCGCCAGGCTGTCTTGCAAGCGGCTTTGCACAGTACCCAGGGCGCGTTGCAGGCTCATGCTGACCCAGGTGTTGAAGTCCACGTTGCTGAGCAGGCCTTCGTGCCGGTTGGCGCTCTCCAGACCTTTTTCGGTGATGAAGCGGTAGGGGCTGGCAGGGTCAAGTCCGTCCGCGGCCTGGCGCAGGCTGGCCGATGCCCAGAAGTCACCTTGGGCCGCTAAGCCATGTTTGCGCATGCGCGATTGTTCGGCGAACTTGGTGAAAATGACATACCAGCTGCCCACGCTCATGATCACCAAAATCAGCAGTGTGATCTTGGCCACGGCATCGCCTTGCGCCCACAGTGCGCCAAGGCCATACGGGTTGTCTACGGCTGTGGTGCCAGCGCTGGGCGTGGAGGCGTTGGCCGCAGAGCTCAGTGAGGCTGGTGCGGCAAGGGCCGTGGCAGCAGCAGGCCCAGAGGTGGGTGCAGGGGTTGGCACAGCAGTGGACGTATTGGCCCAAACTGCGCCGCCAAGCAGTGCGGCCGACAGGCTCAGGCTGGCCAGGATGAGTTGAATGGGTGTGCGCATCGGTGGAGACTCCTTGAATCGGGGCAGTGTGGGCTTGTTTGTGGGATGCGGGCGCGGCTCATTCCAGCCGCCAGGTGTATTTCATGCTGGCCCAAGCTTGCTCAGGGCGGCCGTCCACGGTGGCGGGCTGAAAATGGCATTTGGACAAACCCGCGCGGGCGGCTTCGTCGAGGCGTTTGAAGCCCGAGCTTTTTTCGATCTCGGACTGGATCACTTTGCCATCCACCCCGACCAAAAAGCGCAGGCTCACGGTGCCTTCTTCTTCCATGCGCCGCGAGGCACTGGGGTAGTCGGGTTTGTCGCACTGTGCCGCGCTGACGCTGGCAGGGGTACGGGCTTGTGGCGCGGCGCGTGCAGGGGCCGCAGGCGCAACTGAAGCCGCAGCCGCAGCCGCAGCCGCGCTGGCGGGCGGGGGTTGCGGAGCGTTGCTGGCTACGGCCGTGATGGCCTGTTTGGGCGCGGTGCTGGGCGCAACCGCCACTTCGACCGGTGGCACCTGGGCCGGTGGCGTGGGACTGGGGGCAGCCACAGGAGGCGGTGGCGCGGGCGCGACAGGGGGTGGCACTTGAGGTTTTGGCGGCGGTGG
>NZ_NESJ01000028.1 GCF_003063645.1 Limnohabitans sp. 2KL-51
GTACTTTGATAGGTTGGGAGTGCCAAGGCTGTCATGACCTCAAGCTCTCGAACCGCCGGGTGCGGACCCGCATGCCCGGTGGTGTGGCAGGGGTGGCTGCAATAATTGCGGCCCCCCTATGCCGATTGTAGCTCATTATTCACTCCAGACCCACACCGTGCCACTCAATGCTTAACTCGGTAGACAAGTCTGCCCTTTCACCGTCATTGTTTCAAAATAGTCGTCTGGCCATTTGATTGCTTAAGATTTTCAGATGCGTCGCGATGGGCGCATCAGTTGGGCTTGGCATTTTGAGCCCCATGAGGCTTGAGCGGATGCGTTCCCCAATCTCCGGTTTTACCGGTGGTATCGTTTGTAGTTGCCCCAGAATTGGAGTCATCCATGACATTTACAGCACTCTCGGTCCTGTTGGTCTTTGCATTTCTTGCGGGTTGCCAAACCATTCCTTTTGACGTGGGATTTTTCCAGCCGCCGATCACTGTCTCGAGCGCACCCGCGAGGCCAATCACACAATACAGCCTGTACAACAACACCACTTTGGTCAAGTTGGGTGAGATGAAGGCGCAGGTTCCATCGTTTGATGGCAAGGGGCTGCTCTTGGCGAGTTGGACGCCTCATCCTAAAGGTGCCACGGGCCGCCCAACTTTTGTGGTGGTGCATGGGGGTCATGGACTGGTGCCCACCAACTTCGCCAGTGCTCTTTGGTTTCGCGACACATTCCATGCGAATGTCCTGGTGCTCGACAGTTACTGGAGCCGAGGTCAAAGTGAAAATTGGGCCACCAGAACACGTTTTGGCGCCAACATGAGGTCTCTTGACGTCATTGCAGCAGGCCAGTGGCTGCGCGATGTTAACAAGGTGGACACGGCACAAATGTTTGTCATGGGCGACAGCCAAGGGGGCTGGACCGTTCTCAGGGCCTTTACAGATGACCCGTTCCTTAGTGGCCACATGAAGGGCTTGTACCGCGGGGGCATCGCTGCTTATCCAGGCTGCTTTTCGCATGGCACACCCACAGCCCCTACTCTGTCCCCCTATACAGCCCCTGTGATCGTTTTCACGGGGGGCAAGGACACGGCGACACCCATCTCAGAGTGTCCGAAGCGGGTACTGGAGTCAGCCTCCCAGTGGCGTCATTACCCAGACCAGACGCATGGTTGGGACTCGGCGAACAGAGGGGCTGCCGGTATCCCTGTCGACGGCGAATGTGGCAAAGCCATGAATGTTTACAATAAATTTGCGGTATGCCGCAGCGATGATGCCACCGATGACATGCGACGCCACATCCAATCGTTCGTTAAAAATTTGATCGCAAGGCCCAGCAGCTGAGTTCTGCCGCGGTCACCAGGCCTGCCCAGCAAGCCCATGTCGCGCACGGTCCAAACACCCGAAGCGCCAGCCCAGCCAGATCCACACACAGTTGACCCGCCATTTTGAACTGGGGCTGCACTCGGCTCAGACCCTGCCATGTGCGCAGCCAGCACAAAAAAGCCTGCACATGTGCAGGCTTTTTTGGCTGTGCTTGGCGTTATCCGGCTTGACCGAACTGCGCCTGACGGCCCCGATTCCCTCCGGGCCAAGCGGTCAACGAACCACAGCGATCTGTGAACGCTCGCCACCTTTGTAAGTGAACAATGTCAAAGCGCCGTTTTTGATGTCGCCTTTTTCATCAAAAGCGATGTTGCCGGTCACGCCTTTGTAATTGATGCTCTTCAAAGCAGGCAGGTACTTGGCAGGATCGGCTGAACCTGCGTTGACCATGGCAGTCGCCATGACCTTGACAGCGTCATAAACGTAAGGTGCATACACCTGCACGTCGGCGTTGTACTTGGCTTTGAAGTCTGCACGGAACTTGTCCATGCCGACTTTTTGCTCGCCTTCCACACCACCGGCTTCAGCGCAGACCACGCCTTCGTCTTTCATGGCGTCACCGGCCAACTTGGCCAATTCAGCTGTGCAGATGCCGTCACCGCCCATGAACTTGGCATTGATGCCCAAGGACTTCATCTGGCGCAACATCGGGCCAGCCACAGCGTCCATGCCGCCAAAGAACACGATATCGGGCTTCTTGGCCTTCAGGGTGGTCAGGATGGCGTTGAAGTCAGAAGCTTTGTCGGTGGTGAACTCGTGGCCAACAACAGCGCCTCCGGCCGCAGCCACAGCTTTCTTGAACTCTTCAGCCACGCCCTGTCCATAAGCAGTACGGTCGTCGATGACGGCGATGCTCTTGCCTTTGAGGGTCTCTACGGCGTATTTCCCGCGAGTGCCGCCCAAGTGCACGTCATCAGCCACCACGCGGAAAGCGCCCGCGTAACCCTGACGGGTGTACTTGGGGTTGGTGGCCGAAGGAGAGATTTGAGGAATGCCAGCGCCGTTGTAAAGCTGCGAAGCGGGAATGGTGGTTCCGGAGTTCAGGTGGCCGATCACGCCGTTGACTTTGGCATCGACCAATTTTTGGGCCGCTGCAGTGCCCTGCTTGGGATCGGCTGCGTCGTCTTCGGCCAGCAACTCGAATTTGGCAGTTTTGTCGCCAATCTTCAGGCCCGCGGCGTTCAGCTCTTCGATGGCCATGCGGGCACCATTTTCGTTGTCCTTGCCCAAGTGAGCGATGGCACCGCTGACAGGACCCACGTGACCGATTTTGACGACCAGTTCGGTCGATACAACTTCTTTTTTGCCGCAAGCGGCCAAAACCACTGCTGCAACGGCAACAGACACCATGGTCAAAGAACGTGAACCAGTAAATTTCATAGAAACTCCGAAAATAAATTTGCTTCAATCAAGCAAGCCGTAAAGATACTGCAAAAAAGTGCTTCTGTAACTCAGGAAAAACCAAAACCTGTGTGCTCGCAACATCAGGGCTCAACATCTTGGAAGGTTCGCGCGCGCTTGTCCCAAACACTTTGCAAGGTTCTTTGCACCAAATCTGCCGTCAAACGCTCAATTTCTGGGCGGAGATTTTCAAGCAGATCCGAAGACAAGGCCATCAAGGTCTGTTTCTCGGCGACCCGCGCATCCAGCGCCACATGCACTGCCTGCGGTACGTGAGCCAACGCCATGTCCTGAGTCAAAGTTGGAATTTGATCAGGGGAGAAAGGTTGGCTCGAAGACGGTGTTTCAGCTTGTGTCATGTGTCGGCCACCTTGGACAAATCGTGTTGTAAAAGTTCGTAACCAAGACTTTTGTAATGCTTCCAACGCAACCGGGCTTGGTCGCGACCGTGCTCGTCGTTGGAAACAATCTCAATCAAGCGGGCAAAGCGCTCGAAGCCCAAAGGCACATCATCTCCCAAGTTCATCAACACCTCGTCGATGCCCCAGGCATGTGGATCCGGTCCAAGAGCCACTGGCGAAGCCTGCTGAACATCTGAGGCGTCATGTACGGTGCAATGCGCCAAAAATGATACATCCTGAAAGCGCCACAGTTCGGCGTCGAGTTGCTTGAGCGTTGCGGTTGCACCCACCACCGCGATGCGCAAATTTTGAGTACGCGCCTTGCGCAGCAAGCGGCAAGTGTGCAGCAGTCGTTCGCCAGTATTGAAGTGAAACTCAATGCGGGTCATGGGTAAAAATGGCTGGGTGCAAACTGTAAGCTCAAGCCTTGCCCGCAGTGCGCGCCTTGACTTTGCTCTTCACGCCCGACTTGACCGCAGCTTTGGATTTGCCATGGGATTTAGCCGTTGGCGTCGCTTGCGCAGCGGTCAGCAGGTACTGCAAAAGCAAGCCCACAGGGCGACCTGTGGCCCCCTTGGCCGCACCGCTGCGCCAAGCGGTGCCCGCGATATCCAGGTGTGCCCAGGCAAAGCTCTTGGTAAAACGCTGCAAAAACTTGGCCGCAGTGACCGAGCCTGCGGCCCGGCCGGCCACGTTGGCCACATCGGCAAAACGCGACTTCAGACCCTCGGCGTAAGCGTCATCCAAAGGCATGCGCCAGCAGGTATCGCCCGAGGCCTCGCCCGCGTGCTGAAGCTGCATGGCCAGCGCGTCGTCGCTTGAAAACAGGCCCGTACGCACTGCGCCCAGCGCGATCACGCAGGCACCCGTCAGGGTGGCGATATCGATCACGGCTTGTGGTTTGAAGCGCTCGGCATAGGTCAGTGCATCACACAGCACCAGACGGCCCTCGGCATCGGTATTCAAAATTTCAATGGTTTGCCCGCTCATGCTGGTCACCACATCGCCTGGTTTCACTGCCAAGCCATCGGGCATGTTTTCGGTGGCGGGAATCAGGCCGATCACATTGATGGCCGGCTTGAGCAGGCCGAGGGCCTTGAACACGCCCAGCACACTGGCCGCGCCGCCCATGTCGTATTTCATCTCGTCCATCTCGGCGGCAGGCTTCATGGAAATACCGCCCGTGTCAAAAGTGATGCCCTTGCCGACCAGCACCACCGGAGCCTGCGAGGCCGCCGCGCCGTTGTAGCGCATGACAATGAAGCGCAAAGGCTCGGC
This sequence comes from Limnohabitans sp. 2KL-51, assembly GCF_003063645.1. Classification (GTDB taxonomy): domain Bacteria; phylum Pseudomonadota; class Gammaproteobacteria; order Burkholderiales; family Burkholderiaceae_C; genus Limnohabitans_A. The sequence goes on from NZ_NESJ01000028.1 coordinate 4,452, forward strand.
CGCGCCCTGGGCCACAGCCATGAACGCGCCCATGCCCAGTTTGGCCACTTCTTTGGGGCCCAATACCTCGCATTTGAAGGCGCGGCCCGAGGCGATGCTTTTGGCCGTCTCGGCCAAGTGTGTGGGCGTGGCATGGTTGGCTGGGCGGTTGGCCCACTCCTTGGCCAACTCGACCCCGGCGACCAGGGCCTGGGCCTGGGCCACCGCCTGGCGCAGTTCAGCCCTGTCGTGCGTGGCGCTCACCAGCACCTGTTTGAGCATGCGGGCCTTGGGCTTGCTCAAGGTGGTGGTGTAGTTGTAACTGGCATCGGCCAGGCTGCTGAGCGCCATTTGCAGGCCTTGGACAGACGCCTCACCTACCACGTGCAACCCCAGACGTTTGATCTTGCCCGCCTTGAGCGCAACCCAAGCCGCCTGCATGGCGCTGCGTATCTGCCCGGGCTGGTTGTCTGCGCTGCAGACCACCACCACGTGTCGGGCGGCCATGCCTGGCTGGCTGTACAAACTCAGTAAGGCACCGGCTTTGAGTTCAAAATCACCGTGGGCAATAGCTTGGGCCAACAAGCGTGAGACCGGCTCCACCGCTTGGGTATCGGGCTGCACTTGGCTAGGCCAAAGCACCACCATAGCGTCCACCGAGGCGGTCATGGCATGAGACAGAGAGAGCTTTTGAAATTCGAAGTTCATAATTCGGGTTTTCCTGTTTTCCTAATGTTATTCCATTCCTCATTACGCAAAGACCTTGCCCGCAATTTTGGCGCCACGCTGGTCATTTTGGTGACCATCGTGATGACCATCATCCTGATCCGCACCCTGGGTCAGGCCAGTCGGGGCAGCGTGAACCCATCCGAGGTGATGCTGGTCATGGGTTTCAGCGTCCTGGGGCAGATGACCACCATCATCACCTTGAGTCTTTTTATTTCATGCGTGGCCACTTTATCGCGCATGTATGGCGAAAGTGAAATGGTCATTTGGTTTTCAAGTGGCCAGGGCTTGGGCCAGTTTATCCAGCCCCTTTTTCGTTTTGCCTGGCCCATCTTGCTGGTGATTGCTCTTCTGGCCCTGTTTGTTTGGCCTTGGAGTCACCAGCAAATCCAAGACCTGCGCCAACGCTTTGAAAAACGCAACGATGTCGAGCGCATCGCGCCTGGCCAGTTTCAAGAGTCCGCAGGCGGCAACCGGGTGTTCTTCATTGACAAGGACAGTCCGGGTGAACGCACGGGCAACAACGTGTTTGTCTCCAGCCGTGACGACCAGTTCGACAGTGTGACCACAGCTTCTCGCGGGCGGGTCGAATTTGTAGGCACCGACCGGTTCCTGTTTCTGGAAAACGGCCAGCAATGGCTCTCCGTCCTCGCTACTGGTGAAACCCGGTTGACCCAGTTTGACCGTTACCAACTGCTGATTGATGCCAACTATGCGCCCCTCAATTCCGTGCGCAACAGCCGCCAAAGCACCACCTGGCAACTGATTGAACAACCCACGCCCGCCAATCGAGCCGAACTGGCCTGGCGCATCGGTCTGCTGTTCACCGCCATCAACTTGATTCTGCTGGCACTGGCGTTGTCTGCGGTCAACCCCCGGGTCGGCCGAAGTTACCACCTGGGTTTGGCGCTGTTTGTGTTTGTGGCTTACTACAACCTGCTCACCGTGGGCCAAAACTGGATCAGCGTGGGTCGCATCGATGCTTTACCCTTCATGCTAATGCTGCACGGCGGCGTCTTGGCACTGGCCTTGGTGTGGCTGAGTCTGCGCCACATGAACTGGAGCTGGCGTCACCTCCTGCCAGCCGTGAACCGCCAACCGGAGGCCACTGCATGAAAACTGTGCGCCGACTGCTTTACGGCGAAATCATCCGCGCGGTGGTCTTTGTGGCCCTGGGCTTTTTGGCCCTGTTTTTGTTTTTTGACCTGGTCGACGAGCTGCAGGCCATCGCGCGGCATGCTGCACAGGGCTACCAGTTGCAGCACGCCCTGCTGTTCATCGCCCTCAAAACGCCTGACCACATTTACGAATTGCTGCCGATCTCGGTGCTGATTGGCAGCATCTTTGTCATGGCGCGGCTGGCCCAAAGTTCCGAATTCACCATCTTGCGCACAGGGGGTCTGGAGCCCTGGATGGCCCTTTCCTCGCTGCTCAAGCTGGGCCTGGTGTTTGTCGCCATCACCTTCTTTTTTGGTGACTACGCCGCGCCTTGGGCAGAGCGACAGGCACAGCAATTCAAGGCCCCTTTTATGGGCCAACTGACGACAGGCCAAACCGGGGCCTGGTTGCGCGAGAAGCAGGGAGACCAGCAATACGCGGTCAACGTGCGCCGCTTTGACGGCATCCGGCAGATGCAAGACGTGCGCATTCACACCTTCAATGAAAAAGGCCAGCTTTTGAGCATCACGACAGCCCGTCAGGCTCAAATTCAGCCAGGCCAGTGGCAGCTGAGCGAAGTGGAAGAAAAATCAATCCTCTTGCCCAGCACAGCCGACCCCAAGCCATTCAGTGCCACCAAGCTTGCCAACAAAGTTTGGACGACCGACATCAGCAGCGACATGGTGGCTGCCGCTTTGCTCAGCCCGGACCGCATGAGCACCTGGGAGTTGTTCAGCTACATGCGCCACCTCTCGGCCAACAACCAGAACGCCCAGCGCTACGAAATTGAGTTTTGGCGCAAAGTGTTTTACCCCTTGAGTTGCCTGGTCATGCTGGCGCTGGCGCTGCCCTTCGCCTATTTGCATTTCCGCTCGGGGCAGATCGCCGGACACGTTTTTGCGGGCGTGCTCGCGGGCATCAGCTTTTCGCTGCTCAACAGCGTTTTCAGCCACGTCGGCAACCTGAACAACTGGCAGCCCCTGCTGACCTCAGCCGCACCCGCGCTCATTTACAGCGCCGTCTCGTTAGCGGCCTTTTGGTGGATGGTTTTAAGACGATGACAAGCCCCATGACACCGCACAGCGGCGTGATTTTGTTCGCCCATGGCTCACGCGATCCGCTTTGGCGATTGCCCATTGACGCCGTGGCCGAGCGTGTGCGTGCGCAACAACCCAACTTGCCCGTGGCCGTGGCTTTTTTGGAGCTGACCGCGCCAGACCTGCCCAGCACCGTGGAGGTGCTGATGAAACAAGGCGTTAACCATCTGCGCATCGTGCCCATGTTTTTGGGCGTGGGCCGACACGCCCGCGAAGACCTGCCCGATCTGGTGCAAGGCCTGACCGAGGCTTACCCACAAATGTCGTTTGAACTCTTGCCCGCCATCGGTGAACACCCCGCCATGACCGCACTCATGGCCGAGATCGCGGTCGGATCGGTTTAATCAGACATGTAAAGCATAATGCAGGTCATCCATATAACCATAGTCATATGAACCTGCACCAATTTCGCTTCGTCCAAGAAGCCGCTCGACGCAACCTCAACCTGACTGAAACCGCCAAAGCCCTGCACACCTCGCAGCCCGGGGTGTCCAAGGCCATCATCGAGTTGGAAGAAGAGTTGGGCATCGAGATCTTTGCCCGTCATGGCAAACGACTCAAACGCATCACCGAACCCGGCCTGCACGTGCTGCAAAGCATCGAGATGATCCTGCGCGAAGTGAGCAACCTGCGCAAAATCGGCGAGCAATACAGCGCCCAGGACAGCGGCACTTTATCGATTGCCACCACCCACACGCAAGCCCGCTATGTGCTGCCCGTGCCTGTGGCCAAGCTGCGCGACAAATACCCCAAGGTCAACATCAGCCTGCACCAGGGCGCACCCGACCAAGTGGCCAAAATGCTGCTGGACGACACAGCGGAGATCGGCATCGCCACCGAATCCCTGTCGGCTTACGAAGAACTGGTGACCCTGCCATGCTATGAGTGGCAACACGTGCTGGTGCTGCCGTTAGACCATCCCCTGGCCAGCAAAAGCCACCTCTCGCTCGAAGACATCGCCAGCGAACCGCTGATCACTTACCACCCCTCTTTCACCGGGCGCAGCCGAATTGACCAGGCCTTTGCGGCCAAGAAAATCACGCCCCGCATTGCCCTCGAAGCCATCGACTCCGACGTCATCAAAACCTATGTGCGACTGGGCCTGGGCATCGGCATCGTGGCCGAAATGGCCGTACAAGACGACCCCGTCAAAGACCTGGCCGTGCGCCCCCTGGGCCAGTTGCTGGGCATGAACGTGGCTCGCGTGGCCTTCAAGCGCGGGGCCTACCTGCGACAGTTTGTGTACCAATTTGCCGAACTGCTGAGTGACCGCCTCACCGCACCGCTGATTGCCAAAGCCATGACGGGCCACGTCAACGATTACGAACTCTGACCGCCAACGCCATTCTGATACTCATGACCGCCAACAGCCCCACCCTCATCTCCAAGGCGCCCCACATGGGCACCACCATCTTCACCGTCATGTCCGCCTTGGCAGCCGAGAAAAAAGCCGTCAACCTCGGTCAGGGCTTTCCGGACTTTCCGTGTGACCCACGGTTGACCGACTTGGTCAATGACGCCATGCGCGATGGCCATAACCAATACCCGCCCATGCCCGGCGTGGCCCCGCTGCGCGAAGCCGTGGCCGCCAAAATCGAAGCCCTGTATGGCCGCCGTTACAACCCGGCCAGCGAGATTACCGTCACCGCCGGTGCCACCCAAGCCATCCTCGCCATCATCTTGGCCATCGTGCACCCTGGCGACGAAGTCATCTTGCTCGAACCCTGTTACGACAGCTACGTGCCCAACATCGAGCTGGCCGGTGGCCGCGTGGTGCGCGTGCCCCTGACCCCTGGCAGCTTTCGCCCAGACTTCGATCGCATTCGCGCGGCCATCGGCCCGCGCACCCGCGCCATCCTGATCAACACCCCGCACAACCCCAGCGGCATGGTCTGGACACGCGAGGAAATGCTGACCCTGCAAGACATTCTGTCCCCCACCAACGTGGTGCTGATCAGCGACGAGGTCTACGAACACATGGTCTACGACCCCTTGCAACACTGGAGCGCCGCGCACTTCGACGGCCTGGCTGCGCGCGCCTTCATCGTCTCCAGCTTCGGCAAAACTTACCATGTGACGGGCTGGAAAGTCGGCACTGTGGCCGCTCCGGCCGACTACACGGCCGAGCTGCGCAAGGTGCACCAGTTCATGGTGTTCACCGTGAACACCCCCATGCAACACGCCCTGGCCCGCTACATGGCCGACCCGGCACCCTACTTGGAGTTACCCGCTTTTTACCAACGCAAGCGCGACCTGTTTCGCCAAGGTTTGGCGCAAACACATTTCAAGCTTTTGCCGGGTGAAGGCACCTACTTCCAGTGCGCCGACATCTCGGGCCTGCAAGTACCCGAAAAAAACTTGAGCGAAGCCGACTTCTGCCAATGGCTCACTGCTGAGATCGGCGTGGCCGCGATCCCCATGTCGGCTTTTTATGGCAACGGATTTGACCAAAAAGTCATCCGCTTTTGCTTTGCCAAAACCGACGAAACCTTGCATGCAGCGCTGCACAAACTCAAAGGGCTTTGAGTGTCAGTGAACAAACCCAAGCTGGAGACCTTCAAGCGTCTCCAGCACAGCCTTGCCACCGCTGGCCTCGCGCTGCTGGCCGCCTGCTCGGTCTCCGCACCGCAAGCCCTAACGCCTGTGCTGCCCGACAAAATCGTGGTCAGCAATGCCGTGCCATCCACCCCCACCCGTTTTGACTTGCCCACAGGCCAAAGCCTAGTCGGCAGGTTTTGGATCAGCCCTCAGCCACAGCACATCGTGCTGGCCGTGCACGGATTCAACGACTACAGCAAAGCCTTTGAGCCGCTGGCCCAGCATCTGCTGGCCGAACTGCAGGCCACGGTCTACGCCTACGACCAACGCGGCTTTGGTGCCAACCCCCAGCCGGGTATCTGGCCTGGCACGGATACGCTGCTGGCTGACCTGCGCGACATCGCGGCCCAGCTGCGCGAGCGCCACCCTGGACTGCCCCTCACAGTGGTGGGTGAAAGCATGGGTGGCGCAGTCGTGCTGGTGGCTGCCAGCGAAGCACCAGGACTTGCCGCCGACCAACTCATCCTCAAAGCCCCCGCTGTTTGGGGTGCGAACAGCATGCCTTGGTACCAACGCCTGAGCCTGTACACCATGAACCTGGTGGCACCCGAGATGAGCTTCACTGGCCGGGGCCTGCCCTCATTGGGCATCCGACCCACCGATGACCCTGAAGTCTCACGCGACTTGAGCCGCGACCCGCTGTTCATCAAAGCCACCCGCGTCGGCAGCCTAGCCGGGGTGACCGAACTCATGGGCCGCGCTCAAACCCAAACCGCCTTGCCACCCCAACGCACCCTGGTGCTGTACGGCCTGCGCGATCGCATCATCCCGGCGCAACCCGTGTGTGATTGGCTCACGCACCTGAACACGGCGGTGCCACAGCCCGGCACGACCGACATCGTCATTTACCCCGAAGGCTGGCACCTGCTGACGCGCCAACTGCGAACGCGCGAACCACTGCAAGACATGGCCCGCTGGCTGCACAACACCCCCTTGCCCCAACGACAAAGCACTGCCCAAGCTCAACAAGTGGTTTGCAAGGGGCTTTGAAAAACCTAAAGTTTTGCGAAGCAAACCAACCTGAATGCTGTAGCGCGCCTGCCTAAGCGCTCAGTCGGCCAAAAAACGGATCAGTTCTTGGGCCACTTGAACAGGGTCTTCACGCTGCGGAAAATGCCCACACGCGGGCAGCACCTTGCGCTCATAACGGTTCAAAAAAAGCGATGCTTGCCCCTCGGATGTTGACGCGGGGTTAACGCCATCCACGCCCCCGTGCAACATCAAAGTCGGCAAATCCAGGGGCGAGACACGGCTCAAGGCTTCTTCTTCGGCGGCATAACGCGGGTCGCCCGGGGCATGCCCCCAGCGGTGCTGGTAAGAGTGAAGCGTCACCTCTGGCCAGTCGTCGTTGGCAAACACTTCGGCCGTGGCATCGAATTCCTGGTCGTCATACCACCCGGCCGGTGACCAGGTGTCCCACATGATTTTGGCAAAAGCAGTCCCCCTCTCGCGCACCTCACTTTGGCCTCTGGGCGTGGCCATGAACCAGTGGTACCAATAGTTGCGCACCTGTGTCAGCGACAAATTCTGCGATGGTAAATTGGTGCCATAGGCCACCGACATCATCACGAGGTGGCTGGCCACGCCCCGCTGCAAAGCGCAAGCGCTGGCGGCCGCACGGGCGCCCCAGTCATGGCCCACCAAAGCCGGTTGCTTCAACTCCAGTCTCTCGATCAGATCCAGCACATCGCGACCCAGGGCAGAAATTTGACCACTGCGCGGCGTCTTGGCGTGCAAAAACCGTGTGGGCGAAAACCCCCGCAACGCGGGCACCACCACCCGCCAAGCTTGCGCCGCCAGCAAAGGCGCTACACCTGCCCAAGTGCGCACACTGTCGGGCCAACCGTGCAACAAAATCACCGTGCGTCCAGCACCCGGGTTCCAATCTTGATAACCGATGCGCAGTACATCGGTGTCCACGAACTTCAGATCAGGCGGCATCTGTCACTCCCTTGCATGAACACGCACTCACAAGCCCGGCGCACCGGCCGACATGAAACCCCCATCGACGGGTAAGGCCACACCCGTGGTGTAGCTGGCCTCATCAGACACAAGGTACATCACCGCCGCTGCAACCTCTGTGGTCAGGCCATAACGCGCCATCGGAATGGCCTTGGCGTATTCACCGCGAAACTGTTCCGAGTGCAACTCACGCGTCATGGGGGTATCCACCGGCCCGGGACACACCGCATTGGCGGTGATGCCATGCTCGGCCAACTCCACCGCCATTTGCCGGGTCAAAGCCACCACCGCCCCTTTGGAGGTGCCATAGGCCGTCCGCCCCTTGCCCACAGCCCGCAAACCCGCCACCGACGCGATGTTCACAATGCGGCCCCAGCGCTGAGGCACCATCAGCCGAGCGGCGTGTTGAGCGCATAACAAAGTCCCCGTCACATTCACAGCCATCGTGGCCAAGAAGTTGTCCAAAGGGAAATCCAGAAAGGGGAAAACTTTGGCGATGCCGGCACTGTTGACCAGCACATCACACCGCACATCCTGCGCCTCCACCGCCGCAAACACCTGCGCCACTGAGGCTGGATCGGCCACATCCAGCAACACGGCTTGGGCTTGCCCCCCTTTTTTTTGCAGCTCATCTGCCCAAGCCTGCGCACTTTGCACATCTTTGTCGGCCACCCAAACTTTGAATCCTTTGGCGGCCAAAGCCAGGCAAACCTCTGCGCCAATCCCTTTGGCCCCACCGGTCACCAAGGCCACGCGCCCATTTGAAGCTGACAACGTCATACACACCCTCTGTTGATTGGCCAACAGGGCACCCACTCGACCGCTGCACACGCGATCAAGCCTCACGCCCGCTTAAAGCCTGGACAAAAAAATCAGCCGTCCCCATTTGACCGCCCTTCAAAGCGACCTCCAGTTGGCGCAAATGGGGCTTGTCCGAGAAGAGCTTGCACAAAGGTGCACCCGGCGCCAAGCGGGCATGCACCTGCAAGGCCTGCGGGCCCAGCCGCTGCATGATGGTGCTCGATGTGTCGCCGCCCGAGAGCAACAAACGTGGCACATCCACGGTTAGCAACACCCGCTCGGTCAACTCACCCAGGCACTCGCCCACCAAACGCCCGCCTTGCAGCGCAGCTTGCGCCTGCGACAGCCCCGAGGCCATCAAACGATCACGCAATTGACCGATGCGCACATCCCCCGTACCGCGTGCCGTGTGCACCACCACACTGTGCCCGCTGTGCCAAGCCAACACGATCATCTGGGCCATGTCCGCCAAGGCCTGTTCGCGCTGCGTGAGCCATGCACACACATCCAAAGCCACCTCTGCAAAGCCCGCCTGCACGGCCACGTCGACTTGCTGCGCGCTCAAGGCCGAAGCACTGGCTGACACCACCAAAACCTGAGCAACAGCCGAAAAGCCATCAAATGATGGGGCTGAGGCGGGCCATGGCGTGGGCGAACCCGCACCCCACCATTGCGTCAAGGCGTACTCCAACCCCGAAGAGCCCACAGCAAACATCGGCCCCGGGCTTAAAGCCGACAAACGCTCCAAATGCCGCCCGGTGGCCGTCAGGTGTTCAGGTCGGGTGCCATCGAACAGCAAAGCCTCGCAGGGCGACGCCAGCAAGGCGTCCACTTCGGCATCCTGCAGCGCCTCGGGCCGCTCAAAAAGGGGCAGCTTGACACCCGCCACCGTTTGGCGCGTCTGCATGGAGAAATGCCTGGCCAAGTCCGACTCGGTCATGGGCGTCACAGGGTGCACACGCATGATCGGATGGCGGTCGATTCGATGCACTTGGCCGTCCGTTGCCGAGCGCGCAAACAAGTGTCCAAAAGCACAATAACGGCCCAGGGCCGGGGTGGCGGCCACCACTGGAATCACCCCGTGGCCAAAGGCCTGGCGCGCCAAATCCATCACATGCCCGATGCTGCCCACATCGGGATGGCTGTCAAAAGTTGAGCACACCTTGTAATGCACCAAGGGCACCGGCAGCTGGGCCAACGCGGCCAATACGGGCGGCAACTCCTCATCCATCTCATCCGGGCTCATGGCGCGGCTGTGACCGGCAACGCCCACGGCGTCAAACGGACCCAAGGCCTCTAGCAATGCCGCACTGGGCACCTGCAAAAACAAAGCGCAGCGAAGCCCTGCAAAGGTCAGTACCTCCAGCGCATCGGTCGAGCCTGTGAAATCGTCGCCATAAAAAGCCAGCCGCATGGCGGTCTTGGGTGATTGTTCAGTCATGGGTCAGCTCACCCCAAAATGCGACAAGGCCCGGGCCAAAGCGCTTTGATGGGCAGCGGCCTGCTGAAGGTCCACGCCCGCAACGGCCGCCTCCCAAGCCTGGCGCATGCTTTGCACTCCGGCGGCGGTGCCGTCTGGGTGGCCAATGATCCCACCCCCCGCCAAATGCATCAGGTCGCAAGAGGCCAGCTGTCGGTAAATTTCCGGGGCCAAACCGGCCCACTGGCCTGAAGAAAAAACAGGCATCAAAGGATGCAAGCCTGCAAATGGGCGCAAGCAGTCCTGCGCATTGGCAAACACCGACGCATCGGGCTCCCAAAATTTGCTGCTGGGCCCATTCACATGCAAATGGTCCACCCCTGCCAGCCGCCAGAGCTTTTGATAAGCCGCAAAAGAAAAACCCAAGCCCGGGTGGCGCGTCAACGCGCCCCAACCGTTGCGGTGGCCATGAATGGGCAAAGCGGTGTTCTTGCGCAAATGCTCCACCCCGGCAAAACCCACCCAATTCACACTGACCATGACACAAGTGCCACCGGCAGCGGCCACGGCGTCGCTTTGATGCAGCATGTCATCGATGGAGCCCGACACGTTGAAGGCATACATCGGCATGCGACCCAATCGGTCGGCATGGCGATGCAGCACCGGCATCACCGCCGCCAGTCGCGCAGCAAATGGCTCGTAAGGCGCATTGGCCATCAATTCATCGTCCTTGATGAAATCAATCCCCGCAGCGCACAGAGAGTCCACCAACTGCGCCGTTTGCTCAGCACTCAAGCCAATGCTGGGTTTGACAATCGTGCCCACCAAGGGACGCCCGTGCACACCCGCCAACTGGCGCGTGCCCTCAATGCCAAAGGCCGGACCCTGAAACTCGGCGGCATAGGCGGGAGACAAATCAAGATCGAGCAAGCGCAAAGCCGTGACTTCACCAAGCTCAAACAAATTGCCAGCCACCGTGGCCAAGAGCGAAGGCAAATTCGCCCCGACATTGGCCACCGGAAACGCAATCTCGATTTCGGCCCGCTCAAAAGGCCCATCCAGCCCCTGGCGCTGCACCAAAGCACTGTGCAGTGTGGGCTGCGCGCTGGAAGGAATCGGCTGCACTCGGGTGACCCGGGCACGCGAGCGCTCTTTCAATTGCGCGGTTTCGCCGGGCAAGGTGACAAAGGTGCCACTGGATTGCTCCCCAGCAATGATTTCGGCCACTTTGCCGGAGGGCACCGTGCTTTCAACGAAATACCGGGCTGTGAATTCGGAACGCGCACCAGGCTGGCTCATGGATCAAGTCTGCTAATTAGGAAGAAGCCAGCATCGTATGACGCTTGATGGCCCACCACAAGGCAAAACCGTTCAGAAAAACGCCATCGTGCGCACTTCGATGCTTTCGCGTTTCAGGGCATCGGGCGCAGTATCCGGGTGCTCAAAAGCCGAATGCCCCATGAAGCGACAACGGCCATCGGTGGCCGAATCATAGGTTTTGAGAATCAAAGCGTGGTGGGCCTCCATGAATGGAAAGAACATCCAGCGGTGTTTGGGCGAATGCCGCATGACGTAAATTTCACCTGTTCTGTCCAGGTACTTGAGCTCCATGCGCAGCATGTCGCCTTCGTCGTGCGTCGAGGCATCGCACATGGCCAAGGGCAACTCCTCAACCCGTTGGTAGAGCGGCTTCCACACGTTGTAAAAAGCCACCCGGCCCTGCAGCAGTTGCGGGGCGTCATAGGGCAAGATGTCATGGACCCTTTGTGGCCCGCTCTTGACCGTGTAATCGCTGTGAACCAACAAGACGGCGGGCCTTTGGACTTCGGTCTGCTGCTTCAGATCAGCGGGCAAGCGCTGCCGGATGGTGTGGTCAAAAACTTCCACCCGCTTGGCCCCCGTGTGAGTCTTCACAAAATCCACCACCTGCTGATAGAACACCTGCTTGACCTGCGCTTCATCGCCAAAGTCTTTGAAGGAGGGGTCAAAGTCATGCAACTCAAAGCCCTCTTTGTCCAAACGAATGTCATGTCGCAAAGGCCAAGCATCGTGAATGGCCATTTCGTGCACGTCCGTCCCGGGCGGATTGATCTTCACGCTCGGGTCCGGCTCGTAAAAATAATAGTCCGGTGGTTGGCCGTTGTCCTCTGAGTAATTCAGAGTCGCGCGGACGGCGTGCAAATCGGTCATGGCGGATGTCAATTCGTTTTTTGGGTGGTGAAGCCTTCGTACACCATGGTGTTTTGCCAGCAAGGCAAGGCCTCAATGTCTTGCAGCAGCCAGCGTGTCAGATTTTTGTGGGGACCCAAAGGCAACTTTTGCCACCCGTGCAAATGCAAGGGGGCAGCCAAGGCGATGTCCGCAATGGTGACTTGGTCACCACACACCCAGCGGCTGGATGCCAGGCGTTTGTCCAAAATACCCGCCAGCTTGTGGAACTGAGCCTCCTGCGCCGCCAGAACTTCCGGGTCAGGCGCGCCGCCCAGCAATGGCTTGACGCAGTTTTCCACCAGGAAAACATAACAGCTGGGAAACCAGCTTGAAGACTCCCAAAGCAACCAGCGGTTGATGTCGGCACGGGTTTTCAATTCCCGGGGATAAGACGATGCATGGCCAATTTTGTCTGCCGCGTACTGCAAGATGGCGTTGGACTCCCAGAGCTCCAAATCGCCGTCCACCATGGCAGGCAAGGATGCATTGGGGTTCAGACTGATAAAGGGTTCCAGTTTTTGTTCTCCCTTGAAGTAGTCAACGTGCACCAACTCGTAGGGGGCACCCATCAGCTGCAATCCAGCCAGCACTTTTTTGCAATTGACGGTGATCGGGTCTGCGTGAATTTTCATGTTGTCTCCGTGGTTTGTATGGTTTCATGAACAATCGCCTGGCCAGTTTAAAAATTGACCCGCATCAAAACAACTGCTTTAATGCAAATCGATTGTTTATGAATCACGAACAATGAGCTCGACCGAACGGCAGCTACGCCCCATCTCCACCGACATGCTGGCCGCCTTCCTGAAGGTGGCGGAATGTCGCAGCGTCAGTCAGGCCGCCGTTTCTTTGGACGTGGCCAAAAGCCTGATCAGCAAGCGCATCGCACAACTGGAAGAGCGCCTGGAAACCACGCTGTTCAGCAGAAGCACCCGAAAGGTCGCGCTGACGCCAGCTGGAGAAACCTATGTGGACTATGCAAAAAGGGCTCTGGCCGAAGTGTCTGACGGCATGGAACGCGTGCGCTCGCTGCGAACCGAGCTGAGTGGCAATTTGCGATTGACCGCACCGGTTTCCTGGGGGCAGCAGGTTTTGGCCAAGCACCTGCCTGAATTTCTCAAGATGCACCCCAATCTGGAGATCGACCTCATGTTGAACGACCGCATGATGGACATGGCCGCCGAGCGCATCGACGTCGCTTTGCGTTGGTCAAGCCATTCGAGTCATGAGCGCCACGGCACCCCCCTGACTGAAATTAAATGGTTTTTGACTGCCGCCCCCGCTTACATCGCACAACACGGCCTGCCCTCTGAACCTGTCGAACTGAACGATCACGCTTGCGTGTATTACCGTCGCGACAGCACCGATGATCACTGGACCTTGCGCCACAACCTGGCCGCAAGTCCGAGCGACCCGCGCCATGTGGAAGTCAAAGTGAATGGGCGATACCGCGTTGACAATCCTGAAGCCGTGTTGGAATCCGCAATACTAGGCATGGGCATCGCCCTCTTGCCAGACTACCTGTGCGTCCCAGCCATCGAAAAAGGCAGCTTGGTCAAAGTGCTGGCACCTTGGACCCCGCAAACCAAGTTCGGCACCCACATCGTTGCCCTGTGTCCACCCGAGCGAAAAAAGATCTCTCGGAATCAGGCCCTGATCGATTACCTGCAACGCACCATGTCCCAAGACAGTTGATGCAAACGTCAAATTGCACCTGACGACCGATTCAGACCGATAAGGTGGCTTATTGGCACTTTTTTCAGTCAGTGACCCCACCCAGACTTTTGAGCACACCCAGCCACAAGGCGTCGCGCAATTGGTAGGGTCGTGGCTCTTGTTGGCCGCTGGGCTGGTCATTGACCGAGGTCTGCACCAAGACAATGCCAGATTTGGGCTGCACCATGATGAGCTGACCATGGATGCCCTGCAATGCAAATGTGCGCTCTTTGAAAGGTGCAATCCAGGTTTGGTAGCCGTAGCCCATACCCGGCGTCGCGTAGCGTGGCCGAAATGCTCCCGGTTGGCGTGTCGCATCCGTCGCATCCAGCAGGTAATCGCGGGGGATGATCTGAACATCACCCCTGAGGCCATCGTTGGCCAGCAACACACCAAAGCGTGCGTAGTCGCGCAAAGTGGCATTGAAGCTTGCGCCAGTGCCCTCGCCTTGGTCTGCACCTGCCAGCAACCAACGCGCCTCGGCTTGTGCGCCCATGGGTTTCCACAACCAATCTTCGGTCATCTGGGTGATGCTCATGCCTGCGGCCCGACTCAAGACCCTGCCCAAAATTTCTGTTTCGATGGTGGCGTATTTAAAGCGCCTGCCCTGCTCTGCTTCTCGGGTGGTCTTGGTGTTGAGATATTCCACGATCTTTTCGGGCCGCATGCGGTTCTCAGGTGAATACAAGACGCGGCCCCAAAGCCAAATGTCGTCGTCGGGCGTCCAGGTGTAGAGCTCTCGGAAAGGCACGCCAGACGACATGCGCAACAAGTTGCGGATGGTGGTTTGGCCGTATGCGGAGGGCGCAATTTCAGGCCAGTAGTCGGCCGCTTTGTCGTCCAGTGAGCGAATCAGGCCTTTGCCATGTGCAATGCCCACCAGCATGGCCGTGAAGGTTTTGGCCATGGAAAAGGACCGAAATCGCATATCGGGCTGTCGGCCGTATTGGTAGCGTTCGGCCACCACACGGCCATCCTTGATCACCATCAGGCCCGTGGTTTTGGTGTCGGCCATGAAATCGTCCAAGGTCTTGCTGAATAAGCCCCAGCGGTAGCTGATGGCGGGTGCGTCTTGCCAACGCGGCAATGGCATGGGGTCGCCAGAAGGACTCACGACAGAGCTGGGCGCGATTTTTTCATTGGCAGACCAAGTGCCCACCCGGCACTCAGGCCGGGTTAAGGCTTGGGCACAAACCGGGTAACCTTGTTTCATGCCCAAACGCTCGGCATCTGGACCATCCGGGCGCATCAAAGCGGTCTCGGCCCCGGCTCCAAAATGCATCGCGAGGCAGCCAACAAAGACCAAGGATATGGCCCATTTAGAGGGTGAAAAAATCATAAATTCTCCAAAAGGCGTCTGGTGATCCAATGAAACATTTCACGAAAAGCTTATCAGACGCTTTGATACCGCCAGCAGCATACGGCTTCGGACAAACCACCATGCACCACGCCCTGCGCAGGCGCTAAACTGTTTTGACTGTATGGCCCAGCCCCCCAACACCCGCCGAGGAGCCCATGAGCGAACTTGAACAATTTTTGGCCAGCCGCGATGCTTTGCTGACCCACCGCACCGACTACGAAGCTGCCGTGGAGGCGTTTCGCTGGCCTGTTTTGACACATTTCAATTGGGGGCTGGATTACTTTGACAGCATTGCACGGGACAACTCCGCCCCGGCTTTGCACATTGTGGAGGCCTCGGGCGAGCAGTTTCGCCTGAGCTACGCAGAGCTGTCGCAACGCTCCAACCAAGTGGCCAACTGGTTGGTGGCCCTGGGCGCGCGCAAGGGCGACCGGATTTTGCTGATGATGGGCAACGAAGTGCCCTTGTGGGAGACCATGCTGGCGGCGATCAAGCTGGGCGTGGTGCTGATTCCCGCGACCACGCTGCTGTCGGGCGATGATTTGCAAGACCGCCTTGAGCGCGGGCGGGTCAAGTGCATCATCACCAACGCGGGGGGCATGGCCAAGGTGCTGGATTTGCCCAGCGCCGTGACCCACGGGCTGACTTTGGTGAGCGTATCGGGCGGCGCGGGCTTGCCTGCGGGTTGGCAAGATTACGCGCTGTCGCACCAAGCCAGCACCGCCTTCATCCAGCCCGAGCCGACGCGGGTGACCGATCCTTTGCTCGAGTACTTCACCTCGGGCACCACGGCCAAACCCAAGCTAGTGCAACACACCCAGCAAAGTTACCCGGTGGGGCACTTGTCCACTCTCTATTGGCTTGGCCTGCAAAAAGGCGATGTGCATTGGACCATCAGCTCCCCTGGTTGGGCCAAGCACGCCTGGAGTTGCTTTTTTGCGCCACTCAACGCCCAAGCCTGCGTGTTCATTTACAACTACGCGCGCTTCAATGGGCCGGACATTCTGGGCACGCTGGTGCAGCACAAAGTCAACACCTTGTGCGCTCCGCCCACGGTGTGGCGCATGTTGATCCAAGAGGACCTGAAATTTTGGCCTGTGCAGTTGCGCGAGTTGATCTCGGCAGGTGAACCGCTCAACCCCGAAGTCATCGATCAGGTTCGGGCAGCCTGGCAAATCACCATCCGTGACGGTTATGGCCAGACCGAAACCACCGCCCAGATTGGCAACCCGCCGGGTGCGCCACTCAAGGCGGGCTCGATGGGACGGTCCTTGCCGGGCTACCGCATGGTGCTGCTGAACGCCGATGGACAAAGCTCAGATGAAGGCGAGATTTGCATTGACCTGGCGCACCGCCCCACAGCCCTGATGAACGGCTATGCAGACGACGCGGAAAAAACCGCCGAGGCCATGCGCGATGGCTACTACCACACAGGCGATGTGGGCCAGCGCGACGAGCAGGGTTACATCACGTATGTGGGACGGGCCGACGATGTGTTCAAGTCTTCGGGCTACCGCATCAGCCCCTTTGAGCTGGAGAGTGCGCTGATCGAACACCCGGCCGTGGTTGAAGCGGCGGTGGTGCCCGCGCCCGACCCCTTGCGCGGCTTGGTGCCCAAGGCCTATGTGATTTTGGCCCCGGGCTACACGCCGGATGCGGCCACGGCGGGTGCGATTTTCAAATTTTTGCGGGAGCGGGTTTCGGCCTACAAATTGGTCCGTCGCATCGAGTTCAGCGACTTGCCCAAGACCATTTCGGGCAAGATCCGCCGGGTGGATTTGCGCGCCCAGGAAAATGCGCGTGCAGCCCAAGGCGGCCACCATGCGGGCGAGTTCCGGGAAGAAAATCCATGAGGCTCGCATGAAGAAATGGATGCTTGCATGGCTGATGGCAGCCCTGCTGCTGCCCACGGCGTTTGCCCAGCGCTTGTACGACGGCAGCGGTCGGCAGATTGGACGGGTGGATGCCGAACGGTTTTACAACGCTTCGGGTCAGCAAATCGGGCGCATCGATGGCGAGCGCGTGTATGACGCGTCAGGGCGGCAGTTGGGGCGCATCGATGGCACCCGGGTGTACAGCGCCTCGGGCAGCCAGATGGGACGCATCGACGGCGAACGCCTGTACAGCGCCTCGGGCTCGGCCATGGGCCGCATCGATGGCGACCGGCTCTACGACGGCTCTGGCCGCCAGATTGGGCGCGCCGATGGGCTGCGGCGCATGCAAGTGATCGTGTTTTTTTATTTCTTCATGTGAGAGGGCCACCATGACCGTTCGTGAAATCCTCAAGATGGGCGATGCCCGACTGCTGCGCATGGCCGAGCCGGTGCAAACCTTTGACACGCCCGAGCTGCACGCCTTGATCGCCGACTTGCACGACACCATGGCAGCCGTGAACGGCGCAGGCCTGGCCTCCCCGCAAATTGGCGTGAACTTGCAATTGGTGATTTTTGGCAGCACGGCGGTGAACCCGCGCTACCCGGGCCGCCCGCTGGTCCCGCGCACGGTGCTGCTCAACCCGGACATCACGCCGCTGGGGACCGAGGAAGAAGAAGATTGGGAAGGCTGTTTGTCGGTGCCGGGCTTGCGCGGTGTGGTGCCACGCTGGTCGCGCATCCGCTACACCGGCTTTGATGAAAAAGGCACACCCATCGACCGCACGGTTGACGGTTTTCATGCCCGGGTGGTGCAACACGAGTGCGACCACCTGATCGGCAAGCTCTACCCCATGCGGGTGCGCGACTTCAGCCACTTTGGTTTCACCGAGGTGCTGTTTCCAGACATCAGCGCGGCAGAGGACGATTGAGCCAACGCTCCAAGCCTGCTATCCAAAAAATGACCTCAAGCCCCAACTCATCGGGGCTGACGCAAAGGTTTGAGCAAGTCACTCAAACCGTTGTGGTCAATCTCTTGCATCAGTTGCAGCAGTTGACCGATTTCACCTTTGGGGAAACCCTCACGCGCAAACCAGTTGAGGTAATTGCCGGGCAAGTCGGCGATCAACATGCCCTTGTGTTTGCCAAAGGGCATGGGCGTGTTGACCAGTTTCATCAGGTCTTCGGGTTTCATGGGCGAGCCTTTCAGTCTTGTCCGCTCAGGCTTCGCCCCACAACCATTGACGCACTCGCGCATGGAAAGCTTCGGGTTTCGACACCATGACCCAATGCCCACAGGGCAATCCCTGAACAGCACTGCCAGGACTGCACGCGACTTTTTCCAGCCATTGGGTCGAATGGAACATGAAGGGCTTGCGCTCGCCGTAGACAAACAAAAGCGGCATGGGCAACTGAATTTGTGCCGCCCGTTTGAAGCCACCTGCCGTGCCGAACCACTGCATGGCGTAGGGATAATTCATCTTGTGGGTGATCGAGGCAGGGTCAGAGGGGCAGCGCAGCCAGCGGGCCATGGCGCGGGTCATGCGGGTGCCCAAGTTACCGCCCAGCTTCCAGGCCAAGGCCAGCCACACTTGGTAGCCCATGACGGACAGCTTTTCCTTCCAACCCCATTCTCGAAGCAGGGCACCCGAGTTGTGGTCCCCCACATCCACCGCCACCACACGGGCCACGCGCTCTGGGTGGCGCATGGCAAATTCGTAGCCAAAAATGCAGCCCCAATCGTGCAACATCAAGGTCACGGGCTGGTCGGGGCTGATGCGGTCCACGGTCTGACGCAAGAGCTGGCACATGTCGTCCAAGCTGGTCGCGGCAGGGCCTGTTTCAAAGCCGGGCAGGGTCAAACGGGCGCAACTGGCGCGGTCTTGCAGTGCGGCCACGGTGCCGTCCCACAATTCGCGGGTGTCGGGCCAGCCATGCAGCATGAGGATGACTTCGTCGCCCTGCCCTTGCAGCCAGACTTCGGTGCCGTTGACGGTGATGCACAGTTCGTTATTCATTGGGTTTCAGCGTTGGACGCCGCCCAAGGTTTTGGGCGACGGTTTGCGGGGCGCGTGGGCTGATCGCCCATGGTGTTTTTTTAGGAGCCCACCCCTGTGGGCGATTGCATGACAACACACCCAGCAATCGCCCACGGGCTGGGCTCCTACAAGACAAGGATCACAGCGCTTTGGCCAGGCGCGCAACGCCTTCGAGGATCTTGTCTTCGCCCACGGTGGCAAAACTCAGGCGGAAGGTGGCGTTGTCGGGGTTAGCACAGAAAAACGGTGTGCCCGGCACAAAGGCCACGCCTTGCGCGATGGCGCTTTTAGCGAACACATTGCCATCATTGACCTTGCCGCCTTCGCCTGTGAGGCGCGCCCAAACAAACAAACCGCCTTGCGGCTGCACAAACTCGACCGCATCGCCGAGCTCCCGGCGCAAAGCGTCGCCCATGGTTTGGGCGCGCTGGGCATACACGCTGCGCACTTTGTCGAGCGTGGCAGGCATGCGGCCCGCCAAAAGATATTGCGCTGCTGTGGCTTGGGCAAAGGTGCTGGTGTGGGCATCGCTGAACTGTTTGCACATGGTGGCGCGGGCCAGTAATTCGGCCGGGGCCACCATCCAGCCCACACGCAGGCCGGGCGACAACACCTTGGACAGCGAGCCGCAATGCACCAGCAGCTCGCGGCTGCCGGGCACCGATGCGCTCATGGCCAGCAAACTGGGTGGTGGGGCTTCGCCAAAGTACAAATCACCATAGGGGTCGTCTTCGACGATGAGGGTCTGGTGTTTGACCGCCATCTGAAGCACCTGCTTGCGGCGCTCGGCGCTGAGCAAGGCACCGCTGGGGTTGCCGAAGGTGGGGATCAGGTACACAAACTTGGGCTTGTGCTCGGCGATCAGCTTTTCCAGCTCGTCGGTTTTCACGCCGTGGCCGTCCACCGGGGCGCTGATGAGCTCGGCCCCATAAAGGCGAAAGCACTGGATGGTGGCCAAAAAAGTCGGGCCTTCCACGATCACCTTGTCGCCGGGGCTGATCATGGTTTTGCCGATCAAGTCCAGACCTTGCTGGCTGCCCGTGGTCACTATCAATTGCTCGGCCGTGACGTCTTTCGCCCCTTTTTGGCCCATGAAGTGCACCAGTTGCTCGCGCAGCGGGCCAAATCCTTCGGTCGCGCCATACTGCAGGGCCGCGCCGGGGTCTTGGCTCAGCGCGGCGTTGCTGGCTTCGCGGATGCCCTCCACGTCAAACATGGCGCTGTCAGGAAAACCGCCTGCAAAGCTGATGATGCCGGGTTTGCCCAAGAGCTTGAACAGCTCGCGGATGGCGGAGGTTTCGACGTTGTTCAGGCGGTCGGCAAATTGCAAAGGCATGGTGTATCTTCCCGTGTTGACTTGGTAGTCATTTTGCCAACTTCTGGACACCCCATGAAACCCGCACAGATCGAATCCTTCTTTGCCACTCTACAAGCGGCCAACCCGTTGCCCGTGACGGAGTTGGAATACACCAGCGTGTTCGAGCTGCTGGCCGCTGTGCTGCTGTCGGCCCAAGCCACCGACGTGGGCGTGAACAAGGCCACTCGCCGCCTGTTTCCGGTGGCAGGTACGCCACAAAAAATCCTGGCGCTGGGCCTCGCAGGACTGGAGGACCACATCAAGACCATTGGTCTGTTCCGCAGCAAAGCCAAACACCTGATGGAAACCTGCCGCATTTTGGTGGAGCAGCATGGCGGCCAAGTGCCCCGCACGCGTGAAGCGCTGGAAGCCCTGCCCGGCGTGGGCCGCAAAACGGCCAATGTGGTGCTCAACTCCGCTTTTGGTGAGCCCACCATGGCGGTGGACACGCACATTTTTCGCGTGGGCAACCGCACGGGCTTGGCACCGGGGAAAACGCCTTTGGCGGTGGAGCTCAAGTTGCTCAAACGCATTCCCGCCCCCTATTTGGTGGATGCACACCACTGGCTAATCCTGCATGGGCGATATGTTTGCCAAGCACGAAAGCCGATGTGCACGCAATGCACGGTGGCGCCGTTTTGTGACTTCAAACCCAAGACGGCTTGACTTCATGGGCCCCGCCCCGGGGCATGGGCGCGCCCTACAATCCCCACCCATGACTGAAAACGCTCCCATCGAAGCCCCCAAGCCCAAAGGCATCCCGGCTGACGTGCCATTTTTGCGCACCGTCAAAAGTTATGTGCTGCGCGCCGGCAGAACCACCATTGGCCAGGCCAAAGCCTATGAGCTGTATGGCCCTGCCAATTTGCTCCCCTACGCTCCCCTGTCCCTGGGCGCCAGCGCCGCGTTTGGCCGTAAGGCCCCGCTGATTCTTGAAATCGGCTTTGGCATGGGCGAAGCCACGGCCCACATCGCCCGGGTTCGGCCCGATGACAATTTTCTGTGCTGCGAGGTGCACGAGGCCGGGGTTGGTGCCCTGCTCAAACGCATTGGAGAGCAAGACCTGCACAACATCCGCATACTGCGTCACGATGCGGTCGAGGTCATTGACCACATGCTCCGTCCGGGCGTGCTGGACGGCGTGCACATTTTTTTCCCGGACCCTTGGCACAAAACCAAGCACTACAAACGCCGCTTGATACAGCCTGAACTGGTGAACAAGTTGGCCCAGCGCCTCAAACCGGGCGGCTACCTGCATTGCGCCACAGACTGGCAACCCTACGCCCAGCAGATGATGGAAGTCATCAGCGCCGAGCCCTTGCTGGCCAACACCAGCGATGCAATGGGGGGCTATGCCACCAAGCCCGACTACCGGCCGCTGACCAAGTTTGAAAACCGGGGCCTGAAACTCGGCCACGGTGTGTGGGACCTGGTGTTCCGCCGAGTCTGACATGAGCGAACACGGGCACGCGGCCCCGTTGCCACTGCGAGGCATTCAATTGTCCATGCGCAATGGCGTGAGCGCCAGCGTGGTCTCGGTCCCGCAGGGCGCGCCGCACCTGCTCGATTTTTTGGCCCAGCGCATGCCCGGTATTTCGCGCAGCGAATGGGCTGAACGCTTGGCGCAAGGCTTGGTGCTGCACGAAGACGGTCAAGCGGCCTTGCCCCACCAAAGTTGCCAACCGGGCCAGCGCCTGTATTACTACCGTCATTTGGCCGATGAACCCGCGCTGCCGTTGCAGGCACAGGTCCTGTTTGAAGACGAGCATTTGCTGGTGGCCGACAAACCGCACTTCATGCCCGTCACGCCCACGGGTCGCTACGTGCAACAAAGCCTGTTGGTGCAGCTCAAGCGCCAAACGGGCTGCGCCGATTTGGTGCCACTGCACCGCATCGACCGGGAAACCGCGGGTCTGGTGCTGCTCGGAAAACGCCCGCTCGAGCGCGACGCTTACCACGCCCTCTTTCGGGATCACCAGATCCACAAAACTTACCACGCGGTGGCGGCGCATTCACCGCACCTGCAGCTGCCGCTGGTACGCACCAGCCGCTTGGTGCCGGGCGAGCCGTTTTTCAGAAGCCAAGAGGTGCCAGGGCCCGCAAACAGCGAAACCCGCGTCGCTTTGCTGCACACCGATGGCCAGCGGGCGCTCTATGGGCTGGAGCCCATCAGTGGCAAGCGTCACCAGCTGCGGGTGCACATGAACGCCTTGGGCATCCCGATTGAAGGCGACCTGTTTTACCCTACCGTCTTGCGTGGCCCGGATGCACCCGAAGACTTCAGCCAGCCCCTGCAATTGCTGGCCCAGTCGGTGCGATTCACCGATCCAATCACCGATCAAATCCACGAGTGGGCCAGCGGGCTGCGTTTGACACTCAGTCCGCCATAAGACGTCTGGGCTCGGTGGCTCAGCTTGGCAACAAGCTCGCCAGCAACTGGCTTAGGTGCACGGCCTCGCGCTGAGCACCGTCCTGGATTTGGTGGCGGCAGCTGGTGCCGTCGGCCACCACGATCGCGTTGGCTTGGGCGCGCACGGCAGGCAACAAGCTCAGCTCGGCCATCTGCATGGACACCTCGTAGTGCTTGGCCTCGTATCCAAAACTGCCGGCCATGCCACAGCAACTGCTCTCGATGAGTTGCGGTTTGGCACCCGGAATCCAGCGCAAGACCTCCATCACGGGGGATACCGCATCAAAGGCTTTTTGGTGGCAATGGCCGTGCAGTAAGACCGGGCGGTCCACCGGAGCGATTTGTGCTTTCAGAGCCTCCAGATGGCCCGCTTGGGCTTCGTGGGCCAAAAACTCTTCGAACAACAAGGCCTGCTGGGCGATCTTTTGCGCGCCCTCGCCCAAACCCATCACCAGCAACTCGTCGCGCAAGGTCAGCAAGCATGAAGGCTCCAAGCCCACGATGGACAGCCCTTTTTCGGCAAAAGGCCGCAGGCTTTGCACCACTTCGCGGGCTTTGTCGCGGGCTTTGTCTACCATGCCGCTGGCCAGGTAGGTTCGGCCGCAGCACAGGTGTGCGCCATCGTCCTGCAGCTTGGTGGCCACATGCACGGTGTAACCCGCCGCCTGCAGCACCTTCACGGCCGCATGTGCATTGGCCGATTCCAAGTAACCGTTGAAGGTGTCCACAAACAAGACCACCCCACGCGCCGCTGCCAACACTTCGGCGCGGCTGGCCGTGCGGGACGCCGAAGTGGCGCTGGCGTTGAAAAAGTGTCGCGTCTGCCACTCGGGCAAGCTGCGCTTGGCCGACAGGCCCAATAGCTTCTCTGTCAAAGCGGCCAGCAAGGGCAATCGATTGCGCAGGTTCAAAACTGGGGCCAGGCGCGCCGCCCAGCGGGCGTAATCGGGCAAATAGGCCACCAACTTGTCTTGCAGCGTGTGGCCGTGCTTGGCCTTGTAGTGCTGCAAAAACTCGACCTTCATCTTGGCCATGTCCACCCCGGTGGGGCAATCGCGCTTGCAGCCTTTGCAGCCCACGCACAAGTCCATCGCGTCGTGCACCGCCTGGCTGCTCAGCGCGTCCTCGCCCGCCAAGCCCTCGATCTGTCCGCTCAACGCCAGGCGCAAGGTGTTGGCGCGGCCCCGCGTGAGGTGCTGCTCATCGCGGGTCACACGGTAGCTGGGGCACATGGTGCCTGCGTCGAACTTGCGGCAGTGCCCGTTGTTGTTGCACATCTCCACCGCCTTGGCCAGGCCTTGGGCCGGGTCGCCTCCGGTGCCAGGCGCACTGGTTTGCTCGGTCACAGGGTTGTTTTGTACATCCCAGGCACGCCAATCCAAAGCGGTTTGGATGGGCACCACCTTGTAGGTGGGCGAATAGCGCATCAGTGTGGTGTCGTCCATCTTGGGCGGGTTGACGATGCGCTGGGGCGACAGCATTTGACTGGGGTCCATGTGTTGCTTGATGGCGGCAAAGGCCTCGCTGATGCGTGGGCCAAACTGCCAGCCAATCCACTCGCCCCGACACAGCCCGTCTCCGTGCTCACCGCTGAATGCGCCTTTGTAATGACGCACCAAGGCGCTGGCCTCTTCGGCAATGGCGCGCATTTTGCTGGCCCCATCGCGGCGCATGTCCAAAATCGGGCGCACATGCAAAGTGCCCACCGAGGCGTGGGCGTACCAAGTGCCCCGGCTGCCGTGTTTGCGAAAAACGCCGGTCAGGGCGTCGGTGTACTCGGCCAGACTCTCCAGCGGCACCGCGCAGTCCTCGATGAAACTCACCGGCTTGCCGTCGCCGCGCAGGCTCATCATGATGTTCAAGCCCGCCTTGCGCACTTCCCACAGGTTTTTCTGCGGGGCATCGTCCACCATCTCAACCACACTGCCGGGCAGGCCCAAGTCGCCCATCAGTTCCACCAGCTCTTTGATCTTGTGCGCGATGTCGCCTTTGCTGGGACCGGAAAATTCCACCAACAACACCGCCTCGGGCATGCCGCCATTGATGTGCGGCGACAGGGCCGTGCGGATGGTCGGCGCAAAGGCCGGGTTTTTCAAAGACAGCTCGATCATGGTGCGGTCCACCAGCTCGACGGCCGACAGCTGACCCACCGCCATGCCCTGCCCCAGCTTGACGATGTGCTGCGCCGCGTCCATCGCTTGGTAAAAGGTGGGAAAGTTCACCACGCCCAGCACTTTTGCGCGGGGCAAATCGGACAAGCGCAAGGTGAGCGAGCGTGTCAACGCCAGCGTGCCCTCGCTGCCGATCAGCAAATGCGACAGGTTGACGGAGCCGTCCGCCGTGTAGGGCCGCTCGTTCTGGTTGCGGAAGATGTCCAGGTTGTAGCCGGCCACACGGCGCAAGACTTTGGGCCAATGGGCATCGATCTCAGTGGCGTGTTGTTGAGCCAAATCACGCACAAAGTCGCCAATTTGGCGCACACGGCCTTGGGCTTGGTCATACGCACCAAAGTTCAGCAAGCTGCCGTCGGCCAACCAAGCCTCAGCCCCCAGCACGTTGTGCACCATGTTGCCGTAGGCAATTGACCGGCTGCCGCAAGAGTTGTTGCCCGCCATGCCGCCTAGCGTGGCCTGGGCACTGGTGGACACGTCCACCGGGTACCACAGGCTATGCTGTTTGAGGGCTGCGTTCAGGTGGTCCAGCACCAAGCCCGGCTCCACGGTGGCGGTGCGCTGCTCGGCGTCGACCGCCATGATCTTGCGCATGTGTTTGGAGTGGTCGATGACCAAGCCCGCACCCACGGTTTGGCCACACTGGCTGGTGCCGCCGCCGCGCGGCACGATGGGCACGCCCAAATCGCGGCAAATGTCCATGGCCAAGCTCACATCGGCCGCATCACGCGGCACAAACACACCCAAGGGCATGACTTGGTAAATCGAGGCATCGGTGGCGTAGCGGCCTCGGTCGGCGGCAGAAAACAGCACTTCGCCTTGGGCGTGCTGGCGCAAACGCTTGGCCAGCGTAGCAGCCACCTCGTTGCTGCCGGCAGCCACTTTTTCGTAGGCGTATTCAGGCGAGGTCTTTGACAAATCGATCGGCAAAGGGGCGTTCATGGGGTCTGTCCTTCTTTTTCTGCCATGGCAAAGCTCGCCGCGGCACTCCGCAACTGCTCGATCACCACCGTGCGCTTGTTGTCCAAGTGGTGCATCAGCACCCGACGCAGGGCCGCTGCGTCGCGGTCCTCCAGGGCTTGGACCATTGCGACGTGCTCGTCCACAGCACGCTGCCACTTGTCACCATCTTGGTTCGAGCGAAAGCGCAGCGCCTGCAAGCGGGCATTGACCTGGTTGTAAGTGGTGGTCAAAACCGGGTTTTTGGCCGCTGCGTTGAAGCTGCGGTGAATGGCCGCATTGATTTGGTAATACGCCGACAAGTCCCGGCGGGTGTAGGCCGCCATCATCTCGTAGTGCAGGGCCTTGATTTCGCTGAGTTCGGCCTCGGTCACGCGCTGCGCGGCCAACTCACCCGACAGCCCTTCCAGGCCCGCCATCACCTCAAAGGTGTGGTGCACATCCGCCTCGCTCAACTGCACCGCCACCGACCCCCGGTTGGGCAAGAGCTCGACCAGGCCTTCGGCCGCCAGCATCTTGATGGCCTCGCGTAGCGGGGTGCGCGAGATGTGCAGTTCCTCGCACAGCGTGCGTTCGTTGAGTTTTCCGCCAGGTGGAATCAAGCCCTCCACCAACATTTGGCGCAAACGCTGCGCCACTTGCGCATGCAAAACGGGCCGAGGAAGGGTCGATTGGTCAATGCCCATAAGAAATTTTTGAATACAAAAAAACGAGTCGTATCGACCAATTTTAGGACAAACACCCTTGACAAAGGCAATTTGAATACAAAAAATGAGTGAAAAACTGAAAGGCTTTGCCGCGCATGCTCATCACGAATTTCCACCCTACGGGTCGCCACTTTTTGCAAATTCCAGGCCCCTCGCCCGTGCCCGATCGCATCTTGCGGGCCATCAGTTCGCCCACCATCGACCACCGTGGGCCCGAGTTCGGTGCACTGGGCAAGAAGGTACTGGCCGATGTGCAAAAGATTTTCAAAACCCGCCACCCTGTCATGATCTATCCCGCCTCGGGCACCGGGGCTTGGGAGGCGGCGCTGTGCAACGTGCTCAACACCGGCGACCATGTGCTGATGTACGAGACCGGCCATTTCGCGTTTTTGTGGAACAAACTGGCCAACCAACTCGGACTGAAATCAGAGGTCATCAGCCTGCCGGGCCTGGAGGGCTGGCGTCATGGCGTGCAGGCCGATTTGATCGAGCAACGCCTGAAAGCCGACACAGGCCACAGCATCAAGGCCGTTTGCGTGGTGCACAACGAAACCTCGACTGGCGTGACCAGCGACATCGCTGCCGTACGCCGCGCCTTGGATGCCGCCAAGCACCCCGCTTTGCTGCTGGTCGACAGCATCTCGGGCCTGGCCAGCGCCGACTACCGGCACGACGAATGGGGGGTGGACGTGACCATCAGCGGCTCGCAAAAAGGGCTGATGTTGCCGCCCGGCATCAGCTTCAACGCCCTGTCGCCCCGCGCCATCGAAGTCAGCCAACAAGGCGGCATGGCCCGAAGCTATTGGGCCTGGGGCGAGATGATCGAGATGAACAAAAACGGCTATTGGCCCTCGACCCCGAACACCAACTTGTTGTATGGCCTGAGCGAAGCGTGCGACATGCTGCTGGCCGAAGGACTGGACACGGTGTTTGCCCGTCACCAGCGCTGGGCTGCAGGGGTGCGGGCAGCGGTCACGGCGTGGGGCCTGCCGATTCAATGCGCCGACCCGGCCGTCTACTCACCCATATTGACCGGCGTCATGACCCCTGTGGGCGTAGACGCTGATGCGGTGCGCAAAATCATTCACGAACGTTTTGACTGCTCGCTCGGCACAGGCTTGGGCAAAGTCAAAGGCCGCATGTTCCGCATTGGCCACCTGGGCGACAGCAACGACCTGACCCTGATCGCCACCGTGGCAGGCTGCGAAATGGGCCTGAAGCTCTCGGGCGTGGCGCTGCAAGGCAGCGGCGTGCAAGCCATCATGGACCATTTTTCAAACCACTGATTGACAGACGTCCCCCCTTTTATCGTGTGCATTTCACACGTGTATTTTTAAAACACAACCTCAGGAGACAACATGAAACGCAGAACCTTTGTAGCCGCTTCGGCCGCCACCGCAGCCACACTCGTCGCACCCGCGGTACAGGCGCAATCCCTGCCCGCCGGGCCCGTGCGCATATTGGTGGGGTTTGCACCCGGGGGTGGCACCGATATCCTGGCCCGCATCGTCGCGCAAAAACTGCAAACCATGTGGGGCATTACGGTGCTGGTCGAAAACCGCGCCGGGGCCACTGGGGTGATCGCTGCTGAAGCGGTGGCCAAGGCCGCCCCTGACGGCAACACACTGCTGATGGCGCACATCAACAGCCATGCGCTGGCCCCCGCCCTCATGCCCAAGCTCAGCTATGTGGTGGACCGTGACTTCACGCCTTTGATACTGGTCGGGATCACGCCCAATTTGCTGATTTCCAACAACGACCAACCTGCCAAAACCGTGGCCGAATTGGTGTCGCTGTGCAAAGCCAACCCCGGCAAGGTGAGCTTTGGCTCTGCTGGCCAAGGCTCAGCCCAACACATGGCCCTCGAGTCTTTCAAATTGGCGGCGGGGGTCGACACCATCCACATCCCTTACAAAGGATCGGGCCCCATGTTGGTCGATTTGATTGGGGGGCAAATCGGGTACTCGTTTGACACCATGACCGCTGCGACACCCCACGTCAAAAGTGGCAAGGTGCGCGCGATTGCACAAACCAGAGCGAAACGGGCCTCCAGCTACCCCAATGTGCCCACCATGATCGAAGCGGGCTTCCCCAACTTCGAGGCCACCACTTGGTACGGTTTGGCCGGTCCAGGCAAACTCCCCCCGGCCATGGCGCAACGCATGAACGAGGACATCAACAAGGTTTTGGTCATGCCCGACGTGGTTGAAAAATTGGCCCAATATGGCGCAGAAGACGGCGGCGGTTCGGCACAACGCTTTGCTGATTTCATCCGAACCGAGCAAATCAAGTGGGCCAAAGTGGTCAAAGACAGCAACGTGAAGTTGGACACCTGATGTCGGAAATTAACACTGCTGGCACCGTGGACCTTGCTGTCGAGCAAGGTGTGGCCACGGTTACTTTCAACCGCCCCCAGGCACGCAACGCCATGACCTGGGCCATGTACCAACAGCTCAGCGAACATTGCCGGGGCTTCAAAGCCGATGCAGGTGTGCGGGCCGTGGTGTTTCGCGGTGCGGGCGGGCAGGCCTTTGTGGCAGGCACCGACATCGAGCAATTCAAAGCCTTCAGCTCCGGCGATGACGGTGTGGCCTACGAAGCGCAAATCGAGGCTTGCATCGACTTGCTGTGCTCGCTGCCCATGCCCACCGTGGCGCTCATTGAAGGTTGGGCCGTGGGCGGTGGACTGGCCATCGCCACAGCCTGCGACTTTCGACTGGCCACGCCTGGCTCACAGATGAGCTTGCCCATTGCCAAGACGCTGGGCAATTGCTTGTCGGTGGCCAATGTGGCGCGTTTGTGTGCGGCTTTCGGGCCGCAACGTGTCAAACGCATGTTGATGCTGGCCGACATGATTGGCGCCGATGAGGCCCTGTCCTGCGGCTACCTGCACCAACTGGCCGCCCCCGATGAGATCGTCGGGGCCACTGCCGCCTTGGTCCAACGCCTAACCACTTTGGCACCCGTGACGCAACAAGTCAGCAAAGAAGCCCTCAGCCGCTTGGTCCAGCACAGCGCACCAGAGGCTGAAGACCTGATCCGCCAAGCCTACGGCAGCGAAGACTTTCGTGAAGGGGTGGCCGCTTTCGTGGCCAAACGCAAACCTGTTTGGAAAGGCCGCTGACGATCACGAGTGCAATGAACTAGGCAAAGAGCCCTTTTTGGCGTTCTCGAAACCCCCTTGCTCTGCGGCTCAAACGCGCTCTGCAACCCAGGCCCGCACGCTGGCCAATGCAGCGGGCAAGGCCGCGGGATTGGTGCCACCGGCCATGGCCATGTCGGGCTTACCGCCGCCTTTGCCGCCTACTTGTTGGGCCACAAAGTTGGCCAACTCACCAGCCTTGACCTTGCCTACGGTGTCGGCGGTTACGCCTGCAGCGATGTTGACCTTGTCAGCATCCACTGCGGTGAGCACGATCACGGCGGTTTTCATCTTGTCCTTGAGCTTGTCCATGGTGTCGCGCAGGGTTTTGGCCACCTCAGGACCTGAGCCCGCGCCTTCCAGCTTGGCCACCAAGAGCTTGATTCCCTTGACGTCCACGGCTTGCGTCATCAATTCATCGCCCTGGGCAGAAGCCAGCTTGCCCTTGGCGGCAGCCAGTTCTTTTTCCAGTGCCTTGACCTGGTCCAGCACTTGGGCAATGCGGTTGTTCAGCTCGGCCGGCTGGGCCTTGAGCGTGCCGGCGGCTTGGGTCACGGTGTCTTCGAGCGACTGCAAATAAGCCAAAGCATTCACCCCGGTCACGGCTTCGATGCGGCGCACGCCAGCGGCCACGCCGCCCTCACCCACGATCTTGAACAGGCCAATGTCGCCCGTGGCTTTGACGTGGGTGCCGCCGCACAGCTCGCGGCTGCTGCCAATGTCGAGCACGCGTACGGTCTCGCCATACTTCTCACCAAACAGCATCATCGCGCCGGTCCTCTGGGCGCTTTCAATGTCCATCACACGCGCTTGGGCCGCGGCATTGGCCAAAATTTCGGCGTTCACTTCGGCTTCGATCTGGCGGATTTCGGCGTCGGTCACGGGCGCGTTGTGCGCAAAGTCAAAACGGGTGCGCTCGGCGTTCACCAAGCTGCCCTTTTGCTGCACATGGCTGCCCAGCACTTCGCGCAGGGCCTTGTGCATGAGGTGGGTAGCTGAGTGGTTGCGCACGGTGGCGGCACGCACGGCCATGTCAACATGCGCCTGCACTGCGTCGCCCACCTTCAGGCTACCGGATTTGATTTCGCCATGGTGGCCAAACACATCGGCCTTGATCTTGAGCGTATCCAACACGTTGAACTGGCCACCCGCGTTGTGCAGCATGCCCTGGTCGCCCACTTGGCCACCGGACTCGGCGTAGAACGGTGTCGTGTCCAAGACCACCACGCCAGCCTGACCGGCTTTCAGTTCGGTCACCGCATGGCCGTCGGCGTACAAGGCCAGCACTTTGGCGTTGGCCGTCAGGTCGTCATAACCCACAAAGTCGTTGCCCGCGCCCGAATAGTCAAGCGCCTTGTCCATCTTGAACTTGCCCGCCGCACGGGCCTGGGCTTTTTGCTTTTCCATGGCGGTGGCAAAACCGGCCTCGTCCACGCTCAAGCCACGCTCACGGCACACGTCAGCTGACAGGTCGAGCGGGAAGCCGTAGGTGTCGTGCAGCTTGAAGGCCACTTCGCCTGGCAGCACTTTCACGCCACCGTCGAGAGCCGAATCCAGAATCTGCATACCGCTTTGCAGGGTCTCGAAGAAGCGCTCTTCTTCGATGCGCAAGATGTCGGTTATGCGATCGGCCTGATCGGCCATATTGGGGTAAGCCGCGCCCATGAGCTTGACCAAATCGGGCACCAGCTTGTGGAAGAACGGGGTCTTTTGGCCGAGCAAATAACCGTGGCGAATGGCGCGGCGGATGATGCGGCGCTGCACATAACCCCGGCCTTCGTTGCTGGGCACCACACCGTCGCTCACCAAGAAAGCGGTGGCACGGATGTGGTCGGCGATCACGCGCAGTGACTTGTTGTTCAGGTCTGTGCAGGCTGTTTCACGCGATGCGGCTTTGATCAGCGCGTCAAAAATATCGATCTCGTAGTTGCTGTGGACATGTTGAAGAATAGCTGCAAGACGTTCGAGGCCCATACCGGTGTCAACGCAGGGCGCGGGCAGCGGCGTGACCGCACCGGTTTCGTCCATGTTGAACTGCATGAAAACGTTGTTCCAGATTTCGATAAAACGGTCACCGTCTTCATCGGGGCTGCCGGGTGGGCCGCCGGGAATGTGCGCGCCGTGGTCGTAAAAAATCTCTGAGCAAGGACCGCAAGGACCGGTGTCGGCCATCATCCAGAAGTTGTCGGACTTGTAGCGGCCGCCCTTGTTGTCGCCAATGCGGATGATGCGGTTCTCTTCCTTCACCCGCTCAGGCGTCCAGCCAGCTTTGACAAAAATGCCTTCCCAAATGGCATGGGCCTCGTCGTCTTCCATGTAGACGGTGGCGTACAACTTGTCGGCGGGTAATTTGTAGACCTGGGTCAGCAACTCCCAAGCCCATTCCAGCGACTCGCGCTTGAAGTAGTCGCCAAACGACCAGTTGCCCAACATCTCGAAGAAGGTGTGGTGGCGGGCGGTGTAGCCCACGTTTTCCAGGTCGTTGTGTTTGCCACCGGCTCGCAAGCAGGCCTGCACTGAGGCGGCACGTACATAACTGCGCTTGTCCGAGCCCAGAAACACGTCCTTGAACTGGACCATGCCCGAGTTGGTGAACATCAAAGTCGGGTCGTTGCCCGGCACCAAGGGGCTCGACGCCACCACGGTGTGCCCCTTGGACTCAAAAAAGTCCAAAAAGGTCTTGCGGATGTCGGAGACGGAGAAAGTGGCTTGGCTCATGGGGTGTTTCGCTCAAAGTGCAACCGTGCATTATAAGTTTGGGTCGGTAGGCGAGCACGCCGAGCAGATGGGTCTGATTTGCGCCCAAGATCGAATCCACACATAATATGTGTGAATGTGCCATTCGAAACGGCAAACTCCCCCTGTTTCTTTCAGAAAGGTCCGCCATGAACATCACCCTGTCCGTCGACGAACGCGTCGCCGAAGCCGCCCGCGAGGCAGCGCGCAAGATGGGCAAAAGCCTGAACCAAGCTGTGCGCGACTATCTGGAGCAGTTGGCCGGACAAGAGCGCCAAGCCACCGAATGGCAGCTTTGGGAACAGCGGTGCCTGGGTGGTGGGGGACGCCTGCAAGGTTACAAGCTCGACCGGGACGCTTTGCATGATCGCGGCTGAGCCCTCGCCTCCTTGGGCCCCCTTGTTGGCCCTACCCAAAGTCCGGTGCTTTATCGACACCAACGTGCTGGTTTATGCCGACAGCACCGACGAGCCCCGCAAACAGCGCATCGCCATCGATTTATTGCGCCACCTGCGTTTTGAGCGCTTAGGCGTCCTGTCCACGCAGGTGCTCAACGAGTACATCCAGGTTGGCCTGCGCAAGCTGGGTTTGCCGCACGCTCACATCCGCGAACAGCTGCACTGTTACCGCCAACTCGAGATCGCAGCCGTGACGCCCGACACCGTCGACATGGCGCTGGATTTGCACCAAAAACACGCCTTGAGCTACTGGGACGCCCTGATCGTGGCAAGCGCCCACATTGCGGGGTGTTCGGTGTTGCTCACCGAAGACATGGGCACCGGTGAAATACTGGCCGGGGTGAAGCTGGTCAATCCCTTCGCTTCAAGCTGAAGCGTGCACAAATTGAGAAGTGCCAAAGCGCTGCGTTAACTGCGCGACACAGTCGCACTTTTTTGCCCGATATGCTCGGCGTTTTGGCCGGCCAGCGCCCAGCGGCCCGGCAACTACGCCAACACCACAACATCACAACACCATGACCACCTCTCCCCTCGCCCAACTCAACGACCCCAGCCTGCTCAAGACCGACGCCCTGATCAACGGCCAATGGGTCAAGGGCAGCAGCCGTTTTGCCGTGACCGACCCCGCCACCGGGGACCATCTGGCGGATGTGGCCAATTTGGGCCCAGCGGAGGCCGAGCAAGCCATTGCCGCTGCCAACGCCGCCTGGCCTGCCTGGAAAGCCAAGACCGCCAAAGAACGCAGCATCATCTTGCGCAAGTGGTACGACCTGCTGATGGCCAACCAAGACGACTTGGGCCGCATCATGACCGCCGAGCAAGGCAAACCCTTTCCTGAAGCCAAAGGTGAAGTCGCCTACGGTGCGAGTTTTGTCGAGTGGTTTGCCGAAGAATCCAAGCGCATCAACGGCGAGACCCTGCCCCAGTTTGACAACAACCGCCGCCTATTGGTGCTCAAGCAACCCATTGGCGTTTGCGCGGCCATCACGCCTTGGAACTTTCCGCTGGCCATGATTACCCGCAAAGTTGCACCCGCCTTGGCCGCAGGCTGCCCCGTGATCATCAAGCCGGCCGAGCTGACTCCGCTGACGGCCCTGGCCGCGGCCGAGCTCGCCATCCGTGCAGGCATCCCTGCCGGGGTGCTGAACATGATCACCGCCGACAGCGACAACTCGATTGCGGTGGGCAAGGTGCTGTGCGCCAGTGACGTGGTGCGCCACATCAGCTTCACCGGCTCCACCGAAGTCGGCCGCATTCTCATGGCGCAATCGGCCCCCACCGTCAAAAAAATGTCGCTGGAGTTGGGCGGCAACGCGCCCTTCATCGTGTTTGAAGACGCCGACATCGACAGCGCGGTCGAAGGCGCTTTTGCCAGCAAATACCGCAACGCCGGACAGACCTGCGTATGCTCCAACCGCTTTTATGTACAAGAAGGCGTGTATGACGAGTTTGTTAAAAAATTCGCCGCCAAAGTGCAGACCGCCAAAGTGGGCAATGGCTTTGAAGACGGCGTGAACCAAGGCCCCTTGATCGAAGAAGCGGCGCTGGTCAAAGTTCAACGTCATGTGGACGACGCCGTGGCCAAAGGCGGCCGCGTGGTGGTCGGGGGCAAGCGCCTGTCCGGCATGGGCTCGGGCCAATTTTTTGAGCCCACCGTGGTGGCCGATGCCACAGCGGACATGCTGTGCGCCAAAGAAGAAACCTTCGGCCCCTTTGCACCCATCTTCAAATTCAAGACCGAGCAAGAAGCTGTGTATGCGGCCAACAACACCGAATTCGGCCTGGCCAGCTATTTCTACAGCCGCGACGTGGGCCGCATTTTCCGGGTCAGCGAAGCGCTGGAATACGGCATGGTCGGCATCAACGTGGGCATTTTGGCGACCGAGCACGTGCCCTTTGGCGGCGTCAAGCAATCGGGCCTGGGCCGCGAAGGCTCACACCACGGCATGGACGACTATGTGGAAATCAAATTCCTGTGTGTGGGCGACATCCTAAAGTGATTCAAGTCTGAAGATCACCTCAGGGGCGCAGCCAGGGGTGAAGGTTCCGTACCCTCATGCCCGAGCCAATGGCGAAAAGGCACCTTGAATTCAAAATTTTGCAGCATAGCCCGGTGCACCCACGCCACCGAATCTGCCCAAGCAGGTTCAGCGCGCACACTCCACTCTACAAAAGGGGCCAAATAGGGTTGATCGATCCAAAGCGCTGGACTGGCCACAAGGCGGTAGGCAGCGGATGCGGTCCAAACATTGCCAGGCCACCAACTCAAGCCCATGCATACCAAGGTCAATGCAGGAAGCAACCATAACTTGCAGCGTTGCAACAAGCGGTCTTGTCCAGAAAAGGTCAAGCCCCAAGCCACCGACCCCGCAAAAAGTTGACACAGATTGAGAAGTCCAAACATCAAAGAGGCGCCCAAAACCACTGGGGTCATGACCGTCTTGCGGTAGCTTGCCACCAATTGCGACTGGCTGACTTGAGGGGCAAAGAAGCCGCTCATGAGTTGCGCCGAGCCCGAATCCGATTCCAGATCTTCAGGCAGCAAGCCAGCCACAGAAGAGGCCCACAGGGCGCTCATCACCGGGCGTATGTCTGCAGGAGCCGGGCTGGTCAGCAAGGTTTCGCCTCGGAGCAAAATTCGTCCATTGAGTGCCTCTTGGGTACTCATCTGCGATTTCCAACTCATCGCCAGGTCTTGCGCATCAGCACGCGAAACAATGTTGTCAACCAAGGCCTTTTGCGCATGCCACATGCTGAACAAACCCAGCGCGCAGCACATCACCAGCAGTAAAACCCTGGACCGCACAAAATTGTCCAGCCAACGCATCAACAACAAGCCCAAACCCAAACCTGAGACGACACGCCCCCAAATCTCAATGTCGTTCAGTTGAACCGAAGTGGCTTTCCATTGCAAATCACCTGCCAATTCGAGAAGCCGGTGGTTGAAGGACAACTCCAGCACCGTGTAGCAGGCCAGCAATAATAAAAACCAAGGCTGTGAATTCAAGGCTCGATTTTGAAGAGCTGACCGTTGTATCGAATGATTTTAACTTCGTGAACTTTGACATCGACGCTGAACGCCTACCCAAAGCGATTAGAATTTGCGCATGCGGGTGTCGTTTAATGGTAGGACTCTTGCTTCCCAAGCAAATAACGTGGGTTCGATTCCCATCTCCCGCTCCAATCGGCATAGGGGGGCCGCAATTATTGCAGCCACCCCTGCCACACCACCGGGCATGCGGGTCCGCACCCGGCGGTTCGAGAGCTTGAGGTCATGACAGCCTTGGCACTCCCAACCTATCAAAGTAC
>NZ_NESJ01000029.1 GCF_003063645.1 Limnohabitans sp. 2KL-51
ATCTTGTCGGTCTCGGTATTCGAGAAAACCGAGGTTTCAAGCGCCTTGCAGCTCGATGGCAACACAATCGACAACCCGTCCGACGCTAACCAGTTGAATTTATTCACTTTTTAACCGGACACTACTGTCATGAGCTCCAATTTTTCCAACGATGCAGACGTTGGTATGGCCCGGTATTTTTTCTCCAACAGACACGGTTAGATTTGAGTCTGTTACGCTGACCAAAGGGCCTGCTCTCAACCGCAAGCTTGCCAGAGGTGATTGATAGACCTGCCGGGGATCTTCATAGGTGTAGGGTGATAGCCAGTGGACATGCATGTGTGTAATTTTATGTGCTCGTGTCAAACTGATCATTGTCCATTTTTATTTGAATGCTTGTGACATGAAACCGTTTTGGCTTTTATTCGCAGTTGGCTGGCTGACGGCATGTGGTGGCGGAGGAGGGGGCAAGGGGCTTGGCAATGTCGTTGTTAAACCGGAGCCAGACGCTACTCAGCCTGTGGTTGTCCCTGTGGCCAAACCCGTGATGCCTACTTCTTACCAAAATTTCAAGGCCGTGGGCTTGAAGCCTCAGGATTTGCCGGGAGGCCGATCCGGGGTGGGGGTGGTTCGTGCGTATGCCGATTTTTCTGGGCAAGGGCTGCTGGACCTGTTCACCGCTTCCTTGACCTATGACCCACGGCGTGCTGTACAGAATGCCACGCCCAGCCGTCTGGAGTTTTGGCGCAAGCAAGTCGATGGGAGTTTTGAGCGCGATGTGGTGATGTTGTCATCGGCTCAGGGTTGTATTCACCCACGGCGCGCCATCGTGGCTGACTTCAATGCCGACCAACGACCGGATGTGTTTCTGGCTTGCCATGGCTACGATGCAGACCCGTACCCGGGTGAGCGCAATTTAGTGGTGTTGAGTCAACCCAATGGCCGCTATGAGGTCAAGGTGGCTTCGGCCGATGTGGGTTTCTTTCATTCGGCTTCGGCGGCTGATTTGAATGGGGACGGCTTGCCAGACGTGGTGGTGACCAACAGCTCGGACCCGGCGGTGGTGTACGCCTTGATCAACAAGGGCAACGGTGTGTTCGAAAGAGAGTCTCGAGCCCGCTTTCCTGCGAGTTTGAGAGAAAAAGGGCTTTACACCGTGGAGTTGCTGGATGTGAATGAAGATGGGCGTTTGGATGTGCTTGTGGGTGGGCATGAGTGGGGCGGCACCACCACCACTCTGCTCATCAACCCCGGGGACAACCAGTTTGCCCAAGTGACACCGATCACACTGCCTGCGGTGGCTGGCGAGGGGGTGGTGCTTGATTTTGCGGTGACAGGCACGGGCGCATCGCGAAGTCTGTGGGCTTTGCGCACGTCGGGTGGTGATGGGACGTTTTATCAAAGCAGGACCATTCAGAAAATCACTTGGCCGGGTTTGGTGTCAACGACCCCCTTGTTGCAGCGCAATGCACAGTGGTTTGCCTGGTTGATTCCTGCGGTGGTCAACGGTCGGGCTGTGATGACTTCTGAGGATGCGTCGGTGGGGGTCAGCGTGCCTCAGTGAGCTGGTTGGAGGATGGCCATGCCGGGCCGTTGGCGTTGCTGTGGTGTGTACCCCGTGCCCGATGGATGAGGTGACATTTGCACAGTGGCCGCCGAGCGGCCAGCGATGAGGTTGCTGGCCGGGCAAGAGCCGGTGTTCATGTGGGTGAGGGCGGCTTTGAGTTGGGCTTCTTGTCTGTCGCCACGGGGGTGGTCGAGGTCGTCAGGTACTGTGCATGTGGGCGTGAAGCCATCGGCAAAGTCGCTTTCGCCGCGTGCGTTCACCCCTCGGAATTGAATGGGGTAATAGGCCGTACCGCAGTTGTCTTGACGGGACATGCCATAGGGTTTGCCGCAGGTGGTGTCGCCGATGGTGTGCACGGTGACACCCACGCCGCGCAGCCCATTGATCAAACTTTCGCTGGCTGAGCAAGTGGCCCCTGTGGTGAGCACATACACCCGTTTGATCGGGAGCTGGGGCAGCATGCTGCCCGCTGTGAAGACGGCGCTGTCGCCGACGTACTGCACGACAGGGGACAGGCGCAGCACGGCGTTTTGGTAGCTGGCGGTCAATTTGGCGTTGGGTTGGAGCCGGATGAATTCGGGCAGGGTTTGCAACACGGGCAAGGGCGTGAGCATGGAGGCGAGTGTGCTGGCGATGTAAAGGTAGCCGCCGCTGTTGTAACGCAGGTCCAATACCAGCTCTTCAATGCCCTGTTGGGCCATGGATTGCAAGGACTCAATCAGCTGGTCTTGGGCGTTGCCGTAATGCGATTCGAACCCGAGGTAACCGATTGTGCGGGCGTTGTTGTTGAGCACGATCCCCTGGCCCACAGGGTCTTCGAAGATGGATGCCGGACGGAGATTGGCTTGCAGCAGCTGGCCGTTTCTCAGATAGCTGAAGTTGTAGAAGAGGGTTGGTGTGGTGTTGCTGTAAAGGTTGGTGCTGACCTTGCCCGACAGGGTGTCGCCTCGGCGGATGCCACTGAACGCGGCAGGCGAGGCGGGTTCGACACGGGCCACACGCCAAAGGGGGGCGGCCGAGCTGCCTGCATTGACCCAGTGAATGCCGACGTCGAAAGCTTCTCCGGTTTCTCGGGCATCGGCTTCTTCAATGGCGCTGCTGAAGCTGAATCGGTCTATGTTGGACGGCGCCAGAATGGCTTTGAAGTAATCGGCGGCGCTGGCGTAGGCCAGGGCATCACGGCGTTGGACTTGCTCGGGCCACAGGTAGTTCTCGTCAAGGTAGGCTCGGATGAACTTCTTGGGGTTCTGGTCCGTGCATTGCTCCAGGAGGCTGTTGGCGCTGACAAAAGGTGGTTCGAAGTAGCCGGGGCCGTATACGGCTGAATCGCCCCCGGAACTCCCAGAGCCACCACAGCCTTGCAAGATCAGCAGCAGGCCGGTGCAAAGAGTAGTCAGGAGGCTTTGTGCAGGGCAGCGGAGGCGCATTCGGTGGACGTGAGATATCAGGCAAAAAGTGAAAATCAAGATGCCTGCATTTCATGGTGCAGGTGCTTGGGAGTCCAGCGGCCCAAGGTGCCAATCGCTAGAGTTGTTCGCATCATATTCTTATTATTGAAGGCGGATGCATTGTGATCTGAACGAGCAGTGGTAGCGATCCAATTCAGATGGGACGCCTCTTGGGCGTTCAACGTTTAAGCTGTGCCACCGCCAGTGGTGAACCCACTGGCTGCGCTTGCGGCGGCCAATTCGATTCGACGCAATTCATTGGTTTGCCGTTCAGATGAAAGTTGTGTTCGCCAATCCCCTTCCCATTGCGCGACAAAACCAGGCATGTGGGCCTTTCTGAACAAAGCAACTTCTTGAGATTGTTGGGCGTCAGCCAGCAATTTGGGGTGATTGAACGGATCGGTAATGCCTTGGCGGTCCCATAGGTCGCCAACTTTGACGTGGAGCATCTGGTCTATTTGCTCTCTGCGCCAAGCAATGATTTCTTTCAGCTCATCGTTTTCTGCGGAGGGGGTGGTTGACGCAGTGGTGCTAGATGGGGTTGGCGCCGACAGATTTCTTTCCGACACCATGGCCAGCATGGCTTCTGTGGCTGCGAGGCTCTTGTCCAGGTCTGTGATGCTCTGACTCCCACCTCCAATGACAAATTCGGTACTTGTACTGGGTGATGCAGCGGCGGCAGCGGCGGTGGCGGCGGAGGTGGAGGTGGAGGTGGAGGCGGTTGGCGCTGCCGATTCGCCTGTGTTCATCAATGCCCTGAGTTGTGACTCAAAAGCGGTGAAAGTATCCGCGAGGTTCGCAGGTGGCGTTTTGCCGCCACCTGTGGCGTTGGTATTTGTTTTTTGGGTTGAATTTGCCGCAAAGTCATGCAAAAAGTTTAAAAATCGAATGGCATCCATGTCAAATCTCCAGCGATAAGTTGATTTGACAAAAGCTATGCAATTTTTAAGCCAGCTGGGGCGGCAGAAATTTGCCGCCCTGCTCAAGTTCTATTCAACTGGCTCGACGGTATCGAATTCTCAGGTCATCCCCTTTTTGTGTCATCCCGGGCGAAGACCCGGGATCCATGGTGCAGCGCTGCCCATCGCAAAACATTCACGATGTTTTGGACAGGACGACGATCAGATCACCTTGAGCAGCAGGGTCACGGTGTTGCTGTCCACGGTGCCGTTGTTGACCACCAAGGTGATCACGTAGTCGCCTGCGACAACGGGCGCGAAGGTGGCCTTGGCGGCGGTGGGGCTGCCCAGTTTGGCCAAGTTGGCGGAGGGTGCTGCGGTCACAGTCCATTGGTAGGTCAAGGCGGCTTTGAGGGGGTCGGTGGAGCCGGTGCCGTCCAGGGTCAGTGATGTCCCCGAGGCGATGTTGCCCGTCAGGGCAATGGTGCCGTTGGTGACCTCAGCTTTGGCCACAGGCGGGGCCATGACCGTGAGGGTGATGAAGGCGTAGTCGCTGATGACCGTGCCATCGTTGACCACCAGACTGGCCACGTAGTTGCCGGCAGTGGAGGCGTTCAAAGTGGGCTTGGAGGTGGTGGTGCTGGACAGCGCTTCACTGGAGCCCGTGGGTTGGCTGATCAGCACCCATTGGTAAGTCAGGGGGTCGCGGTCCGGGTCGAAGCTGCTGCTGCCGTCTAGGGTGACGGTTTTGCCCATGGCCACTGGGGTCAGGGCGCTGATGCGTGCGGTGGGCGCCGAGTTGACGGCCGAGGCGATGACGGTGACGGTGGAAAAGTTGCTGATCAGGCGGCCGTCAGTCACGGAAAGGCTGGCCACATAGCTGCCGACCTTGTCAGGCGTGAAGGTGGGGCGCACGGCGCTGGTAGAGGTCAAAGTGGCGCTGCTGCCAGGCGGGACCGACTCGAATTTCCAGGTGTAAACGAGGGGATCGCGGTTGGCGTCAGAGCTGAAGCTGCCGTCGAGTGTGACGGGTTCAGCTGGACTTTTCAGCTTGACGTTTTGGTTGGTGCCGGCGTTGGCGACCGGGGCTGCATTGATTTCAGCGGTTGTGATGGTGACAAAGGCCAGGGTGCTGTCGATGTTGCCGTCGTTGACCTTCAGGCTGGCCACATAGACGCCGGCTTTGTCGGCCACGAATGTGGGCAGAGCGGCGGTGCTGGAGGACAAGGTGGCGGCGCTGTCTGCGGGTTTGTTGCGCAGGGTCCAAAGGTAAGTGAGGGGTTTGCCGTCGGGGTCGCGGCTGAAGCTGCCATCGAGTGTGACCGTGGTGCCCATCAGAACACTTTGGTCAAATCCAGCCACGGCCAAGGGTGCCGAATCGGTTGGAGTTTTGTCACATGCACCAGAGCCGCCGACGATGCCGCCAAAACCGGCTGAGCACCCGCTGCTTCCACCACCGCAAGCGGAAAGCAAGGTGACAGAAAGGGTCAGGAGGAGCAGTTTGATTTTGGACATTTCAGGGCTTTTTTATCGGCAGGAGGGGTAAAAGATGTTGACCACGGTGTTGTAAGCAAACCCGGCACCAGTGGCCAAGTCGACCCCAGCCCCGATCAGACCGCCAAAGACCAGGTTGCCCGCAAGCATCGGGTTGGGCGAGGCGGGGACTTGAGCCACGCCTTCAGCAAAAAAAGGACTTTTGCAGCGGATGGTCAGAGGGTCATGGGCTTTCTGGACCAGGATGCTAGCAGGCGTCTGGAGGGGCCAGCTGCCTTTGGAGTTGGTCGCTACGCACGAGGCCGGCACGCTTTGTTGACCGCAGAAGGTGGACACGCGCATGGATTGGTTGTCACCATGCAGCACGCTGGCGCAACCGCTGGCCAAAAAAGCGGTGAGCAGCAACAGCGTGGTTTTCAGTGAGGGCATGGACAATCCTGCAAAGTCTTTTTTAATAGCTCTCAATGATTCGGCAGTTCAGGCCGTAACTTGAGCGGGGCGGGCGGTCTGCCGTGGCACTCATCAGCTGCGGGTTTGCAGTATTTTGTAAATGGCCAAGACTTTACGCACGTAGTTTTGCGTCTCTTGGTAGTTGGGGATCTGGTGGCCGGCCCGGCTGACAGCGCCTTGGCCCGCGTTGTAAGCGGCCAGCACCAGGTCCATGCGACCGGGGTACAAACGGGTCAGGTCGGCCAGGTGACGGGTGCCAATCTGGATATTGATGCCGGGTTCTTTGAGCTTTTGCACGACCGAGATGCCTGGCTCGGAACGAACGCCGTATTGCGCAGCGGTGGCAGGCATGATTTGCATCAGGCCCACCGCCCCTTTGTGGGACACAGCTTGGGGGTTGAAGGCCGATTCGGTGGCGGTCACCGCCTTGACCAGCGCATAGTCGACGCCATGGGTCTGGGCCGCGG
Source organism: Limnohabitans sp. 2KL-51 (assembly GCF_003063645.1). Taxonomy (GTDB): domain Bacteria; phylum Pseudomonadota; class Gammaproteobacteria; order Burkholderiales; family Burkholderiaceae_C; genus Limnohabitans_A. The sequence continues at coordinate 6,305 of NZ_NESJ01000029.1, forward strand.
CCATCAGCTGGGCCTGGTTGTCCTTGTAGCCGCTTCGCGATTCGACAAAGTTCAGTGTGCGGCGCGCCTGGTCTTCAGGCAAAACACCCACATCGGTTACGTTCGGGGTGACTGCTGGGGTGTCGCCGGCAATGATCAACAAACCTTTGTCCACGGGTTGGTTGGTGTAGTGGGTGACCCCTTGGTCATCCACGTATTTCCAGACTTGGGCCAGGCTGGGCATAGCCAGGCCCAGACCGAGTGCCAGGCAAAAGACCCAGCGCCATAGAGGTTGACTTGGCACGTGGGCGCAGCGTATCAATTCGATTGACATGAAAACTATCATTAAACTAGAGGTTTAGCGTCCATCAAAAGACATGTTCAATTTATCCGCAAACCAAAAAAGTGCAGCCTATTTGCTGGCCCTCGTGGCCGGCTTGCTGGCCTTGTACGCCACGGGGTTCAAAAACCAGTTGGTGTTCGACGATGCCCGCCTGACCGATGGCACCATTTTTAGCCAGTATGGCAGCTTGCTGGAGCTGCGCGTGCGGACGTTGTCTTACGGCAGTTTTGTCTGGATACAAACTATTTTAGGCGAAAGCTGGCCCATTCAGCGCCTGTTCAATCTGGCCTTGCACTGTGCCACCGCCATCGCCTTGGGGGCGCTGGTGCACGAATTGCTCAAATCCACCACCTGGAGCGAGCAGTTGCAAAAGAGTGCTGACAGAGACGGTGCGATCAAAGGTGCCAGCCAGATGGCGGCGGCCATTTGGGCATTCCATCCGGTGGCGGTTTATGGGGTGGCGTATCTGATTCAGCGTTCTATCGTGATGGCCACCTTGTTTGTGGTGTTGGCTTGCCTGTGTATGGTGTGGGGCATGAGGCAGCGCCGCTGGGTCTGGTACTTGGCGGCGGCCGCGTTGTATGTGCTGGCCTTGGCCTCGAAAGAGTACGCGATCAGTGCCTTGTTGTGTGTGCCGCCTCTTTATATCTTTGTCAGACGCCCGGGTTTCAAAATGGCTTTGGCCATCAGTTTGGGGGCGGTGGGCTTGATGGGCCTTTCCGCGGCTTTGTTGCTGCAGGTGTACGGAAGCATCATCGGGGTGGTCTTTGACGAGACCTCCCGGGCGTTTGCGGCTCAGCTGGAGCAGATCCAGCCCGGCATTGGCAAAGACCTGTATGCCTTGAGCATTTTGAACCAGGCCAGCTTGTTTTGGCGTTATGGCATGACGTGGCTGATACCTTTGCCGGGCTTCATGGCGGTGGACATCCGGCCGCAATTTCCACTGGGTTTTTTCAGCATTGAGTTGGTGGGGGCTGTGGCTTATGTCTTGGCCATGCTGGGCAGTGCCTGGCTGGTGTTGCGCCGAAGCGATGTCTGGGCGCTGGCGGCTTTGGCGCTTTTGTTGCCGGGTTTGATGTTTGTCACCGAATTCACCACTGTCTGGATTCAGGACCCTTTTGTTTTGTACCGCAGTTATTTGTGGTCCATCACGCTGCCCTTGCTCTTGGCCATTCCCTTGGCGTATGCACCTGGCAAGACCCAGGTGGTCGTCACCGTGTTGCTTTGCCTGGTGCTGGCGCTGCTCAGCTGGGGGCGCATCGACAGTTTTTACAACGCGCGCAGTGTGTGGGCCGATGCGGCCGCCAAAGTTGACACAAAGGCCCCAGCCCAAGCGGTAGGCCGCTGGCGGCCGTTTTTGAACCATGGGGCTGAAGCTTTGGAGCGGGCTGATTACGCCGAGGCGACGCGCCTGTTCAGCTCGGCGGTGAATTTGGGGGAGCCCTTGGGTTCTGCGCGCATGAACTTGGGCGTGGCTTTGCAGCAGCAAAAGCAGCACAACGCGGCACTGGAGCAACTGGCGCAGGCCGAGCGCCAAGGTTTCACCGAGGCGGCCTTGTATTACCACCGGGGGGAATCGTATTTTGCGATTCGAAACTTCGAGGAGGCGCAGCGCAGCTTCACCCAGGCTTTGGGCCAACCCCAAGCGCCTGAGGTGGCGTTTTTCACGCGGGTGCGCCGCGCCGAGGCGGCGGTGGCCCAAAAGGATTTCGCCACCGCCATTGCTGACTACAAAATCATCGTGGCCGCGCAACCCGATGCCCAGCGCTACCTGATTGGTTTGGTGATGGCCCACAACGGCCAAAAGGACTATGCCAGCGCTTTGGCGTTGCTCAACCCAGCCTTGGCCAAACGACCAACATCCGGGGCGCACTATGCGCGCGCCCTGACCTATTTCAACATGGGCAACCGGGCCGCTAGTGTGCTGGACCTGAACATTGCCTTGAGTGCTGAACCCAACAACCCCGCCTATCGCCAACTGGAACGCCAGTTGACCGGCGCTGCACCCAAGGTCAAACCCTGATGCCCGCTTTGCAAATCACCACTTCGCTGATCGGCTTGGGCTTGGCGGCCCTGATCTTGGTCTTGCTGCGGCGTGATCATCTCTACATCCACCATGGTTTGTTCTGGATTGTGGTGGCGGCCCTGGGCGCACTGCTGGGCTTGTGGCCCGGTTTGATCGACCGTGTGGCGCAACTGGTGGGCATCAGCTATGCCCCTGCGGCGCTGCTGCTGGGGGCGGTGGTGGTGTTGTTCATCAAGGCGCTTTATGCCGACATGATGCAGACCCGTCTGGAGCGGCAGTTGCGCCGTTTGAACCAGCGTGTGGCCATGCTGGAGTTGGGCAATGTGCGGCCAGGCCCTGAGGCTGGTGCATCGGCTGTGCCAAGCGATGACAACAACCGCCCCCATCAAGCCGACCCGATGCGTTGAAACAGCCCGCCGGGCAGTCGGCCTACTTGGCCCATCAACTCCAGCTCCAGCAGCTGCGCCTGCAGTTGCGCCGTGGGCCAACCGCAGCGCGCTTGTAGGGCGTCCAGGCCCACGGGGTCGTGGCCCAGGGCGCGCAGCAGGGCGCGTTCGGGGTCATCGCCCGAGAACGCATCTTCCGGGGATTGCTTGTCCAAGGTCAGCACCTGTTGGGCGTCTGGGATGGGCAGGCGCAACTCCTCAAGTACATCTTGCGCCGACTCGACCAGTTTGGCGCCTTGCTTGATGAGCGCATGGCAGCCTTTGGATTGGGTGGCGTGGATGGAGCCGGGGATCGCCATCACGTCGCGGCCTTGCTCCAGGGCCTGCTTGGCGGTGATGAGTGAGCCGGAAGGCAGGGCGGCTTCCACCACCAGCGTGGCTTGCGACAGGCCTGAAATCAGCCGGTTGCGGCGCGGAAAATTGGGCGACAGCGGTGGTGTGCCCAGCGGGTATTCGCTCAGGATCAGCCCGTTTTGGGCAATGCGGTGCGCCAGTTCACGGTGCTGGCGCGGGTAGACGCGGTCCAGTCCGGTGCCCACCACGGCGATGGTGGCCAGCTGTCCTGTCGTTGCGCCTTGCAGTGCGCCTTCATGCGATGCACCGTCCACCCCCAGTGCCAGGCCAGAAACCACAGTTAAACCACTGGCGGCCAAGCTGCAGGCAAAGGCGCGGGCGTTCTCGGCTCCTTGCGGCGTGGGGTTGCGGCTGCCCACCATGGCCAGCGCAAGCTCTGCCCGCAGCCGGGGCAGGTGCGCCGTCTGGCCCATGGCGTAGAGCATCAGAGGCGGGTCGGGAATGTCCAGCAGCGGGGCAGGGTAATCGGCATCTCCCAGGGTGAGCACGCAGCGACTGGGCCCGGTACCCGCTTGCAGCCATTCCAGGGTGTCTTGCGTGAGGTCGGCGCAGCCATCGGGCATGTGGCACAGCGCCTGCGCCTGCTTGGGGCTGACCACCTGGCACAGGGCGGTTTCGGTTTGCGAAAAAATCGCTTCGGGCTCGCCAAAGGCCGCCAGCAGGCGCCTGGCGCTTTCGTTGCCGACGCCGGGTGTGAGCACCAGCCGCAACCAAGCGCCCAATTCCTCGGGGGTGTTGACCATGTTTCTCCCTGTGCGGCCTGAATGACCGTCAAATGAATGTTGTGCTGAGCATTGTGGTTCAAAGCCCGGCTCGCGCCAAGTCCATAAAATCACGCCATGCACCCTCTTACCCAACAGCCTACCGAGCACATGCACCTGTGTATCCTCGAAAACGACGACCTGGACCCCCCTCTGGCGCAGCGTTACTCGCGGGTGGCGGCGATGTTTGAGCGTTTGTTTGCGCAAGCGGGTTACAAGGGCCGAATCGACACCTTCAGTGCCCGACATGGGCAATACCCGGGCAGTTTTGCGGCCTACGATGCGGTGCTCTTGACCGGCAGCCGCGCCGATTCTTTTTCGGACGAGCCCTGGGTGGTGACCTTGCGCGAGCAGGTGGCGCGTTTGCTGCAGGACCAGCACAAGCTTTTGGGCGTGTGTTTTGGTCACCAGTTGATCGCGCATTGTTTGGGTGCGCCCGTGCAGCGGGCGCCCCGGGGCTGGCGGGTTGGGCGGCAGGCTTATGACTGGCTGGGCGCGCCCGAAAACTTGGGGCTGGCGCCGGGTCAAGCGGCCCAAGTGGCCTTGCTGGCCAGCCACCAGGATCAGGTGCTGGCTTTGCCGCCAGGCGCCACTTTGTTGGCCACACAAGCCGACTGTCCGGTGGCCGCTTACGCGCTGGGGGACCAGGTGTTTTGCATTCAGCCGCACCCGGAGTTCACGCCCGAGGTGTCGGCCTTTTTGCTGGACAAGCGCCGCGCCTTGATGGGGGAGCCGCTTTACGAGCAGAGCATGGGCAGTCTTTCCGAACCGCATGACGGTTTGGCGCTGGCGCGTTTCATGATCCGATTCGTGCAATTCGGTCTCTCGGCTTGAACCATGCAGGCGCTGGATCGAAATGACCGAAAATACACGTTATCCCTTTTGATTTTTTGAACCATGGCCCTGCTTCCCATTCTTTGCTACCCCGACCCCCGCCTGAACAAGGTGGCCAAACCCGTGCAGGCGGTCGACGCGCGCGTGCACGCCCTGATCGACGACATGCTGGAGACCATGTACGAGGCCAGCGGCATTGGCTTGGCTGCCACACAAATCGACGTGCACGAGCGCCTGGTGGTGATCGACACCTCTGAAGAGCGCAACCAACCGATCGTGCTGATCAACCCCGAGATCATCTGGATGAACGACGAGCGCGTGAAGGGCGAAGAGGGCTGCTTGTCGGTGCCGGGCATTTACGACGGCGTCGAGCGTGCCACGGCCGTCAAGGTGGTGGCCCTGGACCGCAGCGGTCAACACCGCACCATCGAAGCCGAGGGCATGCTGGCCGTGTGCATCCAGCACGAGTTGGACCACCTGATGGGCAAGGTGTTTGTGGAATACCTTTCGCCGCTCAAGCAAGGGCGCATCAAGACCAAGATGGTCAAAGCCCAAAAAGCCGAGCGCTGAGCACGGCATGCGGCTGATTTTTGCGGGCACACCCGAATTTGCACAAGTGGCCATGGCGGCCCTGCATTCGGCAGGGCACGAGATCGTGCTGGTGTTGACCCAGCCCGACCGACCCGCCGGGCGCGGCATGAAGCTGCAGCCTTCGCCCGTCAAGCAATGGGCACTGGACCACGCGGTGCCGGTGGCCCAGCCGCGCAGCTTGCGGCTCGATGGCAAATACCCCGAAGACGCGGCAGCCGCCCGGCAGACTCTGCTGGACGCAAAACTCGACCATCAGGCCGACGCCATGATCGTGGCGGCTTACGGTCTGATCCTGCCGCAGTGGGTGCTGGATCTGCCGCCCAAGGGTTGCCTGAACATCCATGCCTCTTTGCTGCCACGCTGGCGCGGGGCGGCGCCGATTCACCGCGCCATCGAGGCGGGCGACACGCAAACCGGCATCACCATCATGCAGATGGACGCAGGTTTGGACACCGGCGACATGCTGCTGGTCTTGCCCTGCGCGATTGCGCCCACCGACACCACCGCCGTGCTGCACGACCGCCTGGCCGCGCTGGGCGGGCAGGCCATCGTGCAGGCGCTGGCTTCGCTCGACGCTTTGCCGCACCAGCTTCAGCCCACAGAAGGTGTGAACTACGCGCACAAGATCGACAAAGCCGAGGCGGCGCTGGACTGGGCCTTGAGCGCCGAGGTGTTGGCGCGGCGCATTCGGGCCTTCGACCCGTTTCCGGGCATGACCGTTCCACTGATCACAGACACGGGCGTGGAAACCATCAAGCTCTGGCAAGCCACGGCGCATCCGTCCGTGCAGACCGCTCAACCCGGCACCGTGCTCAGCGCCGATGCCTCGGGCGTGCGCGTGGCCTGCGGTGAGGGCCAGCTGTGCCTGACGCAGTTGCAACGGCCCGGCGGCAAGCGCTTGGGTGCAGCCGACTTTTTGCGTGGCTGCCCCTTGCAGCCTGGCCAGCGTTTGGTGGCCTGATGTTTTTTCGGCCCACGCTCTACCGCCGCGCCGAGTTCTTGCAAGGCTTTCGCGATTTTGCCCCGCAAGCGCCGGGGGTGGCAGCTTGGGGCTTGATGACGGGCGTGGCCATGGTCAAGTCGGGCATGAGCGTGTTCGAGGCGGTGGCCATGACCATGCTGGTGTTTGCTGGCAGCTCGCAGCTGGCGGCCATTCCGCTGTTGGTGGCCGGGGCACCGGCTTGGGTGATTTTGGCCACCGGTTTTTGCGTGAACCTGCGCTTTGTGGTGTTCAGCCTGCACCTGCGCCACTACCTCATGCACTTGCCGCGCTGGCAGCGCATGTGCCACGGCTACTTCACGGCCGACATCACTTACGTGCTGTTCATCCGCCAATACCCGCACCCTGGCAGCACAGACGCCGACCGTACGGGACAAGAGGCTTATCTGGCGGGCAACTACTTACTGAACTGGAGCAGCTGGATCGGGGCCAGTTTGCTGGGTGTGGGCTTGGCCAATTTGATTCCGCCCGAATGGGGTTTGGGCTTTGCGGGCATCTTGTGTTTGTTGGGGATTCAGTGCTCACTGGCAAGCTCGCGCATGCGCATCTTGTCGGCGGCCGTGGCGGGTGTGGCCGCAGTGGTCGCTTACAACCTGCCGCTCAAACTCAACATCGTGGTGGCGATTGCGGTGGCCGTTATTTTGTGCCTGACAGTCGAAAAAATACGACCTGCACCCAAGGTAGTGGCATGAACGGCATCGATTTTTGGACCTTGGGCGTCATCTTCGGCCTGGCCGTGGTCACGGTGGTGGCCCGCAGTTTCTTTTTCATATCCAGCCAATCTTGGCAATTGCCCGATTGGGCGCAGCGCGGTCTGCAATACGCGCCCATTGCAGCGCTGTCGGCGGTGGTTGTTCCTGAAATCATCACCGTGCAGGGCGAGTTGGTCAGCACCTGGCAAGACGCCCGCTTGTATGCGGCTGCGGCGGGTGTAGCCGCTTACTTTTGGCGGCGCGGTGTGCTGACCACGATCCTGGTGGGCATGGCGGTGTATTTGCCTTTGCGTCTGGGGTTGGGCTGGTGAGTGGGCCGCTCTTGCCTGCAGCAGCGCAGCCCTGTGCGTGAACCTTGGCGAATCTTCGCCCTGTCTCTGCTTTTTATAATTGAGCCGAATTTTTCCGACACAGGACAAGACCCTCCATGAACGTCATTCGTTTTTCCGATCTGTGTGCCACAGGCCAAGCCGCTGGGCAACGCGTTTTCATCCGCGCCGACTTGAATGTGCCGCAAGCCGATGACGGCAGCATCACCGAAGACACCCGCGTGCGCGCCAGCGTGCCCTGCATCCAGATGGCGTTGGACGCGGGTGCGGCCGTGATGGTGACATCGCACTTGGGGCGTCCGACCGAGGGGGAGTTCAAGCCCGAAGACTCGCTGGCCCCGGTGGCCAAGCGCTTGGGCGAGTTGCTTGGCCACCCTTATGAAAATGGGGTGTCTTTGGTCGCCCATTGGGTCGAGGGTGTCACCGTTGCCCCCGGCCAGGTGGTGTTGCTCGAAAACTGCCGTGTCAACAAGGGCGAGAAAAAGAACGACCAAGAACTGGCCCGCAAGATGGCCCAGCTGTGCGACATCTACGTGAACGACGCCTTTGGCACCGCGCACCGAGCCGAAGGCACGACCTACGGCATCGCCCAGTTTGCGCCCATCGCCTGCGCTGGCCCCTTGCTGGCCGCCGAGATCGATGCCATCACCCAGGCCCTGGCCAATCCAAAGCGCCCGTTGGTCGCCATCGTGGCGGGCTCCAAGGTGTCCACCAAGCTGACCATCTTGAAGAGCCTGGCGAAAAACGTGGATCAACTCATCGTGGGCGGCGGCATTGCCAACACCTTCATGTTGGCGGCGGGCCTGAAGATCGGCAAAAGCCTGGCCGAAGCCGACTTGGTGGGCGAGGCCAAAGCGGTGATCGAGGCCATGAAGGCCAGGGGTGCGGATGTGCCGATTCCGACCGATGTGGTCGTGGCCAAGACTTTTGCGGCAGACGCGGTGGCCACGGTGAAAAAAGCCACCGACGTGGCGGACGACGACATGATTTTGGACATCGGTCCCGAAACGGCGGCCAAGCTCGCCGCGCAGCTCAAGCAAGCGGGCACCATCGTGTGGAACGGCCCGGTGGGCGTGTTCGAGTTTGCGGCCTTTGAAAACGGCACCAAGGTGATTGCCCAGGCCATTGCCGAATCCAGCGCCTTCAGCATCGCAGGCGGCGGGGACACGCTGGCGGCGATTGCCAAGTACGGCATCGAAGATCAGGTCGACTACATCTCCACAGGCGGTGGCGCGTTCCTGGAAATCTTGGAAGGCAAGACTTTGCCTGCCATTGAAATTTTGATGAAGCGCGCAGCCGTTTGAAGAAGCGTTGGCGCTGAAACCGCCGACAGTTCATTTTGTAGGTCGGCGGCTTCAGCCCCGACATGAATCTTCAGATGTCCGACAACAAAAAACCCCGCATCGCGGGGCTTTTTTATTGCTCTGGCCCTTGAAGTCTTGACCAACATAGCAAGAGATCGCTTTTTTGTAGGAGCCCACCCCTGTGAGCGATGGGCGTGGAACACGCCCTGAAAACAATCGCCCACAGGGTGGGCTACTACAATGACAAAAATATCCACATGGCAGACAAAAACATGGGCAATTCAAACTTCATCGGGCCCGATCAATTGGAGCGTCGACGCCCTGATCAGGCCTGTGCCGCAGGCGGCAAGTTGCCGCGCACCGGGCTGGTCATGCTGCCTTTGAAGTCGGTCCAGCATTCACGGCCAAAGTCGTAAAGCTTGCAGTTTTCGGCGGTCTCGAAGTACCACTTCCAGGAGAAGGGTTGCACGATGATGCGGCCAGGCAGCATTTCTTCAAGCTTGGCCTGGGCTTGCTTCAAACGGTACAGCGGGATGCTCATGTCGACATGGTGCGCGGTGTGCTCCATGATGTGGTGCATCATGCCGCCGATGTTGAAGGGAAAGGTCAGGTGCACGGTGGTCGAGACGAAAGGCGCGGCCTTGGTCCAGGCAGCTTTGTTGTCGTGCCAGGACACCTTCACATGGGTGTGGTGCACATAGACCACAAAGCCGATCATGGTGTTCCAAAAGAAGAAGGGGACCAGCACACCCATGAGCAAGGACAGCCAGACCGATTGGTCGGTTGCCACGGCCGCCGCAATGATGGTGGCGATCCACAGCACGGCAAAGGCGCTGACCAGCATGCTGTCCTTGAAGAAGATCGGACGGCGCGTGGGCATGTGGGTTTTGTTGGGGAAGAACTCGCGCTTCCACCAGATTTCAATCATGTAATACAGGCCTGGAGCCCAGCCGCTGCGGTAGGCGCGTTGCAGCAAGCGCTGTGCAAAGCCCAGGCCAGCAAACTCTTCGGCGGTCAGGGGCGTCCAGACAAAATCCACGCCTTTGAGGTTGGTGTAGCCGTGGTGCACCACGTTGTGGCCCGTGTCCCAAAGGCTGTAAGGCGTGAGCGAGGGCAAAAACGCGATGCGGCCCAATACTTTGTTCAGCTCTCGGTGGGGTGTGAGGCTTTGGTGGCAGGCGTCGTGACCGATCACGAACAGGCGGCCGATGACAAAGCCCGCCACCGCGCCGCACAGCAGTTTGGCCCAGACGGCTTCAAGCATGATGGTGGCCGCAATCAGGGCAAAGAACAAGGCGTAGTCAAAAGCCAGCAACACAAACGCGCGAGCCGTGCTGCGCTCGGACAAGGGCACCAACCACTCGCGCAAAGTCTTGCGGTGCGGCAGGGGTTGGTCCAATGGGATGGGCTGATCAACGTTGGGAGTGTTTATGGCAGTCATGACGCTTGAATATAAATCGCTTAACCGACAGTTTAGTCGGCTTGAGATTGAGCTGGACTGACAAAGATCAATTCAAGGGTATTGGAAGGGGTAAAAGCAAGCAACTGGCGTGATCTGGCGGCAACTTGCGCCCAAAAGTCTGAAAGCAGCCAGTTGTTGGCGTGGTGGTGCGTGTTGTTGTGTCGAATGATGTGCGCCAAAAGAACCGGTTGTGTTACCCGTTTCGTGTGAAAATTGAAATCAAATTACGTTGGAGATTCCCTGATGCCCCGTCGCGCCACCAAGATTGTTGCCACCTTAGGCCCCGCTTCCAGCGATCCCGCACTTTTGGAGGCCATGATCCGGGCCGGTGTGAATGTGGTTCGCCTGAACTTCAGCCACGGCCAGGCGCAAGACCATGTGGACCGCGCCCGTTTGGTGCGCGAGGCCTCGCAACGCGCTGGCCGCGAAGTGGCCATCATGGCCGACCTGCAAGGCCCAAAAATTCGCGTTGGCAAATTTGCCGATGGCAAAGTCATGCTTGAGCCCGGCATGCCGTTTGTACTGGACGCCTCCCGCACCGAGTTGGGCGACCTGCAAGGGGTGGGTTTGGATTACAAAGAGCTTCCCCGCGACGTCAAAGCAGGGGATGTGCTGCTGCTCAACGACGGTCTGATCGTTCTCACCGTGAACGCGGTCAAAGGAGAGCAGGTTCACACCACCGTCAAACTCGGCGGTGAACTCTCGAACAACAAGGGCATCAACAAACAAGGCGGCGGCTTGACGGCAGCTGCCCTGACGGCCAAGGACATGGACGACATCCGCACGGCCATGAGCTTCAATGCCGACTATGTTGCCGTGAGTTTCCCCAAAAATGCCACCGACATGGAAATGGCGCGTCAACTGTGCAACGTGGCCTGCACCAACGGACACCGTCCGGGTTTGATCGCCAAGATCGAACGGGCCGAAGCCATCCCCGAGCTCGACCGCATCCTGGCCGTGTCCGACGGCATCATGGTGGCGCGCGGTGATTTGGCTGTGGAAGTGGGCAACGCGGCCGTGCCGGGTTTGCAAAAACACATGATCAAACGGGCTCGCGAGCTTGACAAACTGGTCATCACCGCCACACAGATGATGGAAAGCATGATCGTCAACCCCGTGCCCACGCGTGCCGAGGTGAGCGACGTGGCCAACGCGGTGCTGGATGGCACCGACGCGGTGATGCTGAGCGCCGAGACCGCCGCTGGCAAGTACCCGCTGGAGACGGTAGAAATGATGGCCGCCGTCTGCCTTGAAGCCGAGAAAACCGACCACGACCCGCTGGACGACGATTTTGTGGGAGCGCACTTCAACCGCATTGACCACGCCATCGCTATGGGCGCGTTGTTCACCGCGCACCACCTCAAGGCCAAGGCGATTGTGGCTTTGACCGATTCGGGCTCAACCCCTTTGTGGATGAGCCGCCACAGTGTGCGCATGCCCATTTATGCGCTGACGCCCAAGGTGGCCACCCAGCGCAAGATGGCCTTGATGCGCAACGTCAGCCCCTTGTTGATGGACACCAGCACTGACCGCGACACCGCATTGACCGAAGCCGAAGCGCACCTTAAAAAGCGTGGCATTGTGCAAGCGGGGGATGTTTACGCCATCACCGTGGGGGAGCCCATGGGCACGCCAGGCGGCACCAACACACTCAAGATTTGCCGGGCCACCTGAAACCGTTTTCCTGGCACGGGTCCGGACATGCGCCTTGAAGGGGGGCATGACTTGGCCAGGTGCCCGTCGAAGGCTTTAAAATCTCGCCCAGTTACTCGCCGGAGACATTCCGGCGCTGCCCCCTCTTCAACCTTCCGGGAATTCACCACCATGGCACTCGTTTCTATGCGCGAGCTGCTGGACCATGCGGCCATCAACGGCTACGGCATTCCAGCCTTCAACGTCAACAACCTCGAGCAAGTCCAGGCCGTCATGATGGCCGCCGACGAGGTCGGCGCGCCTGTCATCTTGCAAGCCAGTGCTGGTGCCCGCAAATACGCAGGCGAGCCTTTCATCAAGCACCTGATTCAGGCCGCCACTGAGCAGTGGCCCCATATCCCACTGGTCATGCACCAGGACCACGCCCAAAGCCCTGCGGTTTGCCAGGGCGCGATCCATCTGGGTTTTTCGTCGGTGATGATGGACGGCTCTTTGCTGGAAGACGGCAAAACACCTGCCGACTTTGGCTACAACGTGGACGTGACACGCCGTGTGGTGGACATGGCCCACTTGTTGGGCGTGTCGGTGGAAGGTGAACTGGGGTGCTTGGGCAACCTCGAAACCGGCGAAGCTGGTGAGGAAGATGGCATTGGTGCGGTGGGCAAGCTGGACCACAGCCAAATGCTGACCGACCCCGAAGAAGCCGCCCAATTCGTGAAAGCCACAGGCCTGGACGCCCTGGCCATTGCCATTGGAACCAGCCATGGCGCTTACAAGTTCAGCCGCAAGCCCACGGGCGATATTTTGGCCATCAGCCGCGTCAAGGAAATTCACAAACGCATCCCCAACACCCATTTGGTGATGCATGGTTCCAGCAGTGTGCCGCAAGACCTGCTGGCCATGATCAACCAGTACGGCGGCCAAATGAAGGAAACGTACGGCGTACCGGTCGAGGAAATCCAGGAAGCCATCAAGCACGGCGTGCGCAAGATCAACATCGACACCGATATCCGATTGGCCATGACAGCGGCGGTGCGCAAGTTTCTGTTTGAAAACCCCGACAAGTTCGACGCCCGCGAATGGCTCAAGCCCGCCCGCGAAGCGGCCAAACAAATTTGCAAGCAGCGTTATTTGCAGTTCGGCTGTGAAGGCCAAGCGCCCAAGATCAAGGGCGACAACCTGCAGGTAGTGGCCGCCCGTTATGCGCGTGGTGAATTGGCCCAAGTGGTGAACTGAGCCTGAGATAATGGACCCGAATGGCCCGTTGACTGTTCAACGGGCCTTTTTCTTTTTTGCTGGACTGTTTTTCCATGACCTCTGCGCTTCATACCTCTGCCTTGACGTCCTTGCCCCTGTTGGCGCGTGGCAAGGTGCGCGACAACTATGCGGTCGGCGAAGACCGCATCCTGATGGTGGCGTCTGACCGCATCAGCGCGTTTGACGTGATCATGGGCGAACCGATTCCGGGCAAGGGCGTGTTGCTCACGCAAATGGCGCTGTTTTGGTTCGACCAGTTGGGCCCCAAGGGCCTCAATATCTGCCCGATCCACCTGACGGGCGATGCCCCCGAGTGCGTGGTGAGCGCCGAAGATGCGCCACATGTGACGGGTCGCTCCATGCTGGTCAAGCGCCTCAAACCCATCCCGGTCGAGGCGGTGGTGCGTGGCTATCTGGCGGGCAGCGGCTGGAAGGAATACCAGGACAACCAAGCCGTGTGCGGCGTGAAACTGCCCCCGGATCTGAAAAACGCCAGCCGCCTGCCCGAGCCCATCTACACGCCCGCAGCAAAAGCGGCGGTGGGTGAGCACGACGAAAACATCACCTTTGAGCAAACCGTGGCCATGATCGGTGCCGACCTGGCCACCCGCATCCGCGACATCAGCATCCAGCTGTACAAGGCGGCGCGTGACATCGCGGCGGTCAAGGGCATCATCATTGCCGACACCAAGTTCGAGTTTGGACTGGACGCCGACGGCACCTTGGTGCTGATGGACGAGGTGCTGACACCCGATTCATCGCGTTACTGGCCTGCCGATAGTTATGCAGAGGGTGTGAACCCCCCCAGCTACGACAAACAGTTTTTGCGCGACTGGTTGGAAACCGCCCAGATCAACGGCAAGCACTGGGACAAGACCCCGCCTGCGCCTCGTTTGCCGCGCGAGGTGATCGAGAAAACGGCGGCCAAATACGAAGAGGCGATGAAGAAGCTGATGACCTGAAGTTGGCGAGATTCAGCCGAAAAAAAGGCGCTGCATGGCAGCGCCTTTTTCTTGGGGATTGGGACATCAGCTGGTGAAGGCCAAAAGCGTCATGGCATCGAGCAGCCAGGTGGTGCCTGCCACCAGCAAGCTGGCGCTGGCGACCAGACGGCCACGCGGGTGCAGGCAAGCGCCCCAAAAAGCGGCCAAGCAAACCAGCTCTAGGCAGCCGCGCATCCACAGGTAACGGCTGCTGCCCACCAGGTTGGCGGATTCGGGGCTCATGAGCACGGCATACAGGAAAATGCCTTTGACCAGCCAGAGTGCAGCGCCCCAGTGCAAGGACGGCAGTTGCGCCAGAGGGCTGCGGCTGGGCACGTTCGAGCGCACAGGCGCACCGCCGAGCAGGCATTGCAGCTCTTCAGGGGTGATCAGGGGTTGGACGTGTGACATGGTTCAAAATGAATTCGGAAGTGGTGTTTTAATTCTAGTGGGCATCCACTGGAAAACCGGTTGACACAACCCGCTTGGCGGGCCAAAACCGGTAAATATCTGTAACGACAAGTATTACATTAGGTGCTTTGGCTGCCCGAATGAGAGGATCAAATGACGCTTTTCCGACCTGCGACGCCGTTGATGGTGCAGTACGCCCATTACCACCGCGATCGTCGCAACATCGCCACCCATTTGGTGGGCATTCCGCTGATTTTCCTGTCCATCGGCGTCTTGCTGCTGAGCCCGGCCTGGTCTGTGGCGGGTCAGACTTTGACGCTGGCCTGGGCCATGTGGGCACTCACCAGCCTGTGGTACCTGAGTCGGGGCGATGTGTTGTTGGGCGCGGCCACCTCCTTGGTCAATGGCGTGCTGATCGCCGCCGCCCATGAGGTGCCACCCCTGGCGCAAGCCTTGGGGTTGGCGGTTTGGCAGGCGGGCTTGGGCCTGTTTCTCATTGGCTGGGTTTTACAGTTCATTGGCCACTATTTTGAGGGCCGCAAACCGGCTTTTGTGGACGATGTGGTGGGCTTACTGGTGGGGCCCATGTTTGTGGTGGGAGAGGTGCTCATGTCGGCAGGCTTGCTGCAGCGCATGCGCATGGACATCGAACGTCAGGCCGGGGCCATTCATTGAGCGCTTGCTTGGCCCTGTGCTGAAAAAGCCCGATCAGTCTGCATCGTCTGCAGCGGATCGGGCTTTGGCGTGTGGTTTCAGTTGAGCATCATGCTCAGCTTGCGCCGGTAGCTGGAGATCATGGCCATGTGCGGGTCTTCTTGCATGGCGGCTTTGCCCATCAACTCGATGCCGCCTGCGGACTTGCCGGTGGCGTCTTGCGTTTTGGATTTGGGGGGCGTCATCAGTTCCAGCAGGGCGACAAAGGTTTTGCGTGGGGCTTCCTCGTCCCACTTTTTGTCGCGCATGATGATTTCCAACAATTCGTCCAAGGCCGCTTCCCATTGGCCGATCGCAATCAGCAGGCGGCTTTTGGAAAAACGGGCTTCAAAGTCACGTTTGTTCTGGGCAATCAAGGCGTCAAACTGGTCCAACTCCCATTCACCACGGGGGTCAGTGGTCACAAACTCCAAGGCTTTGAGCCACTGGGTTTGCGCCTCAAAGCGCAGCGGCACCGGGATGCGGGACATGGCCGGGGCCAGCAAGGCGGCGGCCTCGGCCAACTCGCCCAAGCCAATCAGCAGTTTGACCAGGTCAAAACGGGCGTCATCGTTGCCCGGGTTGGTGGCCAAGGCTTGCTCTAGTGCGGCGCGGGCGCTGTGCTCGTCGCCCGCTTGCAGGTGTTGCTGCGCTTCCTCGGCGGCAACCTGGGCTTGCAGTTCTTCGGCAGCAGGCAGGTGTTTGTCCAGGAACTGCTTGACCTGGCCTTCGGGCAAAGCGCCCATGAAGCCATCGACGGGCTGGCCGTTTTTCAGCAAGACACAGGTTGGGATGCTTTTGATGCCAAAGGCCTGGGCCAGTTGCTGTTCTTGGTCAGAGTCGATTTTGACCAGCTTGAAGCGGCCTTCGTAAGCGGCTTCGACTTTTTCGAGCACAGGGCCCAAAGACTTGCATGGGCCGCACCAAGGGGCCCAAAAATCCACCAACACGGGCGTGGTCATGGAGGCTTCGATCACCTCGGCTTCAAAGTTTTGTATCGTGACGTCCATCATGGTGGGCAGTGTTCCGGGTTGTGTTTCAGACCCCAAGCGGGTGAAACCTTAAAATTCAAGATTGATCACGAAAAGCACCCAATGACTCAAGCGCTCATCGGCGTCGTCATGGGTTCCAGCTCCGACTGGGACACCATGCAGCACGCAGTCCAGATTCTCCAACAGTTTGGCATCCCTCACGATGCCCGCGTGGTTTCGGCCCACAGAATGCCGGACGATATGTTCACTTATGCAGAAACCGCCGCTGCGCGCGGCTTGCAAGCCATCATCGCGGGCGCAGGCGGCGCAGCCCACCTGCCCGGCATGCTGGCGGCCAAAACCGTGGTGCCGGTGCTGGGTGTGCCGGTGCAGACCAAAGCCCTGTCAGGGGTGGATTCGCTGCACAGCATTGTGCAAATGCCCAAGGGCGTGCCGGTCGCCACCTTTGCCATTGGCGCAGCCGGTGCAGCCAATGCGGCTTTGTTTGCGGTGGCCATGCTGGCCAACAACAACCCGTCCCTGCGCCAAAAGCTGGAAGCTTTTCGCGCCGAACAAACCGCTGCAGCCCGCGCCATGACACTGCCGCCCGTTTCACCAACAGGTGCCGCATGAGCCGCGCCATTCTTCCGGGCGCCATGGTCAATGGCCAAATGGCCACTTTGGGCGTGATGGGCGGCGGTCAGTTGGGCCGCATGTTCGTTCAGGCGGCGCAGGCCATGGGTTACTTCACTGCGGTGCTTGACCCCGATGCCGCCAGCCCTGCTGGCTTGGTTAGCCATCACCACATCCAGACCGATTATTTGGATGAGCAGGGTCTGGCGCAGCTGATGCAGCGCTGCGCCGCCATCACCACCGAATTTGAAAACGTGCCCGCTCCGGCGCTGGTGACGCTGGGCGCTCACCGCCCGGTGGCGCCAGCGTCCGAGTCGGTGGCGATTGCGCAAGACCGCGCCGCCGAGAAAGCGCACTTTGTGAGCTGCGGCGTGCCGGTGGCCCCGCACGCCCTCATCGGGAGCCCTGCGCAGCTGGCTGCCGTGAGCGCAGAGTTGCTGCCCGGCATCCTTAAAACGGCCCGCATGGGCTACGACGGCAAAGGCCAGATCCGGGTCAAGACTCGCGAAGAGTTGACCGCTGCTTGGGACCAGCTCAAAAACGTGCCTTGCGTGCTCGAAAAAATGCTGCCGCTGCAGGCCGAATGTTCGGTCATTGTGGCCCGTGGGGCCGATGGGCAGATGGTGAATTTTCCGGTGCAATCGAATCTGCACCGCGACGGCATTTTGGCTGTGACCCGCGTGTACGACGGCGCAGTTCCCTTAGACGTGGCGGCGCAAGCCGTGGCCGCCACCCGCGCCATTGCCGATGGCCTTCACTACGTGGGCGTGCTGTGCGTGGAGTTTTTCTTGCTCGAAGGCGGTCAGCTGGTCGTGAACGAAATGGCACCCCGCCCGCACAACAGCGGCCACTACACGATGAACGCCTGCGACCAGTCGCAGTTTGAGTTGCAGGTGCGCACGCTTGCGGGTTTGCCGCTGACGCAGCCGCGCCAGCATTCGAGCGCCATCATGCTCAACCTGCTTGGCGATCTGTGGCCTGAAGTCACGCCCACAGGCAAAGGCCCAACCACCCCCGCATGGGCCCAAGTGCTGGCGCTGCCTGGCACGCATTTGCACCTGTACGGCAAGTTGACGGCTCGCCCAGGCCGCAAGATGGGCCACCTGAACATCACCGGTGCAACACCCGAGGCCGTGCGTGCCACTGCCTTGCAAGCGGCGGCTTTGCTGGGGATTGAAGCGTTTTAATGACCGCCATGATCCTGAGTGCCTCCCCTGCTGCCATTGCGCAGGCTGCACTGGCTTTGAGTGACGGCCAGTTGGTCGGCCTGCCCACCGAGACTGTTTATGGTTTGGCAGCCAACGCGATCGACGACGCGGCCGTGGCAAAAATCTTTGCGGCCAAGGGCCGTCCGTCAGACCATCCGTTGATCGTGCACGTGGCCAGCCGGGACCAAGTGCCGCTGTTTGCAGCGCAGGTGCCCGAGTTTGCGCAAGCCTTGATGGCTGCTTTTTGGCCCGGGCCGCTCACTTTGATCTTGCCGCGACTGAGTGGCGTGGCTTCGGCATCGGCTGGTGGGCAAGACTCGATTGGTTTGCGTTGTCCTTCGCACCCGGTGGCGCAGGCCTTGCTGCAGGCTTGCCTGCCGCTGGGCGTGTTGGGTGTGTCGGCCCCCAGTGCCAACCGCTTTGGCCGCGTCAGCCCGACCACCGCTGCGCATGTGCAGTCCGAGCTGGGCCCTGATTTGTTGATTCTGGATGGCGGCGAGTGCGAGGTGGGCATCGAGTCGACCATCATCGACTGCACGCGGGGTGAGCCCGTTTTGCTGCGCCCGGGACAGATCACGCGGGCGCAGATCGAGGCCTCTTGTGGTCGGGCTGTTCGGGGCAAGGATGCGCAAGAGGAGGTCAGCGGCCAAGCCGCACCGCGCGCATCGGGCACGCTCGAATCTCATTACGCGCCCCGCGCCAAGGTGCGCCTGATGTCAGCAGACGAGATCGCCCACAAATTGCAAGCCCTGGGGCCACACGCCAACAACTTGGGGCTGTGGTCGGCCGAGCGACCTGCGAGCGTGCAGGCCATGGGTTCAGGTGTGGGCGCTGGCGTGTTGTGGCGCGAGCAAGCCACCTCGGCCGAGCAGGCCGCGCACGACTTGTTCGGTGTCTTGCGTGATTTGGACGCCCGAGGTGTGATGCAAATTTGGGTGCAATTGCCGCCCGACACCCCCGAGTGGGAAGGCGTGCGCGACCGCTTGCAGCGGGCGGCTGCCTAAGAGATTGACTCATCAGGCGAGAGCAGGGATTGCGGGGTGGTGACTCGCAGTCAGGCCGATGGGTTACATGGGATAAAAAATGCCCGCAAAAAGCGGGCATTTTCAAATTTGCCTGAGATGCTTACTTCACAGCGTCAAACAGCGATTTAGCGGCGGCATGGCAGAACGGGGGTTCGTAAGTGCCGTGGTAATTACCGTAATAGGCGATAGGGTCCTCAGCCAGTACCTTGGCGTAGACAGCTTGAATGGTTGGGTCCACGTCCACCGATTGGACGTTTGTCAGACCTTTGGCATCGAATGCGGCTTTCATCACCGTCTGGTGAATAGCCGGTGGAACAGTCGGGTCTCCACTGCCGCCGCACAACAAAACCTGGGACTTGGGTGCCCAGTCAAGCAGGTCGTTCTTTTTTGCAGCCAAGAATGTGGCGTTGTTCGGGTTGGTCAGGATATCGCTGCTGAAGGCAGACTGGAACAAGGCATCACGGGCCTGGTTGGGTGTTTCACCCTTCATACCTGGCAGCTTGCCTGAAGTAACCAAGGTCGTGTAGTTCAAGTTGGGGCTTGGCAACAGACTTTCAATGCCTGCGGCATAAGGTGCTTTAAATGCATCATTGACGTTGCTGTAAAGGTTGCCGTAGATTTTTTGCCAAGCGGTGACAAGGTAGGGCACAAAGAACTGGTATCCAGCAATGGCCTCAGTCAGTTTCATGGAGCCAGACAGATTGTAGGGGCCTGCAAGGTGCGCGCCAGCAGCCACTTTAATTTCACCGGAAAGATTCTTTTCGATTTCGCGGTGTGCCGCCATTGATGCATGTCCGCCTTGAGAGTATCCGGTGAGCATGACTTTGCCATTGAGGCTGCCACCTTGGGACGACACCGCGTTTCGCGCAGCACGGATCGAGTCGATGACCGATGTGGCTTCGGAGTCAGCGTGCAAATAAGGGTGGTAGCTGTAGTTGGACTTGGCAAAACCCAGGTAGTCGGTGGCGACCACGGCGTAGCCTTGGCCTGCGTACATGGCGGCCAACAGGCCTGTTTCAGAGTCGAGCGGGTTGGCCAGTGTGCGTGGCTTTTGCACATCGGTCCCTTTCGCGTAGGCCACCAGTGGGGCTGCTGCCGTGCAGTCGGCTCCAGAGGGCAGTAGCAGCACGCCCGAGGCATTGGAGGACTCACCTTTGGCACCTGGGGTGACATAGTTGAGTGAAATGACCTTCACATCGCACTTGGCTTTGCCGCTCAAGCCTAACAAGGGTCCCCCATCGAGTTGGGCTTTGGTCAGTGTTGCCAACGTTGACGGAGGGTCAATCAATGCACCGTTGACCGGATCGGAGCCACCACAAGCAGCCAAAAGTGCAGCAGCGCTGATGAGGGAAAGACTGAGTTTGAAAGATGCCATGTTGAAGTCTCCTTTGGATTCATGAAAATCGAACGATCGTGCGATTCTTGCAAATCCTAAAGCTTGTATTCCTTGTGGGCCATGGGGTTAATACCCATTTGCCGGTATCCATTTGGGCTCAGCGGTAGCGCAACTTCATCACCAAAATCATCAGCGCCAGGCTGGTAGTGATGACGTTGGCGATGATGATGGGCCAAGCCACCATCAAGATGCCGTAGACCAGCCACAGCGCCACACCTGAGGTGAACAGGCTGTACATGCCCAGTGAGATGCCGCTCACGTCGCGGGTGCGAAAGGTGTGCCAAGCTTGCGGGATGAAGCTGGCGGTGGTCAGGAAGGCGGCCACAGAGCCGACCCAGTCGATAAGGTCCATGTTGGGACTCCTTGTATGCGTGTTGGAGAGGGGTGCTAGAGGGGTTCAGCGTGCTTTGCTGCGTTGCACTGTTTGGGGTTTGCGAGGCTTGGCAGGGTCCGAATCCATGTCGCGCACGGTCCATTCCAGCAGCTGGTCCAGCGCGGCCCGACCCTGCTGGGCGTTGGGGTGGTGCAGCACCGCCACCAAGGTGTAGCGCTGGCCGCTTTGGCCTTGAACATAACCGGCCACAGAGGCCACGTCGCGCAAAGAGCCGGTTTTGAGCCAGGCGTTGCCGATCACAGGCGACAGAGGGCTGCGCTCTTTGAGGCGGGCGGCGGTGCCATTCACCCCGGCAATGGCCAGCGAGTCGACAAAATGCCGGGCGTGCGGGCTGGCGTGCGCGGCCTGCAGCAAGGCCGTAAGGGCCTGGGCGGTGCTGCGCTCGCTGCGAGACAGGCCCGAGCCATTGTCCAGGATCGGCTCGTTGTGTCCGGCAAAGCCCTGTCGCCACCACTGCGACAGCCGCAGGCGCGAAGCTTCAAAGCGCCCGGGCGCGCCCAACTCGCTCGACAGCGTCAGGAACAGCTGCTGCGCCATCACGTTGTTCGAGAATTTGTTGATGTCTTGGATGATCTCGGACAAGGGCAAGGAGGGCACTTCCAGCAGCTGCTTTGCCGATGCCGGGCGTGTGCCGTAGCGCACCTGCCCCGTAAGCTGTCCGCCCGCACCTTGCCACATGGCCAGCATGACGCGGGGTGCATAGGCCTCGGGTTCGGGGTAGGCCACGGGCCATTCGCGCTCGCCACAGCTGGCCGGGTAGCGACCCGCAAAGCGCACTTGCTCGGGTTGGCTGAAGTCGGCCTGCAGCTGGCGACGCCAGTCGCTGCAAGGGGCCTGGCTGAGCGGCAGTTGCGTGGGGGCAGAAAAGCCGGCCAGCGGCGGCTCAAAGCGCACCTGCACCTGGCCGCTGGCGGCATCGGGCGTGAATTTGTAGACCACCGCCTTGAAGTTGAGCAGCAGCCCGTCCGGCCCCACGTTGTAGGGCCTGAGGGGTTCGTCGTCAAAGGGTTCGCTGCGTTCGCGCACATCGAACACGCTGCGGTCGAGCACGATGTCGCCACGCACCTCGCGCACGCCCAACACCCGAACCTGCGCCAGCAGCTCTTGAAGCCGCTCGACCACCAGCTTGGGGTCCCCGCTGCCGCGCACGATCAGGTTGCCCTGCAGCACGCCATCGCGCAAGGGGCCGTCGGCGTACACCCTGTTGCGCCAGACGTGGTCGGGCCCCAGCAGGCTCAAGCCGGCGTAGGTGGTGAACAGTTTCATGACCGAGGCGGGGTTGACGCTGGCTTGTGCGTGGTGCGACAAGTGCCGTGGCTGGCCGCTGCTGGACGCTGAGCCACCGGACAAGGGAGCGATGAGCACGCTCAGGGCCGAAGGGGGAATTTGGGCTTGCTGCAGGGTTTGCAGGACAGGCCGGGGCAGTGTAGATTGAGCGGTACTTTGCGCATGGGCAGGCCAGAGCAAGGCGGTACTCAGCGCCAAGGCAGTACAGGCAGCAAAGGCAGCGTGGGCCAGGGTGAATAAAAATGGGCGCTGGGCGCGGTAGCGGGTCATCGGGCGAGTCTAACGGGGACCAGGAGGTACACGCAGACCTGCGGGGTCGTCAAAAGGCGGCACAGGTCGCGCCTGTGCAGAGGCCCCGTATGATTCGGGCCATGCGATTTTCTTCAAAAACCGTGGGGCTGGCTTCGGCGGTCGTCACAGTGCTCATCTGGACGGGTTTCATTGTCATTGCGCGGGCCTCGGCGTCTCGGGGCTTGCTGCCTTTAGACATTGTGCTGGCCCGTATTCTGGGGGCCAGCGCCGTCTTGTTGCCTTGGGCTTGGTGGCTGATGCGTCCGGCACGCCAGGCCGGTGAAAAAGTCGGATCTTTGTGGGGGCTGTCGCCCCTGCCTTTGCGCCAGACGGTGCAAACCGGCCTGCTGGGCGGCTTTTTGTACGCCGTACTGGCCTACACCGGTTTTGTGTATGCACCTGCCACGCACGCCTCGGTGCTGATGCCCGGCAGCTTGCCCTTGTGGACCACCTTGCTGGCCTGGCTTTTTCTGCGCGAAAAAGTGGCCACCGCCCGTGCCGTGGGGCTGGGCTTCATCGTGCTGGGCGATGTGTTGGTGGGCGGTGCGAGTTTGCTCATGGCCTTTGATGGCGGCGAGGTCTGGAAGGGCGACTTGTTGTTCATGGCGGCAGCCCTGTGCTGGTCCAGCTACAGCGTGTTGGTGCGCAGCCATGGTTTTGACGCGGTGCGCGCCACCATGGCCATCACTGCATTTGCCTTTGTCTGCTTTGTACCCTTGTTCGCGGTGTTGGTGGGCTTGTCCATCCTGCCCACGCAGCTGCACCAAGCCCCTTGGTCTGAAATCTTGTTCCAAGCCGTGTTCCAGGGTGTGGGCTCTGTCGTCATTTCGGGCATCACCTTCACGCAGATGGTGCGCCACTACGGCCCGGTGCGCTCGACCATGATCACGGCGCTGGTGCCGGGTTTGTCGGCGCTGGGGGCGGTGTGGTTTCTGAGCGAGCCCATGCACTGGAATTTGCTGGCTGGGCTGGCGCTGGTGACCAGTGGCATTTTGTTTGGTGTGCGACAGGCCAAAAAACCTGTTGTTGCGCCCATTTCGCCTCCAACTGGAGGCCAGCCATGAGCACCAGCGCCGAGCGCCGCTGGCTGGCCTTTGACACCAGCACCGATGTGTTGTCTCTGGCCGTGGCCCGTGGCGAACAGGTCTGGGGCCAAACCCTGCCCGGCGGTGCGCAGGCTTCGAGCGGTTTGATTCCGGCGGTGCTGGCTCTGCTGGCCGAGGCCGACATGCCGCTGTCCTCGCTGGATGCCATCGTCTTCGGTCGGGGGCCGGGGTCGTTTACCGGTTTGCGCACCGCTTGCGCCGTGGCGCAAGGCCTGGCTTTTGGGGTCGATTTGCCCGTGTTGCCTGTCGACACTTTGCTGGCTGTGGCTGAAGAGGCCCGCTGGGCGCAAGTGCACGCAGGGGCTGTTGCGCCCGACACCGTGCTGACCGTGCTGGCGCTGCTCGACGCCCGCATGGACGAGGTGTACAGCGCCGCTTACCACTGGGAGCCCGTCCCGGGGGCAAGTCTTGGGCGTTGGCAAGAGGCCTTGCCCTTGCAAGTGGGTGCCCCCGAAAGATTGCAGATGCCCGATGACCGCGTGGTGCTTCAAGCAGGCAACGCCTTTGCCGCGTATGGCGACCGACTGCCCCGTGTGGCAGCGGGTGGCTTGCGCTGCGAAGCCCTGCCCACCGCCGCCGCTTTGCTGCGCCTGGCCCCTGCCTTGTGGGCGCAGGGCCTGGCCGTGCCGGCCGAGCAAGCCATGCCGCTGTACATCCGCGACAAAGTGGCCAACACCACCGCCGAGCGCGAGGCCATGAAAGCACACGCCCTGCAGGCCCAGGCTGCTTTGGCTAAGGCCGCAGCGCAGCCCTTACTCTGACTATGAATCTGTCCATGAAGCCCGCGCCAGCCGACGAGAATACCCAGCCCTCGGAGGCCACGCGCAACCGCGTCACGCTCGCCCCCATGACGCAGGACGACCTGGACGCGGTGATCGCCATCGAGCAAACCGCCTACAGCCATCCCTGGACACGGGGCAATTTCCGCGACTCGCTCAACCCCCTGTTTGAGGCCCAATGCCTGTGGCTGGACGCTGAATTACTGGGGTACTTTTTGGCCATGCACGGTGTGGAAGAAATGCACCTGCTCAACATCACCGTCGCCCCCGCGCACCAAGGCCAAGGATGGGGCCACATGATGCTGGACGCTTTGTCGCTCATGTCGCGCCATACAGGCGCGCAATGGTTGTGGCTGGAGGTGCGCCAAAGCAACCTGCGCGCCTTGCAGGTGTATGCGCGCTACGGCTTCAAGCAGATCAGCATCCGCAAGGATTACTATCCCGCAGGCCGCCTGCAGCGTGAGCATGCGGTGGTGATGAGTTTGAAACTGTGAGCCCCAACATGAGCGACCCCACCCGATTTGACCTGGACGACCGCCAACGCGCCATGCTGGCCGAGATGGGCGTGCGCGTTTGGTGGCCGCAGCGCAGCGATGCCGCGCCAATCGCTGTGGCGGGCGATGCACCGACTGCGGCCGTGGCCGCATCGATACCGACGCCAGCACCAGCGCCTGGCGTGTCCGGCGCTGCAGGGGCTGCAGGGATTGCTAGTTCAGTGCGTCCCGCACCGCCTGCACTGCCCCTTGTGCCTGCAGTGCCATTAGCCCGCCCCGCAACGCGTGGTCCTGTGGCCCCAGTGCAGGCGCAAGGACAAGTTTTTGCACCCATGCCTGAAGGTCTGTCCAGCATGGGCTGGGCCGAGCTGCAAACGGCCGTGACATCCTGCCAGTCGTGCGCCCTGTGCGCTGCTCGCCAAACGCCAGTTTTGGGCTCGGGCCAGGGCGCCGCCCGGTGGATGGTGGTGGGCGACTTGCCATCGGAAACCGATGGCCATCAGGGTCAGCCTTTCACCGGGCCAGAAGGCGTGCTGCTGGACAACATGCTCAAGGCCGTGGGCGTGCGCCGCCAAAGCTCATCCGGCAGCGCCGACGCCAGCGCTGATGCGCCCGAGGCCTGCCTGACCCACGCTGTCAAATGCCGCCCACTGAACGGGCGCAACCCCGAGACCGCCGAGTTGGTCACTTGCGCGGGCTATTTGTCGCGCCAGGTCGCGCTGGCGCAGCCCCGTGTCATTTTGGCCATGGGCCGTTTTGCCATCCAAAGCCTGCTGGGCAGCACCGAGCCCATGGGCAAACTGCGGGGCCGCTTGCACGACTTTCAGGGGGTGCCGGTGGTGGTGACTTACCCACCGTCGAGCTTGCTGCGCAACCCAGCCGACAAGGCCAAGGCATGGGCCGATTTGGTGATGGCTTTGTCGGTGGCCCACGACTGACAACTGCCTTTAAAGGGTGCTGGCCGGTCTGCCTAATAGGCGGTCTTGATCTGGGCTGGTTGGCGGCGGTATGCACTTCCTTGGCAAGGTCTGCCGACAGACTGCCGGCATGGCGCGTCTGAGGCTCTGACAACCGTTAAAATGCCGGGTTTACCAGAATACTTCCCCGGAGCTGACCCCATGGCCAATCAACAACAAATGGCAAACGCCATCCGCGCCCTCGCAATGGACGCTGTTCAACAAGCCAACTCGGGTCACCCCGGCGCCCCCATGGGCATGGCCGACATGGCTGTGGCGCTTTGGGGCGATCACTTGCAACACAACCCCAAAAATCCCCATTGGGCCAACCGCGACCGCTTTGTGCTGTCCAACGGCCACGGCTCGATGCTGATCTATTCGGTGCTGCACCTGACCGGCTACAAGCTGCCGATTGAAGAACTCAAAAACTTCCGCACCCTGCACAGCAAAACCGCTGGCCACCCCGAAGTGGGCGTGACCCCCGGCGTGGAAACCACCACCGGCCCACTGGGCCAAGGCATCACCAATGCCGTGGGCATGGCGCTGGCTGAGAAGCTGCTGGCCGCTGAGTTCAACCAAGACGGCCACAAAATCGTTTCACACCATACCTACGTATTTTTGGGTGACGGCTGCCTCATGGAAGGCATCAGCCACGAAGCCGTGGCCCTGGCCGGTGCCTGGAAGCTGAACAAACTGATCGCCCTGTACGACGACAACGGCATATCGATCGACGGCCAAGTGGCTCCGTGGTTCATCGACAACACGCCTCAGCGCTTTGCCTCCTGCGGCTGGAACGTGATCGACGCCGTGGACGGCCACGACGCCGCTGCCGTGTCTGCCGCGATTGCCGCCGCCAAGATCAGCGCGGACAAACCCAGCTTGATTGTCTGCAAGACCGCCATCGGCAAAGGCTCGCCCAACCGTGCAGGCACCTCCAAAGCCCACGGCGAGCCGCTGGGCGCTGAAGAAATCAAACTCACCCGCGAAGCCTTGGGCTGGACGGCTGAGCCCTTCAAGATCCCCAAAGAAGTCTATGCAGACTGGGACGCCAAAGTGGCTGGCAAAGCCCGCGAAGCTGAGTGGAACACCGCTTTTGCCGCCTACAAAGCCGCCTTCCCCGCACAAGCCAAAGAGTTTGTGCGCCGCATGAAGGGCGACTTGCCCAAGAACTTCAACCAGGTAGCGTTTGACGCCGTGGTCGCCGCCCACACCAAGGGCGAGACCGTGGCCAGTCGCAAGGCCAGCCAGCTGGCGCTCGAAGCCTTCACCGCCGCCTTGCCAGAAATGCTGGGCGGCTCGGCCGACCTCACAGGCTCTAACCTCACCAACACCAAGAGCACCCCCGCCTTTCGGGTGGACCTGGCCGGTGACGTGGTCAAGACAGCTGATGGCTCGGCTACCGAAGGGGCCTCCAAGATCGGTCGCCACATCAACTATGGCGTGCGCGAATTCGGCATGGCCGCGATCATGAACGGCGTGGCCCTGCACGGCGGCTACATCCCCTACGGTGGCACCTTCCTCACTTTCTCTGACTATTCACGCAACGCCATCCGCATGGCCGCGCTGATGAAGCAGCGCGTCATCCACGTCTTCACCCACGACTCCATTGGCCTGGGCGAAGACGGCCCGACCCACCAGTCCATCGAGCACGCCGCCAGCCTGCGCCTGATCCCCGGTTTGGACGTGTGGCGTCCCGCCGACACGGCCGAAACCACCGTGGCCTGGGCCGTGGCCCTGCAAAACGCGAACCGTCCTTCAGCCCTTTTGCTGTCGCGCCAAAACTTGGCCTACTCACCCAAGAGCGATCTGGGCGACATCAGCCGTGGCGCGTATGTGCTGTCTGAGCCCGAGCACGTCGGCATCAAGAAGACCCACGGCGTGATCATCGCCACCGGCTCTGAAGTGCAACTGGCCCTGGCCGCGCAAAAACTGCTGGCCGAACGCAAAATCGGTGTGCGCGTGGTCTCCATGCCCAGCACCAATGTTTTCGATCGCCAAGGCAGCGAATACAAGCAAAGCGTGCTGCCCAAAGGCCTGCCCCGTGTGGCGGTCGAAATGGGCTCCACCGACGGCTGGTGGAAATACGGCTGCGCCGCGGTGGTCGGGATCGACACCTATGGTGAGTCGGCCCCAGCGCCTGTGCTTTTCAAGCACTTCGGCTTCACTGCAGAAAACGTGGCCGACACCGTCCACGCTGCGCTGCTCAAGGCCTGATTGAGACCCGCCGGATGAACCCCTTCAGTGCCATGGGTTTGACCCAGCGCTGAAGCCATGTTCAGGGATCAGGCCCATGCAAGGGTGTTGGTTTCAAATCCGGTTACGTCACCGATTCGTAACTTTTTTCTGAGGCTTTCACATGACCATCAAGTTGGGCATCAACGGATTCGGCCGCATCGGCCGCTTGGCGCTGCGCGCCGCCCTCAAGCACGGTTTCAATGACATCCAGATTTTGGGCATCAACGACCCCAAGCCCGCCGACTACCTGGCCTACATGCTCAAGTTCGACAGCGTGCACGGGCGTTTTGATGGCACGGTGGACTTCACCGAAGACACGTTGATCGTCAACGGCAAGAAGATCAAGCTCTCGCATGAGCGCGACGCCCACAACCTGCAGTGGGGCGCTATGGGCGTGGACACCGTGCTCGAATGCACAGGCCACTACCTGACCGAGCCCACCAGCCAAATGCACATCGTGGCTGGCGCAAAAAAGGTCGTGATCTCGGCTCCTTCCAAAGACAGCATCCCCATGTTCGTCTATGGTGTGAACCACAAAAAATACGCAGGCGAAGCCATCGTGTCGAATGCGTCATGCACCACAAACTGCTTGGCCCCCGTGGTGAAAGTGCTCAACGACAAATGGGGCATCAAGCGCGGCCTCATGACCACGGTGCACGCCGCCACCGCCAGCCAGATGACCGTGGACAGCTCTTCGCGCAAAGACTGGCGTGGTGGCCGTGGCATCCTCGAAAACATCATCCCCAGCAGCACGGGTGCCGCCAAGGCCGTGGGCGTGGTGATTCCCGAGATCAAGGGCAAGATCACCGGCATGGCGTTTCGCGTGCCCACGTCTGACGTGTCGGTGATTGACCTGACGGTGGAACTGAAAAGCGACGCGAGCTACGCCGAAATTTGCGCCGAGATGAAAGCGCAAAGCGAAGGGCCCCTGAAAGGCATTTTGGGGTACACCGAAGAAAAAGTCGTCTCCACCGACTTCCGAGGCGAGTCCTGCGCCAGCGTGTTCGATGCGACCGCCGGCATTGCCTTGGACAAGACCTTCGTCAAGATCGTTGCTTGGTACGACAACGAATGGGGCTACGCCAAGCAGTGCCTGGAGATGGTGCGGGTGGTGTCCAAGAAGAAGTGATCTGAACGGGCAGGCAGCGCCAGGGCTCCCCTCAGAGGCTCAGAGGCGCTTCGCTTTGCCACATCGCCCCTGCGGGGATCCCTGGCGCTGCCATGGGGGGCATCGCTCAAAGCGCCTTCGGGCGCTTTTTGCTTGTGTGCGGTCATGGCGGGGATGCGGATGCCCCGGGGGAATTGCCGGCCTAGGCGACCTTCAGCGGTGCGTCGCAACTTTAGGCGTCCGTTGTAACGGCACATGAGAATTCGTCGCCTGAAGGCGCTCGGCCAGCCAGACCTTGATCACGGACTGCCGCGTAACCCCCAGTTTGCTGGCTTCGCGATCCAGCGAGTCAACCATCCATGTTGGGAAATCAACATTTACCCGCTTGTGCTCCTGCAACACGCGCCTGGCTTTGGACAAGTCCAAAGAAGCCGTGATGTCTGCGCCATCATCAAACGCTTGCTCAAACTTTTTAGCTTTCATAAAGTGCCACCTCTTCTGTGCGTGCGCGACGTACGGCTGTTGCACTATTTCGTTCATGAAGCCGCCAAGCGTTTGCGCGTGGTGGTTTTTGTACGAACAGACAGAACTTGAGTTTCGTGAGCAAAAGCCAGCATGCTGGCCAAAGCCTTATTGACGGCTTCAGAAGTCGGAAACGCCTTCAGAATTTCGGGCTGCAACACCACGACATTGCTGCCCTGCGCGAAATGTTTAAGGTGCTTGCCGCGAACACCCTTGCCCAGTTGGTCGCGCTTCAATTCAGGAATATCCAGATCAGCCATTTTTGTAGATGTCTTTTTCATATCGGGTTGCCTTTCTTGCGCTGATGATTCGAATGCTGTTGCGACGCTCCGTGTGAACGACCACTAAAAGTCGCTCCTTATTTGAGATTCCATAAGTTCGGCTCCGGTCTTCATCCATTGAGTGATCAGAGTCCGAAAAAGTCAAGGCCAATGCATCTCCAAAAACGCTGACAGCCTCGTCAAAAGACACGCCATGCTTGAGCAAGTTGCTTTGTGCTTTTTGATTATCCCATTCGAACTTGAACATGCGGGTTCCTTACATTGAAGTTCTCAGCCGTCCGCCCCGATTAATTCTATGCTCGCTGAGCAGGCCGCTTGGGTGAGACCTTGAGACGAGCGGGCCTTCAAGAACTCACCAACCAGGAAAATCCACAAGATCCCTAGAAGGGATTGATGTCTGGCTGCCCCGAATCCAATCCGCTGCCTTCTCCGCAATCATGATCGTCGGGGCGTTGGTGTTGCCGCTCACGATGCGCGGCATGACCGACGCGTCGACCACGCGCAGGCCCGGTACGCCGTGCACGCGCAGCTGAGCATCGACCACCGCCATGTCGTCTTGCCCCATGCGGCAGGTGCCTACCGGGTGGTAGACCGTGTCGGCGTGTTGGCGTATCCAGTGTTCGAGTTGTTCGTCGCTGAGCGCATCGGCAGACGCTGCCCACTCTTTGCCATACGCGGCCAAGGCGGGTTGGGCCAGGATGCGCTGGGCTTGGCGAACCCCGTCGCGCAAGCGCTGCAAATCTCGCGGGTCGCTCAAAAACTGGGGGTCAATCAGCGGTGCGCTGTTCGGGTTGCGGTCGGCCAATTGAACGCGGCCACGGCTGTCGGGTTGCAACAAGCACACATGCAAAGAGTAGCCATGCCCCAGCGTGAGTTGGCGGCCGTGGTCCACCAGTTTGGCCACCACAAAGTGCAGCTGAATGTCGGGGTGCGCCTCTTCAGGTCGGCTTTTGTAAAACGCACCGCCTTCTGCGAAGTTGGTGGTGAGCGGCCCCTTGCGGTGCTGCCGCCATGCCCACAGGGCTTGCAAGGTGTGCCATGTGCCCCGGGGTGAGACGCCGATCAAATCGGTGTGACCCGGCGCATCGGCCACCAGCACTGCGTCCGGGTGGTCGTGCAGGTTTTCGCCCACGCCGGGCAAGTCGCGCAGCACCTCGATGCCCAGGCTTTGCAAATGCGCAGCAGGCCCAAGACCTGAGCGCATGAGGATGGCGGGTGACTGAAAAGCGCCTGCACTCAAAATGATTTCGCGCCGAGCAGTCAGGGTCTGTGCCTTGCCACCCTGCAAGGTGTGCACTTGCCGCGCCACGCCATCTACCAAACCAATGCGGTCCACGGTGATGCCGGTCATGACGTGCAAGTTGGGTCTGCCAAGGTTGGGGGTGAGGTAGCCCTTGGCCGCGCTGAAGCGCTCGCCAGCCTTTTGCGTGACTTGGTACAGGCCCACGCCTTCTTGTGTAGGGCCATTGAAGTCAGCGGTGTGCGTCAAGCCCGCTTGCACACCCGCCTCAACAAAACGCTTGGCGAACGCATTGGGGCTTTGCAGATCGGCCACGTTCAAAGGGCCGTTTTGGCCATGCCATTTGTTTTGGATGCGCTCGTTGTGCTCGGCCTTCAAAAAGTAAGGCAAGACCTCGGACCAGGACCAGCCCGTGCAACCCATCTGGGCCCAGGTGTCGTAGTCAACCTGTTGGCCACGAATATAGGCCATCGCATTGGTGGAGCTGGAGCCCCCCAAGGTGCGGCCTCGCGGCTGAAAACCGATGCGGCCGTTCAAGCCGGGCTGCGGCACGGTGTTCAGGCCTTGCGAGACGATTTCGGTGCGGGCCATGAGCGCGATGCCCGCTGGGCAATGGATCAAGGCGCTGGTGTCGGGCGGCCCGGCCTCGATCAGGGCGACCTGCACAGCAGGGTCTTCGCTCAAACGGGCTGCCAGCACACAACCGGCTGAGCCACCGCCCACGATCACGTAGTCAAATTCCATGAATTCCCCCCGTCCAAATGTTTTGTACGTCCAATATAAGGGCTCAAGCGTGTCGCGGCGTGTCTTGTGTGCATCAGGGTTTTTCCCAGCAAGCCCCTCGTCATGGCGACATCTCGTTGGCCCCAAAATCCCTCACAATGGCACCACATTTGGAGACAAGTTATGCGTGCCGTCCTTGAGTTTGTTGGCCCGAAACGCTTCAGCAGGCATCAGCCGTGAACAGTCCAAGCATCCCACTCGACGAGGCTTGGCAAGACAAGCGCTGGTGGTGGCTGCTGAGCCCTGCCATCCCGTTGGCGTTCACGGGGTCTTTGCTGGCCTTCGTCTGGTCAGGCCAATGGTGGTGCATGCTGCTGGCCCCGTTGGTCATCCATGTCTTGTTGCCCGTCCTTGACTGCGTGTTGGGCGAAGACTTCAGCAACCCACCCGAGTCGGCGGTGGCTCAACTCGAACAGGATGTGTTTTACCGCGCCATGGTGTGGGCCTATGTGCCCCTGCAAATGATCGGCACGGTTTTGGGCGCCTGGATCGCGGTTACTCAGCCGCTGCCCTGGTTTGGTTATGCCGCCTTGGTGTTGACGGTCGGTGCCATCAACGGCGTGGGCATCGGCACTGCGCATGAACTGGGCCACAAAAAGGAGGCCCTGGACCGGTGGCTGTCCAAGGTCGCCTTGGCGCCCAGTGCGTATGGCCACTTTTTTGTGGAGCACAACCGGGGTCACCACAAACGGGTGGCCACCCCGGAAGACCCAGCGAGCGCACGCATGGGCGAAAGCTTTTGGGCTTTTTTGCCGCGCTCGGTGTGGGGCAGCCTGCAGTCGGCCTGGACATTGGAGCAAGAGCGTTTGAACAAACTGGGCATGAACGTTTGGCATCCCCAAAACCACAATCTGCAGGCTTGGGGCCTGACGCTGGTTTTGTTTGGCGCTCTGGTGGCATGGCTGGGCTGGATGGCTTTGCCCTTTTTGGTGCTGCAGGCCGTGTACGCGGCCTCGATGCTGGAGGTGGTGAATTACATCGAGCATTACGGTTTGCTCCGTCAAAAAGACAAAGCCGGACGCTATGTGCGCTGCGAGCCCGAGCACTCTTGGAACAGCAACCACTTGGTGGGCAACCTTGTGTTGTACCAACTGCAAAGGCATTCGGACCACCACGCACACCCCAGTCGGAGATACCAGGCGCTGCGACATTTCGAGTCTGCACCGCAACTGCCCGCAGGCTACGCGACCATGATTTCAGTGGCTTATTGCCCACCGCTCTGGTTTGCCTGGATGGACCACCGCGTGATGGCGCACTATGGCGGGGATTTGGGGCTGGTCAATCTGCAGACATCGGCTCGGCAAAGACTCATTCGGCGATGGGCCTGATTGTTCTGCCCTCTTTAAGGCTGTAACAACATCCAAGGGATGGCTTTTTTGTAGGAGCCCACCCCGTGGGCGATGGCTTTGAGGGCGTGTTCCACGCCCATCGCCCACGGGGTGGGCTCCTGGTATGGATTGACCTGTCAATAGGTGCCGGTTGTTTTTCAGCTTTCTCTCTCTGTTTCTTTTGTCTTCTCGGTCAGTGACTGTGGATCAGGGACTACGAGGCTGA
>NZ_NESJ01000003.1 GCF_003063645.1 Limnohabitans sp. 2KL-51
ATCTTGTCGGTCTCGGTATTCGAGAAAACCGAGGTTTCAAGCGCCTTGCAGCTCGATGGCAACACAATCGACAACCCGTCCGACGCTAACCAGTTGAATTTATTCACTTTTTAACCGGACACTACTGTAAGTACATACAGATTCAGACCGTTGGTGTCGGCAGTTGCAGTAGTCAGTAGTTTTTGCTTTTGGCACACAAGTGCTTGGGCTGTTTGTACTGGGGATTCCGTCATCAACTCAGCCGTCACCACAACACAAGTTATTTCAACAGAGTTGTGCAGTTTTACGGTAGCAAATAGTCGATCTATTACTACTTCCACAGATTACAGCTATGGCATTCAAAATAGCACTGGCACGATCACATCGTTAAGCAACTACGGCTCGATTTCAACCAATGGCAGGGAAGCCCACAGCATCCTCAATTTTTTCGGGACAATCACATCACTGAAAAACACCGGCTCGATATCTTCAGCCGGCTCTCTCAGCAATGCCATTCTCAACGATTACAGCACCATCACCACGCTCACCAATACCGGCACCGTATCAGCGCCCAATGGTGCTGGCATCTCTAATAATTATGGTGCCATTGGCACACTGAACAATCAACAGGGTGGAAGCAGCCCCCTGACCTACTCAGGTCAGTTGCCAGCCAATTACAACATCATGATTGGCAGCTCGACCAATTACGGTAAGTTGTCGGTGACAGCTCCCACAAATGCTTCGGATACGAGTGGCATCACGTTTAACATTTATGGAAATACCGGCACAACACTGCTGTCAGGTGTTTCTGCATCGACTTTGGCCGCCGGTACTTATAGCGAAGTGATCACTGGATTATCAGCCAGCAATATCGCGAGCAGCAGTTTAAGCGGCACCTTCCCAGGTGGTTTCAATTGGCAATTGGCGGCTAATGGAAACGTTATTGGTTCCACCACTTGGGATTTGGTCGTAACTGCTCCACAAGCTGCTCCACAAGCGACCCTTTCGGCAGTATCAACACCCAGCAGCATCACCGTCAGCGGCACTTCTACACTGAGCACAACCGGCGGCAGTGGCTCGGGTAATGTGACCTATTCATTGGTCAGTGGCCCATGCACCTTGAGCGGTGCCACCTTGACAGGAACGGGCGCGGGCAGTTGCATCGTGACCGCGACCAAAGCCGCCGACAGCACTTACGCTTCTGCCACGTCTTCACAGCTGTCGGTCGGTGTTTCTCTGGCCCCTCAAACAACCCTTGTGGTTGCCACAACTACAAGCAGCATCAATGTCAATGGAACAACAACACTGAGCACAACCGGTGGAAGTGGCACGGGCGCTGTGAGCTATTCACTGATCAGTGGCCCATGTACCTTGAGCGGTGCCACCTTGACAGGAACGGGCGTCGGCAGTTGTATTGTGACCGCATCCAAGGCTGCCGACAGTACCTATTCTTCTGCAACGTCATCACAGTTGACCGTCACCATCACTGCGTCAGCAAGCCCATCCACCACCATTGGGGCTGGCTCCTCCGTATCTGTCAGCAACTTGGGCGTTAACCCCGCCTTGTCAGGTGGCACACTGGTTCTAAATTCCGGAGATTCTTCTACGGTTGCTATTGCTATCACCAACAGCAGTGGGACCATTCAACAGCCGACTTCGGGTTCTGCCACCCTCTCGGGTGTGTTTTCTGGCAGCGGGGGCTTAACGTTCATCGGCAATGGCATTACCATCTTTTCAGGTGCCAACACCTACTCGGGTGGCACCACGGTTTCAGGCGGCACGCTGGTGGTCGCTGGCCCTTCGCCAACGGGCACTGGCGATATCTTTGTGGCAACGGCAGGATCGTTGATGGGCACCGGCACCATTGCGGGCAATAGCATTGTTTCCGGTGTTATCAAACCCGGTAACTCACCCGGCCACCTGTCCATACTGCAAAACCTCACCTTGAATTCTGGCGCCACATTCATTGAAGACATTGCCGGTACCACCCCATCGAGCAGCACAACACCGGTTGGCGCCACGGGTTATTACGCGGTTTTGAATGTGGGCGGCCAGTTGACGATCAATTCAGGCGTCACCTTGACCCCGCGTTTGTCCAACCTGTTCAGCTCAGGTGAACCGGGCTACGGAAGTGCCATCTACGTTCCCGTGCTGGGCGATGTGTTTCGTATCGCCACTGCCGCGGGCGGCATCTCTGGGCGCTTTGCCACACTGACGCAACCGGCAGAGTTAACCAGCGGCACGCAGTTGCTCGCGTTTTACAACGTGAACAACAGCAACAGCCTCGATCTGGCGGTGGTGCCCACGTCGTACAGCGCAAGCCTGGCGGGCAGCACGCCCGCAGTGGTGTCAGCGGCCAGCGTGTTGGACCAGTGGGTGGCTTTGAACAAAGCAGGCACAGCAACTGCAACGCAAAACCAGCTGCTGTTGGGTGTGGCCAGTCAAACCGCGGCCAACCTGTCTGCTCATGTGCAGCAGAACGCAGCACAAATTCTTGCAACTGCCGCAGCAACTGCCCCCATCCCAACCCTGAGCCAATGGGCCATGATTTTGTTGGTCAGCTTGATGGGGATGCTGGGCTTTGTGCGGATGCGCCGTGGCCGCCAGCCTGGCTTTGCTGGGGACATTGCCTGAAGAGGCTTGAAGCCGAGTCTGGGTGGCATGCGGAAACGGGCGAGCCCCTACCCCTGTTCGACAAAACCGCCGCCGACGGCACGCCCAGTGTGGGAACCGGACGCCTGTACCGCTAGGCCATTCTTAAACCGGGCGGCAACCATCAGGCGCTCGAATCATTCAAAGCCTTCCGGGGCCGCGAGCCCAGCTTAGACGCCTTGCTGCGGCATCAGGGCATGGTCGCCGGTTGAGGGCTAGCGAGGCCAAGCTTGATCCAGTTGATGGCCGGATTGACGTTGGCCCTGCCGTTTGGGCAAGTCCAACCTTGGCATGGGTACAGCTCATCAAAAAACTCTTCCGTGGATTGACAAAAACCATATTTTCGATACAGTAGTTCCGAAATTTGAAACTCGTTATCTTTTTTGCGTGTGACGAACACCCAAATTTATTTGGCTTCATCCATACAAATTCCTTTTTTGGGGTGTCCATGAGTTTCCTTGAACGTCAAGTGGTGCTTTTTTGAACCTCGTAAAACCCGTTGCCAATTGTCTTGTATGGATGCTCTTGGCCTTTTGCGCCCCAGCGGCCGCAACCCCCATTGACCTGTCC
This sequence comes from Limnohabitans sp. 2KL-51, assembly GCF_003063645.1. Lineage (GTDB taxonomy): Bacteria > Pseudomonadota > Gammaproteobacteria > Burkholderiales > Burkholderiaceae_C > Limnohabitans_A. The sequence goes on from NZ_NESJ01000003.1 coordinate 3,202, forward strand.
CAATTGTGCGGTTCAGGTGATTGCGTGGTTTCCGCCAACACCACCATCGGCTCTGCCAGCAGTCCTCTGGCGGTGCAAGGCAACTTCACCATCAATTCGGGCGTCGTCCTGGAATACCGCGTTCCCATCCGCATCGATGTTGCCGGCAACATGCTCTTGGCGGGTACGCTCGGCGCACCCGGTCACGGCGGCGATGGGGGCGTAGGCGGCAACTCGGGCCAAGCGGGGGGAGCTGGAGGAAGCGCGCCTGCGGTGGTCAGTGGGCTTTTCAACGTACAAGGATCGATCACCCTTGGCGCGAGCGCGGCCGCTGCGGCCGATGGCGGCTCCGGTGGCTCAGGTGGTTTACCCGGTTTTGGGCTAAGCACGGGAGGTGCCGGAGGCAGCGGAGGGGCTGCAGGCACCCTCACCTTCAACACCTGCGGCTCATTCACCAGCGCCACCGGTGCACGAATTTTGACCAACGGTGGCGCCGGCGGTATTGGACAAATCGGGGCTTTGGGCGGTGTCGGTGGAGCCGGCGGCTCGGTCATCATTCAGGCCAAGCAGACCATCGTGAGCAATGCGGGCATCACCGCCTTGGGCGGTGCAGGTGGCAGTGGAGGATCGGGGGCCGGAGCCCAAGGGGCAGACGGGTCGATTGCGCTGACTGCGTTGGGATCGATCACGTTTGGCGCAGGCACCCTGAACTCTGGGGCCAACACAGCTTCTGTCAACCCAAATCAGACATCCATCGCTTCATTGAGCTACTGCACAGCACCCAATGGAGGTGCCAACCTTCCCGCCATTCCAACACTGTCTGAATGGGCCATGGTGTTACTGGCTTCTTTGGTGGCGATGTTGTCCATGTTGATGTTGCGCCGCAAAGCCGGATCGCGTTCAAACCCCAAGTCTGGGATGAAGGCGAAGACCCATGCGTAAACAGTCTTTTTTAAATCCTCTCCTTGCTGTTTTGTTGGCTTGGGTGGCCCTGTCTGGACAGGCGCATGCGGTGGCGTCTGCCAATGGCGCAGGTGGTGCCGGTGGTGCCGCAGCCTCGTTGCTGGGCAACGGCGGCAAAGGGGGCAATGGAGGTACGGGAGCGAACGGTTTGAACGGTGTGGGCGGCGCAACCCCAGGCGCTGCTGGGGGGGCAGGCGGTAACGGAGAAGATGGCGGCGCAGGCGGTGCAGGCGGCCGTGGTGGATCGCTCGCGGGCAATGGCGGTGCGGGTGGCAACGGCGGCAATGCCGGTTTGGGGGGTAATGGCGGCCAAGGTGCGGCAGGCAACGCTAGCACGCCCAATGGCGGCGCTGGCGGCAATGGTGGCAATCCGGGAGCGGCAGGCGCGGGCGGTTCAGGCGGCTCTGGCGCAGTGGCTGGCGTCACAGGTGCTGCGGGAGCCGCAGCAACCTCAGGCGGCAATGGCGGCAATGGCGGGGCGGGTTATGACGCCAGCGCCGACTTGAGCGCGGTCGCGGGCACGGCGGGCGGCAACGGCGGCGCTGGCGGCAATGGCGGCTCGGTGGGCAATGGCGGCAACGGCGGAGCCGCGGGGAGTGGTGTTGCAGGAGGTCTGGCTCCGGCCCCCAACACCGTGACCAACACCATAGTTGTAGGCAGCAACCCGAGCTGGGTTGCGGTCAACCCGGCCGGCACCCGCGCCTACGTCGCCAACCCAAGCGGAAACTCGGTGTCGGTGATCAACACGGCCAACAACACCGTGACTGCCACCATCAGCGTTGGCGCCTTCCCTCTCGCGGTGGCGGTCAATCCCGCGGGCACCCTTGCTTACGCCACCAACGCAGCCGCAGACTCGGTGTCGGTGATAGCCACGGCCACGAACACCGTGACTGCCACCATCCCTGTTGGCGCCTTCCCGTTCGCGGTGGCGTTCAATCCAGCCGGCACCCGCGCCTACGTCGCCAACGCAAACGGCGATTCGGTGTCGGTGATCGACACGGCCACCGACAACTCGATCGCCACCATCCCTGTCGGCGACTTCCCGGTCGCTGTGGCGGTCAACGCGGCCGGCACCCTCGCCTACGTCACCAACCAAAACGGCAACACGGTATCGGTGATCAACACGGCCAACAACAACGTGACCAACATTGCGGTCGGCCGATACCCGCGCGGGGTGGCGTTCAACCCGGCCGGCACCTTCGCCTACGTCACCAACCAAAACGACGACACGGTATCGGTGATCGAAACGGCCACGAACAACGTGACCGTCACCATCGCTGTCGGCAACCTCCCGAACGGGGTGACGGTGAACCCGGCCGGCACCCTCGCCTACGTCACCAACCTAGGCTACAACTCGGTGTCGGTGATCGACACGGCCACGAACACCGTGACCGCCACCATCCTTGTCGGTGGCACCCCGATCGCGGTGGCGGTCAACCAGGCCGGCACCCTCGCCTATGTCACCAACCAACGCGACAACTCGGTGTCGGTGATCGACATCGCCTCCCCGGTGGTGGCCGGCGGCAACGGCGGCAACGGAGGCGCGGGTGGCGCCGGCGGCCTGACGGGCAACGGCGGCAACGGTGGCAATGGCGGCGCCGCGGGGAGTGGTGGCACTGGCGGCACTGGCGGCTAGGTCAGACGGTAAAAATAGAGATTGTTTTTATCGTGCTGACTGTCGGTGCACCCAGCGACAGATGTGGAGTTGGCAGGCCAAAGTTGATCGGGGCGATGGCGGCGCTCCTAGCTTGGTCAGATCCAGTAGCGCCACGAGTGGCCAACATGTGATGAGGGCTAACCAAAGATGGTTGCCGCAAAAAAGGGCCGCACGGCCCAAAGTTTGGCTGTCTGTGAAGTCCCGATGAAAGCAAGAAACAAAAAATGTTTGACGCCTGCTTCATGGCTTCATCGGGTCTGGTCTGGTCTGGTCTTGAACCCAAAACCCAGTACCCACGGGATTGTGATTCAGGGGTCTGACTCACTGACTACATAGCTGGAAACTCAGCGCGATGCAGCGCTTAAAGACGGGCTTCACGCCACAGATCGCGATGGTGGCCTATGCAAATTTTTCGGTTTCTAACGAAATTGTAATTTTCTAATTTAAAAAATTTCGTAAAATTAAATTTATTATTTCTAGTATTAAAGCAATAGCAAACTTAAACCAGCGCCTCAATGGCCTCGGGTTCGTTTTATAGCTTACAACATCAAAGTTTTTTGAAAATGCAACTCTCTGACTGGATTCGTATTTGCCGAATGAAGTGGACCCCAAAGTCAGGACAGACTTGATGGCAGTTTAAGTTGCACTCAACTTCTCGCAGCTGGACGGCGCTGCCCCGGTTTTTGCCTTTTGTCTTGCAGGCTCAATCTTAATCCTGACTTCCCCGGTCGCAGTCCCGCTGGAGCGCAGCGCAACTGGGTGGCTTTCTCCAGTCCGGTATTTGTCCACGATCATCGCACCGCCGCCGCTTGAAGTCTTGTGAACCTCTTGCGGTGTCTGGTTGTCCAGTGACTGGTGGGGGCGCTCAGTGTTGTAGAAGGCAAAGTATTTCGTCAGGCCGACCAACAACTCGCCCATGGTGGCGTAGCCGTTGAGGTAGATGTCTTCATGCTTGACGCTCCTCCAAAGCCGCTCCACAAAGATGTTGTCATACGCCCGACCCCGGCCGTCCATGCTGATGGCAATGGGGTTTTGAACAAAGCAGGCACAGCGACTGCAACGCAAAATCAGGTGCTGTTGGGTGTGGCCAGTCAAACCGCGGCCACCCTGCCCGCTTATGTGCAGACGCACTTGGCGGAAATTCTGGGGACTGAAAACGCCCCCATCCCGACCCTGAGCGAATGGGCCATGATTTTGTTGGTCAGCTTGATGGGGATGTTGGGGTTGGTGTGGATGCGCCGTGTCAAATCGCCATGCCACACTACAAGTCCGTCAGCGTTAACGCTGCGCCGTCAAGCGCTGAGCCCAATAACCCCCAAGCCTTGAATCTGCCCCTTTTGAATACACAATAGCACTTATCAAAATTTTTTGGATTCATATCATGCGCAAAACCAAACAAATCTTAGCCTTGGCATTTGCTGCCTGTGTTGTGGGTGCGCATGCGGCTGACTCCAGCCCGTCAGAGCCTGCGTCATCTTGGCAAGCTCAAGCCCAAAAAGAAATCAAGGCAAACAATTATTCAGGAGCGATCAGTACGCTGGAGGCGGCCAACCAAAGCAACTCAGCCGATTGGAATAACCTGCTGGGCTATGCACAGCGAAAAAAATCCACCCCAGATTTGGCCGCAGCTGAGCGCTTTTACCTGGCAGCGCTCAAGATTGATCCCAAACACAGGGGCGCTTTGGAGTATTACGGTGAACTCTTGCTCATGAAGAACGATCTTGCAGGCGCTGAACAGATGTTGGCGCGCTTGGACAAAGCCTGTGTTTTCTCTTGCGAAGAATTTCGTGATTTGAAAGAGGCCATCGCGCGCTTCAAGAGCAAGAAATAGCGGATTGGTAGATCTGCAGTTCACCTGCGATTACTTATTGGCACCCCAGATGGTCGGTTTTCGGTCAGCGGCAACAGTCCCCGCTTGCCCACCCGCCTGATGGTCTCGCTCCTCAACCCCAAAAACGCCTTCAACGAAAGCGACGAAGACTTGATTCAGCGCTCAGATGCTCAGGTCCAGCCGGTTGTAGTCCTTCAACGTCGCGCGCACGGTCTCGTCCCAGCTGAAACGCTCGCCAGATTCGGCGTGCGGCCGATAGACGAAGGGCGTCTCCTGTGTGAAGCGCTGCCGCCGGGCGTCGATACCGTAGCCGATAGCGCGGGCCCGCTCGCGGATGCGGGCGTCGTCGAACACCGCCGGCGTCGCATGGATGCCGCCGCCCATCACGCCGAGCACCGAGCGTCGCCGGTGAAAGCCGAGGTTGAGCGTGATCCGCCAGTCGGGGCTGGTGTTGGCGAACGAGCCGTGCACCGCCTGCCGGTTGGTGATCGCCACGTCTCCGGGCTGGCAGATGATCGGTACCGCCTCGGGCAACCGGTCGGAGCCGGCCCGCGCCACCATTGCCTTGATGTCGACGCGGCGCTGGGCGTGCGACCCGGGCACCACCCACACGCCGTTGGCGGGCGTGCAGCCGTAGACCTGCGCCATGAAGTTGAAACCGTGCGAGCCGGCGTCCCAGTCGGGGCTGTCCCAGTGGGTGAGGCCGTCACGGTGCCAGGCCACCGATGCGCCCAGGCCGGGCTCCTTGATGAACAGCGCCTCGTTGAAGGGCACGAAGTCGTCGCCGTTGACCGCGGCGGCCACGGCGAGCAGGTCGGGATGCCCGTAGACCCGCAGATGTGTCTCGGAGAACTGCAGCGAGCCGAGGATCAGGTAGACGATTTCGTCGGGTGCACCAGCTGCCGCCGTAGGTTCATGCATCTTCACCGGATGGCGGCCCCCGGCAAGCGCGGTGCCGCCGAACGGATCGGCCAGGGGCTTCGACCAGAACAGGGTCGGTGCGGTGTTGTCGACCGCCAGCGCGGGCCGTCCCAGGGCATCCACGGCAGCGCCGCGATGGACGGGCAACCGGCCGAGCACGTTGTCGCGCAGGTCGGCCTCGATGTCGGCCAATTCCTCCGGGCCCAGCACGCCTTCGAGCACGTAGAAGCCGCAGCGCCAGTAGGCGTCGAGGATCTCGGGGTGGATTTGGCCGTCTGCGGTGCGGCGGATGGGGCCGCGGTTGCCGAGCGCGAAGGCCCGGGCCTCGCCGTCGCGCAGGTAAGACTGCATCGCGGCGGCATGCGCTTCTTGCGTCTCGTCAGCCGCGCTGACCGTGTCGGCGGCAGATGACGTGGATGAAGCGGATACCGCCGTTGTTTCTTGCCGGTTGTTCGGATGTTCCATTGCCTGGTCTCCTGACGATCGTGATCGGTGTTGCGTTGCTGATACCCTGAAGCCGTCCGTCGTTCAGTCCGGCAGCGAGAATCGGTCCTAGCGCCAGCGTGACTTGGCGTCCACAATGGTTCGCGGCCGCTTGCCACAAACTTATACCACACGAAGCGCGGGCCACCGGAGGTGGCACAAACACATGGGTGGTGTGATTCCAAAGAGCCGTATGTTGCCGCAGATCCAATATTGACCACCTGGGGGTGCGGCTAAAAACTTGGACTGGTTTATGCCGTAAGTCCCAGGCTGTTTCTATATTGGATCGGCGTCAAAACTATAGACGCCGAAAGTCCATCAAAGCTGCCTCAACGCCGCCTCGAATATCTCCAGAGAGAGTTTGCCTGGACATTGCTGAAGGCATGTCCTTCTGCAAACTACACGAGAAGCAGTGCTGGCGACTAAGCCATGATGGAATCGAGGGGTTCAGGCGGCGGCGGTGGCGGAGGCTTAGGACAGATGATGGCAACTGATGCACATCCGGCAACAACGGTCACCGCCGTTCTTGCCATCGCGCAAAGCGGGTCAACTGCTACAAACAAGATAAACGCCGCTTCAAAGGGTAGGTTGAGGTATCCGCACACGGTACCAACCAGTGTAATGGTCACTATTCCGGCCATGCCCGAAGAAGCGAACCCGGAAAGAATAGAAACAATTACAACGATACCCATGTCCGCCATTCCAATGGGTCTGTCATACAACTCCGCAACGAAAAGTGTTGCGCAAACGAAATAGGCAACAGCCCCCACTTTGAGCAAAGAAACACTCAATGGAACCAGCAACTCCACTTGAGTCTTCGAGAAACCCAAGTGTTTGACAAGAGACTCAATCATCGCCGGCATACATGTAACGCTATTGTTGGTTGCAACGCCCAACGCAAACGGAGCGCGCATGGCGTGTGCCGCTCGCAAAAATGGAACCGATGCCCGACGACTCAGCGCATACGTTGAAATCACCAACAGTAAGGTACTCAGCGCTAGAAACGTGATCACAAATCCTGACATGGCCTTTAAAGGTTCCAGACCTGTTTCTGCGAGCTGGCTGGCCGCAAGACAAATCAGAACAAGCGGTATCGGTAAATTGACCCAATGTGTCAGTGTTTGGCACGCTTGATAAACGGTTTCAAGTGTTCTGTTCAAGCCATCAGAGACATGCGTTGGCACCTGCCCCACGGCAAAGCCAAACAATATGGCGAACACAAGGGCCTTGAGGGTGTCGCCTGTTGCCAGTGCACTAAAGATGTTCGATGGAATAAGGGATGTCAGAACGTCACCCACTGTTGTCTCCTTCGGAATTTCGTCGGCTTTTCTCAAATACATTTCAAGATTGCTACTTTGTGTATCAGCACCAACAATCTTCCCAAGTGCCGACGTAACACTCTCCGGCATGTTGTCACCAAGACTGGTGGTAGCGAAGAATCCTGCTGAGAGTAAGGCGGATGCACTGGCAAAGACTGCAAAGACGACAACTACCCTGCCAATGATTTTTGCGGCCCCACCCTCATGAAACAGGTTTTGAAGGGAGAAGATGACCGCTGACAACATAAACGGCAGAACGATCATCTTCAAGAGATCCACATACACCACACCCACCACAGCCAGGTTCTTCGAGAGATTCGGTAGGCTCAAACCCAGAATGGCGCCGAGAATCACACAACCCAACACGGTCAGTGGATGCGTAGCAAAGACTTTGTATTTTTGCATCTGGGTTATGGGCTTTGGAATGGCATCTTTCATGGCGGTTTCCTGAAAAAACGCGGGTGAAGTCATTGCGTTTTCTGGATTATTTGCGTTCACTTCAGCTCCTTTAGCATCTCTTCGACAGTCGGAATTTCCGTGCGTTGGGCGATGACTTCATCGATGAAAGTCAACAACGAGACATCATTGATTCCCACCATCACACTGATTGGCGAATAAAGGTCATTGAAGGTTACGGTCCGCAGGGTCAACGCAAGTTCAGGGTTGGGACGCATGATCTGCTGGATTTCGAATTCGTCGCGGTAGATGGCAACGACCTCCCCTTTCTTGACGGCCTCAACTGTCTTGGCCCAAGTTGGATAGGGCACGATCTTGGCCTTGGGGAAGTTTCTGCGCCCAAATTCTTCCCACGCAGAATTAGCAATCACGCCCAACTTGCCGGTGAAGTTTCTGATAACCCGTGGCGCAGCCCGGTCGCCCGAGATCTTGGCGAATTCCACTCGGTTGATTAGGAACGAGTGTCCCAGTCGGATGTAGACCTGACTGAAGTTGACCTTCTGCGACCTCGCAAGGGTTCTTGCAAGTCGTCCCATGGCAATGTCTGCGCGCCCGTCTGCGGCCATCTCTACGGCTGCATCGAAGGTCTTTGAGGTACGGTCAAACCGCACTGGCACTCCCAACTCTTTGGCGATCAAACGCGCCAGATCAATATCCGTTCCGACGTGTTCGCCGTCTTTATTTATGGAAAAAAACGGGAATGAGTCTGTGCCGATGAATGCCACCACCAGCTCCCCTCGACTCAGAATTCTGGCAATATCAGCGGCGACCATCTTGCCATTTGGTGCCTTGACCAGGGGTGACTTGCGCGCTGGAACAGATGTCGGTGGCACTTCAACGGCGGACTGCGGTACGGCGGCACCTGGCTTGGCCGGAACTGCCTGAGGCGCGACGACGGCCGGCTTTGCAGGTACTGCTTGCGGCGCTGACGTCGTGGGCTTCACAGGCAGCGCTTGCGGTGGCAACGTTGCGGCCTTGGCGGGGACCGCAGCCTGTGGAGCAGATGCAACTGGCTTGGGTTGGGTCGCCTGCGCAAAAGCCGGTGCATGCAGGCCCACCGAGAAAGCGATGGCGGCGAAAACGCGCACTAGGCGCTGGGTCAAACTCTGCCGGCCCGATTCAGCTCGCATGGGTTTTTGTGGAATCACGGATTCTCCTGTAAATGCTTCTTGTGGCGACAACTTGGTGCTGGGCTGAAACAGGCTCACGTAGCCATCCTTTCACGACATCTCTCCATCATGATGTTGGACAGCCCGTCGTCGTAGGTCTCGATAATCTTCTTGTACAGGTCACCCGCCTCTTTGTATTTGGCCGCCGTGTATAAAGTGAATGCCTCCCGCGTCAACTTGCACAGTTGCACATCATTCTCAGTTGCCGAGATTTCGGGTTCGTCACCGCAGATCGCGACCACTTCGTAGATAGGGATCTCACCCTTGCGGCCCTTCACGGTAATCACATCGATTGGGCGCGTCCAAAGACGCTCGCCAGCCTCCTTGTAGGTCGCGTGGCTGATACAGATGGAAGTAGCGAATTCCTTGTTGATACCCTCCAGGCGGGCTGCAACGTTCACACCGTCCCCCATGACCGTGTAGCTCATGCGCTCGGCAGAACCGATGTTGCCCACCAGAACCGCATCGGAGTGGATACCGATGCGGACGGTTAGGGGCGGCAGTCCTTCCTCAACTAGCTTGCGGTTCAATTCAACCATCCTGCGCTGAGACTTCACGGCTGCTCTGCAGGCGTGGTACGCATGATTCTGGTCCAGGAGCGGCGCCCCCCAGAAGGCCATCACCGAGTCCCCAATAAATTTATCGACCGTTCCCGATTCCTCCCGCACTGCATAGGTGACCAAGGACAAGTATTCCGAGACGAGTCGGACCAATTCGCGCGATGGAGTGACCTCGGAAATGGACGAAAAGCCCTGAAGGTCGGTAAAGAAAATCGTCAGGTAGCGACTCTCGCCACCGAGTTCAATGTCATTGCCATTTTTGAGTAAATCGTTGACCAGATCCCGAGGCACGTAAGAGGTAAATGCTTTGAGCGTATTACGCAGTTTATTGACAGTATTATAGAGAATGGTGATTTCCAAAATTCTGGACTTGATAACCTTCCTGGGTCGATTGAATTCGAGCAAATCACGAATCTCTTCGGTAAGGGTTTCAATAGGTCGAGAAATGGCTCGTGACAGGATGAAGGTCAGCAGCACCAGAAAAATGCATGTTGAGCCGCCGTAGACAATGAGTCTGCTATTGATCGCGTTGAGTCCAACCAGAAAGTCACTGACTGGAGCCAGCGTCAAAACTTCCCAATTCTTGTTGAAATTGTTGGGAAACGCTGTGAATCTGGCGAGGTAGGTCTCCCCGGTCAGTTCATTCTTGAACTCAAACGCGCGATCCTGTGTCGACAAGTACCTGTCATACGCCTGCTTGACCGCCTTGCCGCTGGACTCACGCACATTTTGCTTTTTCAGCCCTAACTTAATGATCGTGTACCCGTTGTCGGCAGCCGTACTGACCACAATATTGCCATCGACATCAATGATGTAGGACTCACTGTTTTTGCTGATCTGAATCGATTTGAGGAATTTGGCGATGGAGTTCAACTCGAAAGACTCACCAACCATTCCCTTGAAAACATTGTCTTTGAATATTGGCGTAGAGACAGTCATCGTGGCCTGAGAAGTGCTGCCCGACACATAGGGCTCGTCGAGCAGCAGGAAGCGATTTCGCTTCTCCTGGGGGATCTTTTCGACGGTCGAAAGCAAACTCTTGTAGAAGGGTCGGCCACGCGGATCGTAGTTATTCGGAACCGCAAACGTCTCAATGGGTGCGGCATCGCGGGTCTTGTAGAACTTGAAGACCGACTCCACCGGCTTTCCAGTCTTGGACGCGTCAGCAGGCATGCCAGAACGGTCGACGCTCCAGAAGTTAAAAACGGCGTCCGGTGACGGCACGCGATTGGCGATAATCATGCCTTCCCGCATGCGCTGGACTTGGCGGAAGTTTCCCTTGTCTGACGCCACAAATATAGACACCAGATTAGGGTTGTTCTCAAGGTGCAGCAACAACGTGTCGTTGACGTTATCAGTGTCAAACAGCCTTGGGTCATCACGCACTTGTTTGGCAATAGTCAGCAATGAGTCACCGATGGGGTCAAGCAGCGCAAGCAGCTTGTCAGTCATCTGGGTGTTGTGATTGGTGATGAGCGCTGCCGCGTTTTCCTTATATATCCCCAAATTGGTTTTGTAGATAAAGGCCACAAACACCGCGAATGCCGGCAATATCAAGCACAGAAAAAGTGTTGAGATGCTGACGTGAAGCTTGATCGCGAGTTTTGATACCTGCTCTTGTACGACGCCATTAACGGGCGCAATTACAGAGAGGTCTTTTGTGTGCGAACTTACCATGGTGATTTGCTTGTTGAAGTGAGCGAGAGTTGGCTCCCCTGGCTTTCAGGCTTATGAACTCGCAGCCTCATGTTTGGCAAAGATTTTTTGCATCTCCCGACTGGCCAATTGAGCCGCTTCATAACTGGTCGCCTTGTGCATGTCCGTCACAGTGGCTTCCTTTGGCATCGCGATCTTGCCCGACATTCCCAGCAGCGGGCCCGTGTCGAAACCCAGGTCCACTGAATGGAATGCAATGGTGCAGTAGGTCTTGCCATCGCGTTTAAGGGCATCGAACGGGTTACCGCCAACGTACTTCGATGGCCAACTGTCGTCAATACAGGGGTGCATGTTGTAGAACCCAAGTGGCGGGGTGTTAATGAGGCGGTCTTTGATGCGCTGTCCAAAGGTTGCCATCACGCAAATATCGGGCTTCCAGCCATCGATCACTTCGTAGAACGCGTCTTCATTTACTCGACCGGTAAAGCAGTCAATCCCGTTTTCTTTGGCAAGCTCGGCCACCATGACCTCTTCGTAGTCCGTATGGGGATACTGCCAAACACGCTTGTCCGCGCTGATGAAGGTCGCTTTTGGGTCGTCGGTGGCGACACCAACGACCGTCACCTTCTCGCTGATTTCGCCTATCAGCAGTTCACTGAGCAAGTTGAGTCCGCGGTAGTAACTCCCAAACATTGACACTCGGTATTTCTTGCCCATTATTCATTCCCTTACTAGTAAAAGCCTTCGCCTAACAATTAACACACTCCAGCGTCAACAATCCGCCTCCCGCTAAGGCGGGCTGATCATGGTCAATTCATCAAAAGATAGAAAACTGTTAAGTATGGCATATGATTGTGACTTCTCATGACCCACATTGGGATATGCTTGGATGATTGCACCGGGCCAGTTGCCCGAGGTTTTTCGAGATTTTTCGCCATGACCCGTTTTGGGCGGCGCCAGGCACAGCCATTCCCCGCAACGTTGGCAAAACCGCTGTTGCCCCCCTTACCAACTCAACTCACCAATTGACGCATGCGTGGTGACTCTGCACCCACCACGATGTGCTCCAGTATCTGCCGAATGTCGGCGCTGTGCGTGATCAAGGCGATGATTCGCATTGGCCCGCTACAGATGGGCATACCAGCGGGAACACCTCGTAGATGCGGGCGATCAACACCGCCCACAGGTAGTGCGCCGGGCGCTTGGGTGGCACCAGTTGGGCCGACTCGGCCTGAGTTGGGAGTGGGTTGCCTGCCCCAAGTGCGCCCTCGCCTGCATCGGTGCTGGTTGGCTCGGCCTGCGCCGGTCTGCTTGGCGCAGCTGTAGACCAGCTCTCTGTCCGCCTTGCGCAGCCGCTTACAGGGCTGAGGGCTGTCAAACCGCTCAAGCCCTTTGCATATAACCGTAACGCAAGTTGGTGCGGCCTTCGCCGTGCAAGTCGTATTCGGCGCGGGCCAGGGCCACGGGGTCGCCGTCCAGCGCGGCGCGTTGTTGCGGTGTGAAGGCATAGAGGCGCGCTGAGTTGCCGCCAAAGATGGCGTTCTTCACTGCGCCGTCGGGCGCGCCAAGGGGGGCAAAGCCGTATTTCTCTTGCATTTGTTGTGGAATTTCCAAGCGCCGCAGGCCTTCGATTTGCCATTGCGGCGCGCCAGTCCACACCGCGTCCGAGCCCCACACGATGTGGTCGGCGCCCAAGCCCTTGACCAGTTGACCCATCATGGCTGCGCACAAGCGCGGCTCGGCCAAGGTGCTTTGGGCAAAGATTTGACCCAGGTCGCCGTAAACGTTGTTGACGCCGTACTTTTGCGGGATCTCGGCCAGGTCGGTGACCCAGTCGATGCGCCCGGTTTGTTCAAACTGCTCCCAGCCCGTCATGTGGGCCCCACCGGTAAAGCGAAAGCCCGAGTGGTAGATGATGAAGTTGAGATCGGGAAAGTCTTTGGCCGCTTTGCCCACGTCGCGCACGTCAGCGTATTGCAGCAAGTTTGGAAACTGTTTGGTGGTGGAGGGCGGGAACAGGCCTTTGTGCACACACACATTGGCCAGGCTGGGTTTGGTTTTGCTCCATTTGACCAATTTTTCATAAAACGGGTAGAGCAGTTTTTCGTCGTCCAAATGCCAGGGGTGGCGCGCCAAACGTTTGTTGGTGTTGTCGCCAATGGTGTAACCCTTGAACGAGTCGGGCCGCAAGGTCTCGTGGTCTTGCTCGGCTTTTTCCAGCCAACCGGGCATCCCGGGCATGAAGATGGCGTGCGAGAACATGCGCTGGCTGCCCGCTTGTTGGTTGACGTTGCTGCGCGTTTGCGCCTTCATCTCGTTGGTCAAAAACCAGTCGCGAGGCTCCTCCGAACCCGAGCCAGAAATGAGCGCCACCTTGGTGTCGCTGTCGAGGTAAATTTCTTTGAAGTAGTTGGCAAACTTCAAGTCGTCCAGGGTTTGCGGTTTGTTCACCAGCGTGGGGTTCCAGCCCGCTCTGCCCACTGCTTCGCGGGATCGCACAAAGCCTTCGAGCCGCGTGTCGTCGCGCAAAAAGTGGGTGTGCATGTCCATGATGAACTGGCCCTTGAGCGCATTGGCCCGGGCATTGGCCATCTCGGGGGTTTGCGCTTCGGCACTGCTAACCATGTACAGCGGGCCGTAGGTCTCGTTCATGGCCAGATAAGCGGCAGCCATGCCCGCGGCACCTTGGAAAAATTTACGCCGCGAGACGCCTTGTTTTTTGGCCAGCGCGCTGCCGATTTGCTTGATGCGGGCTTCAAACTCGCGCTGCCTGGGCGTTTGGGCGGCGGGGTAAAACTCGTCGCTGGACACCGACTGGGTGGGGATGGGCGAGCGAAATTTAGCGTTTTCAGCGGGGATGAGCTTTTCCATCTCGTCGGTTGTCAGCATGGCGGTCTCCTGTGGGGTGTGGGCGCGGGGCTACAGTTGTTGTGCTCAACAATTTAGCCACAAGCGCAGTAGCGCGCAAGGCGAGAAACACGGGTTTATTTCGGGTGGCAAATTGCTAAAGCTTGTCTTAGAAGCAATCTGAACTGATGGCCATTTCAGATTCACCGGCCCCGTGATTCGGTAGATGGAATAGTCACCGCCGCATCCGCCGGCGTGCGCAGCATGGCCAAAGCCGCCAATGCGGTGACACCCGCCAGGAACAGGTAGCCCAGCGCATGGCTGCCGCCCTGCTGCACCAGCGCACTGAAAAGCACCGGGCCGAGCATGCCGCCGAAGAAGATGAAAAACTGCGTACCACCGCTGCTGGCCACCAGGTCTTCGCGCGGAACGGTGCGCAGCAACTGCGCGAAGAAGACACCATTCCAGCCCATGGTCGTGGCGCCGCAGGCGATCACGACCATGGTGATCACGGCGAAGCTGGCGTCGCGTGGCAGCAGCCCCAGTGCCAGGCAATTGAGCGCCATGCACAAACCCATGACGGAGAGCAGCACGCGCGGGCTCACCCAGCGATCGGCCACATGGCCCAGGGTGATGCGTGCCACCACACACGCCACCTGCGACGCCGCCAGTAGCCCAGCCGCCAGCGCCAGCGAGAGTCCCAGCTCCAGATAGAGACGGGCCACCACGAAGGTGAGAAAGCCTTGCTGCGCCAACGCATAGACACAAGTCACCAGGCTCAGTGCCCGTAGCGGCGGGTGGCGTAACACGGCGAGGAGATTGCTCAGTCCGCCCGGACCGGTGGGTACCTCGGTGCGTGTGCGTGTGCGTGCGCGATCTGCGCCGTCGAGCCGGCTGACGGCCGGCCCCAAGGCCAGCGCCAGCAGCAGGCAGGCGAAGGCCACGGCCCAAGCGGCGCCTCGCCAGCCCACAAGGCCCAGGCCCAAGGGCATCAGCATTCCCGCCAAGCCCACCCCGATCGGAACGCCAGTTTGCTTGAGCGAAAAGAACAGGCCGGGCGCGCCGGGTGGTGCATGGCGCCCGAGAATGTCGGCGGCCGCCGGGTTCACCGTGCCATAGCCCAGACCGATCAGGCCAGCCGCCAACCCAAACAAAATCAGGGGCTGGCCGATGGCGCCCAGCATCGTGCCAGCGGCAATCACCACCAGCACGCCCTGCGTCACTCGACCTGCGCCAAAGCGCGCCACCAACGGACCGCTGGAGAGGCCGGCGACCATCGCGACGGCATACACGCCCCCGACGAAAAAGCCCACCTGCTCTGGGGCCAACCCCAGCGCGGGCGCCACCGCCGGCGCCAGAATGGGGGCGACACTCATCACGAAGCTGGCCATGACCTGCGCAGCCAGCGTGACCTGCAAGGCCAGCCAGGGTCGTCGCTGCGGCGGCACGTCGCTCATGTTCCCCCGCCGCCGCCACCACCTTCTTCCAGGTGCCAGCGCGTCGTGAGCTCAAAACGTCCCACCGGGTGCACGTTGATGGAAACCGAGAGCAACCGATCGTTGCGACCGATGTAGAAGCGGCGCACCAGCAAGCCCGGCGACTTGGGCTTGACCCCCAGCACCCGCGCGCTCTGGGCGGGCACCGCGACGCTGCTGACCACCTGCTGCGCCTCCAGGATGCGCTCACCGCCGTATTTCTCGACCAGCCCGAACACCCAGGCCTGCCCCTCTTCGAGCTCGCGCTGCAGGCCGTGTGCCTCGGGGCGCACAAAGACTCGCATGTGCACGATAGGCTCGTCGGTGTCCAGCGTCTTGCGGCAGGTATTGAGTTCGAGCCAGGACTCGCCTAGCCCACATCGCAGCTGGTGGGCGAGCTCGGCGTCGGCTTCGATTGCGCGCGCACCAAGTACCTCCAGCCGTGTGTCTTGCGCGTAGGCCATGAGGTCGCCCAGAGACGACAGCGAGGCGACGTATTGCTTGCCACTGCGCAGCGCCCGCACTCGCGTGCCCACGCCCTGGTGACGCGACACCAGCCCCAGCTCGCACAGGTGGCGCACCGCCTCGCGCACCGTGTGCCGCGACACCGCAAAGCGTTGGCACAACTGAGGCTCGGGCGGTAGCAGCGACCCGACCGGGTAGCGGCCCTCACCGATCTCGCGCACGAGCGTGGTGGACAGCTGCTGGTAACGGGGCGAGGTGTTCACGGCGGCGTCCCGGTCAATACATGTAGTGGCCGCCGTTGACGTGGATCACCTGGCCGGAAATGAAGCCGCCGCGGTCGCCGCACAACAGGTCGCAGGCGGCAGCGAGTTCGTCGGTCGTGCCGTAGCGGCCCAGCGGAATTTCTTTCTCGAGTTGCTCGCGTTGCTGGTGGGTGTACTGCGACCAGTCGCGAACGGTGTCGATTGCGCCCGGCGCCACGGTGTTGGCGGTGATGCCGTCCACCCCGAACTCGCGCGCTAGGGCCATGGACAGACCGTGCAGGCCGGCCTTGGCGGTGATGTTGTGGGCCCGGTGCGTGACCTGCCCCCAGAAGCCGTCAAAGCCGGAGATCAGCACGATGCGGCCCCAACGACGCGGCTGCATGAGGGGAATGGCATGGCGGGTCAGGTAGAAGGCGGCCGAGAGGTTGGTACGCATCACCTCATCCCACTGCTCGGGCGTGATCTGCAGATAAGGCTGCTTGCGTCGGATGCCGACGTTGGACACCACGATATCCATCGAGCCAAAGTGCTCGGCGCCCGTGTGCACCAGCCGGGCCACCTCCGCATCGACGCTCACGTCGGCCATGACGCCCAAGGCCTTGCCACCTTGGGCGCGGATCTCGTCGACCACCCCATCCACCGCGGCGCGGTCGCTGTGCCCATTCACCACCACCTGCGCGCCTTGGGCGGCCAATGACAGCGCGATGGCACGACCAATGTTGCGGCCAGAGCCCGTGACCAGGGCCGTGCGGCCTGCGAGCGGGGCGAGAGGGTTGGCGGCAGTGACCATGGGAGTATTTCGGTTGACTTGGAGATGCACATCAGCATAACATGCGGACGTCCGGACGTTATCAGTCCAAGCGGGCACCGCCTACCCCACAACAGGAGACAACATGATCAACAAACGCCAAGCCGGCCTTGCACTGGCCACCCTCGTCCTTTCCCTCTCGGCGGTCGGCACGGCGCTGGCCCAGAGCTATCCGGACAAGCCTATCCGCCTCGTGGTGCCCTACCCCCCCGGCGCCTCCACCGACGCAGTGGGCCGCATCGTCGGTCAGAAGCTCTCGGCCAACATCGGCCAGACCGTGATTGTGGACAACCGCGCGGGCGCCAGCGGCAACATCGGCACCGAGTTTGTGAGCCGCTCAGCACCCGACGGCTACACCTTCGTGATGGGCACGGACGCCACCCACGCGTCCAACTCCTTCCTCACGGCCAACCCGACCTTCGATCCGATCAAGGACTTCACGCCCCTGGCCATCGTGGCAATGAACCCGATCGCGCTGGTGGTGCACCCCTCGGTGCCCGCCAAGGACTTGAACGAGCTCGTCGCCTGGCTCAAGGCCAACCCGGGCAAGGGCGGCTTTGGCAGCTCGGGCACCGGATCGCCCCACCACTTGGCGGGCGAGTTGCTCAAGGCCCGCACGGGCGCGCCGCTCATTCACGTGCCCTACCGTGGCGGCGGCCCGGCCCTCAACGACCTGATGGGCGGTCAGATCAGCCTGCTCTTTGCCAGCGCCATCACGGTGGTGCCCCATATTCAGAGCGGCAAGGTCAAGGCCATCGCGCTGACCAGCGCTAAGCGCTCGGGCATCCTGCCCAATGTGCCCACCATGGGCGAGAGCCTGGACGGCTTCGAGATGCCGTCGTGGCTGGCCTTCTTCGGCCCCGCCAAAATGCCCGATGCCGTGACCCGGCGCCTGAGCGACGAGCTGGTCAAGGTGCTGAGCGACCCTGACGTGCGCACTCGTCTGACCGCGGCAGGCATGGACGTTGTCGCCGGCGGCCAAGCAGAACTCACCGAGCTGCAGCGACGTGAATACCAGAGCCGCGGCAAGCTGATTCGTGACGCCAACATCAAAGGGGAGTGATCGTCTTGACACAAGCTTCTCCTGCCGCGGGCGCTGCGCCGCTCGCCGGCATCACGGTCATTGAGCTCGGTCACAGCGTGGCGGCCCCCTTCGCCGGGCAGATCCTGGCCGACCTTGGCGCCGAGGTGATCAAGATCGAAAAGGCCGCCGGCGACGACGCGCGCCACTGGGGGCCGCCCTTTTTGGATGGCGCGGCCGCCACCTTCCAGGGCATCAACCGGGGCAAGCGCTCGTGGGTCCTGGACCTGCGCGACCCCGATTGCCTGGCGCAGCTTCACGCGCTGATCGAGACTCGGGCCGACGTCGTGCTGCAGAACATGCGGCCCGGCCAGGTCGAGAAGCTGGCTCTGGACGCGGCCAGCCTGCGCGCGCGCAAGCCGGCGCTGGTGTATTGCAACCTCGGCGCCTTCGGCTCGGTCGGCCCCCTGGCCGATCGCCCTGGCTACGACCCGCTGATGCAGGCCTTTGGCGGCATCATGAGTGTGGTCGGCGAAGCCGGCGGCGCGCCGGTGCGGGTGGGGCCCTCCATCGTCGACATGGGCTCGGGCATGTGGGCGGCGATGGGGATCCTCTCACTCCTGATGCGCCGGCACACCACGGGCGAAGGCGGCGTGGTGGACGTCTCGCTGTTCGAGACCGCCGCCTGCTGGATGACCATGTACGCCACGCAGTACATGGCCGGCGGCGCGATGCCAGGCAAAAACGGCTCCGGCCAAGCCGGCATCGCTCCCTACCGCGCCTACCGCACCATCGACGGCGACCTGGTCGTCGCCGCGGGCAATGACAAACTTTTTCGTGCCTTGTGCGGCGTGGTGGGCCACCCCGCGTGGGCCGACGAGCCGCGCTTTGCCAGCAACGCGCTGCGGGTGGAAAACAGCCCCGCCCTCTACGCCTTGCTTGAAGCCTGTTTTGCTACCCAAACCACGCAGGCGTGGACCGAACGTCTCGACGCCGACGGCGTGCCCTGCGCCCCGGTGCAAAACGTCGCGCAGATGCTCGAGCACCCGCAGACCCAGGCCCTGGGCCTGATGCAGGACGTGCCTGGCAGCTCCGTGCCCCTGATGGGCCTGCCGCTGCGCCTAGACGGCCAGCGCCTGCGGCCCCACGGTCCCTCTCCCCGATTGGGTGAAATGAACGAAGACGCCACGGCGTTGCCCACCGCATGAACCTGCCGACTTACGACACGCTGCAGCTCACGTTGCATGACCCGCACCTGCTGGTAGTGACCCTCAACCGGCCGGACGTGCTCAACGCGATCAACACGCAAATGGGCCGTGATTTGTTGGATTTGTGGACCCGGCTCATTGTTGATGGTGAAGTGATCCGCGCGGTGGTGCTCACGGGCGCCGGCGATCGCGCGTTTTGCGCGGGCGGCGACCTGAAGGAGCGCCACGGCATGACGGACGAGACCTGGCGGCGCCAGCACGAGATCTTCGAGCGTGCGTTCTTCGCTCTGCAGGACTTACCGATGCCGGTGATCGCCGCAGTCAACGGCCACGCCTACGGGGGCGGATTGGAAACCGCGCTCGCCTGCGACTTCCTGTACGCCAGCCGCAACGCGAAGTTCGCGCTGTCCGAGACGCGCCTGGGCATCATGCCCGGTGGCGGCGGTACGCAAAATCTGGCACGCGCCGTCGGCGAGCGCCGGGCCAAGGAATTGATCCTGCGCGCGCAGGCCTTTGACGCCGAGCAGGCCCTGGCTTGGGGCCTGGCCAATCACTTAAGCGAGCCGGGCCACGTGCTCGAGGACGCCCTGGCCAGCGCCGCCGGCATCGCTGCCAACGGGCCACTGGCCGTGCGCCAGGCCAAGAAATCCATTCACTTCGGTTTGCAAGGCGACCTGCTGACCGGCTGCCGCTTCGAGATAGAGGCCTACAACCGGCTCGTCTCCTCCGAGGACCGTCGCGAGGGCGTACGAGCCTTCAACGAGAAACGCGCGCCCGACTTCAAGGGACACTGAACCCCCATGACCCACTCCCCAATGACCCACTCCCCCATGACCCACTCCCCCATCGACGTGCTGGTGCGCGAAGTCGGCCTGCGCGACGGCCTGCAGAACACCGCCACGATTGTTCCCACTGAAGGCAAGCTGGCCTGGATAGTGGCCGAATTGGCCGCTGGCGTGCGCGAGATCGAGGTCACCTCGTTCGTGCCCCCCAAACTGATACCACAGTTCGCCGACGCTGAAGAAGTGGTGAGCCGCGCCCTGAAGTTGTCGGGTCTCACGCTCATGGCGCTGGCCCCCAACCTGCGCGGCGCCGAGCGCGCCTTCGCGCTGGGTGTGCACAAGGTCGACTACGTCACCTCCGTGAGCCGCACACACAACCTCAAGAACGTGCGCCGCGAGCGCGAGGAATCGCTGGCCGACTTCGTGCGCATCGTGCAGGCGCGCGACGCCGCGGGCCTCAAGGGCCACATCGAACTGGCCGCCGGTTTGTCCACCGCGCTGGGCTGCTCCTACGAAGGCCGCATCGCGGTCGACGAGGTGCGACGCTGCGCCGCCTTCCTGGCCGAGGCTGGCGCCGACGAGATCATGATTGCCGACACCGTGGGCTATGCCGACCCGCGCCAGGTGCGCGAGGTGTTCACTGCTGTCCTGGCCGAAGTCGGCACAGTGCCAGTCGCCGCGCACTTTCACGACACGCGCGGCACGGGCCTGGCCAACGTGGCAGCCGCCCTGGAGTGCGGCATCCGCCGCTTCGACAGCTCGCTCGGCGGCTTGGGCGGATGCCCCTTCGCCCCAGGTGCCAGCGGCAACATCGTGACCGAAGACCTGTGCTTCATGCTCGACTCCATGGGCCTGAGCACCGGCATCGACCTCGAGCGCCTGCTCGCCGTGCGCGAGATCGCAGCGTCCTACCTGGGCAGCGACAGCCTCTCGGGCGCGCTGGCCCGCGCCGGCCTGCCGCGGCACTACCAGAGCGCTGCTGCGCGCGCGAGCGCCTGACGCGCCACTGGGCGCGAACCCTTCTTCCAATTCCCAATTTCCAACAGAAAGCCCCATGAGCCAAGCCGCCCCTGACCTGTCCGCCGTCTCCATGGACCTCGGCGAGGACTACCCTGAGATCCGAGCAAGCGTGCGCCGCATCTGCGCTGATTTTCCCGGCAGCTATTGGCGTGATCTCGACGAGAAAGAAGCCTATCCCAGCGACTTCGTCCAGGCCATGACCGACGCCGGCTTTCTCTCGGCGCTGATCCCCGAGGAATACGGCGGCGCTGGCCTGCCCCTGCGCGCCGCGGGTGTGGTGCTGGAAGAAATACACGCCTGCGGTGGCAATGCCGGCGCAACGCACGCCCAGATGTACACCATGGGCACCGTCCTGCGTCATGGCAGCGCTGCACAGAAATCACTTTACCTGCCCCAGATCGCCAGCGGCGCGCTGCGCCTTCAGGCCTTCGGTGTTACCGAGCCCACCAGCGGCACCGACACCACCAAGCTCAAGACCCGCGCCGTGCGCGAAGGCGACGAATACGTGATCAACGGCCAGAAGATCTGGACTTCGCGCGCGCTCTACTCCGACCTCATGCTGCTGCTGGCGCGCACCACGCCGCTTGAGGACGTGAAGAAAAAATCCGAGGGCCTCTCGGTCTTCCTGGTGGACATGCGCAAGGCTGTGGGCAACGGCATGACGATCCGGCCCATCAAGGCCATGATCAACCACAACACCACTGAGGTGTTCTTTGACAACCTGCGCATTCCCGCCGACAGCCTGATCGGCCAGGAGGGCCAAGGACTGCGCTGCATCATGGACGGCATGAACGCCGAGCGCATCCTGGTCGCGCACGAGTCGATCGGCGACGCTAAGTGGTTCATCAAGACGGCCGTCAAGTACGCCAACGAGCGCGTGATCTTTGACCGCCCCATCGGCAAGAACCAGGGCATCCAGTTCCCCATCGCCAAGGCCTATGCGCAGACACAGGCGGCCGAACTGATGCTGCGCAAATCCGCTGCGGTCTACGAAGCCAACCAGCCTTGTGGCGAATATGCCAACCTCACCAAGCTGCTCACGGCCGAAGCCGCCTGGGAAGCGGGCGAGGCTTGCATGCAGACGCACGGCGGCTTCGCCTATGCGCGCGAGTACGACATCGAGCGCAAGTGGCGCGAGGCCCGCGTTCAGCGCACCGCACCGATCTCCACCAACCTGATCCTGTCCTATATCGCCGAGCACGTGCTGGGCCTGCCGCGTTCGTATTGAGATGGACGCGCTCACGCAGACACCGCCGACGGCGCCAACAGCGCTCACGGCCGATCTCGGACGCTTCATCGCGGACATGCCCGCCCACGCCTTGCCGGCGCAGGCCATCGCCACGATCCGCCGCGGCATCGCCGACACCGTGGGCGTGGCCTTTGCCAGCGTGGGCGAGCCGGTGCTGCGCCATGCACGCGACCTGATCACTCTGGGTCCGACCGGCCAGGCGCGGGTCTGGACCGAAGGCGGCTTTGCGGCGTCGGCTGACGCCGCGTTCATGAACGCGGTGGCGGGCCATGCACTTGATTTCGACGATACCGGCCTGGACGGCCACCCCAGCGTGGTGCTCGCACCGGTGGTGCTGGCCGAGGCCGAGCGCCTGGGCGCCGACTGGGCTGCGGCGGTCACGGCCTATGCGGCCGGTTATGAAGTCTGGGCCGAACTGCTAGGGCGCGACGCGGACAAGCACCACGGCAAAGGCTGGCATCCGACCGCGGTGTTCGGTGCGGTGGCCTGCGCTGCGGCCAGCGCCTGCCTGCGGCGGCTGGACGCGCAGCGATCGGCGCACGCCTTGGGCATCGCGGCGTCGATGTCGGCGGGCCTGGTCGCCAACTTCGGCTCCATGACCAAGCCCCTGCAGGTGGGCTTCGCGGCGCGCAATGGCATCCTTGCGGCGCACCTCGCCGAACAAGGCCTGACCGCTTCGCACGATGCGCTGGAGAGTCCGCGCGGCTTTCTGGCTGCGATCTCGCCGCGCGGCGATGTGCGGCTGCATTCCCCGATCCACGCGGGCACGCCTTGGCAGATGCTCGAGCAGGGTCTCAACATCAAACGCTACCCGGTGTGCTACGCCACCCATCGCATCATCGACGCGGCACTGGAGCTGCAGCCCCATGTTGCCGATCGCCTGGACGCCATCGAGGCGGTGGTGGCCACCCTGGGCCAACTCCAGGCGGACATGCTGCGTTCGAGCCGGCCCACCAACGGGCTGGATGCGAAGTTCAGCGCCGAGTACACCATCGCCTGCGCCCTGGCCCGCGGCCATGTGCATCTTCAGGACCTGAGCGACGACGCCGTCAACGACACGATCGTGCAGGCCCTGCTTCGAAAAGTGCGTGTCGAGATCGCCACCGAGCGCGATGCGCTGGAGCCGCTGTTCTCGCCGCAAGACCTGTTGTCGGTTCGATTGACCGACGGCACCACGCTCGACGCCGAGCCCGTTCGGCGCGCGCGGGGCCACGCGAGCCGGCCGGTGAGCGACCAGGAACTGCAAGACAAATTCAGGGCCTGCGCGCGAATGTCGCTTGACGATGCGCAAGCGAGCGTCTGGTGGGAGGCGGCCATGGCGGCGCCCGAGCGCATGGTCACTTGGCCGGACTCACCGGGGTCCGTCAGGTAGCGCCGTCAGCTTGATAAGCTTGGCCAAACCGCGGCCGAAAAGCGCATCGGCTGAAAGGCGGTTCGTCATAATATCGTCATACCGACAGGCGAAAAAAAGCACTGGGCGTTTCCGCCAAGTGCTTGATTTCCCTACCGATTTTGGTAGGCGCGACTAGATTCGAACTAGCGACCCCCACCATGTCAAGGGGCATTACGCGGTGAAAAGTAAATGCCAGCCTGGTATGGCTATGTACTGGTTAAACTTGGGACGACATGTGGGCTTTTGCGACAGCGCTTGCACGGCGAGTGGCAACGAAGGCCATCAAGCCAGCCAACACCATCAGCATCCATGCGCTCAGCGTCGGAATAGGCGCCATGCTGCTGTCGTCGGCAACTGTGATGCCACCCGGATCACTGATCTCGCCTGCTGTTGGGTTGGTGTCACCCGGCTGTCCATCCGTCAAAGTCAGGATGACCGTGTTGCCAACGATGCTCACATTAGCTGTCCAATCTACCCAGTTGCCGTTGATCAGCTTGTGGTACTTGGCATTGGGCGCGATGGAGTTCGGGTAGGTTTGTGTAATGGTGACAGAGCCCCCTGGCCCACAGCCCAATACCGTGAAGCTGAATGCACCATAGGGGAATCTCTGACCCGCAGGCGCAGTGCCTGGCATGTTGTATTGGGCCGAGCCATCTTGGAAACCTGCACAACTGCCGCCTGTGATGGCTGCCGTCACGCTGCCGCCAGCAGTGGTGCCGGTGTAGCTGGTGGCTAACGAAGTTGCGGGTGTGACGCTGTTGCTGGCGGCCGATGCCGCACCCGCTCCCGCGCCATTCGTCGCCGTCACCGTGAAGGTGTAGCTTGTTCCGTTCGTCAGACCCGTGACCGTGATCGGGCTGCTCGCTCCCGTGCCCGTCAACCCACCCGGATTGGTCGTCACCATGTAGCCCGTGATCGCCGCGCCTCCGTTGTTTGCCGGTGCGGTGAACGTAACCGTAGCTTGAGAATTGCCCGCGATGGCTGAGACCGCGGTGGGGGCGCCGGGTGCTGCCAGCGAGACAGCCGTCACTTGCGCCGAGCCACTGACATACCCAGTTTGGGTAGTAGTGACGGTGGCCGTGGATGACGTATTGGTGGCTACTCCGCTGACCGTGACCAAACCGGTGCCGGATATCGACACGGTCCCACCCGCAGTGGCGGTGCCGCCATAGGCAAAGTTGGCATCGTAGTTGCTGATCTGAACGGTGAAGCCAACTGCAGTTCTCGTTGGCGTGCCAAACGTCGGCGTGTTGGCTGCATTCAACGACGTCTCAGCCACCTGGGCAGAGCCGTTCTCGTAACCAGCTCGGGTGGTGGTGATCGTTGCAGTGAATGAAGTGTTGACTGCAACGCCGCTCACCGTGACAAGACCAGTGTTCGATATCGCTACGGTGCCACCCGCAGTAGCGGTATCACCATAAGCGAAGTTGGCATCGTAGTTGCTGATCTGAACGGTGAAGCCATCTGCAGTGCTCGTTGGCGTGCCAAACGTCGGCGTGTTGGCAGCATTGACAACGGCAGCAGTCTGCCCCGTGAAAGCGATGCTGTTTAAAAGCACGCTGGTATTGTCAGAGTCGAAATTTGCAGTGGCGATATCGAGTCTGCCATCGCCGTTCAGATCGCCCAAGGCGACCGCGAGTGGGCCATCACCTGCGGCGAAGGTGGATTCAGTTTGAAACTTGCCATCGCCATTGCCTAAAAGCACGCTGGCGGTGTCGGAACTGTAACTCGCGGTGATGATGTCGAGTCGACCATCGCCGTTTACATCACCCAAGCTCACGGAGTGTGGACTGTTCATTGCGAAGGTGGATTGTGTTTGAAAGGTGCCATTGCCATTGCCCAGGAGCACGCTCAAGCTGTTGCCACCGAAATTCGCGGCGATGATGTCAAGGTTGCCATCGCCGTTCACATCGCCCACCGTCACAGCGAGTGGGTTACTTCCCGTGGCGAAGGTGGCTTGAGCCGCAAAGGTACCATCGCCGTTGCCCAAGAGCACGCTGACGTTGGAGGAGCCATCATTCGCCGTGATGATGTCAAGTTTGCCATCGCCATTCACATCGCCCAAGGTCACAGCGCTTGGGGTAGATCCCGTGGCGAACATGGCTTGAGCTTGAAAGGTGCCATTGCCATTGCCCAAGAGCACGCTGGCGGTTTTGGAGAAAGCATTCGCGATAACGATATCGAGCCTGCCGTCGCCGTTCACATCCCCCAAGGTCACAGAGCGTGGGAAATCCCCCGTGGCGAAGGTGGCTTGAGGTTGAAAGGTGCCATTGCCATTGCCCAAGAGCACGCTGGCGTTGTTGGAGGTGCGATTCGCGGTGACGATGTCGAGTCTGCCATCGCCGTTCAGATCGCCCAAGGCGACCGCGTTTGGGTAACCACCTGCGGCGAATGTGGATTGAATTTGAAACGTGCCATCGCCAATGCCTAAAAGCACGCTGGCGGTGTCGTCGCCAACATTCGCAGTGACCATGTCGAGCCTACCATCGCCGTTCACATCCCCAAGCGCTAGAGACTGTGCACCATTTCCCGCAGCGAAGGTTTGCTGGGGCGTGAAAGTAGCAAAAATGGCACTCCCACCCGTGCCCAACAGCACGCTGGCGTCATCCGAGTTGTAGTTCGCGGCAACGATATCAAGTCTGCCATCGCCGTTCACATCGCCCAAGGTCGCAGATTGCGAATTAGTTCCCGTGGCGAAGGTGACTGCAGATTTAAAGGTGCCATTGCCATTGCCCAAGAGCACGCTGGCGTTGGTGGACCCAAAATTCGCGGTCATGATGTCGAGCCTGCCATCGCCGTTCACATCGCCCAACGTCAAGGAGCGTGGGTTCGTTCCCGCACCGAATATTATCTGGGATTGAAAGGTGCCATCGCCATTGCCCAAGAGCACGGCAATGGCGGTGTTCGTATTTGCCGTGACGATGTCCAGCTTCCCATCGCCGTTCAAATCGCCCAAGGCCACGGCGAATTGATTATCACCTGCGCTGAAAGCTTGGGACGCTTGGAAGGTGCCATCGCCATTGCCCAGAAGCACGCTGACCCTACTGTCGCTCCTATTCCCGGTAACGATGTCAAGCTTACCATCGCCATTCACATCGCCCAAGGCCACGGAGTATGCCCCATTTCCCGTGGCGAATGTGGCTTGACGTGCAAAGGTCCCATTGCCAGTGCCCAAGAGCACGCTGACGTTATTGGAGTCTTGATTGGCGGTGACGATATCAAGTGTTCCATCGCCGTTCACATCGCCCAAAGTCACGGAGCGAGGCCGAGTTCCCGTGGCGAAAGTGGTTTGAGCTGCAAAGGTGCCATCGCCATTGCCCAAGAGCACGCTGACATTATTGGAACCTTCATTGGCGGTGATGATATCGAGTGTTCCATCGCCGTTCACATCGCCCAACCTCACGGCGAATGGCTGAGTTCCCGTGGCGAAGGTTTGCTGGCCTTGGAAATTGCCATTGCCATTACCCAGGAGCACGCTGACGTTGCCGGAGTTGAAATTTGCGGTGATCATGTCGAGCTTGCCGTCGCCATTCACATCGCCCAAGGTCACGGAGGCGGGCTTGAATCCCGTGGCGAAGGTGGCTTGCGTTGCAAACGACGGCAAGGCGGTAATGGTCGCCAAGTTCGCGAGGCTCACACCAAGGGTGCCGGCACCGGTGATCCCGGTAACATTGACGGTGTAGTTTGCCCCTGAACCAGTTACGGAGGAGATGGTTCCGTTGGCCGCCGTTCCAGTAGCCATCAAATCGAAGTCGGCAGCATCCACCCCGGTAACAGGTTGATTAAAACTAACTGTGAACGAAGCGGAAGTGGTGACAGCACTTCCAGGTGCAATGATGGACAGGGCATGCGGAAATGCCGGCGAGAAAGGAACAGCGGCCGGAATAAGATCACCAGCAGTATAGTTAAATGATGTATTCGCTGTCGTTGAATTCGTTCCATCGGGAGTTGTCACCAACACATCTGCAGCCCCAAAGGTGCCAGGTGGTGTGACTGCAGTAATTTTTTGTCCGTTCACCACGGTAAAACTAGTCGCAGGAATGCCGCCAATGGTGACAGCAATGGCGCCGGCCAAGTCGGTGCCTGTGATGGTGATGCTCGTACCGCCTACAGCAGGTCCGGCAGAAGGCGAAACACTCGTTACCGTGGGTGCTGCGGCCGTTGCGGGTGTACTGAATAAGCTCAGACACAGCAACAGGCTCCAGAGCAATGCAAGCCATGAAAACCTTTTCAGGCTCTTGTGGCCTGGACCAAACTGCAGCGCTTTTGACTCGTTCATCGAATTTCCATAAATAATTCTCGAAAGCCATCACAAATTTGCGGAATATTTTACCCGTCGTTCCCGTTTTTTCTACCACTTGAAAAATTAATTGCAGTCGGAATTCACTCTTGCTCGGGGTAAAACCCTTTCAAGCAATGCTGAAAGGACGCCTGCGTTTGAAGTTGATCCCCGGCACCTGAGTAATGTTGTTTTGAGTGCCATCGAGTGCAGATTCGACTTATAGGAACGATAACTTTACTGGCGCTGTTACTGAGGCTATGAATCGCGGGTCCTTCCAGGAATCGCGATTTTGTCGATCATCAATTAATAGATTGAGATTCGTGGTTCGTACAAATGCCTCCGTGACCTCTTTGGGCCATCGTTTGAGGCAATTCAGCACTGATTCGCCTTTTACCTCACGGTTGCGGTAGACGGCCAGCACTCCCTAAACGTTTACCAACACGCTGTACCAATTACCAACAGGTTCGACCGCTTCGGTTTGCCACGACTGGATGATTGAACCGCCCCTGAAGTAAGCCGCCAACGCCCTTTGAGTGAGGCTGTTTGCAATTTTGGTTCAATACGGCAACCGTACGGCAAAAGCGATCCATCATCATTTGCCTAGGTCACCCTGATTTGTACGGCTTTTAGACTGTCTTTGCCGTATGTTTGACATACGGCCAAAAAAAAGCACCTAGCGATTCGGTGTTCAATATTGGATCGGCGTTAACAGCCTTGCCCTTCATCCGGGCGATCTCGAATTCGATACCCACGATCGCCTTGAGCATGCCGTCGATGAACTCGGCGGTGAAGTCACCCATCTTCCACGGATTGAATTCGCCGGCTTCACGGGTACGCGTCAGGCGTGTCACCCCGCCGCGCGCGAACCGAGGCGGAGCCCAGCGCGCAGCTACACCGACCGAAGATCCCGCCCGATGACGGCTGCCGTCTTCAGCAGCGCGGGCACCAGCTGCGCCAGCACCTCCTCGAGCCGCCAGCGTGGCGAGGGCACGGCGATGTTGACGGCAGCCAACGGACGGCCCGCCGGGCCCAGCAACGGCGCCGCCACGGAGATGTCGCCGACGAAAGCTTCTTGGTCGTTGAGCGCATAGCCCCTCTCGCGCGCGTTCTGCAAGGCCTTGCTCAGGCCGGGCAGGTCGGTGAGGGTGCGCTTGGTCATCGCCACGCGGCGCACGCCCTTCAGGCGGGCCATCGCCTCGGCGGGGTCCATGTGCGACAGGATGGCGCGGCCGGCCGCGGTGCAGAACGCCGGCAGGCGCGAGCCGACGTGCAGATCGACGCTTACCGCATGCAGGCTGGGAAAGCGCGCCACGTAGACGATCTCGTCGCCCTCGAGCTCCATCAGGTTCACCGTTTCGCCGGTGCGCTTGTTCAGTGCGTCCAGATGCGGCTGCGCCCGTCCGCGCACGACGTGGGTGGCCAGTACGGTGTGGCCGAACTCCAGCATCCGGCCCGACAACCGGAACGCCTTGCTTGCCGGGTCTTGCCGCAGGTAGCCCAGCACCCGCAGTGTGTGCGTGATGCGCTGCACGCCGCTGCGGTCCAGTCCGGCCAGCTCGGCCAGCTCGGTCAGGCCGACCGGGCGGCTGGCGGTGTTCAGTGCCTCCAGCACCTGGAAGCACTTGGCCAGCGAGCCCATGTAAAGCGGACTTTCAGCGTCCAACGCGCCGCGGCGGGCCCTGGTGGGTATCGCGCTGGCCATCGCCGGTCAGTCGTTGGTGACCAGCGGTCCGTACAGGTCGGGGCGGCGGTCACGCCACCACGGAAATTTCTTGCGCGCCGACGTCACGGCATCCAGGTCGACCTCGACGGTCAGCAGCTCGGGCGCCTCGGTGCCCGCCTCCTGCACGATCATGCCGCGCGGGTCGATCACCATGCTGCGCCCCAGGTGGTGCCGTGCCCCCTCGGAGCCGACACGGTTGCAGGCCAGCACGAACACGCCGTTCTCGTAGGCGCGGGCCCGCAGCGGGATCTCCCAGATCGAGGTGCGCTGGGCCGGGTCGGCGTAGGTTGAATAGGCGATCGGCATCACGATAATCTCGGCGCCCTGCAGAGCGAGGGCCCGCGAAGCTTCGGGGTACAGCCGGTCGTTGCAGATCTGCACGCCGATGCGCGTGCCGGCCACCGCATAGGTCTCCAGCTTCGCGCCCGGCGTGAAGTAGAACTTTTCGAAGCTGCCGGTGCCGCCCGGCCCCTCGGTGGGGAAGTAGGCCGGGATGTGGGTCTTTCGGTAGCGGCCCGCTTCGCGGCCGTCTGTGTCGTAGACGAAGGCGCTGTTGTAGTAGCCGTCGTTGGCCTTCTCGGCGAAGGGCAGCACCAGTGCGATGCTGTGCCGGCGCGCCTTCTCGCGCAGGCCCAGCAGCACCGGGTGGGCGTCGTGCAGGAACCAGCGGTCGAAGTCCTCCACCAGCTGGTTGGCGAAGAAGGGCGTGAGGAACAGCTCGCCGAAGGTGAGCAGCCGCACCTGCCGGCGCGCGGCCTCGTCGAGCAGGGCGTGGGCCGCGGCTTCAATGGTGCGAAGGTCACCGTCCTCCACGCTGCCGGTCTGGGCTGCGGCAAGCATGAGCGATCGAGTCAAGGAAATTTCTCCAAGTTATTGCAATGCAATTTTAACGTATTGCATCGCGATACGGCGGGTCCATACAATAAGCTTTTTGCCGATGGCCTCTTGTCGCCGGCCAGCCAGGAGAACTAATGCAACGCCGTACCCTCCTCAGTGGTTCCGCCGCCGCCCTGGTGCACGGTTTCGCCGCCGCCCAGACGCCTGCCTGGCCCGCGCGCCCGTTGCGCATCGTCATCGCCTACCCGCCCGGCGGCAGCACCGACGTAGCCGGCCGCCTGTTGGCACAGCAGCTTGGCACCCGCCTCGGCCAGCAGGTCGTGGTGGAGAACCGCGCCGGCGCCGGCGGCACGCTGGGCGCCAACTCGGTGGTGCGGTCCGACCCCGACGGCTACACGCTGCTCCTGGCCGCCTCTCCCGAGGTGTCCATCGCGCCCATCACCATGAAGACCATGCCCTACGACCCGGTGCGCGACCTGCTGCCCATCACGGGTGTCGGCCAGGTGCCGTTCTTCCTGGTGGTCAACCCCGCGTTGCCTGTCCGCACGTTGGAAGAGTTCATCGCCTACGCCAGGGCCAACGGCGCGAAGCTCAACTATTCCTCGTTCGGCAACAACACCTCCAACCACCTGGCCGGCGAGCTGTTCAAGTCGCTCATCGGCACACGGAGCGTGCACGTTCCGTACAAGGGTAGCGGGCCGTCGATCATCGACCTGATCGGTGGCCAGGTCCAGTACAGCTTTGATACGCCGCCCGCGGTGCTCGAACACGTGCGGGGCGGTAAGTTGCGCGCATTGGCGGTGGCCTCGCGCCAACGCCTGCCCAGCGCGCCGGAGGTGCCCACCTTTGCCGAAGCTGGCCTGCCCGCGTTCTCAGGCGGTACCTGGTTCGGCCTGCTTGCCCCCGCCAAGACACCGCGCGCCGTGATCGACCGCGTCAACAGTGAAGTGGTGGCCCTGCTCACGGGCACCGACCTGGCCAAGGCCTTCAACGACCGAGGCATCGTGCCGTTTCCGCAATCGCCCGAGGAGTTCGGCCGCTTCGTGCAGGCCGAGGGCGCCAAGTGGAAAGACCTGGCGGCCAAGGTCGGCATCGTGGCCGAATGACGCTCACCTGCCAAGCCTCGATGCGCACCCTCCTCACCCACGCCACGCTGATCGACTGCGTCGACCCGCAGGCTCAAGCAGACTGCGCCGTCCTGCTGCAGGACGGCAAGATCCACGACATCTTCCCGGCCGGCAGCGCGCCTGCCGTTGGCGACGCGCAGGTGATCGACCTCAAGGGCGCCTACCTCTTGCCTGGCCTGTGGGACGTGCACATCCACCCCGACTACTTTCAGTCGCTGACCGACATGCCGCTGGCCGAGCAGGTCACCCTGTTCGGCCACAAGATGCAACAGGCGCTGCTCGAATCGGGCATCGTGGGCCTGCGCTGCGCTGGTGCGCACAACTACATGGACGTGGCCTGGAAGCGCGCCTTCGACTCCGGCCAGCATCTGGGCCCGCGCCTCTTCGCGGCCGGCCACTTCCTCACCACCACCGGCGGCCACTTCCTCACCTCGGGCCACGCGCTCGAAGTCGACGGCCCGTACGGCTGGGTCACGGCCATCCGCGAGCAGATCAAGAACGGTGTCGATCACATCAAGATGAACCTCTCGGGCGGCATCCTGGGCCCGGCCTGGGACCTGCACCGCCATTCCTTTCTGCTGCCCGACGAGCTGAAGGCAGCATTCGAGATTTGCAAGCAGCGCGAGTTCAAGGTGATGGCGCACGCCACCAACCCCGATGCGGTAAAGGCCGCCATCGTGGCCGGCGCGCACAGCATCGAGCACGGCTACATCCTCGACGACGAGTGCATCGAGCTGTTCCTCAAGCATGGCACCTGGTACGTGCCCACGCTGTCGATCAGCCACCTGACACCCGGCCAGGCCACCAACGACTGGGAGAAGCGCTGGGTCAAGAACCGCAACCTCGCGGTTTCCCTGTGCTGCCGCGCCGACGCGGCGGCCGATGTGCACCAGCACGGCTTCCTGAAGGCGCTGAAGGCGGGCGTGAAGATGGCGCTGGGCTCGGACATCCGGCCCCTGAAGGACGCCGCGCTGCTCGAGCTCGGCCTGTGGGTGCGCGACGGCGCCACGCCCTGGCAGGCGCTGGTGGCGGCCACGCGCAACGGCGCGGCCATCTGCGGCATGGGCGATCAGCTGGGCACGGTCGAGAAGGGCAAGATCGCCGACCTCATCGTGGTGGGCTCCAACCCCCTGGACGACATCAACAACGTGCGGCGCCTGCAGCTGGTGCTCAAGGACGGCCGCATCGTCTCCGACAAGCGCGCCAAGGCATCTTGATGCAAGAACCCGTTCGCATCGCCGTGATCGGCGCCGGTATCGTGGGCACGAGCACTGCGCTGGCACTGCGCAAGCGCGGCGCCGACGTCACGCTGATCGACCGGGGCGAGCCCGGGTCGGGCTGCAGCGCCGGCAACTCGGGCGCGGTCAGTCCCGCGTCGGTCGCGCCGCTGGCCATGCCGGGCGTGCTGGCCTCAGTGCCCGGCATGCTGTTCGATGCCGAGAGCCCGCTGTACCTGCCCCTGCGCCACCTGCCGCATGCGCTGCCCTGGCTGCTGCGCTTCGTCGCGTCGGCGCGACCAGCGGCGGTGCAGGCCGCCGCCGCGAAACTGAACGCCATCCATGCCGGCGCGCTCGATGCGCACGAGGCCATGACGCGCGAGCTGGGCGTACCCGAGCTGTTCCTGCGCCAGGGCCACCTGCACCTGTACCCCGACGCTGCGGCGCTGGCCAAGGACGCCGGCGGCTGGCGGCTGCGCGAGTCCTACGGCTTCAAGGCCGAACGGCTGGACCGTGGCGGCATCGAGGCACTGGAGCCCGGCGTCGCGGCGCGCTACCAGGTCGGCATGTTCCTGGCCGACCACGCCACCATCCTCCATCCGCTGCGCTACGTTCAAGCCATGGCCGGCGCCTATGCCAGCGCCGGAGGCCGCGTGGTGCGCGCCGGTGTCGCCGGCCTGCTGCCCGAAGGCGGCCGGTGGCGGCTGCAAGGCCCGACGGAGTCGCCGTTCGACCATGTGGTGGTGGCGGCCGGTGCGTGGTCCAAGGCGCTGCTGGCGCCGCTGGGCGTGCACCTGGCGCTCGAGAGCCAGCGTGGCTACCACCTGCAGTTCGAGGGCGCGCGCGACGTGGTGTCGCGCACCGTCATCCTGGCCGACCGAAAAGTGTTCGTCACGCCGATGGAAGAGGGCCTGCGCGTTGGCGGCACAGTCGAGATCGGCGGGCTGGTCGCGCCGCCTGACGAGCGCCGTGCCGCCATGCTGGGCCGCATTGCGCGCGACACTTTCAAGGGACTCGAGCACCTGCCCACCCGCACCTGGATGGGCCATCGCCCCTGCATGCCCGACTCGGTGCCGGTGGTCGGGGCGGCACAAGGCCATCCGGGCCTGTGGCTGGCCTGCGGCCACGGCCACCTGGGCCTGACCGATTCACTCAACACCGCGCAGCAGATCGCCCAGGCGCTGCTCGGCGTTGCCCCGGTTTCCACGCGGTCCGGCGTCGCACTGGCCGCGGCCTGAGCGCCCTTGCTTTCCCAGGAGTCTTCATGCTGCCCTCCCTCTCCCGCAGCGCGGTCATTGTTGCTGCGTCCCTCGTACTGGCCACCAGCGCGGCTGTCGCCCAGGCCTGGCCCGCAAAGCCGATCCGGATCGTCGTGCCGTTCCCGGCCGGCGGCTCCACCGACATCGTCGGCCGTCTGCTGGCCGACAAACTCTCGCAATCGCTGGGGCAGGCCGTGGTGGTCGACAACCGCGCGGGCGCCGGCGGCACCACCGGGTCCGATGTGGCGTCCAAGTCGGCGCCCGACGGCTACACCTTCCTTCTGGGCACCAGCAGCACGCACGCCATCGCGCCAGCGTTGTATCCCAAGCTGGCTTACGACCCGGTCAAGGACTTCGCACCCGTGTCGTTGGTGGGCACTGCCACCATCCTGATGGTGGTGCACCCCTCGGTTCCAGCGAAGTCGGTGGCCGAGTTCGTGGCGCTGGCCAAGGCCAAGCCAGGCTCGATGATGTTCGGCTCCACCGGCAACGGCAGCGTGTCGCACCTGACGGCCGAGTACTTCAAGTCGTTGGCCGGCATCGACATGCAGCACGTCCCCTACAAGGGCGACGCGCCGATGACGCTGGACCTGGTGGCAGGCCGCGTGCAGGTAGCTTTCGGCACCGCGGTGGCCTTCCTGCCGCAGGTGCAGGGGGGCAAGCTCAACGCGCTGGCGGTCACCGATGCCAGGCCGTCGCCGGTGGCGCCGCAGCTGCCCACCGTGGCCGCATCGGGCCTGCCCGGCTTCGAGGTGCTGCAGTGGTTCGGCCTGCTGGCACCGACCGGCACGCCCCGGGAGATCGTGGCGCGCGTAAATGCCGACGTCGGTAAGGCGCTGCAGCTGCCCGAGGTGCAGGACAAGCTCAAGGGCCTGGGCATGCAGATCGTCGGCGGCCCGCCCGAGCAGTTCAGCGGCTTCATGCGCGCCGAGGCCATCAAGTGGGGAAAGATCGTTAAGGATTCGGGCGCGAAGGTCGATTGACGGCGGCCGCGACGCCGCGATCGATGCGGTCCTTCAAGCGCTACACACTGCGGTCCGACCAGCACCCGCAATGCCGCGCCGACGCGCTCAGAAGGAGGCACAAGCCCCGAATCCCGATACCCCTTACAACGGTGCCGCCACACCCCTTTGCCGCTTCACGGCCGGTTTAACGTGCGCTGGTTTTGGTAAGCACCCGTGGGCCTGTGCAGTGCACTGGGGCCCAAACTATCAACCTAATCAGCCCTTGTTTGTAAAGGTTCAACTACGGTGTCCCAGAGTGTTTACCCTTGTGAGTAGTGAATTGCCACCAAAAATTATGGCTAGGGGGGTATAAGCGAAACGGGGTTCAATTTTGAGCTCATGCAACTCAATCGAAAGATAAACCATGTCACAAGCAGTTGTTTCTCAAGTTGTATTCAGTCCGAACCCAGGAGCTGACATGACAAAGCTCATGGCGCTGGTTGCTGAAAGTGCTGCCATTTTTCGCAAGCACGGTGCCGAAGTCTCTGTCTGGGCAGTTTCTACCGGTGAAATTGGCAACATGGTTTTCACCACACGATATGAAAGTTATGAAGCCTACGGCAAATGCGCGGATGCCGTTTATGCTGATCCAGCTTACCAAGCATGGAGCCAAAGAGGTGTTGCAAGTGGACTCAGCACTTGGGTCCGAAGCAATCTGGTTCGACAGTTGCCAATTTGATTTTTCGATGGACACACGAAGCCTTCAGTTAGAAACAATGCGGTTTCAGACAATGGCTTGAGTACAACCTAGGTTTTCAAAATTTGTCGTCACAGCAAAAATATTGTTGCGATTTTTTATGGTTGCCCTTTTTGCCTTGTGAAATTAAGCTGTGTGTTGATTAGCCAGACAAACTGAGCCAGTGGCTCAGTTTTCAAAGCCAATCAACAGTCCGGCCCAACTGAGCGGCACCTCAGCCGCGATGACGCCGGGCCTAACCCATTGATTTCATTGAACTTTTCATGAGCGAATCTTCTACGTCCTTGCGGACGGGTTGCCCTTTACCGGGCACCCGTCCAAGCGACGCGACTTGAAATCACCACAGGAGGTCATTGTGTCGACATATTTAGAGCATGTAAAAAGTCATGTCACGGCATGCGAAGCTAGTGCCGCAGAGCAACAAGCTGCTGAGACTTCGAAATGGCTAGAGCGACTCACACCGCTAGAAGATCGCCTTGCCAAGCTGTTGGCAAACATCCCCGCAGAGATCAAGAGCCAAGGGCTCTCACTACCTGCAATCCGAACCATGTTGGCAGGCAAATGGCGCGGGAAATGCCACCCGGGCGAGCTGGGTATAGCGCTAAGACGACTGGGCTATAAGCGCCGCCGGAACTGGTCTGATGGTAGTCAGAGTTTCTGCGCTTTGTGGTATCAGTCCGACGTTGAAAAATAGGCGCGAAGTGCAACTCAACGATTGAGCAAAAGTTGACTGGCAGAAGTCGA
Organism: Limnohabitans sp. 2KL-51; assembly: GCF_003063645.1. Classification (GTDB taxonomy): domain Bacteria; phylum Pseudomonadota; class Gammaproteobacteria; order Burkholderiales; family Burkholderiaceae_C; genus Limnohabitans_A. Next base: position 39,617 of record NZ_NESJ01000003.1, read on the forward strand.
TATAAAGTGGACTTACGTTGAGCTGGGATCGATGTCTGCATTGCAGCTGTTGCGGCTGGTCGTGTCCCGCAGTCACTTCTGGGCTTCCAGCCAGAAGCACACTTAGCGCACTCCGACTTGACGTCCGGCCATATTAACCAATTGAACCAGCGCTGGTCCTATCGTCTTTAGTAAATCATTGGGCTTGGCACGGTACCCTGGTACAGCACAGTTAAATAACAGCCTGCGCGAGCCGTAACGGATGTCAGAAGCCACGCCAACAGCCAGAACACCAAGACCGGCATCCCCCATATTGATCGCGAAGCCGCGCTTGCTGTAATGAGTGATACTTTCTTTCAGACCCTCTGTGCTGCGGGTGTATTCATCGGGCCTCTCCTTGCGTGCTCTCACAAGAAAGCGGTTTCGATCGGCAACTGAAAGTTGCGAGAGCCAAGAACGTCCCATCGCTGTTTCGACGATACCGCGCACTGCCCCCACACCCGGCCGCTTGAGCGTACCACTCTCGTGTGTACATGTTTCGATATAGACAACGTCAAGGTCCATGGTCACGCCGATAGAAACAGCACCTTCAAAGCGATCGGCCATTGATTGAAGAGCCGGCCTCAGGTGCGTAAGCAAGGGTGTATTGATCACATAGGGATACCCGAGTGCTACTGCGGCTGGGCCAATAAAGTACCTGTCCAGCCTTTCATCGTGGTCAAGAAATCCCAATGCTTGAAGACTTCGACACAAGCGACTGACCGTTGAGCGCGGAATTCCCAAGATTTCAGCGAACTCGCTGTTCGCATGAGCGCGCGGATTACGAACAAAACATTGCAGAATCATCAATCCCTTGGCGAGCGTCCCGGAAAAGTCGGGGTCATCCGCACGCACGCGCTGGAGGTCCAGCTGGTTTTTTAATTGATGAACTGTTCGTTCTTGTCGCATATTGACATTTTCGCGTGGAACACACTTGTCTGCACATCTCGGTTCCAATAGTTGAAACATTGGTTTGAAGTCAAGGAAGACTTGCCTAAAGTACTTGCATGATTCGCAATGACGCAAAACTTGACGCCCTGCTTGACGACATACGTTCATTTGTTCGCGAACGATGGCATCCCATAGAGGATGAAATCGAACGCTCTGAAGAGATTCCTGAGTCAATCGTCTCAGAACTGCGTAACAAGGGGTACTTTGGCTGGAGTATCCCCGAGTCATATGGCGGCCTGGGTCTCACGGCAGAAGAACTTGTCTTGTGCGCGATGGAACTCTCCCAAGCTTCAGTAGCGCTGCGCGCGCGCGTGGGAACGAATACTGGCATCGGCTCAGAAGCACTCGTCGCAGATGGCACTGAAGAGCAGAAAAGGCGCTGGTTACCGCGTATGGCCACTGGCGAGCTCACTGGCTGCTTAGCACTCACTGAACCGGACGCAGGATCTGAAGCGACCAATATTCAGACCACTGCACGCCGGGATGGCGACAACTATGTGCTCAATGGAATGAAGCGCTACATCACCAATGCGCCTGTCGCAGACGTGTTCACAGTCATTGCACGGACTGAGGAGGATTCACGTGGTCATGCAGGTCTGACCGCCTTCCTGGTTGAACGGGGACCGGGATTGCGAACTGGCGCGCAGTACAAAAAAATGGGGCAAGCTGGATCGCCGGTTTCAGATGTTTTTTTCGAGAACTGCCGTGTGCCCGCCGTTAACATGATCGGTGAAAAGGAAGGCGTTGGCTTCCAAACCGTGATGAAGGTTCTGAACAAACAAAGGATGCACTTGGCAGCGCTTTGCACCGGACCGGCAATCCGCATGCTTGATCTCGCTGTGACTCATACGACGCAACGTGCACAGTTCGGCCAATCAGTTGCCAACTTCCAGTTAGTTCAAGCGATGATCGCTGACTGCCGTACAGAAATTTTTGCTGCGCGCTCCATGATTCTCGAAGCAGCGCGTGCACGTGATCGTGGAGAGGATGTAGCCCTCGCGGCTTCCATGTGTAAATACTTCGCCTCTGAAATGTGTGGTCGGGTTGCAGACCGCTGCGTTCAGATGTTTGGCGGTGCTGGCTACATCGCAGACTTCAGCTCAATCGAGCGTTATTACCGCGATGTGCGTCTCTTCCGCTTGTATGAGGGTACGAGCCAAATTCATCAACTCAACATCGCCAAGCTGACACTGCGTGAACATGAAAAAGCAGCTGTCAAATGAAATTGCGTGAAATTGAGCTTGACCAAATGATCACATCCCTTGCAGACCACCAAACCCTGAGCGTGCCCGCGAAGAATTTTCTGCAGGGCCTGAAAAGTTGATCACTTTCCTTAACCAAAAAACCACCAGGAGATGCAAATGAAAAGACGTTCCATGATCCTTTCGGGGGCAGCTATCGCCGCATTGCCTTACAAGGCCCTGCAGGCGCAAGAGGCGTTTCCCGCAAAACCCATTCGAATCATCGTGCCTTATCCTGCAGGTGGTGTGGTGGACGTTCAAACACGGGCCATGGCACAAGGTCTAGAACTGGGTCAACCGGTTGTTATTGAAGCGCGACCAGGTGCTAACGCCAATATCGCCGCAGAAGCCGTTGCGCGAGCTAACGCGGATGGTTATACCTTGCTGGTGTCAGCACCCTACCTGCTCAACAATCCATTGCTGGAACAAAATCTCCGATGGGCGCCAAAAGACTTCATCCCTGTCGCGCGCTTTTCTCTATCACCCAGCTACCTTTGCGTACCCGCTTCATCACCCGCACGCAGTGTGCGAGAGTTCATCGAAATGGCGCGTAAGGCGAATCCGGCATTGCAGTATGGTGATGGCGGCTCGGGCACCACCCAAACCATGGCCACCGAAATCCTCAAGCAAGTCACCGGCATCAAGCTTGACCCGATTCCCTACAAAGGCGCACCACCGATGGCTGTAGACCTGATCACGAACACCTTCGCGGTGGGGATTTTGCCTTCCAGTGTGGCCTTTCCTCACATCAAATCAGGCAAGTTGCGCGCTCTGGCCAACACCAGTGCCAACCGCTCACCCCAACTGCCAGAGGTTCCCACCATTGCTGAAGCAGGATTTCCAGAAGTGACTGTGTTGTCTTGGTACGGTCTGCATGCGCCAGCAGGAACCCCACCGGAGGCCATTCGCAAACTTGAAGCTGGTGTGCAGGCTGCTTTACAAAAGAACGATACAAAAGAACGGCTGACCACTGCGGGTGGCGAAGCCGCTTTCTTGTCCACTGCCGATTTCAGCCAATTCATGCGCAATGACTTGCAGATGTGGGAACGCATCAACCGCATGCTCAAAAAGTGACAAAGCCATGACCGCTCACTCCCCTTCCGTGCAAGTATTGCTTGAACGGGCCAGACGCTTCATTGATGAAGAAGTCATTCCGCGTGAAAACCTGCGCCGTGCACACGAGCGAGACTACAACTTGGCCTTGGTGCAAGAGTTGCGTGCGCTGGCCGTCTCCCAAGGTCTGACAGCGCCTCGTGGCGCCGTGGCCGATGGCGGTCTGGGCCTGAGCTGGGCGCAGTGCTGTGCTTACCTTGAAACTGCTGGCCGCAGTTTTCTTGGACCGGGGGCGCTGCAGTGCGCGGCCCCGGGCCAGCCGGACATCACCACACTCGAGGCTTTGGCCACACCATTGCAGCGCGAACGTTACTTGCGCCCACTGTTACAAGGGACCCAGCGCTCGTGCTTTGCAATGAGCGAACCAGCCCCGGGTTTAGGGTCAGATCCTCGCATGCTCAGCAGCCGCGCTGAGCGTACGGCACGGGGTTGGCGACTCAATGGCCACAAATGGTTCGCCACTTCAGCCTCAGTGGCTGATTTCGCCATCGTCATGGCACGTACCGAAATCGGCCCCTCGCTTTTTTTGGTCGATGTCCAGCAGCCAGGCTTTGATATCGTGCGAGACGTCCACACGGTCGAGCCCTTTGACTTGGGCGGTCACGCCGAGATTCGTCTGCAAGACTGTGAAGTGCCTGCCGATGCGTTGCTGGGTGAAGAAGGAAAAGGCCTTGAACACGCGCAGCTGCGGCTAGAGGGCGCCCGCCTGTTTCACTGCATGCGTCTGATCGGTCTGTCCTCGCGCGCCATGAGCTTGGCGCAGCAATATGCTCTCGAACGTCAATCACACGGTGCCCGGGTATCCGAGCACCAAATGGTGCAAGCCATGGTGGCCGATGCGCACATCGAGTTGCATGCTGCACGCCTGATGACTCTGGACACCGCTCAAAGGCTCGATGCAGGTGAATCGATTCGACACCATTCGGCCATGACCAAAGTCTTCGTGTCAGAGGCCGTTAACCGCGTAGCTGATTCAGCTGTACAGATCACAGGTGCTCTGGGTATTTCTGAAGATTGGCCACTGTCCATGATCCAGCGACTGTTGCGCCCATTCCGTATTTACGACGGGGCCTCCGAAGTTCACCGATCCGCCATTGCACGGCGCGTGTTCCACCAAGGTCTGGAAGCATGAGATCCATCTGAAGCACATGTCAAAAATAGATGCCCATATTTGAAAATTTGGGCCAGACAAAAATCCACCATCCTTAAGAAGAACATAAAAAAGACATGTCCACTGCCCAATTCGACCTCTTGCGCATGTTCAGCGCCCGCAGCATCGCCGTCATTGGTGCCTCCACCACGGGCAGCAAACCCAGTGGACAGCCTTTGCTGCACCTGCGTAATCTGGGCTATGAGGGCCAGGTCTACCCAATCAACCCGCGCTACACAGAAGTTTTTGGCTGGCCGTGTTTTCCGGACGTGGCTGCGTTGCCCGAAGTGCCCGATGTGGCGCTGATCGCAGTGAGCGCCGATCAGGTCATCGCCCAACTGGAAGCTTGTGGTCGCAAAGGCATCTGTCAGGTCATCGTGATCACCTCCGGCTTTGCCGAGATGGGCGGTGAGGGTGTGGCTGCCCAGCAAGCACTGGTCGATATGGCCAATCGGTATGGCATCGCCATGATGGGGCCCAATTGCCAAGGCATGATCAGCGTGGGGCAGGGTTTCAGCTTGGGATTTGGTGCGCCCTATGGGCTGCGGTACCGAAAAGGGCCCATCAGCATGAGCTCACAAAGTGGTGCCTGGGGCAACACCGTGCTGATGCTGGCCAACGATGCTGGACTGGGTTTCCAGCACTACCAATCTACCGGTAATGAAGCCCAGACCACCAGTCTCGACCTGGTGCAAGCTTGGGCAGACGATCCGCAGACTGGCATGGTGGTGTCGTATGTCGAAGGCTTTAAGGACGCCCACCGCATCGTTGATGTAGGTCGTCATATTTTGCGGGCCGGTAAACCTTGGTTGCTGTGGAAGGTGGGCACTTCCGAGGCCGGTGCACGCGCTGCCGCCTCCCATACTGCCAATTTGGGCGGGGACGCTGCGCTGTATCAGGCTGCATTTGCTCAAGCTGGGGCCATCGAGGTCACGGATGTTCAAGACCTGGCTGACCGCGCCCTGGCACTGCTGTCGCCACGCCAGCCCACTGGACCGCGTGTCGCGGTGGTCACGCTTTCGGGTGGAGCGGGCGTGCTGCTGGCCGACCACTGCGCACCCGCAGGCTTGGTGCTGCCGCCTCTGTCAGAGACAACCTTGGAGGCGTTAAGACAAGTGCTGCCGCCCTATGCCGGACTGCACAACCCGATCGATGTGACGGGCAACATCATCGCTCAAGAAGACAAGCTGATCACCTCCCTGCGTCTGATCGTGAACGATCCTGCGGTAGACATGATGGCCGTGTGCCTGGCAGCTGTCTCCGGGCCGGTGGGTATCAGGTTGGCCCAATGGGTGGCCGAGGTGGCTCAGGCGACCGACAAGCCGGTGCTGGTGTCCTGGACCGCCGACACCGCCACCACACAAGCCGGATATGACGCGTTGCTGGAAGCGGGTGTGCCGCGCTATGACACTCCTGTTCGCTGTGCCACCGGTATGGGAGCCATGTGGCAATTTGTCGCTGCCTGCCGTCGCGAAGCCGAGCGTGCGCGGGAGCCGGTGCTCAACTGCTCTCGCCCGTTGCGGCGCCAGCAACTGGCCACTGCCCACAAGGACCTGACCGAATACGAGGCCAAGCAGCTGCTGGCCGACTATGGCCTCCCGGTCACAGCCGAAGCATTGGCACACAGTGCTGACGAGGCCGTGCAGCAGGCTGCTGCCATTGGTTTTTCAGTAGCCTTGAAAGTGGTCTCACCCGACATTGCACACAAGACCGAAGCGGGGGGTGTGCGCATCGGCCTTAGCGATGCCGATGCCGTGCGTCAAGCTTACGATGAGATCCTTCTCAATGCGCAGCATCATGCGCCACACGCCACCATCGACGGGGTGCTGGTGCAATCCATGGTCCCTAGCGGGGTCGAGGTGATCTTGGGGGTCACGAACGATCCGCTGTTTGGGCTGGCCATCATGTTCGGTCTGGGCGGCATCTATGCAGAGGTACTGCGTGACGTGAGCTTCAGGATGTTGCCCATCACCCGCAGTGAAGCCGAGGCCATGGTGTGCGAGATCCGTACCTTCGCCTTGCTGGATGGTGCACGCGGTCAGCCCAAGGCCGATGTCGATGCGCTGGTGGACACCATCCTGAAGCTGGCGGCATTGGCACAAGATTTAGGCGAACACATCTCCGGCATCGACATCAACCCCTTGTTCGTAAAACCGGCTGGGCAAGGTGTTGTGGCGGCCGATGCGCTGATCCAGATCAAGCGCTGACCATCGGCCAGCGACCAGCCACGCCAATACCTGCCCTGGGTGGTCAGTGCGCCTGCGTCCATCCGCATGCATCGAACGGGCTGGTTTGTCGTATAGGTGACGAAAAAGCTGTCACCCACGTGCCATTCACAGGGTTTTTGGCGTTGTCAGAGTGGTTCAGTTTGACTACGCTCAAAAACATGAATGCACATTCACAAAATCAATCACCCCAAACGGCGGTCACTGCGGTGATGGCCAAGCCTCTAGTGCTGTGGGGCTACCCCTTGCTCGAAGTCCTTCGAACCTGCCAAGTGCAAAGCAATCCAGAAGCCACACCTGCATTCGGTCGCGGCCCCTTCGGGATGTTCCACGGCAGTGACAGACCCTGGACACACGAAGACCGAGATATCGTCACACCCTCGTGCGATCTGTTGTATTACAACGCTTGGATCTGGATCGGAGCTTCCCCGGTTCGACTGCACATCCCTCCGAACCACGGCCGGTATTACGTGGTGCAACTGATGGATGCCTGGAGCGAAAACTTCCACAACGTGGGTCTGCGCAACACGCCAGCCGAAGGTGCGGATTGGTGGCTGATTCACACCGAGGACCCGATGCCAGCGGGAGTTGATCCAGCGCGCGTGGTGCGCTGCCCCACTCGCTTGGTCTGGCTGCTGGGGCGCGCGCTGGTGGGGGATCTCTCCGATGTGCCCAAGGCACGCGCATTTGGAGATGGCGTTCAGTTGCAAGGCAGCGGACCTCGCCCTTCATGCGTTAGCCAGTGGCGAGACAGCGACCATGCCGCCGACGATTTTTTTGCCAACCTGCTGCAGGCGGTCGATGAGATCGGGGTACCGAGCAACGCCAGTGACCTGCGTCCACTGATGCGCAGCTTGCGCTTGCCACCAGGTGGGCTGGATGCGCTGGAGCGCAGCAGCCAGCGTGTACGAGAGGGCTTGCGACATGCCTACTCCGAAGGGATACATCTGATCAAACAGCACATCGTTAACTTGACACGAAAGCCCTGGACCTGGAGTCCCCATTTGGGCATCTGGGGCGACAACATCCTGATGCGCGCCACAGTGGCCATGAAGGGGCTGGGCGCGTTAGCGGCCACCGAAACCCTCTATGCACAGGCCGATTTCGACGCCGACAGTGAACCTTTACACGGCCAGCATGGCTACACCTTGCGCTTTGAGGGTGGCCACATGCCGCCGGCAGACGCCTTTTGGTCGGTATCGCTCTATGGCGAAGACCGCTATTTCGCGGCCAATCCGATGGGTCGCTATGCGATTGGGGATCGAACCAAAGGCTTGCGACTCGGTCAAGACAACTCTCTGACGCTTCAAATTCAGCACGAACGCCCCGCTGAAGGCGATGCGAACTGGTTGCCAGCGCCATCAGGACCGTTCTACCTGATTTTGCGCATGTACCACCCGCGCGAAGAGATGCTCAACGGCCGCTATACCCTCCCCCCCGTCCAACGCGTCAAAGAAAGATGACCCCATGAACCGCAACGATCTGGCCAGAGAGGCCATCCTCTACACGCTGCCCTTGTATGAAACAGCACGGATGCAAGCAGCAAGCAGTCCACGCAAAAATACAGAAGGGCTCTTTGCGGACCCGGCGGGTGGTCCCGAATCTAAGCGCCGCTGGGCCAATGTGTTTTCACACACGCGCCAACTGCTCAATGCCAAAGACCGCCGAGTGGTCACACCCAACACTGACACGCTCTACACCAGTACCTGGATCGATCTGTCAGACGGACCTTTGTTGTTGCACACCCCGGACACTGGCGAGCGCTACTACGTGCTAGGGCTGTTGGACTTCTACACCAACCCTTTTGCGCATCTGGGCACCCGCTTGAATGGCAATGCGGCCCACACGTTTTTTCTTCATGGACCTGGCTGGCAAGGCACCCCACCGGCTGGTACGCTGCCCATTGAGTGCGCCACCCCAACGGTGTGGCTGATTGGCCGTATTCTGGCCCTGCCACATGAGGACCTGGCCCCTGTTCACGCACTCCAGGACGCCTTTCGCTTGACCACCCTTCAAGGTGAGCCAGCGGCCCGTATCGTCACATGCAGCCTCCATGGGCAAGACAAGCTGGGCGACGCCGCCACCTTCGTCCAAGTGGTCAATCGACAGCTGGCCATCAACCCACCACCTGCTGATGAAACGGCCGACCTGGCTCGCTTCGCAGTCATGGGCATCGGAGCGGGTCTGGACTCATCACAGGCCGACTTGCCCTTGTTGCAACAAACCTTGACCGAGATCCTGTCCGAATTGGATGCCCCGGCTTCTTCCGATTTGGAGGGCGGCTGGAATGCCTCGGTCGAAGTCACTGACCACTATGGCCGCGATTGGTTTACCCGAGCCCGCGTGGCCCGTTGCTACATTGGTCTGCTGGGTACGCAGGAAGTCATTTACCAGATGGCACACCGCGACAGTCAGGGCCGCCCACTGGACGGGCGTCACCGTTACCGCCTGCGGTTCGCACCAGGAGGCTTGCCACAGGTCGATGCCTTCTGGTCGCTGAGCCTTTACCGCAAAAGCGATTACCTGTTCGTGGACAACCCGCTGCAGCGCTACGCCATCGGTGACCGCACAGCCGGCTTATGCGACGACCCCGATGGCGGTTTGACGATCTGGCTAGGCCATACGTCACCCCCGCAGACCAGCAACTGGTTGCCCGCACCGGCTGATACTTTTTACGTTGCCCTGCGCCTGTACCTGCCTCGCAAAGTTCACCAGAATGGCCATTACAACTACCCGCTCATCGAGCGGGTCAACGACAGCGCCTGAGGGTCAGGCCTGACCGCAATGCCTGCGCCATGAACCTGACATCCTCAACCAAGGCGTCACTTATGACCACCCACCTTCAACCTGCAACGGCCACTTACCGTCTGATTCTTGACCATGTTCAGGACCACGAAGTTCAGCGGGCTGACCAGGTCTACCTGACCCAGCCTGTGGGTCAAGGCCAAGTGCGTGATTACACTTGGCGCGAAACACTCGATGAGGCACGCCGCATGGCGCGGCACTTGCAGTCGCAAGGTCTCGAGCAGGGCACTCGAATCGGTCTGATCACCAAGAACTGTGCCCATTTCATCATGGCGGAACTGGCCATCTGGCTGGCCGGTGGCACAACTGTGGCCTTGTTCCCGACCGAGTCGGCCGACAACATTCGCTTCGTCCTGGAGCACAGCGAGACACGCCTGCTTTTCGTGGGCAAACTCGACAACTGGGCGCGTCAGCAAACAGGAGTGCCCCAAGGTCTTACCTGCATCGCGCTGCCCCTGTCAGATGCCACAGCAGATCAGCCTGATCTACCCCGCTGGGAAGACATCGTCGCCAGCACCGAAGCATTGAACGGTCGCATTAGGCGCGATTCGAAGGATCTGGCGCTTATTTCTTACACATCCGGATCGACCGGCGAACCCAAGGGAGTCATGCACAGCTTTGGCGGTATCAGCGATGCTTCCGAACGCACCATGGCGTTGATCAACGAGCGCACAGGTCACCCGTCTGAGCACCGCGTCTTGTCGTATTTACCGCTGTCCCACGTATTCGAACGCTCAAAGATCGCCTGCTGGTCTCTGGTGGCTGGCAATGTGCACGTGTTCTTTTCCGAATCGCTGGTCACGTTTGTGGATGACCTCAAGCGCGCACGGCCCAACTCCTTCATTTCAGTGCCCCGGCTGTGGCTCAAGTTCCAGCATGGTGTCTTCGCCAGAATGCCGGCAGAGCAGCTGGACGCGGCGCTGGCAGACCCTGTCAAAGGCCGAATGGTCGCCAAGCAGGTACTGGCATCGCTCGGTCTGGACGCGGTGGTGTCGGCCGGCAGCGGCTCGGCGCCCATCTCAGCCGAGCTGATTGAGTGGTACCGCAAGCTGGGGCTGGACTTGATGGAAGGCTACGCGATGACCGAAGACTTTGCGTATTCACATGGTTCGCTGCCGCAGTACAGCAAACCGGGGTATGTTGGAGGAGCGCTTCCAGGCGTGCAATCGCGGCTATCACCCGAGGGTGAAATTTTGGTCAAGTCGCCTGGCTGCATGGTCGGATACTACAAACGTCCTGACCTGACGGCCGAAGCCTTCACCGATGACGGCTATTTCCGCACTGGCGATTGCGGACATTTTGAGCCCAATGGCATGCTCAAACTCACTGGACGGATCAAGGAGCTGTTCAAGACGACGAAAGGCAAATATGTGGCACCTGCACCGATCGAAAGCCGATTGAACAACCACCCAATGATCGAACTCAGCATGGTGTGCGGCACCGGTCAGAGCGCTGCATGCGCCCTGGTTCAGCTGTCAGAGCAGCACCAGACACAGCGCCAGGACCCTGCGATGCGAGAACAAATCGAACTCGAGCTGGCGCGGCTGCTGGAGGACGTCAATGTCACACTGAGCGATCACGAACAGCTGCGCTTGATGGTGGTGATGAACGAGCCATGGACCATTGACAATGGTTGCCTAACGGCCACGCTGAAAATCAAGCGCAACGCCATCGAGGCCAGCGTCCAGCAACGTCTCTACGACTGGTACGCACAACCGGATCAGGTCCTCTGGGCCTGACAAATCGAAGGGCCTACTCAGGCAGCTGAAAACTGCTAATAGGTGGCAAAGGCTCCAGCACAGCAAAGCCACGGTCAAAGGTGTCGAGCAGCATCAGGAATTCCTCAAAAATTTCTCGCGGGCCTTGCAGCTGTATGCGTCCGCTGTCCAGCGCATCTGCAAAACTCAGCTGCTCGAGAGAAATGTCATCGAGTGTCGCGCGGCTCAGGCGCAATTGGACATCCACTTTGCCAACAGGTTCTTCGCAGGCATGGCGCAACACACCATTCGACAGTGTCAGCACATGGCTGGCGTCTGGTTCGCTGAAAAGCCAATGCATCACCAGGCAATGCCGCGCTGCGCGAGGTCCGTTCAGGCGCATGGCCAAATAATCAAAATAATGCAATAGGGGCAGCGCACGGATCATGTCGCGGCTGGCAGCCATCCCAGATGCCAAGCGCGGCGGCCCATGGCGCAGCTCCCGGGCGCCTTGCAGGTAAGCATTACGCCAGGTGGATGACTCGGTCTGATAACCCAGTTGTTCCATGGCTTGGGCGCACAGTCGCCGCGCTTCGGCGCAAGACGGATCCACCCACACAATTCGGGCACAGACATCGGCCACCCAACGGTATTCACCCGCAGCCAAGTCGGCACGTGCCTTGCTCAATACGACGTCCACGCCGCCCATGTAATCGATGGTCTTGCGCGCCTGTGCTTCACGCGGTAACGGGTCCAGGAATGCCGGGTGGCCTTCATAGGCACCCAGGTAGCGCTGGTACACGGCCTTCACGTTGTGCTTGAGGTGACCATAAAAGCTGTGTGTTGACCAATCCTGTTGGAGTGCCTCTGGCAAGCGAATGGCTTCGGCGATGTCGCCCCCCGTGTGTCCGTGGTTCATCAACCGCAATGTCTGGTCATGCACGAACTTGTAAAGATCGTGCTGGCGCAACAGATACTCGCCCATGGACTGACTGCCCCAAACTGGCCAATGGTGCTGAGCAATCAGCACATCGCTGTGAGCAGCATACCGTTGGCGTGCACCTACCAAATAGCTCGCCCAGGCACGGGCATCGCGCACCTGGGCTCCGCGCAGGGGCAGCAGGTTGTGAAAGTTGTGGCTGGTGATTTCGGCCATGTTGAGCACACGCAGGCCAGGGTGGTGGATGATCATCTCGGCTGGGGCTTCAGCCCCAGGTGTCAACTCGAACACACATTCGATGCCATCCACGTCGAAACTCTCTACCGGTTGGGTGATCAGCCGATTGGGTGCAATCAGTGTGACGGTCCCAGCTGAGACCGCCTTGCCCAATCCCGCATCCACCTGACCAAGCTCACCGCGAGGTAACAATGCGCCGTACTGAAACAAGGCACGCCGTGTCATGGCATTGCCTGCCATCACGGTTTCGCTGATGGCGTCATCCATGAAGCCCACAGGTGCAATCACCTGAACTCGGCCGGCTATGACATCGGCCTCGTCGATGACGCCACGCACGCCGCCAAAATGGTCCACATGGCTGTGTGTATAAACCACCGCCACCACCGGCCGTTGTGGCCGATGCTGGTGGTACAAGGCCAGCGCCGCAGCGGCCACCTGGGTCGACGTGAGCGGGTCAATGATGATGAGTCCGGTGTCACCTTCCAGAATGGTCATGTTGGCCAGATCCATGCCGCGAACTTGGTAAACACGGTCACAGACCTTGAACAAGCCGGTGACCATATTGAGGCGGGCATGTCGCCACAGACCGGGGTGCACACTGTCGGGCGCCTGCTCATTAGCCAGGAAACCATAGGCCTGCAGGTTCCAGACCGGGCGGCCGTTGGGGCGCAGAACGCCTTCGGGCGGCAAGGGTGCGACCAGTCCCCGACGCGCATCGTCAAACGCACGGTCATCGTGCAAGGGCAAATGCAGCCGCTGGGCGGCTTGGCAGGCACGGGTGTGCATCGAGGCCGGTTGAGGATCTTCTGTCGCCAGGTTTTTTGCAGGCTTACGAGCAGGTGTGTCAGAGGTCATGCGTTGAAGCGACAATACGTCGCGATGGGTGACGAAGTTTGGCCATTAAAAATGGATACGAATCAGGCCCTTGGCGAACCCATTGCGATCGCATGATGAGCGAGCCGATTGGAATCAAACACATGGTTTTCCCTTGGTTCTTAAAACTGGTGCTTGACAAGTGCTGCCAGGCGGAATTATTGTGAACCCAAATTCATGTTCTGTATTTTGCTTTTGAAAGCCGCACTTGTCCACCCTTCCATCGACTGCCTCAGCAACGTCTAGAAAATCAGCTTCAAACATGGAGAAAAAACCCATAGAGGCTGTCGTCAAGGCCTTTCCAGCCAAGCAACAAAGGTCCGAGCAAACCCACGAAAAGTTGCTGCAGTCAGGTCTCGATTTGTTGCGCGATGGGGTTTTTGATGACATTTCCATTGCGCAAATTGCGGCCCGAGCAGGATGCGCTGTGGGTTCCTTTTATCTGAGATTTCGCAACAAAGAGGCTTTTTTCAAATTTCTCATTGAAAGCATCAGCGAAACCTTAGAAGCAGACCTGCACGCTAATCTCACCCCAGAAAGCATCAAAGAACTCAACTTGGCACAAACGGTGCGTCACTGTGTGGACCATTACGTGGAGACCAACCGACAGTACGAAAGCATCATTCGTGCGGCCGTGCAATACAGCATCAATGACAGCGATGACTGGCAACCCGTAAGGGACAACGGGCTAAAGCTGCACGATCATTACATTGATTTGATCCTCAGTAAATCAAGAAAATCAAACCAAGAAGAAGTCCGGCAACAACTGATCGTCGGCTTACAAATCATCAGTGGACATTTGGTCAATAGCATTACCCACCCGATCAACCGCTTACCCCTGCATGACCCTAACCTCAGCCATTGGCTGTTTGAAGTGGTCATGCACTGCTTAAAGGTCAAGCCGCCAGAACCCGCCATGTCACAGCAAAAAAAGGGGCATTTGCGGACCGCATCCCCAGCGAAAAAAACCATCATCAAAAGGAGCAAATAAATTGAAAGCCGCCGTATTTCATGGCCCAGGTCAGCCCATGACCATCGAGAACATCGAGATCGAAAAACCCAAGCGCAACGAGGTTTTGGTGCGCACCCGTGTCAGCGGTCTGTGCCACAGCGACTTGCATTTCATCGAAGGCAAATACCCCACGCCAGTGCCCGCTGTGCTCGGCCATGAAGCTGCAGGGGTGGTGGAAGCTGTGGGGGAGGACGTTACCCACGTGAAGCCAGGCGATCATGTGGTCACCTGCTTGTCGGTGTTCTGCGGCCATTGTGAGTATTGCGTGACGGGCCACCAAACACTTTGCAGCAACACCGCCGTCAAGATGCCGCCCGGCTTGGCCAAACGCCTGCGCTGGAAGGGGGATCACCTCAACCAATTCCTCAATCTCTCGACTTTTGCTGAGCAAATGCTGGTGCATGAAAACGCATTGGTCAAAATCCGCGAAGACATGCCTTTGGACTTGGCGGCACTGCTGGGTTGCGGGGTTCTGACAGGTTATGGCTCGGTGGTGCACAGCGCACAACTGGAGCCTGGCACCACGGTGGCTGTGCTCGGTTGCGGCGGCGTGGGCCTGTCCACCATTCATGCGGCTCATCTTGCTGGCGCAGCCAGGATCATCGCCATTGACATCGATCCGGCCAAACTGGAGATGGCCAAGATTTTTGGTGCTACCGATGGCATGGATGCCAAAGACCCGGATATGGCAGCCAAGATTATCGAGATGACCCAGGGCGGCGTGCATTACGCATTCGAATGCATCGGTCTGAAGTCCACCACTGAAGCTTCATTTGCGATGCTGCGCCCTCGCGGTTTGTCCACCATTGTGGGCATGATCCCGTTGGGTACCAAGATCGAGTTGCACGGCTTTGACTTTCTACGCGAGCGTCGCATTCAAGGCACGATGATGGGCTCGAACCACTTCCGACTTGATATCCCCCGCTTGGTGGAATTTCACATGCAGGGCCGAATGAAACTCGACCAGCTGGTTTCGAACCGACTCAAGCTGGAGCAGATCAACGACGGTTTTTCTGCTCTTCAGCGAGGCGGTATCGCTCGCAATGTGATCGTCTTTGTCTGATGGAGCGAGCCATGAAACGATTGCAGAACAAAGTCGCCGTGATCACTGGCGCCTGCTCGGGCATTGGGTTGGCCACCACCGAGCTGTTTCTTTCTGAAGGTGCCCAAGTGGTGGCGGCAGACGTTCAGGACGAGGTAGGCCAGCAACTGCAAGAGAAATATGCAGGTCAGCTGCATTTTGCGCATTGCGATGTGACCCAGCTCGATGAGTTGCGCGCCGCCATCGACAGTGCCGCCAAGCATTTTGGTGGGCTGGACATCCTGTTCAGCAACGCAGGCCGTATCGGCACCATGGGTGGCGTTCAAGCTTTCAATGCCGAGGCTTGGGATAGCACCCAAAACCTTTTGTTGCGATCTGTCGCGGCAGGCACCAGCTACGCCGTGCCCCACATGATCAAGCGCGGCGCAGGCGCCATCGTCAACACATCGTCCATCTCTGCGTTGCAGGCTGGCTACGCCCCATTGGCCTATTCGGTGGCCAAGGCGGGAGTGCTGCATTACACGCAAGTGGCAGCGGCCGAACTCTGCGCCTTAAATATCCGCATCAACGCTGTGGTTCCGGGATTCATTGCCACGCGCATCTTCGGTGGGCTTTTTGGCATGGACCAACAGGCCTCGCAAGACTTGGCCAAGCGTGTGAGTGACCACAGCAGCAGCGCCAATCCGATTGGCCGTGCCGGTCAGCCGCAAGACATTGCCGAGGCCGCTCTTTATCTGGCCAGTGATGCCGCCCGCTTTGTCACTGGCACCCACATCACTGTGGATGGCGGGATCACCATCGGCCCCCGCCACAGCTGGGATCCTCAGACAACCAGCCCCATGAGCCAAGCACTCGGCGTGTCACGCGAGCAGATCGAAGCCATGCGCAAGTCAGCCGATTCCTGAATTTCGATTTTCCAGAAAGATTTTTGTCCATGTCACAAGTTCATTTCATCAGCTTTGACGGTATTCGCCGCAGCGTTGAGACCCCGATTGGCGAGAACCTGATGCGCGCTGCCACCGATAACGCTGTGCCTGGCATCGATGGCGATTGCGGCGGCCAGTGCGCTTGCGCCACTTGTCACGTTTACGTGTCCGGGCCCTGGGCAGAGCGGCTGCCCATCATGCGCACCAATGAGAACGATATTTTGGAATTCACCAACGAGCGCAAGGAATCTTCCCGACTGGCCTGCCAGATCGTCATGACGGCCGAGCTTGACGGCATCGAAGTCCATATGCCCGAAGGCCAACACTGAAGCTGTCGATGAACCGAAAGAAAACCACATGAAACTGTCACAAGCCGAAATTCAGGCTTCAGCCCGTGCCGAAGCCTTTGCCATGCCGATCGAGCAGATCGACCCCGGATCACCTGCTTATTTTGAGAACGACACCGTTGTTCATTATTTCGAACGCCTTCGTCGTGATGATCCTGTCCACCACTGCGACAGCGCTTTGTACGGACCGTATTGGTCGGTGACCCGTTTCCAGGACATCATGCAGGTGGACACCAACCACGGCATTTACTCTTCAGACTGGACAAATGGTGGGATTGCCATCACCGAACCACCACCGGGTGAAGCGAAGTTGCAGATGTTCATCGCCATGGACCCTCCGCGCCATGACGTACAACGCAAGGCAGTTCAGCCCATTGTCGCGCCGGGCAACCTGGCCAACATGCAGAACCTCATTCGAGAGCGGACCTGCAAAGTTCTCGACGGCCTGCCTCGTGGCGAGACCTTCAATTGGGTAGAGCATGTGTCTATCGAGCTCACCACTTTGATGCTGGCGACTCTTTTTGACTTTCCGATCGAGGACCGTCACCTGTTGACGCACTGGTCAGATGTGGCCACCGCCAACAAGGATGTGGACCCCAACGCGCCAACGCGTGAAGAACGCCTGGCTGAATTGCAAAAGATGGCGGCTTATTTCACCCGCCTGTGGAATGAACGCGTCAACTCAAGTCCAGGATCCGACCTGATTTCCATGATGGCCCACAACCCGGAAACCCGGAACATGTCTCCGCAGGAATTCATGGGCAATCTGGTGTTGCTGATCGTGGGTGGTAACGACACCACTCGCAACTCGATGACCGGAGGCCTGCTGGCCCTGCACAACAACCCGGCCGAATGGGACAAGCTGC
Organism: Limnohabitans sp. 2KL-51; assembly: GCF_003063645.1. Lineage (GTDB taxonomy): Bacteria > Pseudomonadota > Gammaproteobacteria > Burkholderiales > Burkholderiaceae_C > Limnohabitans_A. Next base: position 57,060 of record NZ_NESJ01000003.1, read on the forward strand.
GAAACAATCCAGCCTTGGTGGACAACATGGTCTCGGAAATCATTCGCTGGCAGACACCGCTGGCCCACATGCGCCGCACAGCCTTGCAAGACACAGAACTGGGCGGCAAACAGATCAAAAAAGGCGACAAGGTGGTGATGTGGTACCTCTCGGGCAACCGCGACGAGGAAGCCATTCCCAACGCGAGCCAGTTCATCATTGATCGGCCACGTGCACGCCAACACTTGTCTTTTGGCTTTGGCATCCACCGCTGTGTGGGGAACCGCTTGGCAGAGATGCAACTGCGGATCCTGTGGGAAGAAATTCACAAGCGCTTTCCCGTCATTGAAGTCGTGGCCGACCCGGTGCGAGTGCGTTCGCCCTTTGTGCGTGGCTTCACCGAACTCATGGTGCGCATACCCACATGAGCGAGGCGCCTGACATGAAGCCGTTGCCCGAGCAATTGGATGTGCTGATCATCGGCGCCGGTATTTCTGGCGTCGGTGCTGCCTGCCACCTGCAGCAACAGTGCCCGGACAAACGTTTTGCGTTGGTCGAGGCCCAGGCCAGTTTCGGCGGCACATGGCGGACTCACAACTATCCCGGCATTCGCTCCGACAGCGATCTTTTCACCTTTGGCTACCGATTCAAGCCGTGGCGCGGCAACCCGATCGCCAGTGGCGATCAGATCTTGAACTACATGAACGAGGTCATCGACGAATACGACTTGACTGCGCGGATCCATTACCGAAACCGTGTGACCTCGGCCCGGTGGTCTTCTGTCGACGCCCGCTGGCATGTCGAGATCCTGCACACGCCACAAGAAGGCAAGCCTGTCATCCGCCAAGTGCGCTGTCAGTTTTTATGGATGTGTCAGGGTTACTACAGTCACGCCGCGGGTTACACGCCGGAATGGTCCGGTATGAATGACTTTGCCGGTCGCATCGTCCACCCGCAACAATGGCCGAGAGACCTCGACCTGACCGGTCAGCGTGTGGTGGTGATCGGTTCTGGCGCGACCGCCGCAACACTGGTACCTTCCCTGGCGGGCCGCTGTGCGCATGTGACCATGCTGCAGCGATCACCCACTTGGTTTGCAACTGGGCGCAACGCCAATGAACTGGCCGACACGCTGCGCGCACTGGACATACCGCACGAATGGACCCATGAAATCGTGCGCCGCAAAGTGCTTTTTGACCAAGCTCACATCCAGCGGCGATGTGTGCAAGAGCCCGAGACTGTGGCGGCTGAACTGCTCGCCGCAGCCAGAGAGGCACTCGGCCCCGAACACGCACACTTAGTCGATGTCCATTTCAAGCCGACCTATCGTCCATGGCAACAGCGTTTGGCCTTTGTGCCCGATGGCGACCTTTTCAAAGCGATACGTCATGGGCAGGCCAGTATTCAAACTGGTTCGATTGAGCGCTTCGTGCCAGAAGGCATTCGCCTGAGCAACGGTGAGACTGTGCCCGCCGATGTGATTGTGACTGCCACAGGTTTTAACCTGAACGTATTGGGTGACATTGATTTCCAGATCGATGGCAAGCCGCTGGACTTTGCGGGCAGCGTCACTTGGCGCGGCGCCATGTTCACAGGCTTGCCCAATTTATTGTGGGTGTTCGGCTATTTCCGTGCCAGTTGGACGCTGCGCGCCGACTTGCTGGCCGACTTTTTCTGCAAGCTTGTGAAGCACATGGACCAACACGAATTGCGCAGTGTGGTGCCAGCGATTCGACCTGAAGACCAAGACATGACCTTGAGCCCCTGGGTGCGGCCCGACAACTTCAATCCCGGTTACCTGGCCCGAGGCATGCATCAGTTGCCACGCCAAGGTGATCGTGCACCCTGGTTGCACCTGCAAGACTATTCGACCGACAAGAACGATCTTCCAGTGGCCGCACTCGATGACGGCTCTTTGATTTTTACCTGATTTTTTCTCAACGCACCTAGAAAATTTTCACCACAACAACCAGGAGACACTTCATGACAAATGCATTGACACGCCGCCAGACTCTTCAAGCGTTGGGGGCCAGCTTGCTGCCGATGCCGCTGATTGCAGCAGCGCAAGCCGCTTTTCCAAACAAGCCCGTTCGAATCATCGTGCCGCTGCCTGCCAGCGGTGCAGCCGACGTGTCGGTGCGCATCTTGACAGAATTCATGCAACAGCCTCTGGGCCAAAGCCTCGTGGTGGAGAACCGACCCGGTGGGATTTACCAAATCGGCATTCAGGCCATCACCAGCGCTCCAGCGGACGGTTACACCCTGATTCACCTCAATGCAACCATGTGTGCCGTACAGGCTTCGCTCAAACGCTTTGACATGCTCAAACAACTCATTCCCGTGGGGTTGATGGGCTCAACAGATGCCATGCTTTGCATTGCCAACAATGCGCCATTCAAGACTGCACAAGAAATGGTTGCATGGGGCAAGGCCAACCCCGGCAAGCTCAACTATGGCTCCACAGGTCCGGGCTCGATGGAGCATTTGAGCATGGTTAGCATCATGCAACGTGTAGGCATCACGGGTAACAACATTCCATTCAAAGGCGGTCCAGATGGTGCCTTGGCGCTGGCGCAAGGTGAGATCCAGGCTATGGCATTGCCAGCGCCACTGATCATTCAGTTCAGAGACAAAATCAGACCTGTGATTGCCCTGACGGAACAACGGATTGGCTTCTTGCCTGATTTGCCCACCGCCAAAGAGCAGGGGCTGGATATCCCCACGGTGAATTACTGGGGTGGCCTAGCGGTCCCTGTTGGCACCCCAACTGCTGTCGTCGAAACCCTTGAAAAAGCCATGAGCGTTGCCGTGAATAACCCGGCGCTGTCTCAGCGCTACACCCCATTGGGACTGAATGCACGATTTGCAGGTGGTGCCGCATTCAAAACCATCATCGAACGTGACCTTCAGTGGTTGGGCGATGCAGTCAAGTCGGCCAATTTGCAATTGAGCTGATGCATTCAATCCAAGAGCGGGCCGGCCTATCGCTTGCCCGCTTAGTGGCTTCATCACGTACCCCTTGCATGCCATGACTACCTACCCGGATCCTGCATTGCTGCACCCTGGCAGCATTCCACCAGACATTCACCAGCGAAACGCGCTCATCGCCCAAGCGATGGCTGCGATGCCCGAGTGGTGGGAGATTGGAGCGCCCGCTTTTCGCCAGAAGCAGCGCGAGGGCGCAGGTATTTTTCCACCCTTGGTTTTCAGCGAGCGTGCCCATACAAGAACCATTGATGGCCCGGCAAGCCCATTGCGCTTGCGTGAATTTCTTCCAGCCCAAGGTCAAGCCCGTGGCGTTTACCTGCACATGCATGGCGGCGGATGGGTCATTGGTGGGGCCGACATGCAAGACACCATGCTATTGGCACTGGCGGACTATGCGCAGGTGGTGGTGCTGAGTGTGCATTACCGACTCGCCCCCGAGCACCCTTATCCTGCAGCCCCTGACGACTGCCAAGCAGCCGCACTTTGGCTGCTGGATCACTGCTCTGAACTTTACGGGACCGATCAGTTGCTCATTGGCGGCGAATCCGCCGGAGCACACCTCAGTGCCGTCACCCTGCTGCGCTTGCGCCAACAACTTGGGTATTGTCCCTTTGCAGGTGCAAATTTCAATTTCGGCCTGTTCGACATGGCATTGACGCCCAGTGCGCGCGCCTTTGCTAATGAACGGCTTTTTTTGCGCACCATCGACATGGTTCAATTTCGGGACGCATTTTTACCGGGAGAACAAAACCTGCGTGACCCGGATATTTCCCCACTTTATGGTGACCTTCAGAATTTATGTCCAGCGCTTTTCACTATTGGTACGCGGGACGCCCTCCTAGACGACAGCCTATTCATGCATGCGCGATGGTTGGCGGCTGGAAACGCAGGGCAACTCGATGTCTATCCAGGCGCACCTCATGTGTTCTTTCGGTTGGGTGATGCACACGGCCAAAGTTCCATGACACAGCAAATTCAATTTATCTGTCGCCAATTGAAATCAGCAGCATCTACATCAGGAGACCATAAATGACCCCCTCACACCGAATCCGCACCATCGTATGGCTCACTGCCGCACTCACCGCTGGTCCAGCCCTTGCTTCCTACCCCGACCGCCCCGTCAAGCTGGTCGTACCTTTTCCTGCAGCTGGCAGCACTGACCTTGTAGCGCGTGCTCTTTCCGCTGAGCTGGGGGCCACCTTGGGGCAGCAGATCGTCGTTGAGAACAGAGCGGGTGCTGGCAGCCTGATCGGGTCCGAGGCAGTGGCCAAGGCTGCGCCAGACGGCTACACCATTCTGATGGCCGGGCTCACCAACGTCTTCCTGCCCTACGTGTACAAGGACTTGAAGTGGAACCCGATTGATGACTTTGTGGGCATCGGTCTTGTGGCAGATCTGCCCAACGTGATCGCAGTGAATTCAAAAACGCCTTACATGTCGCTGAGCCAGCTCGTTGCGGCCGACAAAGCCAAACCGGGCGCCATGTCGTTTGGCTCTGCCGGGGTTGCCACGCCATCGCACTTGGTCTGCGAAATGGTGAACCATCAGACCCAAATCAAGCTCCAGCACATCCCCTACAAAGGCAATGCACCTGCAGTGAACGACCTCATGGCCGGACACATTCCTGTGATGTGCAACAACCTCGGTGGCACGCTGCCTTTCATGCAAAGTGGACAAATTCGCATCCTTGCACAAACTGGCAGAACCCGTTCAGCTGCTGTGCCAGACGTTCCGACCTTCAGCGAGCTTGGATTGCCTGGGCTTGATGCCGGACTTTGGATGGGACTGGCGGCGCCCAAAGGCACTCCAAAACAAGTGATCGACACACTGAACGCTGCACTCACCAAAGTGATGGCCATGCCAACAGTCAGGGAAAAACTGTCTAAGCTGGGTGCAACCCCGCTGAACCCATCACCGACAGCATTTACCGAGCGCGTCCAAGCGGACCGCAAGGCATGGGATCCTGTTCTGAAAACGCTTGATTTAAGAGCCAACTGAATCGCCCAGATTTTGGGGAGTCGCCTCACTTTGAGAAGATGGTGCTATGCGCAAGAAATCACACGCTTTTTCACCTAAGATGTGCGAGAGCGCTTTTCGCATGGTTCTAAATACCTAGGTGAGTACGCCTTACTTTTGGGCGTCCATTGAGACCATTGCCTCCAAGATCAGGTGTGTGCCGCAAACCATCAATGACTGGTTTCGCCAGCATGTAGTAAACCCAACCGTAGTTAGTCGAATGTCGGATAACAAGAAACTAGTTGCTCAGAGAGTCTTCCATTAACGACCGCATCCAGCCTGAACCGGACTTCAAGGGTAAAAATACCAAGGACAGCTACACACCAGAAGCCGACCGCCAAATCTTGGGCAATGCCTCGTGTAGTTGTAAAAATTAAACGCTCAAAAAACAATAAGTCAGGGTGCCGCGTTCCCAATCAACTTCTCTGCAGCTTATTTGGACAAAAAAATTGACCTTTGCTGTGAGAGCCCCTCATAAAGCTATCCCCCACTCCCCCTGGGCTTGGGGGTCCTACTGGGAGTGGCTAACAGCTACTATCACCATCTTCTGCCACCTTGTCAGCGAAACTACTATCAAGTGTGACTACTATCCCCCAGCCCGAGATGTCTACTATCAATGCTGGCCAACCTACTATCAGGCCGAAGCTGGGCGCCTACTATCAACAATGACTCATGATTAGATCGAATCAAGAGACACAACCAAGGAGACCGCCAGCGCCGACCTGAAGTTTCATTGAGTCAAGTTTGCGAAGTGCCCGGGATTGAATTCCCGTACTTTTCCCGTACAGACGAAAAAAAAGCACCGAGCGTTTCCGCCAAGTGCTTGATTTTCCTACCGAATTTGGTAGGCGCGACTAGATTCGAACTAGCGACCCCCACCATGTCAAGGTGGTGCTCTAACCAACTGAGCTACGCGCCTGCTAAGCCTTGAATTATAGCGAGAAAAACCCCCATTTGGGCTGCGATTCAATTACGGGTGTTTACCGCCTGCGGGCCGCCCTCACCCCTTTGACGCTGCGAACGCTGCCCAGAACTTTGTTCAAAGTGACCGCATCACCAATTTCCACCGTGAAGATCATCCAGGCCGTGCCCTTGACGGACTGGGTCTGCACGCCGATCACGTTCATCTTCTCTTTGGCAAAGACTTCAGAGATGTCGCGCAGCAAGCCTTGCCGATCAAAGGCTTCCACCGCCACGTCTACCGGGTAAACCGAGGCGTCGGCCCCCTTGTGTTCCCCCCAGCGAACATCGATCACGCGCTCGGCGTTGCGCGAGGCCAGTTCGCGGAAGTTGCTGCAGTCTTGGCGGTGGATGCTGACACCCTTGCCGCGTGTGACAAAGCCACCGATCGCATCGGGTGGTGCGGGTTTGCAGCAGCGCGAGAGTTGAGTGAGCAAGGAATCCACCCCCACCACCAACACGCCCGATGCCGATTTGCGGGTGCCCGCACCTTTGAATTTTTTCTGAAAGTATTCATCGGGCTCCAGCGCGGGCGCGGGTGGGTTGAGCAAGACCTCGATGTTGCGCAGCGAATACTCGTCCTTACCCACCACCTCAAACAAGCCGTCGGCCGATTTGAAGCCCAATTGACTGGCCAAATCGTCCAAGCGGATCGCAGTGCGGCCCATGCGCTGCAGGGATTTTTCGACCGCCTCGCGGCCTCGGGCAATGGTCTCGGCGCTGACTTGCGCATTGAACCAAGCCCGCACTTTGGCCCGTGCGCGTGGGCTGGCCAAAAAGCCTAAATCGGCATTGAGCCAGTCGCGAGACGGTCCGCCCTCCTTGATGGCGGTGATCTCCACCGTCTGGCCGTTGGCCAACGGGGTGTTCAGGGGCACCATGGCCCCATCCACTTTGGCACCCCGGCAGCGGTGCCCCAGGTTGGTGTGTACGGTGTAGGCGAAGTCGATGGGCGTGGCGCCTTGCGGCAGTTCCACCACGGCGGCCTCGGGCGTCAGCACATAAATGCGGTCGTCAAACAGGCCGTTGCCTGGCGCACTGGCTTGCGCAGCCCCTGACAGGTCGCGCTCCCAAGCCAGTAACTGACGCAGCACGGCAATCTTGGTGTCGTATTCGCTGGTGGCCGAGACCCCTGAGTAGCCTTTGGCCCCAGCCTCCTTGTAGGCCCAATGTGCGGCCACCCCGTTTTCGGCGTGCTCGTGCATGGCCTGGGTGCGGATCTGCACCTCAATAGGGCCGCCGTCGGCGTCGCGCACCACGGTGTGCAGTGATTGGTAGCCGTTGGCTTTGGGCTTGGCGATGTAGTCGTCAAATTCTTCAGCAATGGGCGCAAAGTGTTCGTGCACCCAACTGAGCACTTGGTAACAATCGGCCACGCTGGGCACCACCACACGCAGGGCGCGGATGTCAAACACGCGGTCAAACGCCAGCAACTTGCCCCGCATCTTGCGCACGATGCTGTAGATGTGTTTGGGTCGCCCCGCCACAGTGGCAGCGATGCCCTGGCTGGCCAAAGCTTGTTGCAGGCGCTCGCGCAGGGCCACCATGTAACGTTCGCGTTCGGTGCGCTTTTCATCCAGCAGCCGGGCAATGTCCTTGTAGGTGACAGGCTCCAAAAAGCGGAAGGACAGGTCTTCCATCTCCCATTTAATTTGCCAGATGCCCAAGCGGTTGGCCAAGGGCGCAAATACCTGCAGGGATTCGCTGGCCAACTCGGGGGGCACGGGCAATTTGGTGGCGGCAAAGTGGCGCAGGGTTTGCAAGCGCGAGGCCAGGCGCAGCATGACCACCCGAAAGTCACGGCTGAACGCCAGCAGCATCTTGCGCACGTTTTCGGTCTGCAAGCGGGGGCTGAGCGGCGTGTTGTCCGGCCCACGGGTGTGAGCCTCGGCCGCCCGGGACAAGCGCTGCACGATCACCAACTGGTGGGTCTGCATGGCCAGTTGCGCCAGCTGCGGGCCAAAGGCCTTGGCCATCACCTCCTCGGGCTTGTTCAAGTGCGGGCAGGCATAGACCAAATAACTGGCCGCCTGCATGGCCACCGAACCGCCAATGTCGGCCAAGATCGCGGCCACAGCATCGGCATGCGCCAAGATATTTTCGCCCGTGTCCAGAGTTTCGCCCGCGATCAGCGGCTCGGCAAAGGCGCGGGCTTTGACCAAAGTTTCGCCCTGCTGGGCACTTTCGGCGGCATCGGCCGTGGCGAGCATCACTGGCGGCAATGAGGCGGGCGGCAATGCCGCGGGGGGGAAGTGCGGCATGTGCAAGCGCCCCGATGGCGACATCGGCTTGGCGGAATAGCTGGAGGTGGGGCTGACCATGACCTCAATCGCCGAGCAAGAACTTGGCCACCACCGCAATTTGGTCGTCGCCTGTCAAGGTGGGGGCATGGCCAAAACCCGGCCAGGTGTCCAGCCGGGCGCGGGGGCCACGCTCGGTCATGGCGGAGGCGTTTTCGCGAGTGAGCAAGTCAGATTCTTGCCCGCGAATGAGCAATGTTTTGGCTTGAATCTGGTCGTACAAAGCCCACAGTGCGGCTTCGCCCGCCGAGGCTGCTTCGGGTGTCAGGGCCCGCACCGGCTCGCCAATGGCCGGGTCGTAATGCAAGGTCACGGCTCCATCGCTGCCGGGGCGCAGCATGTGCGCAGACATCTCGCGCCACACATCAGCAGACACAGGCCCAAAACCAGTTGACAAATCCCACAGAACGGCAGCCGCCTCATCCAGATCGCGGTACTGGCCGTATTGGCCCACATAGGTTTGCATGCGCTGCACCGAGCCCCAGGCGATGGCTGGCCCCACATCGTTCAGCACCAGATGGCGAATCGGCGCAGGCAGCGGCAGACCCGGCTGCCCCGCCAGCACCATGCCGATCAGCCCCCCCATGCTGGTGCCTACCCAATCCAGGGTTTGAATGGGCTGATCTGCGCCCATTTGGGTTTTGACCTGGGCCAGCATGGCCAGCATGTCGGCGGCGTATTGCGGAATCTGATAACCAGTTGGCTCGGCCAGCCAATCGCTGCGACCACGCCCCACCACATCGGGGCAAATGACCTGCATGGGATGCGGACTTTGGGCGACCAAGGCCTGGGCCAGTCGGTCAAAATCCCTGCCCTGACGCGTCAGGCCATGCACACAAACCACCAAGTGGGCCGCTTGCGCGTCGCCCCAGCGCCAAAAAGCCATGCGGTGCTCTCCCTGGGGGTGGGGACAGGCCACAAATTCAAGTTCAGGTTGGGAGTGAGCGGGCATCGTGGCAGTCATGACAAAGCGTAACAATCAACAGCGCTGCGGCTCAAACCGAGCTTTTGCAGCGCCATAATGGGTTTTTTCAAACATCCTAATTCATCTTTCGGAGTGGACATCATGTTGCAAGGTAAAACAGCGTTGGTCACCGGCTCTACCAGCGGTATTGGTCTGGGCATTGCCAAGTCTTTGGCCAAACAAGGTGCCAACATCGTGCTCAATGGCTTTGGCGATGCCGAAGGCCCCAAAGCCGAAATTGCCGCACTGGGCGTCAAAGTGGTTCACCACGGCGCCGACATGAGCAAAGCTGGCGAGATCGAAGCCATGATGAAATTCGCTGCCGACACCTTTGGCCGCGTAGACATTTTGGTCAACAACGCAGGCATCCAGCATGTCGCCAAGATCGAAGATTTTCCGGTGGAGCGCTGGGACGCCATCATCGCCATCAACTTGACAAGCGCCTTCCATGCCACCCGCCTGGCCTTGCCCGCCATGAAAGCGGCCAATTGGGGTCGGATCATCAACGTGGCCTCGACCCATGGTTTGGTCGGCTCTGCCGAAAAATCGGCTTATGTCGCCTCCAAGCACGGCGTGGTGGGTTTGACCAAAGTCACGGCTCTGGAGAATGCCACCACCGGCGTGACCTGCAACGCGATTTGCCCCGGCTGGGTGCTGACCCCTCTGGTGCAAAAACAGGTGGACGCCAAAGCCGCCGCCATGGGCCTGTCCAACGAAGAAGCCAAAAAAGTCCTGCTGCTGGAAAAAGAACCTTCCATGCAGTTCACCACCCCCGAAGAGCTGGGCGAGCTGGCGGTGTTTTTCTGTTCAGCTGCTGCCAACAACGTGCGCGGCGCAGCTTGGAACATGGACGGCGGCTGGACCGCCCAATAAGACCATGAGCAACACCCCTCGCTTAGACAAAATTGTCATCGTCGACGATGACGCCCGCATTCGAGACTTGTTGCGCCGCTTTTTATCGCAAGAAGGTTTTGACGTGTTGTTGGCCGAAGACGGTCGGGCCCTGGATCGCATCCTGCTGCGCGAGACCATCGACCTGATGGTGCTGGACCTGATGCTGCCCGGCGAAGACGGCCTGAGCATCTGCAAACGCTTGCGGGCCAGCGGGGTCAAAACGCCCGTGATCATGCTGACCGCCAAAGGCGAAGACGTAGACCGCATCAACGGTCTGGAGATTGGGGCCGACGACTACTTGGGCAAACCCTTCAACCCCCGTGAGTTGCTGGCCCGCATCCATGCGGTGCTGCGCCGCAGGCCGGTCAACGAGCTGCCCGGCTCACCCTCCACCGAAGACGAGGTGATCAACTTTGGCCCCTTCAAGCTCGACTTAGGGGTCCGAGCCCTCAGCAAAGACGGCGTGGACATGGCGCTGACCACCGGCGAATTTGCCATGCTCAAGGCTTTGGCAAGGCACCCCCGTCAATCGCTCACCCGCGACAAGCTGGCCCAACTGGCGCGTGGCCGAGAGTTCGAGCCCTTTGACCGCAGCCTCGACGTGCAAATTTCCCGTCTGCGAAAAATGATCGAAGTCGACCCTGCCACGCCCAAAATCATCCAGACCGTCTGGGGCGTGGGCTACGTCTTTGTGCCCGATGGACAACCGTGAATCAGCGCCCATTGCCGCAGATGAGGTGACGACCCCAACGGCAGCTGGCCCCCTGGTCAAGCTCAGTCTGTTTTGGCGCACCTTCATCTTGTTGGCCTTGCTGATTTTTTTCAGCAGCGTGGCGTGGTTGCAGATGTTCAAAACGCAGGAATACGAGCCCCGCATCCTGCGCAATGCCCACCAAATTGCCACAGTGGTCAACCTGACCAAAACCGCGCTGAAAAACAGCGATGAGATAGCGCGCTTGGCGCTCATCACCGTGCTGGCCGACGAAGAGGATGTCAGCATCCAGCTGCGCGAACCGACAGATCGCATCGTGGACTTCACCGATTCCAGCATGGACAGCCGACTGGTCGATGAGATGATCAAACGTCTGGGGCCCGGCACGGTTGTGGCCTCCAGCGTGAACGATGAAGAGGGTTTGTGGATTGGCTTTGCCATAGAACGCGACAGCTATTGGTTACAGATGGACCCCTCTCGCCTCAAGCCTCTAGGGGGTACTGCCTGGTTGATCTGGCTGAGCATCACCACATCGCTGTCCTTGTTAGGGGCGGCCGTCATGGCTGGCCTGATTAACAGACCGCTCAAGCGCCTGTCTTACGCCGCCAGTCGCGTGCGGGAGGGGCATTTTCATGGCGCAGCCCTGGACGAGGGAGCTGCGACCAGCGAGATACGTGAAGTCAACATCGGCTTCAACCGAATGGCCGAACGCCTGGCCAAAATAGAAGCCGAACGCGCTTTGATGCTGGCCGGGATCTCGCACGATCTGCGCACACCCTTGGCCCGCTTGCGGCTAGAGACAGAGCTGAGCGTGAGCGACCCGCAAACCCGCGAGCTGATGGTGGCCGACATTGAGCAACTGGACGACATCATTGACCAGTTCTTGGACTATGCCCGCCCAGAGTCCACCGAGTTGGGGCCTGTACTTTTGACCGGCGTCATCAGCCGCTGCATCACCCCTTGGCGCAACAACACACGCTTGCAAATCTCGGTCGACGTGAGCGAAGACCTGCAAATTCAAGCCGAACCTGTGGAACTGGGACGCGTGCTGTCGAACCTGCTGGAAAACGCACGGCGCTACGGCCAGAGCCCCGCTGACGGCATCACACGCGTCGAAATCGTCGCCCGCGTTCACGAAGGCTGGGTGCTACTTCGCGTGCGCGACCAAGGCCCAGGGGTGTCAGTAGAAACACTGAAAAACCTCACCCAACCTTTCTTCAGGGGCGATTCAGCTCGAACTTCAGCCACGGGCTCTGGCCTGGGCCTGGCCATCGTCGAGCGCGCCGTTCAGCGCATGGGCGGCACTTTTTCGGTATTCAACAACAGCGCTGGCGGCTTGATGGCCTTGATGAAATTCAGGCAAGCCGACAACGACTGAAAAAGCCCACTGCTGCCCGGAGCTTCACCCGGTGCGGGAAAACAGGGACGCCGCTGACCTTGCCACACCACCCAGTCTTATCCATCGGCACAAGCCAATTTAAGCCTGTCCATAGAAAATTAGGTACAATCTATGGTTTTCGGCAAGCGCGACAGCAGCACCTCCGGCCCGACCACCGCCTTCAGCGCGACGCCCCCAAGTGGGCAGGTCACCGTTCCGCAAGGACTGCATTCCAAATGTTCGCCCACCCTCTTGCCAATGCAGATTCAACGCTCATCTGATGCATTGATCTGTGACTTAACCCACGCCTGCGCCGGGATGTATTTGGCGCTGACTGTGTCTGTTTCCTTGTCCCTTTTTGTGATCTGAGGTTGACCATGCCCGCTCAAAAGCCCAAGAATCCTGCCCAGGCCCCTGCCAAGTCCAAAGCCGTTGCAAAGACCCCTGTCACTGTCAAAGCCAAAGCGCCCGTCGCCAAGGCAGCAGTGAAAGCGCCAGCCAAAACAACTGCCAAGGTGTCCGCACCAGCGGCGGCCAAAAAACCTGCCCAACCGGTGGACAAAGTGGCCCCCAAGGCAGCCGCGCCCAAAGTCAAAACCACGCCAGCCCCAGCTGCACCTGCTAAGCCTGTCAAGAAAGACGCCTCCGTGCCCGCAAAGAAATCCGAAGCCATCGAAAAGAAACCCGCTGCCAAAGCCAAAGAGGTTGCAGCCGACGCACAACTCAAAAAACCAACCAAAGTGGCCAAAGCCGCAGTGCCAGCCGAAGACAAAAAGCCTGCAGCCAAAAAAGTAGTGGTTGGAGCCAAACGCGGACCCAAGAAAAAAGGCAGCATTGCCGAGCCGAGCATCGACGATGAATTGGCCGAAATCGAAGCCGAACTCTACGAAGAACCGGCGGCGGAGGCCGATTCGGGCACCACTGAAAAGGTCAAGCCCCTGCGCATGAAGATCAGCAAGGCCAAAGAAAGAGCCTTGATGAAAGAATTTGGCCTGGACGAGACCGTCCTGACCGAAGCCGAAATGAAGTCGCGCCGCGACCGTCTGAAAGCGCTGATCAAGCTGGGTAAAACCCGCGGCTACCTGACCAACGGCGAAATCAGCGACCACTTGCCCGACAAACTGGTCGATGCCGAAACCCTGGAAGTGGTGATCGCCACCCTGAACGACCTGGGTGTGGCGGTGTACGAGCAAACGCCCGACGCCGAGAGCCTGATCATCACCGACAACGCGCCTACCGGCTCAACCGAAGAAGAAGCCGAAGAGGCCGCCGAAGCCGCCCTGTCCACCGTGGACAGCGAATTCGGCCGAACCACCGACCCCGTGCGCATGTACATGCGTGAAATGGGCACGGTGGAACTGCTGACCCGCGAAGGCGAAATCGAAATCGCCAAGCGCATCGAAGGCGGTTTGATGGACATGATGGCCGCGATCAGCGCGTCTCCTGCCACCATCGCTGAAATTCTGCGCCTGGCCAACGAGATCCGCGAAGGAAAAATCGTCATCTCCACCGTGGTGGATGGTTTCGCCAACCTGAACGAGGCTGACGACTACGTGGCCGAAGAAGACTTCGACGAATTCGACGAAGCCGACGACGACGACGGCAAAGGCGGCTCCAAAGCCCTGACCAAGAAGCTCGAAGAGCTAAAAACCCAGGCCTTGGAACGCTTTGACCGCATCACCGATTATTTCGAAAAAGTGCACAAGGTCTACGACAAGGAAGGCTGGGGTACACCCGCTTACGTCAAGGTGCAATCGGTCCTGTCCGAAGAGCTGATGACCATTCGTTTCACCGCCAAAACCATCGAAAAATTGTGTGACATGGTGCGTGGTCAGGTGGACGATGTGCGCAAGAAAGAGCGCGAATTGCGCCGCATCATCGTGGACAAATGTGGCTACCCGCAAGACAACTTCATTGCCGACTTCAGCGGCCGCGATAAAAACGGCAAGCGCATTCCCTCCAACTTGCTCAACCTCAAGTGGATCGAAAAACAAGCCGCTGCGGGTAAGAGCTGGAGCGCCGTCATTGGCCGCAACATCCCGCCTGTGCAGGACCTGCAGCAAAAACTGATGGACTTGCAATCGCAAGTGGTGGTGCCGCTCGATGAACTGAAAGACATCAACAAGCGCATGAACGCCGGCGAGCGCTCGTCACGCGACGCCAAGAAAGAGATGATCGAGGCCAACTTGCGTCTAGTGATCTCGATCGCCAAGAAATACACCAACCGCGGCCTGCAATTCCTCGACTTGATCCAGGAAGGTAACATCGGTTTGATGAAGGCGGTAGACAAGTTCGAATACCGTCGTGGCTACAAATTCTCGACTTACGCCACCTGGTGGATCCGTCAGGCCATCACCCGCTCGATTGCTGACCAGGCCCGCACGATCCGCATCCCGGTGCACATGATCGAGACCATCAACAAGATGAACCGCATTTCGCGTCAGCACTTGCAGGAATTCGGCTTTGAGCCCGATGCCTCGATCCTGGCCGAGAAGATGGAAATTCCCGAAGACAAGATCCGCAAGATCATGAAGATCGCCAAAGAGCCGATCTCCATGGAAACGCCGATCGGTGACGACGACGACAGCCACCTGGGCGACTTCATCGAAGACAGCACGCACACCGCACCCATCGACGCGGCCCTGCAAGCCGGTCTGCGCGACGTGGTCAAGGACATCTTGGACAGCCTGACGCCCCGCGAAGCCAAAGTTCTGCGCATGCGTTTTGGCATCGAGATGTCCACCGACCACACGCTGGAAGAAGTGGGCAAGCAGTTCGATGTGACCCGCGAACGCATCCGCCAGATCGAAGCCAAGGCGCTGCGCAAGCTCAAGCACCCCAGCCGCAGCGACAAACTGCGCAGCTTCATCGACACGATGTAAACCTGCCGGTCTGCAAAAAAATAAAGCCTCCCGACTGCAAAGTCGGGAGGCTTTTTTTATGGACGCAGTTGGATGGGCAAAGCGCCGATCAGCGTGACTGCGCCTTGTTGCCGTAAGGGCAATGGTTGGGGCGTGGTCCCACCTGCGGGTGCAGGCGGCAGGTATTGGGCCGCTTGTCGTACACCGTGCAACGGCGCGTCTTGGCATCCAGAAACTGGCAGTCCCCGCTGGCGCGACGCGCCAAGCTGAAGATGCTGTTCTTGAAATTGAAGTGCTCGATCAGTCCGGCTTTGCTTAAGCGTTTCGCTATCTGTTTGGGGTCTTCGTGCTCGGCCTCGAATGGGTCCACCAGTTCCAACCGCACCAGATCGGCCAGCTTGACCTCGACCGGCATGGTGCAGCAGTTGGCCGCGCAGGTGTCGCACAAACCGTTTTTGTAACGGGTCCAGGTTTCGCAACGGTCAACGTCAACAACAGCTATGGGAGATCTCATGAGGCCATCAGACCGCAGAAAACTGCAAAGGCACCACGCGTTTCATGTCCACGTTTTGGCGGGCAATCCAAAGATCGTGAGCATCTTGCAGGCTCAACCAGCTTTCGGGCGTGCGCCCCAAGGCCTTTGACAAACGCAGCGCCATCTCAGGCGTGACCCGGCTGCTGCCTTTGAGAATGCGGCTCAGCGTGGAAGGCGCTACATCCAGTTTTTCAGCCAGTTCCCGACCGGAAATGCCGTGCGGATCAAGGTAAATTTCCTGAATGAACTCACCAGGATGAGGGGGGTTGTGCATGGCCATCAGTGATAGTCCTCGTAATCCAATATGTGGGTATTGCCGTCTTCAAACTCAAAGGTCAAGCGCCAATTGCCGTTCACGGTGATGGACCACCGCCCGCGCATCTCGCCTTTGAGTGAGTGCAAACGAAAGCCCGGAATGTCCATGTCGTCGATGACTTGCGCGGTGTCCAGCGCCGCCAATTGCATGCGCAAGCGCTTAACATGACTGGCATGGACACCCGCCGCCTTGCCTGACTCAAACAGACTGCGCAAGCCTTTGTGGCGAAACGACTTGATCATGGGTGGACTTTAGCATGTTGCGCAGCGCGCAACATAGCAGCTTCACACACCTTTGAGCAACAAGGCCAGTGAATCCAGGCTTCACGAAGCCTGCGCCTGACCCCGGTAGTGAAAAGTCATGGGACGCGGCCCAGCCACGTAGGCCGATTGCATGTGGGCGGCAAAGCCTGCATCTTCTAGCAATGCTGGTATGTCTCGCCCCAACTGGCAACCGCCGGCAAGCGGACCCCACAGCGGCTGCAAGCGATCTTGCCAGCGGCGGACACCCGCATCAGGTGCTCGGCCGTGCTCGCAAAAAAGCAGTTTCCCACCCGGCACCAGCACACGGCCTTGCGCTTGGGGCACCAGTTGGCGGCGCTGCGCCTGAACCATGGGCAGGTCACAGGCGATGTCGATCAGATAAGGCAAGACGTAGCGGTCATAAACATTCATGGCAACGGCCTCCTGCCGTGTTCATTCAACACCGTGAGCAAAGTTTTTAGGGCGTGTGCCACGCCCATCGCGCACGGGGTGCGCTCCTACAAAATCGGAGCCTTGTATTTTGTAGGAGCCCACCCCGTGGGCGAAAAATCTATGTGCCCCCGGGCGATCAACAAAAGCTGGGGCTCATGCAAGCGCAACCGGCATGGCTTCAGCCCTTCTTGGCCACCAGCGTCAAGATGTCGTAGCTGGCCACGACTTCGCCCAGCTGATTGGTGACCTCCACGTCCCACGCCACCACGCCCTGCCCCACGCCGTTCGCGTCTTTCTTGTGGCGGTCAATCTTGCGCTTTGCGGTCAAGCGGGCCTGGATGGTGTCGCCAATGCCCACGGGTTTCACAAAGCGCAGCGTGTCCAGACCGTAGTTGGCCAACACCGGACCGGGCGCGGGGGACACAAATAATCCAGCCGCTGCCGACAGCACAAAGTAACCGTGCGCGATGCGCTTGCCGAAAGGCGACTCCTTGGCCGCGATCTCGTCGAAGTGCATGTAGAAATAGTCGCCCGACAGGCCACCAAAGGCCACGATGTCGGCCTCGCCCACGGTGCGGCGGTGGGTCAGCAGGCTCTCGCCAATTTGCAAATCTTCAAAGTAGCGGCGGAAGGGGTGGACTTCGGTCTCGATCAGCCTGGCACCACGCATGTATTCACCCGTGACGGCGGCGATCATGGTGGGTGAGCCTTGCAGCGCTGTACGTTGCATCAGGTGCTTGACGGCGCGGATACCGCCGAGTTCTTCACCACCACCTGCGCGGCCAGGGCCGCCGTGCTTGAGCTGGGGCAAGGGTGAGCCATGACCAGTCGACTCGACGGCCGATTCACGGTCCAGGATGTGCATGCGGCCATGCAAAGCGGCTGCAACCGGGATCATGCGGGCGGCGATGTGCGGGTCTTTGGTGACCAGCGTGCCGACCAGGCTTCCCTGCCCGCGAGCGGCCAGTTGCAGGGCTTCGTCCATGCCGTCGTAAGGCATAAGGGTGCTGACGGGGCCAAAGGCCTCCACATCGTGCACGCTGTTGTTGTACAGGGGCTTTTGGCACAGCAGCAGCGTGGGCTGAAAGAAGGCACCACCCTCGACACCCTGCCCCACGGGTGCGAAATCGGCACCGCCGCCAAACACCAGTTCGGCGCTTTGGCGAAGCAAGGCCACACGTTCGGCCACATCGGCCTGCTGCGAATGCGACGCCAAAGCGCCCATCTTGACGCCTTCAACAGACGGATCGCCCACCACCACTTTGGCCAGGCGTGCTTTGAGCTTTTCAACGACGGCATCGAGGTGATGGCGCGGAACGATGGCGCGGCGAATCGCCGTGCACTTCTGGCCCGCTTTGACGGTCATCTCGCGAGCAACTTCTTTCACGAACAGGTCAAACTCTTCGTCGTCGGGCGAGACATCGGGCGCGAGGATGGCGCAGTTGAGCGAGTCGGCTTCGGCGTTGAAAGGGATGCTGTGCTTGACCACATTGGGGTGCACGCGCAGCATGGCGGCCGTGTCGGCCGAGCCGGTAAAAGTCACCACGTCTTGGCCATTCAGGCGGTCCAGCAGATCACCGGTGGAGCCGATCACCAGCTGTAAGCTACCCGCAGGCAAAATGCCCGACTGCTCGACCAGGCGCACCATGGCCTCAGTCAGATAGCTGGTGGACGAAGCAGGTTTGCCGATGCAGGGCATACCCGCCAAAAAGCTGGGCGCAAACTTTTCGAGCAAGCCCCAGATGGGGAAATTGAACGCGTTGATGTGTACCGCGATGCCGCCACGCGGCACCAAAATGTGCGTGCCCGCAAAGCCGCCTTTTTTACCCAAAGGGAAAGCCGGGCCTTCGTGGATCAGGTTGCCGCTGGGCAGCTCGTTGCTGCCCATGCCCGAGTATGCGAACAGCGTGCCTGCACCGCCTTCGATGTCCACCCAACTGTCGGCCCGCGTGGCACCGCTGTGGGCCGAGATGGCGTAAAGCTGCTCTTTGTGCTCACCCAGGTACTTGGCCAGGGCTTTGAGGCGCTGGGCGCGTTCCTGAAAATCCAATTTCAGCAAATTAGGCAGGCCCACGGTGCGGGCGTAGTGCACCGCATCTCCAAAGTCGATGGCTTCGGCGTGGGTTTGGTAAACCGTCTGGCCGTTGAGGGCGCTGCGCAGGGCTTGCGCGCCTTGCTGGCCGATCCATTGGCCACCGATGAAACTTTGCAGGACTTGGGACATGGGGTGCTTTCTAAAAAGAACAAAGCTCGGTTCATCAGGGTTAACCAACCGAGCGGTCGGTTAATTTTAGTCGCTTTGCCTGCTGTGACCTCATCAGAGTCCCCCTAGGGTTTTCACTGAATAGCAAACCGACCGAACGGGCTTACCGAAATTAATAAGCATGCTTATAATATCGCCAATTTCTTGCCCTTCATCATGCTGGAGCACACATGAGCACTCAAGCTTTTCAACTTCCCGTCATCGTTGCAGGCGGTGGCATCGGCGGCCTGGCCGCTGCTTTGGCGCTGGTGCGCCAGGGCTTTGCCGTCACCGTGCTGGAGCAGGCCCCCGAGATCGGCGAGATCGGCGCGGGCATCCAAATTGGACCGAACGGGTTTCATGCTTTTGACGCATTGGGCGTTGGCGACAAAGCCCGGGGCCGTGCGGTCTACACCGACTTCATGGTGATGCACGACGCGATCGACGAGTACCAAGTCGGCAAGATCCCCACCGACGAGAAATTCCGCCAGCGTTTTGGCAATCCTTATGCCGTGATCCACCGCGCCGATGTGCATTTATCCTTGCTCGAAGCCGCGCAAGAAACCGGGCAAGTGCAATTTCACACCAGCACCCGCGTCGAGCGCATCGAACAAGACGACAACAGCGTGACCGTGTGGGACCAGAACGGCAAAGCCTTTCAGGGCTGCGCGTTGATCGGGGCCGACGGTGTGAAATCGGTGGTGCGTGAGCAATTTGTGAGCGACCCGGCCCGCGTCACGGGCCATGTGGTGTACCGCGCTGTGGTTGACAAAAAAGACTTTCCCGAAGACCTGCAATGGAACGCGGCCGCCATCTGGGTCGGCCCCAACTGCCACCTGGTGCACTACCCGCTGCGCGGTGGTGAGCAGTACAACGTGGTCGTGACCTTCCACAGCCGTGAGCAAGAAGAATGGGGTGTCAAAGACGGCAGCAAAGAAGAAGTGCAAAGCTACTTCCAGGGCATTTGCCCAAGAGCACGCCAACTGATCGACCTGCCCAAGACCTGGAAACGCTGGGCCACGGCCGACCGCGAGCCGATTGGCCAATGGACTTATGGCCGCGTGACCCTGCTGGGCGACGCCGCGCACCCCACCACCCAATACATGGCCCAAGGCGCCTGCATGGCCATGGAAGACGCGGTCACCTTGGGCGAAGCCCTGCGCACGCACCACAACGACTGGCCTAAGGCTTTGGACATGTACCAACGCGCCCGCGTGGCCCGCACCGCCCGCATCGTGCTCTCCAGCAGAGAGATGGGCCGTATTTACCACGCCAAAGGCGTCGAACGCCTGGTTCGCAACGACCTTTGGCGCGGCCGCAGCCCCGAGCGCTTTTATGATGCGATGGCATGGCTGTATGGTTGGAACGTGGGCAACTGCCTCGACGCCGCACAGCACAACTGATTGAACGGAGACACATTCATGAACGATCTCGGACGCATCGAAGACCTGCCCCAAGACTATGTGCAGGATCTGCGCAACCTGAACCTGGTGCCGCTGTGGCCCAGCCTGCGCGGCGTGCTGCCACCCAAAGTGCCCACACGCCAGACTCAGCCTACCTGCTGGGCTTATAAAGACATCAAGCCCCTGCTTCTGAAGGCAGGCGAGCTGACACCGATTGAAAAAGCCGAGCGCCGCGTGCTGGTGCTGGCCAACCCCGGCCATGGCCTGGACAAAATGCAGGCCAGTGCTGCCATGTACTTGGGCATGCAACTGCTCATGCCTGGCGAATGGGCTCCCAGCCACCGCCACACGCCCAACGCGGTTCGCATGGTCGTTGAAGGCGAAGGCGCTTGGACTACGGTGGACGGCGAAAAATGCCCCATGAGCCGTGGCGACTTGATCCTCACGCCCACAGGCCTGTGGCACGAACACGGCCACGACGGCACCGACCCCGTCATCTGGCTCGATGTGTTGGACCTGCCCTTGGTCTATTACATGGAAGCCAGCTACCACATCAACGGCGACCGCCAGGCCGTGGTGCCTGGCCGCAGCGACCAGCAATACGCCCGTGGTGGCGTGGTGCCCTCGCATGTGTTTGACCGCAGCAAAAAGGCCTACCCCATGCTGCGCTACGCATGGAAAGACGCCAAGGCCGCGCTTGAATCGCTGGCCGCTGACGATGCCGGTTTGGAGCAAGTGCAAGTGACTTACACCAACCCCGAAACCGGTGGCGACGCTGAAAACATTTTGGGCTTTTACGCCCTGATGCTGCGCCCCGGCCAGAGCTTGCGTTTGCCTGCGCGCTCGCCCGCCCAGGTGTTTCACGTCATCGAAGGCGCGGTGCAAGCGCAAATCGTGGCGAGCAACTTTACCCTGTCCGAAGCCGACACCTGCTGCGCGCCCGGCTACGAGGCTGTGACGCTGAAAAACCTGCGCGCAGACCAACCCGCCTTCGTGTTCATCGCCGACGAATCGCCGTTGCACCGCAAGTTGGGTGTGTTCGAAAATCGGGGCTGAAAAGCGAATTCACTCGCCCCCCAAGCAATGGTTTGCCATGCCTCCAACCGCCTTCGCCCACAGGGGTGGGCTCCCACAAAGACAGAACCGTCCCCTGCAGGAGCCCACAAAACAGCGGCTCACCCTGTAGGAGCCCACCCCGTGGGCGATGGCTTGTGAACAACCGCCCTTCCCGAAGCACAGTGACCTTCGCACACCCATTTCATTGACCCCAACTGACCAACCCATGACCTCTTACCTCTTCAATCCCCCCTCCGTCCAATCCCTGCCCATCCGCGGTCAACAAGAGCGCTTCCCGATCAACCGCATCTTCTGCGTCGGCCGCAACTACCATGCGCACGCCGTCGAAATGGGCCGCCCTGTGGACAAGAGCGTCGAGCAGGCGTTTTACTTCACCAAGTCGTCACAGACCTTGGTGGAAAGCGGCGTGGACTCTGCTGCCGTGGTCGCCTACCCGCCACGCACCAACAATTACCACTTCGAGATGGAACTGGTGCTGGCCATTGGCAAAGCGGGTTTTCGCGTGAGCGAAGCCAACGCGCATGAGCTGGTCTATGGCTACGCAGCCGGTCTGGACATGACGCGCCGCGACTTGCAACTGGTGGCGCGCGACAAGGGCCGCCCTTGGGACATGGGCAAAGACATCGAGCAAGGCTCGGTCTGCTCCGAGATCGTGCCCATGCCCGGCGTGGTGATCGAGAACGGCGCCATTGCGTTGGAAGTCAATGGCGTCACCAAGCAATCGTCAGACGTGGACAAGCTGATCTGGAACATCCGGGAAATCATTGCCGACTTGTCCACCTATTACCACCTGCAACCCGGCGACCTGATCTACACCGGCACGCCCGAAGGCGTGGGGGCGGTGTTGCCGGGTGACCGCATCACCGGCCGCGTGGAAGGCGTGGCCGAACTCGCCTTGACCATCGGCGTTGCCGAGTAAGGCGGCGGCTGTAAAGTCAGGAGTGGGTATCCATCACAATGCATGGCTTGCCGCACGTCTCTCGCAATGACAAACCTTGAAAAATCCATGAAGCTCTACAATTTTTTCAGAAGCAGCACATCGCACCGCCTGCGCATTGCGCTCAACCTCAAAGGGATCACCACCGACTACGTTGCGGTGAACTTGCGGGTCGATGAACAACAAAACGACGATTTCAGAGTGGTCAACCCCCAGCAACTGGTGCCCGCCCTGGACACCGGCGACAAGGTCATGATTCAGTCACCCGCCATCATTGAATGGTTGGAAGAAAAATACCCCACCCCAGCCCTGCTGCCTCAAGGTGCTGACGCGCGCGCCCATGTGCGAGCGCTGGCGGCCATCGTGGGATGCGATATCCACCCCATCAACAACCGACGCATTTTGCAAACCCTGCGCAAGCAGTTCGGGGCCAACGAAGACGCCATCAATGCCTGGTGCGACACATGGATCAGTTCCGGGTTTGACGCCTACGAAGCGCTGATTGCAGCAGACCCGACACGGGGACGCTTCAGCTACGGCGATGCACCGGGCATGGCCGATGTGTATTTGATCCCACAAGTCGAAAGCGCACGGCGCTTCAATGTGGACATGAACCGATGGCCCCTCATCAGCGCCATCGACAAGGCCTGCGGCGAGCTGGAGGCATTTCAAAAGGCTGCGCCAATGGTTCAACCCGACGTTTGAGCGGTTGGGCGATGAGCAATGCCAGCGACACACGCTCAACGCTCAATGCTGAATGCTCAGCCAAACACCTCGGTATCCACCTCGCTGTTGGCCTGCGCGCTGTAGCGGTTACCGGCCACCGTGTTCTGGTTGATCAGGGCATCCAGGCGCTCCAGCAAACCCGCATCCAGTTTCACATCCACCGCGGCCAGATCGTCCAGCAAGTGGGCCACCGAAGACGTGCCGGGGATGGGGATGATGTCTTCGCCTTGGTGCAGCAACCAGGCCAGCGCGAGTTGCGCGGGGCTGCAGCCGACTTCTTGCGCCAAAGCCTCGTAGGTGGGCAAGAGCTTTTGGTTGGCCGCGAAGTGGTCAGGCGTAAAACGCGGCATGCCGCGGCGAATGTCTTTGGGCTCAAACCCTGCAATGTCCAGCGGCGCACCACACAAAAAGCCCCGCGCCACCGGGCTAAAGGCCACAAAGGCCGCGCCCAGCTCTCGGCAGGCTTGCAGCACCGCGATTTCGGGGTTGCGAGTCCACAATGAATACTCGGTCTGCACAGCGGCAATCGGGTGCACCGCATGGGCTTTGCGCAAGGTGCTCGCCGACACCTCAGACAAACCGATGGCCTGAATTTTGCCCTGGCGCACCAAGTCACTCAATGCGCCCACGCTGTCTTCGATGGGCACTTTTTTGTCCCACCGGTGCAGGTAGTACAGGTCGATCACCTCGGTCTGCAAACGGCGCAAAGAATCCTCACAGGTCTTTTTGATCGTCTCGGGGCGGCCATCGATCACCCTCACCTTGCTGCCGTCGCTTTGCTCAACGCCTTGCATGCCGCATTTGCTGGCCAGTGTGAACCGATTGCGGTGCGGCTTCATCACCTGGCCCAACAAAGCTTCATTCGATCCGAAGCCATACAACGCGGCCGTATCAAAAAAAGTCACACCCTGGTCGAAGGCGGTGAGCAACACGCGCTCGCCCTGCTGGGCCGAGACGGGTGCGCCATAAGCGTGGCTGAGGTTCATGCAGCCCAGACCGATGGCGCTGACGGAAAAGGAGGCTATTTGGCGGTTTTTCATGGCGGTATCTTAGCGAACCCGCATCACATGCGCCGCTCGGCACACGAGTGCAAGAGGTCTTTTTCGAACTCGATCAAAATAATCAGGGCGCCAGCCAGTGGCCCAATCACGGATAAGACCCCGTTAACATCACGCCCTTAAGCTACAAGCCCCAACTCCATACCCCCCCACACATGAACGACAACACCTCCGTAGAGCCCAAACGCCAGGGCCTATCGCGCGTCTGGCACGCGTTTTTTTATTCGGTCGAAGGTTTGCGGGCCGGATGGCATGAGCCCGCGTTTCGGCAAGAGGCGATTTTGGCCCTGCTGATATTGCCGGGCGCCTGGTGGCTGGGCCAAAGTTGGGTCGAGGTGGTCTTGTTGATCGGCGTGGTGGTGGCGGTGCTGGTGGTGGAGTTGCTCAACACCGCGGTCGAGTCGGCCATTGACCGCGTGGGGCCGGAGTGGCATGCCTTGTCCAAACGGTCAAAGGACATCGGTAGCGCCGCCGTGTTGCTGAGTCTGCTGCTGTGTGGCGGCGTCTGGCTGACAGCGCTGTGGCGGTGGTGGGCGGCCTGAGGTTTTTGGTTTAGGGGGAACGTGCACCGCAACCCGCAAAAATATCCAGCTCAGGCTGCTGCAAACGGGTCTTTACCTCTGCCAGCGTCAAGACCGAATGGAACAGGTGGTCGTGCGACATCGGTGCGGACGCCTGTTTTTTCCAACAATGGGCATCCCATTTCAGCTGCGACTGCAGCGGCTTGGACAACCACATCACCATGGGCACATGAGTTTGCTCTTTCGGCGCCATCATGTACGGCATGCCGTGCAGGTACAGGCCTTTTTCGCCCAGCGATTCGCCGTGGTCAGAGACATACAACATGGCCGTAGGGCGCGGCTGGCTTTTGAGCCAGCGCACGGTTTGTGCCAGCAAGTGGTCGGTGTAACGCACCGCGTTGTCGTAAGCGTTGACGATCTCCTGCGCCGGGCAATCTTGCAGCACAGTGCTGTGGCACTCAGGCTGATAGGCCTTCATGTCGGCCGGTGTGCGTTTGTAATAAGCCGGGCCGTGGTTGCCCATTTGGTGCAGCACCACGACGGTGCCTGCCGCCTTGCCACTGGCGCTTGACTTTTCCAGCTGGGCCAGGCGCTCAGGCAAAACGCGCAGCATGATTTCGTCGAAGCATTCGCCATCCGGGCACAGCGCTGGGTCTTTCAACGCCAAGGTGTTGGTGTTGGGCACGCGATCGCACAACCCTTTGCAGCCGGACTGGTTGTCCAACCACAGCACCTGCATGCCAGCGCGTTGCAACACGTCCAGCAAATTTTCGTAAGGGATGTCATTTTTGCCATAAGCTTCGCGCCCCAAATGAGAAAACATGCAGGGCACAGAGACTTGGGTGTTGGTGCCGCAAGAACTGACGTTGGCAAAGTAGGCCAGCTCGCCGCTGCCCTGCAGTTGGCGCAGTTGCGGTGTGGTGTCACGCGCGTAACCGGCCAGACCGAAGTTGGCCGCACGCGCGGTTTCGCCCACCACCAGCACGATCAACGGGGGCTTGTGGCCAGCCAAGGTTGCGGGTGCGAAAACAGCGTCTTGTCCAATGGGCTGCAAAGGCTGGCGAGCCTGAGCGGTCTGCCCAATCACCAAGCGTGCGCTGGCATAAAGGGTGTTGAAGGGGTTGAGCATGTAGCGCATGGATTTTTGGTTGCGCATGGTGGAGGCCAAATCCTGAAACGAAGCCCAGACCACCACCAGCAAGACCAGCGCAGCCAAAGCGGCGAGGCCCAGTTGACGCCCCACCAAGCGCTGGGCGGTCAGCTTTTGCACGGGCTGACGCCACCACCACCAGCCAGGCAGCACCACGCCCAGTGCCAGCACCACCAGCATGGACCACGACAACAAATCTCGCACCTCGCGCACATCGGTCTGCACGGTGTTGGCCATCATGGTGGGGTCGATGACGACGCCGTAGGCGATCATGAAATAACTGTTGGCCGCGGCCACCAAGAGGAGCAGCACGCCTGCCGGTTTCCGCCAGCGGGGCCAAACCAGCAGGCTGAGCAGCACGGTAGTGGACGACAACACGATGAGCGCAAAACCCACCAAGCCCATCCAGGTGCGCAGGCTGTGGGCATCGGTCAAGGCCCACATCGCACGCCAAAGGGGCAAGTTGCCCAAGGTGCTCAGCCACAAGGCCAGAACCAGCAGAAGACTCAAGGGGTGCCAGGGGCGGAGCACCAGCACATCAGCAGGAGCAAGATCGGGAGAAGTGGGGGTCATGGGCTACAGATGGCAAAGCAAGAGCCGCCATTCTCGAAACCCAGTCTTATCGCAACATTAAGCTTTACCCGACAGGTGGCCTGCGGCGGGCCAAACCAGCGCAAAACGCTTGCCAAAAGGGGCTGCACCCGCATCGCTCACCAGCTGCGCCCCCTGGCTTTGGGCGATGCGCTCGACCAAAGTGAGGCCTATGCCCAGGCCCGTGTCGGAGCCCGATGTGCAGGCGGCGCTGAAGTCACCGCCATCGTCGCTGACCGACAGCGTCACCTGACCTGCCCCATCGCAGGCCACACGCACCTCAACATAAGTGCCTGCCGGGTTGTGGCGCAAGGCGTTGTCCACCAGGTTGCGCAAGGCAAGCTCCAGCAAGGTGGCCTGCCCGGGCAGCGCCAATGATTCGGGTGCTTCGAGCGCGATGTCCTGGCCCAACTCGTGGGCCAGCGCCGCATGCTCAGACACCACGCGCAGCGCCAAAGCGCACAGGTCCACGGGTTCGGACTGGTCACCCGTCATGCTTTGGGCCCGCGCCAGGTCCAACAGTTGCGACAGGATGCGCCCCGCACGCAAAGCGCCCTGCTCCACAGACTGCAAGGCCTGGGCTTGTTCAGCGGCTGGGCCATGTCGGGCCAGCCGGGCCTGCAGCACCAGCGCGGTCAATGGGGTGCGCAGCTCATGGGCCACATCGGCTGCAAAGCGCCGCTCACGCCCGATCTGGGCCTGCAGGCGAAGCACCAACGCGTTGATGGACTGGACCGTCACGCCCAGCTCCCGATAAGGCTGCTGCGGCACCAGGGTTTGGCCTGAATCAACATCAAGCGCCGCGATCTTGCCCGACAAACGCTGCAAAGGCAGCAGGCCGCGCCGAATGGCCGAGGCCAGCATCAAGGCCACCAATGGCAAGAACACCAGCGCAGGCAGCAAGATGTGCTCAGAAATGTCGGCGGCCAGCGCTTCTCGCCGTGCCGGGTCCATGAACACGGCCACGCGGCGCACAGAGCCACCTTCTGTCGACTCACCCACGTACACGCGCCAATCCTGCGAGACGCCTTGCATCGTCAAGCCCTGCGTCTGGTGGCCCAGAGCCAGGCGCGTTGGCCATTGGGCGTGCACACCGTGCGAATCCCAGACCAGGCGTTCGTCCTGCCAGACGAGCACATGGAATTCAGGCGCGTAGGCGTTGGGCGGATGCTGTGCCAAGGCTTTGGGCAGCGCCGCCTGTGGGGCCGCAAAGGGTTTGGACGCATCAGAGACCGTCAAGGGCATTTTGAGCGCCTCACTCAAGGGTGCGTCCAGGGGCAGGCTGAGCAGCAGTTGCGCGGCCGACACCAGCAGGCCATCGCTGATTTCTTCGGCCTCGTGGTAGCCGGTGGAATAGGCCAGTCCGGCCAGCAAGAGCCACAGTGCCACCACCCCTCCCAGCGCCCAGGCCCACAGGTAGCGCCACAACGAGCGGGGTTGGAGCTTGCCAGGATCGACCTGCGGTTTGCTCGCTAGTTTCATCAAGCCCCACCTTGGGATTCTGGCACCGGCACAAAATAGCCCACGCCGCGCACCGTCTTAACCAGGCCTTCACCCAGTTTGCGGCGCAGGTGGTGCATGTGCACTTCCAGGGCATTACTGTCCAGCACTTCGTCAAAACCATAGAGCGCCTGCTCCAGCCGCTGGCGCGAGAGCACCTGCCCGCTGCCGCGCAGCAGTGCCAGCAGCAAGGCAAATTCCTTGGCCCGCAGCGCCACGGTCTCACCGTTGCGCACCACCGTGTGGCCAGCGGGGTCAACCACCAGATCGCCATGGCGCAGCAGCGGCGAGGCGCGGCCTTCGCTGCGGCGCAAGGCCACGCGCATGCGGGCCAGCAGTTCCTCGGGCTCGAAGGGCTTGACCACGTAGTCGTCGGCCCCCTCGTCCAGCCCCGCCACCCGGTCGGGCAAAGCGTCTCGGGCGGTCATGATCAGAACCGGCATGACGCGGCCCGAGCGACGCACCTGGCGCAGCCAGTCCAGACCGTCGCCGTCAGGCAGGCCAAGGTCCAGCAGCACCAGGTCAAAGGGTTCCACGCGCAATGCTGCCGAAGCCAATGCCAGCGTGGACGTCACGTCCACCGCATAGCCGCTGGCCCGCAGGGTCGCGGCCAGGCCGGTGGCAATACCCGCGTCGTCTTCCACAATCAATACCCGCATCGTCCCAGCTCCATTGGCTTGAGTGGTCATTTGTTGAGGCTCGATTGTCTCAGTTGTGGTGTTCATGTTGCACACCTTGTCACAGCGACTTTAAGCCTGGCTTAACCCGGGCAGCATTTAATTGAACGATGCAGAAATCAGACATGCGAATCCCCACCCAACCCCACCTGAGCTAGATGCACAGTACCCACCGACATCCTCATACGATCGCCAGCCTATGGCTTTGGGGCACGCTGCTGGTGCTCACCCTGGTTTGGGACGCATCGGAATACGATCTCAGCGCCATGACCTGGTTGGGCGGCCCAAAGGGCTTTGCTTGGCGCGACCACTGGTGGTTGAGCAGCGTGATGCACACCGGTGCCAAACAACTGGCCGTGCTGATTTACCTGGGGGTGTTGGCGATGACCGTGTGGCCGCAGGGTGTTTGGCGGCGTCTGGAACGCCATCAACGTTGGGAGATCGCTGCTGGAATCACCCTCAGCTTGTTGGCGGTTACTGCCATCAAACGCATCAGTCTGACCAGTTGCCCTTGGGAATTACAAGCCTTTGGGGGAGTGGCCAGCTATGTGTCGCACTGGTCGTGGGGGGTGAGGGATGGCGGCTCCGGTTCATGTTTTCCGGGTGGGCACGCCTCGAGTGCTTTTGCCTTCATCGCCCTGAGCTTGCCGTGGTTGACCTCGACGGACACCAACCAGCAACGCCTGGGACGGGCCATGACCGGGGTGATTGTGCTGAGCGGGTTGGTCTTGGGGCTGTCGCAGACCCTCAGAGGGGCCCACTACCCCAGCCACACAGCGTGGACCGCCTTGGTCTGCGCGGCCACGGCCTGGGCCAACCATGGTTTGTTTGCGTGGTGGCGCATCAAGCGTGAACTTTCAATCAACCGCTAAAGGTCCGCAAGTCAAGCCCTGCGCCGTGTCCATTCAGGCAGCGGCGCGGCTTTGTGCAGCACATCCTGGTGCAACCAAGTCGCGCTTTTGCGGGCCCGCTCGGCCACGGTGTCCAGCGGCAGTTGCTGGTAATCGTCGTTGAAGACCTCAAAGCTGTAGTCGCCCCGGTAGCCGATGCGGTCCAGGCGCAGCACCAAATCGGCCAACTGTTCGCTGTGTACACCCTCACCCGGAAACACGCGGAAAGTGCGCGCCGTGGTCATGCGCTCTTCAAAAGTCGGGGTTTCTTGCCACATGAAGTCTGACAGTTGCACCAAAAAGATTTTGGACGGATCCAGTTCTTCGATGGCGTCCAAGGAGGTCTTGGCCGCAAAGATGTGGAAGGAGTCGATGCCAATGCCGAGGTTGGGGCAGTCGGCGCGGCAGACCACGTCCCAACTGGTGGTGAATTCGTTGACGGTACGGCCCCAAGACAGCGCTTCGTAGGTGATCTGGATGCCCAGCGGCACCGCCAGCATAGCGAGTTTTTTCAGGTCGGCGGCGATGGCGTCGAGGTCTTGTGTGGCATGGCGAGAAGTGGACGAGCATGCGAGCAAGACCTTGCTGCCAGTAGCCGCGCACATCTGGAGCATCGATTTGGCGATGTCGAGTTTGTAGCTGTGCAGGTGTCCCGACAAGCCTTCAAAATCGCGCAGCACCTGAAAACCCGTGGGCCGCATGCCGCTGGCCTGCACTGCTGCCACAGCAGCTTGCACACCCCCGGGGTGCGTGACCAAATCGCGCGCCATCAACATCACCTGAGAAAAGCCTGCGCCCTTCATGGCGGCCAGCTTGGCCTCCAGGGTGCCCGCCATGGTGATGGTGTCCATGCCGTAACCGTCGAGCATGCTCATGGCAGGTCTCCCGCAGGGCCGCCCCAAGGGAGACCGACGCCCCCTTGGGGGGCAGTGAATACACGAAGTGATGAACGTGGGGGCTTCATTTTTTTCACTGGTGAACCAGTTCAAAAGCGACCGAGCCCAGCGTAGCGCGGGTGAGCGCACCCCGGTCCTCGGGGTGCAGCTGGGTCGATTCGACAAACTCCACGCCTCGCGCCTTGAGCGTGGCCACCGCCAGCCCCACATCGGGCACGCCAAAGCCAATGCGCTGCAAGCACTCGGGGCTGTCGTCGGCGTCCATCCAGGGCTCGGGCTCCACCAGTTGCCATAAGAAGCTGCCGCAAGGGCTTTTCATCAGCTTGCCCTTGGGCAAGATCCCAAAGCGCTCTTCATCGGGAATGCTGCTGAAGTCGAACATGTGTTCGTAATAGGTCTGCCAGTCGGCGCTGCGCGCCGCACCGATGTACTGCACCACGCCAAAGTAGCTCATGCCAGCCAGCGCAGGAGGGTTCGGGTCCACGGTGGGGATCGGCTTGAAGTCGATGTCGTAGATGGAGAATTCTTGCCAGCGGTCCACAAAGTAAAAACGGCTACCGCCTGGGCCGTGGATGGCAGGGATGTGCAGCTCCATCGCTTGGGCGTGGCTGTCCACGTTCCATGCACCCAAATCCAGGCAGCGGGTGTGCGCCTTCAGGGCGTCTTGCACCCGAAAAGCCACGGCCGAGATCGCGGGCTGGCCATCGACCGTGCCGCTCACGCGGGCATCATCCGGGCTGGCGTTCACCACCAGGTTCATGCTCCCCTGGCGGTACAGCGTCACCTCGCGCGAGCGGTGACGGGCCACCGGGCGAAAGCCCATGTTTTCGAGCACCTGACCCAGAGCCTGCGGGCGGCTAGTGGCGTATTCGATGAATTCAATGCCCGCGATGCCCAATCGATTGGGCATGTCGGGAACGGCTTCGCGGTTGGCAGGTTTCAGGGTCATCTCAAGGCTCCAGTCGGGCAATCAATAACTCAGCTTTGCCACACGACGCAGGACTTCAGCCGTGGTGGTGGGCAGGCCAAAAAATTCCAGATAAGCAGGGATTTGCTCGTAAAGCATGTCGGTGCCCACCTGAGTTGGGCAGCCACGTGCTTGGGCCGCCGCCAAAAATGCCGTGGTCTCGGCACGCATCACCACCTCGCCCACAAAAGTGTCGGGCGACAAGCGCGACACATCCAGGGGCAGCGGATCGCCTTCGTTCATGCCCAAGGGTGTGGCGTTGACAACCAGGTCATGCCCCGCCGCATCATTAGAGCTGGTACGCACATCGATTTGCGGGTAGTTATCCCTGAGCCGCTGGGCCAGCGCTTCGCAGCAAGCGGTGTTCACATCGAACAGGCTGATGGCCGCAATGCCTGCGCCCGCGAGTGATGCTGCAATCGCGCAACCCACGCCCCCTGTGCCGACGACGAGCACGCGTTTACCCATCAGGCCAAAACCCTTGCGCTGCACACCGCGCACAAAACCGGCACCGTCAAACATGTCTCCCACCAGGCGACCATCGGCCAAACGCTTGACCGCATTGCAGGCTCCGGCCACGCGCACGGTGGCGGTCACTTCATCGAGCAAACCCACCGTGCTGACCTTGTGCGGCATGGTGATCAATGCGCCCCGGATGTTTTCCAGCGTGAACACAGACTTGAGGAAAGCCGGGTAGTGCTCGGCTGTGCAGCCCATTGGCACCACCACCGCGTTGATCCCCGCCTCGTTGAAGTACGGGTTGTAAATCATCGGTGACTTGAAGGTGTGCGTGGGGTAACCGATGTGGGCGATGAGTTCGGTATGGCCGTTGATCATGGGCTAAAGGGAAAAAGACCCGCATCGTCAATGCCTGCGGGCTGAAGAAACCAGAAAATACCTCCCTGCATGCGGAGGCCGGGTCCGCTGCAGCACCAGGCTGCAGCGGGTCTGTCTCAAGCCTGAGCCACGGCGCATGCCGTGGCCTTGGGGCTTACTTGCGCAGCTTGGTCAGCTCGGCTTGCAACTCGGCCACGGTGGCGGCAATCGCCTCGCCGTGCTTGGCAATCACAGGCTTCATCTTGTCGCGCAAGATGGCCACTTCAGCGGCGGGCAAGGTGGTCACTTGCATGCCGTTTTTCTTCAGGTTCTCCAGCAAACTGGCTTCCTGGGCGCGCGCTTGGGTGCGCTGGAACTTGGAGGACTCGGCAGCCGCGTCGCTCAAGATTTTCTTTTCAGCGGCGGACAAGGTGTCCCAGAACTTCTTGCTGATCACCACCGACTGGGGGTTGTACTGGTGCCCAGTCAGGACCATGTGCTTTTGCACTTCGAAGAGCTTGGCGCCGTTGATGGTGGCCACCGGGTTTTCTTGGCCGTCCACAGCTTTTTGCTCCAGTGCAGCGTACAGCTCAGGGAATGGCAGCGGTGTGGGGTTGGCACCCAGCGCCTTGACCCAGTCCACGTTGATCGGGTTGGGGATCACGCGCAGCTTCAGGCCATCGATGTCCGACACTTTGTTGATGGCGCGGCGGCCGTTGGTCACATGGCGAAAGCCCAGCTCATAAAAGCCCAGACCCACCAGACCTTTTTCTTCCAGTTTGGCGTGCATTTTCTTGCCAAAAGCACCGTCCACCACGGCATCTGCTTCTTGGCCGCTGGCGAACATGAAGGGGAAATCAAAGACTGAAAAATCGCGCACTTGTGAGGCAAAGATGCCCGAGTTCATCGAGGCCATCTCCAAAGTGCCGCCTTGAATGGCCGACACGTTGGCCTGGTCGCTGCCCAAAGCGCCAGCGGGGAACACGTTGACCTTGAGCTTGCCGCCGGAGTTTTTCTCGACGATTTCCTTGAACTTTTCCATGCCCTGAATGATGGGGTGACCCGCAGCATTCTGGTTGGCGAACTTGATGGTTTTGTCTTGCGCCGATGCCACACCCAAAGCCGCCAAAGCGACGGTCGCGATCAAGGACTTGATGAATACACGTTTCATGAGCTGTCTCCAAAATAAAGTGAATCGGACGTACGCTTGAAATCGAGTGGCTTGTCGTCTGGCGTACCCGGTCAGACGTCAAACCGGGAATTCAATAGAACCAGCGGGCTGGCACCATGACCAAAGCCGGGAAGGCCACCATCGCGAACATGATGGTGAACTGAGCGATCATGAAAGGCATCACGCCCCGGGTCACCTCGTCCATGCTGATTTTTCCGACACCGGCCACCGCGTTGAGCACCGTGCCCACAGGCGGCGTGATCAGGCCAATGGCACAGTTGATGATGAACAGCACGCCGAAGTAAATGGGGTCGATGCCTGCTGCCTTGACCACCGGCATGAGCACCGGGGTCAAAAGCAAAATGGTAGGTGTCATGTCGAGCGCGGTGCCGATCACAATGATGATCACCATGATGGTGAACATGAGCAAACGGGGGCTGTCCAGCAAGGGCTGCAGAAACTCGATCAACTGTGCGGGCAAATTGGCCACTGTGATGAGCCAGGCCGACACCATGGCTGCGGCCACCAAAAACATCACCACTGCGCTGGTTTTGGCCGAGCTCACAAACAAGGGATACAGGTCTTTCAGACCCAGTTCGCGGTAAACGCAGGTGGAGATGAACAAGGCATAGACCGCTGCCACCACCGCTGCTTCGGTGGGTGTGAATACGCCAAACTTCAGGCCAAACACCACGATGAGCGGCATCACCAGGGCCCAAGTGGCTTCGCGCATGGCCACGCCAATTTCTCGCAGGGTTTTGCGCGGCGGCACCTGCACCAACTCGCGCCGCGCCAACCACCACCAAGTGACCCACAAGGAGGCACCCAACATGATGCCCGGCACGATACCGGCCATGAACAGTTTGGAGATGGACACATTGCCTGCCACACCAAAGATCACAAAGCCAATGCTGGGCGGAATCACCGGGGCGATGATGCTCGCCGAGGCAATCAAACCCGCCGAGCGGGCCCGGTCATGACCGGCTGCCACCATCATGGGCAAAAGCAAGGCCGACAGCGCCGCCGCATCGGCCACAGCCGAGCCCGACAACGCCGCCATGATCACGGCCGCCATGATGGTCACATAACCCAGGCCGCCCTTGATGTGGCCCACGCAGGCCATTGCAAAGTTCACGATGCGGCGCGACAAGCCGCCTGCATTCATGATCTCGCCGGCCAGCATGAAAAACGGCACGGCCAGCAAAGGGAAACTGTTGGCGCCTTCGAGCAGGTTTTGCGCGAGGATCTGCGCATCGAACATGTTCAGGTGCCACATCAGCGCCACGCCGCAGATCAAGAGCGAAAACGCAATCGGGATGCCAATGGCCATGGCCCCGAGCAGAGAAAAAACAAAAATAGCGATCGTCATGTCAGTCCCTTGTGCGCTCAGGCTTTGCCGCCGCCATGGGGCGACTCTTCGGATTCCTGAACCATGACCAGGTCTTCATCGCGCACTTGGCCGGTGAGCAAACGAAACAGATCGGTCAGCAAGATCAGGCCGCCCAACACCGCAAACACCACCCCGGGGGCATACACCCATGCCATGGTCACTTCCATCACAGCACTGGTGCTGCCCAGGTTGATCACGGTCTGCTGGTAAGCCCCTTTGAACAGCAGCCAGCAGATGAACAACATGGCCAGGTAGGACAAACCAAGGCAAAACTTCTTGCCTGCAGGGCCAAGCCGGCCCAGCAACATGTCGGTGCCCAAGTGACCGTGCTCCTTCAAGGCAACGACCGCGCCCATGAAGGTCATCCAGACGAACAACCAGCGTGACAACTCCTCTGACAAGGTGATGCCTGAGTTGAAACCGTAGCGCATGACCACATTGCCAAAGACCAGCAACACCATCACGGCCAAACACAGGGCCATGACGACGTTCAGGACTTTGCAAAAACCATTGATGAATTTTTGAACCAACACACGACTCCGAAAATGGGTTATCGATAATGTACGAACTGGTTAGTTTTCATGGATCCGTGATTACCCTGATGTTTTAGTGACATTCAAACTTAACTGTTATGCCGAAATGGTATGACTGACAAAACGCAGGATCAACTCGACCACATGCACCCTTTTGAGGGTGTTGGCTTTGTCCTGGCTGGCCCGGTCCTGAAAAATCAGGCCAAAGGTGTGGCGGTTGGAGACGTTGAAAAACGTGAACGCCGAAATCGCCGAGTGAATGTCCACCGGGTCCAGCCCTGCCCTGAACACGCCCTGCGCCACGCCGCGGTCGTACACGGCCTGGACGGACTGAATGGCATTGGAGTTGAGCGCCTGAATGCTCTGGCTTTGCCGCAAATAGTCACCGCGCTGGATGTTCTCGTTCATCACCAGACGGATGAAGTCTTCGTTGTCGCGGTGGTGGTCGTAAGTGAACTCCACCAGCTTTTGCAGTGCCTGCTCAGGCGGCAGGTCGTCCAGGTGCAGGTCAGACTCGATGGCGCGCATGCGGCGATAAGCCTCTTCGAGCACCGCCAGGTACAAGCCGTCCTTGCTGCCGAAGTAGTAATAGATCATCCGCTTGCTGGTTCGCGTGGCCGCTGCGATCGCGTCGATGCGCGCGCCCGAGAGGCCCTTGTCGGCGAACTCGTGCGTGGCCACAGCCAGGATCTCGGCCATGGTGCGGGCGGGGTCGTTGGTGCGACTGGTTTCTTTGGTCGAATCGGCTTCATTGCCTTGGCCAACAGATTCCGAGAGGCCCGGCCCCTTGGCTTGGACAAGCGTTGCTGAGGCGCGCTGACTCGTCGGATGCAGTTCTGAATGAGCTTGAGCTTTCATATTCGCAAATGTACCAGCGGGTCCATTAATGAAGCAAAAGTGGGGCCTGATGCTCCCTCATGCCAACACCCCACCCTGACCTCAATCGTCCATGGCCGCATCCTCAGGCACGGCGTTGTCAATTTTTTCCATGTTGTCCAGCAACTTCAAAAAGTAATGCAGGGTGTGGGCCATGTCGCCCATAGAAAAATCCTGTAGCGCCTGCTCGTAATAAGCCTTGATCTTGGGCTTCGCCAGGTCCAGCCAAACATGCCGACCTGAGTCGGTCATGACCACCAAGCGCGAGCGTCTGTCACGTCCGTCGGTGCTGATGGCGATGTGGCCGTCACGCGTCATGCGGGTGATCAGACCGGAAAGATTTTGGCGGCTGACCATCAGATAGCGCGCCAGTTCGCCCACCCCCATGCCTTGTGCCGCCTCGGGTCGCGACAAGGCCCCCAGCACCGCCCACTGCTGCGTGGTCAGTCCCTCGTCCTGCACCGCTCTGCTGCCTGTTTTGTGCAACATATTGGCGCATTGATACAACTTGAAAAAAATACGGTTGGCCAGTTCCATTCGGGCATCACTTAATTTATTCATAGGGAAAACCATAGGATATTAAACATGGAAAAGCATTGA
Source organism: Limnohabitans sp. 2KL-51 (assembly GCF_003063645.1). Taxonomy (GTDB): domain Bacteria; phylum Pseudomonadota; class Gammaproteobacteria; order Burkholderiales; family Burkholderiaceae_C; genus Limnohabitans_A. The sequence goes on from NZ_NESJ01000003.1 coordinate 93,679, forward strand.
GTGGGGATATCGGAAACCCCATAATGAGACAACATATTGACATATAAAACCAAATCCATTTATTCACTCTATTCTATTTTCAGGAGAACCTCATGAAAGACCTCAAAGGCAAAACAGCAATTGTGACCGGTGGCGGCGGTGGCATAGGCGGGGCCGTCAGCCGCCGTTTTGCACAGGAGGGTGCCCAAGTCGCCGTTTTCGACATGAACATGCAATCAGCTCAAAAAGTCGCTGAAGGAATCATGGCTGCCGGTGGCGTTGCCATGGCTTTTCAGTGCGATATCACCGACCGCGAGCAGGTCGACGCTGCGATTGCTGCCGCTGAAAGCCTGCTCGGCCCCATCGACATTCTGGTCAACAACGCCGGTTGGGACATCTTCAAACCCTTCACCAAGACCGTGCCTGCTGAGTGGGACAAGCTGATCGCCATCAACCTCACAGGCGCATTGCACATGCACCATGCCGTACTGCCTGGCATGGTGGCGCGAGGCGGTGGCCGCGTTGTCAACATCGCCTCTGACGCAGCCCGTGGCGGTTCGTCTGGCGAAGCGGTTTACGCCGCTTGCAAGGGCGGTCTGGTCGCCCTGTCCAAAACCTTGGCACGCGAGCACGCCCGCCACAGCATCACCGTCAACGTGGTCTGCCCTGGCCCAACTGACACCTCTTTGCTGGCGGGCTTTGCCGAAGGCGCAGCCAACCCAGAAAAGCTGATGGACGCCTTCAAAAAAGCCATTCCACTGGGCCGAATTGGCCAGCCCGACGATTTGGCCGGTGCCATCGTCTTCCTGAGTAGCGGCGACGCCTCCTTCATCACAGGCCAGGTCATCAGCGTGTCTGGTGGCTTGACCATGCACGGCTGATCGGCCACCCCGCACTATTTTTTTGGAGAACTCCATGCAATTCGAAGACATCCTGTACGAAAACCGCAACGGCGTGGCCTGGATCACGATCAACCGCCCCGAGAAGATGAATGCTTTTCGCGGCACCACCTGCGACGAACTCATCAAAGCCTTGAACAAGGCGGGATACGACCGCGACATCGGCTGCATCGTTTTGGCCGGTGCCGGTGACCGTGCTTTCTGCACAGGCGGCGACCAGTCGGCTCACGATGGCAACTACGACGGCCGTGGCACCATTGGTTTGCCCATGGAGGAACTCCACACCGCCATCCGTGATGTGCCCAAACCCGTGATCGCCCGCGTGCAAGGTTTTGCGATTGGTGGCGGCAACGTGCTGTGCACCATCTGCGACCTGACCATTTGTTCTGACAAAGCCATCTTCGGCCAGGTCGGCCCCAAGATGGGATCGGTCGATCCGGGCTACGGCACCGCCTTTTTGGCGCGCGTGGTCGGTGAAAAGAAAGCCCGTGAAATCTGGTACCTCAACAAGCGCTACTCAGGTCAAGAGGCCGTGGACATGGGTCTGGCCAACATCTGTGTGCCGCACGAGCAGCTCGACGCCACCGTACAGGAATGGGCTGAGACCATCTGTGAGCGCAGCCCCACGGCGATTGCCATTGCCAAGCGCAGTTTCAACATGGACACCGCGCACCAGGCGGGCATCGCTGGCATGGGCATGTACGCGCTCAAGCTGTACTACGACACCGAAGAGTCGCGCGAAGGCGTGAAGGCCTTGCAGGAAAAGCGCAAGCCCGACTTCCGCAAGTACGCCAAATAAGCGCCGAACTGGGGACAGCAAGTCAAGGTGATCGTTGCGTTCACTAAGGGCCCTAAAGCCCCGATCTGTATCAGGGTCGACTTGCTACCCAAAACCGATTTATAGCCACCGTGCTGGTGTTGACGAAACGGATTGAAACAGAACTATGAAGAGTTTCACAAAAAAGAGGCCTTTTCAGGCGGCTCTCGCCGACTTCAGAAATAACCTCTTACAAGGAGACAAGACATGCTGACCATTAACTTGTTCAACGGCCTGGTGTACGGGTCCTTGCTCATCATCATGAGCTCGGGCCTGGCGTTGATCTATGGTCTACGACGCGTGGTGAACTTTGCCCACGGTGCTTTGTACATGCTCGGGGCTTACATCGGCTTTACCGTTGCCATGCAAAGCAATTTCTGGGTGGCGTTGGTGGTTGCTCCGACGGCCATGGCCATCTTCGGTGCACTGCTGGACCGTTATGGTTTTCGTTTGTTGCAAGACCGTGAACCTCTGAGTGTGATGCTCGTGACTTTCGGCCTGTTGCTGATTCTGCAAGACTTGGTGGTGTTCATCTGGGGCAAGGCCAACCACTCCCTTTTTACCCCTGAGTTGTTGAACTTCACGGTGGATCTGATGGGCAATCAGGTGCCAGCCTACCGTATTGGTGTGATCGTTGTCGGTCTGACGGTCGCTCTAGGCCTCACGCTGTGGCTTCGCTTTTCACGCGTCGGTTTGTTTGTTCGTGCGGCCAGCACCGACCCAGTGACCACCTCAATGCAGGGTGTCAATACTGACGCGATCAGCGCTGGCGTGGTTGGCCTGGGCAGCGCGCTGGCCGGTCTAGCAGGTGTCGTCGCTGGCCCGTTTTTGTCGCTGACACCGCACATGAGTTCGGATGTGTTGATCGACTCGTTTGTGGTGGTGGTGATTGGCGGCCTCGGCTCGCTCGCAGGAGCCTTCATCGCTGCGTTACTGCTGGGGATGATGCAGGCCATTGGCGCGGTGTACATGCCGCAGGTGTCGGTGCTATTGCCCTTCATCTTCATGATCGCCATCTTGATCTGGAAGCCGTCCGGTCTGGCCGGTAGCCGCACTTAAATCCGGAGCAAGCATCATGCGATTTTCCCGAATTTTGATGTTGGCGCTGCTGGCTTTAGTGGCGGGCGTGGCAATTGCCTTTCTCACACCCTCCAGCAGTTTGCTGGGCTTGTTTGCACAGGCGGTGATCTATGCCATCTTCGCACTCGGTGTGGGGGTGTTGTTGCGCCAAAACGGCTTGACCAGTTTTGGCCATGCACTATTTTTTGGCGCTGCCGGTTACGCCATGGGCGTGATCCTGACACTGGACTGGTTTAGTGCCGAAATCGCCATTTTCGTGGTCTTGCTGGGCATTGGCGTTCTGGCGTTTCTGATCGGCCTCGTCATTGTGCGTGTGCCAGGTATCGCCTTTGGCATGCTGACGCTGGCCATAGGGCAAATGGCCTATTTGCTGGCCACCCGCTCTCGCGGCCTCACGGGCGGTGCGGACGGCATGAGCATCCCCTGGCCCAGCACCTTGTTTGGGGTGAAGCAGTCGGTACTTCTAAAGCCTGACGTGTTGTTCCTGATCGTCTGGACCGTGTTGATTGTGGTGACGCTGGCCGTGGTGTGGCTCTTGCGCACGCGCTTTGGCTCCATCACTGAGGCTGTTCGTGACAACGAAGAGCGCGCCCGCTTCATCGGCATCACCACCACCGTGCCTCGCGCTTTGGTGTATGCGATGTCGGCGGTGGTCACAGGTGTGGCGGGCGTGATGTCTTCACTCAACACAGGATTCATCTCGCCAGAAAGTCTGCACTGGAGCGTCTCGGGCATAGCCCTGGTGATGGTGGTGGTGGGCGGTTTCAAGTCGGTCATCGGTCCCATTTTGGGCGCCATCGTGTACTTCCTGTTCAAGGAATTGTTGGGCGATTTCGCCACCTACTGGATGGCGATTTTCGGGGCCGCCCTGATCGCCGTGATTGTGTTCTCGCCAGATGGCATCGCAGGGGCTTTGGAGCGCCTGATGAAGCCGCGTCACACGAGAGCTAACGCCACCAGCAAGTCAGGTCATTGAACCTTCATGGAGAAACGCATGACTTCTTATGTGCTTGAAACACGGGACGTAGCCATTCATTACGGCGGGGTCAAGGCCCTCGATGGCGTTTCACTGACGCTCGGGAAAGGGCAAATTCTCGGCCTGATTGGCCCTAACGGTGCGGGCAAATCGACGGTGATTGACGCCATCACCGGACGCCGCCCGCTGACACGCGGTCAGGTGATTCTGGACGGCCAGGATGTGAGTCAGCTTGGTGCGGTGGAACGACGCCGCCTGGGGCTGTCGCGCAGCTTTCAGCGCACCAGTATTTTTGGTGGCATGCCGGTGCGAAAACAGGTGGAATTGGCCTCTTACAAGATGGGCATGAGCGACTCGGCAGCCGATGCCGAAGCCGTTTTGGAAGAACTGGACCTGGCCCGCTTGGGCAATGTGATGGCCGAAGACCTGGGCTATGGCGAACAACGCCGCTTGGACCTGGCGCTGGCCTTGGTGGGTCGACCCAAGATGCTGATGTTGGACGAACCCATGGCGGGCTTGTCGGTCAAGGAGTCGCACGACTTGGCCCAGCACTTGAAAGCGCTGACCTCACGCTGGGAGGTATCGGTATTGCTGGTCGAGCACGACATGGATGTGGTGTTTGGCATCTCCGACGTCGTCACTGTTTTTGAATTAGGCCGCGTCATCGCCAATGGCGCACCCGCCCAAGTGCGCGCCGATCCTCGGGTGCGCGAAGCTTATTTGGGAAGCTCAGCATGACCAACCTCCTCGAACTTGACAACGTCAATGCCTTTTATGGCTCGGCCCACATCCTGCACGACCTGAGTCTGAATGTCCGTGCGGGTGAGCAAGTGGCCCTGATCGGGCGCAACGGGGTGGGCAAGACCACGGTGGTCAACACCATCTTAGGCCTGGCCCAAATGAAGGGCGGTCACATTCGCATGGGTGGCAAAGAGATCACTCAACCTCGCCCCTATGTCGCAGCCCAACATGGCATGGCGGTGGTGCCGCAGGGACGTCGCATCGTGGCCAACCTGACGGTAGAAGAAAACTTGCTGCTGGGTGCGGCCACCGGCCGCAAAGGTCCCTGGAATGTGTCAGAAATCTACAAGCTGTTTCCTATTTTGCAAGAGCGCGCCCACACACCCGGAACGGCCTTATCGGGTGGGCAGCAGCAGATGCTGGCGGTCGGCCGAGCGCTCATGGCCAACCCCGATTTGATCTTGCTGGACGAACCCACCGAAGGTCTGGCCCCAGTGATCGTGGATCAACTGGCCGGCACCTTCCAGCGGGTGGCTGACCAAGGCACCTCTGTGCTGCTGATTGAGCAGAACCTTAGCCTTGTGGTGCGCGTTGCGCACCGCTACCTGGCGATGGCCAAGGGCAACGTGGTCGCGCAAGGCCCGGTGTTGAATAGTCCAGAGGGCTTGAAAGACATCGAGCAACACATTTTGGTGTGAGGCAGGCGCAAGCCCACCTCATTTTTTGTAAGCAGAGTGCCATTGATTGGCCATTTTTCAAATCAAGGAGACTGTATGTTTCAACGTACAAAAATTCATCAACTCATCGCACTGACCACCTTAGCCGCCACCATGCCGCTGGCCGCACTGGCCCAAGCCAAAGACCCGGTGCGCCTGGCGCTCATCACATCCAAGTCCGGGGGCTTTGCCACCATGGGCGCTGACGTGGCCAACGGCATTCGTTTCGCGGTGGAAGAAGCCAACGCCCGTGGCGGCGTGGATGGGCGGCGCGTTATCGTGGCCGAAGGCGACGACGAGAGCACACCCGACGCAGGCCGTCGCGCTGCAGAAAAACTCTCGCGCGAAGGCCACAACCTGATCATCGGACCAATCAGCTCGGGCATATCTTTGACCATCAGCCAGAACCTGAGCCGCTGGGACGCCGCCCTGATTGGTACCATCAGCAAGGCGGACCGCTTGACAGGCGACTCCTGCAACACACGCTTCATCCGCACCAACCACTCGGATGCGATGGACATGGCCATGGTCAATGACTGGCTCAAAGGCGTTCCTGGCAACAACTTTGCCATCATGGCCGCCGACTACCTTTGGGGCCAGGATTCGGCCAAAGCCTTCGAATCGGCCGTAACGGCACAGGGCAAGAAAGTGGCGCTCAAGCTGATGGTGCCCATGGGAACCAAAGACTACGCGCCCTACATCCAGCAGCTCAAGGCCGCCAAGGTTGACGCCATCTGGACCGCCGAAGTGGCCGGTGCCATCGCATTCACCAAGCAAGCGTCTGACTTCGGCCTGATCCCGCAAACCCCGCTGATCGGCCACGCCCTGTTGTCTAACTTCGTGATCAACGCCACCGGCAACGCCTTGACCAATGTGCCAGGCAACGTGGGCTTCACTCCCGACATCGATACCCCGCAAACCAAAGCCTTTGTGAGTGCCTTCAAGGCCAAGCACAACCGCTTGCCATCTGATACCGAAGGCCAGGCTTACAACGGTGCCATGGTGCTTTTCCAAGGTGTGACTTTGGCCAAGAGCGTCAAGCCCGAAGACGTGACCAAGGCGCTGCGTGGTGCCACGGTGGACACCCTGTACGGCAAAGCGCCGGTGCGTGCGGCCGACAACCAGATGGTGATCCCCAACTATGTGGCCCGCGTCAAGACAGCCGACGGTATGTTGCGCCCTGTCATTGAGCGTTCTTTCCCAGCCTCGATCACACCTGCAGCCTCGCCTGCTTGCAAGATGTAATGAACTGGGCTGTCTTTGTGCCGCCTTTGAGCGGCATTTAAGCGGTTCTGTCCACCTGCATCACAACTGTCTGTTGTGGTGCAGGTCATTGTGTGAGAGGGTGTTGAAATGAGTGCTCCTGCAGATTCGCTGCAAGACCGTGCAGCCCCACTTATGGTTTGCTACTGCTGCGGCCCGGCGCACCCCACGGGGCTGCGCATCAAGAGCCATTGGGACGCATCTGGCCAATTTGTCGTGCTGCGCCACACGCCCCGTCCTGAGTTCACCGGCTTTCCGGGTCTGGTCTACGGTGGCTTACTGGCCATGCTGGTGGATTGCCACAGCGGATGGACAGCCATGGCCTGGCATTACCGCCAAGAGCAACGCCCCCCAGAAAGCAGCCCCGCCATCCAATGTGTCACCGGCAATCTGAACATCGACTACCTTAAGCCCACCCCCATGGGCGTGGAACTGCTCCTCAAGGCCTGGGTCGATGGGCCACTGGCCCGCAAATCCAAAGTCATGTGTGAAATTTGGGCCGGCGAGGTCCTCACTGTGCGCGCAGACACGGTGTTTGTGCGGGCCGACACAGAGCGCCTGCGCGCCCTGGCGCACCGACCTTCTGGCTTTTGAGATGAGCCCACACACCCGATGAAGGACGCCCGGAACCAAGGCAGTTGGCTTAGTCCGTTTGAGGGCCATGCTGCTCGCCCCCGTTTGCAGGCTTTCGATCAGGCTATAGGCCAAACCGACCCTCTGAACTACGGTGTCCAAGCTGCGCAGGCCATGGGGCATCCGGATCTGCTCATTTCCCCCAATTGGTTTTTGGGTCTCGAATGGGGGCCCCACAACCAACCGCAGGAGCTCAAAGTAACAGGCTGCGCCTTTGTTGCCCCTGCCTCCTGAGCCGCTGAATGGCCTAGCCTGCGAATGACAATGTGTGTCAGAGCGCGACCAATACTCAACTTCGTGGCTTTGCTTAATTGAATCAATATGTTGTCTCAATTTTGAATAAATTTACTGACCGAAACGATCGAAAAAAAGTTCCAACCCTTTTTTATTGGGGTTAACGATAAGTTTTGTGATTTCAAAATGTCTTGAAGACTTTCATTAAAGAACTCTAGAATAGGACAACATATTTACATATAAATCAGATACCGGATCGAGAAACCATGAACCCCAATCCCTACATCAACGAAGACCTGCAGGCACTGGCCGAGACCGTTCGTCGATTTGCCGATGAAAAGATCAAGCCCGGCTTTCTGGAGCGTGACAAGACGCGCGAGTTTGACTGCACCTTGCTGCGCGAGATGGGCGAGTTGGGCTTCATCTGCCCCGAGGTCCCAGAAGAATTCGGTGGCCTGGGTATGGGTTGCGTGGCTGCAGGCGTGATCCACGAGGAAATCGCCCGAGCCGACCTGAGCTTTTCGTATCTGAACCTGTTGGCCTCTCTGAACAGCCAGATCCTCTACAAATACGGCAATCCAGAAGTGGTGCGCCCCTGGCTCGACAAGATCCGCGAAGGCCGCGCGATTTGCGCGATTGCCCTGACCGAGCCGCGTGGCGGTTCGGACGCGGCCAATCTGCGTTTGCGGGTCGAACGCGACGGTGACTTTTACGTCATCAACGGCGAGAAAACCTCGATCTCTGCCGCCGATCAAGCCGACATCACCGTGGTATTTGGCCGCACCGGCACACCCGAGTCGGGCGCGCACGGCGTCACCGCCTTGCTGGTGCCCATGGACACACCAGGCCTGAGCACCAGCCGCTTTGACTGCCATGGCCAGCGCTCGATCGGCCGCGGTTCCATCTTTTTCGAAAACGTGCGTGTGCCTGCAAGCCACCGCTTGGGCGACGAGAACAAGGGCTTTGTGCAGGTCATGCACGGGTTTGACTACTCGCGATCGCTGATCGGCCTGCAGTGCTTGGCCGTGGCACGCGCGGCCCTCGATGAAACCTGGGAGTACATCACCCAGCGCCAGGCCTTTGGCCAGCCGCTGTCGGCCTTCCAAGGCGTCACCCACCCACTGGCCCAGTACGACACCGAAGTCGAAGGTGCGAGACTGGTCTGCCTGCAGGGCTTGTGGCTCAAGGACCAAGGCTTGCCTCACTCCGCCGAGGCTGGCATGGCCAAGTGGTGGGGCCCCAAGCTGGCTTATGACGTGATCCACCAGTGCCTGCTGTGCTTTGGCCACGGCGGCTACGACCGCGGCCTGATGGAGCAACGCCTGCGCGATGTGCTGGGCTTTCAGATCGGGGACGGCACGGCCCAGATCATGAAAACAATCATTGCGCGCACCCGTGCCGGTCGCAAGAACGTGCCCGCCTGACATTCAAAAAAACATTTCGCCCCCAAGGAGACCCACATGGAATTCGATGCCGTTTTATTGCCCGCCCGCCGTGCCCCGATGATCGCCCAAGGCCTTTGGCACGACCGCACCATCAACGGCGAACTCGACGCCTGCTTGGCCGCCTGCCCGGACAAGCTGGCCCTGACCGCCTACCGCGTCGAAGCCGGCGATGTGAAGCACTTCACCTACCGCGAACTGTCGAAAATGGCCGACCGCATCGCTGTGGGCCTGACGCGCCTGGGTGTACAAAAGAACGACATCGTGGCCTGCCAGTTGCCCAACTGGTGGCAATTCACCGTGACTTATCTGGCCTGCTCGCGCATCGGTGCGGTCATCAACCCGCTGATGCACATCTTCCGGGAGCGCGAGCTGAACTTCATGCTCAAGCACGGTGAAGCCAAGGTCATCATCGGGCCCAAGACCTTCCGGGGTTTTGACTTCGAGCAGATGATCACGGCCATTCAGCCAGGCCTGCCTGACCTGAAACACATTGTGGTGATCGACGGCCAGGGCGCCAACAGCTTCGAGGCCCTGCTCAGCGGCCCTGAATGGGAAAAGGAAGCCGATGCGGCTGCCATCCTGAGCGCTCACCGTCCCGCCCCGGACGACATCACCCAGCTGATCTACACCTCTGGCACCACCGGCGAGCCCAAGGGTGTGATGCACTCGGCCAACACCGTGATGGCCAACATCATTCCTTATGCACAGCGCTTACAACTCGATGCCGAAGACGTGGTGCTAATGGCCTCGCCTATGGCGCACCAAACCGGCTTCATGTACGGCCTGATGATGCCTATCATGCTCAAGGCCAGTGCCGTGTTGCAAGACATCTGGGAGCCCAAGAAGGCGGTGGAGATCATCAACACCGAAAAGGCCAGCTTCACCATGGCCTCAACACCCTTCCTCTCCGACTTGACCCGCGCGGTTGTCGAGGGCAAGACTCCCGTGCCCACGCTCAAGACCTTCTTGTGCGCCGGTGCCCCCATCCCCGGCCCGCTGGTGGAGCAGGCCCGCGCGGCGCTCGGCACCAAGATCGTATCCGCCTGGGGCATGAGCGAAAACGGCGCTGTGACACTCATCCAGCTGAACGACTCTGACGAACGCGCTTTCACTACCGATGGCCTCGCATTGCCCGGCGTGGAACTCAAAGTGGTGGAGATCGATGCTTCTGGACCCGCACTTCCTGCGGGCACGCCCGGCAAGTTGTATGTGCGTTCGTGCTCCAACTTTGGCGGCTACCTCAAGCGCCCACACCTGAACGGCACCGACGCGCAAGGCTGGTTTGACACCGGTGACCTGGCCCGCATGGACGAGCAAGGCTACATCCGCATCACCGGCCGCAGCAAGGATGTGATCATCCGTGGCGGTGAGAACATACCGGTGGTCGAGATCGAATCGCTGCTGTACCGCCACCCCGCAGTGGCCATGGCGGCCATCGTGGCCTACCCTGACGAGCGACTGGGCGAGCGCGCCTGCGCCGTGGTGGTGACCAAGCCCGGTCAAAGCATGGACTTGCCCGAAATCGTGCGTTACCTGAAAGAAAACAAGGTGGCTATTCAGTACATTCCCGAGCGCCTGCAGGTGATGGATTCCATGCCCGCGACGCCCTCGGGCAAGATCCAGAAGTTCAAGTTGCGCGAACAACTTCAAGCCATGCTGACCCCAGGCTGATGGTCACCCGCACCATGACCGAGCCCACCATCCTCACCGAAACCCATGGCCGCGTGGGCCTGATCCGCCTGAACCGTCCTGCGCAACTGAACGCCCTCAACGACGAGTTGATGGACGCGCTAGGCGCGGCCCTGCTGGCTTTTGATGGCAACGCCGACATCGGAGCCATCTTGATCACCGGCAGTGACAAAGCCTTTGCCGCCGGTGCCGACATCGCCGTGATGGCGGACTGGTCCTATATGGATGTTTACCAAAGGGGCTTCATCACCCGCAATTGGGAAACCATCCGCCAAGTGCGCAAGCCGGTGATCGCAGCGGTGGCCGGTTTTGCCATGGGTGGAGGCTGCGAACTGGCCCTGGCCTGCGACATCATCGTCGCGGCCGAATCGGCTAAATTCGCCCTGCCCGAAATCAAGCTGGCCATGCTGCCTGGCGCTGGGGGCACGCAACGACTTCCTCGCGCCGTGGGTAAGGCGAAGGCCATGGACATGTGCCTGTCGGCCCGCATGCTGTCGGCTCAAGAAGCGGACCGCTATGGCCTGGTCTCGCGTGTGGTGCCTGACGCGGAACTGCAAAACACCGCTTTGAAACTGACCACACAGATTGCGGGCTACTCCTTGCCCGCGCTCATGGCCATCAAGGAATCCGTCAACCGCGCCCACGAGAGCAGCCTGAGCGAAGGCATCCTTTTTGAACGGCGCGAGCTGCATGCCCGCTTTGCCAGCAGCGATGCGCACGAAGGCATGCACGCCTTCCTTGGCAAACGCCAACCTGTTTTCCAGCACCGTTGATTGAATGTCTGAAATAGCCACTTTTGCTAGGGCTGAATCTTTGAACCACGTCATTCAATTGAAGTACGACAAGCGCCAAGTGCAGCGAATAGGGGTGCGTCTCCAAAAACCTGCATGTGTGCCAGACGGTCAAATCAGTACGCCGCATGTGCAGCAACTGCAAACTCCCGGCCACCTTTGGCGAAGGTGCTCAGAAATGTGTCTGAACATCAATGCCCATCTGCGCCAAAGACTTGGCACGGTAAGCCTTGGGGGTCATGCCGATGTGCTTGCGAAAGAAACGGCTGAAGTAAGCGTCGTCCTCAAAACCGAGTTCGGAGGCCAGTTGTTTGATGGGCAAAGCGGTGTAAACCAGTTCGCGTTGCGCTTCCTGAATCAAGCGGTCATTCATGACCTGCAGGCTCGATTTGCCCAAGACCTCACGACACAGGCGCGAGAGTTGCCCCACCGTCACGCCGACCTGGTTGGCATAGGTTTGCAAGGAATGCTCGGAGCGGAAACTTTTGTCGATCAAGCTGCGGAATTTTTCGATTTGCCGCGCCTTGCGCGAGATGCTGTAGTGGGTTTGGGTGTCCGTCAGATCGGACAATTTGCAAATGCGGTGCACTTGCACCATCAGGGCCAACAACAAAGACGTACCTGCGGCCACCTGACCTTCAGCCGGTGTGTGCGACTCTTGCTCCAGCGCCAAAAACAAGGGCATGAGTTGGTCGATGTAGCGCATCTCCGACTGCAAGGAGAGCAAACGCGGGGTGCGTATGGTGTCCAACAAGGGCGGCATCATCAACGCCGCCGCCGATTCCAGTGCCTTTTGCATGGCCGTGACCACCGGGCCATTGGTGTCTTGAGAAAACCGGAACCCGTGCACATGACCTGCCGGGATCAACATCACGCAGGGCGCATGCAGTGTTTGCTGAACATGCTCAATCTGTACATCCACATGCCCCTCTGTGAGGTAAAGCACCTGGATGAACGAATCGTGTCGATGGGGATGGATCAGCCAGTTGTACAAGGTCGAACGCTGCGGAATCCATTCGAAATTGAAAGCAGCCGAATCTTCATGCCGGCTCGAATCGCCATACAAATCGTAATTCGGGATTACCCTAGAAACCACCATTTTTACGCTCCAGTTCGCACGAATTGTCCTGTTATTCGATCGAATCGTCAAAAATTTTCTCGACCCTCATTCCAACAATGTTTGACATAGATCAGGAATAAGGACATGAACATGAGTGGAGACAAAAGCTGGCTTGAGTTGGACGACCGCGTGTGTGTGGTCACCGGCGCCGCCAGCGGCATCGGCGCATCGGTCGCCGAGCGTTTGACGCAAGTGGGGGCGCGCGTGGTGCTGCTTGATCGCGATGCACAGGGCTTGAGGCGCATGCAAGATCAACTGCAAGCGAAAGGCGCGAAGACCTTGGCCGTGACCTGTGACATCAGCGATGCGGCCAGCGTGCAGGCCGCCGCAGAAAAAGTCCTGTCCACATGGGGCACCGCCTATGCGCTGATCAACAACGCGGGACTGCTGCGTTCTGGCGGTTTGGCCGACGTAAGCTTGGACGAGTGGAACGAAGTGCTGGCGGTCAACCTGACTGGCTACCTGCTGTGCGCCCGCGCCTTCGGTGCGGCCATGCGTGCTGCCGGTGAAGGCTGCATCGTCAACGTGGCGTCCATCTCGGGCCTGTTCCCGCAAAGCCACAGCGGTGCCTACAGCGCCAGCAAGGCCGGCGTGCTGCTGATGTCACGTCAGATGGCCGTCGAATGGGGCCCGCAAGGCGTGCGCAGCAACGCGATTTGCCCCGGCATGATCCGCACCGCTTTGTCGGCCAAATTTTATGAAGAGCCTGGCTTTGAGGCCAAGCGTTCAGCCGTCACAGCCAGCCGCCGCATCGGCGAGCCGCAAGACATCGCCGATGTGGCGGTGTTTCTAGCCAGTCCACGCTCGGGCTACATCAACGGCGCCGAGCTCGTTGTCGATGGCGGCATGTCCTGCATGTTGATGGACATGGTGCCGCGTCCTGGCTACAACCAAACCGCTTGAGGAGACAAAGATGACAAGCCATTTCGATTGTGATTTGCTGGTGGTGGGCTCTGGAGCAGCAGGTTTGTCTTGCGCGATCACGGCCAAAAAACGTGGCCTGGATGTGCTGGTCATCGAGAAAGAACCCGTGTTCGGCGGCACCACCGCCCTGTCGGGTGGCGTGCTCTGGATCCCCCTGAACGCGCATGGCCGCAAGCAAAACCCACAAGACACGCTGGATGCCGTGCGCACTTACATGATGCAAGAGACCGGCACTTACTACGACGAAGCGGCGGTCGCCGCTTTCATGGATCAAGGTCCGAAGATGGTGGACTTTTTCGAGCGCGAGACCGAGATGAAATTTATTCCTACGCTCTATCCGGACTACCACCCCGACGTGCCAGGTGGCGCTGCCATTGGTCGCTCGATCCTGGCGCAGGCCTATGACATCCGAGGTCTGGGCAAAGACATGCCGCGCTTGAAGCCCCCGCTCAAGACCATCACCTTCATCGGCATGATGTTCAATTCCTCCAATGCGGATCTCAAGCATTTTTTCCAATTCACGAAGTCACTGACGTCCTTTTTGTATGTGGCCAAACGCCTGGTCAATCACATCAAGGAACTGGCGCTGTACCAACGCGCCATCAACGTGACCAGCGGCAATGCGCTGGCAGCGCGTCTGGCCAAATCGACGCTGGACTTGGGCATTCCCATCCTGACCTCAACACCAGCCAAGCGAGTTTTGACCGAGAACGGCCAGGTGGTCGGCATGCTGGTCGGCGGCGAAGGTGGTGACCGCGAGATCCGTGCACGCCGTGGCGTGGTACTCGCTTGCGGTGGCTTTCCGCAAGACGTGCAACGCATCGCCAAGGCTTATCCGCACCTGCAAAGTGGCGGGGAACATCTCTCCCCTACCCCCGAAACCAACACAGGCGATGGCGTGCGCATGGCCGAGACCGCCGGTGCCGATGTGGACTTGCGCTTGAAAGATGCAGCCGCCTGGATGCCGGTGTCCAAAGTGCCATTTGGAAACGGCGAATTTGGTGTCTTTCCCCACTTGCTGGACCGCTACAAACCCGGCGTGATTGGCGTGCTGCGAAACGGCAAGCGCTTCACGAACGAATCGAACTCGTACCACGATGTGGGCGTGGCCATGATCGAGGCCTGCAAGGGTCAAAAGGAAACCGTGATGTGGCTGGTCTGTGACAAGACCACCTTGGGCAAGTACGGGTTGGGCTTCGTCAAACCTGCGCCCATGCCTTTTGGCAAATACATCCGCAATGGTTACCTCTTTGAGGGCAAGACATTGGCCGATCTGGCGCAGGTCACCGGCATTGATGCGGCCGGCCTGGAAGCCACCGTGCACGAATACAACACCGGTGCCGTCAACGGTGTGGACGAACAACACGCCCGCGGCACCACCGCCTTCAACCGCTATCTGGCCGACCCCAACCACCAACCCAACCCCTGTGTGGCACCGGTTGAAAGAGGTCCGTTCTATGCGGTCAAACTGTTGATGGGCGACCTCGGCAGCTTCGATGGCATCCAGACCAGCGTGGTGGGTGAAGTCAAGAAAAGCGATGGCTCGGTGATCCCGGGTCTATACGCCGTCGGCAATGACCGTGCCAGCATCATGGGCGGCAACTACCCGGCCGCCGGCATCACACACGGCCCCAATATGGTGTTTGCCTATGTGACGGCCAACCACATCGCGGACAAGGTGGGTGCCTGAAATGAACACACTCATCAAGCCGGTATGGAGCGCAGCATGAGCGGCGCACCTGTGGCCATCGTCACCGGCGCGGCCGATGGCATTGGCTGGGCCACGGCACAGCAGTTGGCCCATGCGGGATGGACCGTGGCCTTGTTCGATTTGAACGGTGCGCTCGCGCTTGAACGTGCGCAGGCCCTGGGTGCCCAGCACTCGGGCTGGTCCTGCGATGTGACCAATGCGGACACGGTGCAAACGCGTGTCAGCGATGTGGTGGCACGCCATGGCCGCATCGATGGACTGGTCAACAACGCCGGGATCGCCGATCAGACCGCCCCGACTTTGCAGCAAGACATCGTCGCTTTTGACAAGGTGTTGTCGGTGCATTTGCGGGGTGTGTTTCTCATGTCCCAACAGGTGATCGCGCAGATGACCCAGCAGCCGCGTGATGCACGCGGCATCCGAGGCGCCATCGTGAACATCGGCTCCATCGCCAGCTTTGGCGGCATTCCCGGTCGCAATGCTTACTGCGCGGCCAAGGCCGGCGTGCTCGGCATGACCCGGGCTCTGGCCAGCGAATGGGCGCGCCGTGGCATACGCGTGAATGCCGTGGCACCCGGTTATGTGAAGACCGCCTTAGTGGCCAACCTGGTCGAGCGCGGTGCCATCGATGCCCAGGCAATTGCCCGCCGAACCCCCATGGGGCGCATGGCCGCCCCCGAAGAAATTGCCCAAGTGATCGCCTTTTTGGCCTCACCCCTTGCCAGTTACATCACCGGTGCGGTGTTGCCGGTGGACGGTGGCTGGACCGCCTTGGGTGCGCCCGAGGCGGCACTTGGCCCCCTTGAAGAAGATTAAAAAGGAGACAAACCAGATGTTGACGATCAATTTATTCAACGGCCTGGTCTACGGCGCATTGCTCTTCGTGATGAGCTAAGGCCTAGACGGCTTTTTTACCCGAGACAAAAAATGCATGTTTTAGTAACTGGCGCGACTGGGGGAATTGGCCGAGGCATCTGCGAGGTGCTGGCCTCGCAGACCACACAAGAACTGAAGCTGACTGTGGCCAGCACACAAAACGGCGAACGCCTGTCGGCCTTGCTTCAGGCCCTGCGTGACATGGGCTTACAGGCTCAGGGTGTAGTGGGCGATGTGACACGCCCCGAGGATGCAATGCGAATGGTGCAAGAGGCCCTGATGGTCCATGGCGATCTGGACGCCTTGGTCTGCGTGGCGGGCGCATCAGGGCCTGGCAAATTGGCCGAATTGTCGGTCGAGCAATGGGACTTGACCTTCAACCTCAACACCCGCTCGGTGTTCCTGATGGCACAAGCGGCATACCCGTCGCTCAAGCGCACAAGAGGCAGCATCACCGCCATTGCTTCCATGTCAGGCTTGCATCCGCATCCGGGCTATGGCGCTTACTCGCCGGCCAAAGCAGCACTCATCATGCTTTGTCGTCAATTGGCACAAGAGTGGGGGCCAGAAGGTATTCGAACCAATACGGTATGCCCGGGCATGGTCCGAACCCCGCTGACCGAGGCGGTCTACCAAGACGCCGACACCAAAGCGCGGCGCGAAGCCCTGGTTCCCATGGGGCGCATCGGCCGGCCCGATGACATTGGGCAAGCCGTACATTACCTGATCAGTGCGGGCGCAAGCTACGTCAATGGTCAAAACCTCGTGGTCGACGGTGGCGTAGCCGACCACATGCTGACCATGATCCCGGGACGCCCCGGCAAACCACCCACGAAAGATTGACATGAATTCAACTTATCTCTCGCAATCGTTTGGCCTGCAAGGTCGCACCGCTTTGATCACCGGCTCGGCCAGAGGCATTGGCTTGGCCATCGCCACGGCACTGGGACACGCCGGAGCACGCGTGCTGATCAACGACCTTCAAACGCAAGCCGCAGACGATGCTGTGTACAGCCTGCAGGTACTGGGCATTGAGGCGCGTGCGGCCTGCTTTGATGTCGCTGATATGGCAGCTGTTCAGACTGCAGCGCAAGCACTGGACACCGCAGGCTTGACGGTCGACATCCTGGTGAACAATGCAGGCAACCAAAATCGCAAAGCCCTCGTGGAGATGAGCCGGGAAGAATGGCAAAAAATCCAAGACGTGCATGTGGGCGGTGCGTTCAACTGTTCTCGCGTGTTTTTGCCCGGCATGTGCACACGGGGTTTTGGCCGAGTCGTCATGACCTCGTCGGTTTCGGGCCAGTCCACCATGCCGCTCATTGGCGCTTACTCCACAGCGAAGGCTGCTTTGGGGGCCATGGCCCGCGCCATCGCTGTGGAGTACGGCGCCAGCGGCATCACGGCCAATGCGATTGCCCCCGGCTTTGTCCGTACCGAATTCACAGCGGGTCTGCAGCAGCGCGAAGGTTTTGAGGATTTCTTGCGCCAAGAAGTGCCACAAGCTCGTTGGGCCACGCCAGAAGACGTCGCCCCTGTCGTCTTGTTTCTGGTGTCCCCTGCAGCGGGGTATGTGAATGGCCAGACGCTGGCGATCGATGGCGGCTTGCTGGCCCAGATGTGAAACTCTCAAAAGCGAAACACGCGAAGCTTCAGATGTGACAGGACTGGCGCTTGGTACATTCCATACTTGCAAGCAATCACTTGGAGCAAGCATGAAAAAAATCGGCATGATCGGCATTGGCATGATGGGCCATGGCATCGCGAGCAACTTGCTCAAGCACGGGCAAAGCCTGTCGGTGCTCGAACACCCAGGCAACCAGCCGCTGGACGCACTGCTGGCCGCTGGCGCACGCACCTGCACCACGCCCCAGGCACTCGCCGCACAGTCGGATGTGATCATCCTGTGCGTGACGGGCACGCCACAAGTTGAGGCGGTGTTGCTGGGCGAAGACGGTGTCTTGAAGGGCATGCGCCCGGGCACCATCGTCATCGACTGCTCGACTGCCGTGCCCTCCTCCACCGAAAAAGTGGCGGCCACGGTGATCGCCCAGGGCGGGCAGTTTCTCGACTCGCCCATGACGCGCACCCCCAAAGAAGCCGCCGAGGGCCGCCTGAACTTGTTGGTGGGTGGCGATGCGGCCTTGTTTGAAAGCTGCAAACCCATCCTGGCCTGCTTTGCAGAAAACATCGTGCACACCGGCCCGATTGGTTCGGGCCACCGCATGAAGCTGTTGCACAACTACGTGTCGCTTGGCACCGTGACGCTGCTGGCCGAAGCCGCAGCCTGCGCACAACGTGCGGGCGTGGACGCCCACACTTTTGTGGAAGTGCTGTCCAAAGGCGGCGGCTGGGGCGCTGCGCTCGACCGCCTCAAACCCACTCTGACGTCTGGTGACACCTCGGGCCTGCGGTTCAGCATGCGCAACGCGCTCAAAGACTTGAGTTATTACAACCAGATGGCCATCGACACCCACGCCGACCACACCGTGGCTCAAGCGGTCAAAAATACGCTGGAGACCGCTTGTAAGGAAGGCGATCCGAATGCGCTGGTGCCTGAGCTGGTAGCGCTGCTGGTCAAGCGTCCAAAGGCCTGACCCTGGATAACCATCGCGTCAGAACCATTGGATTCGCGTGATTGGATTGCGGGTCTGAAAAAAGGTCTCCACATCACTGAGACTTTCGACGCTGCACACCCGTGCCTGAGTGCCACCGAAAAGGGCGAACGCTTCGGTATGACGGTCTTCAAGTCATTGGCTGGTCCTTGCAAGACAAGCCTGCAGACCGATCAGTTCAGTCCGCGAAGACGCCTCCACCATTGCGTTTGGCTGACCAAGGTGAACACGACTGCCGCCAGGATAATTGCTGAAAGGGGCGTAGTGAAAAACTCGGTGACAAACAACCACCCATCGTTGTTGGTGGCCATCATGGCCTGGCGGTAACTGCGGTCCATCATCGGGCCCAAAATCATGCCAAGAACCACGGGACCCACTTGGAAGCCGTACATCTTCAGAAAGTACCCCAACACACCGAAGCCCAACATCCAGTACACATCGACCGGGTTGTTGTTGATGGCATAGGCCCCCACCGCCGACAAGACCAAAATCAAGGGCAACAAAACGGGCTTAGGGGTCTCCACAATCTTGGCAAAAATCTTGATTCCAGTGAGACCAAAGATCAGCAAGAAAATATTCGCCAATGTGAGCGATCCAACCACAAACCAGAACAAGTGAGGGGTCTCGATCATCAGCATCGGACCGGGTTTGAGGCCATGAATGTAGAGCGCGCCAATGATCACAGCAGTCACGGCATCTCCTGGGATACCCAGTGTCATCATCGGAATATAAGCACCACCGACAGCCGCGTTATTGGCCGACTCAGGTGCCACCAGGCCTTCATATGCACCTTCACCAAAGGGTCTTGAAGGATTTTTGACCGTGCGCTTGGCATGGTCGTAGGCCATCAAAGCGGCAATATCACCGCCCGCACCAGGCAAAGCACCCACCACAACGCCAATCCCAGATGTTCGTGTGGCCAGTGGAAGATATTTTTTCAGCAAGCCCCATGAAGGGATGATTTTGCTCACGTTTTGCTTGACCGCTTTGATTTTCAACTCATGGATTTGCGCAATCACTTCGGCCACACCAAAGAAACCAATCATGGCGGCCACATAAGAAATGCCCGCCGACATTTGAAGGCTACCAAAAGTCAGGCGATTTTCACCGGTCATCGGGTCCAGGCCCACACAAGCAATGAGCGCGCCCAAGGCGCCTGCAAAAATACCCTTTGACAGCGATTGTCCAGACAAACTGCCCACCAGCAAAATGCCCCACAAGGCCAACAAAAGATACTCGCGTGGGCCAAACATCAAGGCCAAATCAGCCACGGCAGGCGCTGCGATAGCCAGGGCCAAAATACCAATGAACCCTCCATAGACCGACACCACCGTGGTCAAACCAATGGCCTGCCCTGCTTCACCAAGTTTGGCCAAGGGATAGCCATCCAAACCTGTGGCAATGGCAGCAGGCGCACCAGGAATGTTCAACAAAATTGCACTTCGAGAGCCTCCATACACACCCCCCAAATAAATACCCGAGATCAGCGCCAGCGCTTCGTTGATGTCCCACTTGAAAGTGAATGAAATCAAAATGGACACTGCCATGGTGACCGACAACCCCGGAATGGCACCGATGTAAATACCTGCAAAAGTTCCTGCTGCCGTCAGCAACAACATTTTCACGTCCAGCCAGGACATGAAGAAATAACCCAACGATTCCATCATTTCAACCACTCCGGTGTGTAGGGTCCCAACAAAGAGCCTGCAGGTAACACCACAGAAAACGCCGTTTGAAAAACAATGAAAATACAAAAAAGGACCAAGGCACTGACCCAAAGATTGACAACAATCTTTTTGCTGCCCAGAACCTGCATTGACATCAGGAGAAACGCGTAGGAAGAAACCAAAAATCCCGTCACTTCCAGCGCCAACATGTAACCCACAATCAGTGCTACAAACAAAATTAGCTTCAAGGGCGCCAACTGAATCACAAACTGTTGAAACACCGTTTGATCAGTATCGGCACTTGGTGAAGCCTTCCATGCCTGGCGCAAACTCATCAGGCCAGTGACCAGCATCAAGCCAGCGCAGAACATTGGGAAGACGCCAGGTGAAGAAATAGAATCAAATTTGGAAATGCGGAAGGATGACCAGAGCATGAATGCACTGAACGCTACAACCAGTGCCATGAAACTCAATTCGCCCGGCAGTCGCGGAGGGTTGGTGCTCATGATAAATAATCCTAAAACAAAAATGCCCTTAACGGACTCAGTGAAGCAGGCACATCAGGCCACCACAAAGGGGTGCCTGATGTGCCTATCTGCATCAAGGTTTGGGGATGCCTAAGGTGGCTGGGTCTACTTTGGCGGCACCCGCACCTTGGTACAACCAAGCGGTGGTGGACTGGAACTTCTTGATGAACTTTTCGGCCTCAGCACCACTGATGTTGAGCATGGTGGTGCCGCGTCCTGTCATCATGTCGCGGTATTGGGGGTTCTCACCGGCCTTCTTGAAAGCGGCAACCAACTTGGCCTTGACA
The DNA here is from genome assembly GCF_003063645.1 of Limnohabitans sp. 2KL-51. Classification (GTDB taxonomy): domain Bacteria; phylum Pseudomonadota; class Gammaproteobacteria; order Burkholderiales; family Burkholderiaceae_C; genus Limnohabitans_A. The sequence goes on from NZ_NESJ01000003.1 coordinate 114,669, forward strand.
TCTTCAGGTGTCTCTTTGCGCACAAAGACGCCGTACCACGAGCCCCAAGGCAAGAACTTGGTGATGTTCTTAAGTGAAGGCGCATCTGTCACGGGTGCAATACCCTGAAAAGACTTGCTGTCCACCACACCCAGCGCTTTCAGACGACCAGCCTTGATGTGCTCAATGGCAGGGCCTGAAGCGATGAATCCAATGTCAACGTGCCCCCCTGAAAGGGCGGCAATCGCAGGACCTTCTCCGTCAAAGGGCACTTTGATGGTTTCAAATTTGGTCAACGTGGTGACCATGGCGTTCATGGTGAAAGGCACCGTCCCTTGTCCAGCAAGGTACTGCTTAACCTTGTTGGGGTTGGCCTGCACATGGCTGATCAAATCCTGAGTGGTGTTCCAAGGCGCATTGGGACGTGCCACCAACAAAATGGTGTTGGCCACTGCAGCGATGTTGATCGGGGTGAATTTATCGTAATCAAAATCGGCCACACCCATCACACGGAACAGCGCTTGTGGCTCGGCACCCATCAAAATGGTGTAACCATCTGCAGGCTGTTGCAACACAAAGTTTGCGCCAATCACACCAGCGGCACCGGGTTTGTTTTGCAGCACGATTTTTCGGCCCAGTGCTTCTTCTGCATAGGGCGCATAGCCGCGCATGGCCACGTCGGTACCGCCACCTGCGCCCCACTGGATTACTGCAGTCACATCACGAGCGGGATAGGCCTGAGCCATGGCTTGCCCACCCACGGTGACCGCAGTGACGGCCAGCAAGGCAGCGCTCAGAAATTGTCGTTTCTTCAAGGTCATTTTGTCTCCATCAAGTTTCATAAAAAAGACTCAAGTCCAATCACCCGGACTCATGGGTTTCACGCTTGTGCAGAACTCTCAGGTCAATGCACTTTAAAAGGATCCATCCATATTTCGATCCATACAGACCCTAAAAAGTACGGTTCACCTATTAGAAACCGTTCGACAAACGAACGCATCAAGGGTAAACGCTGATCTATTCAGAGGCCTCAATCCAGAGGACTTGTAACTTCCAAATTTTGACAACGCCCATACCACTGGGACACCACGAGTCACGCCTTGAACAGGGCATTTCGTGCTCTTGCTCATGAGGCGTCTGCCAGTGCATTTTTCACAGCCAGGCTGGCAAAGACCAATGCCGGGCCAATCGTGATACCGGGCGCTGGGTAGACACCGCCCATGATGGAATTCATGTCATTGCCCACCGCATACAAACCGGCGATACATTGACCCTGTGCGTTGAGCACCTGGGCATGTTCGTTGGTCTGCAAGCCTTGCGCTGCGCCAATGTCACCAGGGTAGAGCTTGACGGCGTAGTAAGGGCCTTCGCTGATCTGGCCCAAATTGGGATTGAGGCCACCGGCGGCGGCATCGCCAATGTTCTGCTGGTAGGCCGTCACGCCGCGCTTGAACTGGGTGTCCACCCCCGCTCGCGCAAAGGCATTGTTGTTGGCAACCGATTGGGCCAAACCGTCTGCCGAAATACACAACTTGTCCGCCAACTCTTGCAAGCTGTTGGCTTCGGTCAGGTAACCATCATCCAAGAAAGGTGACAAGCCTTTGCCACCCGGTCGCACCATGCCCATGCCGTATTGGCGCAGGGCTTTGGCATCGGCTATTAAATAGGCGGGCACGGCTTGTTGGGCCGCTTGCATACCCAGCGCAAACAAATGGTAAGAAGTGCTTTCATTCACAAAGCGCTCACCCGCCTGGTTGACGGTGATCATGCCGGGCTTGGCGCGGTCCATCACAAAGTGGGGGAATACCGCAGTGCTGCCATCGGTACGCTTGCGCAAAGACACCGGCGCCCAGAAAGCGGGGCTTTGTGCGCCCTGACCTTCCACAGCACCCAAGCCGCGTGCCAAGGCCAATGCCTCGCCAGTGTGGCCAGGTGCGGCAGGACACCACTCAGCAGAAATACCGGGCAATTTGTCTGCACGCAAAACCGGGTCGCGGTTGAAACCGCCACTGGCCAACACCACACCTTTTTTGGCCAGCACGCGGGCGTTGCCGGTGGCGCTGCTCAGTCGCACCGCCACCACACGGCCCTTATCGTCACGCTCAATTGAAGTCACCGAGGTCTTGAGTGCCAGCGTGGCCGTGCCTTGTTGCGACAAGGCATGCATCAAGTGCCCCACCAAGGCATTGCCCATCACCAGGCGGGTGCCGCGTGCGTGAGAGAGGCGATCCAGCAGATGCCGCCACACGATGCTGAGTGAGTGCTTGAGAGAGACCCAAGACTTGGTCATGGCCAGCAAATGGTTGATATCGGTGCGATCCACCATCATGCCGCTCAGCACTGTGAACTCGGGGATAGGTGGGCGCAACAGCGGGAACAGTTTGCCCAGCAAGCGACCATCGAAAGGCTCAGGCTCTAGCGCACGGCCATTCAAGGTCGAGCCGGGCAAATCGCTGATGTAGTCCGGGTGCTTGGCATAAGGACGGAACCTCACTGTCGTGAGTGCTTCAATTTTGGCCACGGCCTCAGGACCGTTCTTGAGGAAGGCGTCACGCAAGGCTGCTGGCGCTTGCGTGCCCACAGCATGGTTCAAGTAAGTCGTCACATCGGCCAGGGTATCGCTGGCGTTGACCTTGGCCGCGTGGTGCGTACCTGGCACCCAGGTGGTGCCGGCTGACCAGGCGGTAGTGCCGCCAACCAACTCGGTGCGCTCGACCACCAACACTTTGGCCCCATCGATGGCGGCAAAGACCGCCGCCGACAAGCCCGCACCGCCCGCGCCGATGACCACCAGGTCAAACTCGGTGCCGTCTTGCAAGCCCTCCAGACCGCTCTTCAGAACTTGCATCTCATTTCCTCATCAAAAATTCGACCATCAGGTCTTTGACTTGGGCAAACATCTCTGTACCCGTCAGGGTGTTGCAACCCAGCGCACGGGCTGTGGTAATCATCGGTGGCACAGTGGGCGCGGTGATCACGCAACCGACAAACATGTCCGGTTTGAACTTCGAAGCATCAATCGGGTAAGGATCGCCCTCTTTCATGCCGATCGGCGTGGCGTTGATGGCGATGTCAAAGCCTGTCGGGTCGCTGCTGCCGGCGACCACTTTGCACTGGCCCAGCGAGGCCAGGCGCTGCACCAAGGTATCCCGGCGCACCGTGTCTTGGTCATGGATGGCCAGTTCGCGCAAACCGCCTGTGGCCAAGGCATACGCGATGGCCGAACCGGCACCGCCTGCGCCCACCAGCAAGGCTTTGTGGCCCGCCAGCTTGACGCCTTTCAACGTCAAGGCCTGCACATAGGCTTGGCCATCAAACATGTCGCCATGCCAAGAGCCATCGGCATTGCGGCGCAAGGTGTTGATGGATTTCAAAAACGCACCCCTCTCCGAGGTGGTAGCGCACAGATCAAAGTAAGCGAACTTGTGCGGCACCGTGACGATGATGCCGTCCACGTTTTTGCACAAGGACACACCAGCCGTCCAAGCGGCCAGATCGGCCGGGAGCACATGGGCCGGGATGCACAAGGCGTTCAGCCCCGCATCTTGAAAAGACTGGCTCACGCCGGCAGGCGATTTGACCTGGGCAATCGGATCGCCCACGATGAAATGGATGCGCGAAGCACCGTCCAGAGTCAAAGGTTTGTTCGTATTCATAGACGCGATGATACATAAAAACGGAATTAAATTCCATTTTTGAATTAATTTCCGAAAAACAATATACTTGCGTCATTGAAACCCCTTGCTACCCTGCAAAGCCCCATGCAAAAGTTCCCTCTGGCCGTGATTGGCGCTGGCGTAATTGGCCGGACGCACATCGAACGCATTCTGAAAACACCCGAGTTCACTCTGGTGGGCGTGGCCGAGCCGGGCGAGGCAGGTCGCCACTGGTGCGCCGAACGGAGCATCCCTGTTTTTGAAAACCACCAAAGTTTGCTGGAAGCCACCCGCCCCCAGGGCCTGGTGATCGCCACTCCCAACGCCACACATGTGGAGGTGGCGGCCGACTGCATGGCGCGCGGCATCGCAGTGCTGATCGAAAAGCCGGTGACCGACACGCTGGCCGCTGCCGAGCGCCTGATCCAGATCGAACAAGACACCGGCGTGCCAGTGCTGGTGGGTCACCACCGCCGACACAACCCGATCTTGCAAAGGGCTCGCCAAATCGTGGCGGACGGACGCTTGGGCCAGGTGCTCAGCGCCAACGTGATGGCCAACTTTTATAAACCCTCTGCATACTTTGATGTGGCCTGGCGTCGCCAAGCCGGCGGGGGACCGGTGCTGATCAACCTGATCCACGACATCGACATGCTGGTGTTTTTGCTCGGCGACGTGCGCGCGGTGCATGGCTGCCTGTCTAGCGCGGTGCGGGGTTTTGAAGTAGAAGACACCGGTTCGGCCCTGTTCGAATTTGCATCTGGCACGCAAGCCGTGATGACGGTGTCAGACACAGCAGTGTCTCCCTGGTGCTGGGATTTTTGTGCGGGCGAGCAAAGCCAATACCCGCGTCAAAACGTGCAGTCGCACTTTTTGTCGGGTACGCAAGGCTCGCTGTCACTGCCCGATCTGGCGCTGTGGCGCTATGAGGGCGAGCGCCACTGGCACCACGAAATGATGCGCGAGCAAAGCCGGGTACACGAGGTCGACGTGTACGTGCAACAGCTGCAGCATTTCCGCGCTGTGGCAGAGCGGCGCGAACAGCCAATCTGCTCGGCCCTGGACGGCTGGCGCACCCTGCAAGCCACTTTGGCCTTGCTGCAGGCGGCCCGCAACGGTCAACGTCAAACCTGCCCGACCTTCACGGCATCTAGGAAACACACATGAGCGGCGTCCTCGAAAGAACTCTGGCCATTCTCGAGTTGCTCTCGCAATACGGTGAAGGGCTGGAGCTGGCCGCCATTGCCGATCGGCTCGACATTCCCCGCAGCGGCACGCACCGCCTGCTGACCGACTTGGTACGCCTGGGCTATGTGCGCCAGACACGCGGCCACGGCGACTACCTGCTGACCACCAAGCTGGTGTCCATGGGGCTGAGCTACCTCAGCAATAGCGGCATCGTCGATATTGCACAACCGCTGCTCAACCGCTTGGCCGAGGTTTCGGGCGAGCTGGTTCGCCTGTCGGTGGTGGACGGCGAACGCCTGACTTGGGTAGCCCGTGCCCAAGGTGCTCGCCAAGGTCTGCGCTACGACCCCGACATGGGCAGCGATGCCCGCTTGTCCTGCTCGTCGTCAGGTTGGGCCTTGCTCTCCACACTCAGTGATGACGCGGCCCTGGCGCTGGTGGCAAAACAAGGCTTGGGCTCAGCTGAACAATTCGGCCCCGCTGCCCCGACCAGCTTGCAAGCCGTGATGGACGCCGTGACCCAAACCCGCGCGCGAGGCTACAGCATGACAACCGACACCTACAGCATTGGTTTGTCGGCCATGTCAGCGCCTGTGCGCTTTGCCGGTCAGCCCGCATTTGGCGTGCTGACGATTGCAGGCCCCACGGTGCGCTTCACGCTCGAAAAAATGCAAGCCCTCGCGCCCGAGCTGATCAGCATCGCACAACAGTTGGCAGCGTCCAGCGGTGCATCACCCTTTTTCAGCCTGACCGCAGAGGTCGGCAACGCAGCACCCACCGATGGGCGCAAGCCGATTTACGCGCTCTAATCACAGCAGATTGACCATGCCTTCGAGCTTTACATCTGAGAACAACTGCGACTTGCTGGTCATCGGTTCTGGGGCCGGCGCCCTGTCTGCGGCCGTGACCGCGGCCCACCTGGGCCTCAAAGTCATCGTGGTCGAAAAAGACCCGCAATACGGCGGCACCACCGCCTGGTCGGGCGGCTGGATGTGGCTGCCGCGCAACCCGCTGGCCGTTGAAGCAGGTCTGCTGGAGCGCATCGAAAAACCGCTGTCGTACCTGCGCCGCGAGCTGGGCCAGAAGTTCGACGAGTCACGGGCGCTGGCCTTCCTGACGAACGGCCCGCGCATGGTCGAGTTTTTCCGCCGTCACACTGCGCTGCAGTTCATCGACGGCAATGCGATTCCCGACTTTCATGGCCACACACCCGATGCCGCCACCGGTGGCCGTTCGATCTGCGCAGCGCCGTTTGACGCCCGCCAGTTGGGCGCGCGCCTGCACGATCTCAAGCCCCCGCTGCACGAGACCACGCTGTGGGGCATGGGCATCGCCTCGGGCGCGGAGCTTCGCCACTTTTTGAATGCCCTGCGCCAACCCGCTTCATTCTGGTATGTCACCAAACTGCTGCTGCGCCACGGTCGTGACCTGTTGGTTCACCGCCGTGGCACGCGACTGGTCAATGGCAATGCCTTGATTGGCGGACTGGCCAAGTCAGCGCTGGACCTTGGAGTGGACATCCGCGTGAACAGCCCAGCCGTGCGTTTGCTGCAAGACGGAGCGCGTGTCTCGGGCGCCGTGGTTCAAATGCCTCAGGGGGAAGTCAGGATCCAAGCCCGCTGCGGCGTGGTGCTGGCCACAGGCGGCTTTCCGCACGACCCGGCCCGCAAGCAGCAACTGCTGCCCCACGCGCCCACAGGCCATGAGCACTGGTCTGCGGGCAACCGGGGCAACACGGGCGACGGCCTGCGCCTTGGCGAATCCGCAGGCGGTGTGGTGGCGGGGGATCTGGTGCAAGCCGCAGCGCTGGCCCCCGTGTCGTTGGTGCCTCGCGAGGATGGCAGCGTGGCGCACTTTCCGCACCTGATCGAGCGCGCCAAGCCCGGGCTGATTGCCGTCACGGCGCAGGGCCAGCGCTTTGCCAACGAGGCCAACTCTTACCACGACTTCATGCAGGACCTGCTGGCCGCGACACCCACCGGTCAGCCACCCGTGGCCTGGTTGGTCTGCGACAACGACTTCATCCGCTACTACGGCCTGGGCGCAGTCAAACCGGCCCCCATGCCACTCGGCCCCTGGCTGAAGAATGGTTACCTGAAACGCGGACACTCTCTGGCTGAACTGGCACAGGCCTGCGGCATAGACGCCAAGGCTTTGCAGGCAACGGTACAGCGCTACAACGCCTTGGTACTGGACGGCAAAGACCGTGACTTTGGCAAAGGCGAAACGCCCTACAACCGCATCCAGGGTGATGCGATCAACGCCACACGACACGGCCTGCGCAACCCCTGCATGGGCCCCATCGAGCGTGGCCCTTTTTATGCCGTCAAAGTCGTCATGGGCAGCTTGGGCACTTTTGCCGGTTTGCGCGTGAACGACCACGCGCAAGTCACCGACGCCCAAGGCCAGGCTATTGCAGGTCTGTATGCCGGGGGCAATGACCTGAGCAGCATGATGGGAGGCCACTACCCAGCCGGCGGCATCACACTCGGCCCGGCCATGACTTTTGGCTACATCGCCGCGCACCACGCGGCTGGCCGCGACCCAGCCGCCACCTGCGAATACCCGATCACAACAACTTCAACCGACACCTCGAAAGAAAACACCATGTACTACGAACTCGCCACCATGACCCTGCCCTTTGGTACCGCTGGCCAAGCCGCCACGAATGTGCAGGCCTTTGCCATAGCCCCCGAAGCGCAAGGCGAATTGCTGGGCTGCTGGTTCACCGACATTGGGGTGCTCAACCAGATGATCGTGTTGCGCGGCTTTACCACGCTCGACGCCTTGCAGGCCGAGCGCGATCGCACCCAGCAAAGCGCCAACCCCTTTGGATGTGGCGAGATTTATCAAACGCTGGAGCAGCACAGCTACAAAGGCTTCCCCTGGATGAAACCCGTGCGACCCAGCGCCGAATCCGGCATCACAGGCCCGGTCTATGAAATCCGCACTTACGGCATCAAGACAGGCGGCGTGCAACCCACCATCGACCTGTGGGAACAATACGTGCCCGCACGCGACAAGCTCTCGCCTTGCGTAGTGGCCATGGTGGCAATCGATGGCCCGCTGCGCTTCACCAATATTTGGGCCTACGACAGCTTGAACGCCCGCAGCCAGATCCGTGGCGAATCGGTGGCCCAGGGCATCTGGCCGCCCAAAGGCGGTCCTGCGCAGCTGACCACGAACATGGTCTCGACCATCGCCATGCCCACCGCTGTCTCACCTTTGAAATAAACCACCATGTCACGCATCTACTCCCTCGCCTATCTCGGCTCGCACCGCTGCTCGCCCGCCGAGGCCATCCGCGTCGCGGCGCAGACCGGCTACCACTTTGTGGGCCTGCGCCTGTGGCCCAACGCACCCGGCGCACAACAGCAACACCTGCTGAACCAGCCAGAGGCCCTGCGCGAAACCTTGGCCGCACAACGCGACACCGGCGTGGGCGTGTTCGATCTGGAAATCATCCGCATCGGCGACAACTTTGACCCGCACAGTTGGGATGCGCTGTACAACGTGGGCGCGGCCCTGAAAGCCAAAGCCATTTTGGTGGCCGGTGACGATGACAACGAAGCCCGCCTGACGGAGAACTACGCCCGACTGTGCGAGGTGATGAAGCCTTTTGGCATGACGGCCGATTTGGAGTTCATGCCTTGGACAGCGGTGAAAGACGCCAAGTCGGCGCTGCGCATCATGCGAAACGCAGGCATGCCCACCAACGCGGGCATCCTGGTCGATGCGCTGCACTTTGGCCGGTCCACCACCACGCTCGACGACATCCGTGCCATCCCGCGAGAACTGCTGCACTACGCTCAAATATGCGATGCCCAAGCAGGACTTCAGTTCACGACCGAACAAATGATCCACACCGCCCGTTGCGAACGCCTCTTGCCTGGCGACGGCACGATTGACTTGCAAGGCCTGTTTGCCGCCCTGCCCTCGGACTTGCCGATCAGCGTCGAAGTGGTGAACCTGGGCCGTGAAGCCGTCACCTCGGTGCAAGACTGGGCCGCCGAATGCCTGGCCAAGAGCCGCCCCTTCACCGAATAAATCTCAAACACAGGACATCCCATGGATTTTTCCCTTAACGACGGACAAAAAATGATGATCGAAACGGTGCGCCGCTTCATCGCCGAAGAACTTCAGCCCCTAGAAAACGAGGTCGAGGAAACAGGTTTTCTGGACAAGAGCAAAGCCCAGGCCATCCACGACAAAGCCAAAGCACTCAGCCTTTACGGCATGAACATGCCCGCTGAGATAGGCGGTGGCGGACTGTCCAACATGGACCGTATCCTGTGCGAAGAGCAGTTCGGCCACACCACCGACATCCTGATTCGCCGCGCTTTTGGCAATGTCTACGAGCCCCTCCTGCACTGCAAGGGCGAACAAATCGAGCGCTGGCTTAAACCCGCCGTGGCCGGCAAGCGCACCTGCGCCATCACCATCACCGAATCGGGCGCAGGCTCGGACGCGGCAGGCATCAAAACCAACGCGAAGAAAAATGACAAAGGCTGGGTGCTCAACGGCACAAAGCACTTCATCAGCGATGGCGAGTGGAGCGACTTCTTTTTGGTCTCAGCCAAAACCGGTGAAAAAGAAATTTCGATGTTCATGGTGGACAAGGGCTTGGCCGGTTTCACCTTGGGCAAAGACCAAAAGATGATGGGCCTGCGCGGCACGCCGCATCTGGAACTGTTTTTTGACAATGTGCAACTCGAAGACGCTGCCTTGCTGGGCGAAGCGGGCCAAGGCTTCAAGCTGGCCATGGGCGCGCTCAATGTGGTGCGTCTGGCGCAAGTGGGCGCCCGCGCCGTGGGCAAGGCCACGCATGTGTGCGAGTTGATGCTGAACTGGGCAAACGAACGCAAGCAGTTCGGCAGCAAGATCGGTGATTTTCAGATGGTGCAGCAGATGATCGCCGACAGCGTGATCGAGATCAATGCCGCCCGTTGGATGGTTTACCACGCCGCCTGGATGTTGGACCAAGGCATGGACGCACGCGAGCAAATCGCCATGGTCAAAGTGCACGCGGCTGAGACCCTGGGTCGCGTGGTGGACCGTGCGGTGCAGGTGTTTGGCGGCATGGGCTTTTGCAAGGAGCTGTCCATCGAGCGCTATTACCGCGATGCCCGTATTTACCGCATCTACGACGGCACCAGCGAGATCCATCGCGGCGTGATTGCCAAAAGTACGATGAAAAAAGGCGCCGTGCTGTTTGATGTGCACCGCTGAGCTTTTGTTTGCTTGTGTTGTGCTCCTTTCGTGGGCCGGATGAAGGGGATGGGCGGCCTCCTCATACTGGGGTACCAGAAATCGTCGTCCGCCCATCCCCTTCATCCGGCTGTGGGTGCATCCGTAGGTCGGAACTTCAGCTCCGACATGGAATATTGAACGAACCACAACTCAGCAGTTTTGCATGAACATGAGCCCTAACGCCAACGGATTTGATCTCTGTGCAAACCACCAGCCCATCGGGGGTGGCGTGGGGGCCGTGGCCGATTTCTGGTACCCCAGTATGAGGCCGCGGCCCCCACGCCACACCCGATGCAGCGCACCAACAATCTGCAAGCCAACAAGCCAAAAGAGACTCAAAAAATGCAAACCAAATTCATGACCGCAGCACAAGCGGCACAACTCATCCAAGACGGTGACACCGTGGGCCTCATGGGCGGTGGTGGTGGCCTGATGGAAGCCACCCATTTGTTTGAAGCGGTGCAAGAGCGCTTCCTGAGAACTCAAGCTCCGAAGAACCTCACCCTCATCCACGCACTGGGTATTGGCGACAAGAAAACCAAAGGCATGAGCTGCTTCGCGCACGAAGGCCTGGTCAAGCGCGTCATCGGCGGCCACTGGGTCTGGTCACCGGCCATGCAGCAACTGGCCCTGGCCAACAAGATTGAGGCCTACATCCTGCCCGCCGGCGTCTCAAGTCAGCTCATGCGCGAAATCGGCGCAGGCCGTCCCGGCCTCATCAGCCATGTGGGGCTGGGCACGGTGTGCGACCCGCGCCATGGTGGGGGCCGCATGAACGATGCCGCCCAAGACGACTTGGCAGAAGTCATCACCATCGATGACCACGAATACCTGCGCTACAAGCCCTTCCCCATTCATGTGGCCATCGTGCGCGCCAGCAGCGCCGACGAAGACGGCAACATCAGCTTCGAACATGAAGCGGCCAACCTGGACGCCCAATCGCTGGCCTTGGCAGCGCGCAACAGCGGCGGCAAAGTCATCGTGCAGGTCAAGGAGCGCATGCCCAAGGGCACCCTCAAAGCCCGCGAAGTGCGCATCCCCTCGGCCTGGGTGGACGCCATCGTGGTCGATCCGCAGCAGTCCACCAGCTACGACATCCCGTTTGATCCGGCTTTCAGTGGCGAGCTGACTGGCGCCGAACGCGCGGCCAGCGAGGCGCAAGACCACGCCCGTGAAGTGGCCGCCTCTCAAGAGGCCTTCAGCGAGCGCCAGGCCGTGGCGCGCCGTGCGTACCAGGAACTCTTCAACACCGACAAAACCCGCCCGGTCATCAATTACGGTGTGGGCGTACCCGATGCGGTGGCCAAGTTGATCGCGGCGCGCAACGAACAACACCGCATCTATCAAACCATCGAGCACGGCACCTATGGTGGCACGCTCATGGACGGCGTGCTGTTTGGTTACGCGCGTAACGCCACCGCCATGCTGGACGCCGCCACACAGTTCGACTTTTACGGCGGTGGCGGTCTGGACATCGCCTTTTTGGGCTTTGGCGAGTTCGACGAAGAAGGCTCGGTCAACGTGTCACGCTTGGGCGGCGTCACTGTCGGCCCCGGAGGCTTCATCGACATTGCACAGAACGCGAAGAAAGTGGTGTTCTGCGGCACGCTCGCTGCCAAGGGCGTGAAGCTTGAGACCGGCGATGGCCAGATGCACGTGGCCACACAAGGGGCTGTAAAAAAGCTGGTCAAACAAGTTGACCAGATCACCTTCTCCGGTCCGCAAGGTTTGGTGCGTAAACAAGAAGTGCTCTACCTCACCGAGCGCGCCAGCTTCAAGCTCACACCCCAAGGCATCGAACTTTTCGAGATCGCCCCGGGCATCGACCTGCAGCGCGATGTGCTGGACCAGATGGACTTTACGCCTAGGTTAGCCCCAGACCTGAAGGTGATGGACAGCGCACACTTCAAAGCATGAAGTTCAAATCTTCCCGGATCAAGCCTGACGTCCGTCAGGCTTTTCCGTTTTCACCATCGTGATCACCCCAAACGGGCATCGCCGTTCGCATTGGCTGCACCCGGTGCAGCCCTGCTCATCGTGCAGCACCGCATGCTTGCGCCAAGCCACCACCTGCAAACTCAGCACCCCCGGCGGACAGGCCGCCACACACCAGCCGCAACCGGTGCAGCGGGACGTATGGATGTGGGGCAGCTTCACACCAACGGCACCGTCAACTGGGCAATCACCGCCGCTGTATCGGGCCGCACTCCACGCCACCAGGCAAAGGCCTCGGCCGCTTGTTCGGCCAGCATGCCCACGCCGTCAGCCAGGCGCGTCACGCCCGCTTGGTGGGCCAGCTTCAAAAACGGTGTGAGACCTTTGCCATAGGTCAGGTCATAGGCCAAGCACCCGGGCGCAAACACGCTGGCTGGGAGCGGAGGCAGCTCGGCCGTGAGGCTGGAGGAGCTGGCGTTCAGCACCACATCAAAAGCGCCCTGCACGGCGTCGTAACCCAGACCCTGCACTGGCACCTGACCGGTTTGGTGCTGCTGCGCCAAGGCCGCCAGCTCCTGCGCCTTGGCCAAAGTACGGTTGACGATCACCAGCTCGGCCGGCTGCTCAGCCAACAGCGGCAGCAAGGCCCCGCGTGTGGCGCCACCCGCCCCCAAAATCAGCACGCGTCGCCCTTGCAGCGGACAGCTCAAGTTTTGTACCACATCGCGCAGCAGGCCCACCCCGTCAAAGTTTTCGGCATACACCTTGTCGCCCTCAAACTTCATCGCATTCACGGCACCGGCCATTTGCGCGCTGGGGGCCAGGTCGGTGGCGTAGGCAAAAGCGTCGAGCTTGAAAGGCGCGGTCACGTTCATGCCCCGCCCACCCGAGGCCCGAAACGCGTCCACCGTGGCCGTAAATTCGCCCAAGGGGCCGAGCAACTTGCCGTAGTCAATGTCTTGCCCCGTGACCTGCGCAAAAGCGCTGTGGATCATGGGTGATTTGCTTTGCACAATGGGGTTGCCGATCACGGCGTAACGGTCTGTCATTCGGGAGGGTCCTGGTCAATCAGGTCATGATCTTATCTTCACAACCCCCTGTCGCCTCGCGGACCCGGCCCCAAAGGCCGATGGCTATACTTTTGCCAATGAAAACAAACAAATCTCTGCGTTTTGAAACTTTGGCTGTGCATGCAGGGCACGGCATTGACCCTTCCACCGGGGCGGTGGTCGATCCCATCAACCTGTCCACTACCTTTGAGCGCGACGTGGACGGCAGTTACCCGCACGGCTATTTGTATTCGCGCAACCACAACCCCAACCGCAATGGCCTGGAAGCCGCTCTCTCGGCGCTCGAAGGCGGCGCAGGCGCGGCCGCTTTTGGCTCGGGCCTGGCCAGTGTCACGGCCATCTTTCAGGGTCTACAGCCTGGCGACCATGTGCTGGCCCCGTCCGACATTTACCACGGCACGGCCAATGTGCTCAAACACCTGTTTGCCAAATGGCAGGTCAGCGCCAGTTTTGTGGACATGACCCGTCTGGACACGGTGCGTGCGGCCATGCAGCCCAACACCCGCATCGTCTGGATCGAAACCCCCTCCAACCCCCTGATGCAGTGCGTGGACATTGCCGCCGTGGTCGAGATTGCCCACGCGGGCGGCGCGCGTGCCATTGCCGACAACACCTTTGCCTCGCCCGTGTTGCAGCGCCCGCTCGACTTGGGCTGCGACATGGTCATGCACGCCACCACCAAGTACCTGGGTGGCCGCAGCGATGTGCTGGGCGGCATCGTCATCACCCGCCAGGACGACGCGCACTTTGCCGCCTTGCGCACTGCGCAGTTGTTTGGCGGCGGCGTGCCTTCACCGTTTGACTGCTGGTTGGTCATGCGCAGCTTGCCCACCCTGCCCTACCGCATGCAGGCGCATTGCGCCAACGCCGACAAGGTGGCCCGCTTTTTGAACGAGCACCCGCAGGTCAGCGCTGTGCATTACCCTGGCCTGGAGGGCAACGCCTTTCACGCAATTGCCAAAAAGCAGATGTCGGGCTTTGGCGGCATGCTGTCTTTCGAAGTCAAAGGCGGCAAAGATGCAGCCATGGCGCTGGCCGCGCATGTGGAGATCTTCACCCGCGCCACCAGCCTGGGCGGCGTGGAAAGCCTGATCGAGCACCGCGCCTCGATCGAGGGGCCAGAGAGCAAGACCCCGCAGGGCTTGCTGCGTGTCTCGGTGGGCCTGGAGCATGCCGATGACCTGATCGACGACCTGGCGCAAGCCCTTGAACGCGCCAGCAACTGAGCGTCTGCCCTCTGGGCCACGCCCCTCGCTGGCGGTGGCCTTCATTGTGTTGGCCCAGTGCCTGAGCACCTCGCTGTGGTTCAGCCCCAGCGGGGTGGCCGACAGCCTGATGCGCGACTGGCAGCTGAGTGCGGCCGCCTTCAGCTGGCTGTTGGCCGCCACCCAACTGGGTTTCATTGCGGGCACGCTGGCCTTTGCCTTCAGCGGCGCGGCCGACCGGTTTAAGCCCACGCGCATTTTTGTGGTGTGCAGCTTGCTGGGGGCACTGGCCAACGCCGCCGTCACTTGGGGTGTGACCGATTACGGCCTGTTTTGGAGCCTGCGCTTTGTGGTGGGCATGTGCCTGGCTGGCATCTACCCGCTGGGCATGAAGATGCTGGTGCAGCGCGTGGGCAGCAAACCCGCAGCGGCGCTGGGTTGGCTGGTGGGCATGCTGACCTTGGGCACGGCCATGCCGCACGGCTTGCGCGCCTTGGGCCAAAGCTGGCCCTGGCCTGAAGTGCTGCTGGGCTCGTCGGTGCTGGCCCTGGTGGGCGCGGTGCTGGTGGGCTGGATGGGACAAGCGCCCAAGCAACAAACTTCTTTGACTGAACCCACGGCACCTCCTGCTGCTCCCGTTCGCCTGAACACCCAAGCCTTGCGCGAGGTCATCGCGGTGCGCGGCTTTCGCGCGTCAGCGCTGGGCTACTTTGGTCACATGTGGGAGCTTTACGCATTTTGGAGCGTGCTGCCCTGGCTGAGCCTGCCCATTGCCCGCACCTTGACCGAGCCGGGCGAGAGTTTGGCCTCTTCTGTGGCTTGGATCAGCTTTGCCGTCATCGGCATCGGCTTTTTCGGCTGCGTCCTGGGCGGCCTGTGGAGCCGCCGCGTGGGCAGCGCCAAGGTGGCAGCCAGTGCGCTTGCCGCTTCGGGACTGATGTGCGTGGTTTACCCTTTCATTCCAGACAACTGGCCGCTGCTGCAACTGGGGGCCTTGCTGTTTTGGGGCGTTTGTGTGGTGGCCGATTCACCACAGTTTTCGGCCATGTCGTCGCAATACGCACCGCCCCAGTGGCTGGGCAGCGCGCTGGTGCTGCAAAACGGCGTGGGCTTTTTGATCACCGTGCTCAGCATCTTGCTGCTGGGCTGGGCCGTGCAACACTGGGGCAGCATGGCGCTGTGGTTGTTGGCCCCTGGCCCGGCGCTGGGCCTTTGGGCCTTGCGGCCGCTCTTGAAACCCTCTTCTTTGAAGGAGTCCTTGTCATGAAGCCCTCACACACTGTTCTTGACGCCGCGCTGTCTTGCCACGACTGGTTGGTCGGTTTGCGCCAGCAGCTGCACCGCCTACCCGAGCTGTCTTACCGCGAGCAGGTCACGGCCGAGCGCATCAAGACCGAGCTCAGCGCCATGGGCGTGCCTTGGGAAGCGGTGGGCGAACACGGCGTGGTGGCCACGGTCACAGGCCAGCACAGCCGCGCCATGGTGGCGCTGCGGGCCGACATGGACGCCCTGCCCATTCAGGAGCAAAACGAGCATTTGCCCTACCGCTCGCAAGTGCCCGGCGTGATGCACGCCTGTGGACACGACGGCCATGTGGCCATGCTGCTGGGCGCAGCGCGGGTGTTGCAGCAGTTCTCGGGATCGCTGCAAGGCAGCGTGAAACTGTGCTTTCAGCAAGCCGAAGAGCAAGGCGGCGGCACGGCCGAATTGCTGGAGCACCTGGCGGCGTTTCCAGTGCAACGGGCCTTTGCCATTCATTTGTGGTCCGAGATCGAAGCCGGACAAATCAGCGTGCAAACCGGGCCACGCATGGCCGCCTGTGATTTGGTGGAGATTGAACTGAGTGGCGTGGGCTGCCACGGCGCTTCACCGCACAAGGGTGTGGACCCGATTGCCGCAGGCGCGGCTTTGGTGAACAACATGGCCATGATGATGACCCGCGAAATCAACCCGGCGCACGCGGCCAGCCTGACTTTTGGCAAATTCCAAAGCGGTTTTGCAGGCAATGTGATTCCCGATCAGGCCTTGCTCGCAGGCACACTGCGCACCACCCACTTGGCCGACCAGCAGCACCTGCACCAAGCCATCCGGCGCGTGGTGGACAGCACCGCCGCCAGCTTCAGGGCGCAGGCCCAACTCAACATCCGCAAGGGCGGCTCGATGCTGATCAACGAAGCACGCAGCAGCGCCTTGGCCGCGCACTGCGCCAGCGACCTGTTTGGGGCCGAGGCGGTGATCGACTTTCCGTCGCTCATGGTGTCCGAAAACTTTGGCGACTTTCTGGAAAAGTACCCCGGCCTGATGGCCCTGGTCGGCGTGCGCAACGAAGCCCTGGGCGCGTGCCATGCACACCACCACCCCCAGTTCAACATCGATGAAAGCGCCCTGCACCGGGGCGTGGCCATGCACGTCGAGTTTTCGCTGCGCAGTCTGGCGCAGAGGGCCTGAGCAGATGGTAGGAGACCACCCCGTGGGCGATGAACTTGGCACACGTCATTCAAACCATCTCACACAAGGGTGATCTCCCACAGGAAGATGCTCAGTGCCGCCCCACCAGCCGGTAAATCACCGCCCCCAGCATCACCACTCCCACCGCAACACCCGTGAAGGCATAAGCCAGCCAGCCCAGATCAACACTTTGGGCCACGAGCAACACCCCCGTGGACTGGCCAAAAAACAATGAACAGGCAAACAAGGTCACAGCAGTGCCGCGTGCGGCAGGGGCCATTTGGGTGGCTTGTACCTGCAAGGTGTTGTGCAGCATGTAAAAGCCCAGACCCGTCATGAGGCAAGCCAGCATGCCCAACCAGACACCACTGCCCCATGCCAGCACCAGCAAACCGACCGCGACCAATAAAGCCCCTGTGCGCACCAAACCACGCTCGCCCAGCCAGGCCAACCAACGCCGCGCCATCTGGCTGTAAAGCAAACCGCCCAAGCCGTAGAGCATCATGACCGAACCTGCGGCCACCACACTCAAACCATACTGCTGGTGCAAATGGGTCGGCATGAAGGCCATCGCACCGAATACCAGAGCCCCCTCGGTCGCCGTGACACTCATCACCAAACGCACCCGGGTTGTGCTCAGCAGCTGCCCGGTGAGGCGAAACGCCGCCCACAAGCCTGGTGCGGCCAAAGACACCGTCTTCGACTGACGTCGCAGACGGCGCAGCAGCAATACGGCCGCCAAACCAAACATGACCGACAGCAAGACAAACGCCCCACGCCAGCCCACCGTATCGGCGGCGAAGCCACCGAACCACAGGCCACTCATCATGCCCAGCACCGTGGCGCTCATCAGCTTGGCCAGAGTTTCCTGCCGGCGTTCATAAGGCACCTGATCGCCCACCCAGGCCATGGACAGGGGGATGATTCCCGCCGCGGCAGCCCCCATGAAACCGCGCATGATGACGAGCATGGGCAGGCTCATCGACATGGCCGTGATGGCACTGATGATCGCGCAGGCCGACACCGCCAGCGACACCACCCGCAGTTTGCCAAAGCGCTCGCCCAAAGGACCATAAAACAGCTGCAAGATGCCGTAGACCACGGCAAACACCGAAACCACGGCCGAGGCGTCGCCCGTGCTGACGTGGAACTCCTGTCCCAGCACCACCAGCATCGTGTCGCAAATGCGCATCGAGGCCATGCTGGCAAAGCCTGCCAGGCCCAAGAGTTGCAGGTGTTGGCGCTCGTCAGCAGGTGTCATAGCACCCATGCTCAAGCCAATTGCAGTTCGAGGTCGTGCAGGACCTGGTAACAGGGCAATACTTGGGCGATCGAGCTGTTGGGCTCACGGCCTTCACGGATCGCCGCGAAAAACTCACGGTCCTGCAACTCGATGCCGTTCATCGACACCGCCACTTGCGACACATCGATCTTTTCTTCCTTGCCTGTGAACAGGTCGTCGTAACGCGCCAGGTAGGTGCCGGTGTCGCCGATGTAGCGGAAGTAAGTGCCCAGCGGGCCGTCGTTGTTGAATGACAAGCTCAAAGTGCAAATGGCACCATTGGCGGCCTGGAGCTGGATGCTCATGTCCATGGCGATACCCAAAGTGGGGTGGATCGGCCCCTGTACGGCATTGGCTTTAACGATGGGGCTGCCGCATTGGTAAGCGAACAGATCCACCGTGTGCGCGGCGTGGTGCCAGAGCAGGTGGTCGGTCCAGCTGCGGGCCTGGCCCAGCGCGTTCATGTTGGTGCGGCGGAAAAAATAGGTTTGTACATCCATCTGCTGGATGTTGAACTCACCGGCCTTGATCTTGTGGTTCACCCACTGGTGGCTGGGGTTGAAACGGCGGGTGTGACCCACCATGGCCACCAGACCGGTTTCCTTTTGTACACGCAGAACTTCCTGGCCTTCTTTGTAGACATCGCACAGCGGAATCTCGACCTGTACGTGCTTGCCCGCCTGCAGGCAGGCCAGGGTCTGGCTGGCGTGCATTTGCGTGGGCGTGCACAAGATGACGGCATCGACTTCTTTCAAAGCCAGCGACTCGTTCAGGTCTGTAGTGACGTGACCGATGCTGTATTTGTCAGCCACCTCTTTGGTTTTGGCGAACTCGCGGCCAACCAGCGAGACGACTTCCACACCGTCGATGTTTTTGATGCCGTCCAGGTGTTTGATGCCGAAGGCACCTGCGCCCGCCAAGGCAACTTTGATGGTTTTTCTCATGTGTGTTTCTCCAAAAGATTGAATGGGTTGTGATGTCGAATTTCGGCGTTGGGCGTTAGGCGTTGGGCAAGTGTCAACAGTTCATAAGCCATCGCCCACAGGGTGGGCTCCTACAGGGAGCGGCTCTGTCTTTGTAGGAGCCCACCCCTGTGGGCGATCCATCCCAGAGCGGTTCTGTCTTTGCAGGAGCCCCCCCCTGTGAGCGATCCATCCCAGAGCGGCTCTGTCTTTGTAGGAGCCCACCCCTGTGGGCGATGCACTGCACGCCCGGCCCTTGGCCCAGGGACTGCGGTGCGATGACCACCAAGCGCATCAGCTGTTTTCCAAAATGACGTGCCCCACCGCCGTGTTGCTGGCAGGCACATGGTAGAAGCGGTGACGCAGTTGGGGCGCGGGGCCAGTGGCCTGGCCGCCTTCGATGTCGCTCATGGCGCCACGGGCGATCAGCCACATGACCAGCTCAATGCCTTCGCTGCCCGCTTCGCGCACATAGTTGATGTGCGGCGTGGCCGCTGCGGCTGCAGGGTCGTTGATGAGTTGGTCCAGCCAGGCGTTGTCCCACGCGCTGTTGATCAGGCCCGCACGCGCGCCCTGCAGCTGGTGGCTCATGCCGCCCGTGCCCCAGATCTGCACGTTCAGATCTTCGTCGAAACTTTCGACCGCCTTGCGAATGGCCTGCCCCAGGTTGAAGCAGCGCTGGCCGCTGGGCACGGGGTACTGCACCACGTTCACAGCGAAAGGGATCACCGGGCAAGGCCAGGCGTCTTTGACCGGGTCCAGCGGGCCGCACATGAGTGACAGGGGCACAGTCAGGCCGTGGTCCACGTCCATCTTGTTGACGATGGTCAGGTCAAAGTCTTGCTGGATGACAGACTGTGCAATGTGACTGGCCAGCTCGGGGTGGCCTTTGACCACCGGCACCGGCCGAGGTCCCCAGCCTTCGTCAGCGGGCTGGTACTCGGCGGCGGTGCCAATGGCAAAGGTTGGAATGAGGTCGGAGCTGAAGGCTGTGGCATGGTCGTTAAACACCAGGAAAATCACGTCTGGCTTGTTGTCCTTCATCCATTGCTTGGAGAAATCGTAACCCGCGAACACGGGCTTCCAGTAGTCTTCTTGCGTCTTGCCCAGGTCCATGGCCGCGCCGATGGCGGGCACATGCGAGGTGAAAACGGATGCGGTGATTTTGGCCATGTGTTGCTTTCTCCAAATAATTGGGATCTGACCCCAATTAAAGTTTTTTACCGGCTGTGCCTTGGGGCTGGTTGTGTGCTTGAGCCGTGCCGTTTTCGCCGATGTAGCGATTGCCTTCTACGCTACGGCCGCCGGCGATCATCATGTTGCGGTATTCCTCTTCGGTCATGCCGGTCATGGAGCCTGCCATCTGCTGAAAGCTCTTGCCGTCGGTTGCGCCGATTTTGGCGAGGAAGTAAATGTTGCCGCCGGTGCGCATGCACCAATTAAGGTCGCGGGCCAACACCGCCTGCTTTTGCTCTTCGGTCATTTGCCACTCGTCCAGGTAAGCGCGTTCGCCGGCTTTGAACCTTTCGCGGTTTTCCGCCTTCATGAGCGACATGCAAAATTGGTTGAGCCAGTAGCCTTTGCGCGATTGTTCAGCATCAAAAATGATGGTGCCGGGCACGTCCAAATAAGGTTTTTCTAAAGCCATGAGTTTTCCTTTACTGCAAACACTTGAAGCTGGCCGCAGCGTTTGCATCGCCACCTTGGTAACGCGGCACGAGAGGCCACTGGCACAAAGGCCGCGTGCGGATCAAATTGACCGGCAAGCTGACCGACTGATCGAGCAACTCCAAAGTCCCCGGAGCTTGACCGTTTTCAACCCATTGAGTCAAAGCGCTGAGCATGTCGACATTGGCAGGAGCGCCCGCGCCCACATGGTCGACGCCAGGTGCTGTATACAAACGCATGAACGCCTGTGTGGTGTCTGCGCCCATTTTCTGGCGCACCGACTCGTAGTAGCCAATACCCGCATACGGGCTTTGCGCATAGTCAGCCATGTTTTCCAGCACGATCAGCTTGCCGCCTCGGGCGTGAAAGGCCGACAAATCAGGGTTGGTCGAGTCCATCAACGCCGAGACCTCCTTGATCCGTGCAGCATGGTCACGCGCTTGGTAGGTGGTCACATCCAGTGAAGGGTTGCGGGCGTAAAAATACTGGATCGCACCACCGCCATAGAACCAGGCAATGCCATTGCTAGGCTGCGGAGGCAGTGAAGGCGCTGTGGCGCCAGTCCACCAGGCCATCCAGCCACCCGTGGCCGCAAATGCAGGAATGGCCTCACCACTGGGGCCGCGCCCGGGGTACTCACGCAAGCCATTGGCCAACTCCACATCCATGCGCAAAGGGGAACCCAGGGTTTGCACCGCTTTGACTTGCGCCGCCGTCAAACAGCTGTCGTTGGCTGCGCCCTCGCATTGGAGTTTGCGCACATCAAAACGCTGACGGCAACCCACCGGGTCGGACACCACGCCGTCGGCCAAGCCGTCTGCGGCGTCACAAGCGGTCAGCACCGCTTGGCCCACCAGTTTGACCTGAGCAGGGGCCATCCAACCGCCATTCATCAAGGCCATGCCATCGCGCAGACCCGCATGCTGCAAACCCGTCCAATGAATGACGGGCACGCGGCTGAAAATACCGTCAAAGTCCTGCGGATAGCGCTGCGCCATGGTCAAGCCTTCACGCCCGCCTTCGGAACTGCCCACGAAATACAACTTCTGTGGGCCTTGGCCATAGCTGCGCTTGATCACCTCAACCGCCACGTCGCGCACCTTTTTGTAGGAAGCATGGGCAAAGTTGAGCAAGGCTTCATCGTTCAGGGCAAAGGTTTGCGGCGGCTCGCCGGGCTTGTTTTGGTGCCCAGAATCGGTACCGTACGTCACATAACCTTGACTCAAAGGCACCGGCTGGTCAAACGGTGCCGCAGGAATCATGGCCAAGGCGTTGATCAAGACACCGTTGAACCCACCACCACCGTACTGCACCGATCGGCCATTCCAGGTCATCGGCAGATTGATCTGAAAGCGGATCGGCGGCGCCTGAGGGTCCACGGGAGCAATCGCACCCAACACACGGCAAAACTCCGGCAGGGCAGGACTGAAACGGGCAGCCGGTGTCGGGCCGCGCTCAACCACAGAAGGAGCTCTGGCAGCCTGCAAAGCAGCCGACTCGATGCGCACAGGACCGCTGGGCAGGGCAATCACTTGCGAGGGCAATTCGATTCCATTGAATGACTCGCAAGCCGCCTTCAGGGGCAAGGCTTGCGGCGCAGCAAAGGCTGTGCCTGTCATAAATGCTGCCATGAAAGCCATGAGCAGAGGTGAAGGGATGTAGCGCATGCTTTGTCTCCTAAAGGTTGGGGTAGGTTGTAGATTGGGCGGCAAAAGGGATCAGGATTTCTCTTCGGGCCAATACAAACGCATCGGGTTGTCCACCAGCAGCTTGCGCTGCAACTCGGGTGAGGTGGCGATGTGCGGGATAAAGTCCACAAGCAAGCCGTCGTCGGGCATGTGGTCTTTCAGGTTGGGGTGTGGCCAGTCGGTGCCCCACAGGACGCGATCGGGGAACTCCTCCACGATGCGCTTGGCAAACGGGATCACGTCTTGGTATGCGTTCTGTTCACCGTTCAAGGCCTTGGGGCCAGTGACCGACAAACGCTCTGGGCAAGACACCTTGCTCCACACGTTGGTGTGCTCACGCATGAACTTCTGAAACAGCGCAAACTGCGGACCATCCACCGGCAGCGACACATCGGGGCGGCCCATGTGGTCCACCACCACGGTGGTGGGCAGCGCGGTGAAGAAATCCCACAGCTCGGGCAGGTCCACGGCTTCAAAGTAAATGACCACGTGCCAACCCCATTTCTGGATGCGGCCCGCGATCTCCATCAGCTCGTCTTTGGGCGTGAAGTCCACCAAACGCTTGACGAAGTTAAAACGCACGCCGCGCACACCAGCGTCGTGCATGGCTTGAATTTCTTGGTCGGTCACGCTGCGCTTGACGGTGGCCACGCCACGCGCCATGCCTCCCGAGTTGACCAAGGCATCGACCATGGCACGGTTGTCCGCGCCGTGGCAGGTGGCTTGCACCACCACATTGCGGGCAAAGCCCAGGTGGTTACGCAGCGCATACAGCTGGTGCTTGCTGGCGTCGCAAGGGGTGTATTTGCGCTCGGGCGCGTAAGGAAACTCTGCGCCGGGGCCAAACACATGGCAGTGCGCGTCCACCGCACCTGCGGGCAGTTGGAATCGAGGTTGGGACGGGCCGGTGTACCAGTCCATCCAGCCAGCGGTTTTGGTGAAGTCACCTGTGGTCGGTTTATTCATGTCGAACGCCTTTTAATGTGTCTTTTTTGTAGGAGCCCACCCCGGGGGCGATGAAACGCAACAGGGTCCACCAGCCATCGCCCACAGGGGTGGGCTCCTACAAAGTCAAAATCAATCGATGTAGTTGAGGCCTGCGGCCGCCAGCGGCTCGCGCATCTTGTACATGTCCAAGCCCAGTACGCCTTGGGCCAATTTTTCGCGCTTGGCACCCTCGTTGGCTTCACGGGCTTGTGCCGCTTCCAGTGTCTTGACCACCAAGGCTTGGGGCACACAGACCACGCCATCGTCATCGGCCACGATCGCGTCGCCGGGGTGGACGATCATGCCGGCACACACCACGGGTATGTTCACCGAGCCGATGGTCGCCTTGATCGTGCCCTTGCTGCTGATGGCTTTGCTCCATGCGGGGAATCCCATCCGTGTCAACTCTTTCACATCACGCACACCGGCATCGATGATGAGAGCCCGTGCGCCACGGGCCATGAAGGACGTGGCCAGCAGGTCACCAAAGTAGCCGTCTGTGCATTCGGCGGTGATGGCCGCGACCACGATGTCGCCGGGCTGAATCTGCTCGGCCACCACGTGCATCATCCAGTTGTCGCCGGGGTGCAGCAGCACGGTAACGGCGGTGCCGGAGATTTGTGCCCCCGCATAGATGGGTCGCATGTAAGGTTTCATGAGGCCGACACGGCCCATGGCTTCGTGCACGGTGGCCGATCCCAGAGCCGCCAGGGCATCGGTGGCTGCGCGGTCTGCGCGGGTGATGTTGCGGTAAACAACGCCGAGTTCGTACATGGTTTTCTCCTGTCTATGCAAACGGGTTGGGGACTTCGTAGGAGCCCACCCCTGTGGGCGATGTGACGTTGAGATTGACACCTTGAATCAGCGGCAAGACCCAACAATCCATCGCCCACGGGGTGGGCTCCTACAAAGCGTTTTACAAAGTGTTTATCGGCCTTGGGCCTTCAGCTGATCGTCCAGCCGCTTGAAGACGCGACGGGCATTGCCTTCATAAACCATGTAACGCTCTTCGTCGTTGAGGTTGGCCGTGGCTTGCACATAGCGCTTGGTGTCGTCAAAGTAGTGGCCAGTTTCGGGGTCGATACCACGCACCGCACCGATCATCTCCGAAGCAAACAAAATGTTCTTGACCGGGATCACCTTGGTCAGCAAATCAATGCCAGGCTGGTGGTACACGCAGGTGTCAAAGAAGATGTTGTTGAGCAGGTGCTCGGAAAGCAAAGGTTTTTTGAGTTCTTGCGCCAAGCCCCGGAAACGACCCCAATGGTAGGGCACCGCGCCGCCGCCGTGCGGGATCAAGAACTTCAGCGTCGGGAAGTCTTTGAACAGATCACTGGTCAAGCACTGCATGAAGGCGGTGGTGTCGGCGTTCAGGTAATGCGCGCCCGTGGTGTGAAAGCAGCTGTTGCAGCTGGTGCTCACATGGATCATGGCGGGAATGTCGTACTCAACCATTTTTTCATAAATGGGGTACCAAGCCTTGTCGCTCAAGGGTGGCGATGTCCAGTGGCCACCCGATGGATCGGGGTTCAGGTTGATGCCCACGTTGCCGTACTGCTCGACGCACTTGATCAGCTCGGGGATACAAGTGGCCGGGTCCACACCGGGCGACTGGGGCAGCATGGCCGCAGGCACGAAGTGGTCGGGGAAGAGTTGCGCCACGCGGTAGCACAGCTCGTTGCAGATGGCCGCCCAGGTGGACGAGACATTGAAGTCACCAATGTGGTGGGCCATGAAGCTGGCGCGGGGGCTGAAGATGGTGATGTCCGAGCCACGCTCTTTCATCTTGGCCAGCTGGTTGGTCTCAATGGTCTCGCGCAGTTCGTCGTCGCTGATTTTCAGCTCAGACACTTTGGGCATGGACGCCGGGTCTTTGATGCCTGCAATCTGCTTGTTGCGCCAGTCTTCCAGCGCCTTGGGGGCGGTGGTGTAGTGGCCGTGCACGTCAATGATCAAGGGGTTCGTTTGGCTCATTTTTTTCTCCTCGCGGATGGCATGGGTCACTGGATCGAATGGGGACATTGGGTGCCCCAATATGTCTTTGGTAGGTCGGAGGCTTTAGCCCCGACATGCATCACCAGAGCACTGCGTCGGGGCTGAAGCAGCCTACCTACGGGGCAAGGGCCTGATTGTGCTCAATCCCCTAGGTATCGCCCAGCCTCCGGCACATCTACCAGTTAGAACAAATATGCATAACCAAGCCTTAGTTATGACAAAATCGAACCCGCAGAAAGGCGATTCATGGACCTCAAACAACTCGAATACTTTGTGCGCGTAGCCGAACTGGGCAGCTTTACCCGGGCCGCCCAAGCCCTGAACATCGCGCAGCCAGCGCTGAGTCGTCAGGTGCGCCTGCTCGAAGTCGAGCTGCGGCAAAACCTGCTGGTGCGCAACGGGCGCGGCGCCACCCCCACCCAGGCCGGGCTGCTGCTGTTGGAGCACGGCCGAGGCATCTTGTACCAGGTGGAGCGGGCGCGAGAGGAACTGGGCCGGGTGCGCACGGGCCTGACGGGGCGCGTGGCTTTGGGCCTGCCGCCCAGCGTGGCGCGGGTGCTGACAGTGCCTTTGACCCGAGCTTTTCGCGTCAAGATGCCCGATGCCCAACTGTCCATCAGCGAAGGCCTGTCGAGCGCGATGCAGGAAAACCTGCAAAACGGGCGCCTGGACATCGCCGTGCTCTACAACCCCAGCCAAGTGGCTGGCATCGAGCACACCCCGCTGGTGCAAGAAGAATTGTTGCTGGTGCAGCCGCGCCCACCGGGCCTGCAAGAAGACCCTCCCCCGCCCGCCATCAGCCTGCAAGAAGTCGCCGCCCTGCCCTTGGTGATTCCCACACGCCCCAATGCGATTCGCATGCATGTGGAGTCTGAAATGGCCGCCATCGGCTGTCGCCCACTCATTGCGCTGGAGATCGACGGCGTGAGCGCCATCCTGGACTTGGTGGCCGACGGCGCGGGCTACGCCATCTTGCCGCGCAACGCCGTCATGCGCTCGGTGCGGCCATCGGCGTTTTTGGTGCGGCCGCTGAAGCAACCGGCCCTGCACATTCAGCTGACCACTGCCATCAGTGCGCAACGCCCCAGCACCCTCACCCAGCAAGCCGCCCTGGCCCTGTTGACCGACATGGCGGTGCAGTGGCTTAGCCCGCCTTGACGGAAGAACGGGGGCGAGGCACCGGGGCCCGCGGGTTGGGGTTCAAGCGTCCGGTTCTGCATACAGCTTGCGTGATGTGGGCACAGTTGCTGGTGGGAATGGACAGGGAAAAATGGCCATTCTCACTTTGCTCAAAAGGAAGCGTGAACGGGCAATGTCTTGAAAAACCCTACAAAATATGGGCTTAAACGATGCCCCAGTTATCAATCTGGGCGTCTTCATTTCTAATCGAAGTATCGTTGGGGAGTAGCTCAATTTCCTCGTGCTCAGTACAGCCTCCAGGCGCACGTCGAGATCAACAAATCGTCATTACGGAGTTTTTACTTCCGGTTTGTTGGGCATATAACTGATTCATTACAAGCAAAGCAAGACCTTCGATCTCTCGTGTTGTGGTGCCTTTTGGCACCTCGACTTGCCTGATCGTTATTGAAGGTCTTTCATGGAATTGTTCTCAATGCCATGGTGGTCAGCGTTGCTGGCCATCATTCTTATTGATTTGGTTTTAGCTGGCGACAACGCCATCGTCATTGCGCTTGCTGCGCGCAACCTTCCGCCTGAACATCAAAACAAAGCCATCATGTGGGGCACAGTTGGCGCCATTGTGGTTCGCTCTGCCATGTTGGTTGGTGGCCTGGGTCTTTTGTGGATTGCCTTCAAGCTAGTCCGATTGGGCTTTGCCGGGCGGTGTCTTGGCCATGAGTGCTGTGATTGTGTTGGCCACCGAATAGCCCCAAAAAGCACCTCGTCCAACTCTTGAAGGTAAAGCACGCAGCGCAACAAATGCCTTGATGCGCAGGCCCAACGCGGTCGCTCATGCCTCCGAACTGGGGGGCTTTTCGGTTTTTTCAAGACAATGCTTGAATGCAAAACCTGAGCCTAAACTCCTGTTGGGTATGCCAAGTGCGCTGCCCATAACACGGTCATTTCTTGAACTTGATCCACTTGAACAGCATGAAGCCGTCTGCACGCTGGTAAGCGTCGATATTGGATTTGGCACCCCAAGTGACCATCTGCTGGTGCAAGGGGATGTGGCCGATATCGTTTGAATGCAGTGTCAGCGCCTCCTTGATCAGGCGGTTGCGCTGCGCCTCGTTGGTCTCAACCTGGATGCGGTTGGTCAGGTCATCCAGCTGTAGGTTGCTGTAGGCACCGAAGTTCCACTGGCCCTGTGCGCCCGCCGGGGAGGCCAGCACGGTGAACAGCAGGTTGTGCGCGTCAAAGCCGGCCGGCGACCACCCCAGCATAAAGAACGACAGCTCGCGCTTGAGCGCACGCGGAAAGTAGGTTGCTTTGGGCTCAGCCTGAAGCCGCACCTTCACATTGACGCGTGCCAGGTTCGCAGCAACCGCCTGGCAAATTTCGCTGTCGTTCGCATAGCGATCGTTGGGGCACTGCATCGTGATTTCGAATCCCGACGGGTAGCCCGCATCGGCCAGCAGCTTGCGCGCCGCATCCAGGTCGTAGGGCAGGCGCTTTTCCATGTCGGCTGAAAAGCCGCGGATACCGTCATTGATCATGCCGCCCGTGGGCCGGGCCAGGCCGCGCATGACTTTGCTGGCAATGGTGTCGATGTCGATGGCTTGGTAGAAAGCCTTGCGCACCCGCACATCCTTGAAGGGGTTTTTACCTTTCACGCTACTGCCCACCAATTCATCGCGCTGCTGATCAAAGCCGAGAAAAATGATGCGCGCTTCGGCGGACTGCAACACAGTCAAGCCCTGTCGCTCCTTGACGCGCTGGAAGTCTTGCAGGGGCACCGGATCAATCAGGTCCACATCTCCAGAAACCAGCGCTGCGACGCGCGTGCCGTCGTTGGCAATCGGCATGAACAACACTTCGTCGATGTTGGTTTCGTGCTGTCCCCACCAGCTGGCATTGCGAACAATCACGGTGCGCACGCCGGGCTGACGCTCTTTCAAGGTGAAGGGTCCCGTGCCGTTGGCCTTGAACGTGGCGGCGTTCTCCACACCTTTACGGCGATCAACCGGTCGGGTGGCGTTGTTGGTTTCGGCCCATTTTTTGTTCAGGATCAGGATGTTGGACATGACATCCGGCAGGATCGGGTTGGGTCGCGACGTCTCAATCTCGATCTGGTAGGGCCCCGTTTTGCGCACTTCCTTGACCGTGGCCAATTGCGAACGCACATCCGAGCCCTCGCCCCGCGCGCGGTCCAAGGAGAACACCGCATCGTCGGCATCAAACGAAGCACCATCGTGAAAGACCACGCGCTGCCTTAAGTCAAATTGCCACACGGTTGGCGACTTGAGCCGCCAGGCCGTAGCCAGCGACGGACCCAAGCGCAGCTGCTTGTCGCGGGTGACCAGAGACTCGAAAACATTGTTCAGAAAAGACAACTGCACCGCCTCATTGAGCGAGTGCGGATCGAGCGACAGCACGTCGCCTTGGTTGGCCACCTTTAAAACCAGCGGCTGGGATGGGCTTTGGCTGTAGGCCGCTGGGGCCAAGCTGAGCCCAGCGAAAAGCCCAATGGCGATGGCGCGTGCGATGCGGTTTTGCATGTCTGGAATCCCGAAATGTGAACGGTGATGAGCTGATGGCAAATGCTAACAGAGGCTCATTTTTCATGCGCCACACTTTGCTTTTTTACCAGTCCATCACCGCAAGGCAGCAGCACTGGGTCTGGCGTGATGGCGCACACAGGTACAAGGAAAGGCAGTTTGCGTGCGGCAAGAGACCAATACTGCTACGATGAATTTGTTTCAAAATACCCACCCCAACACTGACTTTTTCCATGATGCGCTGGCTTTTCCCCTTTTTGTCACCCCTCTTTTCAACCGTCTTGTTCTTTTTTTGTGGAGCCGCCATGGCCGTTGAAGAACCGCGCTACACCGTGCTCGTTTCAGACCCGCCTTTTGAGGTGCGGCGCTACGCCGCCTTCACGGTGGCCCAAACCCAAATCAGTGGCGACTTCGATGCCGCCAGCAGCAGCGGTTTTCGGCGCATCGCGTCTTATATTTTTGGCGACAACATGCAAGCCGGGCTGGGCGAAAAGCGCAAGATTTCGATGACCGCGCCTGTCACCGTCACACCCGAGTCCGATGGCTGGCGCGTGCATTTTGTGATGCCATCCGCCGAAAGTGTGCAGTCCCTGCCCCAGCCACTCAACCCGCAAATCCAGCTGCGCCCCGTGCCCGAGCACGAGACGGTGGCAGTGCGCTTTGGCGGCTTCACCACGCAAGCGAGCATCCAGGAGCAGACCGAGCGCCTGCGGGCCTGGGCGCAGGCTCGCCAACTCAAGCTGAGCCCCACAGCCCAAGTCGCCCGCTACGACGACCCGTTCACATTGCCGTGGAACCGCCGCAACGAGATCTTGATTGATCTGATGCCCTGACCGCTGTCGGGATCAATCGCCTGGTGCGGCATGTGCCGCTGGCGGTCTGTTGTAGCCTTAGGCGATGGTCAATACAGTCTTGCAGCCGTGACAGGGCGCATTCGTAAAAAACTCATTCAAGCCCAGCTTGAAAGCCTGCCCGCACCGCGCGGTGTTGACGCCCTATGTCCGCTGTGCGAGCGCGCCATTCCGCCCAGCCAACAAGACGCACACCATCTGGTGCCCAAGTCACACGGAGGCGCACAAACCGTGGTGCTGCACCGCATTTGCCACCGCCAAATCCATGCGCTGTTCACCGAGACCGAATTGGCCCGCACCTATGCCACGGTCGACGCCTTGAAGCAGCCCGAAGAGATGGCCCGCTTTATCCGTTGGGTGCAAACCAAGCCCGATGCGTTTTTTGAAAAAAGCCGCAAAAGTCAACGGCTCCAAAACCGGCACTGAACCCTGTCCAAATTTATGACCACTGCACCTACAACCAGCCGGATTGAGCTGAAAGACTTTCACCTGGCGACCCGCATTGGCACGTATGCCCCCGGCGACACTGTGCCCGATTACCACGCGCTGGATTTGACCCTGTGGATCGCTCCCGATCTGGTGTTGATTGTCCAAGACGGCATGGCGCATGTGTTCGATTACGACCCGCTGGTGATCGAGATCGAACGACTGGCGGCCGATGGGCTTTACGAAACCCAAGAGCGGCTGATCACGCGCATCGTGCAAGCATGCTCAGCTTACCCAGCCATCGAGGCGCTCGACATCGGTTTGCGTAAATTCCCGGTGCGAGCGGGCAGTGGTTCTTTGGGTGTGCGTTTGGCGGTGGACGGAGCGCAACTGAAGCGCATGCGAGACGACACGGGCTGAAAGCAATCAGGGCATCAGCCACGCCCAGGTGTTGGCGCTCAGCTTTGCCCGGCGATGCCCTTCGTGCGACAACTCCAGCCAGTCCATCTGAAGCACCTGCGCACGCAAAATAGCAAAGCTGTGCGCTGTCACGCCGCTGTTGACCGTTACAGCCTCTGCCGAACCGCCTTGTGGCAACACAGCCCCCGGTGGCTCAGGCGACAAATAATCGCTCGCAGCCGCCGACTGCTTGACCCCTTGCCAAATCGCCTCGACCTCCGGGCCTGCGGTGATGACCGAACAGGCCACCCGCACCCGCAATTGCCAACTCAAACGGGCACTCCAGAACACCAACATCGCTGAAGCTTGCGTCTGCAATTGCGCCACTTTGGGGCTGCGGCTGTCGGTGTAAAAAGTCAACTGTCCGGCCAACGCATCCACCTGTCGCAGCACCACGGTGCGTGCGTTAGGCAAGCCGTCTGGATCGACAGAGGCGAGAACAGGCGTGCGCCACTCGTGGTGCCGGTCTTGGCTGGCGCGGCCCAGCTACTTCCAGATCTGCGGGCGGATTTCCTCGGGCGTTTGCAGGTGGATTTTCATGGGTGAAAGGGTACGGGAGTCAAGATGAACGAGGATAAGCAAAGTCAATCCCATTGCTCATGGCATCGGCCCAATCCCCCCTTTTTGACCCTGATCCGCAACAACTCCCCCCCAAGCCATCCATCACCTTGCGATGCTTTGAAGTTACTTCGGGTAGCGACTGGCCACATTCCGGTACATGGTCACAATAGGTTGGCTGGCTGAAAAACTGGTGGCATGCACGTACATCACCAGACCTGTTGAAGGGCTCATTTGCAAGCGCTGCCCGCCGTGGCCCAAAAAGCAAAAGGTATCAACGGCGCCGCAACCCAGCCATATTTGAAAACCGTAAGCGGCAGAGCCATTGGGTAAAACCACCTCGCTTTGCCGTGTCGTGGCTTCTTTCAGGAATTTGCCAAAGCAGGTGTCTTTGGCGCGCTCCTCCAGGACGTAATGCCCCAACCGGATCCAGTCATAAGGATGGGCCGTAAAACCCGAAAAGGCCGCAACCTGGCCCAGACTGTTGTGCGACCAGGAACCACCTTGGCTGGCACCTATGGCGTGCCAAATCTCACGTTCAAAAAATTCAATGAACTTTTGACGGGTGGCGTCTTCCACCAAGAAGGCCAAGGCCTGTGTGTCAAGGTTGTTGTACAAGCCCTGTTGCCCCGAGGCAGAGTACTTTTCATCGGCTTTGGCCATGAGGCTGATGAAGTCATGCGTCATGTTGCCTTGGTACGACTTGGCCAGTGTCTCGGCTTGAACCTGAGGTGTGGGCGAACCAGTGGGCGAATAAACGGGTTTGTTCGAGCCGCTGCTCATCGCCAACAAATGTCGGATCTTGGCGTTACCCCAAGAGGTGCCGCGCAGCCTGCTGGCGTAGACCGTGGCGTTCTCGTCCAAATTGCCGATGGCGCCACTGCAAATGGCTTTGCCAACCGCCAAAGCCGTCAAGCTTTTGGCCATCGATGCACTGGAGGGGCGAGACTTGTCGTTGACCCATTTTTCGTTGTATTTGCGGTGGATGACGCTGCGCTTGTGCGACAGGATAACGATGCGGTGAACATCGGGATCAAAGGCCTGATCGACCACAGGGGTCAAGCTGGAATTCAAACTTTCTGGCGCCACCTCCAAATGGGAGGGTGTGGGCGCCGCAGAAATGGACTTGGACGTGGGCAGCCATTCCAAACCTTTGGAAAAATCAGCCCAAAATTGATCGCTTTCAATTTGGCCCTTGTTGTTTTGTGCAAGCGCCGCCCCACCATAAAAAATAGCGAGGGATGCCAAACCCAAAACGAGCAAATTTTTTGTCCGCACGTTCATTGATCGTTCCATTTCAATCACCCCTCACAAACTATTTGCCGCCCAGTGCCAGCCACCCTCTGGCGACAGGGTAAATCTGGTCGGCATGTCTGTCAGCCGAATTGCTGAAGAGCACAAACACCCGCTGGTTGGTCGGGTCGGTGCTCCAGGCAATGCGTTGCCCACCATAACCGGCGGCCCAGAAGCTGTTGGGCGCCAAGGCGTTGTCGGTCCAGGTCAAGTAGCCATACCCACCGATGCTGTTCATCACGCCCGGCGCACGAATCTGCGTGGTGCCCAGGTCTCGAATGAAGCGGGCAAAGCAAGTGTCGCCCCGACGCTGTTGGTCGACATACATCGCAAACCGTATCCAGTCGATCAGGGCCATGCGCACCACGCCTGCTGCACCATGAAAATAGCCGCTGCGGTCGGTGCCCAAAATCACGGGATGCTCGGCATTGAACGCGCGCAAAAGTTGCTCATCCACCCACCGCGTTGCGGACATGCCCACCGCTCGCTCGATCATCATGGCCACCACATGCGGATCACGCGACTTGTAGCTGAAACGCTCACCCGGTTTGAGCTTGCTGAACACACCGCGTTGCGCCGTCGATTGGCGCGGGGTTTCGAGCAACTGCTCCAGATTGCCTGAGCCTTCCAGATAATGACGAACCTCTTGCGGCAATGTGCCAACGTAGTCACCCTGAGACGGCTCTGTTGTGCCCGAAGCCATCATCAAGACATCCCGCAGCGTGGCAGCCCCCAAGTCCTTGCCCACCATCCCCGGCAGCAAACTGTCCACACGCTGGTCCATCTTCAAGTGCCCGGCACACACCGCTTTGCCTGCCGCCAGGGCCGCCACAGTTTTGCCCATGCTGGCGCTCAACAGCCTGGTGTTGAATTGAATGCCCCCTGTGGTGATGACATCCACGATGGCACCGTCTGCAATCAAGACCATGACCCGGGACTCCACGCGCCCCATCAGGGCTTGGGCCTGGTCGATGACCTTGGCTTCCTCAACACGGGGCGGGCGCACCGCAACCGGGGCAACACTTGCGCGAGCCGCCGAGCGGTAGTGCCAAGACTGCCCATCACCGGTCAACCAGTCTTCCGGCAAATAAATGGCCCCCGCCTTGCCAAGCGGCAAGCCGCCCGGGCCAGCCTGCATATCTTTGAAAGTCAGCGGCTTGGCGCTGGGCGGCACCTCGCGGATGCGAAACCCCCGGTGATCCGGTCCTGTCGCAGGACGCGCTGGCTCGGCGCTCGCGGGCTCATTGGGCCTGGGTGGTGCCAGCGTCGCCGCTGACCCGGAAGCCGCCATGTCGCGCAGTACTTCTGCAGTCCGCTGCTCATGCAGCGCAGCCAAATCATCGTCCTTCAGATCGCTACCGGCTCTGGCCAAGAGTGCAGAACAATTCGCCCGGACCAGCGTAGCCCCATCGCTGCCCAACATGCGGCCTGTGAGCTTGATGGCGTCACCCACGCTCTCACCTTCCATGCGGGTGAACCAGCGCGGCGCTGCATCCGACATGCGACGCCCCACAGACTGCATCTGCACCCTGTTGGAGGGCATCACTTGCAAATCAAAGGACTCGGTGGTTTGGGCATCTTTTTTCAGACCCTTGCCTGTTATGCCGACCACATCGATGTGGATGCTGGTGCTATAGGCAGGGTTTTGATTCAATAAACTCTGCGAGCAGCTCAGGGTGCCTTGCCAGCGCCCATCCAAAGATGCCCCGACGGCCCAGACGGGCAGCAGCACCAAGCACACGCCGGTCAAGCGGGCACCGTGTTTCATGAATGGGCGCAAAGCCATGCGCAGCATGGGTTTCACAGGACCGATCCGTTGGCTTTTTGTGGTCATTTTTTTATTCTCCGAA
This sequence comes from Limnohabitans sp. 2KL-51, assembly GCF_003063645.1. GTDB lineage: Bacteria > Pseudomonadota > Gammaproteobacteria > Burkholderiales > Burkholderiaceae_C > Limnohabitans_A. The sequence continues at coordinate 149,096 of NZ_NESJ01000003.1, forward strand.
AAACGACCCATGAAGTCTAATTGTTCTCTCGCCGCCAATTCACCGTATCCGTCACCCTCTTGGCCCCCAATGCGTCCAAGTTGACCGCCGCCCACGATGGATTGCACAGGCCTTTCACAACAACACAATCTCCACACTCCCCGTGAGCACCGGGCGGCACAAAATCTTGTAGCCATCGGCATCAAAGTTCGCGGCCACTTGGCTGGCCGTTTGGCTCAGTTGGCGGGCCGCGTCGGGGGTGGGGGCGCTGCCCAAATAGCACCAGTGCTTCACGACGTGGATTTGCGTGAGTTCGTCATCGCGTTCCACCAAACCCACCGCGCCCGGGTAGGGCCAGCATTCCACACGCAGCGCCAGCAAGCTGCGGAACAAGCGCTCGCGGTGCGCTTCGGGGGTTTCATCGCCCCGGCACACACCCGCACATTGGCGAATGGCGGCCCTGAAGCAGGCTTTGCCGGGGGGCAGTTTTTCCAGGCCCAATGGGCCGTAACACAGCTTGTTTTGGTCGGCGATGGTGCGCAGCGTATCCAGCGCCGCATGGCGGCTGGCGTACAGGCCATACAGCTCGGGCTGACTGGCAAAGTCGATGTCGCGGGCATAGACCACTTGCGGCACTTCACCCGTCAGTTGCAGGCTACACAGCTGTTGGTTGCGGCGCAGTTTTTGGTTGAACAGCGGGTGCTGGGCTTTGATCATTTGCGCCTCCAGCAGCAGCGCGCCAATCTCGCCGGCCGTGCGGATGTGGCTGATGCGCTGGGTTTGGCGCAGCATGCGGGCCTCGTCAGGCGTGCGCAGGTGTGACAGCAATCGCGCACGGATGTTGATGCTTTTGCCGATGTAAAGCGGCAAGTCGCCTTCTTGGCCGTGAAAGATATAAACGCCGGCCCCAGTGGGCGCATCTTCGATGGCCTCGCGCAGGTGCTGGGGGTATTCGTAGACCCGGCTGTCTTCAAAGTCGTCTCGGCGGCGGCGTGGCAAGGGCATGGTGGGTAAAGGGTGGATCAAGATCGAAGCTGCAAAGTACTGTATATATTTACAGTATACTGATCTCGTCACGCTTCTTGCAGTTGTCTGACATTTTTGTTGATTTACGCCCCAGGCTTTCCCGCTCGGGGCGTTTTTTTATGCCCCCGCCTTGTGGCTCGCCTAGTGCACCGCCATCAGCGTATGCGGGCGCTCAAGCAGCCCAGCGGCGCAGAAAACTCGGCTCTCCAGTTTTCTCCCACCTGCAGCGGCCAGGCGTCGGTCCAGGTACCGGTGGTGATCACGTCGCCTGCCTGCAGGTCCACCGCGCCAGGGCATTGGCGCAGTTCTTTCAAAAAGTGGTGCAATGCATTCAGCGGGCTGTCGAGCACGTTGGTGCCGGTGCCCTGCTCCATCGCTTGGTCATTTTTGAACAACGTGACTTGGGCCTGCGCCAGCAGGATGTGCAGGGCCTGCGCATCGGCGGCCAGGTGCTGGACAAGCTGGCGCTGGCCCACCAGCAAGCGGGCGTGCAGGCCGCTGTCGGCCATGGTGTCGGTGGCGGTGAACTTCCAGTCCAGGCAATGCGACTGCACGACCTCAAAACCCGGTGCGATCCAGTCGATGGCTTCGAACAGCTGCTGCATGCTGGCGTTGGCCGCTGGCGTGGCCTTCATGCCAAAAACAATTTCGGGCTCCAGCCGGGGCTGGCAAGTGTGGGTCAGGTCGATGCTGACCTCGGCCCTCCCCGATGGGGCGGGCTCGGCAAAGCTGAGGCCTGTGTCCCAGACCGTGCCCCACATGGGGCCAAACACGTCGTAGCGTTGCCACAGCGTGCGGTTGGTAAAGCCAACCTTGTAGCCCTTGGCCACTTCGCCTCGCTGTTGGCGCAACTGGCGCACGACCAGGGCTTGTTGGTAGGCAGCAGCGGTGTCGGGACCGCCCACCACACCGGGGGCCTGGCCCCACAAACGGGCTTGGTCGTGGTGTTGCAAGAGTTGTTCGGGGGTCATAGGAATCTCCTAATGAAATGGTGAAAAGGCTTCACACCGCCACAAAGCGGCCATCTTCCAAGGATTGGATTTGCCCCTGTGCCAGCAGCTCTTCCAGGTGCATGTCGATGGTGTTGCGTTCGGCGCAAGGCACAAAGGGCACGTCGTAGCCTTGCGGATACAACAGGCGGCGGCTGACCAGCTCATGAAGGCTGTTCGGGGTCTGCAAATAGCCCAGCAGTTGTGCGCTGCGCTCGTCGATCTTGCTGGCAAAGCGTGCCAGATCGGCCAAAAACTGCGCCCGGTCGGTGATGACCGACTTGTGGTGCGAAGTGGCCCAGATGCGGGCGTCCAGCTCGGCGACTTTTTTCAGGGTGTGCCGAAAGTCGCTCAAGTTGGAGGTGGCGTCGCCGTAATACGGGCCAAAGCCGCTCAGGTCGATGTCGCCAATGAAGGCCAGACCTTCGCTTTCGACCACCAGGGCGCAGTGCCCCGCCGTGTGGCCCGGCAGGTGGTGCGCCCGCACGCGCACGCCACCACCCAGGTCCCATAGCGCGCCGTCGCTGTAGCCGGTGGCGTCGGGCCGGGGTTGGTAATGAAAATCCTTTTGCACGATGGCGTGCATGGCTTCCAGCACCTCGGCGGGATAGCCGTAGTGTTGGCAAAGGCCATCCCACGATTGCGCGGCGGCCAAGTCGGCCTCGTGCACCTGCACAGGGGCGTGGGTCAGGCGGTGCAGCCCCGCCATGTGGTCCTCGTGCACATGGCCCAGGATGACCAGATCCACCGTGTCCAGCTCAGGGCCGATGCGGTTGGCCACCTCGGGCGTGTCAAAGGCCACGCGCATGTCGGCCCCCTGCACGATCAGCTGGTTGCCATCGGGGTATTTGCCCGACTTTTCTCCCAGGTGCACACGCACCGCTCCAAAATTCAAAACCGAGGCCATGCCCGTGTCTCCTTGTGTTGCGCTTGCCAAGCACCATGAAGACACTATAGCCAGCGTGACAGCCCGGCGCTGGCGCACGCGCTACAGTGAACCGCATGACCAACCTGCCCTCCCCCGCCACGCTGGCCGCCACGGCCTTGATCGACAGCGACCACCCCGACGTGATCGCCTTGGCGCGCCAGCACGCGCAAGGCGACACCGACCGTGAACGCGCGGTGTCCCTGTACCTGGCAGTGCGCGACCAGTTCCGCTATGACCCTTACCGCATCGAGCTGTCCACCGAAGGCATGCGCGCCAGCTCGGTCATTGCCCAGGGTTCGGGCTGGTGCGTGCCCAAAGCGGCCCTGATGGCCGCCGCCTGCCGCGCCGCCGGGCTGCATGCCCGGGTGGGTTACGCCGATGTGCGCAACCACCTGAGCACCGAGCGCTTGCGCCAGACCATGCAGACCGATGTGTTCATTTGGCACGGCTATGCCGACATCTGGCTGGACGGCCAATGGGTCAAGGCCACGCCCGCCTTCAACATCGAGCTGTGCGACAAGTTCGGCCTTTTGCCTTTGGAATTTGACGGACGCAACGATTCTATTTACCACCCCTTTGACAAGGCCGGTAACCGGCACATGGAATACGTCAACCAGCGCGGCACCTTTGACGACATGCCGCTGGCGCAGATCGTGGCCGACTTCCAAACCGTCTACAGCGGCTGGATGGCCGAAAAAGCCCCCTTGAAGGAAGCCAGCTTCGAGCAGGATGTGGCCAGAGAAACGCGATGACCCAACGCGCACTGGTGTTGCTGGACTCGATCGCGCTGGTCAACGCCAGCCATGCTGGCACAGTAATCGTGTCGGGCTCGCACGGGGGCTTGTCGGCCTCGCATTTTGTGACGGCGCAGACCCACAAACCCTTTGCGGTGGCCTTCAACGATGCCGGTGGCGGCAAGGACGATGCAGGCCGTGTGGCGCTGCATGAATTGCAGGCCGTGGGCGTGTTGGCCATTTTGTATGCGCACACCTCGGCGCGTATTGGCGAGGCGCAAGACGGGCTGGACAATGGCGTGGTCAATGGCCTGAACCCGCTGGCCCTGGCGCACGGCCTGCAGTTGGGCATGCGTGTGTCAGCTGCAGTACGGCACCTGGGTCAACACGGGATACGGTGAGGGTTGTGCACTTACTTCAGTACCTGCACCGCTGCGGTCTTTGGCTGTGCTTTGGCTTGGGGCTGGGGCCATCGGCACATGCTCAACCCGTTTCCGAGCTGGTTCCGGGAATCAACGGTCTGGCGCTGAAAACTTGGGTCTTTCACCCACTGCAAAAGACCCATGACACCCCCCGCCCAGTGGTGATCGCTTTGCACGGGTGCGGCGGCATCTATGCCACCGTCGGCTCTCGCAAAGGCCAGCTCAGTGCACGCCATCAAGGTATGACCGATTTGTTACTGGCACAAGGCTACAGCGTGGTTTGGCCTGACAGCCTCACACCCCGACAGGAAACCAGTTTGTGCGAACAAAGCATGGCGTCACGCCAAGTCAGGCAAAGCCATCGGCTCAGCGACGTTCACGCCACATTGGCTTGGCTGGCCCAACAAGCATGGACGGATCGCCAACGCGTGGCCTTGCTGGGCTGGTCGAATGGCGGCAACACCGTGCTGGCCAGTTCGGACAGCCAGCAAAAAATCCCTCAGCCCAGTGTGACACCCGACGTGGCGCTGGCCTTTTACCCAGGCTGCAAGGACGCACTGCGCCGGGCTTATCAGCCGAGCTGGCCCGTGCACATGCTGCTGGGGGCGGCAGACAATTGGACGCCTGCGGCGCCCTGTGTGGCTTTGGGCCAGCAATCTGGCATGAGCTTCAAGCTGTACCCGGACAGCCACCACGGTTTTGACAACCCGGTGGGGCAAGTCCAACACTTGCCTCGCGTACCGAATGGCCAACATCCGGGTCTGGGCGTTCACGCTGGACGCAACCCTGTGACGGGCCCGCAGGCCTGGCAGGATGTGCTGGACTTGCTCAAGCAGCGATGGCCTGACCCTGTCTCCCCTTGAGTTGGTTGGCCGCAGCGGCCAAAGGCACCGATTCAAACGCCACGCGGCTGGGCACGTCGCAGGCCACCCACATGGCCGGAGGCTGGGTTTGCATGACGATGCCCGCCACGCTTTCGACCCGGCTTTCGGGCGGCACGCTGGGATCGGGGCTGCGGCAGATGGACAAAAAGCCATCGGACTCGTCACGCAAGAAGCGCTCCAGATCGGCTTGACCGATGGGGGTTTTCAAAGCGTGTTGCCCGGCAGTGCTCAGCCGGTTGTGGCTCGACAAACCCAGGCCCATGGGGGCTTGCTCAGCCAACAGCGATTCACATACAAAATGGTTGGTGTGCACCACCACGCCATCGGTGGGCGTGACCTCGGCCCAACCTGCGGGCGAGACTTCAAAGCAGGCGGCCTGGCCCTCGGCATCGGCGCAGGGCACGTTGGAAGCGGCACCAAAACCCAGCCCCTGATCAGACTGCAAAACCTGCAAACGCTCACGGGCATGCGCCAAGGAATCGCAATCGAGCAAATGCCGCAGCAGCACATGCACTGGCACGCCAAGGCGGCTGCCGTCACGGTTGGAGCGCAGGATGTTCAGGCCCAGCGCAAAGCCCGATTGGTTGATGCCGATCTTGGCCAGCATGCCCGCTTCGGTGAGGGTGGTGATGCTTTGGCCGCTGGGGCCCTGGGTGTGCAACAGCACCAGGGCTTCGCGCTGGCGGCCCATCCAGTCCCAGTTTTGCGCCAGCCAGGCTTGGCCCGTTTGGCTGGCGGAGGCGGTCACGCCCATGGCGGTGCATTCGCCATCTTTCAAAGCGCCGTCCCAGGGCGCATCGGCCAGCCAGTCGGGCAGGCCCGCTGCACGGTTGGCGGCCAAGGCGGCATGGGCCAGCTGCGGCTCGTCGGTGAAAAACGTGGCCGGCAAAATTTCGGTGCGGCAGTTCAGCGCCATCAGGCTACCCAGGCTTTGGCCACTGCCTTGGGCCATGCCGCGCAGTTCAGTCATGAGGTCGGCATCGACCTGCTCAATCACCGGCTCAAAGCGCATGGCGCGCTCGCAAGCGCTGGCCCAGTCGATGCCACAGGCGGCAAACAAACGGGCGTAAGTGACCACGCTGTGCTGGATGCGGCCCTTGGCCTGTTGTCCATAAATTTGGCCGCGCTCATGGGCCGATTCTGCGCTGAGTGTGTCGATGCAAGGGAACATGCTTTGTCTCCAAAATGGCTTGAACTGCGAATGAACCTTGGCTTATAGGAGCCCACCCCGTGGGCGATGGATTTGTGAGGGCAGGTACACGCCCATCGCCCACGGGGTGGGCTCCTACAAAATCAGACCAGCGACAGGTTTTTGAGGTGTCGTCTAAATCCAAAGCCGACAGGGGTCAGCTCCTTCAACATCGGTTCAAGGCTGAGTCTCATGCCCACGGCTCAACACGTCAACCCGGACCCACTTACATTCACGTTCGCGCTGGCACCTCGGTGACTGTGCCCTGCCACCGCACGGGGCCATCATGGGCGTCTGTTGAACTGGAGGCCCTATGCGTTTACTGATCGCAATGATGATGCACGAGACCAACACCTTCTCGCCGGTGCCCACCGACTTGCAGCGCTTTGCGCTGGGGCCAGGTGAAGCGCCGCCAAGAGGCGAGGCGGCCATTGCGGCGTTTCGGGGCACGGGCACGGCCACGGGGGCGTTCATTGACTTGGCCGAGCAGGCGGGGGCCGAATTCGAGCTGGCCCTGGGGGCGCACGCCGCGCCCAGCGGGCTGGTGTTTGACGAGGCCTACGAGGCCATGAGCGAGGTGATTTTGCAAGCCGTGGCGCGCGGTGGTTTTGACGGCATCTTGCTGGACTTGCATGGCGCCATGGTGAGCCAGAGCCATGAAGACGGCGAAGGCGAGTTGCTGCGCCGGATCCGCGCCATCGACCCCAAAACGCCGATTGGCGTGGCCTATGACATGCACGCCAACGTCTACACCGACATGGTCGAGCTGGCACAAACCGTGGCGGGCTACCAAACTTACCCGCATGTGGACATGTACGGCACCGGCGTGCGGGCGGGCACGGCCCTGCTCAAGCTGCTTCAGGGCCAGGCCAAGCCCACCACCGCCTGGGGCCGCTTGCCCATGATCCCGCACATCATGCGGCAAAGCTCACTGGACGAGCCCAACCGCTCCATCCAGGCGCGTGCCCAGCAAATGGAAAAAGAAGGCGCTTTGTGCGCCAGCGTGTTCACCGGCTTTCCACATGCCGACATCGAAAACGCGGGCATGTCGGTGGTGGTGGTGACCGACAACGACCCGGCGCTGGCCCAGCGCCTTCGCGACGAGCTGATGCAAATGGCTTGGGACAGCCGTGCCCAATGGGTGTACGAGCTGGAGCCGCTGGCCGCATCGGTGGCAAACGCCAAAACGCTGAGCGACTTTCCGGTGATGCTGCTGGACCATTACGACAACGCCGCTTCGGGCGGCACCATGGACACCACCGCCGTGCTGGCAGAGGTGCTGCGCCAAGGTTTGCGCAATGTGGCCGTGTTTGCGATTTTTGACCCTCAAGCGGTGCAAGAGGCCATTGCAGCGGGCATCGGCGCGCAGGTGCGCTTGCAAGTGGGCGGCAAGATGGCCATGCCGCTCATGCCGCACCACAGCGAACCGATCGAACTGACAGGCGTGGTCAAGCTGATCTCGAACGGCAAGTACCGCAACAAAGGCCCCATGAGCCAGGGTGCCCGCCAGAACATGGGCCAAGCGGTGGTGATCGACACGGGCGATGTGGAGGTGGCACTGATCTCGCGCCATGTCGAGCCCTTTGACGTGAACGCCCTGCTGTGCCTGGGCATCGACCCGACACAAAAGAGTTTTGTGGTGCTCAAAAGCCGGGTGCACTGGCGCGCTGGCCTGGGGCATCTGGCCGGTGCCACGGTGGAATGCGCCGGAGCCGGTGCCTGCACGTCGGACTACAGCGAGCTGCAGTTCAAAAACCTGCGCCGGCCAATTTACCCTTTGGATGCGGGCGTTGACTGGTCAAAGACATCGCAATAAGCGCCACGCTATAGGCCCTGGTAGAGGCTTTTTGCGCCGCAAAGGCGTGATCCGTCTTGCGTGGCTGGTATGGGTGAGCGCCACACTGGCTGGAGGGGTCATGTGAAGGCATGGGCTGGAAGTACGGGGGAAAACCAGAGCTTGACCGGCTTGGGTCGCCTGCTTAGCATGATCCGTCACGACGAATGACACCTGTTCGCCTGCGCACTTAACCCAAAGCCTACACATGACACTGCCCACACTGGCCCTCTTTACCGGCGACCCTGCAGGCATCGGCCCAGAACTGGTCGAAAAAATGCTGCAAAACCCCTCGTGGCAAACGCATGCCAGGGTCATCCTGATCGACCAGAAAGGGTCGATTCAGGTCCCTGCTGAAGTGGTCTGGCACGACTGGTCTGGTTCCAACGCCCCTGCTTTTGAACGCGGCGTGGCCAACGCCCACAACGGCCGCTACATGATCGCGGCATTGGCGGCCGGGGTGGACCTGGTGACGTCAGGCCAGGCCGATGCTTTTTGCTTTGCCCCGCTGAACAAGTCGGCCCTTCGCCAAGGCGGCATGACACAAGAGGACGAACTGCGCTGGTTTGCCGAACACATGCATTTCAGCGGCGTCTGCGGCGAGCTCAACGTGCTGAAAAACCTCTGGACAGCGCGTGTGACCTCGCATGTCCCCCTGAACGAAGTCTCCAGCTTGCTGAGCCCAGGCAAAGTGGCCGACGCCATCCGCATGATTTCTCAGGCCCTGCAAGCCTCTGGCGTCGCCAGTCCGCGCATCGCGGTGTGTGGACTCAATCCGCACAATGGCGACAACGGCAACTACGGCGACGAGGAAGGCCGCATCATCACGCCGGGCGTGCAGCAAGCCGCTGCCATGGGCTTTGCCGCCGACGGCCCCTTTCCAGCCGACACCACCTTTGTGCGCGCCATCCGTTCGCCAGGCGGTTACGACGGTGTGGTGACCATGTACCACGACCAAGGCCAAATCGCCATGAAGCTGATGGGGTTTGAGCAGGGCGTGACGGTGCACGGCGGCCTGCCCTGCCCCATCACCACCCCGGCGCACGGCACGGCGTACGACATCGCAGGTCAGGGTGTGGCCAATCCCCAAGCCATGACCAATGCATTCGAATTGGCGGCTCGCATGGCCACCTCTCGCCTTCAAAACCTCACCACCCCCAAGGAGACCTTGTCATGAAACTGAAGAAAATCCTGCTCGCGGCCCTGCTGGCCACGCCCTTGCTGGGTTTGGCGCAAAACTACCCCAACAAGCCAGTGCGCATCATGGTGGGCGCCAACGCAGGCGGCGGCACCGACATCATTGCCCGCATGTTGGCCGAAAAAATGGGCGAGGCCTTCAAGGGCTCGTTTGTGGTCGACAACAAACCCGGTGCCTCCAACACCATTGCCGCCGACCTGACCGCCAAAGCCCCGGCCGATGGCCACACCCTGCTGGTGGCCACCAACACCGGGCAAGCCATTGCACCGCACCTGATCAAACTCAGCTTTGACCCGATCAAGGACCTGACGCCAGTGGGTCTGATCGTCACGGTGCCCAACGTGCTGGTGGTGGGGGCCAACGTGCCTGCCAACAACGTGGCCGAGTTGGTGAGCTTGATGAAAGCCAAGCCCAACGAGTTCAAGTACGCGTCGTCCGGCGTGGGCAGCACCCAGCACATCGCAGGCGAGGGTTTCAACCTGGCCGCTGGCGTCAAAAGCATCCATGTGCCCTACAGGGGCAGCAGCCAGGCGCACCTGGACATCATTGGCGGCAACGTGCAGATCATGTTCGACACCACCTCCTCGGCCATGGGCCAGATCAAGGCCGGCAAATTCAAGCCCCTGGCCCTGACCACCGCCACCCGAAGCAGCGAGTTGCCCCAAGTGCCCACGCTGGCCGAGGCAGGTGTCAGCGGCTTCGAGATGAGCACCTGGTACGGCATGTTCGTGACCAGTGGCACCCCACCCGAAGTGACGCAGCGCCTGCAAACCGAGCTGGCCAAAATCCTGAAAATGCCCGACATCCAGACCAAACTCAAAGGTCTGGGTGGCGAGCCGGGCAACATCTCGCCCGAACAATTTGCGCAACTGAACCGTCAGGAATTCACGCGATTTGGCGATTTGATCAAGAAGGCCAACATCAAGCTGGAGTGAGGCAGCCTCGGCCACACAAAGTGGCCACCAGGGCTTGTGCTGACGCGTCATCCAGCCCATGCCCACGCCACACCGTGTGGGCGTCGGCACGCACCATGAGCAAGGGATGCTGGTATTCGGCCGGCAAGTCTTTCAGGCCCGACACGTCCAGCACCCGCAGCGGCATGCCTTGGTGTTGGGCCGCGGCTTGCAGGGCCTCCAACGCTTCGTCGTGTCCCGGCTTCAGGCACAGCAAGGTATAGGCGGGGCCCAGAGCGTCGTACAGCGACTGTCCTTCGCCTAGCCAAAAATGTGGCGCACGGCATCCGGGCACGGTCGACGCGGTGAAGCTGCCCATGCTGTACTCGGGCGCTTTGTCGCCGTCGTACACCATCACAGGCGACTGGTCGTAGTAGTAACCAAAGTTCAGGCCCGCGCAACAGTACTGCTGCACGTTCAGGTCGTACAAGTTTTGGCCAAAGGCATCGCGTGCAGCTTGCCCCTCGGAACTGTCGTCTTCCAGATTCAGCGGAATCTCGCGCCGGCGCTGGCTCATGGCGTGCGCATGGTTCATGGCAAAGCGTGAGACCTGCTCGGTGATCGGGTGACGTTCTTTTTCGTAGGCCGACAAGGCCTCGGGTGTGGCCCAGCCTTCGATTTGCGCCGACAGGTGCCAGGCCAGATTGGCCGCATCGGCCAGGCCCGCGTTCATGCCGTAACCGGCATAGGGCACCCACAGATGGGCGGCGTCTCCGGCCAAAAACACGTTGCCTTCGCGCAGCTTGTCGCTCACCAGGCGGCGACCAATCCAGTCTTCGCGGCTCATCTGTTCGTACTCGAAGTCTTCACCCACCCCGAGGATGGTGCGGATGGCCCAGTCGCGGTCCACCGCTTCAAAGTCGGTTTCGTGGTCGCGCAGGTAGTTGTGGATCAGCCAGACTTCCTGGCCGTCGATGGCGTAGATGTTGCCGCTGCGCCGGGGGTTGACGGTGAACATGGCCCAGGCCGCCGGGGCCTGCAGGCGAGTCATCAGGCCCGGCGCGCGAATGCAGGTGCTTTGCACGCGCTGCACCACCTCGTCGCCCACCAGTTGGGCGCCTATAGCCTTGCGCACCGCCGAACGGCCGCCGTCGCAGCCCACCAGATAAGCCGCTTGCATGTGCAGCGGCGGCGCATCGGGCGTGTCCAGGTTTTGAATGCGCACATTCACCAGGCCGTCGGTTTGCTCGAAGTCCAGCACTTGGTGCCGGTAAAGGGTGGTGATCAAGGTTTGCTTTTGCACATGCCCCGCCAAAATCGGCTCGATGTAGCGCTGGTTGATGCGGTGCGGTGGCTCGGGCGTGGGCCAGTTGCCGTCCGGGCCGCTGTGGTCGGTCAGGCGGGTGCTGCGCCCGGGAATGTGGATGCGGGCGATTTCTTGCCCCACGGTGCTGGTGCGGTACGACACGTCGTGCGGGTAATCGTCGGGCAAGCCTGCGGCACGCAGGTCTTGGGACACGCCCAGAGCGCGGAACAGCTCCATGCTGCGGGCCGAGATGTGGTTGCATTTGACATCCGGCAGCGCACCTGCAAGCCTCATTTCGACCAGAGTGCAGGCAATGCCGCGGCGCGCCAAACACAGCGCCAGGGTCATGCCCACAGGCCCCGCGCCCACCACCACAACGGGTGCATTCCAACTCATAACGGCACTTTCAAAGGGTCGTATTCAAACATCCAGTCGTAGCGGCGGCGGACTTTTTCGGGCTCCCACTCGCTGCTGACATAGTCCACCGCTTTGGCAGGGTCCGACAGCTGGGGGTTGTGAAAGCGCTGGGCGTTGTCACGCGACCGGTTGACGATGTCGGCGGTGCGCTGCCAGCGCAGTTTTTCAAAGCGGGCTAAGGCCTGTTCGGTCGGTTCATCCAAGGCCAGGCAGCGCGCCATGACGGCGGCGTCTTCGATGGCCATGTTGGCCCCCTGCGCCAAAAACGGCAAGGTGGGGTGCGCCGCATCGCCCAGCAGGCAGATGTTGCCCTGTGCCCAGCCGGTTTGTGGGGCACGGCCCAGCAGAGCCCATTTGAAAGGTTGATCGATGGCCGACATCAACTCGCACACATCGGCATGCCAATGACCAAAGTCTTGCAGCAACTCGGCGTGGGTGCCGCGCTCGGTCCAGGACTCGCTACGCCAGCCTTCACGCTCGATGATGCCCACCACGTTCATCAAGGCCCCGCCACGCACCGGGTAGGTGATGACGTGGGCCCCCGGGCCGACCCAATTGGTGCCGACCTGCGCCCGTAAGTGTTCAGACACGCGCTCCACAGGCACCAGCCCACGCCAGGCCAGCAAGCCGGTAAATTGGGCCTTGTCTTCGCCCAGCAACTGCTCGCGCAGCACCGAATGCACACCGTCGGCCGCCAGCAAAGCGCCGGCGCAGTGCTCAGATCCATCGTTCAACTCAAACGTCACGCCCGAAGCCGTGCTGAACGCGTTGACCACCCGCGCATTCAGGCGAACGGGAAGGTCTGATCTCGCCTCGAAAGCGTCCAGCAAGACCCGGTGCAAATCACCCCGGTGCACCATCCAGTAAGGCGCACCAAAACGCGCCAAACAATCGTCGCCCAGGTCGAACAGCTTCCATCGCTGGCCGGTGTTCCACATCCGGATTTCCTTGCCCCGCGCCGGGCTGACAACGCTTTGCAAGGCCTCACCCAGACCCAGCGCCAGCAAGACACGCGAACCGTTGGGCGAGATTTGCAAGCCCGCGCCCAACTCACCCAATTGCGAGGCTTGCTCGAACACTTCGACCTTGAAGCCTTGCTGCAGCAAGGCCAGGGCAGTGGTCAAACCGGCAATGCCCGCCCCGGCAATGGCGATGCGCTGGGGTGTGCTCATTGCGCCTTGATGTTGTTGTCTTTCGCCACCTGGGTCCACAAAGGAATTTCGGTGGCAATGGTTTTGGCGAAGTCAGCGCTGCTGCTGCCCACGGGACGGATGTCCAGCTTGGCCATGCGCTCAACCACATCAGGCAAGGCCATGATGCGGGCCATTTCTTCTTGTAAGCGCTTGACGATGGGCGCAGGCGTGCCCGCAGGCGCAAGCAAACCACTCCAGAAATTCACTGCCAAATCAATGCCCTGTTCTTTGAGCGTGGGCACTTGCGGGTAGCTGGCCAGGCGCTGCTCAGACGTGACGGCCAAAGCACGCAACTTGCCCGACTTAACCAGGGCGGCAATGGGGCCCGAGTCGATCAGGGTCATTTGCACCTCTTGGGTCAGCACCGCGTTGATGGAGGGCGCGCTGCCTTGGTAAGGCACATTCAGGGCCTTCAGTCCCGACTTGGCTTTGACCAGTTCCATCACCAGCTGAAAGGAGGCCGAGGGGTAGGAATAGTTCGTCTTGTCCGCGTTGGCTTTGGACAAGGCGACCAACTCGTTGAATGTTTTGGCAGGCGAGGCTTCGTTGACGGCCAGGATCATCGGGAAAGATCCCGCCAGGGAAATAGGCACCAAGTCGGTGATCGGGTTGTAGGCCAGCTTGGCCACCAACGCCGGGTTGAACACGATGGGGCCACTGGCCGCCATGAGCAAGGTGTAGCCATCGGGTGCAGCTTTGACCACAAACTCGGTGCCGACTGCGGCGCCCGCGCCGGGTTTGTTCTCGACCAACACCGGTTGGCCCAAAACAGGCGCCAATTTTTCTGCGACGACGCGCGCCAGAATGTCGTTGGCACCACCCGGCGCGTAGGGCACCACAATGCGCACGGCCTTGTTGGGCCAGGCCGCTTGCGCCCAAGACAGGGCTGGGGCCAATGTGGCCAAAGATGCGGCCAAAGACAAGGCGGCGGTGGCCACCAGCTTGCGGCGTACCGGGGATGTGAGGCGGGTTGTCATGGTTTGTCTCCTGTTTTATGGGGAATGAAAATCAAATCTTGGCGACGCAAGCCACCAGCAAAGCAGCACGGCCTTCATCCAGCGCCTGCAGACAGCGGGCGATGGCCGCAGGCACGTCTTCGGCGCGGGTAACCCGTTCGCCGTGCGCACCAAAGGCTTGGGCCACTTGTTCAAACTGGCGCTTGTCGCCCTTCAGACGGGCCTGAAATTCGCCCGCCTTGGCCGCAGGCCCATCGGGGTGCACGCGCAGCACGGCTTCCTTGACAGCTTGCCAGCCGCCGTTGTCCAGCACCACGGTGAGGATGGGCAGGCCTTGTGCTTGTGCCACGGCATAAACGGAAGTGGGGGTCGAAAAATGGAAACCGCCATCGCCTTCGATGTGCACCACCCGGTCATTGGGCCGGGCCAGCTTGACGCCCAGCGCCATGCCGCCGCTGTAGCCCAGGCCACCGCCAGCGCCCCCGAGAAAACTCATGGGGCGGGTGCGCAGTATTTGCTGCAGCACCGCAGGCGAATTGCGGATGGCTTCGTTGATGACAACGTCATCAGGGTGCAGCTGCAAGCCAATCTGGGCGCACACCCAAGCCGGATTGAGCGCTTCTTCTGTTCCCGGGTTTTGTGCGGCGGCTGCAACTCGTTCCAGCCGCTGTTGGCGCTGCTCAGGCCAGCGGGCCATACGCTCGGCCACGCGTTGGTGAAAGGCCTCGTCGGCCAGCGACAGCACCGCTTGGTGCAGATCGCGCAAGGCCAGCGCACAGTCGGCAGGCCAGCGCACGTCAGTGGCAAAACCCCAGGCCGGAAAATCTTTCTTGATCGGGTCCACGTCGATGTGCACCCAGCGGGTGCCTTCGCGGGGGCGGGTTTGGTGGGGCAACCAAGGCACGTCGATGTCGAGCAACAAACCCCAATCGGTCTCGGGCAAAAGCGGCGTCGGGTCAAAGCCAAAAAAGCACGGCGATTCGCGCGAGATGCACAGCCAAGTGGGGCTGAACTCCACCACCCGGATGCCGCACAACTCGGCCAGTGCTTCGAGCGCCTGCACGGCTTCTGGCTTGCGACCCAAATAGGAAGTGATCGCCAGCGGGTTCTCGGCCGCCATCAACTCGCGGGCGATCTGCAAAGTGGCCTCGGCTGGCAAGACCCCCATGCGCACCGCGCCGTAGCGGGTAGCGGGGTAAGACTTGACCTGCTCGGGTGCCCAAGTTTCAGCCAGGGTCTCGCGCGGCAGTGTCAAGTACACCGGCCCCGCAGGCTCGGTATGCATCACGCTGTGGGCACGGCGCACCACCTCTTTGGCCACCACGCCCGAGGGCAGGTTGTATTCCCACTTGACGTAGGGGCGCACCAAAGAAGCAATGTCAAACGGGTCTTGCACATAGTGCACATAGTTGTCGCGCGCTCCGGGCACTTCGCCATGCAGGGCATACGGGGCTTTGCCCGCCATGAGCAGCACCGGCAAACGGGCACGCATCAGGTTGTGCATGCCCATGGCCGCGTTGGCCGTGCCTGCGTCCACATGCACCATGACGCCCTGCCCTTGCCCAGTGACAGCGGCATAACCACCCGCCATGTGGATGGCCACGTTCTCATGCGGGCACAGCACCACCTCAGGCATGGCCTGGCCCTCAGCTTGCAGTCGCGCCATCTCGTCAATTAGCGTCACATGGTCGGTACCCAAGTTGGAGAACAGGTAGCGGATGCCGGTCTCTTGCAGACCTTCCAGAAAGTAACGGGCGGTGGTGTGTGGCGTCTTGGGCTGGGTCGAGTCGGTCATCGGCGAGGGTCAATCGTTGCATGGCATGAACACATGCTTGGTTTCCATGAAATCGTTCAGGCCTTCCACGCCATGCAAACGGCCAAAACCGCTTTGCCGGTAACCCCCGGTCTCGATCTCGGCAAACAAGCGGTTGTGCGCATTCACCCACACATTGCCAAACTTGACGCGCCGGGTGATTTGGCGAGCCGCCCGGTGGTCGGCGGTCCACACCGAAGCGGCCAGACCGTAACGTGTCGCGTTGGCGCGCAGCACCGCTTCGTCGTCTGAAGAGAAGGTCTCGAGCGTGATCATCGGACCAAAAATTTCGTCCTGCACAAAATGGCTGCTCAGGTCTTGCGTGGCCACGAGGGATGGCGTGATGAACGCGCCGCCGCGAGGCGTGTCCAAAGGCACATGTCCTGCCAAGATCACGCGGCAGTCGGTCGCAGCCGCGCGCACTTCTTCCAGCAAGCGGGCCTGGTTGCGCTGGTCAATCAAGGGGCCCATGCCCGAACTGGGCTGGTCGCCTGGCCCCACTTTGACTTGAGCCAAAGCTTGGGCCAGTTGCGATGAAAAATCGTCCGCCACCGATTCGTGCACCAGCACCCGGCTGATGGCGGTGCACATTTGCCCGGCCATGACACAAGCGCCGCCCACAATGCCGCGCACAGCAGCGCTCATGTTGGCATCGGCACGCACGATGGCTGGTGCCTTGCCACCCAGCTCCAACGACAAGCGAGTCAGGTTTTTGGCCGTCGACAAGGCAATTTGCTTGCCCACATGGGTCGAACCCGTGAAGCTGATGACATCGACTTCGGGGTGCGCGCACAGGTGCTGCGTGGCCACGATGTCTTGCTCAATGAAAGAATTGATGACGCCTGCCGGAATGCGCTCATCGGCCACCAGACAGGCCATGACCTGGGTATGCACGAGTGCGGTCTGGTGGGCTGCCTTGATGACCACGGTGCAGCCCGCAGCCAGCGCCGGGGCCAAAGAGCGCACCAGCAAAGTCACAGGCGCGTTCCAGGGCACGATGATGGCGGCCACACCAATGGCTTCGCGCTCGATGTGCGAATAAACATCGGGCTCCATCTCAATGACCCGGCCAAACAGGTTGCGCGCCAGCCCGGCGTAATAACGCAGCTCTGAAATGCCAGCCATGACTTCGCCTTCGGCCTCGCGCTGTAACTTGCCATTGAGCTGCACCAGCGTTTGCACCACTTGCGCCTTGTTGTGCTCCAGGCGATCGGCAAACAGGCGCAGCACGTCAGCGCGCAGCTTGGGTTGTTGCGCCCAAGTGGTGGATTCAAAGGCGCGGCGAGCGCTGGCGATGGCGGCATCCACTTCTTGCACACTGGCGGCCACGAATTGGGCGGCTTTTTCGCCCGTGGCCGGATTCATGGAATCTCCGATGGTGAGAACGCCGCTGGGCTTAAGCCATTGGCCGCCAATGTAGTTGTGCGCGATGAGCATGTCAGGGGGTGCTTTGATGGTGCTGGCGAGTATTGAGCAGGACAATGCAGACCTAAGGCTGAAACGCCAATGCCAGATGCTTAGCAAGTTAAGTAAATCAAGACTTGATGCTAGCCGCTGTGACGCCTTCAGCCATTGGGTCAAACCCTGCGTCATCGTCATTGAAAAAAGCACAGATGGCGTGCCCTCGGCACCCCAGCTTACCGCCTGAACTGCGCGTGTTCAGGAGCGGTTGAAAGCCCTCACTTGGGGCCCCTCGTCACAAAATCTCAAGCCACCAACAAATAGCCTTCGGATGCCGATACGTCCAAAGTGCGGCCCTTAATTAAAACAGGTGCAGCTTGCTTGAATGTTGTCACCACCCGGCCCTCGCCCATGGCGAAGATATCGTCTTGCAGGAGTCTGGAAAAGAACAAATCGGCCGATATCTGAGGCGCGTGCAAGTGGCAATAGTCGGACACGAGGGTTCGATAAAAACCCACAAATTCGCGCATCAAGGCACAGGTTTGCTCCACATCGACCAGCTGCGCCTGTTCGGGCACAGACAACAGTTTCAGTGGATTTTCGTTGTAAAAACCAAACCGCGTCCAGCCGAACTTAGGATAAGCGGTGTGTGTACGCCAAGCAGCGTAGTGCGGCTTGAAATAAGTCTGCATGCATTGGTCCGTGGCCACCAAAGCAAACAAGCACAACACAAACATGGGCCGCAACTCGACGTCGATATCATTCAGATCGTCTTGGGCGCGCGACCAGTTTTTGCCGCCGAACTGGATCAGGTCCTTGTCGTTCAAAATGTCTTTGAGCACTTGCGGCACTTCGCTGAATTTCAGCTTGCCGATGTCGCTTTGAAAACCGTGATTGAAATAATTGACGATGCTCATTTTTTGCCTTTCGATACAAAAAAATGAATTCAGCAGATGACAACTTGAAAAAGCCAAGGACTGACAAGCATTCAATCAAGCCCCTCAAAAATCCGAATATTTACCTTACATCGGATTTGTCATTTTCATTTATTTGTCATCTTAATAATTAATTTTCAATTACAAAAGACAATTCCAGAGTTATTACATATTGTTTCAAATTACCAGCCCTGTTGGCGCAGCTTAGCCAGAGGCTTGGTGCTAAGGCCTTTGCACCGGCCTCCACACAGCGCAAGTGAGAAAAGATCGCCTGAAAAATCGCTCAGGACCCTGGTCGCACCATCTGGCATGTGCTGGGCAGGCGGGCCTGCTCGGCCTTGATTTGACGCACCACCTTAAATCCATAGCCCGAGCCTTCCACGTCAAAAGGTACACCCGGTGTGCCCTGGCGGGCCATCATGCCAACCACCAGTGGCTGTTGAAACTGGTGGTCTTGCGCACGCATGCTGCCAGATTGCCCGGCGATGCCAACGCGGGCTTTTTCCAGCTGCAAGGCCACCGCCACCGGGTCGGTTCCTCCGGCTTTTTCCAACGCCTGTGCCAACGCCTCGATCATGAGCTGCATGCGCACATGGACATAGTCTTCGGATGGCTTGGGAAAGCGCTGGCGGAACGACTTGTAAAACTGAGCACTGGCTTCGCCCGGGACATTGGGCAACCAGTCAGCCACCGCAATCACACGGCCCAAACCGGCCTCCCCAATGGCGGCAGGCGCACCTAAGGCGTTGCCATAAAAGGTGTAGAACTTGCCTTCGTAACCGGCCTCGCGGGCGGCCTTGACCAAGAGCGTCAGGTCATTGCCCCAGTTGCCCGTGATCACGGCCTGCGCACCGCTGGCCTTGATCTTGGCGGCGTAGGGCAAAAAGTCTTTCACCCGGCCCATGGGGTGCAGCTCGTCGCCCACGATCTGAACATCCGAGCGCTGAACGCCCAATTGCCGCCGGGCCTCGCGCAGGACCGCATGACCAAAGCTGTAGTCTTGTCCGATCAAATAGACCGATTTGACGCTTTGGTCTTCGCGCAAGACATGCATGAGCGCCGCCATGCGCATGTCGGCATGGGCATCAAAACGGAAATGCCAGAAACTGCATTTTTCATTGGTCAAGGCCGGGTCGACCGCCGAGTAATTGAGAAAGAGCACACGCCGGGTGGGCTCACGCTCGTTGTGCTTGTTGATGGCGTCGATCAGGGCCGCCGCATTGGCCGACGAGTTGCCTTGCAAGACCACCTGCGCGCCGTCGTCGATGGCCGATTTGAGGGCCGATAAAGCCTCTTCGCTTTGGCCTTTGCTGTCGTGGCGTGTCAACAACATGGGTCGCATGCCTTGTGCGGTTGGGACGCCGCCGCGGGCATTGACCCGCTCGACCGCCCAGACAATGTTGCGCACTACTGCCTCACCCGTGTTGGCGAAGGGGCCGCTCAGGCCTTCGATCAGCGCAAGCCGAATGGGCGAAGGGGACTGGGCATGGACAGGCACCCAACACAAGGCAAAAGCCAAACTCACCCAAGTGCGTCGCGAGAATAGAGGCAGGGAAAACATAAACAGAGTGACGCCAGGCCGTGACCCATCGCGCGAAAGCAAAGGGGCGGAGTTTAACCAGCCAAGGCACGCACCATCGGGTTAACCCGTATTCAAGCGGGGCTTACGCAGGAAACTCAAACGGGGGGAGTTCCTGCAAGTGCCAACGGGGCTTGACGTCAAAGCTGTAGCGCGCCTCGGCCACCTGCACCCCGGCTTGCAAACGCATGGCGGCGGCCATGGCGATCATGGCGCCGTTGTCGGTGCACAGGTGCAACTCCGGGTAATGCACGCGCACCTTCGCTTTGGCGCAGGCAGCGTTGAGCTGAACGCGCAACTCGCGGTTGGCCCCCACGCCTCCGGCCACCACGAGGCGCTTCATGCCGCTGGTCTTGAGCGCAGTCATCGATTTTTTGACCAGCACTTCCACAATCGCGGCCTGGGTCGATGCGGCCAGGTCGGCCCGCTCGGGCGCGCCTTCGGTATGAGCGGCAGGGCCAATTTTCTGGCTTTGCGTGAGCACCGCCGTCTTGAGGCCTGCAAAAGAAAAGTCCAGATCGCCGCTGTGCAGCAAGGGGCGCGGCAACTTGTAAGCGGCTGGGTTGCCCTGCTCGGCCAAACGCGACAGGCCGGGGCCTCCGGGGTAAGGCAAACCCATGAGTTTGGCCGATTTGTCAAAGGCTTCTCCCGCAGCGTCGTCGATGGTTTCGCCTAACAATTCATAGTGGCCCACGCTGTCCACCCGCATCAATTGGGTGTGCCCCCCCGACACCAACAAGGCGATGAAGGGGAATTCGGGCGGGTCGGCGCTCAAAAACGGCGAGAGCAAATGCCCTTCTAGGTGGTGCACGCCCAGCACCGGCTTGCCCAGGGCTGCGGCCAAAGCACAAGCCACGCCCGAGCCCACCAGCAAAGCCCCGGCCAGCCCTGGGCCCCGGGTGTAGGCCACCACGTCAATATCGGCCAAAGTGGCCCCCGCCTCGACCAGCACTTGGCGCGTGAGCGGCAACACCCGACGGATGTGGTCGCGGCTGGCCAACTCGGGCACCACACCGCCGTAGGCCTGGTGCATCTCGATCTGGCTGAACAGCGCGTGCGACATCAGGCGCGGCATGGCACTGCCCGTGATCTCCACCAAGGCCACGCCCGTTTCGTCGCAAGAAGATTCGATTCCCAAAATTCTCATGACCACGAGTTTAAGCGGCGAATGGGTGCGGGTCCGGCCCTTGGCCATAATCCAGTGGCCAACGAAGCATCCTTTCAAAGCAACCACCATGACCACACTGCGACTCATTTCCTCCATGGCCACCAAACCCTTGCTGGCCGATCTGGTTGCGCTTTACAAAGCGCAAGCGCCTGATGTTCAAGTGCTGGTCGAGTCGGTCGGCGGCGTCGATGCCGCCAAGCGCGTGCAGGCGGGTGAAGCCTTTGACGGCGTGGTGCTGGCCAGCGACGCCATCGACAAACTGTTGGCCAGCGGCCATGTGCAGGCGGGCAGCCGCACTGATCTGGTGCGCTCGGGTGTGGCGGTGGCCGTGCCTGCGGGCCAACCCGTGCCCGACATTTCGACCGAAGGCGCGCTCAAAGCCGCTGTTCTGGCCGCGCCCACGCTGGGCTACTCCACAGGCCCGAGCGGCGTGCAACTGGCCAGACAGTTTGAGCGCTGGGGCATCACCGAACAAATCAAGGACCGCCTCGTCCAGGCCCAACCCGGCGTGCCGGTGGGCTCGCTGTTGGCGAAGGGCGAAGTCGCTCTGGGCTTTCAGCAGCTGAGCGAAATGTTGGGCGTGCAGGGCATCACCATCGTGGGCGGCCTGCCCCCGGCGGTGGAAATCATCACTATGTTCTCGGGCTCGGTGGCAGCCACCAGCAGCCAAGCGGATGCCGTGCACACCATGCTGGCATTCTGGGCATCGGCCGCTTGTGCCGACACCAAGGTGCGCCACGGAATGAAGGCGGCTTGAGCGCAGCTTATTGATCCGGCCCTGTGAATTCTTGAACAACACTCAAGGAATGGGGTTTTTGTCTGAGCCCACCCCAGTGGGCGATGGCTTGCCTTAGCGGTGTGGATGCAATCGCCCACAGGTTGGGCTCCCACAAAGACAAAATATCAGCATGGCAGACAAAAAATGGGCCATTCAAACATCTAAGGGCCGGATTAATGGACATACCCATATAACGAACAGTTAGATGGATTCCTCCACAATCGCCCGCATGGGAATCGGCCACTACATCAAAGACATCGGACGCGGCAAAGACGGTGCGCGTGCGCTCGGCCGCGAGCAGGCTGCCGACTTGATGGGCCAAATCCTTGACCAGCAAATCAGCGATCTGGAGCTGGGCGCGTTTTGCATCGCCATGCGCATCAAGGGCGAGACGCCCGAAGAGATGGCCGGTTTTCTGGACGCCACGCACGAACGATTGCACAAAGTTCACACTGGCCAAGCACCCACCGTGGTGCTGCCCAGCTACAACGGCGCACGCAAACTGCCGGTGCTCACGCCCTTGCTGGCCCTGCTGCTGGCACGCGAAGGTGTGGCGGTGGTCATGCACGGCACAGCGACCGAAGATACGCGCGTGAGCAGCCTGGCGGTGCTGGCCGAGTTGGGCATGGCTGCTTCTGGCCAATCGCCGCAAGTGAAAGCCGGTGAAGTGGTGTTTGTGCCCACGGATGCGCTGAACGCCGGGCTGGAACGCCTGCTTTCTGTACGCCGCGTGGTGGGTCTGCGCAACCCGGGGCACAGTTTGGTGAAACTCATGAACCCCTGCGAGGGTCCGGTCCTGGTGATCAGCAGCTACACCCACCCCGAATATTTATTGTCTATGTCGACCACCTTGGCCCTGACCGGCCAGCACGCCTTGCTGCTGCGCGGCACCGAAGGCGAAAGTGTGGCCGATGCCCGGCGCACGCCAGCGATGGATGTTTTCAAAGATGGGCAAACGCGACGTGTGCAGGGCCCACAAGAAGGCTCGCTGTTTCAAGTGCCCGACTTGCCCGGCCCAGACGCGTTGGCCACGGCTGCTTACATCCAGCGCGTTTTGCGCGGTGAGCTTCCTGTGCCTGGTCCGGTGGCGCAGCAAATCCAACACATCCTGCAAGAGGTCAAGCCATGAACACATCCACCACAGGCCGTTGCACCTTGGTCGGCGCGGGCCCCGGCGACCCGGAGCTGCTGACCCTCAAAGCCGTGAAAGCGATTGCCAGTGCCACGGTCATTTTGGTGGACGATTTGGTCAACGACGCTGTGCTCGAACATGCATCCCCCAACGCCCGCATCGTGCATGTGGGCAAGCGTTGCGGTTGCAAGAGCACGCCGCAGGCCTTCATTGACAAACTGATGATCACCGCCGTTCAAGATGGCGAGCAGGTGGTGCGCCTCAAGGGCGGCGACCCGTTCATCTTTGGCCGGGGCGGCGAAGAAGTCGAGCATCTGCGCGCAGCAGGCATCGACGTCGAGGTGGTCAACGGCATCACCTCGGGCCTGGCGGGCATGAGCAGCCTGGGTGCGCCGCTCACCCACCGCGAGCATGCACATGGCGTGGTGTTTGTGACGGGCCATGCCAAACCCGGCGACACCGGCACCGATTGGCCACAGCTGGCCGCCACCGCTCGGCAGGCCAAACTGACGCTGGTCATTTACATGGGCGTGAGCAGCCTAGAGCACATCAAGGCTGGTTTGTTGCAAGGCCTGCCCGCATACACGCCTGTGGCCATCGTGCAGCACGCCAGCTTGCCCCAGCAGCGTGAAGCCCTGACGACGCTCGGCGAGGTAGTGAACACCATCGAACGCGAAGGCCTGCAAAGCCCGAGCGTCATCGTGGTGGGTGATGTGGTGCAAGGTGCGCGCGCTTGGCGGCAGGCCCAGCCAGGGGCCGCATCACTTCGCACAGCTTGAGCGCCCCCTTACACTCCTGACCCATGAATACATGGGATGCAGTGATCGTGGGTGCTGGGGCTGCCGGTTTGTTTTGCGCAGGCGTGGCAGGCCAGCGCGGCTTGAAAGTGCTGGTGCTGGACCACAGCGACAAGATCGCCGAAAAGATCCGCATCTCTGGCGGCGGGCGCTGCAATTTCACCAATCGGCTGCTCGACGCATCCGCTCCACAGAAACACTTCATCGGCCAAAACCCGCAGTTTTGCCGCTCGGCCCTGTCGCGTTACACGCCGCAAGACTTCATCGATCTGGTGCAAAAGCACGGCATTGCTTTCCATGAAAAGCACAAAGGCCAGCTGTTTTGCGACCACTCGGCCGAAGACATCATCCGCATGCTGCTGGCCGAATGTGAAGCAGGTGGTGTGACCCTGAAAATGGGCTGCGCCGTTCAGGCTGTGCGACTTTTAGAAGGTGACAGCTACGAACTGGACACCTCACAAGGACCCATCCAAACAAAGTCTTTGGTGGTGGCCACGGGTGGCTTGTCCATCCCCAAAATAGGAGCCACAGGCTGGGGCTACGAAGTGGCCACGCAGTTCGGTCTTCGCCTGGTGGAGCGCCGCGCTGGTCTTGTACCTTTGACTTTTGACGGTGCCGCCTGGGCACCTTATGCGCAATTGGCCGGACTGGCTTTGCCCGTGGGGATCAGCACAGGTGAGAAGAAAACCCGCATGCACTTTGACGAAGACTTGTTGTTCACCCACCGGGGTTTGTCAGGCCCGGGCGTGCTGCAAATATCAAGTTATTGGCAGGAGGGCACGCCCATTCGCCTGAACCTGGCGCCCGAGGTGAACTTGCCCGTTCGTTTGCAAGAGGCCAAGCTGCGCTCGAAAAAATTGCTGAGCAACGAGTTGGCCACCTTGGTGCCCAACCGCTTGGCCGAGGCTTGGGTCAGCCAAGACCCCGC
This sequence comes from Limnohabitans sp. 2KL-51, assembly GCF_003063645.1. Classification (GTDB taxonomy): domain Bacteria; phylum Pseudomonadota; class Gammaproteobacteria; order Burkholderiales; family Burkholderiaceae_C; genus Limnohabitans_A. Next base: position 173,575 of record NZ_NESJ01000003.1, read on the forward strand.
TTTGCAACGCACCTCGGCCGAAGTACCCGACAAAGCCTTGAACAAACTGGCGCAAGAACTGTCCGACTGGACGCTCACGCCCACTGGCAGCGAAGGCTACAAAAAAGCCGAAGTGACCTTGGGCGGCGTGGACACGCGCGATTTGTCTTCACAGACGATGGCGTCCAAACAGCCAGGTTTGTACTTCATTGGTGAGGTGGTGGATGTGACGGGCTGGCTGGGAGGCTACAACTTCCAGTGGGCATGGGCCAGCGCCCACGCATGCGCCACGGCTTTGCCCACCCGCAACTGAGGTCATCAGTTCAGCCGAGGTGCACTGTTCATCAAGGAAGCCGTTGCGGAGACGCCCCCCTCTGCGGCCAAACCCACGCCTTCGGCTCGAAAACGCATGCAAATGTCAAACAGCAGTTCGGACACCAGCCCCTTGTGGCCATTGTGCAAATCATTGATCCAGAAGCTGGTCTCCAACGTCACCTCGCTGGCAGCCACAGCTGCGATCAACACTTCGCCGGTGGGCTCGACCAACACACGCGGAGATGTTTTGAGCGATTGCAAAATCAATTCACGCGCAAGGGGGTAGTCGGCGATATCCCCGATTTTTAGGAGAAATGACACCCGGAAGTCATCGTTGCTCAAGGTGTGGTTTTGCAGAACACCCTTGATCACGCTGCTGTTGGGAATGAGGCTTTCGGTGCCCACCGCATCGCGAATCACCAGGGCACGGCTGCTCATTTGCACCACCCGCCCGGTGATTTTGTCGATGGTCACGTAATCACCCACCTTGAGTGCGCGCTCCAGCAAGACATACAAGCCGCTGAAAAAATTGACCACAAATTCCTGCAAGCCAAACCCCAAACCGATGCCCATGGCCCCGGCAAAAGCAGCCAGGGTGGTCAAGTCGACACCAGAGCTGACCAGCACACCGATCAGCGTGAACATGAAAATGCCCATGCTGAACAACCGGGTCAAGATCAAGGCATCGTTGCCTTGAATGGTCTCCTGTCGAGCATAGCGCTGAAGCAAACGCGCCACCAGATCGGCGATTTGGCCTGCCACCGTGAGCGCCACAACACCCATGATCAAACCTGTTGCGATGTTCACGCCCTTGAAGACTTGCTCACCAATAGAAAATTCAATGGTTTGGATGAAAGTGGTGATCGGCTGGAACAAACCGAAAAAGGTGAGTACGGCCACCAACACGACAGACCATTCGATCATGTGCAAAAAAATCCGCAACACCTCGTGCGGGTGCAGAACATGGCGAAAAAACCAGCCCGCCACACGAATGGCCAAAACCCACAGGGTCAGGGACAGCACTTTCCATAGAACCAGCAAGTCAAGAGCGGCCCACCCCCACAGCAAGCCAGCCCCCAAAAAAGCAGCCATACAACTTGCCGCAAACACCGCAGGCCCCATGGTCTGGAGACCTGCCATCCCCAACTGCCTGAACTTCGTGCCCCCCACCGCCATCCGACGCAGCAAGCGCCAGCGCAGCAAGTAAGCGGCCGCAATGCTCAGCACACAGAGCGCGCACTGCGCCACAAAATTGGGCAACGCCAGATTGAGGTAAGCGTGGTAGGCCATCGATTGGTAGAAGCCATCACCACTCATCACGACCTGGTCAATCCGCATGAAACTCAAACTCATGACAGCCCTGCCTTGTCTTAAAAACTGAAACGTCTGCCCAATTGCAGAAACACGTTGTAGGCATTGCCAGAACCCTTAGCCGCCCCGAGATAAATATCGCCGACCTTGCTGTCCACTGCGACAAAGAGGGTCCCGCTGTAACGGGTGCGGATCTGATCTCCCTGATTCCACGCATCGCCGGCTTCCAATACGGTGCCCACATAGGTTCTTTGATTGAACACACCGCCGTCGGACAAGCGGTACATGTAAGTGCCTTGCACATGGGCCAGATCGCTGCCCGCCAACTGACCCATGCGATAAGCCCCCATGAGCTGGAACCCGCCCAGGAACAACTGGGTGGGCGATTGGCATTTCTCACACTCCCGGGTGATTTGGTCTCGGGCAAGGTTCAACCCGGCATTGAAAATGTGGGGCCCCACAGAGCGGGCCAGCTTGACACTCAAACGACCGCCCCTGTAATCCACGCCCGACAAACCCTGCTCCAGGCTGGCATTGACAAAAAAGCCACGGGTCGGAAAACTGAGCGAATCGAGTTGATCAATTTGCAGCTCGGTTTTGACGCCGTTGTACTTTAAACGGTTAGTTTGATCTGTGGACGTCTCCAAAAAATCAAAGCGCGTGTCAAACGTCCTGCGAATGGTGCTGGAAGTCAAACCCAATTTGATGTTGGCCTTGCGCCCATAGTCGTAAACCAGCTGGGCGTCCAGCTTTTGCAATGTCTGGTTGAAATAAGCCAACTTTTTCGCGCTGACATCGTCACGGTCAATCGTTGTCCGGTACCACGGTAATTGGTTCCTGTCCCAAGAAAAGCCTGTCTCCACGCTCCATTGCGGACTCAAGGGTTGGTAAAGCCGTGCAGCCAACTCGGCTTGCGTGCCCAATCGGGCATCGAGTGAAAACTCCAAGCCCGATTCAGTCAACCAAGGCCGACGATAGCCCAGGCCTACAGAAAATTGCGTGACGCCGGCCAACTCGCTGGAAAATCCTAGCGTTGTTTTCATGAAATGGGGGCTGTAGGGTTTTTCCCGCACTTGCACCACCAGGGTGTATTGATCCCCTTGCTGCTGCACCAGGCTGTAGCTGACCAAGTCAAAATAGCCGCTGGTGTAAAGCTGATCAATGTAGCGCTCGGCTTCCACCGAAGAAAACTCCGACTCGAGCAAGGGCGACATGACCGACTGGATGAACTGCCGAGGCACATCCTGGTTGCCTTTCGCCTGGATGGCCACAATCCGCTTTTCGCGCTGGTCAAACGACAGCTGCCTGGATGCAGGCTGCGCTACAGAACGGTCCCATCCAACTTGCAGGCGCTCCCACCGGTCGTTGACCGCAGACACTGCGACCTGACCTCGGCGCACAATTTCGGCAGCACGGTTGAAATCCGCAAAGCCAACGTCCTGCAGCTGCGGGGCCACCAAAATATCTTGCGGCCTGAGCAAGGCCATGTTCCTCTTCTCGTTTTGCCGAATCAAAATATCGACCATCCGATTGGCCACCACCAGCGCATGACTGGCTTGCTCTGCTTTGCCATCATCGGCACCACCCGCCAAATAAGAGGCAATGATCACATCTGCCCCCTCATGCAATGCCACTTCGACAGGCAAATTGGCCACCAACCCACCGTCAACGTAGGTCTCGCCATCCACTTCCACCGGCGCAAAGACAGCGGGTGCCGCCATGCTGGCGCGGATGGCCAAGTGCAGGGCGCCTCTGTCAAACACCTTCATTTCGCCATCCCGATACCGGGTGGCCACCGCTCGGAAAGGAATTTTCAGGTCATTGAAATTGACCTGCGGCGGGACATGAGAAGTTAAATCTTGCAAAAGTGCCAGAAACCGTTGCCCGTCGCTCACGCCACGGGCAAAGCTGGCCCCCCCATTCTTGATACCAAACTCAAAGTCCACCGGATATTTTTGCTGGTAAGCGCGGGTACGTGATGGCAACTCCAGCCGATTGAGTTGGTCAAGCGCCACTTTGGAGGGGTCCAAGCCCCCCACCACGCGCTCAATCTCATCCGTGGACAAACCACTGGCGTACAGCCCCCCGATCACGGCCCCCATGCTGGTGCCCACAATGCGGGCAATGGGAATGCGGTCTTGCTCCAGTCTTCGTAAGACGGCCAGATGGGCGAATCCCTTCGCGCCACCACCGGCCAGCACCACCACCACAGAAGGCAACTTCACAGGTTGGGCCGTCAGTGGCTGGGCCCAAACACCCCAACTCAACAGCCAAGTGCTGAAGAACAACAACAGCCGCTGGATTTTTGCTTTGTTGCACAACATGCCAGTTACTTTCAAAAATAAAATTTATTGACTTATTATTTTATAAAATAAATTCAAAGGAATACTTTAAAACGTCGGTGCAATCTGGGCCTTCGCCGTTTTCAATGTCCCGGTAGCGCATCGATGCTCGGCTTGCCAAGCGCCAAACGGCCATGCCGAAAAGAGCAGCGTCGTCAACCGCCAACGCAATGGACGGAAAAGCCAATTCACTGCACATGCCCTGTTTTCGCCCCTGTCTTGGTTTGCACAGACATAGCCACGGCGAGAGACGTGGCAAATACAACAAATTTTTTAAATTAGTCATATTTATCAATTTAATTTTATTAAATTAGGCATAATTGTAATATTATCCAGTGCTTTGAAATCCGCCTTTGCAAAAACTTTCACGCTCAGCGCCAATACTTATCTGCAGCACTGAAGATCGATCGGTCACAAACTTAGCGCTATAATCTCAGGCTTTGCTGGCAAACCCCCGTCTGCCAAATACTAGTTCGTGACGGGGAACCGCCGAAACTGGGTTTCAAGGGCCCGATCTCCCTTGTTACTGCAGCCGGCACATTTTTGGAAACTTTGATTCAATGACCACCATCCGCGTGAAAGAAAACGAGCCGTTTGACGTTGCCCTGCGTCGCTTCAAGCGCACCATCGAAAAACTCGGCCTGCTGACCGACCTGCGTGCCCGCGAGTTCTACGAAAAGCCGACCACTGAGCGCAAGCGCAAAAAGTCGGCTGCAGTCAAGCGTCACTACAAGCGCGTTCGCAGCATGCAGTTGCCCAAGAAGATGTATTGATCTTCCACTTTGCTTGACCTGAAAAGGTCTGCAAACAAGCCCGCTGGAGGACGCTCAGGCGGGCTTTGTTGTTTTTGATTTCCTTTTATAAATGCCCATTCTTGGAGCCTCTCATGAGCCTGAAAGAACAAATCACCGAAGACATGAAAACCGCCATGCGGGCCAAAGACGCCGAGCGTCTGGGCACCATCCGCCTGCTGCTGTCGGCCCTGAAGCAAAAGGAAGTGGACGAGCGCATCGAACTGGATGACGTGGCCGTGGTGGCCATCGTGGACAAATTGATCAAGCAGCGCAAAGACTCGATCGCCGCCTTTGAACAAGCTGCCCGCCAAGATCTGGCCGACAAAGAAAAAGCCGAAATGGCTGTTTTGGTGGGCTACCTGCCAGCACGCATGTCGGCCGAAGAGGTGGCGGCTGCGGTGCAAGCCATCGTGGCCGAACTCGGCGAAGAAATGGGCAAGAAGGTGGGCCCAAGCGACATGGGCAAAGTCATGGGTGCGGTCAAAGCCCAACTGGCAGGCAAGGCCGATATGGGTCTGGTGTCCGCTGCCGTGAAGGCTGCGCTGGCGGGCTGACCTGGGATTCAGGCGGCCAGGCTCTGGGCACTGTCTCTCAGGCAGCCCATGAAGATGCTTTGTTGCGTTTTCAGTCGCTCCTCGCGCAACCGAAAACAGCACATCGGCCCACTGAGCAGTTCTGCGGGTGCACGCAGTGCTTGCACCTGCGCAGTGACTTGAAACTGCTTGGCCTGCTGATGGGCAATGGCCCACAGCATCGGGGTTTGACCGATCAGACTGAGGGCAAGCAAGGATGAGTCGGTTTGCACATCCGGTCCCTGCCTCGAGCGATCGCCGTTGCGGTGGACCGACAGCATGCGGTCAATTTTGGGACGCAATGGGGTCTGGGGCGGCGGCAGCACCCAGGCCTCTTGCGCCAGATCTGTCCACGTGATCTTCTTTTTTTTGTGAAGGCGGTGACCCGCTCCTGCGAGGATGGTGCTGTGCTCCTCGTATAAGGGCGTGACCTCAACCAGGTTTAAATCGACACGCAGCTCTGCGTGCGCCAGCATGAGGTCAAGGCGGCCATCCAGCAACTGCTCATAGAGCACTTCCAGTGACTGCATCTGGGTGATGAGCAGCACCTCTGGCAAGATCTCACGCGAACGAGCCATGGCCCGCGCCAAGACCTCCGGCGAAAACGCAGACAGCACGCCTACACGCATCTCAGCGCTGACACCACCGGACAAGCCCAGCAAGTCCTCCTCGGCCAGATCGATCTCGGCCAACACGCGGTGGGCGTGCTGAATGAGGCTCAAACCCGCCACAGTGGGCACCATGCGTTTGGTGGTGCGCTGAAACAAAATCACCTGCAACTGGTCCTCCAGCTGGGCAAGCGCCCTGGAGGCAGCCGGTTGGGTGGAGTGCAGGATATCGGCACACCGACTCAGGTTGAGCTCGCGTCCCAGAACGCTCACCAAGCGCAATTGCTTGAGCGTCAGCACCCTTTGTAAATTCAAAGCCATGATCAATCATACCCATTCAGGTATGAATTCAGCAGCATTATTCATTTGTCATGACACAAGGTACTTTGAATAATGGCCAGCAGTCCAACACTTTTTGACCTCAATCTACACAATCCAGGAGACCATTCACCATGCCAACCCTTACGGTTTCTCGACGCGCGACCCACACTTTTTTGGCCAGCCTGATGCTGACGATGGCCTCTGCCGCCATGGCACAAAACTACCCGAGCAAAGCCATCCGCATGGTCGTGCCCTGGCCCCCCGGTACGCCTGCCGATGTGTCCGGCCGCATGGTGGCTGAAAAAATGAGCACCGCTTTGGGCCAACCCATCGTGGTGGACAACAAGCCCGGTGCAGCAGGCACCATTGGCATGGCCGATGCGCTGCGCCAGCCTGCTGACGGTCATACCCTGTTTCTGCTGTCCTCGGCTTCACTAGTGGCACCGCTGCTGTTTCCAACGCAGTCCATTCAGTTCAGCCAACTCGAGCCCGTGGGCCACATGGCCTGGAGTTACAACGTGCTGGTCACGCCAGTGACCAGTGCCCTGAAAGGCCCTGCAGACATTGTGCAAACGGCCAAAGCCAAACCGGGCACCTTGAGTTTCGCATCCGGTGGCAACGGCACACCCGCCCATCTGGCTGGCGAACTGTTCAAGCAACAAACCGGCACTGTGACCACCCATGTGCCTTACAACCAATTTGGCATGGCCATTGGGGACCTGATCGCCGACCGCACCAACTTCATGTTTTTGACGGCCTCGGCCGCCATCCCGCAAATTCAAGGCGGCAAACTCAAGGCCATGGCCGTAACAGGGGCCAAACGCTTGCCTGCCCTGAAAGAGGTGCCCACCATGGCCGAGCAAGGCTTTGCTGACTTCGTGTTGCGCTCCTTCGACGGGATGATGGTCAAGGCAGGCACCCCCAAGGAAGTGGTCGAGCGCCTGAACACCGAACTGAACAAAGTCTTGAATCTGCCCGATGTTCGCGAACGCCTGGGGGCCTTGGCACTGGAGACCGAGCCCATGAGCGGCGGCCAGTTTGGTGCCGTCATTGCCGCTGAAACCGAAAAGTGGCAACGCATCGGACGCGCTGCCCTGATCAAGGCCGATTGAATGAGCACCACGGTCACCTCGTGCGACATCGTCATTGTTGGGGCAGGCTCGGCTGGCTGCACCCTGGCTGCCCGGCTGAGCGAAGACCCAAACCTGCAGGTCACTTTGATCGAAGCCGGCACGCCCTCCAAATACCGATGGCTGAACATTCCCATCGGCTACTTCAAAACCGTTGGCAACCCGGCTCATGATTGGCAATTTGAAACAGAACCCGAGGCGGGCATGGCCGATCGGCGCTTGCCCTGGCCCAGGGGCAAGGGCACGGGAGGCTCCAGCCTGATCAACGGCATGCTGTATTTGCGCGGTCACCAACAGGACTACGACCGTTGGCAAGCCCTGGGCAACCCAGGCTGGTCCTGGGCCGATGTGTTGCCCTATTTCCAGCGCGCCATGAACACCGACCGCCCCCATCCCGGTGATGGCCAAGGGGGGCCTTTATGGGTTTCTGAGGTGCCCCATGATCCGCTGTCCGATGCGTTTGTTGCAGCCGCTGCGCAATGCGGCATTGCACGGACAGGCGACTTCAATGGTGGTGACAACTCGGGTGCCGGATACTTTCGCATGAACACACGCCACGGCCAACGCATGAGCACCGAGCGGGCCTATTTACGGCTCGCCATGCAACGCCCCAACTTGCAGGTCATCAGTGGCGCGCAGGTCACCCGCATCCTGATGCAGGGCACACGAGCACAAGGCGTGAGCTGGCTGCAAAACGGGTACAGCCACAGCCTGCACGCCCGGCATGAAGTGGTGCTTTGCGCAGGCGCCATCCAGTCACCGCAACTCTTGCAGCTGTCCGGCATTGGCCCAAGCGCCTTGCTGGGCAAGCACCAAATTGCGCCGGTCGTTGATTTGCCAGGCGTGGGCGAAAACCTGCAAGACCACTTGCAAGTGCGCCCGTCCTTTCGCTGCCAAGGGGTGGAGACCCTGAACGATGTGGCCAACAGCCGTTGGCGCAGTGCACGCGACTTTTTGCGTTACCAACTCACCCGTTCTGGGTCTCTGGCCACCGGGGTTTACCGGGCTGGTGCGTTTTTGTCAGTGGACAATGCCCAGCAGCCCCACTGGCCCAATGTGCAGATCCATTTCGGCCTGGTCAGCTTTGACCGCCCCCACCAACCGCCTCACCCTTTTCCGGGCATCACCTTGTCGGCCTGCATTTTGCGGCCCGAAAGCCGAGGGCGTATTCAGATTCGCAGCGCTGACCCCCTGGCCGCTCCCGAGATCCAGGCCAATTATCTGAGCGCTGAAAACGACCAACGCCTGGCCGTGCAGATGGTGCGCAAAATGCGCGAAATCGCCAGCCAGTCACCGCTGTCCGACATCATTGTGCAAGAGCACGAACCCGGTGCCGCAACCCAAAGTGATGCCGATCTGCTCGATTGGGTGCGCCGCCGCGCGGGCAGCATTTTTCACCCGGTGGGCTCTTGCGCCATGGGCCCGGCGAGCGACCCGATGGCGGTTGTCGATGCCCGGCTGCGGGTGCATGGTGTGCAAGGTCTGCGTGTGGTGGATGGCGCGGTCATGCCGCGCATCGTGTCAGGCAACACCAACGCGCCCATCATCATGCTGGCCGAAAAAGCCGCTGACCTGATCCGCGCGGACCTGCGGGCTTAATCGACCAGGGGCGTTGATTTCCAATGGGCGCGGCTGCCACCCAGCCTGCGTCCGGTGGCACCTTCGGGCTTGTGTCTTTGCGCTACGGCCAATGCGCGCGCGCGCAGGCTGTGCATGGCCCGGGCCAGCGCTGCACGCTCGTCGGTGCTCAGGTCTTGCATGACCTCGTTGTGCACCTGAACCACGCGGGGAAAGATTTGCCGGTACAACTGCATGCCGGCCTCCGTCAGTTGAACCCTCGCCTTGCGACCGTCCCCGGGAACGGGCTGGCGGTCCACCAAACCCTTGACCATCAGGCCGCGCAAGGTTTTGGAGGCTTGCGATCGGTCCACCGTGGTGCGGGCTGCCAAGTCCGAAGGTGACATGCCCCCGAGTTCGGCCAACATCGCCACAAACTGCCACTCCTCGCGGGTGATGCCGTACTCGTTTTCGCAGATGCGGGTCACCAATGAACCGCTGATGCCCAGGAACTCGTGCAGCTGAAAATTGAGCAGATCGAAGATCGACTGCGGATTTTCAAACTGGGGCAGCGGATCGGGGGCCGCCAGGGATGACTTGGGAAAACCCATGGTTTCAACAACCTGTCTACGGGAAAGACCTGAGGATAATGGATTTTTTCCATTACCCCCTTCATGCCTATGCTTGAAGCATGAATCCAAACAGCATCGACATCCGCAGCGCCAACGCGCAGCACATGTACCACCCCATGATCGACCCCAAGGCGGTGCAGGCATCCCCACCATTGATCATTGACCGGGGCGAAGGCGTCTATGTTTACGACATTGACGGCAAGCGCTACCTGGATACGGTGGCCTCGTTGTGGAACGTGAACGTGGGGCACAACCGCCCCGAGGTCATCAACGCCATCAAGGCGCAGCTGGACAAGCTGGCTTACTACTCCACTTTTCAAAACACCTCAAACCCGCCCGCCATCGAACTGTCGGCCCGGCTGATGCGCATGTTCGCACCAGAAAAAATGAACAAGGTGTTCTTTTCCTCCGGTGGCTCAGACGCGGTGGAAACCGCGCTCAAATTGGCGCGCCAATACTGGAAGCTGAACGGCCAGCCCGATCGTCACCAGTTCATCTCGCTCAAATGGGGCTACCACGGGGTGCATTTTGGTGGCGCGTCCATCAACGGCAACCCGATGTTCCGCAGCGCCTACGAACCCCTGCTGCCGGGCTGCCACCTGGCCGAAACGCCCTACACCTACCGCAACCCGTGGAACGAAACCGACCCGGCAAAGCTGGCCCAGCTGTGCCTGGACCAGTTGGCCCAGCTGATCGAGCAAATTGGGGCGCACCACATCGCCGCCCTGGTGGCCGAGCCCGTGCAAGGCGCAGGCGGCGTGATCGTGCCGCACGAGAGCTACTGGCCGGGCCTGCGGCAACTGCTCGACCAGCATGGCATTTTGCTCATCAGCGATGAAATCGTGACCGGCTTTGGCCGCATTGGCGCCATGTGTGGTGCGCGCGCCTGGGGCGTGGCCTCCGACATCATGGCCATGGCCAAGGGCATCAATTCGGGCTATGTGCCCTTGGGGGCCACGCTCATCAACGAACGCGTGGCCAGCGCCTGGAACCAGCCCGGCGTGCCCGCTGCGCTGATGCACGGCTACACTTATTCGGGCCATGCCCTGGCCTGCGCTGCGGCCAACGCCAACCTGGACATCGTGGCCAGCGAAGACCTGCCCGGCAACGCCAGCCGCGTAGGGGCCTACATGCAAGACAAGTTGCAGGAGCTGATGGCCTACGCCCATGTGGGCGAAGTGCGCGGCAAAGGCATGATGGCCGCCGTTGAACTGGTGACCGACAAAGCCAGCAAGGCCATGCTCATGCCGCCCTCGCCTTACATCCAGAAGTTGGTGGGCACGGCCCGCCAAGCGGGTGCCATCATCCGCGTGCAAGGCAACCGGCTGATCCTGTCGCCGCCCCTGGTCTTTACGCGCCAGGATGTTGACGAAAGCCTGCGCATCTTGCACATCGCGTTCTCTGCCGCAGAAAAAGTTTGATTTCACTTCCCCCCACCCTCAGGAGACTCACATGAACCACCGCATCCGTTTGATCGCCCTGGCCGCATTGGCCACCGCCGCTGCCCTGCCCGCCATGGCGCAAGACAAATGGCCCAGCAAGCCCATCGAGATCATCTACCCCTACCCACCGGGTAACGACATGGACGTGGTGACCCGCCTGGTCGCAGAAGGCATGAGCAAACGCCTGGGCGTACCGGTGCAGGTGATCAACAAGCCCGGCGGCGGCGGCGTGGTGGGCTTTGCCGAGATGCTCCGCGCCAAACCCGATGGCTACACCATCGGCACCTGGACGCCTGGCCCTGGCATTTCGCAAATCATCGCCGGCAATACACCCTACAAAATCAGCGACTACCAGTCGGTGGGAGCCATGCTGATCAACGACTTCGTGCTGGCTGCGCGTGGCGACATTCCGGCCACCAACCTCAAGGAATTCGCAGCCTGGGCGAAGAAAAGCGGCAAGCCCGTGGTGATTGGCAGCTATGCCCCAGCTGCCGTGCCAGCGCTGATCGCAGCCAGGATTGCCAAGAAAGACGGCTGGGCCTACAAGGTCGTGTCCTTTCCCAACCCCAGCGCCAAGGAACTGATCGCGGGCGATGCCGACCTGACCACTTCAGGTGCTGATGGCGCCATCTCTTTCGCCAAGGTTGGGCAAGTCAAGATCCTGTCGACCTGGCGCCCTCAGCGCAACCCCGCGTTCCCGAACACCGCAACACCTGCCGAAGAAGGCTATGGTGACCTGTACACCTGGGGCGGCATGGCAGCACCCGTGGGTGTGCCCAAGGACATCATCAACAAGCTCTCGAGCGTGATGATGGAAGCCATCAATGACAAAGCGGTGCAGGATCATTTCAAGAAAGCCGGTAGCCCGACCTTCACCATGACCGCTGACCAAATGAACAAGCGCGTGACTGACGACGCCAAATGGATTGGCGATCTGATGACCGAACTGGGCATGGCCAAGAAGTGACGATGAGACCTGAGTCAAGCCTTCGCGGATGGTCCTGGGACCGGGTGTTCTTGCTGGTGCTGGCCCTGCTGGCGGGGGGACTGGCGCTGGCCAGCCGAACACTCATCGTGCCTTATCCCCAAGCGGTGGCTTGGTTCGAATCGGCGGCATTTTTTCCGTTGCTGGCCCTGGGCCTGATGGCCCTGGCGGGTGTGGTGGAGGTCTTCCATCGCCGGCGCGCCCTCGAACTCAAGGACTCTGAAGAGCTCAACTCCAGCCAGGCCCGCATGGGCCTGGCCTGGGCCATGCTGGGCCTGTTTGGCCTGTACATGCTGGCCGTGCCCTGGCTGGGTTACCTGAGCAGCACTTTGCTCTTTCTGGTGGCCAGCAGTCGGGTGCTGGGCTTTTCCTGGCGCACCACCTGGGCGTTGAGCCTGCCCTTGTCGCTGGCCATGTGGTGGGTGTTTTTGAAACTTCTCAAAGTCCACTTCGGACACGGCTGGTTGATCTGAGCATGGAATTTTTTGAAAGCTTGTCGCAGGGTTTTGCGGCGCTAGGCACCTGGCCAATCGTGCTGTCCCTGTTGATGGGCTCGGCCCTGGGCATTGTGGTGGGCGTGCTGCCCGGTGTAGGGCCGGGTGTGACGATTGCCGTGCTGCTGCCCTTCACTTACGGCATGACACCGCTGGCGGGCATTTCCTTGCTGTTGGGGGTGTACTGCGGGGCCTTTTACGGCGGCGCGGTCACCTCCATCCTGATTCGTACACCGGGCGAAGCCTCGTCCATCATGACCATGTTTGATGGTTACCCCATGGCCAAGAACGGTCAAGCGCAAAGGGCTTTGTCATTGGCCTTCATGTCGGCTTTCATTGGCGGGATCGTGAGCGCCTTGCTGCTCGGCCTGGCGGCCCGACCGCTGGCGGGTTTTGCGGCCAAATTTGGTGCACCAGAAACCGTGATGGCCATCTTGCTGGCCAGCCTGTGTGTGGGTAAAGCCTATCACCGCCAGTTTGCCTCGGCCATGATGATGATGTGCCTGGGCTTTTTCCTGGCCACCGTGGGCATCGACCCCAACTCCAACGAACAGCGCTACACCCTGGGAATCCCCGCCTTGCTCAGCGGCATCCCGCTGGTGCCGGTGGCGGTGGGCATGTTCGGCATGGCGCAGGCTTTGGTCATGGTCAGCTCACCCGTGCCCAAGTTTGACTCGTCCCTGATTGGCCGTGCTGGCGTGTCTTGGCGGGCCTTTTTAGAGCCCTTCAAATACCCCAAAACTTTGGGCAAAGGCTTGTTTCTGGGCTCGGCCATTGGTGTCTTGCCCGCTGTGGGTGCGGCCCTGTCCACCTCGCTGGCTTACTTTTGGGCACAACGCGGTGCCAAAGACCCGACGCCCTTTGGCGAAGGCAACCCTGAGGGCATTGTGGCCGCCGAGAGTGCCAACAACTCCAACTCGGGCGGCGCCATGATCACGGTGCTGACACTGGGCATTCCGGGCGACGCCATCACCGCCATCATCATGGGCGTGTTTGTGGTGCACGGCATCGTGCCCGGCCCATCGCTGTTCATGGACCGCCCCGAAATCATCAACGGCGTGCTGTCGGCCTTGCTGGTCATCAACGTGGTCATCCTGATTTTGCTCGTGGTGTGCGTCAAACCCCTGGCCCGTCTGGCTTATGTGAACCCGCGCATCCTGGGCCTGGCCATTTTGGCGCTGTGCTTTGTGGGGGCCTATTCGGCAGCCAACTCCATGTATTTCGTGCTGATTGCCACGGTGTTCGGCGTCTTCGGACTGGTCTGTGCGCGGGCCAATATCCCGACCATTCCGCTGATTTTGGGCATGGTCATGGGCGACACGCTGGAGTCGACTTTGCGCCAGACGCTGGGCCGCAGCGACGGCTCCTTGATGCCCTTCATCGAACGCCCGATCTCGGCGAGCATCCTGGCCGTCATGGTTCTGATGTTGGTCTGGCCCTGGTTGTCCCGACTCGTCTCTTCCCGCAAAGCCTGACCCCTCATGTCCTCACCCACCGCTTACATCACCGATGAAATCTGCTTTTGGCATGACCCGGGCAACTACGCCCTGATGCTCAAGCCCGGTGGCTTTGTCGAGCCCTACAACCGCCACATCGAAAACGCCGACCCCAAGCGGCGTCTGCACAACCTGATCCAGCAATCGGGCCTGGTGCACGATCTGAAGGTCATCCCGGCACGCGACGCGCTGGTGCACGAACTCACCCGCCTGCACAGTGCCAGCTACGTGGCCAAGGTGGAGCAAATCGCCCTGGCCGGTGGTGGCGACACCGGCATTGGCGCACCCATCTCGTCCAACGGCTGGGCCGCCGCCCGCCGCTCGGCCGGTTGCGCGCTCACCGCCGTGGACGCTGTCATGCAGGGCCAGGCCCAGACCGCCTACGCCCTGACCCGACCGCCAGGCCACCATGCCGAACCCGAACAAGGCATGGGCTTTTGCGTGTTTGCCAATGCGGCGCTGGCCGCCGCCCACGCCATCGAGGTGCATGGGCTCAAGCGCGTGGCCATCGTGGACTGGGACGTGCATTTTGGCAACGGCACGCAAAAGTGTTTTGAGCAACGCAGCGATGTGCTGACGATTTCGGTGCACCAGCAAGCGGGCTATCTGTTCGTCAAGGGAGAGGCTGACGAACTGGGCCAAGGCGCGGGTGCGGGTTACAACATCAACATCCCCCTTCCCCCGGGATGTGGCTTCGGGGCTTATCGCGATTCATTTGAAAAAGTCATCCTCCCGGCTCTGGACGCCTACCAGCCCGAATTGATCATCGTGGCCTGCGGCTATGACGCCGGGCGCTTTGATCCCCTGGGCCGCATGATGCTCGACGGCGTGGCCTTTCGCTGGATGACCGATGTCGTGCTGGACATGGCCCGCAAGCACGCCCAAGGCCGCGTGGTCATGACGCACGAAGGCGGTTACTGCCCGGTCTCGGTGCCGTTTTGGGGCATGTCGGTGCTGGAACAGATGACCGGTTTGAAGACCGAAGTGGTCTGCCCCTTCACCGGGCAACACGACCAGATGCCCGCGCAGAAACTACAAAGCGAACAGGCCCGTCTGGTGCAGTCACTGGCCGGGTATTTTGAGGACATCCGGCAAAAACACTGGGCTTGAGCGGGCGTTCCGCTGTCGCCAAGCGGCCGGGCCTGTCTGCAGCCCAAGCCTCAGCTACCCGCCACTTTCATGCGGTTGACCAAGATGGAGCCGGTGGATTTGGCCCCCATGTTGTAGGTGTCAGCGCCCACGGCTTCGATGCCCATGAGCATGTCTTTGAGGTTGCCCGCGATGGTGATCTCGTGCACCGGGTAGGCGATCTGGCCGTTCTCGACCCAAAAACCACTGGCCCCGCGTGAGTAGTCACCCGTGACGTAGTTCACGCCTTGACCCATCAACTCCGTCACAAACAGGCCCGTGCCCAGCTTTTGGATCATGGTGTCCAGATCGTCGGTGGACTGCGTCAGACGCGAAGTCAACGCCAGGTTGTGCGAACCACCCGAGTTGCCGGTGGTCTTCATGCCCAGTTTGCGGGCCGAATAACTGGAGAGGAAGTAACCCTCCACCTGTCCGCCTTTGACCACTTTGCGGCGCACCGAGCGCACGCCTTCATCGTCAAAAGGTGAGCTGCCTTTGCCGCGCAGCACAAACGGGTCTTCTTCGATGTCGATGTGCTTGGGGAACACCTTTTTGCCCAACGAGTCCAGCAAAAAGCTGCTCTTGCGGTACAGCGCCCCGCCACTGACGGCCTGCACAAAACCACCCAACAAGCCCGCCGCTACTGGTGACTCGAACAACACGGGGCACTCAGTGGTGGCGATCTTTCGTGCCCCCAGGCGCGACAAGGCCCGTTCGGCGGCGTAGCGGCCCACGGCCTCAACCGAAGACAATTCATCGGCTGAGCGCATCGAGGTGTACCACGCGTCACGCTGCATTTCGGCGTTGCGCCCCGGCAGCTTGGCAATCGGTGCCACCGAAACACTGTGGCGCGAGCTGGCATAACCACCCCTGAAACCGTGGGTGTGGGCGCTGAAGAAATGGCTTTGTTGCGCCGACACAGCTGCGCCATCGCTGTTGGTGATGCGGCGGCTGGTTTTCAGCGCGGCAGCTTCGCATTGCAAGGCGATGCGGGCAGCTTCTTCGCTGTTGATGGACCAAGGGTGAAACAGGTCCAGGTCGCGGTGGTGGGTTTCGATGTCAGCCGCATCCGGCAAACCGGCCGTGGGGTCTTCGGCGGTGAAGCGGGCGATGTCGAAAGCGGCCTGCACGGTGCGCTCGATCGCGGCTTTGGAAAAATCCGAGGTGCTGGCATTGCCCCGGCGGTGGTCCACATACACCGTCACGCCCAGTGACTTGTCGCGGTTGCGCTCCACGTTTTCCAGCTCACCCTTACGCACGCTGACCGACAGCCCGCAGCCCTCAGAAGCTTCGGCACCGGCATTGGTGGCCCCGAGTTTTTTGGCATGGTGCAGGGCGATGTCGACCAGCCCTTCAAAATGGTCACGCGAGTAGCTGAAGCCGTCATGGGCGTGCGCATGTGCGGCGGTGTCAGGGGCAGTTTTTTTCACGGGGCTTTTCACAGAAATTTTCACGAAGAAGGTCTCGAAAAAAATGGCGGGCACCAGGCCCGCAGTGGCCGCTATGATACTTGCCACCCAGCCCCAGCGCTGCATCTGAAAACGAGTTCCCCCCTTCATGTCCCGTAAACCCACAAAAGGCTATTTCGTCCGCGGTCAGTTTGTTGCCGAAGGCAGCGAGTTGGACCTGGAGTTCAAGCGCGAACTCAAATTCGGACTGGAAGGCCCCAGCCGCACCGAACTCAAACGCGAAAGCACCGAACTGCAAGAACTGGGCACCCAACTGCTGACCCTGCGCCGCGACCTGATGGAGGGCCTGGCCCTGCCCGACAAACTCGTCGATGGCCTGGCCGAAGCCAAACGCATCACCAACTTTGAGGGAAAGCGCCGCCAGATGCAATTCATCGGCAAGCAAATGCGCCTGCTCAGCCCCGAAACTCTGCAAGCTGTGCGCGAAGCCCTCGACATTCAGCGCTTAGGCAGCGCCAAAGACACACAAGCCTTGCACCTGGCCGAAGCCTGGCGCGACCGCCTGATCGCCGACGATGCCGCCGTGGGCGAATGGATCGAACACCACCCACAAACCGACATCCAGCAGCTGCGCGCGCTGGTGCGCCAGGCCCGCAAGGACGCCGTGCCTGTGACGAATGCGGCCGTGTCGCAAGGCCTGGCCCCTCGCCAAGGCCGTGCTTACCGCGAGCTGTTCAAGCTGGTGCGCAGCGTGCTCACAGGCGGCGAAAGTGACAACACCCCCGACGAGGACTCCGAAGATGAGTGAATCCCATTTTGATCCGGTCAAAATCGGCATCGTGTCCATCAGCGACCGTGCCAGCACAGGCGTTTACGAAGACAAAGGACTGCCTGCGCTGCAAGAGTGGCTCACGAAAGCCCTGCACAACCCCATCAGCTTCGAGCCGCGCCTGATCCCCGACGAAAAAGACCGCATCAGCGCCACCTTGATCGAGTTGGTCGATGCCGGTTGCAGCCTGGTGCTGACCACCGGCGGCACCGGCCCCGCCCTGCGCGACGTGACCCCCGAGGCCACGCTGGCCGTGGCCGACAAGGAAATGCCCGGTTTTGGCGAGCAAATGCGACAAATCAGCTTGAAATTTGTGCCCACCGCCATTCTTTCGCGTCAGGTTGCGGTGATCCGGGGCCAAAGCCTGATCATCAACCTGCCCGGCCAGCCCAAATCGATTGCCGAGACACTCGAAGGCCTGAAAGACGCCAACGGCAAAGCCGTGGTGCACGGCATTTTTGCGGCCGTGCCTTATTGCGTGGACTTGATCGGCGGTCCTTACATGGAAACCAAGGGCGAGGTGTGTAAGGCGTTCAGGCCCAAAACCGCGATCCGCCCAGCCCGTTGAACACGGGCCCCGGCTCACAGCGCCATCAAGAAGGCTTGTGCAGCAAGGCCACGGCACGGGCCTCCATGCTTTGGCCCATGCCCACAGGCCCCAGCTTTTCCGCCGTTTTGGCCTTCACGTTCACCTGATCCAACGCCACACCCAAAGCCTGGGCCACGCCCGCGTTGATGGCCGCCATGTGCGGGGCCAGTTTGGGGGCCTGGGCCACAATGGTGCTGTCCACATTCACCAGCTCCCAGCCATGGGCACGCACGCGGCGCATGGCTTCTTGCAACAAAACTGAAGAATTTGCGCCCTTGAACTGCGCATCCGTGTCAGGAAAGTGCCGACCAATGTCGCCCAGGCCCGCTGCGCCCAGCACCGCATCGGTGATGGCATGCAGCAGCACATCGGCGTCTGAATGGCCCAGCAGGCCTGCGCTGTGGGCGATCTCCACCCCGCCCAAAATCAGCTTTCGTCCGGGCACCAGGGCGTGCACGTCCCAGCCTTCGCCGATGCGGATGTTCATGTTCTGCCTTTCAAAACCGCCTCGGCAAACGCAAAGTCGGCCGGGTAAGTGACTTTCAAATTTTGCGCCGAGCCGGGCACCAGACGCGGTGACAAGCCCAGGCGCTCCATGGCGCTCGACTCGTCGGTGATGCCCGCAAAACCTGTGGCCGCCGCGTCTGCCAAAGCGGCATGCAAAGCCCCCAGGCGGAACATCTGCGGGGTTTGGGCCAACCATTTGTCTTCGCGCGGCACGGTGCTGGCCACGCGGGCCGTACCGCCGTCCAGCGTGTGTGACTTCAAGGTGTCGGGCAGCGGCAAGGCCAGCAAGCCACCCACCGGGTCATCCCGGCAGGCCTCCACCAAGTCGGACACCGCCTCGGGCGTGATCAGGCAACGCGCTGCGTCGTGCACCAGCACCCAATCATCGGCCGCAACACCCGCGTGCAACATGGCGCTCAGGCCATTGAACACGCTCTTGGCGCGGGTTGCGCCACCACAAGCCTCACGTCTGAAGTGCGCAGGCCACGCCTCTTGGGGCCAAGCAAAACTGTCGCCCGGCGACAGGATCACCCAGCCGCTGGCCAGTTGCGGCACGCGCGCAAGCGCCTGCAGGGTGTGCATGACCATGGGCTGGCCCGCCACAGTTTGGTACTGCTTGGGTTGTGCCGTGCCTGCGCGGCTGCCCGTGCCGGCGCAGGGCACCAGGGCATGGAAACGGGGGGTGTCTGGGGTGATCGACATGGTTTTGGATTGTAGGTCGGCGGCTTCAGCCCCGACACGGGCTGATGGCGCGCAAACATTTGTCGAGGCTGAAGCCGTCGACCTACTGAACAGTGTGGTTGACGTCACCCGACCAATGGGCAAACAGCCCTAAACCTCTAAAATCAGGCCAATTCGATCATTTCCTCACCCCCCTCCTTCCCGGCGGGGGGTATTTTGCTTTTTTACTCGCCTTTGCCCTTAGCCACCATGCAACTCCCCAGCCTGATCACCGGCAAACGTTTCACCCTGCCCCGCCCTGTCGGATCGGCCGATGCCGTGCTGCTGGCCCAGTTGGCCGAGCGCGAAAAAAAGGTGGGCAAGCTCACCGCCATCATCACCAGCGACGCGGCCGACGCCCAGCGACTGATGGAGGAGCTGGTGTTTTTTACACCCGGTCTGCGCTGTGTGATGTTCCCCGACTGGGAAACCCTGCCCTACGACACCTTTTCGCCGCACCAAGACCTGATCAGCGAGCGCCTAGCCACACTTTGGCGCATCAAACAGCGCAACCACCCCGAAAGCGCTGACGTGGTGCTGGTGCCCGCCACCACCGCCCTTTACCGGTTAGCGCCGCCGTCCTTTTTGGCGGGCTACACCTTCGAGTTCAAGGTGAAGCAAAAGCTCGACGAAGCCCAGCTCAAGGCCCAGCTCACGCTGGCGGGCTACTCGCATGTGAGCCAGGTGGTCAGCCCCGGCGAATACGCGGTGCGCGGCGGCTTGATCGACCTCTTCCCCATGGGCTCGCTGGTGCCTTATCGGGTGGATTTGTTTGATGACGAGATCGACAGCATCCGGACCTTCGACCCCGACAGCCAGCGCAGCCTCTACCCCGTGCCCGAGGTGCGCCTGCTGCCCGGGCGCGAGTTCCCGATGGACGAGGCGGCCCGAGGGCGGTTTCGTAGCCGCTGGCGCGAACTGCTCGAAGGCGACCCGACCAAAAGCCGCATTTACAAAGACATGGGCAACGGCGTGGCCACGGCGGGCATCGAGTACTACCTGCCGCTGTTTTTTGAAGAAACCGCCACGGTGTTCGACTACTTAGGCGCAGGGCAAGCCGATGCGGCCACCGTGGTGCTGCACGGCGATCTGGAGCCCGCCTTCCAGGGCTTTTGGCAAGACACCAAAGACCGCTACCGCCTGGTGCAAGGCGACCCTGAGCGGCCGGTGCTGCCGCCCGATGCGCTGTTTTTGAGCGCCGAGCAGTTCTACACCCTGACCAACGGCCACGCGCAACTGGCTTTGCGCACTGGCACCGCCGATGTGGTCGACAACACCTTGGCCCAAGCACTGCCCGAGCTGACGGTGGTGCGTGGCGCCGAAGACCCGCTGGCCCGGCTGCAAGCGCACATCCACAGCAGCAAAACCCGCGTTCTGATCCTGGCCGAAAGCGATGGCCGCCGCGAAAGCCTGCTTGACTTCGTGCGGTCCAGCGGCCTCACGCCCCCGGTGTTCGACAGCCTTGAAGACTTCTTGACCAGCGACGAAAAAGTCGGCATGGCCACGGCAGGTTTGGTCAGCGGTTTTCATTGGTTTGAGCACGGCATTGATCTGGTCACCGAAACCGAACTCTTTGCAGCAGGCCCCACCACTCGCCGCCGCAAAAAGCAAGAACAGGTCAGCGACGTTGAAGCGCTGATCAAAGACCTGAGCGAGCTGAACGTGGGCGACCCGGTGGTGCACAGCCAACACGGCATCGGCCGCTACCGGGGCCTGGTCAACATGGACATGGGCCAGAAAAACGAGGACGGCACGCCTGCCCTGCAGGAGTTTTTGCACCTCGAATACGCAGGCGACGCCACGCTGTATGTGCCCGTGAGCCAACTGCAACTGATTGGTCGTTACACCGGCGTGAGCGCCGACGAAGCGCCGCTGCACAAGCTGGGCTCTGGCCAGTGGGAAAAAGCCAAACGCCGCGCCGCCGAACAGGTGCGCGACTCGGCCGCCGAGTTGCTCAACATTTACGCCCGCCGCGCCGCACGCGAGGGCCACCCTTTCCGCTACAGCCCGCAAGACTACGAAACCTTTGCCAACGACTTTGGCTTTGAAGAAACCGCCGACCAAAAGGCCGCCATCCACTGCGTCATTCAAGACATGATCAGCCCCCGCCCCATGGACCGCCTGGTGTGTGGCGATGTGGGTTTTGGCAAGACCGAGGTGGCGCTGCGGGCCGCCTTTGTGGCCGTCACGGGTGGCAAACAAGTGGCGATTTTGGCCCCCACCACGCTGCTGGCCGAGCAGCACTTCCAGACCCTGAAAGACCGCTTTGCCAAATGGCCCGTGAAGGTGGCCGAGGTCTCGCGCTTTCGCTCGGGCAAAGAAGTCACCGCCGCACTCAAAGGCATTGCCGACGGCACGGTGGACATCGTGGTCGGCACCCACAAGCTGCTGAGCGAATCGACCAAGTTCCATGACCTGGGCCTGCTCATCATCGACGAAGAACACCGCTTTGGCGTGCGCCACAAAGAGGCCATGAAAGCCCTGCGCGCTGAGGTCGATGTGCTCACGCTCACGGCCACGCCCATCCCCCGCACCATGGGCATGGCGTTGGAAGGTCTGCGCGATTTGAGCGTGATCGCCACCGCGCCCCAGCGCCGTCTGGCCATCAAGACCTTTGTGCGCAACGAAGGCACGGGGGTGATCCGTGAGGCGGTGCTGCGCGAACTCAAGCGCGGCGGGCAATGCTACTTTTTGCACAACGAAGTCGATACGATTGAAAACCGTCGCCAAAAGCTCGAAGAAATCCTGCCCGAAGCCCGCATCGCTGTGGCCCACGGCCAGATGCCCGAGCGCGAACTCGAACGCGTCATGCGCGACTTTGTGGCCCAGCGTTACAACATCTTGCTGTGCTCGACCATCATCGAGACCGGCATCGACGTGCCCACGGCCAACACCATCGTGATTTCTCGCGCCGACAAATTCGGCCTGGCCCAGCTGCACCAGCTGCGCGGACGGGTGGGCCGCTCACACCACCAAGCCTATGCGTATTTGATGGTGCCCGAGATCGACGGCCTGACCAAACAAGCCGCCCAACGGCTCGACGCCATCCAGCAAATGGAAGAACTGGGCAGCGGCTTTTATCTGGCCATGCACGACCTGGAAATTCGCGGCGCAGGCGAGGTCCTGGGCGAAAACCAAAGCGGCAACATGCTCGAAGTGGGCTTTCAGCTCTACAACGAGATGCTGTCCGAAGCCGTGCGCTGCTTGAAGTTGGGCAAAGAAACCGATTTGCTCAGCCCCCTGTCGGTCACGACCGACATCAACCTGCACGCCCCCGCCCTGCTGCCCAGCGACTATTGTGGCGACGTGCACCTGCGCTTGTCGTTCTATAAAAAGCTGGCCACCGCCAAAACCAGCGACCAAATCGACGCCCTGCTCGAAGAGCTGGTGGACCGCTTTGGCAAGTTGCCCCCACAAGCACAGACCCTGGTGGATGTGCACCGCCTGCGCGTGCTGACCCAGCCCTATGGCGTGATCAAGGTCGACGCCGCCCCGGGCGTCATCCAAATCACCTTCAAGCCCAATCCGCCTGTGGAGCCCATGGCCATCATCGGCCTGATCCAAAAAAACAAACACATCAAGCTGGCAGGCAACGACAAAATCCGCATCGAACGCGAACTGCCCGACCCCAAGGCGCGGGCGCAGATGGTGCGGGATGTTTTGCGCAGTTTGGGCACGCCGAGGACTGAGGCGGTGGAGGCCTGACCGAGTGGCTTGCTGGGGCTCTGCTCAACGGCTTTTTGGTAATCCCAAATGGGTGCCATAATAATTTTGAGCAGTCGGATTTCTGACCCCACGCGACGAGAAAAACAAAGGTGCTGGTCCGAAGCGCCCACAGGAGACAAACAATGCCGTTGCAGATTTTCCGCCGCAGTCGCCGTGTGCTGCTGCTTTCCTTTGCCACCCTGGCGCTCGGCACATCGGCCCAAACTTGGCCCGAGCGCCCGATCAAGCTGGTGGTGCCATTCCCGCCGGGCGGCGGTGCCGATACGGCTGCCCGCATGTACGGCGAGAAGCTGTCGGCGCTGCTGGGGCAGCCTGTGCTGATCGACAACAAGCCTGGCGCCAGCGGCAACATCGGCGCCGAACTGGTGGCACGCGCCCCTGCCGACGGCTACACGCTGCTCTTCGCCAACGAGTTCCTGGCGACCAACCCGCTGATGTTCAAGGAAATCCGCTACGACTCGCTCAAGGACTTCGTGCCGATCGCCAAAGTGGCGAGCAATGCCGCCGCCATTGCGGTGCACCCCAGCCTCGGCATCAAGACGATTCAGGAACTGATTGCTCTGGGCATGACGAAGAACCTCAACTACGCGTCACCCGGCGTCGGCACCGGGCCGCACCTGTTCGGGCAGCTGATCGCGATGCAGACCAGTGCAAAGTTCACCAACATCCCTTACAAGGGTTCGGCTCCGGCCACGGCGGATGCAGTAGGCGGACAGGTGGACTTCATCATCTCCACCTTGTCGCCTATGGTGCCGCACTTCAATTCCGGCCGGCTGCGCGGCCTGGCCATCACCGGCGGCAAGCGCTCACCGCAAGCACCCGATGTGCCGACACTGATCGAATCTGGCTTGATCAGCCAGCGTTACGAAGTCTGGTACGGCGTGGTGGCCCCTGCTGCTGTTGCGCGTCCCATCACCACACGACTTCAGCAGGCGTCCGCGCAGGTGCTGCGAGACCCTGAGCTGCTGAACAAGTTGCGCAACGCCGGCTTCGACGTGGAGCCAAGCATTGGCGACGACTTTGGGGCAGAACTGCGCGCAGACATTGATCGCTGGGTGCGCGTCATCCGCGATGCCAAGATTCCTCGCGAATAGGAGAAAAAACATGAAATCATGGTGGATTAGAACGGCCGACAATGCGATGGCTCTGGAGCTGCGCGACATTCCAATACCGCAACCGGGCCCCGGTCAGGTGTGCATTCGCATTCGTGCGGCCTCGCTCAATCGTGGCGAGTTCATCGCGGGCCACGGCTTGCACACGGCGGCTACGGCACGACCTGCGGGTTTCGAGGCGGCGGGCGAAGTGACGGCGCTGGGCGCAGGCGTCACGCGCTGGAAACTGGGTGACCGGGTCATGGGCCGCTGCGACGGCGCTTTCGCCGAACATGGTTGCATGAATGCCGAGGAAGTGTTTGCAGCGCCCCCACGCCTGACCTGGGAACAGGCGGCCGCGACGACGGTGGTGTTCCTCACAGTTTACGAAGCCTTGATGGCGCATGGCCGTTTGGCTGCAGGCGAAACGATGCTGGTGACCGGCATCTCGTCGGGCGTGGGCGTGGCGTCGCTGCAGGTCGGCAAGGCCCTGGGTGCGCGGGTGATCGGCACCTCTGGGTCGTTGGAAAAACTTGAGCGTCTTAAGGCGCTGGGCCTCGATGTCGCGTTGCACACCCGCGCGCCCGACTTCGTCCCAGCCGTCATGCAGGCCACCCAAAACCAAGGTGTGGACCTGGTGGTGAACACCGTCGGCGGCAGTGTCTTTGCCGCATGCATCGAAGCCATGGGCTTCCAGGCGCGACTGGCCATGGTGGGCTATGTCGACGGCCAGGTCGATGCGAGCATCGACCTCGGCGCGCTGCACAGCAAACGGTTGCAGCTGTTCGGCGTGTCCAACAAGATGCGCAACATGGCTCACCGCATTGCCGCAGCCAAGGCGCTGGAGCGCGACCTGCTGCCCATGTTGGCCGATGGCCGCGTGACGCCATTGGTCGACCAGGTTTTTGCGCTCGATGACCTGCCAGCCGCACAGCAGTGCATGCAGAGCAACCAGCACCTTGGCAAGCTGGTGGTGCGCGTCGACTGATCAGCGGCTCTTGCCAACTTGATGCCACCCGTTATGGGTAGGCTTACATTTCGTATCCCTCAACGCACTCGGAGACAAACCATGTTCAAAAAAATAACCGTCATAGCGCTGGCCCTCGCCTCTGCATGGGCCACACACGCCCAAGCCCAGGGCTACCCGAACAAACCCATCCGCGTGGTGCTGGGCTACACCGCAGGCGGCGCGGCGGACGCTGTTGCGCGCCCACTCATGCGTGTGCTCGAGCCACTGCTGGGGCAAGCCATCATCGTCGAACCCAAACCGGGCACTGCCGGCGGCGTGGCAGCGGAGTTCATCAGCAAGGTGGCGCCGGACGGATACACGCTTTATCTTGCCGATGGCGGGCCCTTCACCACAGCGCCACACCTGTCAAAAGTAAGCTACCACCACCTCAACTCGTTTACCCACATTGGCCATGTTTGCAGCACGGGCAGCATCATGGTGGTGCACCCAACCTCACCATTCAAGAGCGTGGCCGACGTGGTGGCGGCAGCGAAAAAAGAACCTGACAAATGGAGCTACGGCACCTCGGGCATTGCCGGTCCGCACCACTTTTCCGGCGAATTGCTCAAGAGTGTCAGCGGCGTGAACTTGCTGCACATTCCCTACAAGGGCGGCGCGCCAGCGATGACCGACCTGATGGGCAACCAGGTGCCGATGCTGTTTTCTTCACTGGCTGCGGCAGTGGGTCCCTACAAGTCCGGCAAGCTGCGCGCTCTGGCGGTGACTTCGCCCAAACGTTCGGGCGCTTTCCCCGATGTGCCCACGATGGACGAGCTCGGTTACAAGGGTTTTGATTCCACCGGTTGGTTCGAGTTGATGGGCCCGGCTGGCATGGCACCAGAGCTCGTGGCGCGACTGTCACAGGCGCTGCTCAAGGCGGGCGAGGACAAAAACCTACAAGAGCAGTTCAAGCAGCTGGGTTGCGACGCTGAATTTCTGACGCCTGCGCAGACGGTCGAAAAGATCAAGAGCGACCATGCCAAGTGGGGCAAAGTCATCAAGGACGCCAACATCAAGGCAGAATAACACCCAGGTTGCGCCCCCCGCAATGAGGTCAAGGGAAAACAAGTGGCAAGTCAAACACATGGGCTGCACTGTTTTATGGAGTCAATATTAGGCAGCACCATGACCCAGCGCATGGGTGCTTGTTTGCTGATTGGCTTTAAAAACTGAGCCACTGGGGGTGCCGATTGAATTTTGACCAGGGGCTTTAGCGAAAAGCCAAGCGCAGATGATTCAGAAAAAATCACATTAGAGACTTTGCGATTAAGAAGAGACGAAAGCAGCGCAGGCTGACCGATAAAGCTGGCACTAACCGCCACCTGTTTCCCCCGCGCATGCGGGGATATGCTTTGAACGATTTAGACGAGAAGCTACCATTCAGGGTATATTTTCATGCAACAAAATTCTCATTGATCCTTGTATTCACTCACTTTTTTATTTGCAGATTTTATAAAAATGTCTAGTTTATTGAATCAAGGTAAAAGCATGCTTTCAGTTTCCAGATTTAGCTTATCAACTTTGGCGGCATTTAAAGACGTCATGAAGCTACTGATGGCCATGCTGGCTTTCGTCATTTGCTCAACGGCGGCTCATGCACAAGTCTTTACTAACATAAAAACAATCAACGGGATTTATTCAACCAGCGTTCGGGACGTTTTCGTAAACGGTTCTTTCATCTACGCCGCTACAAGAGGTCCATTGACTGATGGTGTAGAAAGTGGACTGAGTATTTCTACCAATGATGGGGCGAGCTTTACAACAAAAACAACATTCGACGGGCTTGTCAGTAACGTCGTTAATGGTGTTTACGCAAGCGGTTCTACCGTCTACGCCGCTACAAATGATGGACTGGGTATTTCTACCGATGGCGGGACAAGCTTTACCAACAAAACAACAACCAACGGGCTTGGCAGTAACAGCGTTAATGACGTTTTCGCAAGCGGTTCTACCGTCTACGCCGCTACATCAGTTGGACTGAGTATTTCTACCGATGGCGGGACAAGCTTTACCAACAGAACAACAACAACCAACGGGCTTGGCAGTAACAGCGTTAATGACGTTTTCGCAAGCGGTTCTACCGTCTACGCCGCTACATCAGGTGGACTGAGTATTTCTACCGATGGCGGGGCTACATTTACCAACAAAACAACTGCCAACGGGCTTGGAAATAACTTGGTTTACGGCGTTTTCGCAAGCGGTTCTACCGTCTACGCCGCTACATCAGGTGGACTGAGTATTTCTACTGATGGCGGGGCCACATTTACCAACAA
Source organism: Limnohabitans sp. 2KL-51 (assembly GCF_003063645.1). Taxonomy (GTDB): domain Bacteria; phylum Pseudomonadota; class Gammaproteobacteria; order Burkholderiales; family Burkholderiaceae_C; genus Limnohabitans_A. Next base: position 200,834 of record NZ_NESJ01000003.1, read on the forward strand.
AACAACAACCAACGGGCTTGGCAGTAACGTCGTTAATGGTGTTTACGCAAGCGGTTCTACCGTCTACGCCGCTACAAATGATGGACTGGGTATTTCTACCGATGGCGGGACAAGCTTTACCAACAAAACAACAACCAACGGGCTTGGCAGTAACAGCGTTTTTGGTGTTTACGCAAGCGGTTCTACCGTCTACGCCGCTACAGGTGGTGGACTGAGTATTTCATCAGATTCACCCACAGTGACTGCTGTCTCCCAGAACAGCGGGTCTACAGCTGGTGGTACATCCATCACCATCACGGGAACCAACTTAATTGGGGCAACTGGCATCTCCGTTGGTGGTTCGGCGTGTTCTGCTTTCAGTGTGACCAACAGCACGACTGCAACCTGTACCACCCCAGCAGGTAGCGCAGGTATAGCCAGTGTCTTGGTCACCACAGCAGGTGGAACCAATGCGGCCAACACGCTGTTCACCTACGTTACTACGATATCTTCAGCCACGCCCATACCAACATTGTCTGAGTGGGCCATGATCTTGATGACCGGCTTGATGGGGATTTTCGCGTTCATGCGCTTGCGTAAAAGCTGAAGCAAGGCAGGTACCTTTTCAAAATCCTGACGCGACAAACGTTCATTTGTTTCTGTAGGCGATCTGGTGAAATCAGTTGGCGCTGATTCGTCTCGTTTTTTTTGGGGACTGGTTATTGCAGCCTAAACAAAAACATTCAAAGACACGCCTACACGCACGATCAAGGTCATTTTACGTGAGGACAAGAAGCACATAAAGTCAAAAAACTCTGGAAAAGTGGCTACATGGTGGCTACATGAACCAAAGGCCAGAAAGCAAAAAGCCCGGAGAACCGGGCTAAGTGCTTGATTTACTTGGGGTGGCTGATGGGGCTCGAACCCACGACAACAGGAATCACAATCCTGGACTCTACCAACTGAGCTACAGCCACCGTGAAGCGAAAATTATAACCCGAAGTTGGGTTCAAATCCCTGTGTTTTATGAATTATGAAGCCGACTTCTCATTGGGCTTTTTCACCTTGATCTCCACCTTGAACTGGCTCTTCAGGTGTGAAAGGTAGGCGCTGGCTTCCGCATTTCCCAGCAAACGCGCAAATTGCTCACGGCTTTGAGCTTGCTGCTGTGCATTGGGCTCTTCGCGTGGCACCAATTTGTTCACCCGCATCAAGGCGAAGCCTTGTGTACCCAAGTCCACGCCCACCAAGACAGGCATCGCTGCAGGATCAGCGCGTAAGGCTGCGTCCACCAAGGCTTGGGGTTGGCCCTGCGCTTGATCGCGCGAAACCACCAAGGCATTGCCCAGCTGGGCTTGTGCGGGCTGGGCCTTCCATTCATTCAGTCGTGCCTGTCCTTCGGCCTTGGCCAGGGCCTGCGCTTGCACCAACAAGTATTGGATACGCACAGCATCTTTGACATCGGCATAAGGCCGCACCGCTGCCGCGCGGTAATTGACGATGCGTGCAGAGACCAAGGTGTTGTTGCCCAACTCAATGGCGGCCGTGTTACGGCGCTTGCTGACGGAATCTTCAGAGAACAAGGCTTCCAGAATTTTGGGGTTGGCCATCACGCCAGTATTTGCGCCAGTGGGGGTGCGGCCCAGGCCTTGCGCTTGTTGGATGCTGAGCTTGAGCTTCTCAGCCACAGGCTTGAAGGTGTCGGCTTGCTCATAAACGCTGTTGCTGAAAGTCTCCGCCAATTCTGCAAACTGACGCTTGGCTTGTTGTTCGCGCAAGTCAGCTTCCAACTTGGGTCGCATGGCTTCCAGGCTGGGCGTGGCGGGGGCCTTGATGTCGGTGAGCAAGATGATGTGAAAACCAAACTCAGACTCCACAACGGCGCTAATTTCACCTTTCTTTAACGCAAAAACGGCGTCTTCAAATGACTTGACCATGGCCCCTTTGGCAAAGAAGTCCAGATCGCCGCCATTGGACGCAGAACCTGGATCGTCCGAGTTTTTACGTGCCAACTGGGCAAAACTTTTAGGATCTTTGCGCACATCCGCCAGCAAGCCGTCTGCTTTTGTACGGGCTTTTTCTCGCTCAGCGGCGGGCGCGTCTTTGGCCGCATTGATCAGGATGTGGCTAGCGCGGCGCTGCTCTTGGACGGACAAGCGCTGGAGATTTTGTTCGTAATAGGTTTTGATGTCCTGCTCGGGCAACTGGATATTTTTGGCCAAGGCGGCCGCATCGAGCACCAGGTATTCCACGTCGGCCGATTCAGGCGAACGGAAACGATCTGTCTGGGTCTGGTAAAACTTTTCCAGATCGGCATCTGTGACTTGGACCTTGGCCGCAAAAGTGGCTGGCTCAAAGCGTTGAATCTGGATTTCTCGACGCTGCAAATAGGCCTGCAACGCGGTGTCCGTTTGGCGCTGAGAAGCCACAGCCGAGGCCTGCAAACTTGCCAGAACCTGTTGATTGGACAAGTCGCGGCGCACACGCGCTTCCAACATTTCAGGTGTCATGCCCTGGCTGGCGGCCAGTTGACGGTATCGATCCATGTCCAGCTTGCCGTCCGGTCCACGCAGGCCGGCGATTGAGGGGTCTTGCTGCAAATAATTGGCCAAGCGTTGGTCGCTGGTGACGAGCAGTTGCTTTTCTGCAACCACAGCGATCAATCGGTCATTGACCATGCGCTCCAAGCTGGCGTAACGGGCAGCATCAGAACCGAGCATTTTGGCGTCCAGGTTGGGCGCTGAGGCGCGGATGCGATCCACTTCCTTTTGGTGCATTGCATCCCATTCTTGCTGGGTAATTTCAATGTCGCCCAATTTGGCGACAACAGCACCACGGTCACTCATATTGCTGTAACCATCAACACCAAACAAAACAAATGAAGGAATGATCAGCACAACCAACAAACCCATGAGGATCTTGGAATTATTGCGGATGGTGTCAAACATGTCTGAAGTCTCGGGTTGTCAATAAAAAAGGCGAACCTGGGGTTCGCCTTCGTTTGAGAGGTGGTGGGCGCTGACGGTCTCGAACCGCCGACCTACTCCGTGTAAAGGAGCCGCTCTACCAACTGAGCTAAGCGCCCTCTCAAATGTGTGGTCAGTTCAAGGCGTCTTTCAGGCCCTTGCCTGGACGGAACTTTGGCACATTGGCTTTCTTGATTTTAATCGCAGCGCCCGTACGGGGGTTGCGGCCTGTGCGCGCGGCACGTTTGCCCACGGCAAAAGTACCAAAACCCACCAAGGAAACTGTCCCCCCCTTTTTCAGGGTTGTACGCACTGCGCCCATGGTGGCTTCGAGGGCACGACCGGCAGCAGCCTTGGACAAGTCCGCGTGCTTGGCAATGTGTTCGATCAATTCTGTTTTGTTCACAATAAACCTCTGGTTGTTAGCGCTGAAAGGACCGAAGTTTGGACTGAAATCGGACCCGACAGCGTGGGTATGTTGATGAAATTTTTTGAGGCAACGACTGCCACAAGCAATTAAATCCAGACCTTGTGGGTCTGTCAATCGCATTTAGGCTTGGCCACATTGGCGTTGGATTCTAGCCTTGAAAATAGTGCTTCATAAAAGCACGACGGTTATTTTATGTTCAGCCCCGACAAGTTTGCTTGAATGCACACATTTGGAGACCATGCGCTTGGACAAACGCCTGCTCAAAGCGCCTGCTCAATAGCCCGACCCACATCTGCCGTGGACGCACTGCCGCCCAAATCAGGCGTGCGAGGGGCATCGTGGCCCGCTGCCAGAACTTTTTCGATCGCGGCCAGCACTGCATCGTGCGCATCCTTGTGACCCAAAAACTCAAGCATCATGGCGCCGCACCAGATTTGTCCAATCGGGTTGGCAAGCCCCAAGCCCGCAATGTCAGGAGCAGACCCGTGCACTGGCTCGAACAGCGACGGGAACTTGCGGTCTGGATTCAGGTTGGCGCTGGGCGCAATGCCGATGGTGCCCGTGCAGGCAGGTCCCAAGTCGCTCAAGATGTCACCAAAGAGATTGCTGGCCACCACAACATCAAAAAAGTCAGGGCGCTGCACAAAGTGAGCCGTGAGGATGTCGATGTGGAACTTGTCCACATTCACGCCCGGGTAAGCCTTGGCCATCTCGGCCACACGCTCATCCCAATAAGGCATGGTGATGGCAATGCCATTGGATTTGGTGGCACTGGTCAGGTGCTTTTTGGGACGGGTTTGGGCCAACTCAAAAGCAAACTTGAGCACGCGGTCCACGCCAATGCGGGTCATGATGGATTCCTGCATCACGATCTCGCGCTCGGTGCCCGGGAACATGCGCCCCCCCACGCTGGAGTACTCGCCTTCGGTGTTTTCCCTTACGATGTACATGTCGATCTCGCCCGGCTGGCGTGCGCTGCCGTCGCGGCGCACCACCGGGGCGATGATGCCGGGCATGAGTCGCGCTGGGCGTAAGTTGATGTATTGGTCGAACTCACGACGAAACAACAAAAGCGAGCCCCACAGTGACACGTGGTCAGCAATTTTTGCTGGCCAACCCACGGCGCCAAAGTACAAAGCATCGTGGCCGCCGATCTGGTCTTTCCAGTTGTCGGGCAGCATCTGACCATGCTTTTCAAAGTAATCCCAGCTTGAAAAATCAAAGTGGTCAAACTGCAAATCAATGCCAAACTTGCGTGATGCAGCATCCATCACGCGCAGGCCTTCAGGCATGACTTCTTTGCCAATGCCATCTCCGGGAATGACAGCGATGCGGTGTTTGCTCATGTGTAGAACTTTCTAAATCTGAATAAATGGGTGGGCTTCAAGATAAAGAGCTTAGCAACAAAGAGGCGGACCGGTGTCGCCCTGACCCAGACGTCGGGCTCAGCCCCACCGCTCATTTCACCCTGGCTCGAATTTCAGGCAGAGCCTTTTTCATGTAATAAACCATGGACCAGATGGTCAAAATGGCTGCGATCAGGATCAACACCGCCCCCCAGTCGCGGGTGTCGATCGAGCCAAACAAAATCCCGTCATACAACAAGAAAGGAATGGCCACCATCTGCACTGTGGTCTTGAGCTTGCCCACCATGTGCACAGCCACGCTGTTACCCGCGCCAATTTGTGCCATCCATTCGCGCAGCGAAGAAATCGCGATCTCGCGACCAATGATGACCAAAGCGATCAGCACATGCACCCGGTTCATGTGCACCAAAATCAGCAAAGCCGCACAAACCAGAAACTTGTCAGCCACCGGGTCCAAAAAAGCCCCGAAGGCCGAAGTCTGGTTGAGCTTGCGGGCCAAAAAGCCGTCCAGCCAGTCGGTCCAGGCAAACAAGACAAACATGACCGTAGCGATCAGGTTTTGTGTTTCGACCTTCAGGCTGTCCAGGTAATACACGCCAATGATCAAGGGAATCGCGACTATGCGCGTCCAGGTCATGATGGTTGGAATCGTGAAAAACATGCTGTTGATTGTGGCACGCCCAGCCAACGGCTTGATGACAGTCTTGTCCGGGCTCAGTGCAAGGCGTTGTAAATGGTCTCAGCCAGCTCTCGAGAGATGCCTTCCACCCCCAGCAAATCTTCCACACTGGCACTTTCCACGCCACGCACGCCGCCAAAGCGCTGCAGCAATTTGGCCCGTTTGCGCGGACCGATGCCCGGGATTTCCTCGATCTTGCTGCCGCCCATGCGGACCTTGGCCCTCTGCGCCCGCATGCCCGTGATGGCAAAGCGGTGTGCTTCGTCGCGAATTTGGGCCACCAGCATGAGCGCTGCCGAATCCTTGCCCAGATAAACCTTCTCGCGGCCATCGGCAAACACCAGCTCTTCCAGGCCCACCTTGCGGCCCTCGCCTTTTTCCACGCCCACGATGCGCGACAGGTCCAGCCCCAGGTCGCTGAACACCTCCCGGGCCATGCTGACCTGGCCTTTGCCGCCATCGATCAGCACCAGGTCGGGCAGCCGGGCTGTGCCCTCGCCCGAGCGCAAGGCTTCGGCCAATTTGCCATAGCGGCGCATCAGCACCTGGCGCATGGCGGCGTAATCGTCACCCGGCGTGATGCCTTCGATGTTGTAGCGGCGGTATTCGCTGCTTTGCATCTTGTGCTGACGAAACACCACGCACGAAGCTTGGGTGTTTTCACCCCCCGTGTGCGAGATGTCAAAACACTCGATGTGCAGCGCATCCAAATCGTCCGGGGCCAAATCCAGCGCATCGGCCAATGCCCGGGTGCGGGCTTGTTGCGAGCCTTCCTCTGCCAAAAGTCGGGCCAACTTGATGTCGGCGTTTTTCTCACTCATCTCCAGCCAGACACGGCGCTGCTCGCGGGGGTTGTGCACGGCTGCAATTTTGTAACCCGCTTGCTGCGACAAAGCCGCCACCAAGACTTTGTCCACGGCCACGCTGGTGATCAAAGCAGCCGGAACCGGAATGCCGATGTAGTGCTGCGCCATGAAGGCTTCGAGCACTTGGATCTCGACCGCAACCGGCGGTTGTTCGTCGTCTTCGATGCCCTGCAAAGCATGGGCATCTTCCACATGCGCCGGAAAATAAGCCCGATCCCCCAAATGCCGCCCACCACGCACCATGGCCAGATTCACGCAAGCTCGCCCACCTTGCACACGCACCGCCAAAATGTCCACATCGGTATCGGTGCCCGTGTCCACCGACTGCTGGTGCAGCACCCGCGACAAGGCGGTCATCTGGTTGCGCACCTCGGCCGCTTGCTCAAAGGCCAAACGATCGGCATGCGCCATCATCCGCGCCTCCATCTCTTGCAACAACCCTTGGGTCTCGCCCTTTAAAAAGCGCTCGGCATGCTGTACATCGTCGGCATAGGCTTCGGGGGAAATGAGGTTCACGCACGGGCCAGAGCAGCGCTTGATTTGAAACAGCAAACAAGGCCGGGTGCGGTTGGCAAACACCGTGTCTTCGCAAGTGCGCAGGCGAAACACTTTTTGCAAAAGCTGGATAGACTCTTTGACCGCCCATGCGCTGGGAAACGGACCAAAGTAGCGATGTTTCTTCTCAACCGATCCGCGGTAATACGCCACACGGGGAAAGGTTTGCGGCTCGGGCGCTCCCGAAGCGCTTGGCACGGCCTTCAAAAACAACGTGCCGTTGCCAGTGAGCTTGAGGTAGGGGTAGGTTTTATCGTCCCGAAACAGGATGTTGAAGCGCGGGCTGAGTGACTTGATCAGATTGTTTTCGAGCAGCAACGCCTCGGCCTCGGAGCGCACCACCGTGGTCTCTAGGCGGGCGATCTTGCTGACCATGTGGCCGATGCGCGTGCCGCCATGGTCCTTCTGGAAATAGCTCGACACCCGCTTTTTGAGCTGCTTGGCCTTGCCCACATACAGCACGTTGCCCTGCGCATCAAAGTAACGGTAAACCCCCGGCAAAGCCGGGAGCGCAGCCACCTGGGCCAGCAAGATATCGTCATGTGCCGCTGTCATGGCGCGTATTGTGACGGGGAAACAATTTGCCCCGACAATTCCAAATCATGAAAACGCATAGGCTTTGGGACATTTTCTGCACCGTCATTGACAACCACGGCGACCTGGGCGTGTGCTGGCGCCTGACGCGCCAATTGCTGGCCCAAGGCCAATCGGTGCGCCTGTGGGTAGACGACGCCTCGGCCCTCGACTGGATGGCCCCTGAAGCCCATGCCTTGCCCCACTTGCAAGTGCTGCCCTGGGCCGCAGCCAGCCAAAGCGAGGTACTGAGCCAATTGAAGCCCGCCGACGTGTGGATCGAAGCCTTTGGTTGCATCCTGCCCGAAGCCTTTGTGGCACACGGTGTCGCCACTCACCCGCAACAACCGGCCTGGATCAACCTCGAATACCTCAGCGCCGAAGACTGGGTGCCCCGCATACACGGACTGCCCTCACCCGTAATGAGCGGCCCCGCCAAGGGCTGGACCAAACGCTTTTTCTACCCCGGCTTCACGGCAGACACGGGCGGACTGCTGCGCGAAACCGATTTGCAGGAACGGCAACAGCGCTTTGACCGCGCTGCCTGGCGTCAGCAACACGCCCCCAACTTGGCCCCAGGCGGCCTGCTGATCAGCCTGTTCTGCTACGAACCCGCCGCCCTGCCCCAACTGCTGGCCCAACTGGTGGGCACAACCCACCACCTGCTCGTCACCCCCGGCAGGCCGCTGGCGGCGGTGCAGCAAGCCTTGACAGGCATGGCCGAGCAACCCAGCTGGAGCGCCCTGCCCTACACCGACCAAAACGGCTTCGACGAGATGCTCTGGGCCTGTGACCTCAACTTTGTGCGCGGCGAAGACTCGCTGGTGCGCGCCCTGTGGGCGGGCCAACCCTTCATCTGGCACATCTACCCGCAAGACGACAACGCGCATCATGCCAAGCTGGAGGCGTTTCTGGAGGGGATGCAAGCGCCGCAAAGCCTGCGGTGGGCGCATCGTGTTTGGAATGGAATTGAAAACACTGCTTGGCCCCCATTCAAGTCCGAGACTTTGGGGACTTGGTTTGCCTGCGCCACAGCGGCACACAAAAGACTGCTCCTGCAAAAACAGTTGCACGCCCAGCTCATGGCCTTTGTGCAAGTCCAGACCTCAAGCCCCTGAGGTCCTCTGCAGAGGATAATCGCTCACCATGAATTTGATTGAAACACTCTTTCCCCTAGGCTGGCAGCACTACCTGCTGGGCGGCCTGACGATTGGCGCTGGCGTGGCGCTGCTGTATTTGTTCAACGGCTGGGTCGGCGGCATGAGTTCCGTCTTTTCCAGCAGTTGGTCTTTTGTGTCCAAACGGGCGTTTTTTCAGCAAGCGCGCTTTGTCAGCACCCGGAACTGGCGGCTGGTTTACGCGCTGGGCGTGGTGCTGGGGGCGCTGGTTTGGCGGTTCACGCTGGCGGGCGGCGAGGCGCAGCACACCAGTGTGTCCGCCTGGCAGCTGTTGGTGGGCGGCTTTTTGGTCGGCTACGGTGCGCGCCTTGGCAATGGCTGCACTTCCGGCCACGGTATTTGCGGGCTCGGCTCGCTGCAGCTGCCCTCGCTTTTCGCGGTGCTCACCTTCATGGCCACCGCCTTCATGACCGCCAACCTGATGGCTTGGAGCCTCGCATGAACAATCTGAATCCTCACACACTGTCCCTGCCCAAAGCGGTGGTCACCCTGGCCGCCGGGGCCTTGTTTGGCTTTGGGCTGTCGCTGGCCACCATGGTCCAGCCCGAAGTCGTCATCAACTTTCTACTGTTTAAAGACTGGGGCCTGATGCTGGTCATGGGCGGTGCTGCGGGTCTGGCCATGTTGGCCTATAAAGGCTTTCCGCGCTGGTTCAGTCGCCCTTTGTTGGGTGGTCAATTCCTGACGCAGCCTTCCAATTGGAACCGACAGACGGTCATCGGTTCGGCCATTTTTGGCATCGGCTGGGGTTTGTCGGGCGTTTGCCCCGGCCCGGCCATTGCGGCTTTGGGCACGGGCAACACCGACATCCTGTGGGCTTTGGGTGGCATTGTGCTGGGCGCTTTGGCGCATGGCCTGACGGCGCGGGATTGACTGTTGCGCTCGCTTTCAGCCCCAAACAGGGCCCTCGCAGGTTAGAATAGTTGGCTTGACCTCAGGTCTCCCTCCTTTCATTTCAGACTCAATTCCTATGAAAACCGCTCAAGAAATCCGCGTCGGCAACGTCATCATGCACGGCAAAGACCCCATGGTCGTCCTGCGCACCGAATACCAACGCGGCGGCCGTGGCTCATCCACCGTGCGCATGAAGCTCAAAAGCCTGATTGCCAACTTCGGCACCGAAGTGGTTTTCCGCGCTGACGACAAGATGGACCAGGTCATTCTGGACAAGAAAGATTGCACCTACTCTTATTTCGCTGACCCCATGTACGTTTGCATGGACACCGATTTCAACCAGTACGAAGTCGAAGCCACCAACATGGGCGATGCCCTGAACTACCTCGAAGACGGCATGGAACTTGAAGTTGTTTTCTACAACGAGAAAGCCATCTCGGTCGAATTGCCCACCAGCGTGGTGCGCGAGATCACTTGGACCGAGCCTGCCGTCAAAGGCGATACCTCAGGCAAAGTACTCAAGCCCGCCAAAATCGCCACCGGCTTGGAAGTGCCAGTGCCTTTGTTCGTGGCCCAAGGCGACAAGATCGAAATCGACACCCGCACGGGTGAATACCGCAAGCGCGTCTGATCTTCCGATCAAGCCCCCAAAAAAGCCCCGCAAGGGGCTTTTTTCATGGGCGTATGAGTGTCTTGCGGCCGATGCACAATCAGATCCATGAAAACCACTCACGACATCAAGGACCACTCTTTGCCCCACGCTTGGGCCGATCTGCAAGCCGGGGCCCAATCGAGCGATTGGCTGCAACCCGAGGCCAACCGTCTGGCCTTTGCCGACCCCGAGTTTTTGCTGCGCCGCGAAACCCGGGGCATCCGCTTTCAACTGGAAATGCTCAAACCCGACTTGGCCCAGGCCGAAGCGGGCATTGAGCACACGGTGGTGGTGTTTGGCAGTGCCCGCTTTTTGGATCGCGCAGCAGCCCAGGCCCAGCTGCAAATCGCGCAGCAAAACGGCCAGGCGCAAGACATCGCCAAAGCGCAAGCCCTGGTTCGCAATGCCGAGCATTACGAAAATGCTCGGGTCTTTGCGCAAATGGTTTCCCGGGCCTGTTCTTGCCTGCCCAACGATGAAAAACTGTTCATCTGCACAGGCGGCGGCCCTGGCATCATGGAGGCGGCCAACCGGGGCGCACAAGAGGCCGGTGCGCCCTCGGTGGCGCTGAACATCGCCCTGCCCCACGAGCAACACCCCAATCCTTATGTCACGCCCGGCCTGAGCTTCAAGTTTCATTACTTTGCGCTGCGCAAAATGCACTTCATGATGCGGGCCAAGGCCTTGGTCGCGTTTCCGGGTGGCTTTGGCACACTGGACGAGTTGTTTGAAGTGATGACGCTGGTGCAAACGCGCAAATCACGGCCCGTGCCGATCTTGTTGTTCGGTACCACGTTCTGGAAAGGCCTGATCGACATGGACGTGCTGGTTCAAGAAGGCACGATTTCGCCGAGTGACCTCCAGCTTTTCCACTACGTGGACACACCCGAAGCCGCCTGGCAGGCGATTTGCAATTTTTACCAGCTGAAGGTGGATTAAGCGGGCCGCAGCCGCCAGGCAGCGCGCGAACCCAAGCCCACCGCAGCTCCCACCACCCAAAACACCGGGGCCACACCCGCAACCGCCCCAGCGGCACCAAACAACATGGGCATGAGCACGCTGGAGCCATTGATCGTCATCAGGCGCAGGCCCAGCGCCTCTCCCTGGCGTTGATGGGGGGTGATCTGGTGCAAAGTGCTCATGATCATGGGCTGCACCGCACCCAGCGCCAGACCCAGCAAAACCGAACACACCCCCATGCTCCAGGGCGTGGGCATGAAGGGGTACAAGCCAAACAGCAACCCGGTGCAGACCATGGCCCCGGTGATGATCTGGTACTCGTGCACATGGCGCGACAGCCAGGGCAAACACACCCGAATGAAGGCCGCCGAGATGGCGAACGCGCCCAAGATGGTGCCCACCACCGAAGCACTGTAACCGCGCTCATGGCCGAGCACCGGCACCACAAAGGTGTGCACATCCCAGCACGAAGACAGCAACCAATTGACGCCCAGCAAACGCCGCATCAGCGGCTCGGCCAAAAGGTCCAACGCGCGACGCGGCCCCGCGTGTTCTGGCGCCGGTGGCGTGGGCAACTCGGTCACTCGCCGCACCCAAAACCAGGTGCTCAAAGGCAACACAGCCATCAGCAAGAAGGCCCATCGAAAACCGGTTTCATGCGCCGGCACAGGCCCGGAAAAATCGATCAGCAAACCCGCCAGCACTGGCCCCAGAAAATTCGACACCGCCGGTCCGATCGACAGCCAGCTGAAAGCGGACTTCAATTCCGCCGGGGTTTGGGCCATGCGGCCCACATGCCGCTGCAGGGCAATCACGGCCATACCTGTGGCACCGCCCGTGGCCAGTGCGCTCACGCACATGACCGGAAAAATCGGCCAGACCACCGAAAATGCCGCACCGCTGGAGGCCAGCGCCACGCTGATGAGGATGGGTTTTTTCAGGCCCTTGCGATCGGCGTAGCGCCCGGCAGGCAGTGCAAAAAACACCTGTGTGATGGCAAACAAGGCCAGCAAAGCGCCCACGGCCAGGGCGCTGAAACCTTGCTGCAAAGCCAGCAAAGGCATGGCCATGCGCATGCCCGCCATGCAGGCATGCAAAAACACCTGCCCGGCAATCAGGCGTATGAGTTCACGTTGCATGGCCAACCCGCTGGTGTTCGCGGCGTGTTCGCCATGGCCCGTTCATGTCAGGCATGACCGCCCGCATCGGTTCCGGGCAAAAGGGCCTGGGCCTCGGCTTCGGGCAAGGCATCCACCTGCCTCAAGGCCCGGTTCATCACGTTGCTGCGGGTCTGGGCTTGGTCCAGGGTGTTGAGCACGGTTTGCGTCTGGTTGCGCACCTTGTCCAGCACGTCGCCAAACTTGCCAAACTCGGTCTTCACCGCACCCAGCACCTGCCAGACTTCGCTGGAGCGCTTTTCCAGCGCCAAGGTTCTGAAGCCCATTTGCAAGGCGTTGAGCATGGCCATCAGGTTGGTCGGGCCCGCCAGCGTGACGCGGTGGTCGCGCTGCAGGGTCTCCATCAGACCGGGGCGGCGCAAGACTTCGGCGTACAGGCCTTCGGTGGGCAAGAACATGACCGCAAAGTCGGTGGTGTGCGGTGGCTCCAAATACTTTTCTGCAATCGACTTGGCTTCAAGCTTGATGCGGTTTTCCAGGGCCTTGGCGCACAGCTCGGCTTGTACCGGGTCGGCTCGGCTTTGGGCTTCGAGCAGGCGCTCGTAATCTTCGTTGGGAAACTTCGCGTCAATCGGCAGCCAAACCGGCTGGCCGCTGTCGGATCGGCCGGGCAGGCGAATCGCAAAGTCCACCCGGTTTTTGTCGCCGGGCCGGGTGGCCACTTGCACCGCGTACTGCTCGGGCGTGAGCACTTGTTCGAGCAGCGAGGCCAGTTGCGCCTCGCCGAACATCCCTCGGGTCTTGACGTTGGTCAGCAGGTGCTTGAGGTCGCCCACGCCTTGCGCCAAGGTATGCATTTCGCCCAGCCCTTTGTGCACCTGCTCCAAGCGGTCGGCCACTTGTTTGAAGCTCTCGCCCAGGCGAGCTTGCAGCGTGGCCTGGAGTTTTTCGTCAACGGTCTGGCGCATCTCGTCGAGCTTGGCAGCGTTGCTTTGCTGCAGTTGAGCCAACTGGGTTTCCATGGTGCCGCGCATTTCGGTCAGGCGGCGGGCGTTGGCCTCAGACAGTGCATTGACCTGCTGGGCCAGACTGTCGGTCAGGCTTTTTTGCAGCAAGGCCAATTGCTGGGCCAGCGCGTCGATTTGCTGGTTTTGCGTGCGGGTGGCCTCGGCGCTTTGTTGCAACAACGATTGCTGGAACAGCGTGAGGTTGTGCATGGCTTCTTGCCGGCCTTGCACGCTGGACTGGCTGATCTCGGTGCGCAGCTCACGCTCCAGGCGCTCAGTTTGTGCCTGCGCGGCAGCAAACTGTTGCTGCTGCCACGCGGTCTGGACCGATGCTTGTGTGGCCGTTTGTTCGGTAGTTTTCTCTGCCAGAAGTTCTGCGATTCGATCGGCCTGCGCCTCGGGCGACACCCGCAAACGCAGCAGCAAAAAAACCAGCACCAGCAGGCTCAGCCCACCCAGTGCCCACAACACCCATTCGTTCATGCAGCAGAGCCAGTCACCGTGTTCAAAGGCGTCAATGCTTGGCCACGGGTAAGGTAAGCCACCACATTGTCTGCGGCCAACTGAATCATCGCCATGCGGGTTTTGACCGTGCTGCTGGCGATGTGGGGCGTCAGCACCACATTGGACACCTTGAGCAAGTCGGGGTGCACCGAGGGCTCGCCCTCGAACACATCGATGCCCGCAGCAGCGATTTGACGCGCCGCCAGCGCTTTGGCCAAGGCCGCGTCGTCCACGATGCCGCCGCGCGCAATATTGACCAGCGTGGCGGTGGGCTTCATTTGCGCCAGCTCGGTCGCGCCGATGGTGTGGTGCGACTCGGCGCTGTAGGGCACGACCAGCATCACATGGTCCGCAGTTTTGAGCAGCTCTTCTTTGCCCACATAACGGGCTTTGCACTGCGCTTCCAAATCGGCGCTGAGGCGCGAGCGGTTCTGATAGATCACATTCATGCCAAAGCCATGCGCCGCGCGGCGGGCAATGCCTTGGCCGATGCGGCCCATGCCGATGATGCCAATCGTCGAGCCGTGGACCTCAGCCCCGGCAAACATGTCGTAGCTCCACTTTTTCCAAAGGTCAGCACGCAGGTAATGCTCGCTCTCGGTGATGCGGCGGGCCGTGGCCATGAGCAAGGCAAAGCCAAAGTCGGCAGTGGTCTCGGTCAGCACATCGGGCGTGTTGCTGGCTTGCACGCCGGCAGCGGTCATGGCAGGCACGTCAAAGTTGTTGAACCCCACAGCCATGTTGGCCACGATGCGCAACTGCGGGTTGGCCTGCAAGAGCGCCGCGTCGATGCGCTCGCTGCCGGTGGTCAAAGCGCCCACTTTGCCTTGCATGCGGCGGGTCAGTTCTGCTGCAGACCAGACCTCATCGGTTTGGTTGCTCTCGACTTCAAACACCTGAGCCAAAGACTGCAGGACCTCGGGGAAGATGGCGCGGGCTACCAAAATGGAAGGTTTGGACATCATTGGAACCAGATAAAACTCATGATGACGAACAAAGGAATCAGGACAGCGCCTGACCACAACATGTACCCAAAGAAGCTGGGCATCTTTACGCCGCGGTCTTCGGCAATGGCTTTGACCATCAAGTTGGGCGCATTGCCAATGTAGCTGTTGGCCCCCATGAACACGGCACCCGCCGAAATCGCCGCCAAAGTCGGGGCCAAGGTGGTCATCAAGACCTTGGGGTCACCGCCTGCGGTGTTGAAGAACACCAAGTAAGTGGGTGCGTTGTCGAGGAATGAACTCAACGCGCCCGTGATCCAGAAATACATCATCACATCGGGGCTGCCATCAGGCTTGGTGACGGCTTGGACGACCGCGCCAAACGGGCCATTGACACCCGCCTTGAGCATGGCAATCACCGGAATGATGGTCAGGAAAATGCCGGCAAACAACTTGGCCACTTCGGCCATAGGCCCCCAGCCAAACTGGTTGTCGGCATGGACTTTGGCCGGTGTAATTTTGAGCGACAAGAAAGTCACTGCCACCAGGCCCAGATCGCGCACCACGCCGGCTAGGCCCACTTCGGTGCCGTAGATGTTGAAAGAGACCGACGATTTCCAGAGCCCGCTCATCAACACCAAGCCCACCACCGCGGCCAGCAGCCAGAAGTTGATGGCGCCGTCAAAACCAATGCCTTTGGAGTCCGGTGTCGGGTCTCGCGGCATCAGGTCTTCTCGGCGGTGGTACCAAGAGTCCAGCACGAAGAAAATGGCCAACAAGCTGCCCACCAAGAACAAGGTTTCAGGGAAGATGGCTTTGAGGGTCCAGAAGAAATCCACACCCTTCAAAAAACCCAAAAACAAGGGTGGGTCGCCGAGTGGCGTCAAAGAGCCACCAGCGTTGGAGACGATGAAGATGAAAAACACCACCACATGGGCCACATGCTTGCGGTTGTCATTGGCCCGGATCAAGGGGCGGATCAACAACATGGACGCACCCGTGGTGCCCATGAAGCTGGCCAGCACGGCACCAATCGCCAAAATGGCGGTGTTCAGACCCGGACTGCCGTGCAAGTTGCCACGAATGTAAATGCCACCCGACACCGTGAACAAAGCCGTCAGCAAGATGATGAAAGGTATGTATTCGGCAAACAAGGCATGCACCGTGTTGGCCCCAGCTGCCGCAGGGCCGAACACCAACGCGAAGGGCACCAAGAAAGCCAAGCCCCATGCCGCAGCCACTTTGCCGTAATGGTGGTGCCAGAAGTGAGGCAGCAACAAAGGCATCAAGGCAATGGACAGCAAGAGGCCTGCGAAAGGCACGCCCCAGATCGCCGACAGCTGAGCGCCGTCAAACTCGGCGGCCCAAGCCCCGCCGGACAGGGTCAACAGCATCGGCAAAACCAGCCAAGCGGTCCATCGTGTCCCCAAAAGCTTCATGATGCAAATCTCCAATTGAGTGAAACGGATATTAACGGCGAAAGATGCCGCATCAGGTGCCGGGTGAGATTTCAAACACCTGGCGCAGATAAGCCAAGTATTTCTCGTCATCACACATACCCTTGCCCGGCGAATCGGACAATTTGGCCACAGGCTGGCCGTTGCAACGGGTCATCTTGATGACGATTTGCAGCGGCTCGTAACCCAGGTCATTGGTCAGGTTGGTGCCAACACCGAAGGCCAATTGACAGCGGTCGTGGAACTGTTGGTAAAGCTCAATGGTGCGCGGAATCGTCAGGCCGTCACTGAAAATCAGCGTCTTGGTTTTGGGGTCCACCCGGTTGTGCTGGTAGTGCGCGATCATGCGCTCACCCCAGCTGAACGGGTCGCCGCTGTCGTGACGAGCGCCGTCAAACAGCTTGCAAAAATACAGATCAAAGTCGCGCAGAAAGGCGTTGAAACCGTACACATCGCTCAGCGCAATGCCCAAGTCGCCCCGGTACTCTTTGGCCCAAGACTCGAAAGCAAAAATTTGGCTGTCGCGCAGTCTAGGCCCCAAGGCTTGCGCCGCTTGCAAATACTCATGCGCCATGGTGCCCAGCGGGGTCAGGCCCAGCAAATACGCGTAATAGACATTGCTGGTGCCCGCCAACTGGCCACTGGGCCCGGTACCCAAACGGGCAGACAAGACACGCAACACCTCTTCATGCCAGGCGCGTGAAAAACGCCGGCGCGTGCCGTAGTCGGCAATTTTGAGGGTTTCAAGGCCTGGTGCTTTGAGTTGAGCAATTTTGGTGTCCAGCAGTCGGCGGCCCTCCATCAAGTCGGGCACCTTCTGGGTGTTGCGAAAGAACACCTCATTGACGATGGCCAACACCGGAATCTCGAACAGAATCGTGTGCAGCCAAGGCCCCTGGATGGTGATGTCGATCTCACCCGATGGCAAAGGCGTGACTTCAATGTATTTTTCATTGAGCTTGAACATGCCCAAAAAATCAACGAAGTCGCTCTTGATGAAGCGCATGGAGCGCAGGTACTGCAGCTCCCCTTCCTTGAATGTCAAGCTGCACAGCGAGCGAATTTCTTCGCGAATCTCTTTGACGAACTGTGCCAAAGGCACGCCCGGGTTGCGGCACTTGAACTTGTATTCGACCTGCGCCCCCGGAAACTGGTGCAACACGACTTGCATCATGGTGAACTTGTACAGGTCGGTGTCGAGCAGGCTGGTGATGATCATGGTGTGTTGTCTCTGGTGGCTAGGGCCACTCGTTGTTGTGGGGCAGTGTAAGGGATGCCCAACCCGGTCAAGCGATACTCAAGCCGCCAAGTCCATGCGACCGCTGGTCAGCACCAGCACTCGCTGCGCATGCTGGGCCGAGCTGTTGTTTTGCTCGGGCACCAGCAACATTCATTAAAGGAACCGACTCAATCGACCCAATGCGTGAAGTCTTGCCCTGACACCCGTGTGGTTTGAAAGGTGTTGACCAGTGCAGATTCGTCGGCATAACCCAGCGACATGCCGCAGACCAACATTTCGTTTTCACCAGCGCCGACCAGCGGCAAGATAATTTTGGAAAAGCCGTTCCAAGCCGCTTGCGGGCAGGTGTGCAGGCCACGCGAACGTGCCGCCACCATGATGCTTTGCAAGAACATGCCGTAGTCGAGCAAACTGCCTCGCCCCATCACCTTGTCAATGGTAAATATCAGGCCCACGGGCGCATCAAAAAATCGGAAATTCTTTTGGGTCTGCGCATGCATCAAGGCCTTGTCGCCCTTGCCGATGCCCAGAACGCCATACAAACCAAAACCGCATTCGCGGCGGCGGTCGATGTAGGGGCTGACCCATTTTTCGGGGTAATAGTCATACGACTCGGCGTAGTCCGCAGCCAGTGCGGGGTTGGCGCTGATGGCGTCGTGCGCGGCACAGGTTTGGGCCACCAGCTCATCGCGCTTGGCGCCTTGCAGAACATAAACCTTCCAGGGCTGGGTGTTGGTGCCGCTGGGCGCGCGTCCGGCAATGCTCAGCACCTCTTGCAGCACAACGCGGTCCACGGGCTTTTGCAAATAAGCACGGGCAGAAAAGCGGCTCAGAATGGCGGCATCCACGCTGGCCGGGTCCTTCACGTGGGTGCTGACTTGGGGTCCGGTGTTCATCATGTCAAAGTCTCCAAAAATGTTTTAAGTGGGCCAGGCAGGGGCACTGGGCGGCGGGTTTCGCGGTCCACGTACACATGCACAAAGTGGCCCCGGGCAGCGCTCAGGTCTTCGCCTTGGGCAAACAGGCCCACCTCGTAGCGCACGCTGGAGCTGCCCAGCTTGGCCACGCGAATACCCGCATCAACGGTTTGCGGGAAGGCCAGCGGCGCAAAATAAAAACACTGGGTTTCCACCACCAGACCAATGGTGGTGCCCGCGTGGATGTCGAGCACGCCCTGCTCGATCAAAGTGGCGTTCACGGCGGTGTCGAACCAGCTGTAATAAACCACGTTGTTCACATGGCCGTAAACGTCGTTGTCCATCCAGCGGGTGCTGATGGGGCGAAACGCTTTGTAGCTGCTGCGCGCGTCGGCTTGGGGTTTGGCTGCAGGCGAAACGGGGGTGTTCATGGCCCGAGATTGTGCCAGCGTTGCCAATAGCCCAAAGCCACATCCCAAGTCTGCATTTGCACCTGCACCGTGGTCTCGATGTCGTAACCATAGCCACCCCCCATGCACAGCACCACCGGCAGCCTGCGTTGCCAGGCCCAGTCCATCACCACACGGTCGCGTGCCTGCATGCCGTCGGCTGTCAATTTGAGGCGACCCAACCGGTCGCCCTCATGCGGATCGGCCCCGGCCAGGTAAATCACCAGTTGAGGATCAAAGCGGTCTTGCAGGCCTTGCAAGGCCTGGTGCAAGGCGGCCAAATAGGGTTCGTCGGTGCAGCCGTCGGGCAGGCCCACGTCCAGGTCGCTGGGCTCTTTGCGGAAAGGAAAGTTCTTTTCGCCGTGCAGCGAGAGCGTGAACACGCTGGGGTCGTTTGCGAATATATGAGCCGTGCCGTTGCCCTGGTGCACATCCAAGTCAATCACCGCGACTTTCAATGACTGACGCTGGTGTCGCCAGGCCTCGGCCTGCATCAGACGGGCCGTCACCGCTATGTCGTTGAACACACAAAAGCCACCGCCCTTGTGCGCATAGGCGTGGTGCGTGCCCCCCGCCAAGTTGCCCGCCACCCCTTGGGCCAAGGCATCGCGGGCGGCGGCCACCGTGGCCCCGACCGAACGGCGGGCCCGCTCGGCCATAGCCAAACTCCAAGGGAAACCGATTTCGCGCTGCACCGCCGCATCGAGACTGCCGGTGGCCACACCCTGGATATAAGCGGGCGTGTGTACCAGCGCCAACTCACCGTCGCTCGCGGCCGGGGCCTCGCGCATGACCACGGCAGGAAGCTCTTGCGTCAGACGGTCGCGCAGTCGGCTGTATTTGCGCATCGGAAAGCGGTGACCTTCGGGCAAGGGCAAAACAAAGTGGTCGGCGTAGTAAGCGTGCATGTTTTGATTCTGGGCAAAGCGATTCTAGAAAACCCTCTCTAAACTGAGCCACTTGTGGGCCCATGCCCTTGCAATACCCGGTAGAAACCCTAAAATTCAAATCATGCTGCACTGCAACAAATTTGTACGGCCCCGGCCAGTTACGGCGCAGTCTTCTTGAAAACAAACTTTTATCTGGAGCCCCTCATGATGACACCCGAACAAATCGCCGCCTCGCACAAAGCCAACGTGGAAACCCTGTTTGGCCTGACCGCCAAAGCCTTTGAAGGCGTTGAAAAAATGGTTGAACTGAACCTGAGCGCCGCAAAAGCCGCTTTGGACGAGTCCGCCAACAACACCCAAGCGGCTCTGAGCGTGAAAGACGCCCAAGAGCTGATGGCCATGCAAGCCAACCTGTTCCAGCCTTTGGCTGAAAGAACAGCCGCTTACAGCCGCCACCTGTACGACATCGCGTCAGGCACGGGCAGCGAGTTCACCAAGGCCTTCGAAGCTCAAAGTGCCTCTGCTCAAAAGCAGTTCGCCACTTTGGTGGACAGCGCCGCCCAAAATGCCCCTGCCGGCTCCGAGCAAGCCGTGGCCATGATGAAGGGTGCCGTGACCGCGGCCAACGCCGCATTCGAGTCCGTGCAAAAAGCCGTCAAACAAGCCACCGAACTGGCCGAGTCCAACCTGACTGCTGTGGCGCAGACTGCTTCTCCAAAAGCTGCAAAGAAAAAGTAATTTTTTGTCTGCAGGTTTTACAAGAATTTGCCGCTTATTTTTGCCAGTTGTCTCCTCGGGTCTCTTTGAATTTCATCTGGGAAACAGGGATCCGTTAAAGGGCTGATCGCAAGATCAGCCTTTTTTTTGGCCATGCCGGGTCATCTCGCATCGTTTGACTCGGTGTCCCTTGACTTGATCGGGGATCCCAATTCAATCATCGCCCCTCTTCAAACTGGACCAAACGCGCTTTCAAGGCGGGCAAAGCCGCCCGCATCGCCACCCGCCCGGCTTCAATCGATCGCAAACGGGCGCTGAAATCGGCGCTTTTGATGCCGTTCAAAGCGGGCCGAATCACCAGATCGGCCTCTTTGAGCGCCAGGGTGTTGATGCTTTTGCCCATGATGGCAAAGGTCTGCATCAAAATCTGGAAGGTGTCGCCATAAGGGTTGCCCTCCGGGTCACTGGAAATGTCCACCGCAATCACAAAGTTGGCCCCCATTTCACGCGTCTGGCGCACCGGCACAGGCGAGACCAGGCCCCCGTCCACGTATTCACGATCGCCCAGCCGCACTGGTTGAAACACCGCAGGCACCGCACTCGACGCTCTCACCGCCGCCCCCGTGTTGCCCCGCCGGAAGGTAATGGCCTGCCCGTTACCCAGATCGGTGGCCACGATGCCCAGCGGTATTTGCATTTGTTCCATTGTTTTGCCGCCGACCTGGGTGTTCACGTACTTGGCCAAGGCCTCGCCACGCAAAGCACCCCGATTCAAAATCGGCAGCATCCAGTCGGTGATTTCGGCCTCCTGCATGGACTCGGCCACGCGCACCAGTTCAGCGGGCGTTTTGCCGCTGGCGTACAAAGCTGCCACCAAACTCCCCGCAGAAGTGCCCGCCACATGGCTGGGCCTGAGCCCTGCCTCCTCCAGCACCTGAATCACGCCCACATGGGCAAACCCACGCGCCGCCCCGCCACCCAGCGCCAGCCCCAACCGAACCTCGCGCCGCTCGGCCACAGGCGGTGAGCCAGGTTCTTGGGGCTTTGTGGACTGCAAGCTGCCGCAGGCCGTCAAAAACACCAGTGTCAACACCAAACTGAGCCACTGCCCCGCTCGCCTGAGCCCACCACCCGACCTGGCTTGCCCTGCGGGTTCGACCCGCATGCCATGGCTTATCCCTTGCACTGTTTGCATGTATTCCTCAAATCTTATTGATAACGATTCGCATTTGGCTTAAACTTTGGCCACCCAAATTAGCAGTCCAAGAGAAACAATGACACTGTCACCATCCCTTTTGAGCATCGTCTGTCTCCTGAGCGCCGCATCGGCCCTGGCGCAGGACAAAGTGCTGAACATCTACTCGGCCCGTCACTACCCCACCGATGAAGTCATGTACAGCGACTTCACCAAAGCCACGGGCATCAAGATCAACCGTGTGGATGCTGATGATGCGGGTATTCTCGCCCGACTCAAGGCTGAAGGCGCAGCATCTCCTGCTGATGTGATTTTGCTGGTGGACGCCGCCCGCCTTTGGCGCGCCGAGGTCGATGGCCTTTTCTTGCCCATCAAGTCGGCCAAACTCGACCAAGCCATTCCCGCCAACCTGCGGGCCAAACCAGCCGACAGCGGCGGCACGGCCTGGTTTGGCCTGTCCACTCGGGCACGCGTGGTCGTGTACGACAAGCTCAAATACAGCAAAACCGATGTGGACAGCTACGAGAAGCTGGCCGATGCCAAATTCAAGGGCAACCTGTGCATCCGCAGCGGCTCACACCCTTACAACCTGAGCTTGTTTGGCGCCATGACCGAGCACCTGGGTCCGCAAAAAACCGAAGCCTGGCTCAAAGGCCTGGTGGACAACATGGCACGCAGCCCCAAAGGCGGCGACACCGACCAAATCAAAGGCGTGGCTTCGGGCGAATGCGGCGTGGCCATCACCAACGCCTATTACCTGGCCCGCATGATGCGATCGAGCAACCCGGCCGACAAAGCCGTGACCGACAAAATCAGTGTGGTTTTCCCCAACCAAACCAGCTGGGGCACCCACATGAACGTGGCCGGTGGCGCAGTCGCACGGCATGCCAAAAACACCGACAACGCCATCAGCTTTTTGGAATACTTGGCCAGCCCCGGCGCACAAAATCACTTTGCCAACGGCAACAACGAGTGGCCTGCAGCCAAAGGCGTGAGCTTTGACAACCCGGCCCTCAAAGCCATGACGGGTGGCAACTTCAAAAGCGAGTTGCTGCCGATCAGCGCCGTGGGCATGAACCAGATCAAGGTGCAGCAAATGCTGGACCGGGTGGGATTCAAGTGACGCCCAATATCACAGGAACTTGACGCGCTCGCTCAAGGTCGCAAGGCTGACTTGCGGCGTCTTCAAGGCACCTTGGGCACCATGGCCCACCACCACGCCCATGCCCGCCACCGGGGCCAGACTGTCCAGCTGAAAACGCCCCACACCAGGTGTTTGGCGGATGAAGCATTTCTCGTCAAAGTACCGCCTGTCACCGTTGGCGTCGATCTCGTCGCTGTCGACCGTCTCAAAGCCAATCAACGCGCGCACACCAGCCAAGTCCCCACCGCCCTCAACGGCGGTGATGGTCTTTTGGGTGGGATCAATCAGAAAACACAGCATGGCCAAACTCCTTATGGACGCGGAAAAACGGCAGCTTAAGTCAGTACAGCGTCGGCTATGGTCTGCGACACCGAAGTAGCCACAGAAGCGGCCGGGGTACGGATCAGGTGGTCAAAGGCGCTCAGTGCGGCTTTGGCACCCTCACCCGCTGCGATCACGATCTGTTTGAAAGGCACAGTGGTGCAATCGCCCGCGGCGAAAACGCCGGGCACATTGGTGTGGCCCTTGGCGTCCACCACGATCTCACCAAATTTGCTCAGCTCAACCGTGCCCTTGAGGAACTCGGTATTGGGCACCAGGCCAATTTGTACGAACACACCTTCCAACTCGACCCAGTGGTCATCGCCAGTCGTGCGGTCTTTGTAGCGGATGCCGTTGACCTTACCGCCATCGCCCGTGATTTCGGTGGTCTGCGCGTGGGTGTGCACCGTGACGTTGGGCAAGCTCTTGAGCTTGGCCACGAGCACCGCATCGGCCTTGAGCTGGTCGGCAAACTCGATCACCGTGACGTGTTTGACGATGCCCGCCAAGTCAATGGCCGCCTCGATGCCCGAGTTGCCGCCACCGATCACAGCGGTGCGCTTGCCCTTGAACAACGGGCCATCGCAATGCGGGCAATAGGCCACGCCTTTGTTTTTGTACTCGGCTTCGCCGGGCACGTTGACATTGCGCCAGCGTGCGCCGGTGGACAAGATCACGGTGCGTGCCCGCAAGGTACCGCCATTTTCCATCTTGACCTGTACCAGGCCGCCGGTTTCGGTGGCGGGGATGATTTGGGCGGCGCGCTGCAAGTTCATGATGTCCACGCCGTACTGACGCACCTGCGCCTCGAGCGCAGCGGCAAACTTGGGACCATCGGTTTCCAGCACCGAAATGTAATTTTCAATGGCCATGGTGTCGTTGGTCTGGCCACCAAAACGCTCGGCGGCCACACCCACGCGGATGCCTTTGCGGGCGGCATACACAGCAGCCGCTGCACCGGCAGGGCCACCGCCGACGATCAACACCTCATAAGGCTCTTTGACGTCGAGCTTGGCGGCGTCACGCTCACCGGCTTTGGTGTCGAGCTTGGCGATAATTTCTTCCACCGACATGCGGCCTGAGCCGAAGACCTGGCCGTTCAAAAAGACCATAGGCACCGCCATGATCTGGCGCTCTTCCACTTCTTTCTGGAATGCGCCGCCTTCGATCACCACCGTTTTGACCTGCGGGTTAACGATGGCCATGAGCGACAAAGCCTGCACCACGTCGGGGCAGTTGTGGCAGCTCAGCGACATGTAGACCTCGAAATTGAAGTTACCTTCAAGGGCCTTGATGCTGTCAATGATGTCGGCCTCGACCTTAGGGGGGTGACCGCCCGTCCACAGCAGGGCCAAGACCAGCGAGGTGAACTCGTGGCCGAGTGGCAAGCCTGCAAAACGCACCCCAGTGGTCTGGCCTTCGCGGGCCACCACAAAAGACGGCTTGCGTGCATCGTCACCCGAGGTGTCCAGACTGACCTTGTCAGACAAACCGACGATGGTTTCCAACAGGTTTTTCATGTCAACGCCCGTCTCGCTGTCGTCCAACGAGGCGATCAGGCGGATCGGCTGGCGCAGCAAGGCCAGGTATTGCTGAAGTTGGGCTTTGAGGGTGTCGTCGAGCATGGTGATCTCCGGTTTTCAGGGGGCAGTGAACTTGGACCCGCACTTGTGGCGCAGGCCAGGGAACTTGGGGGGACTTTGGGGGGAAAACGTTGAGCGCAAGGCACGCAGGCTTGTGACCCGCATGCGTTGAACTCAGCGCCCTGACCAGCAGGGCACCCGAGATTTAGATCTTGCCGACCAGGTCGATGGAAGGAGCCAAAGTCTTGGCGCCTTCTTTCCACTTGGCGGGGCACACTTGGCCAGGGTTGGCGGCGGTGTACTGAGCGGCTTTGAGCTTACGCAGGGTCTCGGACACGTCGCGAGCGATCTCGTTGGAGTGCACTTCGGCGGTCTTGATCATGCCTTCGGGGTTGATGATGAAGGTGCCGCGCAGTGCCAGGCCTTCTTCTTCAATGTGCACGCCAAAAGCGCGTGTCAGAGTGTGTGTAGGGTCGCCGACCAAGGGGAACTTGGCCTTGCCCACGGCAGGCGATGTCTCGTGCCACACCTTGTGCGAGAAGTGGGTGTCGGTGGTGACGATGTAGACCTCAGCACCGGCTTTCTGGAATTCGGCATAGTTGTCAGCCGCGTCTTCGATTTCGGTGGGGCAGTTGAAGGTGAAGGCGGCGGGCATGAAAATCAGCACCGACCACTCGCCCTTGAGGGTTTCGTTGGACACTTGCACGAACTTGCCGTTGTGGAAAGCCTGGGTTTTGAAGGGCTGGACTTGGGTATTGATCAAAGAGGACATGGTCATTTCCTTTGGGTGGTTTAAAAAAACTATCGAATGAGAAAACTCATTGGTCGCAATCATAATGCAACCTAGGGTTTCTACTCATGAGTAGTTCCTATCGACCTCATAGGAAAAAGCTTTCAGCTCAAGCCTTCCAATTGATTTTTCCACCCCCCCTGAGCCAACCCCACGGCCAAACTCAGCCAAGCCAATATCCAGGACGCGCCGCCCCAAGGGACCAGGGCACGCAACGCATCCCACCCCAACACATGCCGCGCATACAGGTTGAAACTGAACAAGAACAAGCCCAGCACCATGAGCCAGCCCGCCGTCTGCAACCAACGCGATCTTCCGCAGACCCGCAACGCCAGCCCGGTTAACAACAACCCCAGCGAGTGAAATTGCTGCTGGCTCAAAGCGGTTTGCACCGCCGGGGGCATGCCCCCGGCAAACACCGGCAAATGCGCAAAGGCGGCGCTGAACACCACGCTGGTGCAGGCACTGATCGCCCCCAGCGCAAGAAACCACCGGGCAGAGTGGGGCCAGACTTCAAAAGAAGAACCAAAGATATTTGCAGAAGACGGGCTGGACATGGTTCGGCTGGTCGAAAGGTGAAAAATGAACCTGCGCATTGGAGCACGACTTTGTGCGTCAGATTTGATTTTCATCAGACACTGGCCACGCGCCTGGGTGCACAGTGAAACGTCAATACCAACCCAAGGAAGCACCGTGAAACTGCTGATCGATTTGTTTTCCACCGACTACGGCCTGATGAGTTTGGCCGTGATCGTGGTCATGCTGCTGATGGGTGCTTTTTTCTTGCGCATGTTTTTGCACAAGATGAACCACAACGAATGACCGCTCTCACCAGCGGTCTGCGGCAACTCCCTGCCCGCCCGCCGGGCGACAGCACCATCTGCCACAAGGGGTTGTCGCAGGCCCGGAAGGTGCCCGTGCAATCCGCAGGACGCAGCACCTCAGGCGTTAAAAACAGACGGGTTGCCCTTGGGCCCTACCTTGCCAAAGGGCATAATTGACGTTGACGTAACGTCAACCACATTCAGGAGCAACCCATGGACATTCAAGGCAAGGTTTTCATCGTCACCGGCGGCGCATCGGGCTTGGGCGAAGGCACAGCGCGCATGCTGGCGGCCCACGGCGGCAAGGTGGTGATTGCCGACATGCAGGCTGAAAAAGGTGAAACGATTTCCAAGGAATTGGGCGGCGCATTCGTTAAATGCGACGTGAGCAACGAAGCCGACGGCCAAGCCGTGGTGGCCCAAGCCGTATCCATGGGAAAGCTGGTGGGTCTGGTCAACTGCGCTGGCATCGCCCCCGCTGAAAAAACCGTGGGCAAGAACGGCGCACACAACCTGGCCGTCTACACCAAGACCATCATGGTCAACCTGGTGGGCACCTTCAACATGATCCGCCTTGCCTCTGAAGCCATGTGCAAAAACGAACCCGAAGCCACCGGAGAGCGCGGCGTGCTGATCAGCACCGCCAGCGTGGCGGCTTACGACGGCCAAATCGGTCAGGCCGCTTATGCCGCATCCAAAGGCGGCATCGTCGGCATGACCCTGCCCATTGCCCGCGACCTCTCGCGCAACGGCATCCGCAACATGACGATTGCCCCCGGCATCTTTGGCACCCCCATGCTGTTTGGCATGCCACAAGAAGTGCAAGACGCGCTGGCCGCCGGCGTGCCTTTCCCCAGCCGCTTGGGCACCCCTCAGGACTACGCCAAGCTGGCCAAA
Source organism: Limnohabitans sp. 2KL-51 (assembly GCF_003063645.1). Lineage (GTDB taxonomy): Bacteria > Pseudomonadota > Gammaproteobacteria > Burkholderiales > Burkholderiaceae_C > Limnohabitans_A. Next base: position 227,930 of record NZ_NESJ01000003.1, read on the forward strand.
CACATCATCGAAAACGACATGCTTAATGGCGAGGTGATCCGTCTGGATGGTGCGATTCGTTTGGCTCCGAAGTGAGCTGATGCGCTAAGGCGGATTTTTGACAGACCCTTCGGGGCCTGTTTTTTTTCAGGGCCTCAATTTTGATCCGGCCTGAGTGAATACCCGAAAGTGCGCAAATCTTGGTAACGATCACTGGCATCATCTTTTCAAGGAAAAGCTATGAATATTTCATTGCCTTTGAGCCTCACAGTCATAGCGCTGTTGAGCGCCTGCACCACACAGCCCCCCCGCAGCGATTTCCGCTACAGCGTGCCCGATCACGCCACGCAACCCGAAGCGGCCAGTGGCAACACCAGCAAACCCGGCTGGGCCTTCACGCGCCAAGCGGTGGCAGCCGCCAACCCGCTGGCCACCGATGCGGGGCACCAGGTGCTGCGCGCAGGCGGCTCGGCACTCGATGCGGCCATTGCCGTGCAAATGGTGCTGGGCCTGGTCGAGCCGCAATCCAGTGGCATTGGCGGCGGTGCATTTTTGCTGCACTTTGATGGCCAAAAAGTCACAGCGCACGACGGGCGCGAAACCGCCCCCGCTGGCGCACGCGGCGACATATTTCTAGACCAGGGCAAGCCTCTGCCTTTTGCGGATGCCGTGCAGAGCGGCCATTCGGTGGGCGTGCCCGGCGTGGTGCGCATGCTGGAGGTGGCCCACCGCCAGCACGGCCGTCTGCCTTGGGCGCAGTTACTGCAGCCCGCCATCACCCTGGCAGAGCAAGGCTTTCGGGTCAGCCCCCGTTTGCACGCATTGCTGAACGCCGACGCGCTGCTCAAACAAGACCCGCTGGCCCTGCGCTTTTTCTACCAAGCCGATGGCCAAGCCTGGCCCGTGGGCCATGTGCTGCGCAACCCCGAATATGGCCATGTGTTGCGACGCATTGCCGAGGGTGGCAGCCGCGCCCTGCACGAAGGGCCGGTGGCCCAGGCCATGGTGGCACGCACGGCCCAAGCACCCCGCCCTGGCACCCTGAGCCTGCAAGACTTGGCCAACTACCAGCCCCGCATGCGCGAAGCCCTGTGTTTTGACCACACAGCCGCATCGCGGGCCTACCGCATCTGCGGCTTTCCGCCACCGTCTTCGGGCCAGATCGCCATTGGCCAAATTTTGGGCATGCTGGGCCACACCCAGGCCCAAGGCCCCGAGCTGGCAGGCGGCCTGCCCGCATCCGACTGGCTGCACCGTTACACCGAAGCCTCGCGCCTGGCTTTTGCCGACCGGGCGCAGTTTGTGGCCGACCCGGAATTTGTGAGCGCCCCCGCTGGCGACTGGCGCATCCTGCTCGCGCCCGGCTACCTGCGCGAACGCAGTCAGCTGATCGGTGCCCAGGCCATGAAAGCGGCCCCAGCGGGCCAGCCCGGCGGCCAAAAAACCAGCTTCGCCCCCATGCCCACACAAACCGAGTACGGCACCAGCCACATCAGCGTGGTCGATGCACAAGGTCGCGCAGTGGCCATGACCACCACCATCGAAGCCGCCTTTGGTTCACGCCGCATGGTCACCACCGACCCGACTCGGCCCGGCGGCTTTTTGCTCAACAACCAGTTGACCGATTTCAGCCTGGCCCCTGCCGACGCGCAGGGCCGCCCGATTGCCAACCGGGTTGAGCCCGGCAAACGCCCGCGCTCGTCGATGTCGCCCACACTGGTGTTTGACAAGGCCACAGGCCAACTCCTCATGAGCGGCGGCAGCCCCGGGGGCGCACTCATCATCCACTACACCGCCAAGCTGCTCACGGGCACGCTGCACTGGGGCATGAACGCGCAGCAGGCGATTGACCTGCCCAACTTCGGCTCGCTGGGTGGTCCGACATTGCTGGAAGCCCAGCGCTTTGACCGCAGCACCGTGGACGCCCTGAAAGCGCGCGGCCACGAGGTGTTCGAAATGGAAATGACCAGCGGCCTTCAGGCCATAGAGCGCACACCCAAAGGCTGGTTTGGCGGCGCCGATCCCCGGCGCGAAGGCGTGGTGCAGGGCGACTGAGCTTCAGTCACCCAAGCGACCACACCCGGGCTGCGGCTCAGGTTTGCCCTCTTGCCAGTTCGCGTCGCTTCCATTGCAATGGTCACACCCATTCCAACAGGAGACCTTTGTGAACACCCCAGGCACCAGCCGTCGCACTTTTGTTCAAGCATCCGCAGCCGCCGCGGCCGCGGTGGCCTTCCCCAGCTTGGCCCAGGCACAGGCTTTTCCGGCCAAGCCCATCAAACTGATCTGCCCTTGGCCTGCGGGCGGTTCGACGGACGCCGTGATGCGCGCTTTGGCCGAGAGCGCCACCAAGGCGCTGGGTGTTCAAGTCATCATCGAAAACAAACCCGGTGCCAGTGGCATGCTCGGTCCCAACGAGTTGGTGCGTGCCCAACCCGACGGCTACACCCTGTCGCAAATCACCATCGGCGTGGCGCGTTTGCCCCACATGATGAAGATGCAGTTTGACCCGCTCAAAGATTTCACCTACATCGCCTGCCTGACCGGCTACACCTTCGGCGTGGTGGTGCGGGCCGACTCACCCATCAAGTCGATTGCCGACCTGGTGTCTTTTGCCAAAGCCAACCCGGGCAAGTTCACGTATGGGTCGACAGGTAACGGCACCACGCCACACCTGGCGTTTGCCGAATTCGCCAACAAAGCCAAGATCGATGTCACCCACGTGCCCTTCAAAGGCAGCACCGACGGACTTCAAGCGGTGTTGGGTGGCCATGTCATGTCGCACAGCGACGCCACCGGCTGGGCACCGCAGGTCGAAGCAGGCACCATGCGCCTGCTGGCCACCTACGGCAGCAAACGCACCAAGCGCTGGCCCAACGTGCCCACGCTCAACGAACTCGGTTTCGACACCGTCTCCGATTCGCCCTTCGGCATCGGCGGCCCCAAGGGCATGGACCCGGCCGTGGTCAAACGCCTGCACGACGCCTTCAGGAGCACGCTGCAAGATCCGGCCGTGCTGGCCAGCTTCGACAAATACGACCAATCGGTGATCTACATGGGCACCGATGAATACACCCAGTTCATCCGCAACATGTTCCAGTCCGAAAAAGCGACCATCGAACGCTTGGGCTTGGCCATGAAAACTTAAAAAAGGTCAAAACGTCTCGCCTGGAGGCGGCAGGGGCAAGGACTCCCAAAAAAAACGGCAGCCTAGGCTGCCGTTTTGCTTGGATGCCGGATCCAGTCCAGCATGACAGATGGGGTCAGTAAGCCTGGCCCAACTGGCCCAGGATAGCGGGGTTCTCCAAGGTGGAGATGTCTTGCGTGATCTCTTCGCCCTTGGCCAGCGAGCGCAGCAGGCGACGCATGATCTTGCCGGAACGTGTCTTGGGCAGGTTTTCGCCAAAGCGGATGTCTTTGGGCTTGGCGATCGGGCCGATTTCTTTGGCGATGTGGTCGCGCAACTGCTTGGCAATCGCCTTGCCTTCTTCCCCGGTTGGCAACGAACGCTTGAGCACCACGAAGGCGCAAATGGCTTCGCCCGTGGTGTCATCGGGGCGGCCCACCACGGCGGCTTCGGCCACCAACTCGGTGCAGCTGACCAAGGCCGACTCGATTTCCATCGTGCCCATGCGGTGACCGGAGACGTTCAAAACGTCGTCGATGCGGCCGGTGATGGTGAAGTAACCGGTTTTCTCGTCGCGGATAGAACCGTCACCCGCCAGGTAATACTTGCCTTTGAAGTCATCGGGGTAGTAGCTCTTTTTGAAACGCTCGGGGTCGCCCCAGATGTTGCGGATCATGGAAGGCCATGGGCGCTTGACCACCAAAATGCCGCCTTGGCCATCGGGCATGTCTTTGCCGGTCTCGTCCACGATGGCCGCTTGGATGCCGGGGAAGGCCAGCGTGCAAGAGCCGGGCACCATGGGTGTGGCGCCAGGCAGCGGCGTGATCATATGGCCACCGGTTTCGGTCTGCCAGAAGGTGTCGACGATGGGGCAATTGCCGCCGCCCACATGCTTGTGGTACCACTCCCAAGCAGCGGGGTTAATCGGCTCGCCGACCGAACCCAACAAGCGCAGGCTCGACAAGTTGTAGCTCTTGGGGTGCACGGCGTCGTTGGCTTCCGCAGCCTTGATGAGCGAGCGGATGGCGGTGGGCGCGGTGTAAAAGATCGAGACCTTGTGGTCCTGGATCATTTTCCAGAAGCGGCCTGCGTCTGGGTATGTGGGCACGCCTTCGAACACGATTTCGGTGCCGCCCAAAGCCAAGGGGCCGTAGGTGATGTAAGTGTGACCGGTGACCCAGCCGATGTCGGCCGTGCACCAGAACACATCGTCGGCTTTCAAGTCAAAGGTCCACTTGGTGGTCAAGGCTGCGTGCAGCAAGTAGCCGCCGGTGGAGTGCTGCACACCTTTGGGTTTGCCGGTGGAGCCGGAGGTGTAGAGCAAGAACAAGGGGTGCTCGGCACCCACCCACTCGGGCTCGCAGGTGGTGGCTTGCTTGTCGGCCAGATCGGACATCCACAAGTCGCGGCCTGCGGTCATGGCGATGTCGGCGCCCGAGCGCTTGACGACCAAGACATTCTTGATGGAGCCGCAACCGCCCAAATTGATGGCGTCGTCCACGATGGATTTGAGGGGCAACAACTTGCCGCCACGCACCTGGTTGTCGGCGGTGATCACGGCCACCGCGCCGGTGTCTTCGATGCGGTCGCGCAGCGACTGGGCTGAGAAACCACCAAACACCACCGAGTGGGTCGCGCCGATGCGGGCGCAGGCTTGCATGGCCGCCACGCCGTCGATCGACATCGAGATGTAGATGACCACGCGGTCACCTTTTTTGATGCCCAAGCTCTTGAGTGCGTTGGCGAATTGGCAGGTCTTGGCCAGCAGCTGGCTGTAGGTGACCTTGGCGACTTCGCCACCGTCGGCTTCAAAAATGATCGCGGTCTTGTTGCCCAGGCCTTTTTCGACGTTGCGGTCTAGGCAGTTGTAAGAGGCGTTCAACGTGCCGTCTTCGAACCACTTAAAGAAAGGCGCGTTGGATTCGTCGAGCACCTTGGTGAAGGGGGTCTTCCAGCTGATGAGCTCTCTGGCCAGACGAGCCCAATAGCCCTCGTAATCGGTTTCGGCTTCTTTGCACAGCGCCTCATAGGCGGGCATGCCCGAAATGTGGGCGTTTTTCACGAAATCGGCGCTGGGTTGGTAAAGATTGGAACTCATCAGATTTGTCTCCTCATTGACATGGTCGTTTTTTAAACTGATGCAAATATCTGCTTTCGCTCTTACAAAGCACTGACTGACATCAGGCTTGCATCTGTCCGATATTAAATCGGACTTCTACCGCCTAAAATCAGTATTCGCCCCAAGGCATTGCCTTTATGCAACTTTCAGGAAAACCATGTCCAACCAGCAGCCCGCCCCTCAAGGCAAATTGAGCCCTTTGAGCAGCTTTATTTTTGCCAGCCGATGGCTGCAATTGCCTCTTTACTTGGGGCTGATAGCCGCACAAGCGGTCTATGTGTTCCATTTTTGGGTTGAACTGGTCCACCTGCTCGAAGCGGCATTTGGCAGCCAACCCGCACTGCAGGCCCTGGTCAGCAGCATTGGCTACAAAGCCGATGCGCCGCTCACGACCCTGAATGAAACGGTGATCATGTTGGTGGTTCTGGCCCTGATTGACGTGGTCATGATCTCGAACTTGCTGATCATGGTCATCGTGGGTGGTTACGAAACATTTGTCTCGCGCCTGAACCTCGAAGGCCATCCGGACCAGCCCGAGTGGCTGAGTCACGTCAACGCCTCGGTGCTCAAAGTGAAACTGGGCACGGCCATCATCGGCATCAGCTCGATCCACCTGCTCAAAACCTTCATCAACGCGGCCAACTACGACGAAAAAGTGCTGATGTGGCAAACCATCATCCACATGGCTTTCTTGTTCAGCGCCATCGCCATTGCCTACGCCGACCGCCTCATGTCTCACCACGACAAGGCGCACTGAGCGCCTGATAACGACCATTTTTTGATTTTCTCGAGATCAAACCCCCATGACCACCCTGATCAAACAAGCAGACCTGATTGAATCCGTCGCCGCCGCGCTGCAATTCATCAGCTACTACCACCCGGCTGACTTCATCTCGCACCTGGCCAGCGCTTACGAGCGCGAGCAAAGCCCCGCCGCCAAGGACGCCATTGCGCAAATCCTGACCAACAGCAAGATGAGCGCGATCGGGCACCGCCCGATTTGCCAGGACACCGGCATCGTCAACGTGTTCCTCGAAGTCGGCATGGATGTGAAGTTCGACGGCTTTACAGGCAGCCTGGAAGACGCGGTCAACGAAGGCGTGCGCCAAGGCTACAACTTTGCCGAGAACACGCTGCGTGCGTCCGTCGTGTCGGACCCGCACTTCAACCGGAAAAACACCAAGGACAATACGCCCGCCGTGATCTTCACCAAGATCGTGCCCGGCCACCATGTGCATGTGACCGTGGCGGCCAAAGGCGGCGGCAGCGAAAACAAGTCAAAGCTGATCATGCTCAACCCCGGCGACAGCATCGTCAACTGGGTGCTCAAAACCGTGCCCACCATGGGCGCAGGCTGGTGCCCACCGGGCATGCTGGGCATCGGCATTGGCGGCACGGCAGAAAAAGCCGTGCTCTTGGCCAAAGAAAGCCTGATGGACGACCTGGACATGTACCAGCTGCTCGAAAAATCCAGCAAAGGCGAGAAGCTCGACCAAGTTGAAGACATGCGCCTGGAGCTGTACCACAAGGTCAACGCCCTGGGCATTGGCGCGCAAGGTCTGGGCGGCCTGACCACGGTGCTCGACGTCAAGATCAAGCTGTACCCCACACACGCAGCCAGCAAGCCCGTGGCCATGATCCCCAACTGCGCCGCCACCCGCCACGCGCACTTTGTGCTCGACGGCTCTGGCCCTTCGTATTTGGAAGTGCCTTCGCTCGACCTGTGGCCCAACGTGGACTGGACGGCCGACACCGAAAAAAGCCAGCGCGTGGATCTAAACACCCTCACGCCCGAGCAGGTCGCCGCCTGGAAACCCGGCCAAACTCTGCTGCTCAACGGCAAGATGCTGACCGGCCGCGATGCCGCACACAAGCGCATTCAGGACATGCTGGCCAAGGGCGAGCCGCTGCCTGTGAGTTTCAAGAACCGCGTGATTTATTACGTGGGCCCGGTGGACCCCGTGGGCGATGAGGCCGTGGGCCCCGCAGGCCCAACGACTTCTACACGCATGGACGGCTTTACCGAAATGATGTTGGGCCAAACCGGGCTGATCGCCATGATCGGGAAGGCCGAACGCGGCCCCGTCGCCATCGAAGCCATCAAAAAGCATAAGAGCGCTTACCTGATGGCCGTGGGCGGCGCGGCTTACCTGGTGTCCAAAGCCATCAAGCACGCCAAGGTCGTGGGCTTTGCCGACATGGGCATGGAAGCGATCTACGAATTCGACGTGGTGGACATGCCTGTGACGGTGGCCGTGGACGCGGGCGGCACCAGCGCCCACATCACCGGACCAGCTGAGTGGCAAAAGCGCATCGCCACGGGCGAGTTCAAAGGCATTGGCGTGACCGCTGGCTGATGCACCCCTGCTCTACAAGGCCGCGCAAGCGGCCTTTTTTCAGGCCCAACCCCCTATGATCATCGATTCACAACACCCCATTGGCGTGTTTGACAGCGGCATTGGCGGCCTGAGCGTGTTGCAGGCCTTGCAAACAGAACTGCCGAACGAGCGCTTTGTGTACCTGGCCGACAACGCACACGCGCCTTACGGCGAAAAAAGCGAAACCTTCATCCGCCAGCGCACCCACGCGATTGCCGAGTACCTGCTGACGCAGCACCACATCAAGGCGCTGGTCGTGGCCTGCAATACCGCCACCGCAGCGGCCATACATGAATTACGAGCACTGCACCCTGCGCTCCCGCTGGTGGGGTTGGAGCCCGCACTCAAACCGGCCTTGGCCCAAAGCCAAACCCGTCACATCGGCGTGATGGCCACCCGGGCCACCGTGGTCAGTGACAAGTTTGCGCGACTGTTGGCCAGCGTGCAAAGCGAGGCGCATTTTGAAGTCCTGGCCTGCAACGGCCTGGCCTCGGCCATCGAACACAGCACCCTGCCCGATCAGGCCCAGGCTGCGCAAGCGCAAATCGCGCACTTGTTGCAGACCTACACCCAGGCCATGGGCCGCTTTGGCTGCGCACCTGGCGACATCGACACCTTGGTGCTGGGCTGCACCCACTATGTGTTTGTCGAACAGGATTTGCGCCAATTGTTGGGGCCCCATGTGCAACTGGTCTCAACGGGCAGACCGGTGGCGCGTCAAACGCACCGCTTGCTGGCGGCGGCTGACCTGCTGAACAGTGGAAAAACAGATGGGGCTGCGCAGCCTATTCGCTTGATGACCACAGGCGACTTGCAAGGCCTTCAAGCCGCCGCACAGCGCTGGCTGGGCTTGCCCCCGGAGGTCTGCGAGGCAGTGCCTGCCTTGCTCAGCTGAGATTTCGGGACGGCCAAGAAAGGGCGTGTCCCACGCCCATCGCCCACGGGGTGTGCTCCCACAACAGATCCACCCTCAACCCTCAACCCTCAACGCCCAATGTCAAGGATTCGATTGCGCCGCCAATCGGCCTCGTTCCACATTCACCGGCATCAACAACACCAGCCCCAGCACAAACAGCAAAGAGGTGGACCCGATCGCCAGGCGCTGGTTGCCATCGCTCAGCCAGGTGATCAGGCCATAGGTCAGCGGTCCCAGAATGCTGGCCAGTCGAATGGCAAAGGTCCACAGGCCAAAAAACTCACCCAAGCGATGGGCCGGCACCATCAGCCCCGCCATGGCGCGACCCGCAGACTGGCTCGAGCCCATGCAAAAGCCAGCAATCCCGGCCGCCCACCAGAACGTGGCCTTGTCCGTGGACAGGGCCGCAATGAAACAAGTGGCCACCCAGCCCAGCAAAGTCAACGACAAGGCCAGTTTGTGACCCACGCGGTCTTGTACATGGCCAAAGATCAGGGCCCCGACAAAAGCCGCGATGTTGAGCACAAAGATCAGCACCATGGTTTCTTGCGGCTGAAACCCGATGACCTGCTCGGCGTAAATGGCGGCCAGGGTGATAGCCACCGCCACCCCACCCTGGTAGGCCACGGCGCAGGCCAGCAACTGAGTGAAATCGCGGTAAGGCAAAGCCTCGCGCAGGGTCTGGCGCAAGTGTTGCAGGCTTTGTGTGACCGACCGGATCGGCACTTCGGGCCGAGCTGGCGAGTGCTCACGCAACAGGGCAAAAGTGAACCACGCCGCGCCGCCATAAACGGCCGCCGTGATCAGCATCGTGACCGGTACAAACTGGCTGCCCGACTCGCCGCGCGCTTGCGCGGCCAGCACATAAGCCAGACAAATGCCCAGCGTCAGCATGCCGCCGATGTAGCCCAGCGCCCAGCCCCAACCGCTCACGCGGCCCATGGCCTCAGGCTTGGCCAGTTCGGGTAAAAACGAAGCCGTCAGCGATTCGCCATACGAAAAGAAGGTGTTGGACAGCACCAAAATGCACAAGCCCAGCGCCACCTGCCCCGGCCCTACCAGCGCCAAAGCCGCAGTGCTGATCACGCACCCGGCGGTCACCCACATCAGCAAACGTTTTTTACCCGCCACGCGGTCGGCCCACGCGCCCAACCCCGGCATGGTAAGCATGACAATCAAATAAGACACGCTCAAACCCGAGGTCCAGGCCAAGGTGGCCCAGTCGGCCCCGTCCGCCACACCGCCCACAAAGTAGGCCGCAAACACCGCCGTGATGACCACCGTGGAATAACCCGAATTGGCGAAGTCGTACATGGCCCAGCCAAAAACTTCGCGCAAGCGCACGCCCGGGTTTAGCGCGGAACGAAGACGGTCAAGGTTCATGGTGCGCCCCGATCAGTGCAAATGCCTAGGACGGCGTCCACCACCACTGCCGCCATGTCCGCTTGAACCTCCCGAGCCACGCGGCGGCTTGCCAAGCTCCAGAGAGCTGACCAGGCTGTCAAAGCGCTGGCTGAACAGCTTGTCGATCTCGGTGACCACACCCGACAACTCGGCCCCGTCAAAGTGGCGCTCCATCATGTTGATCACATCGTGCACCAACAGGTCGCGCTGGGCCTGCATGATGGCGCCCGGATCAGGCCCCACAAACAGCATCACAAAATCGTCGCGCGACTCGCTCCCGCTGGCCTCGTCTTCGTCGTCGAACTCGGTGTCGTAAAAAGTGACCTCGATCTGGGTACCCGCCGCCGACAAGTCGTTGATGTTCATGCACAGATCGTCCATGACCATGCGGAAGTCCTCGTCGCCGCGAACGGTCCAGCACAGGTTCAAGCGCTGGGTAGTGGCATCAAAACGGATGCCCGGCTCTTCTTCGTACAGGCTCACAGCGCCTTCGTGCAAAGAACGCGCCCCGGCGTAATGCCAAAGGGGCTTGAGCGCTTCCTGTATAGCCTTGATGTCAGTGCCGGGTTTGATCGGCACATCACCATGCACGTGAATTTCGAGCGGTGCGTTGTCGTGGTTCATGATGATGTTTTCCTCAATTGGTGCCCCGAACCGGAATCGAACCGGTACGCCCGCTATGAACGAAGCAACGGATTTTAAGTCCGGTGTGTCTACCAGTTTCACCACCGGGGCAGAGCGCTTATTGTGCCTTGATAACGCGGTCTTTTTGGCTTCAGTCGATCTGCAAATTCAGCATGGCCAGCGCAAACAGTGCCACCACCGTCAGGTAAGCCGCCGACCAGGCCATGGTGCGCCATTTGGGTTTGTTGGTCACGTAGAAAAACACATAGGCCACCCTGGCCGCAATGAAGAACATGGCCAGTGCATCCACTGTGGCCGGATCGACCCCGGTCAGCAAGGCCAAAATGATGCCCACAGCAAAAAACGGGAACGCCTCAAAGCAATTGGCTTGTGCGGCATTGGCCCGCGCCCGAAAACCGGTTTGACTGGCCAGCCAAGCGCGGGGGTCGCTGTTGTCATAGCCCTTGAAGCCCGACTTGGCGATGCCCGCACAAACCACCGGCATGATGCCCGCCACCAATACAGCGCCGTAAGAAATCAACATTGAGCTCTCCTTGATCAGCGGCCCAGACTGGAAAGGTCCCGCATCAACCCAAAAAAAAGCCACTGAATTCATCAGTGGCTCGGCACTGGCCCGGCAAACGCCGGGCGCACCGGGTTCAACCGCCCTTGGTGGAGCGCTTGCCGGGGTTCTTCTTGCTGCGAGTTGAGACACCGCGCTCCAGGCTCACGCGTTGGCCACGGCCGCCGGTGCGCAAGGTCACGCCAGGCAATGCGGGCAGTGGGGGGGTGAATTTACGATCTGCTTCGGTGACGATTTTGTTGCCCATCTGTGGCTCCGGATAAAAAATGCAAAACGATATTAAGCCACAAGAAAGGCCCTGATTCAGACAGCGGCCCTGCTAGGCGGAAGGATTTCTGGGGCCAGGACCACCCCAAACCCCCGCGCCTCAACATTTTTACGGGCCAGCGCCGCACCGGCAGCGGCATTTTTGGCAGCCAGATCAATCCCGGCGCAGCGCCACGGCAAAGCCTTTTTGCACCGCAGGCCGCGCCATCAAGGCCTGGTACCAGAGCTGAACGTGTGGAAACTGCTGCAAATCCACTTGGTGGCGCGGGTGGCGCCAGACCCAGCCCAGGATGGCAAAGTCTGCAATCGACAGCTCACCGGCAAAAAATTCCTTGGCGGCCAATCTGCGGTCCATCACGCCATACAGGCGCAAAGTCTCGGCCATGAAACGCTCAAAACCGTAACGCTTGTCGGCCTCGTTGCTCAGGCCGGCGTAATGGTGCACCTGACCCGGCGCGGGGCCAAAACCACCCATCTGAAACATCAGCCATTCCAGCGCGGCCACCCGACCAGCGCCCTGAGCAGGTAAGAATTTTCCGGTTTTTTCGGCCAAATAAATCAGGATCGCGCCAGACTCAAACACCGTCTGCGTCTGGCCATCGGGCCCTTCGGTGTCCACCAAAGCCGGGATCTTGTTGTTCGGGCTGATCTTCAAAAATGCCGGATCGAATTGCTCTTTTTGGGTGATATCCACCACTTGCACGGCAAAGGGCAAACCCATCTCTTCCAGGGCCACGGTGATTTTGCGGGCATTGGGGGTGTCAAAAGCAAAAAGCGTCAAAGCCATGTTGCGTATCTCCAGTGTTGTACAAGCGCAGTTTATGCAAAACCGCGCCTGCCGCAGGACCATTCGGCGACCACTGCGCGACTGCTCAGTCGCAAGCGCGCACTTAAGATCTGCAATTTGACTCTGAAGGCCCCTTTCATGAACCGCGTTTTGGCCCACACTGGCGCCCGTTACCCCATCTTGCAAGCTCCTATGGGCTGGATCGCCCGCAGCCCTTTGGCCATGGCGGTCTCCCGGGCGGGCGGGCTGGGCATCATCGAGACATCTTCGGGCGAGACCGAAAACTGCCAGCACGAAATCGCCGCCATGCTGGCCTCGGGCCTGCCTTTTGGGGTGAATTTGCCCATCCGCTTTTTGAAAGACGATGCCATGCTGCGCTACGTCTGCGAGTCGGGCATCCGGTTTGTCACCACCTCGGCGGGCAGCCCGGCCAAATTTGTCGCGCCCTTGAAGGCGGCGGGCATCGCGGTCTACCACGCCGTGCCCACACTGGAAGCCGCCCTCAAATGCGCTGATGCCGGGGTCGATGGCCTGGTGGTGGAGGGCTCCGAAGGCGGGGGCTTCAAGAACCCGGAAGAAGTCAGCACCCTGGTGCTGCTGCAGGCCATCCGCGAAAAAACCGATCTGCCATTGATCGCTGCAGGCGGCATCGTGGACGGACGGGGCATGGCAGCGGCATTTGCATTGGGCGCAGAAGCCATCCAGATGGGCACCCGCTTTGTGGCCTGTGCCGAAAGCCCGGTGCACAGTCACTTCAAACAAGCCATTGTGGACGCACCCACCACCGGCACCTACATGCTCAACACCAAGTCCTCGCCTTGCATCCGCGCACTCAAAGCGCCGTTCACCCAAAGCCTGCACGAATCCGGCCTGATGGGCCCCGACGCCTTCCAAGGCATCCAGGATGTTTATTTCGGGGGCAACATGAACGCCGCCCCAGCCCTGGCGGGCCAATCGGCAGGCTTGGTGCACGAGGTCTTGACGGCCGAGCAGATCATCGCGCACACCGTGGCCGAATTCCACAGCATCAGCGCCCGGATGGGGCAATGGGCCCAAGCCAAGACTTTCGGATAATGCAACAGCCCCACTTGTCCCCGAAGTGAAGCCACAACGCCCTCATTTGCACAAAAATCACCCCATGAACACATTTTTGATCCCCCGCGCAGCTGCCCTGTCCCTGGTGTTGCTGGCCTGCACGCCCACTTGGGCCCAAAACACCGTCACCGCAGCTGCCGCGCAAGAGCCTGGCGCGCAACTCACGGCCTCAGGCATGGTCTACCGCTCCCTCAAAGACGGCACCGGTGCCAGCCCCAAAGCCTCAGACACCGTCAAAGTTCATTACCGGGGTACCTTGCCCGACGGCAAAGAGTTCGACAGCTCCTACAAACGCAACGAGGCCATCGAGTTCCCCCTGAGCCGCGTCATCCCCTGCTGGACCGAAGGCGTGCAGCTGATGAAGGTCGGCGGCAAAGCCAAGCTGACCTGCCCGCCTGCTACCGCCTATGGCGATCGCGGCGCGGGTAATGTGATCCCGCCCAAAGCGACCCTGTTGTTCGAGGTCGAGTTGCTGGCCATCAATGGCAAGTAATCGGCAACTCATCAGCAAGTGAACGATTTTTCAAGCCCCCAGCCACGGAACACCCCATGAAGCGCCAATCAGCCCGCATGGATGCGGTGGACAGCCCCATCATCCCCACGATCGCCAAGCTGGTGCGCGACAACCCCGGCACCATTTCACTGGGCCAAGGCGTTGTGAACTACGGCCCCCCGGCGCAAGCCGTGGCCGAGCTCCCAGCGCTCATGGCAGATGGTCAGCTGAACAAATACCAGGCCGTGGGTGGTATCGCCCCCCTGGTGGACCGCTTTCGGCAAAAACTGACCGACGAGAACCATGTCCATTGCGGCACCGAGTCGATCGTCATGGTCACGGCGGGCAGCAACATGGCGTTTCTCAACAGCGTGCTGGCCGTGGCCGACCCGGGCGACGAATTCATCTTGCCCATGCCGTTTTACTTCAACCAGGAAATGGCCATCCGCATGTGTGGCTGCGTGCCTGTACCCGTGCCCACACACCGCGACTGGAGCCTGGATGTCGAGGCCCTGGCCGCCGCCATCACCCCCCGTACCCGCGCCATCGTCACCGTCTCGCCCAACAACCCCACTGGCGCGGTGTACAGCGAAGAAAGCCTGCGCGCCGTCAATGCCTTGTGCGCCCGCTCAGGGCTTTACCACTTCAGCGACGAAGCCTACGAATACTTCACCTACGACGGTGCCCGGCACTTTTCTCCCGCGTCCATTCCCGGGGCCCAAGGCCACACCCTGTCGTTTTATTCCATGTCCAAAAACTTCGGCATGGCCAGTTGGCGCGTGGGCTATGTGGTGTTCCCGGCCGACCTGTTTGGGGCCATGAACAAGGTGCAAGACACCAACCTGATCTGCGCCCCGGTGGCCTCGCAATTGCTGGCGCTGCAAGCCCTGCAGCTGGGCCGCGACTGGGTACAACCCAAAGTGGCCGCCTTGGCCCAAGTTCGAGCACAAGTCAACCAGGCGCTGCAAGGCCTGGGGGATTTGGTCGAATTTCCAAATACCCAGGGCGCTTTTTATGTGCTGATGAAGTTGCCTGGCGTGGCCAACCCCATGGCCTTCAACCGCGCCATGACCGAAAAATTTCGCGTGGCCACACTTCCCGGCTTTGCTTTCGGCCTGAGCGACACGGCCAGCGCCAACTACCAACGCCTGTCTTATGGCGCGCTCGATGCAGCCACTGTGGCCGAAGGTGTTGCCCGTTATGTGGCAGCGGTCAAGGACTGGTACAAGGCCTGAGCCGCACGGTCTGCACCCGTCCGAATCTCCCCACTTTTTCATCCCTCACCAGAAACACCTATGACCACACCCACCCTCGAAAGCTTCACCGCCCAATCCCTGGATGAAGGCTTTGACGAAATCATCGTGCGCGAGTGGGACGCCAACCTGAAGCTCGACACCCACACCCACCCTTTTGATGTGAGCGCATATGTAGCGCGTGGTGAATATTGGTTAACCTTGGGCGCCGAGGTCAAACACCTCCAGGCGGGTGATTTTTTCCGCCTGGCCCGCGATGTCCCGCACGCTGAACTGTACGGCTCCGAAGGCGCCACCGTGTGGGTGGCCCGGGCCAACTGAAGCACGGTAAAGACCAGAACTTGGCTGGTCCAAGGTGATGCCCACTCTGTAGACCCATCCAGGACATACACAAGGCACATTGGCCAGCGTCAGTCCCCGCTCAGCCTTCGATGATTTTCACCGTTGCACCGAAGGAGCCCGAGCTTTGCAATCCTTGGGTGTCCACTGCAAGATGCCAATGGCCCAAAGTGGGGATTTGAAGTCGCACAGCGGTTTGCCGCACCACACCACCTGTGTAGATGTGTTTGACACCCTTTTTGTAATTGGCAAAATTGAGATCGTCCATGAGCCGAACATTCGACGGGTTCGTCAGGGTCACCTCGACAATTTCGCCAATTTGCCTGAAGCCTAAGTCTTTGTAAATGAATTGCATCTTTGCCGATCGGTGAATGGGCTTGATCCAAACTGACCGCGCCACACAACAAGCGCGACCCTTGCGGGCAGACGGGAAAAAGCAAGATATGGAAGAACAGCTTTCAAAATTGTCCATTAAATTTTAATTTTTTATTATTTATTTCAAATATTTTATTTTCTCAGGAACGGAATATCAAGAAGTAGCTGGTCGGGCTTCTTGTTGGATCGACCCTGGTTCACCATTTTTATGAGAGCTTTTGCGATGCGTTTTTTGGGTACCGCAAGGTCACCATCAAACCACCCAAATCAGCGGATTTTCCCACTTGCACATCAATGCGCTGCAATACCGCAATGTGCCTCACGATGGACCAGCCCAAGCCGCTGCCCGTGGCCAACGTACCCAGCACGCGGAAAAAGCGCTCGCCCAATTGGGCCAAGTCGTCGGCTGACAAGCCGGGGCCGCTGTCTTGCACGGTGACTTCCGTTTGGCCGCTTTCCAAGCGCTGCGCTTGAATGCGCACCGTTGCGCCTTCGGGGCTGTAGCGCAAGGCATTGTCAACAAGGTTACGCAGCAAGATAAGCCACAACGTGCTTTGGCCCTTGATCTGCAAGGGCTCGGGCGCCAACAGCTCAAGGGTTTGGCCGCGTCGCAGGGCTTCGGGCGTGAGATTGGCCAAGATGTGTTGTGCCAACTGGTCTAGGCGAAACGGCTCAGAAGCCACGTCTTGCGGGCCCTCCACACGGGCCAAGGTCAGCAGCTGTTCGACCAAGCGCGAAGCGCGGTCACAACCCATCAAGGTGCCTTGCAGCGCTTGCCGGCGCACCTCCTCATTGGTGGCCTCGCTCAACGCCACTTGGGCTTGGGCGCGGATGGCGGCAATGGGTGTGCGCAGCTCATGCGCAGCATCGGCGGTGAAGCGGCGCTCGGTTTCCATGCGCAGGGCCAGACGTTGTAGCAAGTCGTTGAGTGCGTTCAAAAGAGGCTGCACTTCTTGTGGGGTCTCGGGCAAGCTGACAGGCTCTAGCGTTTGGGTGTCGCGCTGTAACAGCACTTGGCGCAATCGCTGCAACGGCTGTAGACCCGAGCGCACGTTCCACCACAACCCGATCAGCAACAGCGGCAGCGCAAGTGTGAGCGGCGGCAAAAAGCCGCGCAGCACCGCCCACAAAATCTCGTCGCGACTGTCCTCCCGCTCGGCCACATAAATTTGTACATCTTTGCTTCGGCCCGGCGCAGCAAAGATGCGCCACGATTTGCCGTCGGCCAAAGTGAGTGTCTCGAACCCTTGCGTGTGATTCGCCATGGGCGTGTGCGCCACGTTGGGCGAGTGCATGACCAAGCGGCCTTCGTCAAACACTTGGTAGGCCACGCGATTGGCGTACTTGTGCAAGGTAGGCGCGTCGAACAAAGGCTCGTCATCGTCAGGCGTGGCGTTTTGTTGCACCACCAGCAAGGCGGCCGATTGGGCCAAGTGAGCATCCAAAAGCTCATCTACTTCATGCTGGGCCTCGTAGCCCACGAAAGCAGCGGTGCCCATCCACACCACCAACACCGCGCCCAAGGTGCGGGTGAGCAAACGTTGCTGCAAAGAAAATTTGGGTGGCATGACTTTCAACTCGTCCTTCAAGGCATGACGATGTAACCCACACCGCGCACGGTATCGATCAGGCCCGCACCCATTTTTCGGCGCAAGTGGTGAATGTGAACTTCGATGGTGTTGCTCTCCACCTCGTGGCCCCAGCGGTACAGGTGTTGCTCTAGCTGTTCGCGTGACAAAACACGCCCTGCGTTAAGCAACAAAGCTTTCAGCAAATCGAACTCGCGGGTGGACAGGCTGATGACTTCGCCATCGCGGCTGACTTGGCGTGCGCTAGGGTCCATCACCACATCGCGCAGTTGCAATGTGGTTTGTGTTTTGCCGTGAGCGCGACGCACCAAGGCATGCAAACGGGCGGCGAGCTCGTCCAAGTCCACGGGCTTCACCACATAGTCGTCAGCGCCGAGGTTGAGCCCTTCGATGCGCTGGGCTACGGCATCACGCGCGGTCAGCACCAATACCGGGGTGTTGATGCCACGCGCACGCACCGCCTTTAATGAAGCCAAGCCGTCTTGGCGCGGCAGACCAATGTCAAGCACAGCGGCTTGGTGCTGGGCACTTAGCAGTTCACGCTCGGCGGCGACGCCGTCGCGCACCCAGTCCACCTGAAAACCGCGCTGATCTAAGCCCGCACGCAAGCCGCTGCCCAGCAGCTCGTCATCCTCGGCCAGAAGTATTCGCATAGCCACGCCACATTGGTCGCAGAGCTTGTGGACCGCGCCACACGCGCAGCATCACCACCAACCCCACATGGATGCACACCACAGCCATGGCCACGTTTCCCAATCCCTCGTGCAGCTCTTGCAGGGCATCGTTCAACCAACCATCGCCTAAAAGTTGATTGTAAGTAGCCCACCCGCTGGCAATGGCCACCGTGCAAAATACATAGATGCACAGAACCGCAGCGCTCAGCACCCAGCTGCTGGCCCCTACCCAAAAGTTGCGGCTTAGCCATTCGCCCTGCTTGAATTTGTTGAGCCACACGCGCCACATGGCGACGCGACGCAACAACAAACCCCAGCGTGCAGACGCAGGCCCCGCCCACCCCCACACCAACCTAAATGCCAGCACTGCTGCCAAGCAGTAGCCGCTGTACACATGCACCAAGCGCCAGTACTCCGACTCGGATGTGACATAAGAAATGAGGAATGCCAAGGCCATGCTGGCGTGGGCCATGCGTGTACCCAAATCGACCACGGTCTTGCGCTTCTTGGGCATGGGCGATGACAAGTCTATGTGAATGGGGCTCAAAACGCTGTTGATCATTTAGGAATCCTCACACGGTCGTCTTCAAAATTGCCTTGCGCAGCATCGCCGTGGCACGCCGCGCAGTTGGCGGAGCTTTTGATGGAAGCACGTTTGAACGTGGCAGCGCTTACCTCACGGTGCTTGCGCTCAAACCATGCCGCACGTGTGATGCGATCTTGTGGTGGATCTTCTCGCGCACGCTTGCCCTGACCGCCATAGGTTTGCAACCAGGTGTCGATTTGCTTTTGCGTGGCCGCATCGAGCGAGGCGTCGCTGCCGTAATGTTTTTCGAGGCCACTCATCACGCGCTGCCAGGATGCTTTGGACAACAAGTTGGGCGGAAAAGCCAAGTGGCAGCCTCCGCACTCTTGGGTGTACACCGCGGGTGGTGTGGGGCCTTTGTAACTGTCGGCCCAAACGGGTGCAGCTGCCAGCAAGCTGGCGGCTAGCACGCTGCGCATGAGGTGTATGAAACGTGTATGCATATCAGGTCCTCTCAACGCAATGAAATCAACCAAGCCAACACATCGGCTTTTTCAGCGGCGGTGCATTCACGCACCAGCACATCTTTGCAATTGCGGCGAAACCACTTTTCGGCCTTGGCGCTGTCGGTAAAGCGCTTCGCGTTGGCCGCCGGCGCAAGCGGCTCAATGGCTTTGTCGGTGCTGGCATGACGCCCACCCAGCATTAGCGACTTGCCGTGGCAGCTGGTGCACTGCCACTCTTGGCCATGGCTGGCTTTGAAGAACGCTTCACCCTTGGAAGCATTGGCAGGATGCCCCGCTTGCGCGGTATAGCCCGCCAGCAAATCGGCAGGCGTGGCGGCCATCGCTTGAAACGATGCAAAGAGCAGGAGCATGAATAACTTTTGCAGCATGGTTGTGTGCCTTTCAAAACCAATGCTAGTCAGCGCGTCTTAGGGTTTTCTTAAGACATGAGTGACGAGCCTTGGAAGTGTCTTAAGGCTTTCTTAATGTGAGGAGCGCAGACTTTCACCATCCTTTATGGATGGAGTTCGCATGACACACCCCCGCCTTCAACCCAAACTTCTTGCACTGCTCATGGCCGTTGCAGGCCTCTTGTCTGCCTGTGGGGGCGGGGGAGGCAGCAGCAGCAATACCACCACGCCCACGGCAGCCACGCTCAACTCGGGCACCATCAGCGGACTGGGCTCCATCGTCGTGAACGGTGTGCGCTACGAAACTGTGGGCTCACAGGTTCTAGATTCAGACGATGGCAACACGGCCATCACCACCCCACTGCGCATTGGCATGACGGTGAGCGTTGAACAAAGCGGCACCGACGCATTGACCCTGCGTCCAATTGCAGGAAAAATTTTGGTGCAAAGCGGCATCAAAGGCGTGGCGAACTACACAGGCTCAACCCTGACCGTGGCCGGCATGCCCGTCATCACTGACAAATCCACCATCTTACTGAACACCACTGGAGCTGTGACCAGCTTGGCTGCCCTGAACAACCAAGCTGTGGAGGTTTATGGTTTGCCACAAGCCGATGGTTCTTTTTTAGCCACCTTGGTTGAAGCTGAAACGGGCTTGGTCAATGTGCAAGTCGTGGGCACCGTGCAAAGCATGGACTCCACCGCAAAGACCTTGGTGCTGGGCACAACAACCGCGCCCATCACGGTGAACTACGCCAGCATCACCCCACCCAGCGGCTTAGCGACAGGGGCCGTGATTGCTGTGAGGGCGTCTACCAACTCCACGGCCAGCACATATGCAGCCAGCAGCCTGCAAATTCGCAGCGGCACGGCCAGCACCTACGCCAGCTATGCCAGCAACTACAGCGGCACCACTCGCGTGAACAACGAACGCAATGAGTTGTACGGCGCAGTGTCAGACAAAACCTTGATTTCAAGCGGCGGCAACGTCACGGGTTGCACCTTAAAGATTCAAGGCATTCAAGTTCAGGCAACCAGCCCTGCCCTGTGCGCCAGCGTTACCAACGGCACCTACGTCGAAGCCAAAGGCACACTGAGCAACGGCGTGCTGGTTGCAACAAAAATCGAATTTGAAGGCAGCCAAAGCAATGGCTATGCAGACGATTGGAACGACAACGACTCGGACGGTTTACATCACCGAAGCTTGTCACCCCTCAGCACGCCGACTGAGATTCAGACCTCACGCAGCTTTGAAATGTATGCCTCACTCAACTGCTCTGCTGTGAATGTGGGCTGCACGCTTACGAACGGTGCCGTCACCTACACAGCTGATATGTCTTCGGCTTATTGGGATGAGCATCAACCCATCATCAGTGGCTATGTCGAAGCCAAGGGCTATTTGACAGGCAACACCTTCAAGGTCAGCAAGATCGAATCCAAAGACCGTCGCTATGGCAACGGCTATGGCGACGATGACTAATTTTTGTCAAACTTCTTATTAACCATGCGAGGTGAATCGCCCGAGGTTTCGTGGAGGCCAGTTGGCTTAATTTGAGACCTCGGCATCTTTCTTCCGGGCAAGTTGTCGGTCATCGTTCGCAGCAGCTTCAGCAGGTGGCATATGCCCAATGGCTCTGAGCATTCGGTGATGGTTGAAACATTCCAACCATTCCAAGGTGGCCAGCACAGTGCCTTCTTGGTTTTACAAGGCTTACGGGGGGGCAATTCGGCCTTGCAAAGCCCATTGATCGTCTCACCCATAGCGCTGTCGCAGTTGCAACCACGCTGCCTCAAGGGCACAACCCTAGTGCGCCGCAAAAACTATGCAAAGTGCAAATAAAAAAACCGTTACTGCGAGCAGTAACGGTTTTTTGTTTGGAGGCGCGACCCAGAGTCGAACTGGGCTCGACGGATTTGCAATCCGTTGCATAACCGCTTTGCTATCGCGCCATGGTCAGTCAAGACTGACTAAAACTGATCAATGATGAATCAATGGTTCAAAATTCAACGGGTATTTAAACTTTGAATGGAGCGGGAAACGAGATTCGAACTCGCGACCTCAACCTTGGCAAGGTTGCGCTCTACCAACTGAGCTATTCCCGCACATTGAGAAATCATATGAAAGATGTTGGTACTTCTTTCGGATATTTGGAGCGGGAAACGAGGCTCGAACTCGCGACCTCAACCTTGGCAAGGTTGCGCTCTACCAACTGAGCTATTCCCGCGTATTTCAGTGAACTTGGCATTGTATGCCTTGTCCGCTGCATTGATCAAATTGTAATTCAATTTCAGGCCGACTTGGAGGCGGGCCTGAAAATTTTGCGTCAATGTTTCACCGCCTCTGCTTTGGCCGTTGCAGGCACCGCAGTCAAGGCGGCTGCCGCCACCTCTTCGTCACTCAAGGGCGTGGGCTTGGCTTCCAAAGCCACCTCCAACACCTGATCGATCCACTTCACGGGCACTATTTCCAGACCGTTTTTGACATTCTCAGGAATGTCCTGCAAGTCCTTGACGTTGTCTTCGGGGATCAACACGGTCTTGATGCCACCGCGCAATGCCGCCAGCAATTTTTCTTTCAGACCACCAATGGCCGTGACTTCGCCGCGCAGCGTGATTTCACCAGTCATGGCCACATCGGCACGCACCGGAATGCCCGTCATGGCCGACACCATGGCCGTGGTCATGGCTGCGCCTGCACTCGGGCCATCCTTGGGCGTGGCGCCATCGGGCACGTGGATGTGGAGGTCTTTCTTCTCAAAGACCTCGTCCTTGATGCCCAAGAAGCGAGAGCGGCTGCGCACCACGGTACGTGCAGCCTCAACAGACTCTTTCATCACATCGCCCAGCGAACCGGTGCGGGTAATCACGCCTTTGCCAGGCATCAGAGCTGCTTCGATGGTCAGCAAATCGCCGCCCACCTCGGTCCATGCCAATCCGACGACCTGGCCCACCTGGTTCTTTTGCTCGGCGCGGCCGTAGGTGTACTTGCGCACCCCCAAAAAGTCGTTCAGGTTGTTCTCGTTCACCACCACCTGGGGCGTCATTTGCTTGAGCAGCAAAGCCTTGACAACTTTGCGGCAGATCTTGCCCAATTCGCGCTCAAGAGAGCGCACACCGGCTTCGCGGGTGTAGTAACGCACCACATCGCGCACGGCCTCTTCGGTCACCTGCAGCTCGGAATCCTTAACGCCGTTGTTGGTCATTTGCTTCGGCAGCAAATACTTCATGGCAATACTGGTTTTTTCGTCTTCGGTGTAACCCGACAAACGGATCACTTCCATCCGGTCCAACAGTGCCGAGGGAATATTCATCGAATTGGAGGTCGCCACGAACATCACATCGCTCAGGTCAAAGTCGACCTCGACGTAATGGTCACCGAAGGTGTGGTTTTGCTCAGGGTCCAGCACTTCCAACAAAGCACTGGACGGGTCACCCCGAAAATCCGTGCCCAGTTTGTCGATCTCGTCGAGCAAGAAAAGCGGGTTCTTGGCACCCACCTTACTCAGGTTTTGCAGCACCTTGCCGGGCAAGGCGCCAATGTAGGTGCGGCGGTGACCGCGAATTTCGGCCTCGTCACGCATACCACCCAGAGCCATGCGCACGTATTTGCGCCCAGTCGCCTTGGCGATGGATTGACCCAGCGAGGTCTTGCCCACGCCGGGTGGTCCCACCAGGCACAAGATAGGTGCTTTGACCTTGTCCACGCGCTGCTGCACCGCGAGGTATTCCAGGATCCGGTCTTTGACCTTGTCCAGGCCGAAGTGGTCCTGGTTGAGCACCTCTTCCGCGTTGGCCAGGTCGTGCTTTAGCTTGGTCTTTTTGCCCCACGGCAGACCAACGAGCACGTCCAGGTAGTTGCGCACCACGGATGCTTCGGCCGACATGGGTGACATGAGCTTGAGTTTTTTCAGCTCACCATCGGCCTTTTTGCGGGCCTCGGCCGACATCTTGGCGGCCTTGATCTTCTTTTCGATTTCCTCAATGTCCGCGCCCTCTTCTCCGTCACCCAGCTCTTTCTGAATGGCCTTGACTTGCTCGTTCAGGTAGAAGTCGCGCTGGTTTTTTTCCATCTGGCGTTTGACACGGCCACGGATGCGCTTGTCCACATTCAGAATGTCAACCTCATGCTCTAACTGGGCAAACAGATTTTCCAAACGTGATTTGATGTTGGCCAAGTCAAGCACCTGCTGCTTGTTTTCCAACTTGAGCGGTAAGTGAGCTGCGATCGTGTCGGCCAGGCGACCGGGGTCGTCGATGCTGGAAATCGAGGTCAGGATTTCTGGTGGAATTTTCTTATTGAGTTTGACGTACTGGTCAAATTGCTGCATCACGGCGCGGCGCAAGGCCTCGATCTCGCTGCTGTCATCGGACTGCTCGGAAACCGGGTCCACCGGAATGACTGCGGCCACGAAATGAGCTTCGCCGTCCACGATGGACTTGACCAAGGCGCGTTGCTGACCTTCGACCAGCACCTTCACGGTCCCGTCGGGCAGTTTGAGCATCTGCAAGATGGTAGAGACACAGCCCACGTCGAACATGTCTTCAACACCCGGCTCGTCCTTGGCGGCCGTCTTTTGGGCCACCAACATGATGCGGCGCTCAGCGGCCATGGCCGACTCCAGCGCCTTGATGCTTTTTGGGCGGCCCACAAACAGCGGAATCACCATGTGAGGGAACACCACCACGTCGCGCAGCGGCAACATGGGCAATTCAATCAGAGTGGGCGGCAAAGGTGTGTGTCCAGACATGGTGTGTCCCTCGGGTCAATTCAAAGCACATGGATGCAGTACCTTCGATTTCAACCCATTGCTGAAAAAGGGTATTCATGGCGGTACGGCCTCTGTGGGTCAGGCCTGCTTGGCCGACTCGCGGTAGACCAGGAGCGGCGGCTTGTTGTCGTCGATGACCGACTCGTCCACCACCACTTTTTCAACGTTCGCCTGGTTGGGCAATTCAAACATCGTGTCTATCAGGGCTTGCTCCATGATGGATCGCAGACCTCGGGCACCGGTCTTGCGGGCCAGCGCCTTACGGGCCATGGCCTTGAGGGCGTTGGGGCGCACCTCCAGCTCGACGCCTTCCATGGCCAGCAATTTGGTGAACTGTTTGACCACCGCATTTTTCGGCTCGGTCAAAATTTGCACCAATGCATCTTCGCTGAGCTCTGCCAAAGTGGCCACCACCGGCAAGCGGCCCACCAGTTCGGGGATCAAGCCGAACTTGATCAGGTCTTCCGGCTCAACTTCGTTGAAGACGTCGGTGAGGGAGCGTTGCTTTTTGCTCTTGACGGTCGCGCCAAAGCCGATGCCGCCGGATTCGGTGCGGTTTTCGATGACTTTTTCCAGGCCCGCGAACGCACCGCCGCAAATGAACAGGATGTTGGTCGTGTCGATCTGCAAAAAATCTTGGTTGGGGTGCTTGCGCCCGCCTTGCGGGGGCACGCTGGCCATGGTGCCTTCGACCAATTTCAGCAAGGCTTGCTGCACGCCCTCGCCCGACACGTCACGGGTAATCGATGGGTTGTCTGACTTACGGGTTATCTTGTCGATCTCGTCGATGTAGACGATGCCGCGCTGGGCACGCTCGACGTCGTAATTGCAGGTCTGCAGCAATTTGGCGACGATGTTCTCAACGTCCTCACCCACATAACCGGCTTCGGTCAAAGTGGTGGCGTCGGCCATGACAAAGGGCACGTCCAGCATGCGGGCCATGGTTTGGGCCAGCAAGGTCTTGCCCGAGCCTGTGGGGCCGATCAGCAAGATGTTGCTCTTGGCCAACTCAACATCGTCTTTCTTGGCACCCTCTTTATGTTTCAGTCGCTTGTAGTGGTTGTACACCGCCACCGCCAGGCTGCGTTTGGCTTTCTCCTGACCAATCACGTAGTTGTCAAGGTTGGTCTTGATGTCCAAAGGAGTGGGCAAGCCCTCTTTGGCGCCCTCACCCGCAGTGGTGGTGGAGGCCAACTCATCGCGCACGATGTCGTTGCACAAATCAATGCATTCGTCGCAAATGAATACCGACGGCCCTGCGATCAGCTTTTTGACCTCGTGCTGGCTTTTGCCGCAAAAGGAGCAGAACAGGTTTTTTTCAGTGCTTGAGCCTTTTTTATCGGCCATAAATGTCGCCTCGGAATCCGAAATTCGTCAATGATAACGAAAGAAAAACGGCGTTCACCTTTAGAGGTCAACGCCGTCAGCCAGAGCGCCGGAAAAGCCGGTCACCCTCAAGCGCGTTTGGAGATGACTTCGTCGATCAAACCGTAGTCTTTGGACTCGGTGGCAGACAGATAATAGTCACGTTCAGTGTCGAACTCAATTTTTTCCAGCGGCTGACCGGTGTTCTCGGACAGGATGCGGTTCAACTGAGCTCGGGTTTTGACGATCTCGCGGGCAGCAATTTCGATTTCGGTGGCTTGACCCCGTGCACCGCCCAAGGGCTGGTGAATCATGATCTTGGAGTTGGGCAGCGAAAAGCGCTTGCCCTTGGCCCCTGAAGACAACAAAAACGCGCCCATGCTGGCGGCCATGCCGTTACAAAGCGTGGACACATCGGGCTTGATGAAGTTCATGGTGTCGTAAATCGCCATGCCCGCACTCACCGAGCCGCCGGGAGAGTTGATGTACAACGAAATGTCCTTTTCAGGGTTTTCGCTCTCCAAAAACAGCAACTGGGCCACGATCACGTTGGCCATGTGGTCGTTGACTTCGCCCACCAAAAAGATCACGCGCTCCTTGAGCAAACGCGAGTAGATGTCGTAAGCGCGTTCACCGCGGCCCGACTGCTCGATGACCATGGGGACCATGCCCAAGCTTGTGATGTCCAATGTGCTCATCATTTCTCCAAAATATGAATGGGACTTTAACCTGAGTGATCAAGTCCCCAATGAGATGGGGCTTGTCAGCCGAACCACAAGCTCGGCACAAGCCCCATTGTTCGAGGGAATCAAAACCGATCAGGCCTGCTGACCCATCAGTTCTTCAAACGAGATGGCTTTTTCAACCACTTTGGCCTGGCCCAACACAAATTCGGACACATTGCTCTCGATCACCACGGCCTCGACTTCGGCCATGCGCTGGTTGTCGCTGTTGTACCAACGCACCACGTCGTCTGGACGCTCATAGCTGGAGGCCAACTCCTGAATGTGGGCCTGGATCTGTTCGGGCTTGGCGTGCAGGGTGTTGCCACGCACGACTTCGGCCACCACCAGGCCCAAACGCACGCGCTGCTCGGCTTGGGGACGGAAGATGTCGTCAGGGATGGGGGCCTTGTCGGCGTCCTTGATGCCGCGTTGCTTCAGGTCGGCACGGGCGCCATCTTTCAGGCGCTCTATCTCGTTTTGCACGATGGACTGGGGCAGATCCAGCTCGGCCTTGGCCACCAAAGCCTCCATGGCGGCTTGTTTGTTGCGGGCCAGCAAGCGGAACTTCACTTCGCGCTCGAGGTTTTTCCGTATGTCCGTGCGCAGGCCGTCCACAGAGGCGTCAGCAATGCCCAAGGACTTGGCCAAGGCTTCGTTGACTTCCGGCAAATTGGCGGCTTCAATTTTCTTGACTGTGACCATGAAGTCGGCAGTTTTTCCTGCCACATCTTGGCCGTGGTAGTCGGCGGGGAACGCCATCGGGAAAGTCTTGCTTTCGCCGGACTTCATGCCGCGCACGGCGTCTTCAAATTCCTTGAGCATCTGGCCGTCACCCAGAATGAACTGGAAGTCGTCGGCTTTGCCGCCAGAAAATACTTCGCCGTCAATCTTGCCTTCGAAGTCGATGGTCGCGCGGTCGCCGTCTTGGGCAGCCGTGTCTTGAGAGCGCTGAGCGAAGGTGCGGCGCTGCTTGCGCAAGATATCCACGGTTTTGTCGATGGCAGCATCAGACACTTCGGCGGTCAATTTTTCGACTTCGGAGTCAGCCAAGTTGCCGAGCTTGACTTCGGGGTACACCTCGAAGATGGCTTCAAAGTGAAGCTCCCCCTCAGGCGCGCCTTCTTTTTCGGAAATGCGGGGTTGACCGGCGACGCGCACTTGTGCTTCATTGGCGGCCACCGAGAAGGCCTCACCCACTTTGTCATTCATCACTTCGTACTGAACCGAGTAACCATAGCGCTGGGCGACCACGTTCATGGGCACTTTGCCGGGACGAAAACCGTCCATCTTGACCGTGCGGGCCATTTTCTTAAGGCGTGCGTCCACTTCGGACTGAATGGCCGTCACGGGCACAGTCAGGGTGATCTTGCGTTCCAGCTTCTCAAGGGTTTCAACAGTCACAGTCATCGTCGTTCTCGGTTAATTGAATGTCTCTCAGGCCGCCGGGTTGCCCCTTTGTCCACAAGTCGGTTGGTGCGCGGGGCGGGACTCGAACCCGCACAGTGTTGCCACCGTCAGGACCTAAACCTGGTGCGTCTACCAATTTCGCCACCCGCGCAGTCCAAACAAAAAGGGCGACAGGTCCGTATCACGGCCCGAAAGCCCATCGACGCACCTGACCGCCCGGTTGAAATCGGTCAACTTTCTATTTTAGCCGCTTCAGTGGATCAGATTCAGGCACTGGCTTGATTTGGGCGCTCAATTCTGAACCAAGCCGCGTACATGGCCGGCAGCGCCAGCAGAGTCAAAGCCGTAGCCACGATCAGGCCACCCATGATGGCAACGGCCATTGGCCCCCAAAACACGCTGCGCGACAGCGGGATCATGGCCAGCACAGCGGCCGCGGCTGTGAGCACGATGGGGCGCAAACGGCGCACAGCCGACTCGACAATGGCCATCCACGGCTCCACCCCCGCAGCACGGTCTTGCTCGATCTGGTCGATCAAAATCACCGAGTTGCGCTGGATCATGCCCATGAGCGCGATCACCCCCAACAAGGCCACAAAGCCAAACGGGCGGTCCAAGGCCAGCAAAGATGCGGCCACACCTGCCATACCCAAAGGGCCTGTCAAGAACACCAACAACGAGCGGCTGAAGCTTTGCAATTGCAACATCAGCAAAGTGAAGGTGATGAACAGCATGATGGGCACACCCGCTGCAATGGAGGCCGAGCCTTTGGAGCTTTGCTCCACGGCGCCCGCCACTTGGATACGGTAATCCAGCTCACCTTTGGCCGCCCATTGGGCTTGCAGCTTGTCCAGTTCAGGCTTGATCTGCGCCGAGACCGTAGCGCCTTGCAAGCCTTCGGCGATGTCCGACTGCACCGTGATGGCGTATTGGCGGCCTTCACGCCACATCACACCTGGCTCCCAGCCCAACACAGGCTTGGCAATCTGCAGCAATGGAATCGATTTACCAGAAGCGGTGGGCACATAGGCCTGACCCAAATCCGACAAAGCATCTCGCTCGTTCAGAGGTTGGCGCAACACGATGTCAATCAGCTTGTCCCCCTCACGGAACTGGCCCACCGGGGTGCCCGACAGCAAGGTGCGCGAAGCCTGCGCAATGGACTGACTGGTCACGCCCAAGGCACGGGCCTTGGCTTGGTCCACTTCCAGGCGCACGGTTTTTACCGACTCGTTCCAGTTGTCGTTCACGCCGCGGGTGTTGTTGTTCAATCGCATGGCGGCTTTGACCTCTTCGGCCTTTTGGCGCAAAACCGAAGGTTCGGTGCCCACCACCCGAAACTGCACCGGGTAAGGCACGGGTGGCCCGTTGGGCAGCAGCTTCACGCGTCCACGCACCTCCGGGAACTCTTGCGCCAACAAAGCGGGCAGTTTGATACGCAAGGCTTCTCGCACCTGCAAATCTTTGGGCAAAACAATCAATTGAGACACGTTGCTTTGCGGGAAAACCTGGTCCATGGGCAGGTAAAAACGGGGCACGCCCGAGCCCACCCAGGTGGTCACTGAGCTCACGCCCTGTTCTTGGGCCAAGCGTTTTTCGACCCGCTTGGCCACTTCTTCACTCGCACCAAAAGGCGCGCCTTCAGGCAGCCACAAGTCCACCAGAATTTCTGGGCGACTGGAGTCAGGGAAGAACTGCTGCTGAACCTTGCCCATGCCCACGATGCCCAGCACAAACAAAGCGATGGTGATTCCGATGGTCTTCCAGCGGTGCGTGACGCACCAGGTCACCCAAGCGCGAAACTGTCGGTAAAAAGGCGTATTGAACATTTCGGCGCTGTCGTGGCTGTGCTCAGCCACGGCATGCGCTGGGGGTTTGAGCAGCCATGCGCCCAAGTAAGGCACAAAATACACCGACGCCACCCAACTGACGATCAAGGCGATCACGGTCACCGCAAAGATGGCAAAGGTGTATTCACCCGTCACCGACTTGGCCAAGCCAATGGGTAAAAAACCTGCGGCGGTGATCAAGGTGCCCGTCAACATCGGCATGGCTGTGAGCTCGTAGGCGAAAGTGGCCGAGCGCAACTTGTCGTAGCCCTCTTCCATTTTGCGCACCATCATCTCGACCGCGATGATGGCGTCGTCCACCAGCAAACCCAGCGCTATGATCAGCGAGCCCAGAGAAATTTTGTGCAGCCCGATGCCAAAGTAATTCATGGCCAAAAAGGTCACCGCCAGCACCAGCGGAATGGTGATGCCCACCACCAAACCGGGACGCACATCCAGCGTCCAGCGTCGCCACAAGGGGTTTTCACCCGGGCGTTTGTGCAAACCCAGCGCCAAAAAGCTCACGGCCAGCACAATGACCACGGCCTCGATCAAGACCTTGATGAACTCATTAACCGAGTTGGACACGGCCGAAGGCTGGTCTTGCACCTGTTTGAGCGTAATGCCCGCCGGCAACTGGGCCTCGAACTGCTGCGTGCTGGTTTTCAAGGCCTTGCCCAAGGCGATGATGTCCCCGCCCTTGGTCATGCTGACACCCAGCGCAACGACTTGCTCACCGTCGTGTCGCACTTTGACGATGGGTGGATCCACATAGCCCCGGCTGACTTCGGCAAAGTCCCCCAATCGCAACTGCGTGCCCGAGCCGCCACGAATCGGCATGGCCCGCAAATCGTCCAGATTTTGAAACTGCCCGCCCACACGCACCTGCACCACGTCTTGGGGCGATTGCAAGGTGCCCGCCGACTCGACCGCGTTTTGCTGGCTCAGTTGCGCCAAGACCGAAGCCAAGTCCAAGCCCATTTGCGAGATCTTTTTTTGCGAAACGTCGACGAATACCTTTTCGTCTTGCACGCCAAACAACTCGACCTTGGCCACATCGGGCACCCTCAAAAGGGTTTGTCGCATGCGGTCGGCTTGGACTTTGACCTCGGCCAAACTGAAGCCATCGCTGCTGAGGGCGTAAATCACGCCATACACATCGCCAAATTCGTCGTTGAAAAACGGACCCACCACACCCGGCGGCAAAGTGCCACGCATGTCGCCAATCTTTTTGCGCACAGCGTACCAAACCTGCGGCACCTCGTTGGGTTTAGAGAAATCCTTGAGCTCCAAAATGATTTGCGACTCACCCGGCTTGGAGTAACTGCGGATCTTGTCCGAATAAGGGACTTCCTGCAGGGTGCGTTCGAGCTTGTCAGTGACCTGCTCGGCCACCTGCTGAGCCGTGGCCCCAGGCCAATAGGTGCGCACCACCATGGCCCGAAAGGTGAACGGTGGGTCTTCGTCCTGCCCCAACTGAAAGTAGGAAGCCATGCCCAGCACCATCAGCGCCACCATCAGGTAGCGCGTCAAGGCCGGGTGCTCCAAGGCCCAGCGCGAGAGGTTGAACTTTGTATCGTTGCTTGCCATGGCCAATCACCGTCCCGAAGGGGTAGGTGCTGCAGCCTTGGCAGCGGGGTCCAGGTAAACCGTGACTTTTTGCCCCGGGGTCAGCACATGCACCCCCGCAGACACCACTTTTTGGCCCGCTTGCAAGCCGCCACTGATCACCACTTGGTTGCCATCCACCGTGGCCACTTGCACCGGTTTCAAGTCCACGGTCATGTTGGCCTCATCCAACACCCACACCGCGCTGCCCGCGCCCTCTTGGCGCAATGCACTGGTCGGCAGTTTGATCACCTCAGCTTGGCCAGCGCTAAAGGGGGCAGCATGGACGTTCACCGTGGCCCCCAAGGGCAAATTGGCCGAGGCCTCCAAAGCCAATTTGACGGCATAAGTGCGCGTTACCGGATCGGCGCTGGCGGCCAATTCCCGAATTTTCCCTTTCAAAGGCTGACCCGTGCTGAGCAATGTGGCCGTCATGCTTTGGCCGATTTTCAAGCCCAAGGCCAGTTGCTCAGACACGGCAAACACAGCGTCTCGCGGGCCATCATGGGCCAGGCGCACGATGGGTTGACCCGCTGAGACCACCTGCCCCACTTCGGCTTCGATGGCGGTGATCACGCCGGCATGGCTGGCGGTCAAACGCGCATAACCAGCCTGGTTGCCTTGCGCCTGCGCTTGAGCTTTGGCCTGGTTCAAAGCCGCCTCGGACGACTTCAGAACGGCTTCGCGCCGCTCCAGCTCGGCGCCGCTGATGAAGTTTTGTGCGGTCAGGGCCTCAAAGCGCTTGAAGTCTGCTGCGGCCAAATCCCGCTGGCTTTGCGCAGCGCTCACCTGAGCTTGGGCTGCCTGCGCGGCCAATTGGTAGTCTTGCGCGTCAATCAAGGCCAACAACTGCCCAGCGGCCACCCGTTGCCCCACCTCAACAGGCCGCTGCACCAGTTTGCCGCCCACCCGAAAGCCCAGCCGAGACTCCACCCGCGCCCGCACGTCGGCGGAAAACTCACCGCCCACAGCCAGATCGGTGGCGGACACCGTGAGCAACTTGACAGAGCGTAAAGGCACTGGTGGCACTTCGGATTTGGAGCAGGCCAACAAAGTGGTCAAACAGGCAGCGAAGGCGCACAAATGGAAAACTCGCCTGGCGGCGAGTGTCATGGAAGAAGACATGGGATTTCCAATAAATAATAATGACTGACTGGTTAGTAATCTATTCAAAGCAGTTCTACCTGTCAAGCGACAATAGCGATTGACCATGTTCAAACACCCCCTATTGATGCGGCCACAACGCACCGGACTGAACGCCGAGCAACGAAACCTTCTGCGGCAGGTTTCGCGCTCTTTTGACCTGTCCATTCGCCTGTTGCCCCCAGCCCTGCAAGCCCCGGTGGCCATTGGCTACTTGTTGGCACGCGCCACCGACACCGTGGCCGACACCACGGCCCTGCCCTTGGCCGAACGGCAAGATTTGCTGACGCTGATGAGCCAAGCGATCGATGCAAACCAAGCGTGTACCACCCGCACAGCAGAACTGAGCCGCCTCACCCAAGCTTTTGCCGCGCAGCAAACCGACCCGCACGAACGCGCCCTGATGCAAGCCCTGCCGCAATGCCTGCCGCTTTTGCACACCCTGACAAAAGCCGACCAAACCAGCGTGCGCCAAGTCCTGCGCCACATCACCCATGGCCAACAGCTGGACATGACCCGCTTTGGCTCCGGCCTGCAGGCTTTGCAAACAGAAGCCGAACTGGCCCACTACACCTGGCTGGTGGCCGGTTGCGTGGGCGAATTTTGGACCGAGCTCTGCGGCCGCCACATGCCCGGTTACAGCCTGCTGCCCCAGGCCGAGATGATGCGCATTGGGCGGGAATACGGCATGGGATTGCAGCGCCTGAACATTCTTCGCGACGCCGGCGCCGATTTGGCTGCCGGGCGCTGCTACTGGCCTGTCGAAACCCTGGCCCAGGCGGGTCTGACCCCGGCCATGCTGGAGCAAGCGGCCCAAACCCCAAATACAGACACCCTGCACGCCCTGGCCCCGCTCTACACCCAGTGGCTGGAGCACACCCAGGCCCAACTGGCCGACGGCATGCGCTACGCCCTGGCGCTCAAGCCGCTTCGGCTGCGTCTGGCCAGCGCTCTGCCTGCCTTGATTGGTGCGCGCACCGTGGCGCTGCTGCGCCAGGCCGGGCCTGCGGCTTTGAATCAGCGCGTCAAAATGCCGCGCCACGAAGTGCGCGCCCTGCTGTGGCGCATCGCCTTGGGCCTGGGGTCTGCGGCCGTTTTGCAAAAAGAATTTCGCAAATTGTCCGGCGAGCCCCTGCCGTGATCTGGCGCTTTGAATGCGAGAATCCCAGCCCATGAGCCCGCAAGACTACGTCCAGCAAAAAGCCGCCGCCTCGGGCAGCAGCTTTTATTACGCCTTCCTCTTCCTCCCGCCGGAGCGCCGTGCGGCCATCACCGCCTTTTATGCCTTTTGCCGCGAAGTGGACGACGTGGTCGACGAAATCAAAGACCCCGGCGTGGCCGCGACCAAACTCGCCTGGTGGCAAAAAGAAGTGATACAAGCCTACGCAGGCCAGCCCAGCCACCCGGTCATGCACGCCCTCATGCCCCTGGCCCCCGCCTTCGGCATCGAAAGCCGCCACCTGATGGCCGTGATCGAAGGCTGCCAGATGGACCTGAACCAAACCCGGTATCTGGACTTTGCAGGCCTGACGACATACTGCCACCTGGTGGCAGGCGTGGTGGGCGAAGTCGCCGCCCGCATCTTTGGCCAGACAGACGAGGCGACCACGGCCTACGCCCACAAGCTGGGCCTGGCCTTTCAGATGACCAACATCATCCGCGACGTGGGCGAAGACGCCATGCGCGGGCGCATCTACCTGCCGCTGGACGAGCAGCAGCGCTTTGGTGTCAAAGCCAACGAACTGATGCAGCGCGACTATTCAGACCGCTTCACCGCGTTGATGAAGTTCCAGACCGACCGCGCCCACGCCCTGTACGACGAAGCCCTGGCCCTGCTGCCCGCAGCCGACCGCCGCGCCCAAAAACCCGGCCTCATGATGGCCAGCATCTACCGCACCTTGCTGCGCGAAATCGAAGCCTCGGGCTTTCAGGTGCTGCACCAGCGCATTGCGCTCACGCCGCTGCGCAAGCTGTGGCTGGCTTGGAAGATGCAGGCGCTGGGGCGGTTTTGAACTGAATTCACCCAAACCTATTACGATAAAAATTCAATACAAAACAATAAATTATTATTGTTTAAATTTAATTTTTGAGTTCCAATGCACTCTTTTCACAAGGAGGCACGGCATGAACTCACCCACATCACTCACTTCGACCCACAACGCGAAACTGCGCCGCAAAGTCGTCACGGTCATCTGGTCCTTGCGGGTCGTGGCTTGCGTTTACACCGCATGGGTGTTCTGGCTGATCGTTCGGCCATTACGGCGCACACCGGCCTTTTTGGAACGCTTGGGCAACTACTGGCAACGTGACATGAGCGACGCTCAAGACTGGCAAGTCTGGAGCGTGGTGACGCTGGACTTGGCGCTGTTGACCATCTTATTGGCAGCCATCGTTTGCTTGTGGGTGGCTTCACGGCATTTGCTGAGCGACATGAGCTTGACCGCCACGGCCAGCACTTGGCTGCGGCGCGGTGCCTGGGCGGGCCTGATCTGCACCGTGCTGAGCATCCTCACCCGCCCATTCATCAGTTACCTCTACACCCTGCACCTGCCTGCTGAATCACGCCTTTGGTTGTGGAACATCAACCCCAGCGACTTGCTGGGCCTGCTGATTTGCGGCGTCTTGCTCATGCTGTCGTACCTGATGGCTTGGATGTCAGAAATCGCCGAAGAAAACAAGGCGTTTGTCTGATGCCCATCGTCGTCCAACTCGACCTGATGCTGGCACGCCGCAAGATGCGCTCACGCGACCTGGCCGCCGCCGTCGGCATTACCGAAGTCAACATTTCCCTGCTCAAGTCCGGCAAGGTCAAAGGCGTTCGCTTTGACACGCTGGAGCGCATCTGCGAAGTCTTGCAATGCCAGCCGGGGGATTTGTTGGTTCATGAACCCCAACCACCCGAGGCAACATGATCCGACTGCGCACCCTCACACTCCTTTTGTCTTTGGCCCTCTTGAGTGGTTGCGGCATGCTGCACAGCGTGGCGCAAAGCGGCAAATTGCTCGCCCCTGAAAGATTTGGCCTGATCCCCATTGCGCCCCATTTGTATGTCGAGGCCGGAACCGATGAAGCCACGCGGGATCGACTGCGCGCAGACATGGACCGCGCCGAAGCAGCCATCCTCAAGGCCTACGGCAGCGTCAGCGCACGCCCCACCGTGCAGGCCTGCATCACCGAAAACTGCTATGCCTCCTTCGGC
Source organism: Limnohabitans sp. 2KL-51 (assembly GCF_003063645.1). Taxonomy (GTDB): domain Bacteria; phylum Pseudomonadota; class Gammaproteobacteria; order Burkholderiales; family Burkholderiaceae_C; genus Limnohabitans_A. Next base: position 263,419 of record NZ_NESJ01000003.1, read on the forward strand.
GGGCGCGACGAAGTTGCCAAGGTTTTCGGCCAACGCATCTTGCTGTCGCAGCGTGGGTTGAACTGGCACTTTCTGGCACACGAATGGTCACACGCAGAAATGAGCACACGCCTGAGACTACTGGCCTGGAAACGCATGCCTCAGTGGTTTGACGAAGGTCTGGCCGTGACCATCAGCGAAGCGCCCGAGCACTCAGAAAACCATTGGCAATTTCTGATCAGCACCGACATCCCCCGGCCCACTCGCGACGAGTTGCTCACCTACCAATCCTTGCAGCAATGGCTGGCTGGCGTTCACCGCTTTGGCGACGACAAAAACTTTGAACGCGTGGCACAAGGCCAACCCACTCTCAGCCCCGTCTATGCCGCCGCCGGGCACGAAGTGCGCCCCTGGCTGGCCCAAGTCGGTAGTCAAGGCTTGCTGCAAGTCATTCAACGCATGAACAAAGGCATGGACTTTGAAGCCGCATACGCAAATCAAAAGCAAACTCCATAAACACCGACATTAAATTCGTATCCCAATTGATACAATCAGCCATGAAGACGATTTACACCACCGAAGTCTTTGATGTGTGGTTTGAGTCCCTGAAGGACCGACAAACGGCCAGGCGCATTCAGGCCCGTATTGATCGCGCTGAAGAAGGCAACTTCGGTGACTACAAGGCAGTGGGCGAAGGTGTGTCCGAAATGCGCATCCACCATGGCCCAGGCTTTCGCGTGTATTTCACACAGCGCGGCATGGAAATCGTGATTCTTTTGGCCGGGGGCGACAAATCCAGTCAAACCCAAGACATTGCAACGGCGCACGAACTCGCGCGTCAATTGAAGGAGTAAGGACATGAGCACACTCAAGCTCCGCAAATGGGACAGCGCCGAACACCTCAAAACCGAGGAAGATATGGCGCTTTATCTGGAGGCTTGCCTGCAAGAAGCTGGAGACGATGCTGCATTTATCGCCAAAGCACTGGGCCAAATCGCCCGAGCCAAGGGCATGTCTCAACTTTCTCGGGATACGGGCCTAGGCCGGGAAAGCCTTTATAAAGCCCTCTCGGGCGAAGGCAATCCCAGCTTTGCAACGATCCTGAAAGTCACCTCGGCCTTGGGCATTCGGCTGCATGCGCAAGCGATTCAAACGGCCTGATCACCAACAAGGCATTCGCCTCAACCACAACGATTCAGGTCCTCACTTCATCGCCCGTGCCTGAGCCTGCGCGGGCCGATCCAGACAAACTTTGAGCCAGCTCGACACCGCTGGGTATTGGGCCAGCAACGCAGCCGCCGGGCGCACCCAGCTGGCCACGCTGGCCACACATACATCGGCCACGGTGAAACGGTTGGCGGCCAAGTAAGCCTCGCCTTTGGCGTGCTGGGCTTGCAGGTGTTTCTCCAGCACGGCCAGTGGCACTTTCAGGCGGCTCTCGGCCTTATCCGCCAGCTCGGGCTTGCGCTGGTCTTCGGGCATGGCCATGCGGTGCATCAGCACCGTGAGCGCATCCGCCTCCAACTCAGACACTGTCCAAAAACTCCAGCGCAAGGCCTCGGCTTCTTCGCGGGGCGTGGCGGGCGCAACCGTTTGGCCGTCGGCTTTGCCATGCACACGGGCGATATACAAGGCGCAAGCCATGCTCTCCCACACGGTGATGGCGCCCTCGGCACGCTCGTCGATCAGGACTGGAATATGGCCATTCGGGTTGATCGCCAAAAACTCGGGCGTGCGGGTTGCGCCACCCGCGTAGGGTGTGGAAATGAGATCGAACGGCACACCCAACTCCAAAGCCGTCCAGATGGGGCGTGCAGCGCGCGATGGGCCAATGCCGTAAATCTTCAAAGTCATGTCGGTCTCCTCAGGGTTGGTAATCTGGCCAGCTGGCGCACAGCGCGTGCAAGTCTCGCACGTCCAAATGTGGGCGCATGTCGCCATGGGTCCATTCGTGGCCTTCGCGGTTGAGCCAGGCCACCTGCATGCCTGCGGCCAAAGCGCCCACGCAGTCAGCGTGCGCGTCGTCGCCAATGTGCAGCACCTCGTGGAGCTGTACACCTGCCGCTGCCGCGCCAGCCACAAAAATACGCAAGTCCGGCTTGGCCACTCCCAAAGACTGGGCACTCACGCTGGCGTGAAAGTGCTGGCCAATGCCGACGCGATGCACGTCGGCATTGCCGTTGGACAAGGCAACGATCGGGTACTTGGCACTCCAAAAACCGAGGGCAGGCAAGGCGTCGTCAAACAGGTCCACCCGCTGGCGCTCGGCAAAAAACACCTCAAAAGCGGCCTCAGCCAAGTGCACCGGGTCACCGGCTTGCTGCAACAAGGCGCGTATCGACTGCAGGCGCAAAAACGACAGATCGTGCGCCCGATCGGCATGGCGAGCATTGATCTCTGCGCGAATGGACTGCTTTAACGCCAAGTCGGCTGACAAGGCCGCCGTAACAGGCGCGTGGTCAGACAGCCAAGCCTGCAAAGCAGCTTCGGCTCGGCCAATCGTGGGCCAAACGGGCCACAAGGTGTCGTCCAAATCGAGGGAAATGGCTTTGATTTTTGAAATGTCAATCATGGTGGTGGGAGAATAACGCATGGCATTCCAAAAAGAACCCTCCTTCCAGCATGGTCAGGCCCCCCGCACGGCGGTGCTGTATTGCAACTTGGGCACACCCAGCGCGCCCACGGCGCCAGCGCTTCGCAAGTACTTGGCTGAATTTTTGGGCGACAGCCGCGTGGTCGAAATCCCCAAACCGATCTGGTTGCTGATCCTGCACGGCATCATCTTGCGCGTGCGCCCCGCCAAATCGGCGGCCAAATACGCCAGCATCTGGACCGAGGGGGGTTCGCCGCTCAAAGTTTTTACTGAAAAGCAAGCCCAGTCGCTGGGCACGACCCTGCAAGAGCGCGGCCACAGCGTCACCGTGCGTTACGCCATGCGCTACGGCCAGCCTTCCATTCCAGAGCAACTGCAAGCACTCAAGACTGAAGGTGTTCAGCGGGTGCTCATCGTGCCTGCTTACCCTCAATATAGCGGCACCACCACCGCCAGTGTGTTCGATGCCGTTTACCACTGGGGCCTGAAAACACGGCTCATCCCCGAGATGCGCTTTGTCAACCACTACCACGACGACCCGCGCTACATCGCTGCGCTGGCGCAAACGGTTCGTGAACACTGGGCTGCCAATGGCCAATCCGAACAATTGGTGATGAGCTTCCATGGCGTGCCCGAGCGCACCCTGCACTTGGGCGACCCTTACCACTGTGAGTGCATGAAAACGGGTCGCCTGCTGGCCGAGGCGCTCGGCCTGTCCAAAGACCAATACAAACTCACCTTCCAATCGCGCTTTGGCAAAGCCAAGTGGCTGGAGCCCTACACCGAACCCACACTGGTGGCCATGGCACAGCAAGGCGTGAAAAAGGTGGATGTGATCTGCCCTGGCTTTACAGGCGACTGTCTGGAGACACTGGAAGAAATCCAGCAAGAAGCGAAGGAAGCCTATCTGCACGCGGGGGGCGAAAGCTTCAGTTACATCCCCTGCCTGAACAACCACGCGCAGTGGATCGATGCCCTGGCCGACATCAGCCTGGACCACATGCAGGCTTGGGACTTGTCAACACCCGACACCAAGACGCTGGCTGCCAGCCGCGAACGCGCATTGGCACATGGTGCCAAAAACTAATCAGATTTTTTTGGCCACCGTCTCTGAGACCCCCTCATTTGGGGGTTAGAATACCGATCAGTCGGAGCGTAGCGCAGCCTGGTAGCGCATCTGCTTTGGGAGCAGAGGGTCGCGAGTTCGAATCCCGCCGCTCCGACCATTTCATTCAATGCCCAACCAGCGCACTGAACACATTGAAACCAACAACAAAGGCCCATCAAGGGCCTTTTGTGTTTATTCTGCGTTTTATTTCTGCCCGTAGCTCAGTTGGATAGAGCAACAGCCTTCTAAGCTGTGGGTCACAGGTTCGATCCCTGTCGGGCAGACCATTTCCCCAATCCTGACTCAGCGTTAGCCTCGTCGAAAATTAAGGATTGCCCCATCAAGATCAGCGTCATAAGGGTCAAACCCTTCAGTTGGTGTAACGCACAGCTGGCTGAGTCTGGCCCAGCAGGCTGGGCAGAGTCTTCCAAGCCTCTGTGATGTCCTTGATGAGGCTTTGAACTTCTTCGAGCGCTGTCAGATCATTGTAGGCATTGATATGAAGCAAGCGGCGGGTCACATAGGCATACAACTCGTTGAGGTTTTGAGCCAACTCGCCACCGCGCTCGAAATCCAGCGCCCCCTGCAAACCCACCACAATGCGGCCTGCGCGTGACAAGGCTTTGGACTTTTCTTCAATGGCGTTGTTCTGAATGTGACCCTTGGCCGAAGACAAGCTTTCGGTCAAGCCGTCAAACAGCATCTGGATCAGTTGGACATTGTCAGCTGTGGCAACACCTGTCACCACTTGTACCGAACCGTAACTTTGAGCCGCTCTTGAATATGCACGCATGGTGGAAAACCTTTTATCAACTGCTTGTACAAACAGTATCGGAAAGGCTGGAGGAAACTTGAGCCCCCAAGACGCAACAAAGGACAAAAACTCAAGGCATCAGAGGGGGCACCAGAACGGGCATCTCGGCACCAGGCCGTGGCATCAAGCTGACCGACAAGGGCTGGGCCAAATTCACCATCGCTTTGCCGTAGAGGGTTTGGCCCACTTCATCAAGGGCAAAACGAACCGCTTCGAGCTGATCTGCAAGCAACTGGACACTGTCCAGGCCACATTTGTAAAGGGTGTTGACCTGTGCTGAGGGCAGCCATGACTCCACTGGACCGCGAGCGGTGTTGATCAACTTGGTGTTTTTGGGCTCAGCCATCGCGCCCATACGACCGTCATTGACGCCCTCTTGAAAAATCGCGTCAACGTGCTTGTGCAAAACCATCTCATAGGCCAGACGAACTTCATCGAGCAGATCAGGGTCGAACCCCTCAGGCACCCGGCCTGTCATCGCATCCCAGAGCTTTTTTGAACTCAAGCCTGCAAAAGGCCCTGATGGAACCGCCTCTTTTTGAGATTTCAGCGACTGGCTGAACTGACGGGTTTGCTTTTCGAGGTTGTTGACCCGGTCAAGCAGGTAAATGATGCACACCAAAAGCACCAAGATGCCCATGGCCATCAAAGCAGACACAAAGGCATCCATAAGGGTCCACTCCAAATCCGTAAGTCAAGACTTCAGGGTATCCCTGAAGCGGCCTCATCGTCGGGTGACTGGGCCAATTCATCCCGCAAAAACTGCAAGACTTGGAAAGGCTCAGCCAGTTTCAACTCGTAGTAGCACAGTTGATTGGCCAAGCCCTGCATGGTCTCTATGGCCTTGAGCGCAGGAATTTCAGCGCGCTGATAGCGCCCACCCAGAAAATAAGCTTCGTGAGAATACTCTTCGGGCAGGTAAACATAAACCTCGTTCTCGCCCGCCTTTATTTTTTGGAACAAGGAAGGTTCAGGCTCCGGCGGCTTCTCATTTCCTTTGGCGATGGCCACAGACGCCAACTCCTGCCAGGCGGACGTTTGTTCTGCGCCTGTTACAAACGATTTGTCCAGGTGCGCACGACACAGCAGACCCATGCGCATGCGTAAGTTCCTGCTTTCTCGAGAATCCGATTCAGAAGCGATGAGTTTTTCGAAAAGCGCTTGCGCCTTCCTCATTTCTTCTTCAGGATTTTTTTGGGAAAAAAGGGAAAAAATAGACGCCATGGTCTTTTAATTTTATCATTCCCTCATCCGACCTGGAGTGTGTGTCGCAGTTTTTTGACCACAGTAGACAAAATCTGACTCACCCGTGACTCGCTCACGCCCAACACTTCACCAATCTCTTTCAGGTTCAACTCTTCCACATAGTAGAGATTCATCACCAGCTTCTCGCGCTCAGGCAAATCGTCGATGGCGCCCACGACAGCGTCCATGAATTGGGCCTCCTCCACCATGACCTCAGGCTGCATTGAGCTGTCCCCCGGCATGCTCATGACCTCGTCGCTGACCACTTCCATGGAATAAGTCTCGAAACGCTTGGCCTGGCCACGTTCACGTTGGAAATCATCGAGTTCCTTGCCCATGAACAAGGCCAGCTCGGACTGGGTGGGCGCACGGCCCAACTCGGCGGCCAAGACATGCACCGCCTCGTTTTCACTTTTGTTGAAAGCCACAGCTGAGCGGGGCAAAAAGGACTGCCTGCGCACCTCGTCCAGGATGGCCCCACGTACACGGCTCAATGCAAAATGCTCAAACTCGAAACCTTTTGTTGGATCGAACGAGCGTGCGGCCTCAATCAGCCCGACCATCCCCACCTGGATCAGCTCGTCGAGTTCCATGAAGGGGGGAACACGGGCCTTCAGGTGAATGGCCACACGCTTGACCATCGGCATGTGCTCGATAATCAATGACTCGTGGCGGTTGTCCACTTGTTCGTAAAGAGATATGGAGTTGGACACGTTGATCACCTCAGCGCAGTGACGCGCAGCATGCGCTCGGCGAAAAACTGCAGTCGTCCCGACGGTCCATCCACGGGCGGTAGCCGATCGATGGCATCGGCCAAAGCCCGAAAATCGCGAGATGCGGCGCTGCCGGGGGCAAACTCAAGTACCGACTGGTACTTGCGCAAGGACTGCAGGACCAACTCATCGGCCTCAATGGACTGCAAAAACCTGACCGAAACCCCCAGGAAACGGTTGCACACATCGTTCAGGCGGCGGTGCAATTGCCTTCCCTCGTGCGCATTGCCCACCATGTTCGGGATCAGGTAAATCTCATCCAGCGACTGCTCGGTGGCCATGACCTTGATCAAGCCGTAAGCATCGGCAATGGACGACGGCTGGTCACACACCACGACAAAACGACGCTGGCAAGCGGCCATGAAATCGAGCACGGCCGGGGCGATGCCCGCCGCCACATCCACCACCAAGTAATCCACGGGCTCTTGCAGGGCGTCAAAGGCGCGAACCATGCTGGCGATTTGCTGGGTACCCAGCGCCGCGATGTCACGCAAGCCAGAAGCACCCGGCACCAAGCGAACGCCCTGCTTGGTGGTCACCAACACTTCATCCAGCGTTTTTTCGCCGTTGAGCACATGGCTGATATTGAAAGGGGCATAAGCACCCAATGCAATTTGGGCGTTGGCCATGCCCAGGTCGGCGTCCAGCAACATGACCTTGTGGCCACGCATGGCCAAGGCCACCGCCAGATTGATGGACACCGTGGTTTTGCCAGCTCCCCCCTTGCCGCTGGCCACACCAATGACCTGAGGAAAAATGGACTTATCCATGCGCAACTTTCAAGGTAGAAGATGCTTTGGTGGAGGGTCGTCGCGAGGGGGTCTTGGGCAGGCTGCTCATGAAAGTTGGGATCACGATGTCTTCATCCACCAAGTTTTTGCCACGCAACTTCGCAGCCTTGGTGAGGGTTTTAGGCGCTTTGGCAGCCGGTGGCTTTTTGGCGTGGGAAACGCGGACAGGTGCATGGGGCGTAACAGGCTCCAACAAAGGCACAGGCATCGCGGTCTGCGCAACGGGCTCCAGCGGCATATGCTGTACCAAAGGGGTCAGCGCCAATTGCACCAAACGCGACGCATCAAAAGGCTCTGCCGCATGATCAATGCGGCTGGAACCCGCCACACAGGAAACCCCCAAGGGCTGCTCGCTCAAGCCCTTGATCAGCGCCCAAGGATAAGCGGCCTCGTCCACCTTGCTCAACATCAAGGAGGACCAGCTCAAAGCAGAATTTTGAAGAATCTTTTGCACACTGGTCACTGTAGCATCAACCGGTAACACGGCATGGCGCAAAACCTTCGGATGCTCGGTTTGCAGCAACTCGGCTTGGGCACAGAAATCGGTTCCGCATGTGTCGATCCAGACCGTTTTACCTTCCAGCTCCTGCAACAAGATACGTAACATGTCCGAGTTGGCGGCGCGCATGCAAGCCACACCCGACTGGGCCGCCAACAACTGCATCTGGGCCCAGGCACCGGGGCGCTGATCGGCAAAACTGACCATGACCTGGTTTTCGACTCCGTGGACTTGCGCTGCGGCGCAGGCCAAGCGACCCACCATGGAGGTTTTTCCAGAACCAGAAGGGCCGCACAAGGCATGAACGCCAGATTCAGGGGGCGTCATGGCTGCACGATTCAAAGCACTGACCAGCAGACCCTCCATCACGGGCCAAGCGTCCTGAACGCTCTCAAGCTCCTGGATGCTGTCGGTCAGCAAAGCGCGCAGGCCCGCGGGCACACCCACTTCGCTCATGGCCAAAGACAATTGCTGGATGGCGGGTGACAACCGCAGGCCATCTTGCCAAGGCATCATCTGTCGCGACAGGCTGAAGTCCTTGCGCAGCGCGGCTATTTCTTGGCGCAGCATTTCCACGATTTCCTGGCTGCGTTGGCCATCATGGCGCAGTTGCTCAGCTTGTGCCTCCACCTCATTAACCGCCGGGGCTGGCACCACGGCTTGTGGCGCGGCCACTGCCGCTCCCTGCAGCAGACCCAGATCAGGCAAGGACGCCGCCTCGGGCAACAAAGGCGCTAAAGAGCTGGCGCTTTGGAACAACTTGGAAAACGGCACAAAAGGCGCCGCTGCTGCGTCTTGGCCGTTCGCCTCAACAACAGCCGGAGCGGACACTTCTGGCGCCGGTTGGGCATCCAGGTCCACGGCCACGATCAGCTCGGTCTGATTGTCCAGGCGCTGAGTGGAGATGATCAACACGTCCGATCCGTACAACTGGATGGCCTTTTCGTTGGCAGAGCGACTGTCGCGAGCGAGGATGCGTTTGAGTTCCATGATCTATCAGGCTTTGGTAACGGAAGGGTTGTTGCGGGGATCGGCTTGCACGGTGTTGATTACTTTGACCGGCTGGTCGTCCGGAATTTCGCTGTAAGACAGTACCGTCAGGTCGCTGACACGAAAGCGCACGGCCTTGGACATCCAAGGGCGAATCGCAGGCGACACCACCAACACAGCCGGAAAGCCCTGCTCTTCGGTGGTGCGGGCACTTACGCGCAAAGCGGTAAAGAGGCTTTCGGCCAGACTCGGCTCCAGCACCATGCCAGACGAGCCATTGTTTTGTTGGAGCACGTTGTGCAACAACTGCTCCAATTGAGGATCCAAAGTCAGCACCGACAAGGTGTCGCGGTTTTCCAGCAAGCCCTGAACGATCATGCGGCCCAGCTTGGGGCGAACCAGCTGCGCCAACTGGTCGGGATCTTGCGTGCGGCCACTGACCTCGGTCAAAGCCTCCACCACCGTGCGCATGTCGCGAATCGGCACAGATTCTTGCAACAAGTTTTGCAACGTGCGGGTCACCACGCCCAAAGACAACTTGCCAGGCACCAGCTCTTCGACCAGTTTGGGCGACTTGGCCGCCAGCTTGTCCAGCAGTTTTTGGGCTTCGTCGTGGCTCAACAACTCATGGGCGCTGTCACGCAAAACCTTGTTCATGTGGGTGGCAATGGCCGTGCTCGGGTCCACCACCGTGTAGCCCAAAGCGCGGGCCTGATCGCGCCAGGCCGGCTCGATCCAGACCGCCTCCAGACCAAATGCAGGCTCCTTGGTCGGTTGGCCTTCGACCTTGCCATACACCTTGCCGGGGTTGATCGCCAGCTCGCGGCCCACTTTCACTTCGCCACGGCCACGCACCACACCATTGAGGACAATGTGGTACGCATCCGGCTCCAGGTTCAGGGCATCGCGAATGCGCACCGGCTGCACCAAAAAGCCCAACTCGGCCGACAATTTCTTGCGCACACCCTTGACACGCGCCATCAACTGACCGCCCGACTCCTGGTTGACCAAGGGAATCAAGCCATAACCAATTTCCAGGCCAATCAGATCCACCTGCTCCACATCGTCCCAGTCCAGCTCCTTGGGTCCTTCATTGGCGGGCAAAGCGGGTGCGGCCAAACTTGTCTCCGTTTGCATCTGCTTGCGCAACACCATGAAGCCCATCCCTGCTGTGGCGGCGGCCAGCGTCAGGAACACCAGATGGGGCATGCCTGGCACCAATCCCAAAATGGTCAAAATGCCGGCCGAAATGAACAACGCCGGCACATTCGAGAATTGGGCGCTCGCTTGCTCGGTCATCGACTCGGAGGTCGTTACCCGGGTCACGATGATGGCGGTGGCCAGTGACAGGAACAAAGAAGGAATCTGGGCCACCAGGCCATCACCGATGGTCAACAGGACATACAACTTGGTCGCCTCGCCCACGGGCAAGTTGTGCTGGCCAATGCCGATGGCCAAGCCCCCGACGATGTTGATGATCAAAATCAGCAGGCCGGCAATCGCATCGCCACTGACGAATTTGGAGGCACCGTCCATGGAGCCGAAGAAGTCAGACTCTTGGGCCAATTCTTCACGGCGTTTTTTGGCGGTTTCCTGATCGATCACGCCAGCGTTCAAGTCGGCATCGATCGACATCTGCTTGCCGGGCATCGCATCCAGGGTGAAGCGGGCATTGACCTCGGAGACACGACCCGCGCCCTTGGTGACCACAAAAAAGTTCACGATCATCAAGATCACGAAAATGATGAAACCCACCACATAGTTGCCGCCGATGACGAACTCGCCGAACGCCGCAATCACTTTACCGGCCGCATCAGGACCCTCATGGCCGTGGACCAGCACCACACGGGTGGACGCCACGTTCAAAGCCAGCCGCAACATGGTGGCAAACAGCAAAACCGAGGGGAAAGACGAAAACTCAAGCGGTTTGCGGGTGCCGATCGCGATCATGATCACCACCAAACTGATCATGATGTTGAAGGTGAACAAGATGTCCAGCAGCAAGGGCGGCAATGGAACCACCAACATCGCCATGATCAACAGGACCAGAACGGGCAAGCCCAAACCCGCCAGATCGTAGCGCGACAAATTCTGTCGGATCGTTGACAGGGTCAAGGTGTTCATATTCAAAAGGCCGCTGTTTGAAGGAGGAAAATCAAGGTTTACCGGTTTCTCAACACCATGAAGCAAGCTGTGTGCCAGCCAGATTGACAGCACCGGACCCCAAACCACGACTTTGGAGCGAACGAGCCCAAGCTGGTGCGCAACTTGCTCATGACTTGGCCAAGCCAGAAGAACGGCAAAAATCGGCCGCCGCCATTACAGCAACAGACACCTTTGGAAAAGCTCAACCCATGACCATCACCCTCAGCGACAACCTCAGTCAAGCCAGCGTTGCCTCAAATGCTGGTACTTTTGAATTCAAATCAGACGCCAACCTCAGCCCGGATGGCCAAAGCTTTGGGCAACTCATGTCTGACCTGATTCAAGCTCAGACCGAAAGTTCAGCCGAGATCGAAGACAAGGAAACGCAGTTGCCTGAAAACCCGGGGCAGCAAATTGCCGTCCCCTTTACCCTGACCGGGCTGGCGCCCGTGCTGGGCACGCCCGCCGAACCCCTGAAAGCCGTGACATTAAAAGCCGTCACCCTGGGGCCTCATCTGAGTGTCATCACGCCAGAAAGCTCCCCCCCGGACTCACAAAGCCTGGAAGCATTTGCCCGCGCCCAAGGCCTGGATGAAAATGCCGTCCATTGGCTTTTTGGCGGCCATACAGGCCCCCTGCAAGCCACCCTGACCACCAACCCCAGCGGTGCCAATGTCGTGACCACAGTCGCTGCCCTCGTTGCAACCGAGAGCCCGGGCAACGTCCAAGGCACTCCACCGCTCAACCAACTGGTCATCCAAAACAGCGCCTTCGCAGGGCAAACACCCGCGGCCCCACAGACCACCGCCCTCGCAGGGCAGACACCCGCGGCCCCACAGACCACCGCCCTCGCAGGGCAAACACCCGCGGCCCCACAGACCACTACCCTCGCAGGGCAAACACCGGCAACCCCACAGATCACAGCCGTTACAGGGCAAACACCGGCCAACTTACAGGCCAGCGACCCAACTGGGCTAGCACTGGCAACACCACAGACCAGTGCCGCAACAGGGCAAGTCAGCCCAACCGCCAGTGGACAAACCACCGTCGCGGCCACAAGCTTGCTTGGCCATGCCATGACCGCAGCGCAAGCCCTTTGGGCCATGGCCGACGACTCGGGTCAGGCCAAAAAGCCCACGGCGACCCCCAGCACCGAAGAAGCGCTACCCCTCCAAATGCTGCGCATGCCGCCCCCGGCAGCCGTCTGGATGCAACGCAACGTCATCCAAAGCGTGTTGCAGCAGACCGAGAGCGCAACAAAAGAAGCCGACATCAGCCTCAGTGAGCTGGACCTGGGCGCGGAATGGGGCGGCGAAACGCTCCGGCAGCTGCTTGTCACCGAAGGCGGCGCCCACAGCACAGGCACCCACGGCACGGCCTACGCCAACTTTGCCTCCCGCTGGGACGCACAGGCCCACCCACGCAACGACCCCACCAACTCCAGCGGCCCTGCGCCCGATCTGCCCGACACCAACGCCCGCAGCGAAAACATCCAAAACCTGGCCGAAAAAATGGGCCAAGCCGTAGGACAACGCATCCTGTCCGAGATGGAAAGAGGCCAATGGCACCTGAAACTCCAACTGCGCCCCGCCACGCTGGGCCACATTGAAGTGGAAATGCGGATGCGAAGCGGCGAATTTGACGCCGTATTCAACGCACCCAACGCCATCACCCGCGATCTGTTGCAAGATGGCATGTCCAAACTCAGGGAAACACTGAGCCAAATGGGCATGGATGTTGCTAACATCCATGTAGGTGGTGGTCAGACCGGCCAAAGTGGCGGAGACCCGACACCTGGTTTTTCCAAGGGCAAGCCCACGCAAGCCAAGGAAAGCGACCAGAAAAACACCACAGAAATATCCCGAGCACCGCGCGTCAAGGACCCCAACGATGGTCTGGACGTTTTGGTCTGACAGCCAACCAACGAGGACGTACCATGGCAGATGAAGAAACCGAAGTCGAAGTCAAAAAGAAATCACCTCTGGTCAAGATCATCCTGATCGCCGTCGTGGCCATCTTGGTCTTGGCAGGTACCGTGGTGGGCACCCTGTTTGTCACGGGCTTTTTCGACAAAAAAGACACCTCCGCTGCAGAAGCACAACTGAAAGCTCTGGAGCTAGAAGCCTCTGGGGCCAAAAATGCGGCCAGCGAGGCGCAGCCCAAAAAGGTCACCAAAGACTCACCGGAGTTGACCCGTTTCGAGAACCATTACATGGAACTCGAAAAAGACCTGGTGGCCAACCTGACCAACTCACGCAAAGTGATTCAGGTCAAGCTGGCCGTCATGACCCACTACGACGAGCGCGTCTTCAAAAACGTCAAAAAGCATGAATTTGCACTGCGCTCTACCGCACTCGACGTGATGCGCCTGACCACGGATGCCGATTTGAGCCAAACTGATTTCCGCAAAAAAATGGCTGAAAAAATCCGTCTTGAATTCAATGCGGTGCTGGAAAAATACGAAGACTTTGGCGGCATCGAAGAAGTTTTTTTCACCAGCTTTGTGGTCCAGTAAACCCCACCCTATTGCTTTACCATGGCTGAATCCCAATCCCTTTTGTCCAGTGAAGAACTGGCCGCATTGTCGGCCAGCTTGAGCGACGACGGCACCGACACCACACCAGGCTACAACCTGGACGTGCAAGTGCGCAAACACGACCTGGCCGCGGAAGACAGCAGCTTGGGCGTCAACGTTGCATCGCTGGACATGATCAACGAGCGCTTCATCCGCTTGTTCCGACTGGGCATGCTCGAAGTGCTGCGCACCAGCCCCCGCATGAACCCCACGCGCACACAGATCATGCGCTTTGGTGACTACCTCAAAGACCTCAAGTCCCCCTTGTCGGTCAACATCGTGCGCATGAGCCCCCTGCGCGGCTACGCTATGGTCGTCATCGAACCCACTGTGGTGTTCAGCTCCCTCGACAGCTTCTTTGGCGGCTTTGGCCGAGGCGTAGGCCAACTGCCCCCGGGCAGGTTGTTCACGCCCACCGAAACCCGCATCATCAAAATCATCCTGCAGGTTTTCTTCCGATCCTTCAAAGAAGCCTGGTCCCCGCTGACCCCGGTCGACTTCGAGCACATCAGCTCCGAAATCAACCCCCAGTTTGCCCAAATCGTCGACGAAAACGACCTCGTCATCCTCAGCCGCTTCGAATCCGAAGCGACCTCACAAGGCTCCGGTTATCTCGACATGGTCATTCCTTACGTGGCCCTCAAACCCGTGCGCGACCTGCTGCGCAGCCGAGTGCAAACCGGCGACGGCAACGAAGACTCCGACAAAATTTGGCGCGCCCAACTGAACGACGCCGTGCACGATGCCGAGCTTGACATGCGCATCCATCTGGGCAAACTCAACGTGTCCTTGCAGCAACTGCAAACCATGCAGCCAGGGGACGTGCTGCCCTTCAAAAAAGCCGACTTCGCCCGCGCCATGATCCAGGACATGCCGGTCTACGAGGTCGAAGTCGGTGCCATGGCTGGCCAAGTGGCGATCAAGATCGTCAACGCCATCAGCCCCAACGCCCCCACCTGAACCCCACACCAAGGAACGCCCATGAGCGAACTGACCCCCACCGAAGCCCCGACTGAAGCTGCCGATAAAGGCCACATCAACACCGACGTGTTGCAAAACATCCCGGTCACGCTCTCCATCGAAGTGGGCCGCGCCCAAATCAAAATCCGTGACCTCATGCGCCTGACCCAAGGCAGCGTGGTCGAACTCGACCGCATCGCAGGCGAACCTCTTGACCTGCTGGTCAACAACACCGTGGTCGCACAAGGTGAGGTCGTGCTCGTCAACGACCGCTATGGCATCCGCCTGACCCGCGTGGTGCCCGCGTCCGAGCGGCTGGACAACCTCTAAACCTGCCATGAACACTGGATGGACCTTCACTGACTGGCTGCAATACGCGTTCAGCTTCGCGCTGGTCATCGGCTTGCTGCTGGCCGTGCTGTGGGGCCTTCGCAAAATGCAAAGCGGCGCCAGTTTCCTGCGCAAAAACTCACAACGTCTGCAAACGATTGAGAGCCTGTCCGTCGGCCCGCGACAAAAAATTCTCCTCATCCAGGTCGACGGCCAGGACGTGCTGGTCGGCGTAACGGCCCACCAAATGACCGCCCTGTCCCCCTGGCCTTTGCACGCGTCTGCCTCTGCGCCCTCGCCTGCTCCCGTTGAACCCACACCCACCCACACACCATGAAGCGCCGCCTCAGCCTTGGGCTGATTTTGACCCTTGTCCTGTGCCTGCTGCCCCTGTTGGCGCAAGCGGCCCCTGACATGCCCGCCATCACCGCCACCAACACCGGCAAAGGCACCCAATACAGCCTGACCCTGCAACTGCTGGCGCTCATGACCACGCTGTCGGTGCTGCCATCGGTCTTGCTCATGATGACCGCCTTCGTGCGCATCGTGATCGTCATGTCGCTGCTGCGCCAAGCCCTTGGCACCGGCCAGACCCCCCCCAACATGGTTATCGTCGGGCTCTCGCTGTTCCTCACCCTGTTTGTCATGACCCCGGTGCTCACCGATGTCTACCAAAACGCGCTGCTGCCCTACATGAACCAAGGCCTGAGCTTTGACAAAGCCCTGGCCGCGGCAGAAAAACCCATCCGCGCCTTCATGCTGCTGCAAACCCGCGAAGACGACATCGCCATGTTCATGGACATCGCGCGCAACACCAACTTCACCAGCCCGCAAGATGTGCCCTTCACCACCTTGGTGCCCGCCTTCCTCACCTCAGAGCTCAAAAGCGCTTTCACCATCGGCTTTCTGATCTACATCCCCTTCGTGGTCATCGACCTCATCGTCGCCAGCGTGCTCATGTCCATGGGCATGATGATGCTCTCGCCCATGATGATCTCGATGCCCTTCAAACTCATGCTGTTCGTGCTGGTTGACGGCTGGAGCCTGATCATGGGCTCACTGGCTGGCAGCTTTGCCATGCCTTAAAGGATATCCCCATGGACACCGCCACCGTCATCGATTTGGGCCGACACGCCCTGTGGACCATTGCCCTGGTCAGCGCCCCGCTGCTGCTGGTGGCGCTGGCCGTGGGCCTGTTCATCGGCATCATCCAGGCCGCCACCTCCATCAACGAAATGACACTCAGCTTCATCCCCAAGCTGATTGCCATGGCCTTGGCCTTGTTGCTGTTTGGCAGCTGGATGCTGGTCACCCTGGTCGACTTCACGCGCAGCATTTTTGAGCGCATCCCGACCCTGTTTGTCTGAGCCCCTTGCAGGTCAACCCATGAACTTCCTGGCCGCCGATGTCATTGAAAGGTTTTACACCTTTATGTGGCCCATGCTGCGCATCTCGGCCCTGATGATCACCGCGCCCATTTTCTCGCTCAGCGCCTTCAACACCCGCATGCGCATCTTGGTGGCGCTGGTGCTGGCCTGGTTGGTCTACCCCCTGTACACCTGGCCCGTGATCGACCCCACCAGCGCCCAAGGCCTGGTCGAAGTCTTCAACCAAATCATGATCGGCGCCACCATGGGCCTGATCCTGCAAATCGTGGTCGCTGCCGTGGTGGTGGCAGGCCAAAGCATCGCCGCCGCCATGGGCCTGTCCATGGCCAACATGATCGACCCCAACATGGGCAACGTGCCCGTCATCTCACAGCTGCTCATCGTCATGTCCACCCTCATCTTTGTCGGCTTCGGGGGCCATGCCATCTTGCTGGGACTGATTCTTGAATCCTTCAACACCCTGCCCATTGGCACCAACATCCTCAACCAGGCCGTCTACGGCCGGGTGCTGCAATGGAGCTCCATGACGTTCCTGGGCGCCGTGCTCATGGCCCTGCCCGTCATGGTCTCGCTGCTCTTCATCAACGTCGGCCTGGGCATCGTCACACGCGCCGCACCCAGTCTGAACATTTTTGCCGTAGGCTTTCCCGCCATGATCATGGCGGGCCTTGTCATTCTCATCATCTCGCTCGAAAGCATTGGTGGGCGCATTGAGTGGCTTTGGGTTCAAGGCTTTTCGCTGGTTCGTGACGTCATAGGAGCGCCCCGTGTCTGAAAGCGCAGAAGACAAAACCGAAGACCCGACGGCGCAAAAGCTCAAAAAAGCCCGTGACGATGGTCAGGTTGCCCGATCCATGGAACTGCCTGCCGCCGTCATCGTCATTGGCTCATTTGCCGTGCTCATGGTCACGGGCGGCTGGGTCATCACCCGGCTCTCCGCCGTGTTCGCACAAGGCTTTGTATTTGACCGCCAACTGATCGAAAAGCCCCTGCTCCTGCCCGCCCACTTTGGCGAGCACTTGGTAAGTGCCTTCATGCTCGTGATGCCCGTCATCCTGTTCACCATGGTGGCCGCTGTCATCGCCTCGGGCCTCACCGGGGGCTACCTGTTCTCCCTGGGTGCCGTCATGCCCAAGGGCTCCAAACTCAACCTCATCAGCGGGCTCAAGCGCATCTTTGGCACCCACGCCCTGGTCGAACTGGGCAAAGCCATCCTCAAATTTGTGCTGGTATCGACCGTGCTGTGGTGGTCGCTCATGGCCAACATGGACTCGCTCGTCCGAATTGGCCAAATGGGGCTGGAACCCGCCCTGGACGCGGCGGGCAAGATGGTCCTCCAATCGGGCCTGTGGGTGGCCCTGAGCCTGGCCGTCATCGCCATGATCGACGTGCCCTGGCAAAAGCACAGCTTCACCAAACGCATGCGCATGACCAAACAAGAGGTCAAAGACGAATACAAGCAAATGGAGGGCAACCCCGAAATCAAGGCCCAGATCCGCAGGCGTCAACGCGAAATGGCCAACTCGCGCATGATGGACCGCGTCAAAGACGCCGACGTCGTCATCACCAACCCCGAACACTTCGCTGTGGCGCTTGAGTACGACCCCACCGGCGACGGTGCGCCCATCATGGTGGCCAAAGGCTCTGACCACATGGCCGCCCTGATTCGAGCCGAAGCCAAAAACCACGGCATCCACATCTTTGAAGCCGCCCCACTGGCCCGTGCCATTTACTTCACCACCGAAGTCGAGCGCCAGGTGCCCGAAGACCTTTACCACGCCGTGGCCCAAGTCATCGCCTACGTCTTCAGCCTCGAAGCAGCCTCGCCCCTGAACCCGCCTCGCCCCAGACCCGAAGTCACTGTCCCCCCCAGCATGCTGTTCAGTCCTGACGGCAAGCGCGACCCAGCCCCAGGGGCCACCGCATGAACATCCCAATTCCCCCTACCGTTCACACCATGAACGACTTCGTTTTCCGCTCGGCCGACCGCATGCGGATCGCCGGCTGCGCCAATGCCGTGGCCCGAGAAGGCCTGAGCCTGGCCTTGTTCTGCGAACACGAAGCCCTGCTCGACCACTACCTGAACCTGATGCTGGCGCAACTGCGGCAACATGCCCCGGAGCACAGCATCGAGGTCTATTTCCCGGCCAACACCGACTCGCTGCTGGCCCGCTTCAACGAAGTGCTGGCCCAGCAATCGGTGCAACAAGCCACCCGAGCCGCCACGGCTGCCGAAGGCGCGCAAATCTGGATCGTGCACGATGCCCACACCCTGCCCGAATCCGAAGTCCAACTGCTGGCCCGCCTGATTCAAAATTTCCCCGGAGCCAACATCCGCGCCATCTTGCTCATGTCAGGCGCCAAAAGGCAAAACATCACCTTGAGCTCGTTTGGCCGCAAGCTGCTGCGCTGGGACATCGAAGCGCCCAATTCAGAACAAGTCCAAGCTGCCTTGGAACTGGCCAGCAGCGAAGGCCGCAGCGGCCCCCTCATCCAAATGCTCAAGCGCATGGACCACCCCGCGGTTGCGGTCCCCTTGGATGTCAACACCCTGGTCGCCAGCATGACGCCAGAACCTGAAGCCTCCCTGCAGTCCGTCGTCAGCTTCAAACAAAAAATTCTGGGTTGGCACCAGCACGGCCAAGCCAAACTGCAAAGCCTCTTCGGGCTGACCCAATCCAACCCACCACGCGCCTGGGTCAAACAGCCCAAAATGCTGGCCTTGCTCCTTATTCCTGCGCTGATGTTGTCCGTCTTCATCATGCTGTTGTTGCAACCGCAATCCTTCGGCCTGAAAACGCCCGCCACCCGGGTCGTGAAAAGTCAAGACGCAGCGCCCCCCGTGACTCCAAACGCTCCAAACGCTCCAAACGCTCCAGTCGCCACTGCCGCACCTTCCACGCCTGTCGCTGTCAGCACCCCCGTTTCGCCCCCAGGTCCGAGCGCAGCCCCACAGCCTGCACCCGGCCCCACCGCACAGCCCAGCCCAGCCGCCACAGGGCCCAATCCACAGCCTGCAAGCAGCGCCACGGACATTCGTCAAACTCAAACCTGGATCAAGGACCTGGATCCCCAAAGCTTTTTGGTGCAATACGGCACCTCCAAAACTTACGACAAAGCACTCGAGCTCCTGAAAAGTCTGACCGACATCAAAACCATCGCCATCGTCGAGGCCTACCACGCCGGCGACAGCGTGGCGCACTTTGTCATCGTCTCCGGCCCCTATGCCCAAGTCAATGACGGCCTCGTGGCCGCCCGCAAACCCGGCATCCCCAACGGCAGTTGGGTCAGGCCCACCCGCAGCCTGCAAACCCAAATCAAAACCGCCTTGCCCAAACAGGACACCCCGCGATGAAACCCAATACCCTCATCCGCAGTGACAAAGCCCACGCCGTCAACATGCCTGCGGGCTCCAACGTGGCCGCTCGCCAAAACACCCAAAAATTCAAATCCTCAGAACCCACCGACGACAGCCCCACCAACATTCAAAAGGTGATGCCCGTCAAAACCCCAAAAATCAAGCGCATCGAGCCCCCCGCTGCGCCTGTCAAAACCGTGCGGTCCAAAGCCGCCATCAGCCCGCCCCCGCAAGCCCCGAGCAAACCCGTCAAACCCGTCAAACCCAAAACTGCAACCGGCAAAACGGCCAGGCCTCAACCCAAATTACGTACCACCCAGCCCTCAGGCAGCGCCAAAGCGCAAGCCCAGCCAGCAGCCCCCACCCCGACCGAACCCGTCTGGGAACAAGACAACCCCGTCAAAACCCGCATCGATCAACTCAGAGCCCGTAACGCCCAATTGGCAGAACAACTCCAGCGACTCCCGCAGATGCCCATAGCCCGAGGAAAACGACCATGAGCGACAAAGACTTCACCCCCACCGAACCCATCCTCGTGGATGATCCCGGCAGCGTGGACAGCACCGCCCAAGCCCCCGACAGCGACAGCGG
This sequence comes from Limnohabitans sp. 2KL-51, assembly GCF_003063645.1. Lineage (GTDB taxonomy): Bacteria > Pseudomonadota > Gammaproteobacteria > Burkholderiales > Burkholderiaceae_C > Limnohabitans_A. The sequence goes on from NZ_NESJ01000003.1 coordinate 283,558, forward strand.
CTCTGCTCCAAGCACTGCGACAGCCCCAAGCCCAGCCCCGGCCCCCAGGGCTGCGGCACCGGCCAGCAGTGCAGCGGCACCGGCCACCGAGTCGCGCCCGCATCTGGGCCTCGCCGTCGATGAACGCGCCTACCGGCAATACCAATCGCTGGCCCAAGTCGTGCTCGACTCGGCCGACATCGCCAGCAAGTCCGCCGAATCCGCCGCCGCCGCCAGCAGAAACATGCACAAGGCCACCACCGAATTCAAAGACCTGACCGAAGTCGGCCACAAAAAGGCCCTGATCCTGCTGGGCGCCACAGGCGGCCTGATGGTGATTTGTCTGATCTTCTTTTTGGTCATGGGCGTGCGCATGAACAGCCGCATCAACCAACTCGACACCATGATGCTGGCGGTTGGCAAGCGCGTGGTCGACCTCAACGTCGGCCTCGAATCGCTCGACGTCATCAACCGCAGCATCGAAAGCCTGACGGCGCAACAAGTCGAACAAGCCAAAAACCAAGGCCAGATCGAAACACGCATCAGCGACGCCCTCAAAAAATCCGAAACCATGGTCCAGACCGTGCCCGGAGAAACCGCCAAACAAGTCGCCGCCACCAGCGACAACCTGCTCAAACAAGTCCAAGCCATCAACGGCCGCCTGCAAAGCCAGGCCGGTGCTGTGCAAAGCCTGGGCAACGAAGTCAAAGCCCTCAAAGGCGCGGTGGGCAACGTCGACAAACTCAACAGCGACGTCCAAGCCCTGGTGACCCTGCAAAAAGAACGCTACCTCGAAACCCTGCAGAAAAACAACGCCACCGCCAGCGCCAACGCAAACACCAACCGCCCGGTCCAGTTCCCACGCACCAACCCGCCCAGGCCCGCTGGCGAGCCGGCTGCCAACGCCCCCACAGCCACCCAGCCTGCGCCGCGCTGAACAAGCCTCAACCAGCCACGGGGGCAGCCCTCAAACCACCAAAGCCCGAATGCGCGCCTCAAAAACCTCGGAGCGGAACAACTGCGCACGGGCCTCACATGCGGCACGCATCGCGCGTGCCCGCTCGGCTGTCATTGACTCCACCGCCGCGCACACCGCTGCAACCCCCAACGCGGGCGACAGCAGCACGCCCGTCTCCCCGTCCAACACCGTCTCCAGCAAGCCCCCCTCGGCCACGCCAATCACGGGCTTGCCCGCAGCCATCGACTCCACCGGCGACATCCCAAAATCTTCATCGACCGGCACATACAAAGTGGCACGCGCTCGCCCCACCCAGTCGGCCAGTTCGGCATCCGACGTCCAGCCCAGAAATTGAATATTTGGCGCCCCGGCCGCCAAAGCCACCAGCGCCGCCAAATCAGCGCCGCCTGAGCACACCACCAAGCGCTGATGCGGCATTTGCAAAAACGCCTGCACCAACACATCCACCCGTTTTAAAGGCTCTAGCCTAGCCGTGGACAAAAAATACCCCTCATCGGCCAACCACCCAAAACGCGCCACATCCACAGGCGGATGCAACACCTGCGCCTGCACCCCGCAACACACGCTCAAACGCCTGCGCACATTGTCTGAATTGGCCAACACGACATCCATGGCCTGCACCGCACGCACATAACGCGCACGCAGCCACGCGGTGAACACATCAAAAAGCGGCCGCAAAAACCAGGGGTACCGTGCACGGTAAAAGGACTGCAACTCAAACGCAAACCGGGGCGGCGTGTGGCAGTAATAAATGCGCCGCCCTGCCTGCTGACGGTGCACCGCCAAAGGCGCATAAAACCCGCTGTACACCACCGTCTGAGCGCGAGACAAAAAACCCGCCCCAAAAGCAAAACAAACGATCGCCTCTAGCGCCCCGCCCAATCGCCGCGAGAGCGCCCCGCCCAAAGACCGCACCGCACCACCAAACCCAAGCAACAAAGGCCCGGCCGCGGGAGACACACGCGCCACCACCACCTCAAAGCCCGGCAAAGCCTTGGCCAGCGCCAGCGTTACCCGCTCAGCTCCCCCGGCCACCTGCAAAAAGTCATACACAACATACTTCATGGCCTGCGATTATGCGTCTTGCAACAGGCACAAAAAAGGCGTCTCGGGCCAAACAGCCCAGACGCCCACACACACACCACCACCCGCCTTAGCGTTGCAAACGCTCACGCAACTTGGGCAAAAGCAAGAAACCCAACATGCCCAACAAACCCAAAAACAGTCCCACCAGCGCCGGCTTGACCACACCAGTGGTCTTGGTCGTAGTGGGTGCCAAGCGCACCTCCAGACCCTTGCTGAAAAACGTCTTGGTGCTCACCAGTTGCGCCTGAATGTTGTTCAGGGCCTGCTGTTGGTTGATGTCTTGGGCATCAGCTTTGGCGCGCAGATCCTGCTCGATTTTCAGCAACTGGTCTACCAAGGTCAAACCATTGAAATCCTTGGCCATCAAAGGCAACGCCTGGCCCACAAAATCGGCCATCACTTTCTGCCGCACCTGCTGATCTTGCAGGCGAACCAAACTCTCTTGCAAGGCATTGATGTCCGACTGCACCGCCACCAGTTGTGTGCTGATCGGCATGAACTTGGCGTTGGAATCCTGCAAGTCCACCACCTGCTGATTGGCCACAGCCGTGTTGCCCGGAAAGCGCTCACGCAAGCGCTCGAGGTTGCGCGCACGCTCTTGCAGGTATTTGAGTTCAATGTTGGCCTGCGTCACGCGCTTGCGCAAATCCGAATCGGCATTGAGCACCTGAACCTCATAACTGTTGACAAAATTTTGCAACGACATAAACGCCACACCCTGCTGCATGAAGCGCACAGCAGCAGCCACATTTTTTTCGACCTCGGTTTTGTTGGATGCTGAGGCGCTCACCACAAAATTCAAAATCGTATCGCCACCAGCCTCAGTCATCTGCTTGCTCATGGACGCCAACTCCTTGGTGTCGGCCTTGGACAAACTGTAAGTGGGCACCACGTTTTTGGTCCACCACGGCTCACTGCGCATGGCACGCACCTGCGCCAAATCTGCCTCTGCAATGGCGCCAGCTTCAATGGTTTGCGTGGCCAGGGCGGGCAACAACTTGGACAAAGACTTCCATTCCGTAAAGTTGATGGCCCCCTGGTTGATCAAGACCATCTTGGACTGGTAATTGACAAAGCCCATCGAAACCAGCACCGCCAACACCAATCCCCCTGCAGCCCCCATGGCCAAGCGCATGCCGTTGGCCAACAACCAATCCAACAAGGCCACAAAGTCAATTTCAAATTCGTCGGAGTCGGGTTGCACAGGGTTTGAATCGGTCATTTTTTAATATTCATATTGAATGTATATACATTGTAGCGAACAGAAGAAACACTTTTGCTCCCTCATAAACAAATTGAATTTATTTTTTTCTCTTGACTATGAAATCAATAATAAATTTTGACCCAAATACCCCAGCTAAACAGTTACATTCCCACGTTGCATAACCGCGCCTTATCGTTCATGTCCACCTCCCAAATCCCAACGCCACAGCCCGACGATGAATGGTCCATTGACCTGCTCGACATCGTCAACTTTTTGGTGGCCCAGTGGCAGCGTCTCCTCATGGGTGGATTGGCAGGTCTTTTGCTCGCCTTGGCCAGCTGGTTCAGTTTGGGGCAATACACCGCAGAATCCGTGCTGATCAACAACCAAGTTGAATCACAAACCAAAGCCATTGACCTGATCAGCTGGCGCGCCATGACCCGATCCCTGCCCGGTCTGGCGTCTCAACTGGTGAGTGATGGTCAGGTCGGCGCTGAGCAAACAAGCCAAATGGAGCGCATGAGCAACAGCGAGTGGTGGGCCAAAAATGTCAAACCCACCTTCTCTCTGTCCAAGGCAGACACCAAAGAGCTGGCCGCCCTGAGCAAACAGATGCAAGAAGCCGGGGGTGCAGACATCCTCAATTTGGTCATCCAAACCACTGGCAAAACACAACAAGAAGCCGCCGCCCGAGGCCTGGTCGCCACCAACTTCATCACGCAAGGCAGCGCTTACCTGTCGGTCAAAGAAACCATCAGCGGCTACGAATCCAAAGTGCTGACCGTGAACTCCAACCTGCAAAAGAAAATCACCGACACCGAAATCGAGCTTAATTTTCTGCGCCAACGTGCCGAAGCCCTCGAAGTCTTGCGCCAACGCTTTCCGGCCAACACCCCCGTGGCCAACCAACAACTGGTGGACCTGAAAGACACCAACGCCAAATTCATGCCCATCAGCACCCAAATCGTGGCCGTGCAAAGCGACATCAACGCCACCTTGGAGCAACTGCAGCGCATGCGCGACCAATTGGCCCAATCCGAACTCATGCGCAGCTTCGTCCAAAAAGCCCAGCAACAAAATGGCCAAAAGCAGAACGGCTTTGAGCTCATCACCGCCCTGCTGCAAATCACCTCCGAGCTGCGCAGCACCGCCAAACCCGACGACATGAACGCCCAGGTGGTGCTCAGCAACATGGAAGCCGACCTCGTCAAGACCCGCACCTTCTACAGCAAGGGGCTTGAAGTCCGCCTCACCCCCACGGTCAAAGCCCCGTCGCTGGCCATGCCCCTGGCGCTGGGCTTGATGGCAGGCACCCTGCTCATGCTGGTGTTCTTGCTGCTGCGCACGGGCCTGGCCAACTTGCGCGCCAAAAAAGCCAACGCCTGAGCCCTGTCCCGCCCCCAGCGGCCCAACCTGCATTGGCGCACGCTCGGCGACAATGCGGCATGCACAGAACACCAAGGCAAGCGCCATGCGCGCAAGCTTGATCAAATCGGTAGGGGCCCAAGCCAGCGGCGCGCTGTTTTGCGCCGCCATCTCCTTTGCGCTCACGCTGTGGCTCGGGCGGCAGCTGGGCACTGCCGCCTTTGGCCACTACATCTGGGCACTGAACCTGGCCACACTGGCCTTGGTGCTGCAAGAAGGCGGCTGGCCCGCCCGGCTCTACCAACAATGGGCCTTGCACGGCAAGCACCCTGAACAAAATCACGCCCTCACGGCACGCGCCCTTGCGCATGTGTTGTGGGTCACCGTCGCGCTGTGCGCCCTGCTGGGCTTGTGGGTCTGGCAAGCCTGGTCGCAACCCACCACCCACCAAAACGACCATGCCACCACTCTGGCCATGGCCGTCCTGTGCATGGGCGCCGTCGCCATCACGAACACGGTATCGGCCCGCCTGCGCGGCACTGGCCGCTTTGCCCGCGAAGCGCTTTGGCAAAGTGCCGCGCGCATCGCATCGGCACTGGCCGTGTTGGCTGTCCTGATGCTCGTGGCCATATCGCCCTTTTGGGTTTTTGTTGGCTGGGCGGCAGGCCTGGCCCTGCTGCTGGTGTGGACTGCACCGCGTTGGTGGATCCGTCCGCAATTCAAAGGCCTGAGCGCCGACTACACCCAACTTTGGCCATTTGTACTCATGGCCCTGGCTGGCATCTGGCTGCTCAAAGGCGACATCGTCCTGCTAGGCTGGCTGCAAGTGCCCGCCGAAGACCTGTCACTGTATGCCGCCTGCACCCGCCTCACCGAAGCCGCCTTGCTGATTTTTGCGCCCTTGGGCAACGTGCTGCTGCGCAGCTTTGGCCAACTGCCCAACGAGAGCGCCCGCCGCGCCCTGCTGCACCGGCTGCTGTGGCTCGTCACTTCGGCCGGCCTGCTGGCTTGCGGTCTCGCCCTGTGGCAAGGCTCCTGGCTCATGCAGCTGCTTTTTGGCGCCGACTTTGAACCCGCTGGTGCGCTGCTGCCCTGGGTGCTGACCCTGCTGCCCCTGGCGCTGGGTATCGGCGTCATGACCCCCTACCTCATGGCCCAAAGCCAAGAGCGCCCACTCGCCTGGCTCATGGCCCTGGCAGGCGCACTGCTTACCGCCGCCGCCCCTTGGTCCAGCACCCACTGGGGCCTCCCAGGCATGGCCATCACCATCACCCTGGCACAAGCCATCGTCTGGCTGGGCGCCCTGACGCTGTGCCACAAGGCGAACACGCAAGGCTAGACCCAGGATCCCGGATCAAGCCCATCCCCCTATCTGTCCCCCCGGGCGCAGACCCGGGGTCCATCCCCCTCAGCGCGTCAAGGCATACACCGCCAAACCCAGCCACTCGTGCAGCGCCGTTTGCCACTGCATCAAACTGCGTGCCAGCGCATAGTCAGACCAGGCCGTGCTGACACCGGTTCTGAAGTCCACAGGGTACGGCGTGGCGCGGCAGCCCACCGACTCGAACTCGGCCACGGCGCGGGGCATGTGCCAAGCCGAAGTCACCAACAACCAAGGCTCCTGGCAGCGCGCCCCCAGCAAAGCCGCCACTTGTTGGGCGTTTTCTCGGGTGGTGCGCGAACCTGCCTCCAGCGTCACCCGGGCCAAGTCCAAACCTTGCTCCTGGTAAAACAACCGAGCCAATTCCGCCTCAGTCACGCCCGTGGTCCGCAAGCGCCCCTCGCCCCCCGAAAACACCAAAGCCAGCTTCGGATGCTGCCGCAGCAAACCCACCGGCACCGTCATCCTCTCAGCAGCCTCGCCCAAAGGCACTTGCGCGTGCGCTTGGTAACTGCGCGGGTGCTGCGTGGCACCGCCCAACACCACCACGCCCATATGCCGCTCGACCACCGCCGCAGAAGGCACCGGATATTGGTTCTCTAGCGGGCGCAGCAAGGCATGGGGCAACGCCTCAAAACCGAGCAGCCCCAACACCACCAACCCCAGCCAAAGCATGCCCAAAGCAGCACGCCGCCAGCGGCTGATCACCAGCAACGCCACACCCCACCACAGCGCCAGCCAAAACACAGGCTGGGTGATGGCCGACATCAGTTGGGACAATACAAACATGCGGACCTTTTATAAAACACATCGACGAAAAAAAGAGCCTAACGGCTCTTTCAATAACCTGTCACCGCGTACGATGCTTTTGCCCATCACCGCGTGCGAAGCTTTTGTTTGTCATCCCAGGCGAAGACCTGGGATCCATGCCTTCATGACGGTGACGGTGACCGGGCGGGCGTGGTCGAGGGGCAGAAGATGAAGGCCAGGAAGATGAAGCCCCAGTACATGGGCAGGTTCAGGTCGGGGATGCCCAGGCTCATGGCCAACGTGGCGGTGGCCAAGGACACGCCTGCGAACAGCTGGATATCGGTCAGCCTCGGGGTTTTGAAATAGCGCCATAGCAGCGACAGCAACATGCCCGCAAACAACACAGCACCGGCTACGCCCGTGTTGCTGACCAAACTGGCCATGAAGCTCGATGCGCGGTGGCTGCCCATGCCCACGCCCAAGCCGTTTGTCTCTTGCACAATCTCCAGGGCCCGCACATTCGTTTTGTCGCGCTCGTCCTGGTTACCCGGTTGCGACGTGTTGAGCAGCAACTCGTTGAGTGTCTTGTCAATGTCCTGCGAATAGCGCGTGGACTGCGCTGTCCACAAAGTGGCCACCAACACGGCCGACAGCACCAGCCAAATCCAGGCCTCGCGAGGGCGGATGTGGTTGTCATCACCTAGCACCGAAGCGCGTGCGCCCATCCAAAACACCATGGCAAGCGCTGCCAAACCCGCCGCCGCCCAACCCGTTGAACCCAAGGTATTGAACAAACCCAAAGCCGACAACACCCCCAGCCCCAAAGCCCAGCGCGTGCGTTGCCCAAAGGCCGCCACCGCCATCCAACCCAGCGTGGTCGTCGCCAAAAAAGCGCTGGTGTAAGAAGGCTCAGAAAACGGCGTAGCCACCCGCAAAATGTCGCGCATCGACAGCTGGCCGCCCAACAAGGCATAACCCGGATTGTTCAGCCAAAACTCCATCGCCGAAGGCCAACCCATGAGCCAAGCCAAACGCTCGTAAGAGCCCACCAACAACACCAACACCAGCGCCGCCACAACCCCCACCACCATGCGCCTGCCAAAGTCCGGCTCATGGGCGCACTGCAACACATACAGCAGCACCACCGCATGCACGCCCAAGTTGGCCGCCTGCACCAAGTTAGACAAAGACCACTTCACCGGCACCGGCGGCTGGCTCATGCCATAGAGCGCCAGCATCTCGTGCACAGGCGTGCCCGCAAAAACACGCGGCAACACCACGGCCCCCAAAGCAGCCACCACCGCATAAGCCACAAACCAAGCCGCCGCCCCGCGCACCTGCACAGGCACTGCCACACCCACCGACACCAAACGGCCCAGCAACAACACACCCATGCACAAAGCCACCGCGTTGTAAGGCGTGATGCCATACACACCCAAACCCGCCCCAGGCCCCAACCACAGCGCTAAATCCACATTGACCACCGACGCAGCCTGCAACACCACAGCCACCACCATCAACGCAGGCAACCACGCCCGTGCAAACAGCAAGATGCCAATTAACACAGGCACAAACACGGTGCCAAACAAAGTCAGGGTCATTTGAGAAAGAAAAAGGTCGCCAGGCGGGGTGAGGATTTCAAGTGTAGCCTCTAAAAACCATAAACGAGGCAGGCTGGAATGGGGGAAAGCACTGCTTTTCGGGGCGTGTTCAGGCACAGTTTCTTGTGCCCGTCATCGCGATTTATAGACCCGTCATCGCGAGGAACGAAGAGATCCATGGATTGCCGCGCTTCGGTCGCCACGACAAAACAATCGGGATCTGACCCCAATTAACCCGCAGGTGTGCGCCCATGCTGGGCGCACAACGCAAAAAGCCTGGCTGCCCCAGGCTTTTCGTTACATTCAGTCTTGGTCGAAATCGGCCAAGTTGCCGTAGCAGCCCACTCCGTGGCGGATGGGCGTTCGGTTAATTGGGAGTAGACGCCAATTTTTAAGCTACAGCCAAACGCTCGCCATCGTGGAGCAAAGTATTGTTGTAAAGATCCATGATCGGAAAGCACAAATCAAAGTCACCCCAAACCAGTTCGCCATGCCGCAGGTCAAATTGCGCAAACAGTGATGGATCGAGATACGCCCGAACACAGGGGTGGTGTGACGATGACAGGAAAGGGGTGAAATCAACGATTTGTTGATGGCCATCATCAAACGATAAGGCAATTCGATAACCGTCCAACAACTTGGTATTCGTGATGTTTAACACCTTGTGAGTTCTCATTTGATCCTCCGTCCTATGGTGTCCACTCTACATTTGCATCAGCGATATGTTTTTTCACGCATCAAGACAGATTTCATTGTCCATCAATACAGGCGGCAAAGCGAGTATCCGGGGATGGATTGCCGCGCTCCGCTCGCCACGACAAATAAATCGGGATCTGACCCCAATTAACTGCCTGGTCCCAGAAGCAAGCAAGGAGCCCTAAGGCCCCTTGAGCGTGAAAAAACAACTGAGATCTGACCCTAGATCTTCACCCCGTCACAATCGACGCATTGATGGAAATGGTGGTAGCAACAGGAGACACGATTTTTTTCTGGCCATGGCCTTCGTTTTGCACCAACTCCACCTTGACCAAGCCCAGCTTGGTCAAACGGCTGACATCTTTGGACACTGCACTCGGATCGCGGTGCGCCGCAGCGGCCAAATCGGCAATGGATCGTCTGCCCTTGCTTGCCAAACGCAGCAACTCAAACCGCTTAGGAGTGAGCTGGCTTAAAAAATCCTCAAATTCATAGCTGGTCAACACCCGCGTATAAGGCAGCGAATCGGCTTTAGCGTCCAAGGCACGAGCAAGCTCCTTGCTTTTGCGGGCATGCTCACTCAGCACTGCATCATGCTTGAAGTCATCGACAGTCATTTTTTGCTTGCTCATCACAACTCTCCGTTGACAAACTTGATGGCAATCTGTTGCCACTCTGACTCAGACTGTTCGTTTCATGCCACCTGAAGCACCAGATTTTTTCCGCAAGCCTTCACATACTTACGCACAGTTGCGATCGATGGTGAGTGTTTACCAGTGGCAAGCGACCGCTCCAAACGCACGACCGCTGGGGCTTGAGTCCCCATGCGTTCGGCAACTTCTGCCTGTGTGAGTCCGGCTTCGTTTCGCGCCTTCAGCAGCGCATCCAAGAGCACCGATTCTTCACGGTCAATTCTTTCAACTTCAGCCTTGACCGCAGGTCGTTTCATCAATTTTTTAATCAATTGATCATGAGTTAGCATGCTTTAATTCCTTTAAACGAGAGTGGGCAACTTCAAGTTCACGCAGAGGCGTTCGAGCTGATTTTTTGATGAAACTGTGCAAGACGACAATACGTTTTCCAATCTGCGTGCAGAAAAACACACGAGCAATGCCCTCAGCACCTTTGAGCCGCAACTCAAAAAGACCATCCCCGAAAGCCTTGGTGTGAGGTTCCCCGAGATTGGGGCCGATCGCCACCATGCGACGGGTCAACACGATGAACCGCGCTGCAAGCGTGTCGGGCAGATCAAGAATTTGCTCTTGCACCGATTCACTGTAGTAAGCGATTGTGTATTCCATGAGATAACAATATAACAATTATGTTACGTTGGGTCAAAAATTGTTTTTCCAGTCGACTGTTACGAACGACTGCCAACACAATCACTCTGACCCCCATCAGCCCCTTTTACGCAGCACAGCCACAATGTTGGCCGCGCTGTAGTCAATCGGCGCACCGCCCAGAAAGAAGACGCGGACCCACAGGTTGAGCAAGGTGCGCACGGGCCAAACGGCCAGGCGGCAGAGGGTGAGCACGGGGCCAACGCCCCAAAGCTGCTGGGCCTGGCCACCAACTCGGCCGATTTGACCCCGATGACCTAGGCGCAAGTTAGGGTTTGCTGTCAAAATGGATTCTTCATACACACACGGAGCGCAAATGGATCGCATTACCTTGGAGCCTGGCAAACGCGGCGGTCGGCCCTGCATCAGGGGGTTGCGTATTTCGGTTTATGACGTGCTCGCCATGCTCTCGAGCGGCATGTCGCAACAAGAAATATTGGAAGACTTTCCCGAGCTGACTAAAGAGGACGTTTTAGCGGTTCTCTCTTATGCAGCGGATCGTGAGCACCAAGTTTTTTCATTCAAGGTGCAATGAAACTCTTGCTCGACAACAAGCCAACCATTGAGTCGGTATTGGAAGTAGAAGGTAAAGCCTCGATTGAGTTGATCACTTAGCTTCAATAGCTAACCACAAATAAATCGGGATCTGACCCCAATTTTCGACCCCAATTTTCAAAGCTTATGCGAACACCACGCTGGTCCGTCCGATTGTTCGCGAACGGGAGGGCTTGCGCACCACAATTTGAACATCCCGGCCCAGCCGATTCATGCACTCCAGCATCTTGGCCTCGCTGATGCCCCGAAACTGACCGCGCAGCATGCCAGAGAGTTTGGGCTGGGGCATGCCCAGAATCTCGGCAGCCTGAATTTGGGTCAGGTGACGATGCTTGATGATTTCACCGATCTTGGCGGCCAAGGTCGCTTTGACCTGCATCTGGGCAGCATCGGGCAAACCGAGGTCTTCGTAGACATTGGCAGAACCATTTTCAACTTCGATCATTTCAGGCTCCTTTGGCATGCGCTTGCGCCGCCTTCAAACGTTCGCGAATCAAATCCATGTCTTGCTTTGGTGTCTCAATGCCTTTGGTGGACTTCTTCTGGAAACAGTGCAAAACGTAGACCCTCTCGGCGATCTTGACCGTATAGACGGCACGGTACGTGTCGCCCATGTGGTCTTCAACCACCTCCAAAACACTGGCACCACCAAATCCCTTCAGTGGCTTTGCCTGGTCATGCTTCTTGCCCGACTGCGCCAAATTCAACGCAAACCCAAAGACGTCGACGACGTCGTTGGGCATAGACAGCAGATCCTTCTTCGACGATCCCACCCAGTGCAAAGGTTTCAGGTCACTGAATATTGATAAATTATATCCAAATGGGTCTAAAAAAGAAACGCAATCCTGCTACTGCGACCCCCGCCCCCGCCGCACCACCTCCGCATGCGTCAGCGTCAGCGTCGGGTTTACCAAAAATAGGATGGACGTCTCGCTCAACTCTCCCAGTTTATGTCATCGCGAGGAACGAAACGATCCATGGAGAAATCGGAATCTGCCCCCAATTTTTCTGCCGTCACCGTGCCCAATCGCACTCGCTCAGCTCGCCTTTTGCTTGCACGCCCTCAGAAAAGACTCCCGGTCTGGATACATCTTTTGAACATACTCAGCAATCGACTTCTTACCCTGGCGCAGCAAATCAATTTCCGCTCGCGTCAACGGATCTGAAACCAGCAAGGTATCGGGCTTGGCGGGTGGCAAAGGCGTCAGATTTGAATCCGAAAATTTCTGTGAACTCATCTTCAAAACGCTCCTCGAACTTCTGCACTCAAGCCAACTTGTCCAGGGTCCATGGACAAGGGACAAAACAATCGGGATCTGACCCCAATTCATGCTAACCCAAACGCCCTTTCAGCCGGACCATCAAATCCATGCGCTCATGCAAAACGGCCAAAACCAATGGCAACTGACCTGGACGTACAACGCAGAAAACCAAATGACTGCCTACAGCTTTCACGCGCAACCCCTCAAGCACATCATCCAAGCCTTAAACACACCCTGACCTGACGCTAAATCGTTGGCCGCAGCATCGAGCTGCGCGGCGTATTTCCGCGCTTGCGCCGCACCCCACTGCCGAGCTGTATAACGAACAATGCCTGCAAGTTCGTTCTGCGCCTCAAGCGCATAGACAAAAGATCTCTTCACTGCACATCCAACTCGCGCAGCGCCTCTTCGGCGATCTCAGTGGCGCTCTTGAGCGATGCGCCACTTTGCTGCGCATTGGCAAGGCGGTTTTGCAGCAAGACCCTCAGTTCTTGCACGGCGATCTGCTCATCAACAGGAAACAATCTTTCGATCGCAAAGTTCTTGATACTTTTGCCCTCTAAGGCGGCCATGGCCTTCAGGGCTTGATGCTGCTGCACAGTGATATCGATGGTAAGACGGCTCATCATGCGACCTTGTTGAGTTCAAAACGCATAAAGGCTAACACAAATGTGGGTTTGTGGGTGATGAAAACCACCCGCAACACTGCAAGCGGCCACAGCAGCAAAGCCCAAGCCGTCAGAACAGTAAAAGCCAAGGTATGTTGCGCCTTGTCCCACCAATCAAAAACCGGCAACTGCAAATGCTCAACGGGCAGCAAGGCCAGCACAGTGACCGCCAGCATGGCCAACACCCAAGCGCCGCGCATCAAAACCATGGCATCCAACCCCTTAATAATCAAAACCTTAACCCAGAATCGGCATAGGGGGGCCGCAATTATTGCAGCCACCCCTGCCACACCACCGGGCATGCGGGTCCGCACCCGGCGGTTCGAGAGCTTGAGGTCATGACAGCCTTGGCACTCCCAACCTATCAAAGTACG
>NZ_NESJ01000030.1 GCF_003063645.1 Limnohabitans sp. 2KL-51
TTGAGCCTTGGAAATTACACAGGAATGGGAAAACGAGTTTCAAATCGGCACCAAATAAAATTGACCGCTAGGCCACGCCAGTATTGGCTTTCTCTACAAATTAACCCGGTTTAACCGGACACTACTGGTGGAGATCAGGTGTCGTTTAACACGACAGGTGGTGGTGGGGTGATCAACTAGCAGGCTCGCGAGCAGCTCCCAGAAACAGGGGGGCGAGAATTGGAAGGGTTCTGTGGTTCATGATTCAGGGTTATTTCACTTGGGTCAAGGCGAGCAGGCCTGCGTGGTTAATGTGCGCAACAAGTTCCAGCTTGAGGGGATCGCCATTTGGTTTGAAGATCAGGCACGAACCCTCTTCAAGTTCATTCATGCGCACAAAGCCAAGCTCAGTCACTGCGAACTGGTGCCCAGAGAGAAACGTATTAGCGCCAGGAGAAGGAACTCGGCTAAGCAGTTCACGGTGGCCGTCGAGGCCGATTTGATCGTAGCCCAGCAGTTTGCGTGTGACCTCAGGGGGCCGGCCGGTCACTAGTTCCGCGAAGTCTCGCGTACGGAAGTATGGACTGCTGAACACGCCGTCGAACCGTACACCCAATGCGCGAAACATATCGCCCGTCCGGCGTCCCTGTTCCTTGCCCTCTTCCGACAGATTTCGCTGTGTGCGGCGATCCTCAAAGGTGCGTTGAGGCAGTTCATCTTTGGTCTGCCAGTCCGTGCGCCCGTGCCGAAAGATAAGCGCATAGCCGCCGGCTTTTAAAGCTTGGACGAGTTCGTCCTGCGGCAGTTGAGACCAGGTCTGTGTGACGCCTTGGGAGTTCGGCCGCGAAACCGGAACGCCGTTGCCCGGACGGCGTGGACCCTGCTGAGCGAGCGCTGGACCACTGAGCGAAACCGCGAGCAGCGTCGCCATAGCCTGCCGGCGGGTGTTGAGTTGGTTCATTGCATTTCCCCTTTTGGATTGAATCGGACGACGAAGCCGCAAAACAATAAGCGCTGTTCGAAATTCATACTGGATACATCGCGCGGGTCTAGTGGTTCTGGTAGAGCAGCTAGGACTGTACAAATGGCAATCGACATGACAAGCCCTAAAACTACACAGCTCAATTTCGAATAATTTATAACAGCCTTTTGTTAAAACATTCTCTTTAGACGTGTAGAACTATTTCGGCCTTACGAAAATCCGTCACAATTTTTGAAAAAAAATTCAGAGTAAAAATCGTTGAGTCAGGTTTGCTTTCGGCGTGGGGAACATGCTTTTGGTTTCGTCCGGTCATCAGGTGTCGTGTCACAAGCCAGTTCGTGATTGATGTTTGATTTATAGAACCGAGAAGCTGGACATCGACAAGGTGTCAATTTGTAGCAACTCTTCATATACAGATTTCTGATGACCTTGCTGTAAGACAAAAGCGCCTAAAAGTAAGCACCCTAATAATATGAACTTATGCCTGTCAACAAAAGCAAAAAGACCTAAAGTGCCGTTGACGTTAGAACTAATAAAATTTTTATCGGTAAAAATAGTATCCAAAGATTTTGTTGAAAAATCTTCAGAAAACTTAGGATGAACATCAAAAGCAATCTTATCTTTTAACTTCATGTCCTCGTTATTCATAGCCAAGTTGCTCCATTTTTTTGCGTAAATTAATTTTTGCCCTGTGCAACAACTGATGTGCAGCGTTGACCTCTAAGCCTGTTGCCTTTGCAATTTCAGAAATGCTAGCGTCGTGATACGCCCATAGTGCAAGTGCAGCTCGTTGCCTAGCATTCAAAAACTGCATGGCATGTTGTACGTTTGAATCTGACTGTTTTTTTTCAAGTGACTCAATAGGTGATTTTCCATCTGAAACTAACTCATCGAACTCAAATCCATAATCTAACTTATGACTTGCACTGATCCTCAGCTTGTCAAGACAGAGCCGCGTCAAAATCGTGTGCATATAAGTTGAAAGCGCAGCTTTGCCATCGTATTGCTTAGCTTCAAAAAGTTTGATGAATGCTATTTGAACTATATCCTCTGCTTCACTTGAATCTCCCAAGATTCTCCATGCTAATGCGTGGGCTTTTGGACTTAGGCTGGCTATCAATTTGCGCGCTGCTTTGGTGTCCCCTTCTAATGCTTTATAGAAAGCAGCTGCGTCCGCTTGATGCGTCACTGTGCTCGCCGATAAAAGACGAGACTTAAGTGTCTGCCACATTGAATGAGTTTAAATAAATTGACAAGTTAGTCATTTTTGGCAGGACGGTGCATTTCGTCGCGCCATTTCTTGCGTTCTTCTGGGCTCATACGTTCAAAGGCTCGACGGCGTTCTTCCTTGAGTTCTTTGCGCTCCTGCGGCGTGAGAATCTCCATCATTGATTTGCGCTCTTGCTTAAGTTGATCTCTTTGAGTTGCACTTAGGGTTTTCCATTCAGCATGCATTTTTTGATGCAATTCTTTACGCTCTTGAGGAGCAAGTGCTTGCATTTTTTGATGCATCTTGTCTCTATAAGCTTTGCGTTCATCTGGAGTGGCTTTATTCATTTCCTCTCGAATCATTCGCCCATGCGCCAGGCGTTGCTCGAAATTCATACTGGATACATCGCGCGGATCTAGTGGTTCTGGTAGGGCGGCTAAGACTATACAAGTGACACTTGACATGACAAGACCTAAAATGACACAGCTCAATTTTGAATATTTCATAAAGACCTCTTGTTAAAACATTCTCATTAGACGTGTTTCAACATGCCATTCTTACGAAAATGCGTCACAATTTTTGAAAATCTACCCCTGCGCACAAATCGTTGAATCAGGTTTGATTTCGGCGGATCTACCGTGCTTTTGGCTATTCGTGGTGATCCAGTGTCGTTTAACACGACAAAGGGTGGTGATGGTGTTGATTAGCCAGACAAACTGAGCCAGTGGGCTCAGTTTTCAAAGCCAATCAACATTCAAAGCAGCAAGATCGGCATTGCAGCGATGCCGACCGTATTGGTACGCAGCGAACAATGAATTGCGCAACCAGAAACTCGCCCATGTTCAGCATCAGCAATCGCGTCAAACCAATCTCTTCACCAACAGGGCGAAGGACTGCTAAGGGTCGGTTCCTGCCTTTGGTTACAGCTTTTCGTAGTCTGCTTACAGCCTGTTACAGCCACTCGCCCACACACTCACCCCCCACCCCGCTGCATCGTCAAATCAAAGTGCTTCATGAAGCGCTGGCGCGCATCTTCTTCAATGGGTACGCTGAGCGGTTGACTCAAGGACAGGGGGCCTTCTTGCCAATTCACCAAATCTATTTAATGGGTGTACAATAAATCGCATGGATCTTGAGTTCGACGCTGCAAAACGAGACCAGACTCTGTTGGAGCGTGGTTTGGATTTTGCCCGCGCCCAAGAAGTCTTTGAGGGCATGCACTTCACCGGGCAGGACTCAAGGATCAACTACACCGAAGACCGGTTCATCACTGTGGGCTTCTTGGATGCCCGCTTGATTGTTTTGGTCTGGACCCCACGCGGCAAAGTGCGCCGCATCATCAGCATTAGGAAAGCCAATGACCGAGAAAAAGCGCTCTACGCCCGCGCCCTGGATTGATCCGGATGACGCGCCACCTTTGACGGCCGAATTTTTCAAATCGGCTGAACTTTACGAAGGCAAGCAGCTCAAATCCCGAGGACGCCCGAAGGCCGCCATGACCAAAGAGCCCGTCAAGCTTCGTTTGGATGCAGATGTCCTGGCTGCCTTGCGTGCCAGTGGCGACGGCTGGCAGACGCGCATCAACGAGGCATTGCGCGCTTCTTTGAGATTGGCCGGGCAACTCTGAAACGCCACAAGCCAAGCCGCTAAGTCTTGCGTTCTGAAGGTCAGCAAATTCGATCGTTGACCTTTACCCGTGGCGGCAGCCTCACCCCCCACCCCGCTGCATCGTCAAATCAAAGTGCTTCATGAAGCGCTGGCGCACTTCTTCTTCCACGCCTTCAAACACAAAAGAGACCGCCAAGCGCTGCAGGCGCAGCAGCGCGATCACGCGAGGGGGCAGGATGCGCCATTGCAATTGCAGATGGCCGTCATCGATTTGCACGCGTGCTTGGCCGGTTCCCAGTTCAAAGGCATGCTCGCCCAGTGCGCGGGGCAAGGCCGTCAACCATTCGGTTTCGCTTGTGCCCATGTCGCGCTCGAAGCGCTCTGGGTAGTTGGACTGCATATGCCCGGTCGCCGCGTGTGCTGTGCTTAACCACCGGCCACAGGCGGCCAGATGGCCAACACGTCACCCTCGGCGAGGGTGGTGGTGACCCGGTCTTCAGGTTTGATGTATTTGCCGTTGACCAGCACCAGATGCACGAGCTTCGGGGGCATGCCGAAGGGCTCGATGATCTGGCTGATGCTGGTGTCCTGCGCCACATCCAGCGTGAGTTGGTTGCTGCGCCGGGCTTCGGCAGGCAAGTAGTCGGTCAGTGTGGCAAACAGTTTGAAAGTGATGTTCATGCGCAGATTGTCGCTTCAGCGGCGACGCGCATCGGCGGCACCGCTCCAGCGCCCCTGACCCTGAGCGCAGTCCAGATAAGCATCCACCAGCTTGGTCGGGTCGTGCATCAGGCGGTCTTTCCAGTCGCCCAGGTGCACCTGGCCTTCGACCAAGCCGCGCATCACACCCACATGCTCGGTCCAGCCCACGCTGTTGCACCCAACCATCACATCGTCCTTGAACTGCAAGCTCAGGTGACGGCCTGCGGCCTTGTCAGTCAACACAGCAGACTGCCCACCGGCCACACCTTCCCAGTTGCCAAAACTGGTGGAGATCAATCCCAAGGTGTCGAGCACGTTGATTTGTGTGACGCCCTTGAGCACCGCTTTTTGGCCCAACATGTTGAGCGCGGCGACACGGGCCTGCTCTGCGGCGTTGGGCTGGATGGCGCTCACGATGGTTTTGCCGCTGACCATGTCAAAAGCTTCAGCGCAGTCGCCCGCTGCATAGATGCCGGGCACATTGGTTTGCAGGTGCTCGTCGGTCAACACGCCTTGCAGGCAAGTGATGCCGCTGTCCTTCAAAAAGCCAATCGCCGGGCGCACGCCCGTGGCACTGATGACCAGATCGGCTTCGACGGTTTGGCCATTGGACAAACGCACCTGAAGCGCACCGCTGGCGTCGTCGGACCCCAAACCCACCGCTGAAGCCAACTTGCCGAGCAAACCTTTTTCAGCACCTTGGCTGATGGCTTCGACCTTGGTGCCGGTGAACACCTGCACGCCTTTGGCCTCGCACCAGTCGCGAATCATGCCGCCGGCCACCGGGCCCATCATTCGGGGCACCATGCGGTCACCCATTTCAACCACGCTCAGCTTGACGCCACGCGCCGCCAGCGATTCCATGATGATGCAGCCAATGAAACCTGCGCCCATTTGAAGCACTCGGGCACCGGGCTTGGCCAGCGCCTGGATGGCCCGGGCGTCTTCCAGCGTCCAGCAGGGGTGCACACCGGGCAGGTCCATGCCCGCAATCGGGGGGCGCACGGGGTGCGAGCCGGTGGCGATCAAGAGCTTGTCAAAAGACAATGACTTGCCGTTGTCGAGGTGCACGGTTTTGCCCGTTGAATCCACGCGCGTCACTTTGGCTTTGACCTGAGTGATGCAGAGTTCGTCAAAGTGGGCGTCGCTTTTGCGCAGGTAAGTGCCGCGCTCGTCGATGTTGCCAATCAGCAGATAAGGAATGGCCATGCGCGAGTAAGGCGCATCGGGCTCGTCGCCCACCAGGGTGATGGTGTCACCCGGGGCATGCTTGCGAATGGTTTCAGCGGCGATCACGCCAGCAGGGCCTGCGCCCAAAATCACGTGGTGGGTCATGGTGTTCTCCAAAAAAGAAACAGCGGCCCCGGGGAGCCGCTGCGTCGTTGATCTCAGCAAGCCCCAGTGGTGCCCTTGAAGGCGACACTGAGACTCTGGCTGAGCATCACAGCCCCAGACGTTCCCGGGTGGCCGATGTGGGACGACCTTCGCCATCCCAGCCGCGCGCGTCGTAGTACTTGGGCAGCATTTCGTCCAACTTGCTGACCATGCCTTTGCCCGGGCCGGTTTTGGCGGCTTCGGTCATCAGGCGCTTGGGCAGGTTGTCGTCGGCCTTGGTGAAGCCTGCGGCGTTGTTGAACTCGCGCTCCATGTTCCAGATGCGCTCACCGATGTGGTTCAAGTGCTCCATGGTGAACTCTTCGCCACAAGCCGCTTGGATCTGAGGGGCCACGTCAGCCAAGGTCCAGGCAAAGCTGGTGAACACGCAAATACCGGCCGAGTCAAAGGCAGCAGTCGCGTCCTGGAAGGCCTTGACCAATTCTGGCTTGCCTTCATGCTCGGTGGGCTCGGTCTTGACCGGGATGCCCAGCACTTCAGACGCGATGGTGTAGCCGCGCAGGTGGCAAGCACCGCGGTTAGAGGTGGCATAAGCCAAGCCGATGCCCTGGATCACACGGCCGTCATAGGCCGGGAACTCTTGGCCCTTGACGCTCATGGACAAATCGGGGTGGCCGTATTTGGCGGTCAGGCGCTTGGAGCCCATGCCAATTTCTTTGCCAAAACCGATGCCCTTGGCGGTCATGTCGACAAACTCGCACAAGGCTTCAGCCGAGCCAAACGGGGCTTCCACACCGATTTGCTCTTTGGTCAGCACACCCATTTCATACAGCTCCATCACGGCGCCGATGGTGGTGCCAAAGCTGATCGGGTCGAAGCCTTCTTCGTTGCAGATCATGTTGGCGTATTGCAGGGCTTCGAGGTCTTTCACGCCGTTGGCTGCGCCCAGCGCCCAAGCCGCTTCGTATTCCAGGCCGCCGTTGGCGCCCCAATACTCAGGCTTGTTCTTGACCGAGAAGTGGCCTTCGTCCATCTTGCTGATGCGACCGCAGGCGATGGTGCAACCAAAGCAAGCTTGGTTGGTCACCAGGTGCTTTTTGCCGTCGGTCTCGCGGGGCGTTGCCATGGCTTCGGCCGAGATGTCTTTGGCGCTTTCAAACTGCACGTCGCGGTGGTTGCGTGTGGGCAAGCCGCCGATTTCGTTGATCACATTCATCAGAACCTGGGTGCCATAAGCGGGCAGACCCTGGCCCGTGACGGCGTTGTCGGCCAACACCTTTTTGGCCGCCTTGGCCGCAGCCATGAAAGCTTTGGGGTCTTTCATGTTGCCCACGCCTTTGGTGCCGCGCACCGCGATGGCTTTCAGGTTCTTGCTGCCCATGACAGTGCCCACGCCCGAACGGCCAGCCGCACGGTGCAGGTCGTTCACCACCGCGGCATACAGCACGCCGTTTTCACCGGCCTTGCCGATGCTGCAAACGCGCAGCAAGGGGTCTTGCAAGCTGGACTTGAGGATTTCCTCGGTCTTCCAGACGCTTTGGCCCCAGAGGTGGCTCGCATCGCGCAACTCGGCTTCGTCGTCGCTGATGTGCAGGTACACCGGCTTGGCCGATGCGCCTTCAAAAATGACCATGTCCCAACCGGCCATTTTGAGCTCAGCACCCCAATAGCCACCCGAGTTGGAGCAGGCGATTGCGCCAGTGAGTGGGCTCTTGGTGATGACGGTGTAGCGGCCGCCGGTAGAGGCCATGGTGCCGGTCAGTGGGCCCGTGGCCCAGACGATTTTGTTGTCAGCTGACAGCGGGTCGACTTTGGGATCGATCTCACTGATCAGGTATTTGCTGCCCAGACCGCGTGAGCCGAGGTAGGCCTTGGCCCACTCCATGTTCAGCGGTTCGGATTTGACGGTGCCAGCCGTGAGGTTGACGCGGAGAATTTTTCCAGCCCAAGACATGTTGATGCTCCTAGTGGGGGGATTTAAGAGGCCGAGGGCTGATTGCCCAACTTGTCGGCCCACTGCTTCATCTTGTCGATGCCGGTCCAGTTGGCATCCACGAATGTGATGGCGCCAGTTGGGCAAGCGTCGGCGCAAGCCGGATCGCCACCGCACAGGTCGCACTTTTGTACCTTGCCGGTTTCCTGCACATAGTTGATGGTGCCAAACGGGCAGGCGATGGTGCAGACCTTGCAGCCCACGCAGGTGGATTCGTTGACCACTTTGGCACCGGTGACTTTGTCCACCGTGATGGCTTCCACTGGGCAAGCATGCAAGCACCAGGCTTCGTCACACTGGGTGCAGGTGTAGGGCACTTTTTTGCCAGTGTGGTGGAAATCAAATACCTTGATGCGCGATTTGGAGGTGGCGTATGTGCCGTAGTTCTCAAAAGAACAGGCCATTTCGCACTGCAAGCAGCCGGTACATTTGTCCGGATTGATGTGCAGGACTTTCTGCATGTGTATCTCCTGTGAGGTGTCGGACTTTTCAAGTCCAAGCTTATGAATCAGAATGCATAGCTATTGTTGGTGCATCCCCCTGCGAACAGCTCAGGATTAACCCTAGGTTTTAAAGAGTTGGACCCAAAAATTCTCAGCTTGAGACACATCTGACATGCCCCTGACTGCCCACCTCAACGACCGCCTGCAGCGGATTGAACAAGCCCGCGAAATGGTTTTTCAGGGTGGCTCGCAGGGCGTGGACGCCGGGTTATCGCCCTGGATCACACGGTCCTGGCAGCGCTGCATCGACATGGGTTTACAGCCTGGCCAACGCGTGGGTTTTGACGCCATTTCAGTCCAACACATGCGCCGCGTACAAGAGGCCAGCCGACCCTTGGTGCAGGCGGCCCAGCCGGTGCTGGCCGAATTGGCGCGGACCATTGCCGACATCCGTTATTTCGCTATTCTGACCAATGCCGAAGGCGTCGTGGTCGACGCGCATGGGCCAGTGGACCGACAGGACCGCCGTGCCGAGGTGATCGCCCGCGTGGGCGTGGATTTGTCGGAAAAAGCGGTGGGCACCACCGCCATCAGCGCAGCCCTGACCGAATTGCAACCCGTTTGGTTGCACAGGGGCGAGCATTTTTACCAAGATACGGGGGTTTACAGCTGCGCGGGCGCTCCCGTGTTCGGACCCAATGGCCTTTGCGCGGGCATGCTCGACCTGACCGGCATCGAGACCACCGAGCGCCCAGCCCTGAAACATCTGGTGCGCCGCTCAGCCCGCAGCATCGAAAACAGCTGGCTGCTGTCAACCGATCATGCTCTGGTGCTGCGCCTGAATTGGCCCGGCAACCAGCCCGGCGACGACAGCGATGGCCTGATCACACTCGACACCAACGGCCAGATCATGGGGGCCAACCCCACGGCGCGGCAAATGCTGTCCATGTCGCCAGACACCGACGGCCAAACGCTGCATGCCAGCGAAGTGTTCGCCTCGCCCTGGGAAAACCTGTTCGACGCGGCCAGCCGCCAAGCCAGCGCGCAGGAGTTGCCGCTGTGGTCGGGCCTGCGGTTGCAAACCCAAGCACTGCGCCCGGGCACCCGCCCAGCGGCCGCGCACAGCGCCAAGACCTCAGAACGTGCCCAGGCGATGACCAAACCCCTCAAGGATATGCAGACCGAGATGATCCGCGAAGCCGTCCAGCAAGCCCGTGGCAACGTGGCCGAAGCCGCCCGCAGCCTGGGCATCAGCCGCGCCACGGTTTACCGCAAACTTGGCTTGCCCAAAAGCTGATCAAGCCTGAGATCACTTGCCCGCGTTCGGGAAAAACAGCTGCTCGCCGCCGATCTTGTAATCGGCAATCACACCCTGCCCTGCGGCCGAGGTGATCCAGTCCACAAACTTCTGCGCATCGGCCTGCTTGACGTGCGCATGCTTGGCGGGGTTGACCACCATCACACCGTACTGGTTGAACAAGCGATTGTCGCCCTCCACCAAAATGGCCAGATCAGCGCGGTTCTTGAAGTTGAGCCAGGTGGCGCGGTCGGCCAACACATAGGCACCCGAAGACGCGGCGATGTTCAAAGCCGGGCCCATGCCGCAGCCGCATTCCTTGTAGCCGCTGCCTTTCTTGTCCGTCAGGTTGGCCGTTCTCCAAAAACGCAACTCGGCGGCGTGCGTGCCACTCTTGTCACCCCGCGACACAAAGGCTGCGTTGCCTGCCGACAACTTGGCCAGGGCCGCCACAATGTCTTTGCCTTTGGTGGCGGCCGGGTCGGCCTTGGGGCCGATCAACACAAAGTCGTTGTACATCACGGGCAAGCGCTTGATGCCAAAACCATCGGCCACAAATTTTTCTTCGGCTGCCTGGTCGTGCACAAACACCACATCGGCATCACCCCGGCGCGCCATGTCCAGCGCCTGGCCCGTGCCCAGGGCCACCACCTTCACATCCAGCCCGCTGGCCTTTTTGAAGGCGGGCAGCAAGTGCGCAAACAAACCCGACTGCTCGGTCGATGTGGTGGAGGACATGACGATGGATTGGGCTTGTGCCCACACCGAGGTGGTAGCCAAAACGGCGCACACCAGGGCGCGACGGGTCAGGGAATATGGGAAGGTCATGAAAGCTCTCCTTGAACAAAAACATGGGCTGCCGGGCTGTGCTCTGCCAGCGCGGTGGAGTTGAAAAAATCGGCCACAGGCAAGTCGGCCATCACTTGACCGAACTCCAGATAAACGACGCGGGTGGCCAGGCGTTTGACTTGGCCCAGGTTGTGGCTGGCCCAGACCAGGGTCAGCGGGCGCTCTTGGTTGCTGGCAAAGTCGGCCATCAAGGCTTCGACTTCGCGTTTGGCGTGCGGGTCCAGGCTGGCCGTGGGTTCGTCCAGCAGCAGCACATCGGGCTGCCGTGCCCAGGCGCGGGCCAAGGCCAGGCGCTGCTGCTGCCCGCCCGACAACTGTCGGCCGTTTTGCCGCGCCACAGACTGCAGGCCCACACGTTGCAAAGCCTGCAGCGCCAGCACTTGGGCGGCCGACCAACTCAGGCCGCGTGCGCGGTCCAGCCACAAGCCCAGCGCCACGTTGTTCAAGGCCGACAAGCGCAGCATGTGCGGCCTTTGGAACAGCATGGCTTGGCGCACACCCGGCGCTTGAGTCACCTGCCCTTGTGTGGGCGGCACCAAACCGTGCAAGGTGCGCAGTAAGCTGCTTTTGCCTGAGCCGTTGGAGCCCACCAGTGCCACGCGCTCGCCCGCCGCGATGCGCAAGCTAACACCCTTCAAGGCCTGTTGCGCCCCCAATTGGACGCTCACAGCGTCCAGCGTGATCTGCACGGCGCTCATGGCTGCACACCCACCAGACCATGGGCCGCCGCTGGCCGCCCATGGCGCGCCTCACCCCAGCGACGCAAGCCTGCCACCAAGGTGTTGAGCAACAGCACCACCGCCAAAAGCACCATGCCCAGCCCCAGCGCCAGCGGCAAATCGCCCTTGCTGGTCTCCAATGCAATGGCCGTGGTCATGACGCGCGTGAAGCCGTCGATGTTGCCGCCCACAATCATCACCGCGCCCACCTCCGAGATGGCGCGGCCAAAGGCGGTGACGGCAACGGTCAGCAAGGCCAGGCGTTCGTCCCAGGCCAGCAGCAAGCTACGCAAACAGGGCCCTGCGCCCAGCGAGGCCCATTGCTCACCGTGCTGGCGCTCTACATCTTCGACCACCTGGCGTGTCAGCGCCGTCACCACCGGCACCACCAAAATGAACTGGGCCAGCACCATCGCCTGAAAGCTGAACATCCAGCCCAAAAAGCCCAAAGGCCCGGTGCGTGACAGCAGCAAATACACCACCAGGCCCACCACCACCGAGGGCAGCGCCAGCAGGGTGTTCAGGCCTACCAGCACTGCGCCTCGGCCACGAAAACGCGACACCGCCAACCAAGCGCCCAGCGCCACGCCCACGCCATAGGCCAGCAGGCAGGCCGTGGCACTGACGGCCAAAGACCGGGTGACGACCACCCACAGGGCAGGATCGAAAGAAGTGACGAGGTTCAGCGCCGTCAGGACGCTGTCGGAGAAGGTGTTCATAACTTGGCACGAATGCTAATGGACAACTAGTCGCCATCGCATAAGGGATGTCCGCTATGAAATGCAATGCATAGGGCAAAGCCGCTCAGCATTGAAGAGACGCCAACCAGAATGAGGCAAACTCTTGTCCGTGCAACACATCAAACTCTCTTACAGCTGGACACCCCATCAAACGCCAGCTGAGCCGCGTGACCAAACCAGTCCTTTGCGCAACCCATTGATGGACATGCTTCAGTCCGTGCGAGCAACCGGCTCTATTGCGGGTGCAGCCAGAATTTTGCAGTTGTCTTATCGCCACATCTGGGGCGAGCTCAAACGCTGGGAACAGATGCTTGGGCAGCCCTTGATCCTGTGGGAAAAAGGCCAAGCCGCACGGTTGACGGAATTTGCCGACAAGCTGCTGTGGGCCGAGCGACAAGCGCAAGCCCGCCTGGCCCCCCAGATCAGCGCCTTGCAAGCCGAGTTAGAAAAGACCTTTGCTGTCGCCTTTGATCCCGGCAGCCATTTGTTGACGGTCTACGCCAGCCACGACGATGCACTGGACAAACTCAGGGAACAGAGCGCCAGCCAATCCCTGCACTTGGACATGCGCTTTTGTGGCAGCGTGGACGCCATACGCGCCCTGAACGAAGGCCGCTGCACCGTCGCCGGTTTTCATGCCCCCTTGCAACCCGATGCCCGCACCTTAACGGCCCGCACTTACAAGCCCTTGCTGAAAACCGGACAGCACAAACTCATCGGATTTGCCACCCGAGAGCAAGGCTGGATGGTGGCCCCCGGCAACCCCAAGAACATCACAGGTTGGAACGACCTGAGGCGGCCTGAACTGCGGCTGGTCAACCGGACGTTGGGCACTGGCACCCGATTGCTACTCGACCAATGGCTTGAAAACCAGACCCCATCGGCAAGCCTTCCCACTGGCTACGACCACGAAGAACCCTCGCACTCTGCTGTGGCCACCCGCATCGCCTCGGGCCACGCTGATTTGGGCCTGGGCATTGCATCTGCAGCGCACGCCCATAAACTTGATTTTGTGCCCCTGACACAAGAGCACTACTGGCTGGTGTGCTTGAAATCGGCCTTGAACAACCCAGCCGTGATCGCCTTGCGGCAGGTTTTGCAAAGCGCCGCATGGCAGCAACTGCTGAGCCAACAAACGGGTTATCGCTTGCACGAAGAAGCCGGTCAGATCCAATCGCTCAAACAATGCCTGCCGTGGTGGCCCCAGCGATGAGACCCCTGTCTTGAAGCCACTTGCCCACAAAAAAACCGCGCCTGAGCGCGGTTTTTTTTGCGGTCACAAGAGAAGACTTGTCCTTACTTTTTCGGCTCGGTGGCCATCAAAGCTTTGAGCGCGTCGTCGTCTGACTTCTGGCTGTTTTCGTCTTCGGCAGACTCATCAGGCTTGAGCGTGTCATCGGCGCCTGGCTCACCCGCATTGGAAGAGCTTTCCAGCTGCATCATCACTTCGTTGGCGTCGAGCTTGGTGCCCTCGTCCATCCCGCCCGTGACCAAGCCGGGATAAATGATAACCACAGCCACCATGATCAACTGAAGAACAATGAAAGCGATCGAGCCTTTGTAAATCTCTGTGGTCTTGACCGATGGAATCAAAGCCCCGGTCACGCGGTCTTTGTAATCGTTCTTGGGAGCCACGCTGCGCAAATAAAACAGTGCGAAGCCAAAAGGCGGCGTCAAGAAAGACGTTTGCAAGTTCATGGCAATGATCACACCAAACCAGATCATGGCCTGATCAGCAGTCATACCGGGGACCATACCAGGCAGGATCTTTTCTGCCACAGGAGCAAGGATCGGGATCACGATGAAGGCGATTTCAAAGAAGTCAATGAAACAACCCAAGATGAATATCAAGAGGTTGACGACGATCAAGAAACCAATCGCACCGCCAGGCATGTTGGTGAACAAGTGCTCCACCCAAATGTGGCCATCGGCTGCATTGAATGTGAAACTGAACACGGTCGAACCGATCAGAATGAACAGCACAAACGAAGCCAACTTGGCTGTGCTGTCGAGCGCCTGACGCGTTAAGTCCATGGAAAACTTGCGCTTGACCACGGCCAGCACCACGGCCCCCAAAGCCCCCATGGCACCACCTTCAGTAGGTGTGGCCACACCGAGGAAAATGGTTCCCAGCACCAAGAAAATCAAAATCAGCGGCGGCATCAACACAAAGGTCACTTGCTCTGCCAATTTGGAAAGCAAGCCCATTTTGGTGACACGGTTGATGATGGACAGGGCCAAACCGGTCAATGAAGCCACTGTCATCGACATGATGATGATTTCGTCACCTGCCGCAGGCTGAGTGCGTCCAGTCATACCGCCAATGACCTGGTCGTGAATCTGCGCCCAGCCATAGCCGATCAAGGCACACAGGCCCAACAACACCAGCAGCGAACGGTGACCCGATGCGCCATTGTCTTCGCGGTAAATGCGAGCTTCTGGTGGCAAGGCGGGCACCATGTTGGGCTTGACCAGCGCCACCACCACAATGAACAAAATGTACAAACCGACCAGCAACAAACCGGGTATCAAGGCACCCGCATACATGTCGCCCACCGAACGGCCCAACTGGTCGGCCAGCACAATCAGCACCAGGGAGGGGGGAATGGCTTGCGCCAACGTGCCTGAGGCGGTGATGGTGCCCGTCGCAATGGTTCGGCTGTAACCGTAACGCAGCATGATGGGCAATGAAATCAAACCCATCGAAATCACAGCAGCCGCCACCACACCCGTGGTCGCGGCCAACAAGGCACCGACCAAAATGACCGCAATGGCGACACCGCCACGCACGGGACCAAAAACCTGACCGACGGTTTCGAGCAGGTCTTCGGCCATGCCCGAGCGTTCAAGAATAATGCCCATGAAGGTGAAAAACGGAATTGCCAGCAACGTGTCGTTTTGCATGATCCCAAAGATCCGCAGTGGCAAGGCCTGGAACAAAGTTGCGGGGAACAAACCCGCTTCCATGCCGATAAATCCAAAACTCAAGCCGCATGCGGCCAGAGCAAACGCCACCGGAAAGCCTGTCAGCAAAAAAACGAACAGTCCGATGAACATGAGTGGCACAAATTGTTGTGCGAGAAACGAGGCTTCCATCAACGGTCTCCCTGAGGTTGTGCCATTTTTTCGAGCTCAGCGGCGCGCTTTTGATCGTCCGAGAGTGCATCTTCCGTAGACAACACATCGGGGCCCTGACCTTGCAAAAATGCCCATCGCTTGACCATCTCCGACAGGCCTTGCAGCTGCAACAAGAAAAAGCCCAGAGGAATCAAGGCGTATGCGGGCCAACGAATCAAGCCACCCGCGTTTTGAGACATTTCGCCGCTCACCAAAGCCTGCACAAACAAGGGCCAAGACAAGTAAATGGAAATCATGCAAAAGGGCGTCAAAACCAAAGCAAAGCCCCAAAAGTCAATCCAGTTGCGAGTGCGATCGGTCAGTCGGCTGGAAATGAAATCAATCCGCACATGCGAATTGCGCAGCAAGCCGTAACCGGCACCCAGCAAGAAAACGCCAGCAAACAGGTACCACTGAATTTCGAGCAAGGAGTTGGAACTCATGTCGAACATCTTGCGCACAATCGCATTGCCCGCACTGATGGCGGTGGTCAACAAAATCAACCAGCCGGTGAATTTGCCCACTCTCAGATTGAGGGCATCAATCCAACGGGAACATAAAAGTAAAGAGCCCATTGGCATCTCCATGGTTTGAATCAGGCGCGATTTTAAGTCGAGGTCAAGCTTGCCAAGACTGAGGTAAAGAGCAAGGTGGCTTGAAATTTACCCACATGGGATCAAGCTTTTTTCAATCAACAAAAAACCCCACCCTTTTGACGGGATGGGGTTGTAAGCATGGGTCCGGAAAGAATCAAAAGATTCCACCGAAGGCCAAAATTACAGCTTGGCGCTTTGCATGAAGCTGTCGAAACGCGCTTCAGTGAAACGGAACCACAGGTTGGACTCGGCACGGAACTTGGAGTAGTCGTCGTAGATTTTTTTCCAGCCAGGATTCTTGGCCGACAACTCGCTGTACAGCGCCATCGATTCCTTGAAGGCGGCGTCCATTACGGGCTTGGGGAATGCCACCAGCTTGGTTTTGTTGGCCACCAATTGCTTCAAGGCGCCTGGATTGCGCGCATCGTACTTGGCTTGCATTTCCGTGTGCGCATACGCAGCAGCGCACTCGACAATCGCTTTGTACTCGGGCGACAGGGTGTCATAGGCCTTTTGGTTGATGTACAGGTCCAACTGAGGACCACCTTCCCACCAGCCTGGGTAGTGGTAGAAAGGCGCCACTTTGAAGAAGCCCAGCTTCTGGTCGTCGTATGGACCCACCCACTCGGCGGCATCGATCGTGCCTTTTTCCAGGGCTTGGTAAATTTCGCCGCCAGGAATGTTCTGAGGAACACCACCCAAACGCTCGATCACTTTGCCAGCAAAGCCGCCCACGCGGAATTTCAAGCCTTTGTAATCGTTGACGGTCTTGATTTCCTTGCGGAACCAGCCGCCCATCTGAGCGCCTGTGTTGCCCATGGGGAAGCTCATGATGTCGTACTGCTTGTAGAACTCGCGCATCAGCTTCAAGCCATTGCCGTCATACATCCAAGCCGACATTTGGCGGCTGTTCAAGCCGAAGGGGATCGCGCAGCCCAGTGCGAATGTTTCGTCTTTGCCAAAGTAGTAGTAAGGGGCAGTGTGGGCCATTTCCACGGTGCCGTTTTTCACCGCATCCACGATGCCGGGCATGGGGACCAACTCACCAGCAGCATGCACTGAAATTTCAAATTTTCCACCAGTCAATTCCTTGACTTTCTTGGAAAAGGTTTCAGCAGCGCCATAGATGGTGTCCAAGGCCTTGGGGAAACCCGAAGTCAGACGCCAGCGTAAGTTCGTTTGCGCGTGAACCAAGGCAGGCGCGGCACCAGCGGCCAGCACGCCAGCCAAACCAGTGTTTTTGATGACGGAACGACGATCCATGAATGGACTCCTATTGAAAAATTAAAGACACACCCGGGACACCCGGGCATTGACTCTCAAGTCGAAGCATATTGTAGGAAGCTGCAGAACTTCCAAAGACAGGGGTTTACCCTTCTAATCGGGATTAAAATTCAAGAAAGTTGAAATAACAGCAAAAAATTAAAAACTTTTCAAGACCTTTTTGAATTGAATTCAATCGGACCAACGCTGCCGTATGGCGTTCTCTATGCCCACCGCATCCAGCCCTTGTAAAGCCAACAATTTAGCCGGGTCGCCATGCTCGATGAAGACATCGGGCAAGCCCAGTTGCAACACCGAGCGCTGCAGGTTCAACTGCTGCAGGGCCTCGGCCACCGCGCTGCCCGCACCGCCCATGACGCAACCTTCTTCTACCGTGACCAAGCGCTCGTGACTTTGCGCAATTTGCGCCAGCAATTCGACGTCCAGCGGCTTGACCCAACGCATGTTGACCACTGTGGCGTTGAGCTTTTCAGCCGCCTCCAGTGCGGGCGCCAGCAGGGTGCCAAAGGCCAAAATGGCGATTTTTTCGCCCTGGCGGCGCACTTCGCCTTTGCCAAAGGGCAAGGTGTCCAAGTCGCGGCCGGGCTCGGTGCCCACGCCCGCCCCGCGCGGGTAGCGCACCGACACCGGGTGGTTTTGCGCGTAAGCGGTGCTCAGCAGCTGGCGGCATTCGCGCTCGTCGGCCGGGCAAGCCAGGCTCATGTTGGGGATGCAGCGCATGTAGGCGATGTCATAAGCCCCCGCGTGGGTGGCCCCGTCTGCCCCCACCAGACCGGCCCGGTCAATCGCGAACACCACCGGCAGGTTTTGCAGCGCCACGTCATGGATCAACTGGTCGTAGCCGCGCTGCAAAAAGGTGGAGTAAATCGCCAGGACAGGTTTGAGGCCCTCGCAGGCCAAGCCGGCGGCAAAGGTCACAGCGTGCTGCTCGGCGATGCCCACGTCGTAATAACGCTTGGGAAAGCGCTGGTGAAACGCCACCATGCCCGAGCCCTCGCGCATGGCGGGCGTGATGCCGACCAGGCGCATGTCTTTCTCGGCCATGTCGCACAGCCACTGACCAAACACCTGGGTGAAAGTCGTTTTGGCAGGCGTGGTCGCAGGCACCAGGCCCACACTCGGGTCGAACTTTCCGGGGCCATGGTAGGCCACCGGGTCGGCTTCGGCCTTGTCGTAGCCTTGGCCTTTTTTGGTGACCACATGCAAAAACTGCGGGCCGCTCAAGTTTTTGATGTTCTCCAGCGTCGGGATCAGCGACTCCAGATCGTGTCCGTCGATGGGGCCGATGTAGTTGAAGCCGAATTTCTCGAACAGCGTGGCGGGCACCACCATGCCTTTGGCGGTTTCTTCCAAGCGCTTGGCCAGCTCAAACAAGGGCGGCGCATTTTTCAGCACATTCTTGGCCCCGGCCTTGGCGGCCGTGTAAAAGCGCCCGCTCATCAATTGGGCAAGGTAACGGTTGAGCGCGCCCACGGGCGGGCTGATCGACATGTCGTTGTCGTTCAGGATCACCAGCAGTTTGCACTCTTCCACGCCCGCGTTGTTCAGGGCCTCAAAGGCCATGCCAGCGGTCATGGCGCCGTCCCCAATCACCGCGATTGAGTGGCGCGACTCGCCTTTTTGGCGGGCCGCCACGGCCATGCCCAGTGCGGCCGAAATGCTGGTGGACGAGTGCGCCGTGCCAAAGGTGTCGTACTCACTCTCCTCGCGGCGCGGAAAGCCCGACAAGCCGTCGAACTGGCGCAGCGTGGGCATGCGTTCGCGCCGCCCGGTCAAGATTTTGTGCGGGTAAGTTTGGTGACCCACGTCCCAGACGATGCGGTCTTCGGGGGTGTTGAACACATAGTGCAAAGCCACCGTCAACTCCACCGTGCCCAGGTTGGAGCTCAAGTGCCCGCCGGTTTTGGACACGTTGTCCAGGACGCATTGGCGCAACTCGTGGGCCAATTGGGGCAAGTCGCTGCGTTGAAGGCGGCGCAGATCGGTCGGAGAGTCGATGATTTTGAGCAATTCGGTCATTTCAATTGTTTCTATTGACCACCATGGAGGTCAGGGCACGCAAAGCGGCCAAACCGGTCTCAGGCAAGCCGGTGTCATCCAGTGCCTGCATGGCCTGAGCGGCCAAAGTGTCGGCATAGGCTTTGGCTGCGTCCAGCCCCATCAGGGCCACATAGGTCGGTTTGTCGGCGGCTTCATCCTTGCCCGCCGTTTTGCCCAGGGTGGCCGAATCGGCGGTCACGTCCAGCACATCGTCTACCACCTGAAAGGCCAGGCCCAGGGCCTCGCCAAAGCGCTGGAGCGCCGCTTGCACCGGGGCTGAAACACCCGGCACGCAGGCCGCGCCCATTTGCACGCTGCACAAAAGCAGCGCCCCGGTTTTGAGGCGGTGCATCTGGCGCAGTTGGTCCTCCGTCAAGCGCTGACCCACGCTGGCCAGGTCAATCGCTTGGCCCCCAGCCATGCCTTGGTAGCCCGAAGCCCGGGCCAGCAAGCCCACGCAGGCCGCTTGTTCCGCAGCGCTGACGCTGGCGTCTTGGGGGGTCAGGATTTCAAAAGCCAGGGTCTGCAAAGCGTCACCCGCCAGCAGGGCTTGCGCCTCGCCAAACTGCACATGCACTGTGGGTTTGCCGCGCCGCAAAACATCGTTGTCCATGCAGGGCATGTCGTCGTGTACCAATGAATACGCGTGGATCAATTCAATGGCGCAAGAAGCATTGAGAGCGGCCGAGCCGCTTGAGGCACCGCCCACGGCCTCGGCAGTGGCCAGCACCAGCAAGGGCCGCAAGCGCTTGCCGCCGTCCAACACGGCATAGCGCATGGCCTCGCCCAAAGCGGCGGGTGAATGGGCCTCAATGCCTTCTGACAAGGCATGCTCAACACGCTCGAGGTGCGGCTGCATCCATGCTTTGAGGTCCAACGGGCTCATGCGCCGCTCCAAGGTTTGAGTTGTCCGCCGTCCAACACCTGGATTTGGTCTTCGACGGCTTTGAGCTTGTCACGGCAAA
This sequence comes from Limnohabitans sp. 2KL-51, assembly GCF_003063645.1. Taxonomy (GTDB): domain Bacteria; phylum Pseudomonadota; class Gammaproteobacteria; order Burkholderiales; family Burkholderiaceae_C; genus Limnohabitans_A. The sequence continues at coordinate 19,860 of NZ_NESJ01000030.1, forward strand.
AGCCAAGCAACACAGCGCCGCGCTGGTAACCCGTCAACAGTTGGTCCAGGGGCATTTGCCCCGACTCGAGCTGTCCCACCAATGTTTCGAGCTCCGACAAAGCCGCCTCATAAGTGGCAGGCACACTTGCTGCAACGGCATCGGCGAGGTCAGGTTGAGCAGCCTTGGGCATGAAATCTTCCGGCAAAAAAAGTGATTTTAGGCTTTAAGACTGGACTTGGCTGACGGTTGGACAGTCCAATCCACCAGCAGCAGGGTGTTGCGCCCTTAGCTTTGGCTCAGCATCGAGCGCAGGCTTTCCATTGGAATGGCCTTGTCAGCCCCTGTCGGCATTGCCCGGGGTTAGAATGACAACCCAGCGACAGGAAATCCCTGTCATTTTTTTGCGCCGTTTTCCATGAATACAGCGCTTTGTTCCTGCCCCTTCATAGGGGGAGTCTCTAGGTCAGGTCATCCATGTCTGATTTAAGTCTTCAACTGCAGCAGGCCGCAAGCCAACTACCAGTTTCCACTTATTTCGAAGAAGCGCTGTTCCAGCGCGAATTGAACACGCTCTTCCGGCAAGGCCCCCGCTATGTAGGCCACCAGTTGGCGGTGCCCCACCCGGGCGACTACTACGCCCTGCCCCACGAGGCCGAAGGCCGTGCCTTGGTGCGTAACGCCCAAGGCGGTGTCGAGCTCGTCTCCAACGTGTGCCGCCACCGCCAGGCCGTGATGCTGAGCGGCCGAGGCAACCTGAACACCCAGCAAAAGGGAAGTGCAGGCGGCAACATCGTTTGCCCGCTCCACCGTTGGACGTATTCGCCCAATGGCCAGTTGCTGGGCGCGCCGCACTTTGCCCAAGACCCTTGCCTGAACCTGAACAACTACAAGTTGCAAGAGTGGAACGGCCTGCTGTTTGAAGACAACGGCCGCGACATCGCCACCGATCTGGCGGGCATGGGCCCACGCTCACAACTGAGTTTCGACGGCTATGCCCTCGATCGCGTCGAGCTGCACGAGTGCAACTACAACTGGAAGACCTTCATCGAGGTCTATCTGGAGGACTACCACGTCGGCCCCTTCCACCCCGGGTTGGGCCAGTTCGTCACTTGCGATGACCTGAGCTGGGAGTTCAAGGAGCACTACTCGGTACAAACCGTGGGCGTGTCGGCCGGCTTTGGACAACCCGGCTCGGACACCTACAAAAAATGGCACGAGGTGCTGCTGAAGTACCGCAACGGCCAACTGCCCGAGCGCGGCGCGATCTGGCTGACCTACTACCCCCACATCATGGTCGAGTGGTACCCGCATGTGCTCACCGTCTCCACCCTGCACCCCATCAGCCCGACCAAGACGCTGAACATGGTGGAGTTTTACTACCCCGAAGAAATCGTGGCGTTTGAGCGCGAATTTGTCGAAGCCCAGCAGGCCGCCTACATGGAAACCTGCATCGAGGACGACGAGATTGCCGAGCGCATGGACGCTGGCCGCAAAGCGCTGCTGGCACGCGGCGACAACGAAGTCGGCCCCTACCAAAGCCCTATGGAAGACGGCATGCAACACTTCCACGAGTGGTACCGCCGACAGTTGAACGCCATCTGAACCGAAGGCAAAGATGCAAGCCTCCTGGATGATCCTGGCATCCTTGTTCTTCGCGATGATGGGGGTTTGCGTCAAATTTGCATCGGCCCACTTTCACACCTTTGAGCTGGTTTTTTTCCGGGGCTTGATTGGCGTGATCTTCATGGCCAGCTTGTGCCGAATGCAGGGCGTCCCCTTGCGCACACCCATTCCCCTGATGCACGTCTGGCGCTCGGTGGTGGGCGTGACCTCGCTGGCGGCCTGGTTTTACGCCATTGGCTATTTGCCCCTGGCCACCGCCATGACACTCAATTACATGAGCAGCATCTGGTTGGCGGTATTTTTGGTGGGCGGCACTTTGGTCATGGGCAAACTGCAAGACGCGGCCCGGCAAGGGCCTATCGTGCTGACGGTGATCGCAGGTTTTGTCGGTGTCATCTTGCTGCTGCGCCCCACCATCGAACAAGACCAGTTGTTTGCGGGCATCGTCGGCGTGCTTTCGGGCCTGATCGCGGCTTTGGCTTACATCCAGGTGGCCGCTTTGGGACGACTGAACGAACCCGAAGCGCGCACTGTGTTTTATTTCTCCGTCGGCACCGCCGTGGTGGGCGCCGTGCTGATGCTGGTCACCGGCATGAGTCCCTGGGTGTGGCCCAGCGTGCTGTGGTTGCTGCCCATTGGCGTGCTGGCCGCGCTGGGCCAGTTGTGCATGACCAACGCTTACAGCCGGGGATCGACCCTGGTGGTGGCTAACCTGCAATATTCGGGCATAGTATTTGGTGCCTTGTTTGGCCTGATCCTGTTTGACGACCACATCCCGCTTATGGGCTGGTTGGGCATGGCCCTCATCATGGCCAGCGGGATCGCCTCAACCGTGCTGCGCAACCGTACACTGCCCAGCGCCCCCGCTGAAGACCACTGAAACTTGGAGACACACCATGTACACCCTGCTGATCAACGCCCCCCAATTGCAAACCCTGCTGGCGCAAGGCACCCCCTGCGCCGTGTTGGACTGCAGTTTTGACCTGATGAAGCCCGAGCTGACCGATGGTTTTTTTACCAGCGAACGCATCTCAGCGGCCCTGCCCGCCCACATGGACAAGGACCTGAGCACGCACCAACCGGGGCAGGCCGTCAACGGCGGCCGTCACCCCTTGCCGCAGCGCGAGATCGTGGCGCAGTGGCTGGGGAGTCTAGGGGTGCACAACGGCATGCAGATCGTGGTGTATGACCGCAACAAAAGTCAATACTGCGGTCGTTTGTGGTGGATGCTCAAATGGCTGGGGCATGAAGCCGTGGCCGTGCTCGACGGCGGCTTGCAGGCCTGGAAGGACGCGGGTGGAGCCACCGACTCGGGTCCCTTCACACCGCCTGCGCCTGTGGCATTTGAATTGAAAACACCGCTGCGCCAATTGGTGCTGACCGATGCCATCTCAGCCGCCTTGGGCCAAACCACTCAAACCGTGGTCGACGCCCGCGCCGGAGCCCGTTATCGGGGCGAAGTCGAACCGCTGGATCCCGTGGCAGGCCACATTCCAGGCGCACTCAACCGGCCTTTTGCCGAGAACTTCACCGAAGACGGCCGTTTCAAAAGCCCCGAGTTGCTCAAAGCCGAATGGGACCGGGTACTCGCCGGCCGCCCTGCCAGCAGCGTGGTGCACCACTGCGGATCTGGCGTCACGGCTGTGCCCAATTTGATGGCGATGGAGTTGGCCGGTTTCGGCCCCACCGCGCTGTATGCCGGCAGCTGGAGCGAGTGGTGCCGCACGCCGGGCCTGCCCTGTGCCAAGGGCTGAATTTGTAGGAGCGCACCCCGTGCGCGATGGGCGTGGCACACGCCCGTTTGAACAGCCGCGTCAGTGCTGGTGCCCTGCCAAGGCGCTGACGATGACCACCATGCCCATGCCTACGCCAAGCCAGAGAATCTGCGAGGCGGTTTCGCGTGCGGACAGGCGTTTTTGCAGCTGCGGGATCAAATCGGCCAGCGCCACATAAACAAAGCTGCTGCTGGCCACCACCAGGAAATACGGCAGCCAGTCGTGCAGGGCGTCGACCAGCACATAGCCCACCGCCCCGCCCAAAGCGGTGATGGCCCCGGCCATCGACACCTTGACGATGGCCGCCTGGCGGCTGCTGCTGCCCTGGCGCAACACGGCCAAGTCGCCCATGTGGTGCGGAACTTCGTGCGCCAACACGGCCAGTGCCGCGATCACGCCCAAGCGCATGTCGGCGATGAAGGCCGAGGCGATCAGGATGCCATCGCCAAAGCAATGCACGCTGTCGCCCGCCAGCACGGCCCATTGACCGCGCAACTTCTCTTCGGCATGGTGAGCGTGTGGGTGGCCGTGCGCTTCGTGGCCATGACCTGAGGCCTGCGCATCACCATGCACGTGGCCGTGATGGCCATGGTCGTGACCATGTTCGTGCCCGTGGTGCCACAGCTCAGCCTTGTCGAGCAAAAAGAAAAACACCAGGCCAATCAGCAAAGTCATGAACAATGCGTGAGCCCCGGCTTCACTCTCAAAGGCCTCAGGCAGCAAGTGCAAAAAAGCCGTGGCCAACAAGGCCCCTGCGGCCAGGCTGAGCATGTGCTGGGTGTAGCGGCTGAGCACGCCAAAACTCAGCCATGCGGCCAGCCAGACGCTGCCGATGCCCGCCACCAAAGTGCCCAATAAAATCGCCAATAAAGTCATCTTGCATCCACGAAGTGCTTGGCACTCCAAAACAAACCGCCCCAAAGGGCGGTTGTTGCATCAAAAAATCAGGCCACCCCCTGGCGCTTGAGCCAGGCCAGCAAACGCTGCCAGCCGTCTTCAGCGGGCCCCTTGCGGTAGCTGCTACGGTAGTCGGCATGAAACGCGTGCGGGGCCTCAGGATAAACCACAAACTCACTGGCTTTGGCCGCTGCAGGCCCTTGCGCCAAGGCTTCTTTCATCTTGTCCACCGTGTCAAGGGGAATGCCGGTGTCCGCCGCGCCGTACAAACCCAGCACCGGGGCCTTGAGCTGACCCGCCAATGCCAACGGGTGCGCGGGCGTTTGCGCCGTGGCGTTGCCCACCAATCGGCCGTACCACGCCACACCCGCCTTGAGCTTGGGCTGGTGCGCCGCATACAACCAGGTGATGCGCCCACCCCAGCAAAAGCCGGTGATCGCCAGTTTGTCGGTGTTGCCGCCATTGGCTGCGGCCCAGGCCACGCAGGCGTCCAGGTCGCCCATGACCTGCGCATCGGGCACTTTAGAAATGATTTCAGCCTGCAGCTTGGCGATTTCGCCGTACTCGTTGGGGTCACCCTGGCGTACAAACAGCTCGGGGGCGATGGCCATGTACCCGGCCTGGGCCAGGCGGCGCGTGACGTCGGCGATGTACTCGTGCACACCAAAAATCTCAGAAATGACGAGCACGACCGGCAAACCGGTCTTGCCCGCCGGTGCGCTGCGGTAGACCGGCATCTTGAAACCATTCACGTCGATGGTCACTTCGCCCGAGACCAAGCCAGTCAAAGGGGTTTTGATGGCAGTCTGCGCCATGATGGGCATGGCGGCTGCGGCATAACCCACGCCCAAAGCGGCTTTCAGTGCCACGCGGCGGGTGGCCCCGGCATCACCCAGGCGCCCGCCCAGCAAGGCTTGCGTGTCTTCAATCATGTTCTGGTTCAAGGGATGTCTCCTCGGTCGTGCAATAAAAAGGGCTTTATCTTGGCACAGTCGCATCGGGCCTGCACAAAAGCGGCAATGGGCGGCCGGGATAGGGAACCCAGGTGTGTAGTGGGCGCTTGAGTCAGGCAATTACACTGCCGCCATGTCCGATTCCGCCCTGCCCGTTTTGTATTCGTTTCGCCGCTGCCCTTATGCCATGCGGGCCCGGCTGGCCCTGTACGTGAGCGGCATGGTTTACGAACACCGCGAAGTGGTGCTAAAAAACAAACCCGCTCACATGCTGGCCCTGTCGCCCAAAGGCACGGTGCCTGTGTTGTGGCTGCACGGAACTGCGGGCAGCAAAGTGCTGGAGCAAAGCATGGACATCATGTTCTGGGCCCTGCACCAGCACGACCCAATGGACTGGCTGCCTGCGTCGAATGCGGGCATGGCCGATGCGCTGGCGCTGATCGCGCACAACGACGGACCTTTCAAGCAGCAACTGGACCGCTACAAATACCCCAACCGCTCGGGCTTGGAGAGCGGTGTGGCCGACCGCGATGAGGCGGCAATTTGGTTGCGCACGCTGGATGCACGGCTTCGCGTACAACCTGAATTGGCTGGCGAGCACTTCGGCATGGCCGATGCAGCCGTGGCCCCCTTTGTGCGGCAATACGCCCACACCAATCCGACCTGGTTTGCAGCGCAGCCGTGGCCTGCCTTGGCAAAGTGGCTGGCCAGTTTTGAGTCCTCCGAGCTGTTCGAAACCATCATGCAAAAGCACGCGCCTTGGCCAGAACCCGCACCTATTTTGTAGGAGCCCACCCCGTGGGCGATGGGCGTGGCACACGCCCTTGAATCCATTCGCCGACGGGGTGGGCTCCCACGAAGTCAGCCTCAGTGCGCCTGCTCCCAATTCGGCCCAAAGCCCACTTCGGCAAGCAGCGGCACTTTCAGATCGGCCACACCGGCCATGATGCGCGGGATCTCAGTGCGCACCCATTCGATTTCAGCCTGTGGCACCTCGAACACCAGTTCGTCATGCACCTGCATGATGACTTTGGTGGCCTTGCCTTGCTCGTCCAACGCCTTTTGCACCGCCACCATGCTCAGCTTGATCAGATCGGCCGCTGTACCCTGCATGGGCGCGTTGATGGCGGCGCGCTCGGCCCCGGCGCGGCGTGGGCCGTTGGGGCTGTTGATCTCGGGCAGCACCAGGCGGCGGCCAAACACGGTTTCGACATAACCCATCGCCTTGGCCTGCTCGCGGGTCGCGTCCATGTAGTGCTTGACGCCAGCAAAGCGCTCAAAGTAGCGGGTGATGTAGTTCTTGGCGGCGGTGTTGTCGATGGTGAGCGCCTTGGCCAGACCAAAAGCGCTCATGCCGTAAATCAGCCCGAAGTTGATGGTCTTGGCGTAGCGCCGCTGCTCGCTGCTCACGGTATCGGGCGTTGCACCAAACACCTCGGCGGCCGTGGCCTTGTGCACGTCCAGACCATCGTGAAAGGCTTTGAGCAAAGCAGGGTCATCGCTCAGGTGCGCCATGATGCGCAGCTCGATCTGGCTGTAATCGGCGCTCGCAATGACGCAGCCTTCGGGGGCCACAAAGGCCTCGCGCACCTTGCGCCCCTCGGCGGTGCGCACCGGGATGTTTTGCAAATTCGGCTCGTTGCTCGACAAGCGGCCGGTCACGGCCACAGCCTGCGCGTAATGGGTGTGCACTCGACCCGTGCGCGGCAAGGCCAGTTGCGCCAGCTTGTCGGTGTAAGTGCCTTTGAGTTTGGACAGACTGCGGTGCTCCAAAATGCGGGCGGGCAGCGGGTAGTCTTCGGCCAGTTTTTCCAGCACCTCTTCGTCGGTGCTGCGTGCACCCGTGGCGGTTTTCTTGATGACAGGCAGGCCCAGCTTGTCAAAAAATATTTCACCCAGCTGCTTGGGGCTGGCCAGGTTGAAGGGCTGGCCCGCAATCTCGTAGGCTTCGGTTTCGAGCTGCACAATGCGCTCGCCCAGCGCTTGGCTTTGCGCGGCCAGCGTGGGCGCGTCGATCAGCACACCGTTGCGCTCGATGCGGTACAGCGCTTCACTGGTCTTGATCTCCAGCTCGTACACGTACTTCAGGCCCGCATGCGCCTCGATTTGCGGCCACAGGGCCAAATGCACGTCCAGGCACTGGTCTGAGTCTTCACACGAATAGTGCGCCGCCTTGTCCACGTCCACCTGCGCAAACGGGATCTGGTGCGCACCCTTGCCGCACAGGTCTTCATAGGTCACGCCCCGGCGCCCAACATGCCGCTCGGCAAGACTTGAAAGGCCATGCGGTTTGTGCACTTCGAGCACATAGCTTTCCAGCATGGTGTCGTGGGCGTAGCCCTGCACCTCAATGCCGTGGTTGGCCAGCACATGGCGGTCGTATTTGACGTTCTGGCCCAATTTCAGGCGGGCCGGGTTCTCCAGCCAAGGCTTGAGCTTGGCCAGCACATCGGCCAGCGGCAACTGCTCGGGCGCACCGGGGCCGTTGTGGGCCAGCGGAATGTAGGCCGCCTCGCCGGGCGTGACGCTCAGCGAAATGCCCACGATCTCTGCGCGCATGGCGTCAAGCGAAGTGGTTTCGGTGTCGATGGCCGTGAGCGGCGCTTGCTCGATCCGGGCGAGCCAGTTGTCGAACGCGGCCCAGTCCAGCACCGTGTCGTATTTCAAATCACCTTGCACCGAGCTGGCGGCGGTGTCGAGCACGGGGGCCACTGCTGGCTCATCGTCAGGCACCGAGCCAAACAAGTCGCCCATGCCAGTGTCTTTGGGTTTGGCGGTTTTGACCTTGGCCACAGGCGCAGGCACAACCCCGCCCAGCGACTGCACCAGGCCCTTGAAGCCGTAGGTTTGGTAAAAATTCAGCAATTTGTCTTTGTCGGGCTCGTGCAGGTGCAGGCTGGCCAGCGACGGCAAATCGGGCACCCAGGCGTTCAGGTCGCAATCGGTTTTCATGGTCACGAGCGCCCGGCCCTTGGGCAGCCAGTCCACCGCTTGGCGCAGGTTCTCGCCCGCCACGCCCTTGATGTCGTGGGCGTTTTCCATCAGCTTGTCGAGCGAGCCGTATTCCATCAGCCATTTGGCAGCCGTCTTGGGGCCCACCTTGGCCACGCCGGGCACGTTGTCCACCGTGTCGCCAACCAGGGTTTGGTAATCGATCATGAGCGAGGGCGGCACGCCAAACTCAGCCGTCACGCCCGCCACATCGCGCACCTTGCCGTTCATGGTGTCGATGATGGTGATGTGCTCATTGACCAACTGGCTCAAATCCTTGTCACCGCTCGACACCGTGACTTGGATGCCCTGCTGGGCAGCCACATGCGCCAGCGTGGCAATCACGTCGTCAGCCTCCACACCCGGCACGTCCAGCACGGTCCAGCCCATCAGGCGCACCAATTCGTGGATGGGCTCGATTTGGCTGCGAAGGTCATCGGGCATGGGGCTGCGGTTGGCCTTGTACTCGGGGTACAGCTCGTCGCGAAAAGTGGGGCCTTTGGCGTCGAACACGCACACGGCATACACGGCGGGCACGTCCTTGCGCAGCCGCTCCATCATGTTGATCATGCCGCGAATGGCCCCTGTGGCGGCGCTCGTCGGGTCGCCCGGCACCGCCCGCAGGTCGGGCATGGCGTGGAAGGCGCGGTACAGGTAGCTGGAGCCGTCGACCAGCAAGAGGGTCGGTTGGGATGTGTTGGGGGTGTTGTCGCTCATCCCTCGATTGTGTACCGGGTTGACACCCAAGTGAGCAAGAAGGATTGGGGGCTGGGCCTGTGTCAGGGTGATGCGGCAAAGCTAAGCGCCTCTGAAGCCTGGCACAGGCCCGGCCCCCGATCCCCAACCACGCAGACCCGGCCACCCGATCTCCCCGTCTGTACTGGGCCAACCAGTGCAGACCCGGCCAAGGCTGACTGCGCGGGGCCTCAGAGGCGCTTCGCTTTGCCACATCGGCCCCGCACAGTCAGCCCTGTCCAGGTCATTGAGGGCTTTGCGCACTTTACAATCGTCATTTTCTCACCTCAGCCAGCCCTCCTTCTGGCGCTTTGACCCTCTTCCCATGGCGGTATACACCGAAGTCACCGAAACCCAGGCCAACGACCTGATGCAAGCCCTGAATCTGGGCCAGCTGACGGCTTTGCGCGGCATCAAGGGCGGCATTGAGAACACCAACTACTTTGCGTCAACCCATCAGGGTGATTTCGTGCTGACCTTGTTTGAGCGACTGACGCACGAGCAACTGCCCTTTTATCTGTTCCTGATGAAGCACCTGGCCGAGCGCGGCATCCCGGTACCCAACCCGGCCGCCAACCGCGATGGCGATGTGCTGCACACCGTGAACGGCAAACCGGCTGCCGTAGTGAACAAGCTGGCCGGACAAAGCCAACTGCATCCCCAAGCCGTGCACTGCGCCGCCGTGGGTGACATGCTGGCGCGCATGCACCTGGCCGGAGCCGACTACAACCGCAGCCAGCCCAATTTGCGCGGTCTGCCTTGGTGGAACGAAACCGTGCCGGTGGTGCTGCCCTATTTAAACGAAACCCAGGCGGGTCTGTTGCGCAGCGAGCTGGCCTACCAAAACCACATCGCTCAGGGCGCAGCTTATGCCGCCCTGCCCCGGGGCCCCGTGCATGCCGACCTGTTTCGCGACAATGTCATGTTCGAAGGCGAGCAGCTGACGGGGTTTTTTGACTTTTACTTTGCGGGCGTGGACACCTGGCTGTTTGACTTGGCGGTTTGCCTGAACGACTGGTGCACCGACTTGCCCACAGGTACCCATGTCAGCGAACGTGCCCGGGCCTTGGTGCAGGCCTACAACCGTGCGCGTCCTTTGAGCGCGGCCGAGCGCACATTGTTGCCAGCCCTTTTGCGTGCGGGGGCTCTGCGTTTTTGGATTTCGCGCCTGTGGGACTACCATCTGCCCCGCGAAGCCGCCATGCTCACGCCGCACGATCCGACCCATTTCGAACGCGTGCTGCTGGGCCGCGTCCATCACCCTGTCTGCACTTCCAAGCTCTTGTGACACCATGAACCTGCAAATTGTTCCCGCCAGTGCCGGCCTGAAATGGGCCCGCCAAGGCATGCGCACCTTCTGGCGTCAGCCACTGGCCATGTCGGGGCTGTTTTTCATCTTCATGATCACCGTATCGCTGGTCTCGGTGGTGCCGTTTATCGGCGGCGCGTTGGCCTTGGTGGTGCTGCCCGCGCTCACACTGGGCATGATGGCGGCCACGCAAGTGGCCTCAGATGGCAAATTTCCCATGCCCAGCTTGCTGTTTGTGGCGTTCAAGGCAGGTCCGTACCGCAAAAACATGCTACAGCTGGGCGGGCTGTACGCGCTCATTTTCTTGCTGGTGATGGGCATATCGACGGTGGTCGATGGGGGCACTTTTGCCAAGGTCTACTTTGGCGGCGCGCCCATGACACCCGAGGTGGTGACGGCCGAATCGTTCCAGACCGCCTTGTGGGTATCGATGCTGTTTTACATGCCACTCTCAATGATGTTCTGGCATGCGCCAGCACTGGTGCACTGGTACGGCATGCCCGCGGTAAAAAGTCTGTTTTTTAGCTTCATGGCCTGCTGGCGCAACCTCAAGGCATTTGGGGTTTACGTGGTGGCCTGGGCTGCGATTTTCCTGGCCTCTGGGGTGCTGGCCTTGTTGATCACCAGCCTGTTGGGCAACCCCCAACTGATGATGGCCACCTTCATGCCCATGGCACTGATGGTGGCGGCCATGTTCTTCAGCTCCATGCTGTTTTCAGTGCGCGACTGCTTTGCCACCGACGTGCTCGACGAAGCTGCACCCGAGCCTCTCAACTGACGTGATCGGCACGACCGGGGCCAACGGCCCAGGGCTGATCAGTGGTGGTGGCCGTGCGCACCGTGCGCGTGACGGTGCGTCACCTCATCGGCACTGGCGGCGCGCACCTCCAGCACCTTGAGCGTCAGCGTCAGATGTTGACCAGCCCAGGGGTGGTTGGCGTCCAGAATCACCTTGTCGCCCTTGATCTTCACCACATTGAAGACCTGCTCTTGCCACTCAGCAGAGCGCCCGCGCAGCTGCCCACCCACCTTCACACCCGGTGGAAATTCGCTTTTGGGAATGGTCTGAACCAACCCCTCATCACGCTCACCAAAGGCGTCGGCCGGGGCCAGCTTGAGCGTGGTGCTGAAGCCCACTTCCTGGCCTTCCAGCGCTTCTTCAATTTTTGGGAAAGTATTGTCGTAACCACCATGCAGGTATGACGTGGGCTCTTGCGTCTTGTCGAGCAACTGGCCTTGGGCATTCACCACTTTGTGGTGCATGGTGACAACGGTATCTTGGGTGATTTTCATGAAAATGGTCGGGTTAAAAAGTCATTGCAAGAGGATGGGGTCTGGCGGCGTGCGTCCCATGGAACTATTTGCCGATGGCCGCGAACTCCCAAAGAATGTGCGCCATGCCGCCTCGGAAAAATTTCCGGTGCACACGTCTCATGGTTTTACGCCAAGGCGGTTGGTTCAAATCATAAACATTGGCAGGGGCTTCCCAAAGAACTTGCAAGGCTTCAAAAGCCCCTTTAAAACCGTACATGGCCCCGCTGGGCTGGGCCCCCACAAAGTACTCGTGCGTTTTATCGGTGATGAAGTTCACATGGGTGGGGTCTGAGAAGGCTTCTGTTCTGGGATAAGCGGGCGTAAATGCCAACAAACGTCCGCCAGGCACCAACACACGGTGGATCTCGCTCATGACATTGATGAATGGATTGGTCACCTCGCCGTTGGGCAAAACCATTTGCCTTGGAATGTGCTCCAAAAAATCAAAGGCCGAGACCGAATCAAAAAACCCATCGGGATAGGGAATAGGCTCGACCACGAGATTGACACGCTTGTAATCAAAGCCAATCTTCTCCACAGCGAGGTCAATGTCGCGCACATCACAGCCGAAGGTCGTGTCGGCCCCATAGGGGTTGCGCGGTTTCAGGCCACAGCCCAGATCCAAATGTTTGGTCATCGTTTTAGAGTTCCATCAAAAATAGCTTGGCTCGCAGTGGCCGCAAAAAAAGGGGACGCAAAAGGGCTCACACCAGCGTGAGTTTAGCCACACTCAGCGCCAGCCATTTGATGCCGTGGCGCGGAAAGTTGACCTGGGCGCGGGCATCTGTGCCCATGCCTTCAACAGCCAAGACTTTGCCCTCACCAAACTTGGTGTGAAACACATTTTTACCGGCCGTGATGCCATGCTCGGGCGCGGCTTTTTGCACTGGCACGGGCGGGCTTTTGTAGGTTTCGGTGCTCAGGCTGCTTTGGCCCCAGGCAGGACGCACGTGGCGGTTGAAGGCCGGGGTTTGCGGCCAGCCGCCACCCGAAGCCCCAGCGCCATTGCCGCCCCCACCGCCCGCGCTGCCCAGGTTCGAAAACCCGGCACTTTTGGGCGTCACCCACTTAAGGCACTCGTCGGGCAACTCTTCCAGAAAGCGGCTTTTCAGGTTGTAGCGGGTCTGGCCGTGCAGCATGCGGGTTTGCGAATGGCTGAGGTAAAGGCGCTTGCGGGCGCGAGTGATGGCCACATACATCAGGCGGCGCTCTTCTTCCAGTCCGTCAAAGTCGTTCATCGCGTTTTCGTGCGGAAACAGGCCTTCCTCCAGGCCGGTGATGAACACCGCGTCAAACTCCAAGCCCTTGCTGGCGTGCACTGTCATGAGCTGCACCGCGTCTTCACCGGCCTGCGCCTGATTATCGCCCGCCTCCAGCGACGCATGGGTGAGAAATGCTGCGAGCGGGCTCATGGTGACGCCGTCTTCGCTGAACTCGTCAACCGTGCCGAGGTCTGATGCAGGCGCAGCGCTCAAGCCCTGGCTGGCCGGGCTTTGCGTCAAACCCTGCGGCATGGCCACTGCACTGCGGCCAAAGCCCTCTTGCGTGACAAAGCTCTCGGCGGCGTTGACCAATTCCTCCAAGTTCTCCACCCGGTCCGCGCCTTCTTTTTCGGCGCGGTAGTGGTTCACCAAGCCGGTTTTGTCGAGCACCAAATCGATGATCTCGCGCAGCGTCATGCCTTCGGTCTGCTCGCGCAGCACATCGACCATGGCCACAAAAGCGGCCAGATTGGCCCCGGCCTTGCCGGTGGTGGCGCTCACCGCATCGTGCAACGAACAACCTGCCGCACGGGCTGCGTCTTGCAACTGCTCGATGCTGCGGGCCCCAATGCCACGCGGCGGAAAGTTGACCACCCGCAAAAAACTGGTGTCGTCGTTGGGGTTCTCCATCAGGCGCAAATAAGCCAGCGCATGCTTGATCTCGGCACGTTCAAAAAAGCGCAAACCGCCGTACACGCGGTAGGGGAAACCGGCATTGAACAGCGCGGTTTCCAGCACCCGGCTCTGCGCGTTGCTGCGGTACAGGAGGGCCACTTCCTTGCGCTCAAAACCGTCTTGTTTGACCAACTGGCGCAGCTCTTCCACCAGCCACTGCGCCTCGGCAAAGTCAGACGGCGACTCCACCACGCGCACCGGCTCACCCGCGCCTTGGGTCGTGCGCAAGGTTTTGCCCAGCCGGGTTTTGTTGTGACTGATCAGGTGGTTGGCCGAATCCAGAATATTGCTGAAGCTGCGGTAGTTTTGCTCCAGCTTGATCTGGTGCTGCACCTGGAACTCGCGCACAAAGTCGGCCATGTTGCCCACCCGTGCGCCACGGAAGGCGTAGATGCTCTGATCGTCATCGCCCACAGCCAAGATCGCGCCACCGCTTGATGCTTGTCCGCCCTCACCCGGCAAACCTGCCAGCTGTTTGAGCCAGGCGTATTGCAGCTTGTTGGTGTCCTGAAACTCGTCCACCAAAATATGGCGAAAGCGGCGGCGGTAATGCTCACGCACATGCAGGTTGTCACGCAGCAGCTCGTAAGTGCGCAGCATCAGCTCGCCAAAGTCCACCACGCCCTCGCGCTGGCATTGCTCCTCGTACAGCTGGTACAGATCCACCTTGCGTCGCGTCTCATCGTCGCGCACCTTCACATCAAGAGGGCGCTGGCCGTCTTCTTTGCAACCCGAAATGAAATACTGCACCTGCTTGGGCGGAAAGCGATCTTCGTCCACATTGAACTGCTTGCACAGCCGCTTAACGGCCGACAGCTGGTCTTGCGTGTCCAAAATTTGGAACGTCTGCGGCAGCCCCGCCAGCTGGTGATGCGCCCGCAAAAAGCGGTTGCACAGGCCGTGAAACGTGCCGATCCACATCGCATTCACGTTCACCGGCAGCATGGACTGCAAGCGCAGCTTCATCTCTTTGGCCGCCTTGTTGGTGAAGGTCACCGCCAAAATGCCGCCGGGCGAGACCTGCGAGGTCTGCAGCAACCAGGCGATGCGAGTGGTCAGCACCCGGGTTTTGCCCGAACCTGCGCCCGCCAAGATCAGCGCATGCTCCGGCGGCAAGGCCACGGCCCGGTATTGCTCCTCATTGAGCTGGGCGAGCAAGGGGGAAGATGTGTTCTGGGAGATGTCTGTCAGCATAGTCAAGGATTGTAGAAGCTGCACCTTGTGCCCCAGCCTTCACTGCGCATCCGGCAGTCTCTGCCGGAATGCCATGAATTGACTGCTCAAAAGGGCTGACATCCCATGAAAATCAAGGGTTTTCGATAAAGCCACAGGCGATAAAAAAACTGCATACTGTATATACCGTTTATTGACGGATTTTCACCCCAAAAGGCCTTCACATGCTTCGCCAATCTTTCTCGCAGCTCATGAGCCGCCTGGCGTGCTACATGTACAAGCCCAGCGCCACAGGCTCCTTCGATTGCGGTTCTCCACAACTGGGCATGGTCGCCTCAGCCAACGTCGAACATGCCCATTGGCCTGGCGCAACGAAAAATGATGCTCCCCGGTTGAAAATTGACTTAAGACCAGTAGTGTCCGGTTAAACCGGGTTAATTTGTAGAGAAAGCCAATACTGGCGTGGCCTAGCGGTCAATTTTATTTGGTGCCGATTTGAAACTCGTTTTCCCATTCCTGTGTAATTTCCAAGGCTCAA
>NZ_NESJ01000031.1 GCF_003063645.1 Limnohabitans sp. 2KL-51
TGCGCGAAGGCCGCGAGATGATCCCAACGGCCAAGGCCTTCCAGCTCATGACGCTGTTGCGCGGCCTGCAGGTGGAAGAACTCTCCAAGCCCGAGTTGACAGGCGAGTGGGAATACAAGCTGGCTCAAATGGAGCAAGGCAAGCTCAGCCGGGCCACCTTCATGGCCGAGATCGCGGCCATGACCGAGCACATCGTCAAAAAAGCCAAAGAATACGACCGCGACACCGTGCCCGGCGACTACGCCACCGTCACCACGCCTTGCCCCACCTGTGGTGGCGTGGTGAAAGAAAACTACCGCAGGTACACCTGCACAGGTGCCGATGGCGCCAGCGAAGGCTGCGGTTTTTCGTTTGGCAAGACGCCTGCTGGCCGCACCTTTGAGCCTGCCGAAGTTGAGCAGTTCATGCGCGACAAAAAGATTGGTCCATTGGACGGCTTCCGCTCCAAAGCCGGTTGGCCTTTTGTGGCCGAGATGGCGCTCAAGTACAACGAAGAAGAGAAAAACTGGAAGCTCGAGTTCGACTTCGGTGACGACAAGAAAAACGAAGATGGCGGCGAGATCGTCGAGTTCACCGACGAATCACTTGGCGTCTGCCCCAAATGTGGTGGCGCTGTGCACGAGCACGGCAGCAATTACGTGTGCAGCAAAGCTGTGCCGACGAACGAGCAGCCCACACCGAGTTGCGACTTCAAGACCGGCAAACTCATCTTGCAGCAACCGGTGGAGCGCGAGCAAATCATCAAACTGTTGACCAGCGGCAAAACCGATGTGCTCGACAAGTTCGTGAGCAACCGCACGCGCCGCCCCTTCAAGGCCATGCTGGCCTGGAACCCCGAAGAAGGCAAAGTAACGTTTGAGTTTGAGCAGCGCGAAGGTGGCAAGAAATACCCGCCGCGCAAGACCGCTGCGACCAAGACACCGTTTGGCAAAGCAGCCGCAAAAAAGACAGCAGCCAAAACCGCCAAGACCCCAGCCGCCAAAAAAGTCGCCAAGCCTGCCGCCGAAAAAACCCCACGCAAAGCCGCCGTGGGCACACTCAAACCCAGCCCGGCCCTGATGGCGGTGATCGGCGACGGGACCTACGCCCGCACCGAGGTGGTCAAGAAAATCTGGGACTACATCAAGGCCAACAACCTGCAAGACCCGGCTGACAAGCGATCCATCAAAGCCGACGGCAAGTTGCAAGCGGTGTTTGGCAAGGACAGCGCCACCATGTTCGAGCTGGCCGGGATCATCGGCAAGCACTTGAGCTGAGGGGCTCTGCCCTTCAGGGTGCGTGCAAGACCAGCTTCACGGGCAAAGCGTCCAGCAAAGGCTTGAGCGTGTTCCAAGCAGCGAGAGGCGTGTCGCGGGCGTCTACCGCCACAGGTGCATCGCCTGCCGCCTGCACCTGCGGCCATTGCGCGGGAGCAAGCTGTAAGGGTGCCATCGCGTTTTGGATCAGTCTTTGCACCACCGCCGCTGTGGCCAGCGTGCGCAACTCGGGTTTGTAAATTTTGCCCACATTGGTCACCGGCATGGCGCTCAGCACCGTGATGGATTTGGGTTTGGCGGGGCCTTCGTCCACACGCTCGGCTGTGAAAGCAAGCAACTCGGCTTCGGTCACCTGGCTGCCGGGTTTGAGCGTGGCAAAGGCCACAGGCACCTCTCCCGCGTAGGCGTCTGGCGCACCGACTGCCGCACACAAGGCCACCGCTGGGTGTGCACCCAAGGCGTCTTCAATCACTTTGGGGTCGATGTTGTGGCCGCCGCGGATGATCAGGTCTTTGGCGCGGCCCGACAGGTGCAGGCGGCCTTGCGTGTCGATGAAACCCACATCACCCGTGATGAGCCAACCGTCGGGCGTGAAACTGCGCGCTGTTTCTGCGGCGTCCAGATAACCAGAAAACAAATTCGGCCCCTGGTAGAGCACCATGCCCTTCTCGCTTGCAGGCAAGGTGTGAGATGTGGCTTGGTCATCGCTGCTCAGCGCCACGATGCGCACACGCGCATGCGGCAAGGGCCAACCCACGCAACCGGCTGGAGCATTGAGCCCCGGTGGGGCCACGGTGCTCAAGCCGACGGTTTCGGTCATGCCCAGGCTCTCGTTGATGTGCAAACCGAAGGCTTGTTCAAAGCGTTGCGCCAGCTCGGGCGGCAGTGGTGCAGCGCCCGTACGCACAGCTCGCAGGGTTGAAATGTCGGCCCCCTCCAGCGGCACGCCCGCGAGAGCAGCCAATACCGTGGGCACGCCCGACATGAGCGTGCAGCGGTGGTGGGCCACCAGCCGCCAATAGTTTTGCACTACATCGCGGTTGCGAAACATGGCTTCGGTGGGAATGATCACATGCATGCCAACGGCCAGCGAGCACAAGGCCCCGGGCAACACCCCCGCCACATGGAACAGCGGGTAGCCATTGATCGTCACATCGCTTGCGCGAAAGCCTTGCATGCTGGCATTGGCCCAAGCAGTGAACACCTGCGCGCCATGGCTGTGCCTGGCCAGTTTGGGCGCTCCGGTGGTGCCGCCTGTGTGAAAGTAAGCCGCGATATCCTCGGGCTGAAAGACGCGTTGATTGATCAAGTGGTCGGTTACCTGCGTGGCCCGCAAAGCGTGAAAGTCTTGCGCACCTGCAGGCAGCGCGTCGGCTTCTTGAGGTGGGCCGCCTCCGGGGTTAACCAGCAAAACCGTCTTCAAACTGGGCAACTGGGTTTGCAAGCGCAAGGCTTTCGCCCGCAACTGGCTGTCGTCTTCGATGCCGTGCGCGATCAGCACTTTGGCTTGGCTGGCCCGCAGCAGCGACAGCAGTTTTTCGTCACTGAGCAGCGGGTTGAGCGGCTGCACAATGCCCGCCGCTTCGCTGCCCCAAAGCGCCAGGTGGTAGGCCAGGCCACCGGGCAACAGAACCCCCACGGCGTCTTCAGGGCCTACACCCAACTGGTGCAGCAAATTGGCGGTTTGGTGGATGCCTTGCAGCAAGCTGCGGTAGGTCCAGGTGGTGGACGCACCGCCGGGTTGGCCCGTGTGCAAAAAAGTCAGCGCAGGCCGGTCGGCATGCGCCTGGGCGCTGGCTCGGATCAGGTTATAGGTGCTGGTCCAAGGCACGGCCTCGGCCAAAGGCGTAGCCTCGATGCGGTGAATGTCGGCCAGGCTTTGAACGGGAGAGGAAAGAGTCAGGTGCATGACCGATGTTAGCCAGCGCCTGACGCAGGCTTTGTCTCGCAGGTGGCAAGCGGGTGCTTTTCAAACCGCCAGTCATGTCACCATGCAGACTTTGCCGCTACCCTTCAGGGATCACCGATGCACGATGCCAGCGCCCTACCCACTTTCGAAGACGTCCTGGCCGCCGCCGTACGGCTGCAAGGCCATGCCCACCGCACGCCGGTGCTGCAGTCGCGCACGCTCAACGCGCAGTTGGGTGCCCAGGCCTTCATCAAATGCGAAAACTTCCAGCGCATGGGGGCCTTCAAGTTCCGGGGCGGCTTCAATGCCCTGTCGCGGCTGACGCCTGCCGAGCGCCGGGCCGGGGTGGTGGCTTATTCATCGGGCAACCACGCCCAGGCCGTCGCCTTGTCGGCTCAAATTCTGGACATCCCGGCCACCATCGTCATGCCGCACGACGCCTCGCCCGCCAAACTGGCGGCCACCCGCGGCTATGGCGCGACTGTGGTGGGTTACGACCGCTACACCGACGATGCGCTGGCCATTGCCCAAGGCCTGGCCGCCGAGCACGGCATGCGCTTCATCCCGCCGTTTGACCACCCGGACGTGCTGAGCGGCCAGGGCACGGCGGCGCTGGAGTTGTTTCAAGAGGTAGGCGAGCTCGACGCCTTGTTCGTGTGTCTGGGCGGCGGCGGCTTGCTCAGCGGCAGCGCCCTGACGGCCAAAGCGCTGTCGCCAACCTGCAAGATTTACGGTGTTGAGCCCGAAGCGGGCAACGATGTGCAGCAGTCCTTGCAACAGGGCCAGCGGGTGCGCATTGCCACCCCGGTGACGATTGCCGACGGTGCGCAAACCCCCATGGTGGGCGAAATCACCTTCGAAATCATCCGCCGCTTGGTGGATGGTGTGCACACCGTGACCGATGCACAGTTGGTTCAGAGCATGCGTTTTTATGCCGAACGCATGAAGATGGTGGTCGAACCCACGGGCTGTCTGTCACTGGCGGCGGCCATTCAGGCCAGCGAGCAGCTTCAAGGTCAACGCGTGGGCATCATCGTGAGTGGCGGCAACGTGGATTTGGGCCGCTTTGCGCAGTTGCTCAGCCAGGGCTGAGGCCCGCGGTCAGCCTTAAGGCCGAATCTTGCTGGCTGGGCTTTTGAGCCAGCTCACCAAGCGTCATGTCCAGCAGCGGGACGCGAACAGGCACACCCCAGGCCCCCCTGCTGACTTGATGCGCTTAACGGCCTTCGCTGTTTGCCTTGCGTTGTCCGAGGACTTCAACCACGACACGGCGGTTGGGTTGGTTGCAGGCAATCGCACTGTGCGATGCCACTCTGGCGCAATGGCTGACCACCGGCTGCCGCGAGCCACGACCTTCAGACGTGATGCGTGTGGAGATCGGGCCCACACGCTCGATGTAGCGGCGCACCGTCTCGGCACGCTCTTCGGACAAGCGCTTGTTGGCAACCGAGGAGCCCAGCGGGTCGGCGTGGCCAATCACATGGATGTGGGTGATCTGGTGGTAATCGTTGCGAATGCTGGCGACCAACTGGTCAATGGCAACCAGGCCCTCTTGGGTCAGTCCTGCTGAATTGGATTTGCCAAACGCAAACAAGGCATCGCCCGCCAAGGCAAATTGCTCCGGTACGGGGCGTGTTTCGGCTACCGCAGTGGCCGGCGCCTGCACACATTCACGTGCTTGGGTAACCCGAGAAATGGTGTGCATCTGCAAGCGTGCTGTGGCCAATTCTTTCAGGGCCTGCGCTGTGGACACGGGTTTGAAAACGGGGCGGCCCGCCTCGACATAAACTGCAAAGTACTGATTTTGCGCTGCTTGCAATCTGACCGCGGTTAGGGTGTCATAGGTGTCTTTGGCCGCACCGCCCACCTGGAATTGTCGAGTGCCGATTTCGACCGCGCCCGGTTCGAGGCACAACTGGCTGTAACCGCCCGGAATCAAAGAGGTGTGGTACTGACCATTGACGAAAACGCCAGTGGCTCCTTTTAGGCCCATGCTGTCATTCGATCGGTAAAAGACCATGCGACTTTGACTGGCCGCAATGCCCGATGGCGGCGTGAACAAGGTTCCCAAAACCTCGATGCGACTGTTGACGCCGGCTTGTTGGGTTTCAATGCTGGTTTGAGCTTGAGCTGCGACGCCCAGCAACACCCATGCGCACAAGGAGATGCTGGAAACGGCCACAATTTGACGCAGGATGACAGTGAGTTTATAGATCATGATTTTTTTGAGGTTTTTGCTTAACTCAATGGTGAGACTTTCCAGCGGATATTACCTATTTGGAATTCAAAAACCGCATCAAAAAAATTTACATGTTAATTAAATGTATTAATTTGTAAAAGTTACACGTTAATGAGTTGAATAAAAAAATTAAAATTAAAAAATTACTTTTAATTTATCACCTTCGGCCAGTCACCCCCCACAACGCCGACTGCACCACCCCTAATACCCCATGAATTCATCACCCTTGATGACTCTTTTTAAACACCCCGGGGATGAATCAAGGTCCGTAGCTTGAAGCAAACAAGGGCCCCGACTCTGGTGAAGTGGGCGATGGCGCGTGCGGCAAGGTTTTCGACGTGAGGCCATACAACAGACAGGTTGACCCACAAACCTCAGCGACCTACCACCCGCGCCATCTCGAGGCACTTGTTCGAATAACCCCACTCGTTGTCGTACCAGGCCACCACCTTGATGAAAGTGCTGTCCAGTGCGATGCCTGCGTCGGCGTCGAACACGCTGGTGCACACCTCACCACGGAAGTCGGTGGAGACCACCTTGGCGGTGGTGTAGCCCAGCACGCCTTTCAACGCCCCTTCGCTTTGCGCTTTCATCTCGGCGCAGATGTCGGCGTAGGTGGCCGGGGTTTCCAACTCGGCCGTCAGGTCGACCACCGATACATCTGAAGTGGGCACGCGAAACGCCATGCCCGTGAGCTTGCCCTGCATGGCCGGGATCACCACGCCCACCGCCTTAGCCGCGCCCGTGCTGCTGGGGATGATGTTTTCCAGAATGCCGCGGCCGCCGCGCCAGTCCTTGTTGCTGGGGCTGTCCACAGTTTTTTGGGTGGCGGTGGCGGCGTGCACGGTGGTCATAAGGCCGCGTTTGATACCCCATTTGTCGTGCAGCACCTTGGTAATGGGGGCCAGCGCATTGGTGGTGCAGCTGGCGTTGCTGATCATGGCTTGTCCGGCATAAGACGCATGGTTGACACCGTACACAAACATGGGTGTGTCGTCTTTGGACGGCGCGGACATCACCACTTTCTTGGCACCTGCAGCCAGGTGCTTACCCGCGCTGTCTTTGTCCAAAAAAAGCCCGGTGGATTCGATCACCACATCGGCTCCGACTTCGTTCCACTTCAGGTTGGCCGGGTCGCGCTCTTGCATCAGGCGGATGCGCTGGCCGTTGACCACCAGCGTGTTGCCGTCCACCGCGATGCTGCCTTTGAATCGACCATGCACGCTGTCGTATTGCAGCATGTAGGCCAGGTACTCGGGTTCAAGCAAATCGTTGATGCCAACGATCTCGACGTCGTTGAAATTTTGCACTGCTGCGCGCAGCACCATGCGGCCGATGCGGCCAAATCCGTTGATACCAATCCTTGTGGTCATGGAAATTTCACTTTCGTTGGATGTGTCCGTTTAGGCGGCTGCCGTTGTGGGGCCATCGCCGATGTAACCATCGTATGCGAATTTATGAAACTTTGTTACATGTCGTGCATGTCACAAGGGATTGTTCTGGTTGTGTAACCGGGTGCGACACGTCGCTGAAGAACTTTTGACGGTCAGCGCCACACTGTCCTGTCAATGGCCCAAGCTGTATCGCACCCGATGGTCGCGAGATGACCTCTTGCACTGTGCGCCAAGACGGCCCATCAGCGGGGTCACCGTGCCTCATGGCAGCGATAAACTGCTCGGGTGTGCACCAACTTCACCCCCACTCAAAGCGCCCCATGGGTGAAGGAAAAGCTTGGCGTTGACCTGCCTGCAGACTTCCCCGAGGAGTCTTACCCCGGGTTTGCCTCCCCCATCGTGGTCAAGAGCCACCAGACGGGTCGGGTCGCTTGCGGTTTGGCCCGGTTTGGCCTGATCCCGGCATGGGCCAAGGACGACAAGATCAGTCGCCACACCTACAACGCCCGCAGCGAGACCGCCGCAGAAAAACCCAGCTACCGCACCGCGTGGCGGCAGCGGCAGTTTGGCCTGGTGCTGGTCGACAACTTCTATGAGCCCAGTTACGAGTCTGGCAAGGCCGTGCGCTGGAAAATCGCTCTGGCCAGTGGTGATCCATTCGGCATCGCCTGCCTGTGGGACCGCTGGACAGACCCGGCCTCGGGCGAGCGGGTGGTGAGCTTTTCGATGCTCACGGTCAATGCCGATGCGCACCCGGTGATGCAGCAGTTTCACAAGCCCGGCGATGAGAAACGCACCCCCGTCGTCATCGCACCGGCGCTGCACGATGCCTGGCTGAGTGCCGATGCCCCCCAGGCTGCCGAGCTGATGGGTTGGCAGCACATGCCGGCGCTGGTGGCCTGTCCAGCGCCCCGAATCTGAAGCCAAAGTTCACTCGCCATGTCCAATATGGCAACTTGAAAGACTGGTTATTTATCCAGTATATTCAAGCGATGTCTTCTCCTCTTGATTCTTCGCTTTCCCCAGTGTTTGTACCAGACACCCCCGTCTGGCTGGATGTCTGCACTTGGCCCGTGGTGGCCGGTTTTCCATCGCCTGCAGCGGACCACACGCGCAAGCGCATTGACCTGAACGAGCACCTGATCCGCAACAAGGAAGCCACCTTCATCTTCCGGGTCAAAGGCGACTCGATGAGTGGCATCGGCATCTATGAGGGCGACGAGCTGTTGGTGGACCGTTCCATCGAAGCCAAGCACGGCAACATCGTGTTGGCGGTGCTGAACAACGACTACACCGTCAAACGCCTGTACCGCAGAGGCGGTGTGGTCAAGCTGATCGCGGAGAACCCGCTGTACCCACCCATCGTGGTCAAGGAAGGCGAGGAGCTGCTGATCTGGGGCGTGGTGACGCGCAACCTGCACAAGCTTTACTGAACCATGGCCCCGCCGAAGGTACAAGCCCTGGCGCTTGTGGATTGCAACAATTTCTACGTCAGTTGCGAGCGGATTTTTAGGCCCGACCTGACGCATGTCCCGATGGTGGTGCTGTCCAACAACGACGGTTGCGTGGTGTCCCGTTCCAACGAGGCCAAAGCTTTGGGCGTGAAGATGGGCGCCCCCTGGTTTGAGTGCACGGCACTGGCCGAGCAACACGGCATCCTGGCCATGAGCAGCAACTACGCCTTGTATGCCGACATGTCGAACCGGGTCATGAACATCCTGAGCGAGTTTTCACCCCGCAGCGAGGTGTATTCGATCGATGAATGCTTTGTGGATCTGACGGGCACCCCAAAAATGCGCGAGGTCAGCTATGCCATGCGCGAACGCATTGGCATGTGGACGGGCATGCCGGTCTGCGTGGGCATTGGCCCCACCAAGACCTTGGCCAAACTCGCCAACCATGTGGCCAAGAAGCACCCACGTTCCAAAGGCGTCTTCAACTACAACGCGTTGACCCCCGAGCAAAAAACCCAGTTGCTCGCACACATTCCGGTGGAAGAAGTCTGGGGGGTTGGACACAAGCTCACTCAAAAGCTGGCCAGGCACGGCGTGCACACCGTGCAAGACCTGCGCGTGGCCCATGTGCCGACCCTGCGGGCCGAGTTTGGCGTGGTGATGGAAAAGACCCAGCGAGAGCTTCAAGAAGTGCCCTGCATTGAATTGCAAGAAATCCAACCCGAGCGACAGCAGATCATCTGCAGCCGATCGTTCGGCGGCATGGTCACCGAGTTGGACGTGCTCAAGGACGCGCTGTCCACATTTGCGGCCAATGCCTGCGCCAAGCTGCGTGCGCAAAACAGCCACGCTGCGGTGATCCAGGTCTTCTTGCAAACGAACCGGTTTCGCAAAGAGTTACCGCAATACATGCCCAGCCTGGCCGTGCCACTGCCGTACCCGACCCACGACAGCCTGGAAGTCAACCGATGGGCAAGTTATTTGTGCGAGCGCATGTTCAAACCCGATTACCAATACAAGAAGGCCGGGATCATGCTCAGCGAGATCAGCCCGGTCACGCGCAGGCAAGGTGATCTGCTGGAGCCCGAAACCACCAGCAACGCCAAGCTGATGCTAGCGCTGGACCAGCTGAACCAGCGCTATGGTCGCGGGACAGTGAAGGTGTCCACGCAGGGTGCGTTCAAGGGTTGGCAGATGCGGCAAGAGCGCAAGTCGCCCAATTACACGACGTGTTGGGATGCCATCCCTGTGGTTTGACCCCCTCAGTCATCCCGATGCCACGCATGCGGGTTGGCGGTCACTCCCCCCAACGGGTGTGAAACTTCCCCACTCGGTCGGTGCGCTGGTAAGTGTGGGCGCCAAAGTAATCGCGCTGGGCTTGCAGCAAGTTGGCAGGCAAACGGGCCGCGCGGTAGGCGTCGTAATAACTCAGGGCGCTCATGAAGGCGGGCACGGCCACGCCGCTCAGCGCCGCCATGGCCACCACTTCGCGCAGGTCTTGTTGGCAGTCGGCCATGACGCGGACAAAGTGCGGGTCGATCAGCAGATTGGGCAGGTCGGCCTGGTTTTGGTAGGCGCGGCGAATGTCTTCGAGCAAGTGCGCACGGATGATGCAACCTGCACGCCAGACCGAGGCGACTTGGGCCATGGGCAGGTGCCAGTGGTGTTCGCGGTCGGCAGCACGCAGCAGGGCAAAGCCCTGGGCATAGGCGCAAATTTTGGCGGCCAGCAAGGCCCGGCGCAGCTTGCCCAACATGGCACCGCGCTCGGGCGCCGTAACGGTGCTCGGCCCCGACAACAGGTTCGAAGCGGCCACGCGTTCGGTTTTGATGGCGCTCAGCGTGCGGGCAAACACCGCTTCGGCAATGGTGGGGGCGGCGACGCCCAGGTCCAGTGCGATCTGGCTGGCCCATTTACCCGTGCCTTTTTGCTCGGCCGTGTCCAGAATCACATCGACCAGCGGCGCACCCGTTTCGGGGTCGGTCGTGGCCAAAATCTGTGCGGTGATGTCGATCAGGTAGCTGCCCAATTCGCCATCGTTCCATCGTTCGAATTCGGCGGCCATGTCTGCCGGGGCCATGCCCAGGCTTTGCATCAGCGCGTAAGCCTCACAGATCATTTGCATGTCGGCATATTCGATGCCGTTGTGCACCATCTTCACGAAGTGGCCCGCCCCACCCGGCCCCATCCACTGGCAGCACGGCTGCCCATCTTCGGCCTTGGCCGCCATGGCTTGCATCAGGGGCTGGATCAGCGGCCAGCCTTCGGGCGAGCCGCCGGGCATGAGCGCCGGGCCAAGCAAAGCGCCTTCTTCACCGCCGCTGACCCCCGCGCCCACATACAAAATGCCCGAGTCCTGCAGCGCAGCGATGCGGCGCTGGGTGTCGGTGTACAGCGTGTTGCCACCGTCAATGAGCACATCGCCTGCCGACAACAAAGGGCGCAGCTGCGCCAGCACCTGGTCCACCGCCGCACCCGCAGGCACCATCATCCAGATGCGCCGGGGCACCTGCAGGCTGGCCACCAGTTCGGGCAGCGACGACGCGGCTTGTGCCCGCAGGCCCTGCGTGCGCACCGCGAAGTTCTCACGGCGGGCAGCGTCCAAGTCAAAGCCGCTGACCGAAAACCCGTTGCGCTCCAGGTTGAGCGCCAGGTTTTCGCCCATCACGCCCAGGCCCACAAGGCCGATGTCCATGGCTTGCATGTCTTTCATTGTCTTGAATCCTTTGGCCCGGCGCTCTCGCCCATCGGCTCAGTTGCTGTGAGCGCATTGTCCGATGAAACCACCACCACGCCTGTCACCAGGCTGTCGCTGAGCAGGCACACTCAGCGTGTGAAGATTGAGGAGATGGGTACGCCGGCGTCACGTCCCTCAGCAGCACGTTTAGTCTGGCTGCCACATGCTGGCCTGGCGTGAGCCAGCCAGAGAGCCAACAGCCATCAACGCAATGCGCCCCATGCCAGTATCAAACCACTGACCACCAACAAGGTGGAAATGATCTGGCGCAGTCGCGCCATGGGCACATGGTGCGCCAGACGGTGGCCTAACCACACACCCAAAAGGGCCACGCCGATGAGGCCAGTCCAGCGCTGCCAAAGCAAGTCACTGGCCAACTGGCCATCCCATGCCATGCCTGCCAACACGGTGCTGGCGGCGGCGGCGATGATCATGGGTGTGCTGGCCCGTATTTGCTGTGCATCGGCCAAGCGGCGGCTGAGCCATGCCACCACCAGCGGGCCTGCGGTGCCAAACAGCATTTCTACCAGCCCGATGACCGTGCCCACAGGCCCAGCCCAGAGCGGGCCATGCGGGCGCTTGTGCGCAGTTTTGGCACGTAAGGTGCTCAGACCCACCACAACCACATACAAGCCCAGCAACAGCAGGGGCCAGCGTGACTGCACATGTGGCGTTAACCACAAACCCGCTGCCGTTCCGATCACCAGTCCAGGCAAGAGGCGGCGCAGCTCACGCCATTGAACTTGGCTCGAGTTGAGCCAACTGTGAAACGCCGAAGCGGGGACATCCATCAACAAGGTCAAGGCCACCACTTCGGACAAGGGCCAATTCATGGCCAACAAAGGCACGATCACCAGCGCTGAACCAAAGCCTGTCAAACCCAGTACGGTGTAGCCTGATAAAACAACCCCAACAGGGTAAATCCACTCTTGCATGCGCATTCCTCAACACGGCGGAATACCCCGCAGTCCCTAACATTCCTACGCACAGTTTAGGGCCGTCATCGCATCGGTCGGATATCTCTCCCAGCTTGCGGAACATTGTGAATTCGCTGAAAAAATCGGCTCGTTCAGCCTCTGCCCGGAATCTCCGCGAGCAGTAGCTCCACATGGGCCTTGGCCTTATCGAGCGAGGCCATGCTGCCTGTCAGGTACATGCGGCCGCTGGCACCGATCATGCTGCACTCGACCAGGGTCAGGTCAGGGGCGACTTTTTCGGCTTCGTTGGCCATGTGGGCACCAAACAGGGCTGGGGCCACCTCCATCAGCAGCATGTGGTCGCCGGGCAGCACCATGCTGGCTTGGCGTGTTCGGTTCATCAACACGGCGTGCTGATCGGTCACGTTTTCCAGAATGTCGCTGTACAGCAAGTGCGGGCGCAACTGGTCTTCGGCCTTGGCACCCATCCAGTCCAGAATGACCTGGCCTGCACGCTGGAGCGCCGCACCGTCGTTGCTGTGCAACTCCAGCACGCCAAACTGCCGCTCGACCGCCAGAATGCCAGGCTCCAGTGTGGGCTCGGCTTTCAGGGCCAAATCGATCACGCGCTGGATGGACAGCCCGGGGGCGATCTCGACCAACAGCGCGTGGGTGCCTTGCATCGCCACGTAGCCGCGTGCGCCCAGGGGCGAACTCATCCACGAAGAGAACTGGGGCTGCAGGTCGGTGAGCGTCAGGTAAACCCGAAGCTCAGCGGCCGGCTTGGCAGGCGGTTTCGCGGGCTCGGTGGCTTTTTTGCTTGTGGCCATGCGGCCTCCTTATTTAGGGCAGCCTGCGATCACTTGCCGTCAAAGGCTTTGGTCACGTCAGCGTGTGGACGTGGGATGACGTGGCAGGACACCACTTCACCGATCGCGCCTGCGGCTTCAGCACCGGCTTCGGTGGCGGCCTTGACGGCACCCACGTCGCCCGACACGATGATGGCAACGAGACCGCCACCAACTTCTTTTTTGCCAACGATGTTGACGTTGGCGGCTTTGACCATGGCGTCAGCGGCCGCGAAAGCAGCAACATAACCTTTGGTTTCGATCATTCCGATGGCTTGTGACATGAGAGTCTCCTTGAGGGTTTAAAAAAACGGGTTGAGGGAAGGGTTGAGGGGAAAAATACAGATGCGCTCAGCGCATTGGCGTGGGGGTGTCGTAGTTGTCGAGCGAGGCGATGATGAGTGCATCGGCCACCACACGCGGGTGAGCCGGAGCAAACCACCAGGCAGCAGGTGCGCCGATGGTGATCATCACGCGCTCGCCAATGCCACAGCCCATGGGGTCGTAGCAGACCACCACGTCTTTGGGGTAGTCCAGTTGCACCTCCAGCAATGCCCCAGCGGGCAACTCGGGCAGGCGTTTGCTGGCCACGATGCGGCCGATCACGGTTCCTGTTTTCATGACTTGGTTCCTCGTTCAATGGTGATGCCGCGCTTGCGCAGGGCTTCTTTGCCCAAGGGGGTCATCACCGCCTTGGGATGCATCCGAACGGTTTTCACGCTCGGCGGCAGGGTTTTCAGCAACTTCTCACCGATCACACCCTTGAGCTCGGGTATGTCTTCGGCTGGGTGATCGTGCAGCTCGCAGGTGTCGCCCTTGCACTCGCAGGCCTTGCCTGCCTTGCACGATGAGCAGCAAGCTGCCGGATCGGTGGCGGTGGTGGCGGCCATGGCCGACGTCACGGGTGCAGCAGGCGCAGCAGCGGCCACCGCCTTGACTGCAGCCTCGTCTACACGCATGTCAAAACGCAGCAAACCCGATTGCGCCGCTTGCAGCAGTGCTGGGCTGGCGGCCAGGCGTTTGAAGAGTTCTGTCAAAGCTTGCGCGTGGGCACCGGTGCCTACGCGCAAGGGCACCACCACGCCCTGAGGCCCAGTCGCTGGCGCAGCAGCCGGTGCCGCAGCCGCAGGCTTGGGCGCGCCGATCTGTTTCCAATAAGCGTCTTTGCGGGCGATCAGGCCATCGCGGATTTGGTACACATCGGTGCCGTCCAGCGTGAGTGCCTTGCCACCAGGCAAGGGCACGCTCACCTTGTAGTTTTGCACCACGATCTGGCCCAGCACATTCAGGTGCGAATCCGAAAACTTGGGGCCGGTGGGGCTGGCAAAGCGTTCCTTCAAGAACACCAGGCATGCCGCACGGCCATGGAGCACGCGTGAGTCGGGCAAGGTCCAGACCACATCGTGGGCAAAACAGGCCACGATCGCTTCGGCATTCACAGCGGCATAACCGGCTTCAAAGCGCTGCATCAGCGCGGTCACCGAGGCCGCCGATGCATCCCCACCGGTGGCTTTGCTGGCGCCCAATGCGGTGCGCACCTGCGCCCGAATTTGTTCGCGCAAAGCGTCTGCGCTCATGCAGCACCTCCGGCATTCCGGATCACGGCCTCTGCCACCTCGGCGGCAGTTCGGACATCTGACGGTGTGCCCGACAGGTACAGCCGCCCGGCAGGGCCCATGAAACGGCAATCCACCAATTTGACGTTCGCCGCTTTCTCAGCCTCGTTGGCCACCAGCAGCGCATAAGAAGACGTGGTCATCTCCATGATGTAGAGCGATTCACCGGGCAAGAGCATGCTGCCAGCCTTGCTGCGGTTGATCAAAAAGGCGTGGTAACCGTCGACCCGGTCAATGACCTTAGAGGCCAGGATTTCAGGCTTGATGACGCTTTTCTCGCTCACGCCCATGGCATCCAACACAGCTGCACCCGCCGACTTGACGGACGAGGAGGACTGGCCATGGAACTCCAAATAGCCAAACTGCCGCTCAACCACCAAGTTGCCGGGCTTGACATCGTCGTGCTTGAGCGCGATGTCGGTCA
Organism: Limnohabitans sp. 2KL-51; assembly: GCF_003063645.1. Classification (GTDB taxonomy): domain Bacteria; phylum Pseudomonadota; class Gammaproteobacteria; order Burkholderiales; family Burkholderiaceae_C; genus Limnohabitans_A. The sequence goes on from NZ_NESJ01000031.1 coordinate 14,795, forward strand.
GCCACTCGATGTCCATGCCGGGGGCCACTTCGATCACCATGGCCGCGTCGTTGTGGCGTGGCAAAAAACCACGGGCGGTAGAGCCGAGCAAACACATCAGCTGTGGCTGCAAGCGGTCCAGAAAAATGTAACTGCGCAAAGTGGACATATCGGGCTTTCAGCGAAGGTGTTCGAGTTCTTCCTGCACGATGCGCAGGACGGTGGCCTGAAGTTCAGGCGTGAGGGTGGACAGCTGGCCCGGTGCCGCTGGCAAAGCCGCGCCCGAAGCCATGGCCCCGGCCCAGCCGCCGGGCAGCGGAAAGGCCACGCGTTTCCAGTTGACCAGCAGCTCGGGGCCAACGTTGCAGTCCACCGAGCTTTTTCCCGCGTAACCGGTACCGATGGTGAAGGTGTAGGGCAAGCCGGTGTTGGCCCCTGTGCTGTCGTGCACCGTGGATCCGTTCACGACCACGCGGTAATAGTCCAGCGCTGCACCCCAAACCACGGCCTGTTCGGCGCTGGCGGTGTGGATGCCCGAGGTGTGGCCTGCACCACTGTGCTGAAGCATCAGGCGCGCCACCTCAATGGCCTGGTCCATGCCCGCCACCACCACGCAGCCCAAGATGGGCGAGAGTTTTTCTTTCAGCAGCACATGGCCCGCTTGCGGCTGGACGATGGGGCACACCAACGCTTGGCAGTCGACGGGCACTTGCACGCCTGCGGCCTGGGCGATTTCGTGTGCCGGGCGACCCACCACTTTGCCGTTGAACTTGCCACCGGGAAAGGCGTAATTCTGGATTTGCAGTGCTTCTGCGTCGGTGCACACATGCGCACCCTGGCGGGCCAATGCTTGCTGCATCTGCGCGGCAATGCTGGCGTGCAGCATCAGCACTGAAGGGGCCGAGCAAGGACTGCCGTGGTCGAAATTTTTGGCGGCCACAATCGTTTGCGAAGCAGCTTCGATGTCGGCGCTGGCGTCCACATAAATCGGCACATTGCCCGAGCCCACGCCAATGGCGGGGTTGCCCGAGCCGTAAGCGGCGCGCACCATGGGCGTGCCACCTGTGGCCAAGATCACGTCGGTACGGCTGTCGCGCATCAGCGCGCCTGTGGCCTCAACGGTGGGGCGGGTCAGGATCTGCAAGGCATGTGCCGGACCACCGGCTTTTTCAATGGCCGCTTGCAACTCATGGGTCACTGCGGTGCAGCAGCCCAGCGCCACCGGGTGCGGCGAGATGACCAGCGCGTTGCGCGTCATCAGGCACAGGATGGCCTTGAACATGATGGTGGCCACCGGCGAGGTGGAGTTGGACAAACCCACCACCACGCCGGCTGGGCGGCCGATCTCGACGATGCGCAGCGCATCGTTGCGGCGAACACCACCAAGGGCCACGTTGTCCCAAGCCGTAGGCGTCAGCGTGCAAGCAATCTGGTTCTTGGCGATCTTGTCAGCGACTTTGCCGATGCGGCTTTCGCGCACGGCCCACTCGGCATAAAACTCGGCACGCGGCAGCAAGGCGGCAGCCACTTCTTTGGCCACACGCCTGGCTTCTTCGGGCGTCCACAGCGCCAGCGTGGCAGCGGCTTGCCGGGCGCGGCCCAGCAAGTCACGGGCCTCCTGCAAGGCGGCCAAGTCGTGGTCGGCCAAGTCGATGGGGTTGCTGGAACTCATGAGGGCTTGCATGCCGGGTTCAGCGGGGGTTCAACGGCGCTGGGCCGCATTGGCCACCGCGTTCAGGTCCACGCTTTCGAGGGCGCTGAAGATGGCTTCCACCGCCTGCTGCTCACGCGGGCTGGCCGCTTGCATGCGGGTGGTGTCGAGCAGCTGGCGCATGACCGAGGGCTGGCCACCTGCGGCGGCGGCACCGGGGTTGAGCGTGGGCACAAAGCTGCCGCAGGTCATGCGCTGGCCTGCGCGGTAGTGCGGCGCGTAGTCGAACACGGCGTAGTGTTGCGTGGCGCAGTTGTCCCACATGGCGACCGAGTCTTTTTCCCAGCGGAAACGCACCATGAACTCTGGCTTTTTCACCCATTCGTAGAGCATGTTCAGCACCGCCTCGGACAGGTCCATGTGCATGCCCAGCAGGCGCTTGGTCCAGATCGAGTTGACGAACAAAATCTTGCGGCCGTTGTAAGGGTGCGTGATCACCGCCGGGTGGGTCATCGTGGGCGTGTTCTCGATCATCTTGCACTCTTGCTGGCTGGCCTGCACCATCATGCCGCTCTTGGCAGAGGCCCGTTGCGCCAGGCGTTCGTTGGCATTGATGCGGCGAAAGTGCCAAGGCAAATCATGGTCGGCCTGCAGGCCCTCGAGCATTTGCTGCATGCCGGGGTTGAGCGCATCGTAGGCAGCGCCCGCGTGCATCCACATGGTGTCGCCACCGGCTGGGGGCAAGTCTGTGATGCGCAAAATCGACACCATATTGGGCTTTTTGCGGAAGGTCACGTCGGTGTGCCAGCGGTCGGTCTCGGGTGCTTCGTTGCCTTGGTGCGAGATCAACTGAATTTGGGGGTGCCCCTCGATGTGCGGGAAGAACTCGTGCTGTTCCATCTCGCCGAAATTGGCACCCAGGCGAATGTAGGCCTCGGGCTTCAAGGCCTGCTTGCGGAAAAACACCACGCCGTGTTGCCACAACGCTTGCTTGATCTCTTCGTAAACGTCTTCAGAGCGGGTGTTGTTCAGGTCCACGCCGCTGATCATGCCGCCGATGGTGGGCGTCATCGGGTCCACCTGGATGTGACGGAATTTCATTGTTTGTTCTCCTTGATGTGTTTTCGCACGTTGGCTTCATTGCCAGTGCAGCAGACGGCGTTCGATCCAGTTCATGAGCTTCATGATCAGCACCCCGATGAGCGCCAGATCAAACAGCAGCGACCACACGCCGTTGACGTTGAATGTGGATCCCAGATAAGCGAGTTGTTGCCCGAGTCCACGCTCGGAAGCAATGACCTCTGCGCCTACCACACCCAGCAAGGCGTAAATCACGCCCAGGCGCAATCCTGAAAACAGCACTGGCACAGCCCCCGGCAATGTGACCGAGAAAAACATCTGTCGGCTGCTGGCACCCAGCGTGCGTGTGAGCGTCACATGGTCTTGGCTGACGCCCCGAATACCGGCCACCGTGCTGGACAGCACGATGAAGAAGGTCAGCGACACCCCCAGAGCAATCTTGGAGCCGATGCCCAAACCAAACCACAGAATGAACAGCGGCACCAAAGCAATTCGCGGCAGCACGTTGAAGGCCGAGATGTAGGGGTCACAAAAAGCCTCGAACCGGGGCCAGGTGACAAAGGCCAAGCCGGTGGCCATGGCGGCGACCGAGCCAATGACGAAGGACGCGAAAACGGCCGTCAAAGTCCAGCCCAGATCACCCCACAAGCGGGCGTTGGCAAAGTTTTCAAGCGTGAACTGGATGATGCCGAGCGGGCTGCCCATGAAACTCGGATCCACCCAACCGACTCGGGCACCCCACTCCCACAGACCCAGAAACACGCAGACAAACAGGGCATGCTGCGCCAGCGTGCGAAGTGTTTCAGCCTTCATGGTGCACCCAACCTTCTTCGAGATGTTTCCACACCTGGGTGTAGGTGTGGCGGAAGTCATCGCTGGTTTGCAGCTCACGAATGGAGCGCGGACGCGCCAGCGGCACCTGCACATCGGCCACGATGCGGCCGGGCCTGGAGGACATCACCATCACCCGGTCGGCCAGGGCCACCGCTTCTGACAAGTCGTGGGTCACGAACAGCACCGTGCGGTTGCCGTCCTGGCACAGCTGCAGCAGCAGGTCTTGCAGCTGCAGCTTGGTTTGCGCGTCCAGTGCCCCAAAGGGCTCATCCATCAGCAGCAATGGCGAGGGCATGGCAAAAGTGCGTGCCAGTGCCACGCGCTGGCGCATGCCTTGCGACAAGGCCTTGGGCAGTCGGTATTCAGACCCGCCAAGTCCGACTTGCTTGAGCATCACTGCGGCCCTTTCCCGGGCCTCTGCGATGGGCACACCCCGCACCTTCAGGCCGAATGCGGCGTTGTCCAGCGCATTGAGCCAGGGAAACAGGCTGTCGCGCGCCAACATGTAAGCCACCTCATGGCTGCCGAGCGCCGGCTGTTCGCCGGCCACCAGCAGCCGCTGACCTGCAGGCAAATCCACCAGCCCCGCGCACAGGTTGAGCAAGGTGGTTTTGCCGCAGCCACTCGGGCCCGCAAGCGCGACAAACTCCCCTGCCTTGACGTGCAGGTCCACACCCTGCAACACCAGATTGGTGCCGTCAAAGCTCAGGTCGATGCGCTGTGCGTCGATCATGAAGAGTTCCTGAAAATATCGCGATGTCCAAAGTTCAAGGCAAGACCGCCGGAGCCATGTCTACTCTGCCGGGCAGCAGCTTGTTTTCGGTCATGGCATCGGCCACCGCCTGCATGGCAGGCACGGTGCCACGGGCCTTGAAGTTGCCGATGGAGTTGCGCAAGCTCACCTCAGCGATCTGGTCTGCGTTGGGCAATTGCAGGGCAAAGGTCTTGCGCAGGATCTCCAGTGTCTTGCCGAAGTTGGCCGGGTTGGCGATGAAAGCATCCGACAAATCCAGCATCCTGCGGATACCGGCCACCGTTTGCGGATTGGCCGCTGCCCATTCGGTCTTCACCGCCATGGTGCCAGCGCCTCCCCGGGTCGCCAGCATGCTCTTGGGGCCTTGACCCTTGCGGGGGTCAACCACCAGGCGGCAGGCCTTGAGCACTTCGCACATGCCATCGGTGGGCGGGAAGGTCATGATCAGGTCGACTTGCCCGCGTGTGAGTGCAGGAAAAGCGGTGTCGGGAGCACCCACGGCCACAAAGGTCACGTCGTTCGCAGTCAGGCCCACATCCGCCAGCATGTCGATGACCTGAAATTCAGCGCCTGAGCCACGCTGGGTCACGCCGATTTTCTTGCCCTTGAAGGACTTGACCACGCCGGGGTAGCCTTCTTTTTCGGTCGCCAACTCGGTTTTTGCACCTGCAGCCATGAAAAACACCGGATCGACGAAGCCTGCGGCAATGATGGAAATGGGGGCCTTGCGGGCCACGGCTGCAGCCGCCACTTCGGTCGGGCCAAAAAACACTTCGATGTCACCAGAGAGCATGGTCTGCATGCCCAATGGCGCGGCTGGAATCGTGCGCAGTTCGCAGCGAATGCCTGCTTGTTGGCAGAAGCCTTGTTCTTGGGCCACACGCACCATCAAATTGCCGGTGCCGGGATAGTCCTGGAAGCGCACCACGGACTGTGCCATGGCGCTGGCACCCAAAGTCAGGGCGATGGCACCCAAAGTGGTGCGAACAAATGCAGGGGCAGAAAATTTCATGTCGTCTCCAATGGGGTTCTTTGACTTGATCACCGTCAAGCTCGGTGCCACGATTTAATTGCCCACAGAGGCCGCAAATTGTTTCTGATGTGACAATTTAGGGGAAAGCACTCAAAAAACATTGCCCCAGGACGGAGACACCATGCCCTTGCCCCCCAATCGCCCCTCCATCAGCTCGCCCAGTGGCCCGCGTGAGCCCGCATACAAGGCACTGGATGCCGATGTCTTCACCAAGGTGTGGGCAGAAAACTCGGCACTGACGGCACGCTCGGCCAAATCGCTGCACAGCGTGGGCGTGTTGCGCCACTGGACCGAAGGACAAGTGGTGCTCAGCCGGGGGCAATCCACATCGACCGCCTTGCTGCTGGTCAAAGGGCGATTGCGTGTGAGCGTGACCTCGCCTGAAGGCGAAGAGCAATTGCTGCGCTGGATGCTGCCTGGGGAAATCTCGGGCTTGAGCTCGGTGTTCGCAGAAACCACTTACCCCGCAGATTTGGTGGCCGTCGGCCCCACCCAGGTGCTGCACATCGAGCGCAACCGCTTGGTTGACCTGATCACCCGCGATCCGGCCGTGGCTGTGGATTTGTTGCGCATTTTGGGCCTGCGCATCAACCAACTGTTTGACACTCTGGCCGATCAAGGCATGCACAGCCTGGAACAACGCGTGTGGGCCACGCTGGAGCGCATTGCCAAGTTCAACAGTGTGGCCGTGCCCGATGGCGTGATGCTGCGCGTGAGCCAATCCGACCTGGCCCAAGCCGCCTCTGCTTCGCGTCAGCGGGTTAACCAGCAGCTGAGGCATTTTCAGGAGGAAGGCCTGATCCGCCTGGGCTACCGCAACATTGTTTTGCTGCGTAAGGCTCCACCGCGCTGAGCGTCCTCTGCCGCAGGGGTCACTTGTGGCTCAGCTTTGACCGCCTTGCCTGCTACAGTGAATTAGCCTTTGACCTGACTTGGATCAGGCTGTGCCCTCTGAGCGCAGCCCGCATTTTTCCGGAGCCCAAAATGTCCCCACAGACCAATCCAAACGCAACCCGCGCTCCCGCGCCCACCCACATGTCGCCCGAAGAGTGGCAAGCCCGGATTGACCTGGCGGCTTGCTACAGGCTGGTGGCGCACCACGGCTGGACTGACCTGATTTACACCCATATTTCACTTCGGGTTCCGGGCACCGCGCATTACCTGATCAACCCCTTTGGCTGGTCTTTTGACGAGATCACGGCATCGAGCCTGGTCAAGATCGACAGCGATGGTCAGAAGGTCGATGACAGTCCGCACGACGTGCACCGCGCCGGTTTCGTGATCCACAGCGCCATCCACACGGCGCGCGACGATGCCCATTGCGTGCTGCATTTGCACACCCGTGCCGGCATGGCGATCTCGATGCTCAAGTGCGGCCTGCTGCCGCTGAGCCAGCACGCCATGATGTTCCACGGCAAGGTGGCGTACCACGAGTCAGAAGGCCTGGCTGTGAATCTGCAAGAGCGCGAGCGCTTGGCCAACGATCTGGGCAACCACATGGTCATGGTCTTGCGCAACCACGGCACGCTGGTGGTGGGCTACACCGTGGCCGAAGCCTTCAGCAGTATGTGGCACCTCGAAAAAGCCTGCCAGGCCCAGCTGGACGCGATGGCCTGCGGGCAAGAATTGAACTTTCCGCCAGACGGTGTAGCCGAGCAGATCAGTCGCTTGGGCTTCAACAAGGCCGCGCTGCGCGAATACCCTGAGGGGCGCAGCCCGCTGGGTTGGAAAGAATGGCCGGCCATGCTGCGCCTGGCCGACAAGGTGTCGCCCGGTTACGCGGTGTGACCTAGCACACGTCTTGCTTTGTGTAATGGCCATTCTTAACACCTATTTGTATAGACAGCAAGATAGTGCAATTCCCGATGCCTTTTGGGGCTAAATACTTGATCATTCAGTCTGCTGGTGCGAATGTTGGGAGAGAGGTTGTTTCCTGCACTCGGACAGCTTTTCATTTGGCCCATCCTGTCTATACAAGTTAAACCGGGTGTTGGTGGTGGCTTTTTGCCTAGTTGTCGGTGCCGTTTTCGGCCATGTCAATCGGGCTTGATCAACAAAAAGGAGTTCCTTCATGCGCAAGTCAAACGTCAAATTCGCCTCGCTGATCCTGGCCGGTGCGGTCACGGCCAGCCTGTCATTTCACACACAAGCTCAAGAGGTCAAACTGGCCCTGGGCATGTCGGGTTGGACGGGCTTTGCCCCCCTGACCCTGGCCGACAAAGCAGGTTTGTTCAAGAAACACGGTCTGGAGGTCGACATCAAAATGATTCCCCAGAAAGACCGCCACCTGGCACTGGCCTCCAAAGCCATCCAGTGCGCTGCCACCACCGTGGAAACGCATGTGGCCTGGAACACCAATGGCGTGCCCATCGTCCAGATCTTTCAACTCGATAAGTCGTTTGGGGCCGATGGCATTGCGGTGCGGGGCAACATCAACAGCTTTGCCGACCTCAAGGGCAAAAGCATTGGCGTGGATGCGCCCGGTACGGCGCCTTATTTCGGCTTGGCCTGGATGCTCAACAAAAATGGCATGAGCATGAAAGACGTCAAGCTCGTCACCTTGTCACCCCAGGCGGCGGCCCAGTCCTTTGTGGCTGGCCAGAACGATGCGGCCATGACCTACGAGCCCTATTTGTCCACCGTGCGCAGCAACCCACAGGCTGGCAAGATTTTGGCCACCACGCTCGACTACCCCATGGTCATGGACACGGTGGGCTGCGCCCCTGATTGGCTCAAAGCCAACCCCAAGGCCGCGCAAGGTCTGGCCAATGCCTACTTTGAGGCCCTGGAATTGATCAAGAACGACCCGGTCAAATCCAACGAAATCATGGGCGCAGCCGTGAGGCAAACCGGCGAAGCTTTTGCCAAATCATCGTCCTTCCTGCGCTGGCAAGACAAAGCGGCCAACCAAAAGTTCTTTGCCGGTGAATTGCAAACTTTCATGAAGGACGCTGCCACCATCTTGCTGGAAGCCGGTGTGATCCGCAGAGCACCGACCGACTTCAACGCCATGTTTGACACCAGCTTCATCAAGTAAATCCATGGCCACCGCACATCCGACTTCGACCCCATCGATCGCTGTGCGGCCACGCCGCCGCGCACTGGCCCCGCTGGAGCCGGTGCGCGCGCAGTCACGGTGGTTGCTGGGCATTGGGTTTTTCATTTTGTTTTTTTCCGCGTGGGCGTTTTTCACGCTGGGCGGTTATGTCTCGCCCACCTTTTTGGCCAGCCCGGTGACCATGGTGCAAGAGGCCATCCTCTTGTTCACCGAATTCAATTTTTCCCACGACATCGCCATGACGATTTGGCGAGTGCTGGCGGGCTTCATTTTGGCCAGCCTGGTCGCCGTGCCGCTGGGCATCGCGATGGGCGCGCACAAAGGGGTGGAGGCCTTCCTGGAACCCTTTGTGTCTTTTTGTCGTTATTTGCCCGCCTCAGCCTTTATCCCCTTGCTGATTTTGTGGGCGGGCATTGGCGAGCTGCAAAAAGTGTTGGTGATCTTCATCGGCTCGGTGTTCCAGATCGTGTTGATGGTGGCGGTGTGTGTGGGCGCAGCGCGGCGTGACCTGGTCGAAGCCGCCTACACCCTGGGCGCCACGCCATCGGGCATCGTCAAACGTGTGCTGATCCCCGGTGCCGCACCCGAGATCGCCGAGATTTTGCGATTGGTGCTGGGCTGGGCCTGGACCTATGTGATCGTGGCTGAATTGATCGGCTCGTCCTCGGGCATTGGCCACATGATCACCGACAGCCAGGCGCTGCTCAACACCGGGCAAATCATCTTTGGCATCATCGTCATCGGCCTGATCGGCTTGGTGTCTGACTTTGCCTTCAAGGCGCTCAACCGCCGCCTGTTTGCCTGGAGTTCACTGTGAGCAGCCAACTGTCGATCCAAGGCGTCTCGCGCGTCTTCACCTCGCCCAAAGGGCAGGCCACCCAGGCCCTCACCCCGGTGGATTTTGAGGTGCGCGAAAACGATTTCGTCACCATCCTCGGCCCATCGGGCTGCGGCAAATCCACCTTACTGAGGATCGTGGCGGGGCTGGACCAGCCCACCACCGGCCAGGTGCTGCTGGACGGCGTGCCGGTGCAAGGCCCAGGTGCCGACCGAGGCATGGTGTTCCAGAGTTACACGCTGTTTCCGTGGCTGAACGTGGAGCAAAACATCCGGTTTGGCCTGCGCGAACGCGGCATGCCCGAGAACGAACAAAAAGAACGCTCCGATGACTTCATCGCCAAAGTGGGCCTGCGCGGGTTTGAGCAGCACTTTCCCAAGCAATTGTCAGGCGGCATGCAGCAGCGCACCGCGATTGCACGGGCACTGGCCAACGACCCCAAAATTTTGTTGATGGACGAGCCCTTTGGCGCACTGGACAACCAGACCCGCGTGCTGATGCAAGAGTTGCTGCTGGGCATTTGGGAATCGGCGCAAAAAACCGTGCTCTTTGTCACGCACGACATCGACGAGGCGATTTTCATGGCCAACCGCGTGGCGGTGTTCAGCGCTCGCCCCGGTCGCATCAAGACCGAGTTGGCGGTGGATTTTCCGCACCCCCGCCATTACACGATCAAGACCTCGCCCGAGTTCATGGCCTTGAAGGCGCAACTGACCGAAGAAATCCGGGCCGAAGCCATGGCCACGGACACGCATTGAGCGCATCCCACTTGCACACCCCGGTTATTGCGCTTTGAAGATTCCCTCATGACCCGCACTGCAACGTCCATCGCCAATCAGCGACACCACACCGCCCGTAGGCCCCTAACCCTGACGGGCGAGCCCGTGGCCTTGTTCCGACAGGTGAAGGACCACATCGCCCGCAAAATCCAGGACGGCAGCTTGCGCGCAGGCGACCGCGTGCCATCCGAGCACGAGCTGGTCGCGCAGTTTGGCATGTCGCGCATGACCGTGAACCGGGCCTTGCGCGAACTGGTGGACCAAGGGCGCATCGTCCGCGTGGCCGGTGTGGGCAGTTTCGTGGCCGAACAAAAACCGCAATCGACCTTGCTGCAAATCGTCAATCTGGCCAGCGAGATTCGACAACGCGGTCACGACTACGCCTGCGAAATGTTGGTGGTCGAGCGTGTCGCCGCCACCCTGGAAGTGGCGGCCGCGCTGAACGTGCGCACCGGCGAGTCGGTGTTCCATTCGGTGTGTGTGCACCTGGAAGACGGCGTGCCCATCCAGCTGGAAGACCGCTTTGTCAACCCGCAGGTGGTGCCCAACTTTGCCCAGCAAGATTTCTCGCAACAACAGCCCTCGGAGTTTTTGGTGCGCACCGTGCCCTTTGACGAAATCGAACATGTGGTCGATGCGGTGCTGCCCACCGCCGAACAAGCCCAACGCCTGCAGATGGACGCGGCCGAGCCCTGTTTGCTCTTGACCCGCCGCACCTGGACGCAGGGCGTGCCCGTGACCCTGGTGCGCTGCCTGCATCCCGCCAGCCGTTACCGCCTGGGCAGCCGCTACAGCGCCAGCGGCAACCCGATATCGACCTGATGCCATCACGATTCATAAGGCCCTTGATGTTTGTGAATTCTCTCCCCCGTCTCACGAGTGCGGCCTCCCCCGTAACCTCCCCTGTAGGAGCCCACCCCGTGGGCGATGGTTTCAAGGGCGTGTGCCACGCCCATCGCCCACAGGGTGGGCTCCTACACCAAGGCACCTGCGACAGGTCTTTCGCTCAAGACTTCAACCGGTCTAATCAATGGGTGGGGCAAGGCCGATCCACTCAGCGCCTTGCGGCGCACTGATTTTTGAATGAACGAACGCCAGACATGACCCCCCCATTTTTGAAACTCATTCCCGGCCAAGTGCCTTTGGCCGATTGGTGCACCATTTACCGGGGTGCCACGCCCACGCTGGACGCGGATTGCCACGCCGCCGTGCAAGCCAGCGCCGACAGCGTAGCCCGCATCGTGGCCAAGGGCGAGCCGGTGTACGGCATCAACACCGGCTTTGGCAAATTGGCCAGCGTGCGCATTCCGGCCGAAGACCTGGAAACCTTGCAACGCAACATCGTGCTCTCGCACGCGGCGGGCGTGGGCGAAGCCACGCCCGTGGCCATCACCCGCTTGATGATGGCGCTCAAAATCGCCAGCCTGGCCCAAGGCGCTTCGGGCATTCGCCCGGCCACGCTGGCTTTGCTCGAAGCCATGCTGGTCCAAGGCATCATCCCGGTGGTGCCCGGTCAGGGCTCGGTTGGGGCTTCGGGCGATCTGGCACCGCTGGCCCACATGACGGCGGTGATGATCGGTGTGGGCGAAGCTGACACGCCCCAAGGCCGCCTGCCCGCCGAACAGGCTCTGGCCAGCGTGGGCCTGGCCCCGGTGACGTTGGGCCCCAAAGAAGGCTTGGCCCTGCTCAATGGCACCCAGTTTTCCACCGCCAACGCACTGGCCGGTTTGTTTGAAGCCGAGCGCCTTTTCCAGTCGGCCCTGCTCACCGGTGCTTTGGCCACCGACGCGGCCAAGGGATCGGACGCGCCATTCGATGCCCGCATCCACCGCCTGCGCAAACACCGCGGCCAAATCGCCACCGCCGAGGCCTTGCGCCAGTTGCTCAGCGGCAGCGCCATACGCGCCTCGCACCTGCAAGGCGACGAACGCGTGCAAGACCCCTATTGCCTGCGCTGCCAGCCGCAGGTCATGGGCGCTTGCCTGGATGTGCTGCACAACGCCGCCCAGTTGCTGGAGACCGAGGCCAATGGCGTGTCCGACAACCCGTTGATCTTCAGCGACACCGACGAATCTTTATCTGGCGGAAACTTCCACGCCGAGCCCGTGGCCTTTGCGGCCGACATGATCGCCATGGCCATTTGCGAAATCGGCTCTTTGGCCGAGCGCCGCATCGCCATGCTGGTGGACCCGGCGCTGTCGGGCTTGCCCGCATTCCTCACACCCAAGCCGGGTCTGAACTCTGGCTTCATGATCCCGCAGGTCACCGCCGCTGCCCTGGTGTCAGAAAACAAACAACGCGCCTACCCGGCCAGTGTCGATTCCATCCCCACCTCGGCCAACCAGGAAGACCATGTGTCCATGGCCGCTCACGGAGCACGCCGCCTGTTGCCCATGGCCGACAACGCCATGGCCGTGATCGGCATCGAGTGGATGGCCGCGGCCCAAGGCTGCGATTTTCACGCGCCACTGCACACCAGTGCGCCCCTGGCCGCCGCCATGGCTTTGCTGCGCACACGCGTGGCGCATCTCGACGACGACCGACACATCCAGCCCGACATGCAGGCCGCCATCGACATGGTCAAAAGCGGGGCCTTGCTGCAAAGCTACTCGGGCCTTGATTTGCCCGGCGTGCGCTGAACGACTTTGACCGATCCATTGTTCACACTCAAGGAGCCCACATGACCCCCTCCACCGACCCCCGTCTGGACCCGACCCGCGTGGTGCGTGCCCCACGCGGCAGCCAGCTGACCTGCAAGAACTGGGTCACCGAAGCCGCTTACCGCATGGTGCAGAACAACCTCGACCCCGAAGTGGCCGAGAACCCGCAGAGCCTGGTGGTCTACGGCGGCATTGGCCGCGCCGCACGCGACTGGGCTTGCTTTGACCAGATCTTGGCTTCGCTCAAAGACCTGAACGAAGACGAGTCCTTGCTGATCCAGTCGGGCAAGCCGGTGGGCGTGTTCAAGACGCACGCCAACGCGCCGCGTGTGCTGATCGCCAACTCCAACCTCGTGCCCAAGTGGGCCAATTGGGAACACTTCCATGAACTCGACCGCAAGGGCCTGTTCATGTACGGGCAAATGACGGCGGGCTCCTGGATTTACATCGGCACCCAAGGCATCGTGCAAGGCACGTTCGAGACCTTTGTCGAAGCTGGCCGCCAGCACTACAACAACGATTGGACAGGCCGCTGGATTCTGACGGCTGGTTTGGGTGGCATGGGCGGGGCGCAGCCCTTGGCCGCCACGTTGGCCGGGGCTTGCTCGCTCAACATCGAGTGCCAGCAAAGCAGCATCGACTTCCGTCTGCGTACCCGCTATGTGGACAAGCAGGCCAAAGACCTGGACGACGCCCTGGCCTTGATCAAACACCATACCGCCGCCAAAGAGGCGATCTCGATTGCCCTGCTGGGCAACGCGGCGGAGATCTTGCCCGAGCTGGTGCGCCGCGCCCAGGCGGGTGGCATGCGCCCCGATTTGGTGACCGACCAGACTTCGGCGCACGACTTGATCAACGGTTACTTGCCACCGGGCTGGACCGTGACGCAGTGGAAAGATGCACAGCTCGACCCCGCACAACATGCACGTCTGAAGGCCGACGCCTCGCAAGGCTGCGCAACCCAAGTACAAGCCATGCTGGACTTCCAGGCCTTGGGCATCCCCACGGTGGACTACGGCAACAACATCCGCCAGGTGGCTTTTGATCATGGCGTGAAAAACGCCTTTGATTTCCCCGGTTTTGTGCCCGCCTACATTCGACCCATGTTCTGCGAGGGCAAGGGCCCGTTCCGCTGGGTGGCCTTGTCGGGTGACCCGGAAGACATTTACAAAACCGATGCCAAGATCAAGGAACTGTTTCCGAACAACACGCACACGCACCGCTGGCTGGACATGGCGCGCGAGCGCATCAGCTTTCAGGGCTTGCCCGCCCGCATTTGCTGGCTGGGCTTGGGTGAGCGGCACCTGGCCGGATTGGCCTTCAACGAAATGGTGCGCACCGGTGAATTGAAAGCCCCCATCGTGATCGGGCGCGACCACCTCGACACAGGATCGGTGGCCAGCCCGAACCGCGAGACCGAAGCCATGAAAGACGGCACCGACGCCGTGAGCGACTGGCCGCTGCTGAATGCCTTACTCAACACCGCAGGCGGCGCCAGCTGGGTCAGCCTGCACCACGGCGGTGGCGTGGGCATGGGTTATTCACAACACTCGGGCATGGTCATCGTGGCCGACGGCACCGACGCGGCAGCAGAGCGCCTGGCGCGTGTGCTGGTCAACGACAGCGGCTCTGGCGTGATGCGCCACGCCGATGCCGGTTACGAGCTGGCCGTGGCCACAGCCAAAAAACAAGGGTTGAAGCTGCCCATGATCAAGTGAATGCAGTGAAGCCGACCATGACCGACGATTTCAATCTGGCAGCCTTGCCCAGCGCCGACGGCGTCTGGCACCATTTGCACTTGGCCCCTGAGGCTTTGGGCGCGGGCGCTTCGGGCCTGCCCGATGCGGCCATCGTGGTCGAGCAAGGGGACATTGCCTGGGTGGGTGCGCACGCCGATTTGCCCGACGTTTACCGACATCTGTCCACTCACGACGGCCAAAGAGGCTTGGTCACGCCAGGCCTCATCGACTGCCACACGCACCTGGTGTACGGCGGGCAGCGCGCCAACGAATTCGCCATGCGCCTGGCCGGAGCCAGCTACGAAGAGGTGGCGCGTGCGGGGGGCGGCATTGTGTCCAGCGTCAAGGCCACACGCGAGGCCAGCGAAGAGGAATTGTTCGACGCGTCCGTGCCGCGTATGCAGGCTTTGCTGGCAGAAGGTGTTTGCGCGATCGAGATCAAATCGGGCTATGGCCTGAGCCTGGCACACGAGCGCAAACAGCTGCGTGTGGCTCGGCGTTTAGCCCAGGTCTTTGGCGTCACGGTGCGCACCACGTTTTTGGGCGCGCATGCGCTGCCACCCGAATACGCCGGGCGCAGCGACGACTACATCCGTCTGGTGTGTGAAGAGATGATGCCCGCGCTCGCTGCCGAAGGCCTGGTGGATGCGGTGGACGTGTTTTGCGAAACCATCGGCTTCTCGCTTGCCCAGACCGAGCAAGTGTTCCAGGCGGCGCAAGCGCTGGGCTTGCCGGTCAAGTTGCATGCCGAGCAGCTGTCGGACATGGGCGGCTCTGCGCTGGCGGCGCGTTTCGGCGCGCTGTCGTGCGACCACATCGAACATCTGAGCGCCGAAGGCATCGCCGCCATGCGGCAAGCGGGCACAGTGGCGGTGCTTTTGCCCGGCGCTTACTTCACCCTGCGCGACACCCACATGCCGCCCATTGCCGATCTGCGTGCTGCAGGCGTGCCCATGGCCGTGTCCACCGACCACAACCCGGGCACTTCACCAGCCTTGAGCCTGCTGCTCATGGTCAACATGGCTTGCACATTGTTTCGCATGACGGTGCCTGAGGTCTTGGCGGGTGTGACGCGCCATGCCGCGCAGGCCCTGGGCTTGCAAGCCACACATGGCCGCATTGCGGTCGGCTGCCCAGCCAATTTTGTGCTGTGGCCTTTGGGCGATGTGGCAGAGCTCGCCTATTGGCTGGGCCAACGCCCGACCTGCAGCGTGGTGCGCCAGGGCCGTTTGGCGGTCGATGGCATGGGCCTGCACCGAATGAGCCCCTTGCCCGAACATCCACCCTTGTGACCTCATCAGCCATGACTTTTCAAACCACCGAACCGCCTTTTCGTTTTCGCCAGGGCACGCGACCTTTGCTGATTTCGATGCCGCATGTAGGCACACATGTGCCGCCTGAATTGGCCGCACGCCTGACCGACGAAGCCCGGCGCGTGCCCGACACCGACTGGCACCTGGAGCGTCTGTATGACTTTGCCGATGCACTGGGGGCCTCGGTGCTGGTGGCCACGCATTCGCGCTTTGTGATCGACCTGAACCGGCCGCCAGACGGTGCCAGTCTGTACCCTGGGCAAAGCGTGACGGGCCTGTGCCCGGTGGACTTGTTCGACGACCAGCCGCTGTACCGCGACCCGGCCGATGTGCCCGGCGAGGTTGAAATCGCCCAGCGACGAAATGCCGTTTGGCAGCCCTATCACGCGCAACTGGCGCAAGAGCTGGCCCGCATCAAAGCCCAGCATGGCGTAGCCGCCTTGTGGGACGCCCACTCGATTCGCTCGGTGCTGCCGCGCTTTTTTGAAGGCCGTTTGCCCGACCTGAACCTGGGCACCGCCAACGGCGCCAGTTGCGATCCGGAATTGGCTGAGCAACTGCTGGCCATTGGCAAGCAAGCCACCGGCTACACGGCGGTGCTCAACGGCCGCTTCAAGGGCGGGCACATCACCCGCCAATACGGCAACCCCGCGCAGGGCATTCATGCGGTGCAACTGGAGATGACGCAGAGCAGCTACATGCAGGAAAGCTGGCCGTTTGACTATCTGCCCGAGGTGGCTGCGGGCGTGCAGCCGCATGTGCGCAAGATGCTGGAGGCCATGTTGGCGTTTGTGGAATCTCACTGATCCGGCCCGATCAATTTTGAATGGCCCCTGCTTTTGTCGGCCATGCGGTTTTTTTTCTCTTTGTAGACATGATGGATGACCTGCCCACCTGACAAACGTGGGTTAAGTTGATGGGTGCGAAACCTTTATCAACCCAGTGCCATAACTCAGGAGGCAGGTCATGAAACAGTTTAACGATATCTACGTG
>NZ_NESJ01000032.1 GCF_003063645.1 Limnohabitans sp. 2KL-51
TGGTGTCTTGGCCGGTGTCGCTGGCAGCATCCATGCGGATGGTGCTGAAGCTGCTGTTGTTGCGGTCGCCGCCGCCGCTGCCGTTCGAGCCCGTAGCGTTGGCGGTGTTGCCGTTGGTGTCGCGCGCACTGGCCGAGATGGTGCCGGTGGCCACAGGGCCCGTGGGGGTGAGGCTCCAGGCGCCGGTGGCGCTCACGGTGGTGCTGCCGATGATGTTGTTGTTGACATCACGCACGGTGACCACCGCGCCGGGCTCGCCGCTGCCGGTGATGACACCAGCCGTGCCGCCTTGGCCGGGGGAGGTGATGCCGACGTAGGTGCTGGTGTCGCCGGTGTTGTTGCCGTTGTTGTTGCCCGTGCCGCAACCACAGGCCAAACGCAGTGCCACCGCGTTGTTGGCATCCGCGCCGTCCATGTTTTGGTTGCCCGTCGCGTCGCTGAAGCGGCTGCTGTCCACATAAATTGCCGCATTGGTGACGCCCGCATCGGGCACAAAGATGGCGCTGTAGCTGCTGCCCGAGCCTTGCCACTGGGTCAAGCGCCCACCGACGACGGTGACGTCGGCCATAGTGAAGTTGGTACTGGCCTCGCTGAGCGTGAAGGTGATCAGCGCGCTTTCTGTGGCCCCCAGCAGCGACTTGTTGCTGGTGATGGCGATGGTGGGGGGCGTGGTGTCCACGGTGGTGTTGCGGTCACCGCCGCTTGCGGGTGGGCAGCCGCAGGGGTCGGCCGCAGCCGAGGTGACGCCGCAGCCCATGCTGAGCGAGACCACGTTGTTGCTCTCGCCGCCGTCCTTGTTGGCCAGGCCCGTGGCGTCGGTGAATCGGTCGCTGTCAATGAAGACCGCCGCGCTGGTGGCACCAGCCGTGGGCGTGAAGGTGGCGGTGTAGGTGGTGCCCGAGCCTTGCCAATTGGACAGGCCCCCGCCGATGACGGTGACGTCGTCGCGCGTGAAGGTGGTGCTGGCCTCGCTGAGCGTGAAGGTCATGGTGGCCGTTTGGCCGGTGCTCAGGTCGTAGGTGTTGCTGGTGACGATGACGCTGGGCGGGGTGGTGTCGGCAGCGGTGGTGGTTGTGGTGGTGGTTGTGGTGGTGGTGTTGTTGGATTCAGGTGCTGGTGTCTGCGGTGTCTGGGGTACGGCCGCTTGATTGGTCACAGCCACAACGGGCGTGTTGCTGCCCACCGTGTTGTAAACCCCTTGCGCGTTGCTGAAGGTATTGGCCAAGACCTTGACCGAGGCGCTTGGCGTGGAGGGGGAAATCACAAACCCCGGCTGCGTGGCGGTCAGGGTGGCGGTGTAGCGGTCGCCACTGCCTTGGAAGTTGCTGAGCGTGCCGCCGGTGACGGTGACGTCGCCCATGGTGAAGTTGGTGCTGGCCTCGCTGAGCATAAATTCGATGGTGGTGCTTTGGCCCACCGCCAAGCTCGACTGGCTGCTGGTGATCATCACCGTGGGCGCCAGGCTTGCGCTGACGTTGGTGTTGCTGTTGCTGTTGCTGGCGTTGCTGCCCGTGTTGGCTGTATCGGTGTTGGTGGCCGGGCTGTTGTTGACGGTTGGGCTGGTGTTGGTGGCCGTGCCAATGCGCATGGACACCGTGTTGTTGGTGTCTTGCCCATCCTGGTTCATCACCCCGGAGGCATTGGAAAAGCGCTGGCTGTCCACAAAAACGGCTGCGCTGCTGGCACCTGAGGATGGTGTGAACGTGGCGCTGTAGTTGCTGCCGCTGCCTTGCCAGTTGCTCAGGGCACCACCGATCACTGTGACGTCCTCGCGCGAGAAACTGGTGCTCGCTTCGCTCAGCGAAAAACTGATCAAAGCAGTTTCGTTGAGTTGCAGTTCAGTGCGGCTGCTGGTGATGGCGATGTTGGGCATGGTGGTCGAGGTGTTGTTCGAGGAAGTGGGGGTGGCTGTGGGCGTGACTGTGCCGCTGGACGTGTTGCGGAATGCGTCGCTGGAGGCGTTGGTGTCAACAGGCGCT
Organism: Limnohabitans sp. 2KL-51; assembly: GCF_003063645.1. Lineage (GTDB taxonomy): Bacteria > Pseudomonadota > Gammaproteobacteria > Burkholderiales > Burkholderiaceae_C > Limnohabitans_A. Next base: position 1,980 of record NZ_NESJ01000032.1, read on the forward strand.
AGAGGCACCACAGCCCCTGTTCTCCACAGAGGATTGGTGCCACCGGTCAAGGGGGTGAAGTTGTCGAAGATCTGGTAAGAGGCGTACTCGCCCAGGTCTTGTGTCCACTGGCTTTGCAATGCGTTTTGCGCCGCGACCGTCAAGGGGTGTGCGGGGTTGCTCAAGGTCGCTTGCGCGGCATCGGGCAGGTCCAGCTCTTGGGCCAGCACGATGCGCGAACGCTCGGCACCCAGCACAGCAACGGCTTGCATCAGGTCAGGACTTTGGCCGATGTTTTCTAACAAGACTTTGACCTCGGGCGTGCCCAAAGCCACTTGCTGGGCGCGCTCGAGATAGGCCGCAACGCTCTGTGGTGAGTTGAGTGGCTCACTGCCAGGCAACTGGGACAGCAGGGCTTGGCTGCTCAATGTTTTTTGAAAAACAGCCTGCGCATCACTTTGCTTGAGCACATCCACTAGAACTTGGGCTGCGAGCAGCTCCGGACCTTTCAAAGACAAAGGTTCGTCCTTGTATTCGCCCAACTGAAGAAGATAAGAGTCCATGTCTGTGGTCAAGTTATTTGGCTAAGTTTTGCGGTCTGAAGGCCAAGCGCCATCACGCGCAGGACCCACCGTCTGTGTGAAAGTCTTGGTACCGTTCTGCAAAGGTTAAAAATTGGCACTTTGAATTTGTTTGTATATTTGGATTTGCTGTTTAGTTGCTCAAAACTTTGCAAAATCCTCAAAACACATGACAAATCAAAGAGTTGGCATTGTTTCGGTTCTTATGCAATTTGTTGATTTAAGTTGAAGATACCGATACTGCGCGCGGCAACAAACCCCCAATTGGGGTAATCCGCTGATAGATATGTAAATATTTTTTACAATGTCAATTTGATGGCTTGATAAAAACAAATTGATTGATTTATATGTTTTTATTGAAATGCTCAAAATTGCCATTAAGGTGGTCTTTTGCAGGAGCCCACCCCTGTGGGCGATGGTGTGATGTGGTGGTGCACAACCCATCGCCCACGGGGGTGGGCGCCTACGAAGACAGGGGGCCATCGCCCACAGGGTGGGCTTGCAAATTGCACCGCTACAACGCGCTGAAGTAATCGGCCGGCGAGGGTCGTTGACGGTTTGTGCGGGAAGATTGGATGTGGCCGATGTTGAGCCAGCAAATGGCGCTTTCATGGGCTGGCAAGGCAAACAGTTGGCGAATGGGTTGCGCCTGCATGGCCTTACCGCTGGTCAGGCTGGAGCCCAAACCCAAAGCCGTGCACATGAGCATCATGTTTTGCAGGGCGCAGCCGAGTGACACCAGTCGCTCGGAGGTGGGGATGTGGTCTTCGCCGTCATGTTCAGGCAGCTGGGTTCGGCATATGGCCAGCAAGAGCCAGGGCGCGCGGTGCGCCTTTTCGCGTGCCTGGTCGAGTTCTTGGGCACTGGCTTTGGCATCGCGTTCATGAAGGGCTTGTGCAAAGGCCTCTGCCAACAGATTTCTTTTCGCTGCGGTGATTTCTACAAAGCGCCAGGGCTGAATTTGTTGATGGTCTGGCGCGGCGCTGGCTGCCAAAAGGATGCGCGACTTTTGCGCCTCGTCAGGTCCAGGGCCTTGAAGTCTTTTGGGCAGTGTGGTCCGGCGCGCGTGAAGCCAATGTTCGGCAGCGTCGGCCAAGAGCCCATTTGGGGGCAGACACATGGGCTTTCACTTCTCGTCTTGCCACCAGTACCACTTGTATAAAAAACTCTGGCCCAAGCGGCGGAAGGGGGCGAGGGCCTCGGATCGGAAGAGGTGCAAAAAGTGCGGGTAGGTCAGTTCGCTGTTGTAGATTGGCAACTGAAAGACTTCCTGCCCAGCGTCTTTGCCAGCCACACGTTCGGCCAGGCGTTTGCCCGCCCAGGTGGAAAACGACACCCCATTACCGCCATAACCCAGCGCGTACCAAACACTTTGACTGGGGTCGGGTTGGGTGATGCGCGGCATCATGTCGTGGCTTACGTCGACCCAGCCCCACCAGGAGTGCTCGATGGGGATGCCCGCCAAGGTCGGAAATTTGCGTGCAATGCCGTCGGTGAGCAGTTTCAGGTGTTTGGGCTCGGGCGCTTGCGCCCCGGTCACGGCGCTGCGGCTGCCGATTTGCAGGCGGTTGTCAGGCAGCAGCCGGTAGTAAAAACGCAGGGTGCGCGTGTCGGTCAGGAAGACGCGGGTCTTCAGGCCTGCGGCTTCAATCTGGGCCTGGGTCAAGGGCTGCGTGACCATGTTGTTGGACAAGATGGGCAGCAGTTTGTTTTTGGTCAGCGGGCTCAGGGCCTGGCCGGTGTAGCCGCCGGTGCACACGGCCACGCGTTTGGCACGCACGATGCCGCCCGGGGTGCGCAGGTGGTGCACGCCGCCCACGGTTTCCCAGCCTTGCACGGGGCTGGCGGTGTGCAATTTCACACCGAGGGCGCGGGCCTTGCGGATCAGGCCAAAGGTGAATTTGAGTGGGTGCACGCCCACGCCTTCTTGCTCCCACATGGCGCCTGCGGCGTCGTGGTCGTTGAAGTGGTTTTGCCGCAATTCGTCGGCCGAGAGGATTTGGGTTTGGTAGCCAAAAATTTCGTTGCGTACCCGGGCCTGCTCTTTCAGGTAGGCGACTTTTTCGGGGCGGTGTGCCACATAAAGGTGGCCGCCATCGGTGGCGTCGCAGTCGACTTCGAAGGCCAGGTTTTTGAAGTTTTCGAAGCCCGTGCGGATTTCGGTGTCCAGCTTTTTGGCCACGTCCAGGCCCCAGCGCTCAATCCATTGCACCCGGGTCAGGCGACCGCTGGCGTTTTGGCCCTGGCCACCGCTGCGACTGGAGCAACCCCAGGCGCTCTGGTTGGCTTCGAGCACCACAGCCTGAATGCCCTGCTCTTGCGCCAGGTACAAGGCGGTCGAGATGCCGGTCGAGCCCGCACCGATGACCACCACATCCACGTCCATGTCTTGCTGCACCGGACCATCGTCAGGCGGCGGCGTGCCTGCACTGGCAACCCAATAGCTGGGCGCGTAGTCGCGGCCTGCACCGGGAGTGGCGTGCACCAGCGGGTCGTATTGGGGGTCGTACCGGGTGTCGCTGCTGGCGGAGGCGAGGGTCGTCATGAGCGGGCTTTGAGAAAGGGGCAAGGTGGTTTGACTGGCAGCGCGGCGGGTGCCGGGCGACGGGTGAAGTTATTTCGCGGCAGGCAGGTTGGGGCGGTTTTTGCGAAAAGCGCTTTTGGAGAGGATCTTTCCGTCCTTGAACGCAAAGATGTCCACGCCGTCGGTTTCCACGCGCGAGCCGTCGGTTGCAGTGCCAACATAAGTCCATTCGGAGACACCAAAGTCGCCCTGTACAAAATGCTTGCCCTTGGTCCATTGCGCATCGGGCACGGTGGCCCAAGCCCCCGGAAAGGCCTTGCGCAAGGCTTCGTGGCCCTGGTGGCGTGAGCCGCAGGCGTCTGGGCCACCCGCAGTCATGAAGACGCCATCGGGGTGCATGAAGCTCAGCAGCGCGTCCACATCGTGGCGGTTCCAGGCGTCAGAAAAGGCTTCGAGGGTGGCGATGGTGACAGGGGTTGACAAGGTGGCTCTCCAGACGGTGATCAATGGACTTTAAGAATAGCCCATCGCGGCGTGCTGCATAGAGCCAGATCGGGTAAATCCGGTGTGCCAGCAGGCTTGCTTATACTGAGTCATATGACCAGTCGTCACCGCACCAAAGATGTCCAATGGGAGAGTTTGTTTAGCTTGCAGGACAAGCCTGCCGTGCCCTTGCAGCAGCGCCTGCGGCTGGCCGCTGTCGAGGCCATTTTGGAAGGTCGTTTGCCTCCCGGTGCCACTTTGCCCTCCTCACGGGAATTGGCCAAAGCCCTGGGCCTGAGCCGCAACACTGTCACTTCGGCCTATATGCGCTTGATCGACGACGGCTTTTTGGAAGCGCATCCGCGCAGCGGTGTGTTTGTCAAGGTGCATGGTGATCCGCGTTCATCGGGTGTGGCCAAGGCCGATTGGCGCGCCAAGCCCTTGCCCGAGCCTGTTCGCTTGCCACAAAGCACGCCTGAGCGTGAGGCGCCCGCGATGGCCCCGCTGACCTCGCCGGACTGGTCTGCGCGTCTGATCCGCTCGCTGAGCGACCGTCGTACCCTGGCCAAGCCCGACCAATGGCGGCAATACCCTTACCCTTTTGTTTACGGCACCTTTGATCCGCAGTTGTTCCCGACCGAAGCGTTTCGCGAGTGTTGCGTGCACAGCCTGGCACGCGTTCATTTGCCTCAGTGGACGCCCGACTTTGAGCTGAGCGATGTGCCCGAGTTGATCGAGCAAATACGTTTACGCCTTTTGCCCAAGCGCGGGGTGTTTGCACTGCCCGAAGAAATCCTGATCACCGTGGGGGCCCAGCACGCCTATTACATGCTGGGCGAGGCCCTGTTCGATGCGCAATCCCGTGTGGGCTTGGAAGAGCCGGGGCACCCGCATGCGCGCAACAGCTTTGCCGCGCGCGAGCCTCAGTGGCAGCCCTTGGCGGTGGACGATCAGGGGCTGGTGGTCGACCACTTGCCACCGCTGGACTATGTGTATGTGACGCCCTCGCACCAGAGCCCGACAACGCGCACCTTGTCATTGGAGCGTCGCAAGCGTTTGCTGGCCCTGGCCGAGCAGCGCGACTTTGTGGTCATCGAAGACGACTATGAGGCCGAAAATCTGTATGTGGGCGAACCCGTGCCTGCGCTCAAAAGCCTGGACAAGGTCGGGCGTGTGATTTATGTGGGCTCAATTTCCAAGAGCCTGTCACCGTCTTTGCGCTTGGGCTACATCGTGGCGCCGCGTGCCCTGATTGCCGAATTGCGGGTTTTGCGCCACGCCATGGTGCGTCACCCCAGTGCATTTTTGCAGCACGCCTTTGCGCACTTTTTGTCGCTGGGGCACCACGAGACGCATGCCCGGCGCGTGAACCAGGCCTTGCAGGCACGCATGCAGGCCTTGGATGAAGCCTTGTGCCGTGAATTGCCTGATTTTAAATTTGTCTTGCCTACAGGAGGCGCTTCGGTGTGGGTGCGCGCGCCAGATTGGGTGGACACAGGTGAGCTGGCCCGCATGGCTCGAGAGCAGGGTGTCTTGATTGAAGCGGGGGAGGTGTTTTTCATGCACCCACCGTATCCCTGTCCTTATTTCCGTTTGCGCTTGTCGTCGATTGGGGTGGATCAAATCGGCCCTGGCATCCGGGCCCTGGCCTTGGCAGTCCTTGCGCTGGCTCAGGCGCGGGGCGTACCCAGAGTCCTGGTACACCTGCACTGATCTGTCACAACTTCGCTCTTGAGAAGACCTAAGGTAAGGCTTACATCTTGCCTTTCCAGGGCACCAGGCGGCGTTCGACGGCGCGCATGAGCAGGTCAAAGCCGTAGGCCACGACGCCAATCACGATGATGCCCATGACCACGATGTCGGTGCGCAGGAAGTTTGAAGCGTTGAGCACCATCTGGCCCAGCCCCACGTTGGCAGCGACCATTTCAGCGGCCACCAGAGTGCTCCAGCCAAAGCCGATCGCCACACGCATGCCGACCAAAATTTCCGGTAGTGCAGCAGGCAGAACGACGTGCCGAATCAATTGCGTATAGCTCGCACCCATGGAGTAGGCGGCGTTCATTTGTTCTTGAGAGGCGCTGCGCATGCCCGAGCGCGCGGCCATGGCCAGCGGGGCAAAACAGCTCAAAAAAATCAACAAGACTTTGGGCAACTCGTCGATGCCGAACCAGATGATGATCAGCGGCAAATAGGCCAGGGGAGGCAGGGGTCGATACAGTTCGATGGGTGGGTCGAAAATGCCGCGCCAGAACCGCGACATGCCCATGGCAATGCCCACTGGAATGGCCACCAAGCTGGCCAGCAAAAATGCACCAAACACGCGCAGCACGCTGGCCACAAGGTGCTCCCACAAGGGCTTGTCGTTGGCTGCGCCGGTGATGTATTCATAAAACTGTGTGAACACCGCCTGCGGTGAAGGCAGGAACAGGGGTTTGATCCAGCCCATGGCCGTGGTCAGCGTCCACAAGCCCAGCAGCACCAGCATGGTGACTACGCTGATGACGAGGCTTGAGCCTTCACCGGGGATTTTGAAGGCGCTGGTTTTCAAAGGCGCGGATGACTTGTTGGCCTCAGTCATGGGCGGTCTCCCGGCGGTGAATGATGGACAAAACTTCTTCCCGCATGCGGATGAATTCGGGCTCGGACTTGACCCGACGGGCATCGCCGTGGCTGAGAAACGCGCGCGAAAAAGGCAGGTCTTCAAAGGTGTGGGTGATGCGTCCGGGTCTGGGGCTCATGACGATCAATCGGGTGGCCAGAAACAGCGCTTCTTCGACCGAGTGGGTGATGAAGAAGACCATCTTGTGGGTTTGTGCCCAGGCCTTGAGCAAGATCTCTTGAACGGTCTCTCTGGTGAAGGCGTCCAGTGCACCCATGGGTTCGTCCATCAGCAGCACAGCCGGGTCGTTGGCCAAGGCGCGGGCAATGCCCACGCGTTGCTGCATGCCGCCCGACAGTTCATAGACACCACGTTCGGCGTAATCTTCAAGGCCGACCATGGCCAATTTCTCCAAGGCTAAACGGATACGTTCGTCAAAGGGTACGCCACGAAGACGCAGACCCAAGGCCACGTTGTCTTGCACGTTGAGCCAGGGCATCAAAGCGTGTTTTTGAAAGACAACACCCCGATCTGCTCCGGGCCCGACAACAGGGCGACCATCCAGGAGAATTTCGCCACTCGATGGGGGTAAAAATCCAGCCAAACAATTGAGCAAGGTGGTTTTGCCGCAGCCCGATGCACCCAGGGCCACCACAAATTCACCATCTCGCATTTGCAATTGCACGGGTGCCAGGGCCTGTAAGGTGCCGCCCTGGATGGCGTAGTTGACGGTCAGGTCTTTGACTTCAAGTAATGGCATTTAAGGCGCAGTCACAGTAAAAAAACAATCCCCCTGCAGCCTGAGCCGCAGGGGGCTGACACCGGCTTGAAGCCTTACTGCATGGCTTTCTTGACGTAGACGTCGGTCACAAAGACCGAGTAGTTTGGCTTGAGTTCCTGAATGCGCCCTTGCTCCTTGAGGAAGACGGCCGTGTTGGTCATGGCTTTGGCGGCGCCACCACCGAGCCAGGTGGCCGAAATTTGCTCTTGGGGCGTGGGAAATTTGTACAGCGCCATGGCTGCTGGCACGTCGGCAGGATTGGCCTTGGTCCACTTGGCCACAGCTTTGACTTGTGGTGAGTCAACTGTCCATTGCGCCTTTTGGGAGCGATAAGCCTCATCCGCTTTGATCAGGGCCTTGACCAGCGCGACCATGAAACCTTCGTTTTGCGCTGCCCACTTGGCATCGACCACCAGGCCGTCAAAGGTGGGGTAGCCTTTTTGACCGATGCTGGCCGAAGAGGCAATCGATTTGCCGTTGCCCTTGATCTTGCTCAGGATTGGGTCCCAGATGAAGGCTGCATCGATGTCGCCACGCTCCCAGGCCGCTGCGATTTCTGGCGGGCGCAGGTTCATCACGTTGACTTTCTTGCTGTCCACGCCTTCGAGCTTCATGCCCACCATCAATTGGTAGTGCGCCGTGGAGACAAAAGGCGTGGCCACCTTTTTGCCCACCAAGTCTTTGATGCTGTTGATGCCTGAGCCATTGCGGGCGATCAGGGCCTCGGCATCGCCGATGTCGTCCAGAATCCAGAACAGCTTGAGGTCCTGGCCTTGACTGGCCGCAGCGGTGAACGGGCTGGAGCCCGCTTCACCAATCTGCACGCCGCCCGAAGCCATGGCCTTGATCACGTCACCACCACCGCCAAACATGCGCCAGTTGATTTTGTAGCCGGTGGCTTTTTCCAGCTCGCCCGACTCCATCACGGTGCGCAAAGGCACCAGCATGTCTTGGTGGGCGAAAGTGACTTCCTTGGCCGCCTGGGCGCTGGCCAGACCGGTGAACATCATCAGCGACAAGCCCAAGGCGGGCGTGGCTGAAAGAAGGGATCGACGAGTAGTCATGCTTTGTCTCCTGATGGTTTTTTTGAACGTTGAGTCGTCTGTGCAGACACCTTGGCTGGCGTCTGCTGCGGTGAAGTTTGGGGCTGCTGACGGGCAGACACTAGAGCCAGTTGAGGGTCATGTTCAGGGCCAGTTGTTGCGTGCTGGCCTCATTCATGAGGGGGTCATGCCGAGCCGAAAAGTTCACCATTTCACTCTGAAAACACAAGCATTCAGGGCCGGGATAGTGTCGTTCGCGCCGACCGATGTCGTCGCACACCTCAGGGTTTTTCCGGGGCTGACCTGAAGCGGTGCAAGCTTGCCAGATGCAAGGCTCAGGTAGGGCCCCACACCGCATCCATCCAGGAGGGCATGGCGTGTGCCTGCAAGGGGCTGCGCAGCGCAATCGTCAGCACGCGGGCTTGCGCTGGGCTGTGGCGGGCGCGTTGCACGCTGGCGTGGCGGCCTGCGAACTGGATTTCAGACCAGCCGTGTTCGTGGGTGCGCACCCAGCCTTTGAGGCGCATCACCCAGGCGGGTGTTTGCTGCAGTTGTTCGCGCAGCCAGGCGGTGTGAAACACCTGCGCGGGACTGCGGCTGTCGCTGGTGAACAGGCTGGCATGGTCTGCTGCGTGGTGGTGGTTGTGATCGTGATCGTGATCGTGCGCGCACTGGTCGGTGCAAATGTGAGCAGGCTCGTCGACAGAGGCCGCTGCCGATGCAGGCTCCCAGTCGGTTTGCAGCAAGGCCAGGGGCAGTTGTCCGTGTTGGGAGGGCAGGCAGGTCACTGGCCCGACGGTGTCGTGTAGCCAGGTGGTGCACGAATGAATCTCGTCAGCGCTGCACTGATCGGTTTTGTTGAGCACCAGCAGGTCGGCGGCCCGCAGTTGGCGCAGCAAGCTGTCTTGCAACAAGGGGTCGGCGGCGTGCGTGCGCACGGCGGCGGCGTCTACGACCACCAGCACGCCATGCAGGCTCAGGCGTTTGTCGGCCAGCGCGATCTGGGCGATGGGCCAGGGGTCGGACACGCCACTGGCTTCGATGACGATGGCATCAAAGGGCTGAGGCTTGTCTAACACCTGCAGCAGGGCCTGGCTCAGGTCGCCGCCAATCTGGCAGCACACGCAGCCGTTGCTCAACGCGATGGTGTCGCTGTTGCTTTCACTCAGCAGTTCGGCGTCGATGTTGATGGCGCCAAAGTCATTGACCAGCACCGCGATTCGCTGGCCTTGTGCTTGTTGCAGCCAATGCACCAGCAAACTGGTTTTGCCTGCACCCAAAAAGCCGCCAATCACCGTCAGGGGAATGCGGGGCGGTGTCGGGGTGTGGTGCATGGTGGGGGTGAAAAGCGGAGAGTTGCTGTCTTTTATGAAGGCGTCAAGGCTCAGGGGAGTTGTTCCTGTAGGAGCCCACCCCGTGGGCGATGGCTTGCGCTTGCCAGTCGATGATGTGGAGGGCGTGTTCCTCGCCCATCGCCCACGGGGTGGGCTCCTACAAAACAGGGGCCTCTGGCGAAGGCCTCATGTTGGGGCTGAAGCCATGGACCTGTTGATACGGGTCTGTGGCTTGGTTTCTTGGTCGTCAACATGGCAGACCTCAGTGTGCCAGGTCAGCAGATCAGGCCACTTGCGCTGGGAAAATCTGGCCGCCCAGCACGGTGCCCCAGACCCGGGCGTCTTTGAGTTTTTCGGCGCCCAGGGTCAGCGGGTTGTCCAGCAGCACGCAAAAGTCGGCGCGTTTGCCCACTTCGATGCTGCCAATTTCGTGGTCCATCTTCAGGGTCCAGGCCGCGCCCAGGGTGATGGCGTGCAGGGCTTGCGGCACCGTGATGCGTTCTTTTTCGCCCAGCACGCGGCCTTTGGGCGTGATGCGGTTGACGGCGCACCAGGCGGTGAACAGCGGACCCAGCGGCGTGACCGGGGCGTCGGAATGGATGGCCAAGGGCACCCCGGCAGCCAGGGCGCTGGCGCAGGCATCGAGACGGTGGGCGCGGTCGGGGCCCATGGTCATTTCGTAATGCTGGTCGCCCCAGTACCACAGGTGGTTGGCAAACAAGTTGACGCACAGGCCCAGGCTGGCCATGCGGCGGAACATCGGCACATCGACCATTTGCGCGTGCTGCAGGGTGTGGCGGTGGTCGGTGCGCGGGGCACGGGCCAGCACGCGTTCCAAGGCGTCAATCGCCGCCAGGCTGGCTTCATCGCCGTTGGTGTGGGTGTGGATGTGCAGACCTGCGCGGTGGTAGATCTCGAAATCGGCCTCGTACTGGCTGGGCGCGGTGACCCAGATGCCGTTGGGTTCACCGTTGAAGTGGCCGGGCCAGCGCATGCGCGCCGAAAAGCCCTGGATGGAGCCGTCCAGCATCATCTTGACCAGGCCGTAGCGCAGCTTGTCGGTGTTGCGTTTTTTCATGGCATTGACGTGCTCGGCGCCTTGCGTGGCGCCGTGTGTGCCGTGAAATGCCTTGAAGGCGGGCAGGATGCGCACGCAGCATTCGTCTTGGGCCAGGGCCGATTCCAGCACCGCGCAATCGGCTTCGCTCAGGGTGTTGACCAGGTCGGTGGCGGTGGTCACGCCCTGCATCTTGGCCAGGCGCGCAAAGTTCATCATGCCGGTCTCGTTCATGGGCGACATGAGCCCGGCCGTCCCCACATGGCGCAGGACCAGGTGCATGGCTGCCGGTTCCTGCAATTCGCCGTTGGGGTGGCCCTTGCGGGGGCCGTCCTTGAATTTGACAACGCCTTCGACTTCGATGTCTTCGTCGATCTCTGCGATGCGAAGCATGGTGCTGTTGACGTTCATCAGGTGGCCGTTGGCGTGCGCAATCACGATGGGGCGGGTGCTGCTGGCGCGGTCCAGGTGGTCCACCGTCATGCGTTCGCCCCCAAAATAAATCGGATCGAAGCCCCAGGCCAACAAGGGTTTGTCGGCAGGTTCGCCGCTCTGCTGCATCTTGCGGTCGATTTCGATCAAGCGTTGCACCACCGTTTCCATGGAGCGCAGGCCTTTGACGGTTTGGCCCCAGGGATTCAGGCGGTCAAACCAGCCCAGGTATTCCAGGTCCCACATGCCGCCTTCCTTGAGGTGGCAGTGGCCTTCGATCAGGCCCGGCATCAGCGTGCAGTCGGCAAAGCGGGTGTCCAGCGTGTACGCGCCCCATTGGGCCAGTTCGTCCAAATCGCCTACGCCCAGGATGCGGCCATCGCGCACTGCCACATGCGTGGCCGTGCCCTGCATGGGGTTCATGGTGATGATCTCGCGGGCCACGTAAATGGTGGTGGTGCTCATGGCAGTTCTCCTGAAAAGTGAGGGGCGGGTGGCCAGCGATTTAGCTGATCGTGGGCAAGGGGTACAGGGCTTGACCGCTGTCGGACACGCGGTGACAGGCCACAAGGTGGCCGGGCAGCACTTCGCGCAAGGGCGGGGGTGAGGCGCGGCAGGCGTCTTCGGCAAAGGGGCAGCGGCTGGCAAAACGGCAGCCACTGGGCACATTGAGTGGGCTGGGTGGATCGCCTTGAAGTCGGATGCGCAGTTTGCGTTTTTGGCCACGTGCATCCATGGAGGGCGCAGCCGACCACAGGGCCAGCGTGTAGGGGTGCAGGGGGTGGGCAAACAGGTCTTCGCGGGGTGCGCGTTCGACGAATTGCCCCAGGTACATGACGGCGATGTCATCGCACATGTGGCGGATCACGCCCAGGTCGTGCGAGATGAAGAGGTAGGTCAGGCCCAGCTCTTTTTGTAGCCTTTGCATCAGGTTCAGGATTTGCGCCTGGATGGCCACATCGAGCGCCGACACGGGTTCATCACAGACCAGCAGTTCGGGCCGTCCGGCCAAGGCGCGTGCCAAGGCGATGCGCTGGCGCTGGCCACCAGAAAACTGGTGTGGAAACAGCTGCATTTGTTCGGGGCGCAGACCGGCTTGCATGAACAGCGTGCGGGCCAGGTCGTCGCGCTCGGCGGGCATGCCTACATCCATCAAATCCAGTGCATCCCGAATCGCCTGACCGGCGCGCACCCGGGGGTTGAGCGAGGCAAACGGGTCTTGGAACACCATCTGAAAGCGCTTACGCTGCAGCCGCAAGGATTCGCCTTGCAGTGTGCTGATGGGGGCGTCGCCCAGCGCCACATGGCCTGCAGTCACCGGGGCCAGGCGCATCACGGCCAGGGCGGTGGTGCTTTTGCCCGAGCCGCTTTCGCCCACGATGCCAAAGGTGCGGCCGCGTTCGATGTCAAAACTCACGCCGTCCACCGCCTTGAGCATGGTTTTGGGCTTGAGAAAACCGCCCTTGAGGGGGTAGTGCACTTGCAGGTCACGCACCTGCAACAAGGTGTCACTCATGCGCGGGCTCCTTCCGCATCGGGGTAGAGCCAGCACATCACGCGGTGGCCGCTTTGCACCCAGGTGCTGGGCGGCACTTGGGTTCGGCAGCGCGGCTGCGTGTGGCTGCAGCGGTCGGCAAAGGTGCAGCCACCTTGTCGTTCCAGCAGTGAAGGCACGGTGCCCGGAATTTCTTGCAAGGGCTGACCGTGGCTTTGCGGGTTGCGGCCCGGTGCACAGGCGATCAAGCCCTGGGTATAGGGGTGGCTGGGGCGCGACAAGATCAGATCGGTCGGCCCTTCTTCCACCATGCGGCCCGCATACATCACGGCCATCCGGTCGGTCATCTCGGCCACCGCGCCCATGTCGTGGGTGATCAACAGCACAGCAGTGCCGGTGCGCTCGCGCATCTCGCTGATGAGGTCAAAAATTTGGGCCTGCACCGTCACGTCGAGCGCCGTGGTGGGCTCATCGGCGATCAGCACATCGGGCTGGCAGGCCAGCGCCATGGCGATCATGACGCGCTGGCGCATGCCGCCCGAAAACTGGTGCGGAAACTGATGCACCCGGCCAGCGGCGTCCGGTATGCCCACGGCTTCGAGCATCTCGATGGCCCGCGCCAAAGCGGCCTGCGCATCGAGCCCTTGGTGCAGGCGCACCGATTCCATGATCTGATCGCCCACGCTGTAAGCGGGGTTCAAAGACGTCATGGGTTCCTGAAAAATCATGGAGATGCGGTTACCACGCACGCGCCGCATTTGCGCTTCGGGCAGTTGCAGCAGATCCTTTCCTTCGAACAGGATTTGGCCCGAAGTGATGCGCCCTGGGGGCTGCGGGATCAGTCGCATCAAGGCCAGTGCTGTGATGCTTTTGCCGCAGCCCGATTCGCCCACCAGACCGAGCGTTTCACCTCGGCGCAGTTGCAGGTGGATGTCTTCCAGCACATGGGCGGTGCCGCCCCGGGTCTGGAACTCGACGCCCAGGCCGCGCACTTCGAGCAAGGGCGCCGTGTGGGTCGCTGTTTCTGTCATGTCAATGGGGGAGGTCATGCGGGTGTCTTTGGGCTCAGCGCAAATGCATTTTGGGGTTGAGTGCATCGTTGAGGCCATCGCCCACCAGACTGACCGACAGCACCGTCAGGAAAATCGCAGCGCCAGGCAGCGTCACCGCCCACCAGCACTCCAGAATGTGGCGACGGTTGGAGCCGATCATCATGCCCCAGCTCATCACATTGGGGTCGGACAACCCCAGAAAGCTCAGGCCCGCTTCAAACAAGATGGCCACGCCCACCACCAAGGTGGCCGAGACGATGAGCGGTGCCATGGCGTTGGGCAGAATTTCGCGCCAGATCAGGCGCCAGTGGCCCGCGCCCATGGTGCGCGCCGCGTTGACGTATTCGAGCCCGCGCAGGCGGATGAACTCGGCCCGCGTCAAACGCGCTGTACCGGTCCAGCTGACCATGCCGATGGCGCAGATGACCACGCCCAGGCTGGGCTGAAACAGGGTGACCAGCACCATGGCAAACAGCAAGGCGGGCAGCACCTGGAAGAGTTCGGTCAGGCGCGAGAGCAAGACGTCAATCCACCCGCCGAAGTAGCCTGCCAGAGCACCCACAGAGATGCCAATCACCACCGTGATAGCGGCCGAGCTGACGCCCACCAGCAGCGTGGCGCGGCCACCGATCAGCATGCCCGCCACGATGTCGCGGCCCAGGTAGTCGCTGCCCAGCCAGTAGCGGGAGTCCACAAACGGCTCATGAAACGGTGGCGCCACAATGCCAAACGGATCGACGGCATACCAAGCGGGGCCGACCAGCATGACGAGCATGATCAGGATCAGCGAGACCAGGCCCAGCATGGCCGCCTTGTTGCCCCGGAACACACGCCAAGCTTCGCGCCAGGGCGACAAAGTGCTCACCTTTTTTTGCTGCGGTTGGTTGGGCATGTCAGGTGTCAGAGTAGGAGCAGTCATCATTTGCCACGCAAGCGGGGGTCGATCCAGCGATAGCTCAAATCGGTGAGCAGATTGGCTGTGATCACAAACAGAGACGAGAAAGTCAGCACGCCCAGCAAGGTCGGGTAGTCGCGTCCGAGGATGGCGTCCAATGCCAGCGTACCCAGACCAGGCCATGAAAAAACGGTTTCCACCAACACAGCACCTGAAACCAGGTTGCCAAACTGCAAACCCGCTATGGTGACCAAAGGCATCAGTGCATTGCGCAGGGCATGCTTGAAAACCACGACGCCTTGGTGCAGGCCCTTGGCTTTGGCAGTTCGCACATAGTCCGAGCTCAGCACCTCCAGCATGCTGGCCCGGGCCAGACGGCTGTACTGGGCCAGATAGACCAGGGTCAGGGTCAGAGCGGGCAAGACGAGGTGGTGCAGCACATCCAGAGCGGCGGCCCATCCGGTGGCGCCGTAGTTGCGAACGTCGTACATGCCAGCGATGGGCATCACGGGCCAGACTTTGCCAAACAGAATCACCAGCAAAATACCCGTCCAGAATACCGGCATGGCCAGTCCGGTGAGTGAAAAAACCGTCACCACTGCGCTGGAGAAGCTTTTGGGCTTGAGTGATGCAAACACCCCGAGCAAAGTGCCCACGACGATGGCCACGAGCAGAGCGGTCAGCACCAGCAAAATGGTGGGGCCGATGCGGTCGGCGATCAGGCTGCTGACGGGCTTGTTGTAGGTGTAGGACATGCCCAAGTCGCCGCGCACGCTTTTGCCAATGTAGGTGATGAATTGCTCGGGCAAGGGCTTGTCCAGCCCATAGGCTTTCTTGATGCTGTCGATCACGGCCTGATCGCCACCGCCCATTTCGCCGGCAATGACGCTGGCTGGATCACCGGGTGCGGCGTGAATGAGCGTGAAGTTGATGGCCAGCACCGCCACCATGAGACCAGCGGCCACAGCCAAGCGGCGCAATATCGTGAAAAAGGTATTCAATGCGCTGCTTTCGGCGAGTGGCAGGGTGCAGAGGGTTCAAACAGGACCATGCACGCTGCCCTTGTCAATGGAAGATGGCCAGGGGCCATCAGCCTTTGATGCTGGTGTCGGTGATGCCATCGACCAGACCCCAGATGCCAGCCGGGCGGTTTTGCACCTTGGCGTTGAAGGCCATGTTGAAGTTGAACTCCAGCAGGAAGGCCACTGGGCACTCGTCCACGACGATCTTTTGCATCTGCGAGTACATGGCCTTGCGCTTGGCCATGACCGACTCTTTGCCTGCGGAGGCCAGCAGTTCGTCCACCTTGGGGTTGCTGTAGTTTTGTGTGTTGGACCAGATGATGCCCGGCTTGATGTTGGAGCTCAACCAAGTGCGGTGCACACCGATCACCGGGTCACCCCAGTTCCAGACCGAATCGACCGTCATGTCGAACTGGTGTGAAGAGATGCGACGCGCCCAAGTCGGAAAGTCGGGCGAATTGCGCACATTGACCTCAATGCCGACCTTGCCCAAGGCAACCTTGGTGTATTCCTGAATCACTTTGCCCTCGGTTGCACCCGGGATGTAGTCCAGGTCCAGGGTGAGCCGTGTGCCGTTGGCACCGGGTTTGTAGCCCGCATCGTCAAGCAGCTTGGCCGCCTTTTGCAAATTCAGGTCGTACTTTTCGACCTGAGGCTCGTAGTAGGGGCTGCCCGAGGCAATCGGGCCAGTGGAGCGGCCATGCATCTTGCCCAGCAGGGTGTCGGTCAGGTACTTTTTGTCCAGCGCAAAGTTGATGGCCTGGCGCACCCGCTTGTCGCTGAGCTTGGGGCTCTTGGTGTTGAAGGCCAGCCAAATCAGCGGGCCAATGGCCGGAGCCATGCGGGTCACAGAGACGTTGGTGTTTTTCTTGGCCCGTTCAATCAGCCCGGCATCGGTCAATTCGGAATGGACGTCGATTTCACCACGTTCAAAGGCCAGCATCATGCTGGAGGAGTCCTTGAATTCGCGCACGATGATGCGGTCGAGCTTGGGTGCGCCTTTCATGAAAAACTTGTCGAAGCGTTCCATCACGATGAATTCACCCGGCTTGAATTCAACCAACTTGAAGGGGCCAGAGCCCACCGGGTTGGCGTTGCGGGGGTGGACCTTGACATCGGAGCCATCGCCAAAGATGTGCTTGGGGATGATGGGCGTGAGCGATGTGGACATGGCCAGCAGCAGCGCCGGATGGGGCTCGGACAGACGAACCACAGCGGTGTGCGGGTCCGAAATGGTGACGGCATTGACCGGGCCATACATGGTCTTGAAGGGGTGGTTGTCGCGGATGGTCTCGATAGAGAACTTCACGTCTTCCGCGGTGATGGGCTTGCCATCGTGGAAAACAGCGTCTTTGCGCAGGTACAGGGTGACACTGCGGTTGTCGGGCGACAAATCCCAGCGCTCGGCCAGATAGGGCTGTGGTTTCCAGTTGGCATCCATGCGGATGGGTGAGGCAAACAACTGGGCCGAGGGCATCATGGTGGCGATGCCGCTCTGCACGGCTGAATTCAGGTGCCGAGGTTTTTGTGTGGTACCAATCACCACGACCCCCCCCTTGGCCGCTTGAGCCAAAGCATGCAACGGAATACCCATGAGGCTGGCGGCAGAGCCTGCCGCAGCCAGTTTAAGAAAATCTCGTTTGCCAAAGCCTTGCATGCGTTACTCCTGATCGGTTGGATGATTTTTGCTTCTCGAAGCGACAAGCTTATTCAATCATAAAGATATCAAAATGCAAGTGATTCAGAGAGATCCACAGTGGTGAAAACCATAGGGCCAGCACTATGGTTTTCACCTAGAGGGCCAAGCCAAATCCGCGCACTGCGGGATGCCTCTTGAGTCCGAATTGGGACTGCATGTCGAGGCGGAAGCCACCGACTTGCAGGTTGAAGTTTTGCAAATCGGGCTAAAAAAAAGGGGAGCCACTGGCTCCCCTTGTTGTAAATACTGTGATCCGTTCACATCAACAGGTGTTCGCCCGCGTTGTCACCACCCAAGGTGACATAGTTCACCTTGCGGATGTCCATCAGCTTGGTGCCGCCGGCGTAGCTGATCGAGCTTTGCACGTCCTGCTCCATCTCAATCAGCGTGTTGGCCAGCTTGCCCTTGATCGGCTCCAGAATGCGCTTGCCTTCCACGTGTTTGTACTCGCCCTTGTTGAAGTCACTGGCCGAGCCGTAGTACTCCTTGAACAACTCGCCATCGACCTCGACGGTCTTGCCGGGCGACTCTTCGTGGCCGGCAAACAGCGAACCGATCATGACCATGCTCGCGCCAAAGCGCACGCTCTTGGCGATGTCGCCGTGGCTGCGGATGCCGCCGTCGGCAATGATGGGCTTGGTGGCCACGCGGGCGCACCACTTGAGGGCCGACAACTGCCATCCGCCGGTGCCAAAACCGGTTTTGAGCTTGGTGATGCAGACCTTGCCTGGGCCCACGCCCACTTTGGTCGCGTCAGCACCCCAGTTTTCCAGGTCAATCACGGCTTCGGGTGTGGCCACGTTGCCTGCGATCACGAAACTCTTGGGCAGTTTGGCCTTGATGTAGCCGATCATGTCGCGCACGCTGTCGGCATGGCCATGGGCGATGTCGATGGTGATGTACTCGGGCACCAGGTTCTCAGAAGCCAGTTGGTCCACCGTGGCGCGGTCAGGGGCTTTGACGCCCAACGAGATCGAGGCGTAAACACCTTTGCCATGCATATCGCGCACAAACTGGACGTTGTCCAGGTCAAAGCGGTGCATAACGTAAAAGTAATCGTTTTGCGCCATCCACAGGCAGATCTTTTCGTCGATCACCGTTTTCATGTTGGCGGGCACTACTGGCAGGCGGAACTTGCGTCCACCCAGTTCGACGCCCGCGTCGCACTCGGAACGGCTTTCCACGCGACACTTGCGTGGCAGCAACAGGATGTTGTCGTAGTCAAAAATTTCCATGAGAAAACCAAGCTCCAAAGAAGGATTCGTTGAAAGAACGATTGAGCGCTTGGCTTGGCCGGTTTGATCCGCTGAGTGGCAGGTCCATTGCAGACCTTGGGCGAAAAAAAACCGGGCGCAAGAATCTTGGGCCCGGTGTCTGATTCTACCCGCATTGTCTGACAATGCGGCCTGACAAGGCGCCAAAGTGTCATGCGCAGCGGAAAATCCATGCAAAGATCTGCAAGATGGGGGATTGAGCATGAAAGACACCTTTGACTACATCGTGGTGGGTGCCGGATCCGCGGGCTGTGTGCTGGCTGGGCGCCTGAGCGAAGACCCTCGCGTGCGTGTGCTGTTGCTGGAAGCCGGGCCCCCTGATCGGTCTTTGTGGCTGCATTTGCCGATTGGGTATGGAAAAACCATGTGGGACCCGCGTTACAACTGGTGTTTTCACACCGATCCCGACCCCTACATGAACGGGAGACGCATCTACTGGCCCCGAGGTAAAACTCTGGGCGGCTCCAGCGCCATCAATGGCCTGATCTACATTCGGGGGCAGCGCGAAGACTATGACCATTGGGCGGCACTGGGCAATGCCGGTTGGTCTTATGACGATGTGCTGCCCTACTTTATTCGCTCTGAGCGCAACCAGCGTGGCGCCAGCCCTTGGCACGGAGCCGAAGGTCCTTTGTCGGTTTCTGACATTAGCCCCCGCGATCCTTTGATTGAGCGTTTCATTGATGCCGCCGGCGAACTGGGTGTGCCCCGCAATGAGGACTTCAATGGCGCCGGCCAAGAGGGCGCTGGTTATTACCAACTCACCACCTGGAAAGGCTGGCGCTGGAGTACAGCCAAAGGCTACCTCAAGCCTGCTCGACACAGGCCCAATTTGACGGTTCTGACAGGTGCGCACGCCGCGCGCGTGTTGATGGATACCCGTGGCCCTCAAGCGCGGGCCCAGGGGGTGCGGTTCTTGCAAGACGGCGTAGAGCGCGAGGCCTTTTGCCGTGCTGAAGTGCTGCTGTCCGCGGGGGCCATTCAGTCGCCCCAGTTGCTGCAACTGTCGGGTATTGGACCTTCGCCACTGCTTCAAGGTTTGGGCATCCCCGTGGTCCAGGACTTGCCCGGCGTTGGTCAAAATTTGCAAGACCATTTGCAGGTGCGCATGATCTTTGAGTCAACCCAGCCCACCACCAACGACAGCTTGCGGTCATGGACGGGGAAGTTAGGTTTGGCGTGGCAGTGGCTGTGTCATCGCAGCGGTCCCTTGGCTGTTGGCATCAACCAGGGGGGCTGTTTCATGAAGGCCTTGCCCGATGCGCTGACGCCGGACATCCAATTTCATGTGGCCACGCTGTCTGCGGACATGGCCGGCGGCCAAGTGCACCCGTATTCAGGTTTCACGTTTTCAGTGTGTCAGCTGCGCCCGACTTCGCGGGGGCATGTTCGCATCCGGTCGACGGACCCTCTGGCAGCACCCGAAATGGTGCCTAATTATTTGTCAACCCAGGAAGACCAAAACACCCTGTTGGCCGGTGTCAAGCTGGCTCGCGCTTTGGCTCAAACGCAGGCCATGCAAGGGCTGGTCAAGCATGAAGTGCGACCAGGCCCAAAGACGCAAAACGATGCGCAATGGCTGGATTTTTGCCGTGACCAAGGCGCCACGATTTTTCATCCCAGTGGCACTTGCAAAATGGGGCAAGACCCTATGGCAGTGCTCGATGAACGGTTGCGAGTGCGTGGGGTTCTGGGCTTGCGGGTGGTGGATGCATCGGCCATGCCGACTTTGGTGTCGGGCAACACCAACGCCCCGATCGTCATGATGGCCGAAAAAGCTGTGGACATGATCCGGCAGGATGCTGCCCAGGGCTGAAGGGGCCGGAGCGTACCCTTATGCCTGGACAGGGTGATCTGGTTTTGTGGCCAGCATGAAGGACAGCGAACCCAATGCCGCCAGCAAGGCCAAGAGACTGAAGCCCAGTTGGTAATCGCCCGTCAGGTCGGCCAGCACCCCGGCGATCATGGGGCCGGCAATTTGCCCCATCGCAATGATGGCCGCTGACAGTCCCATGATCATGCCAATCGCGTTGCGCCCAAAGTAATCGGCCCGGATGGCCTGCATGAAGGGGCCGCGCAAGCCCCAAGCGATGCCATGGAAGACCCCGAACGCCAACAGCGTGGCCATGCTGGTGGCATAGGTCAGGCACAGCATACCGATGCCGTGGGCCAACATGCACAGGGCGGCCACCTTTCTTTTGTCGAACCAGTCGCCCATGGTGACCCCCATCAGCACGCCGGCCAGTTGGCCAAAGGTCATGATCAGGATCACCCAGCTGGCCGTGGCCACCGAGTAACCCAAGCCTTCTTTCATGTGGGTAATGGCATGCACATTCACGGCCGAAACCACCAGCAGGGCCAGGCCGTGGCCAATCGCCAGCATCCAGAAGGCGCGGGTGCGCAAGGCTTGTGCGACGGTGAACTCGACTTGGAGCGGGGACACGGCTTGACCTTCGCGCTCGGCTGCCGCGCGCATGGCAGGGTCGATGCCGTCCATGTGCTCGCCATGGTCTTCTGGGCGTCTTCGGATCATGCCGGCCATGGGCAGGCCCGTCAGCAAGACCAACACCCCCGAACCTGCCGCCGTGGCACGCCAGCCCCATTGCTGCATGGACAAGGCCATCAACGGCACCACCAGCCCGCCCATGGCCAGGCCCAGGCTCATGATGGACAGGGCGCGGGCGCGAAATTTCTCGAACCACTGAACCACGGCCACCGACAGGGGAAAGTAGCCACCCAAGCTGGCCCCAATGGCCATCAACACGGCGCTGACATAAAAGGTGGTCACGCTGTTGACCTGGCTCAGCAGCAACAAACCTGCGCTGAACAGCACCATGCCCAAGCGGATCATTTTTTGAGGGCCTACCCGGTCCATCACCCAGCCCAAAACCGGGCCGATGATGGCCGCCTCGACCGATTGCAGCGCGGCGGCACCGGACAAAGTGGTTTTGCTCCAACCCATCTCGTCGGACAAGACAGCGATGTACAGGCCCAGCGCTTGGGTGAGGAATGCGGCCAGCAGGAATTGGATGCCGCAAGCGGCACCCACCATGCGCCAGCCGTAAAACACCTTCACAAAGAGCCTCCTGTGTGCAAACCATGCGCTGGTCTAAGGAGGGTTCTTTGAATGGGGACGGGCCAAACTGGCGGTGTCATGGGGTGTGCGTTTACATGGAGCATGGATTGCCTACATGTTGGCACGCCAGCAGCAAGTGGCATGTCCCGCATTAGACCGACTGTGCGCTCTAACTTGTCCCTCGGCAGCAACAGAGTAGATAAGTTTCTACGCTGAAGCCAGCAAGGTCGCGGCTGAACCTGCCGACCTGCTTTTAGGGTGCCGGATCAATAGGCGCGACAGTGAGGCTGAATACTGGCCATTGCAGACAGTGAATCGAATTAGTCTTGCTTGGGCTTAGGTCTTAAGTCAGTAGTGTCCGGTTAAAAAGTGAATAAATTCAACTGGTTAGCGTCGGACGGGTTGTCGATTGTGTTGCCATCGAGCTGCAAGGCGCTTGAAACCTCGGTTTTCTCGAATACCGAGACCGACAAGAT
>NZ_NESJ01000033.1 GCF_003063645.1 Limnohabitans sp. 2KL-51
GAGTGCTAGACCTGAATATGTTTGAAACCACACCAATATCAACCCTGCTGGGCAAACTGCAGGATGGGCCTGAAATCGGCCAACACCCTATTCAACAAAACCTCTTCCCAACGTTGGGACACTAGTGGGTGGTTGCCTAGGAATAGAAGTTTGACAAGCTGAGCAACGGTAGGTTTTTTCTTTGGATGTCATGTGCTACTTTTAAAAAAAGACGTCTCAATGGCAAAGATTGTTGATGGCCGAACGTGCGTTATTTAGTAACGCTTTATCGTGTGAAGGCAATTCATGCCCCCATGCCTCGCAACGTAGCATCAGTTTTTTTATGATTTCAATGACCTCGGTTTTTTGACAATCCAGTTTCCTCTTGAAGTCCTTGTGCATCGCATGCTGCAAATATCGATTCAGCAGGTCGAAGTCGATGGTTCGGTTTCTGATGTCTATCTGAGAGGCCGCTGGTAAAACATGTCGATTACGACGAACAGCTGTCCAAGGCAATGCACCGTAACGGATTCGATCTTGGAATGATCCCGCTCGGGGCAAATCGTCGAATGAATGCTCTTTGCTTTGACGCTTGGCCCTGTCTTTTTCCCAATTTAAAGTTGTCATGGATGCTCCTAGAAAGTGGCTTTCTCTTTAATAATGTGGCATAAAACCCCTCTTAATTGAATAAGTTTTCTGACTGCGTACAAATAAATGAACAGTGAAGAAAAACTGCTGATGACAGCTTGGTCTCGTGGTTTGGCGGGCGCAGGTGCTCGATTGGCCAAGCGAGCTTGGTGGGTTTTGCAAGACAGTGAACGTCGTCCACCGGGAGAGATGGTGGGCGCATGGGCTAACGCTTCAGAAGCCCAAGCCTGGATTCTCAATTTCCATTCGATGGGGGTAGTCGGACTGTTGGATTCAGGTAGATCAGGGCGTCCTTCGATTCATGTTGATGCAGTTAATCATGTGCAAGAAAAGCTTCATTTACTGTCCAAAGAGGGTGAGCCATCCCGCGACCTGCGCTCTAGTTTGCTGAAGAGATTGAGCCAAGAGGAAAAGGAGGCCTTATGGCGATCGGTACGTCGTTCGGGTACAAGTGTTTTACGAAATAGAAGTGGATTGGATTTACCCGTCCCCGTGCCAGCAGGTTTGAGGGATTTGCTCTGTATTCACCTTGGCGTGGGGGTGAAAATTTTGGCATTCTTGCCGGAATCATCACGCTATTTGGATGAACTGAATGGAGTTTGGTTGGGTGTTCATAAAACTAGGCTGTCGAGTGATGGAGAAAATGCAAGCAAGTACAACGTGGTCAATGCCTTATCGGTAGAAGTCAGAGTCAGATCTCGTATTGAAGATCAGATAGCCTTCGAATCTAAGGCTCAAAAACGTGAGGTTGTTCTCGAAGAAAGGGTTCTTGAGCACATTCGAAAAGTTTCTGAAACTTTTCCAGGCGCTGTTGTTCTTGATTTGCTTGTCGATCTCAGCGAGGGAGTGCAATTGATCCGTGTCTTACAGCGTCTGAGAAGTCGAAAACTCTGGGCAACAGGATTAGGGAGAAATCCTGGCAATTTGTGCAGTCTGCGGATCATCCCTTACCAAAAGACGTGGGCTACTGCGGCACAGATGTCCTTGGCTTCGAATTTGTCAACTGTAGAAGGAGGATTACTAGCGGAGCTACAAGATCAACTGACACTCAAAAGAAGTGGGGTCTTCAGTTGGATAAGGTCGGCTGATTTAGAGAAAACAGAAAACGCAAGTGCATGGCTGACGCATGAACTGAAAGATCACGAGGAAACGTAAGTTTATTTGATCTGGCTCACGCCTTGAGCCTTTATCCGGTCAACATTCGATCGTCCACAGGAGATAACCTATGAAGATCGAAATCGTTGTTGGCAACATCGTCAAGCAGCCCGATATGGAGGCCGTGGTCAACAGCGCCAATGCCAATTTACGATTGGGCTCTGGCGTGGCTGGCGCCATTCACATGGCCGCTGGCCCTAAGCTTGAAGAGTACTGCAAGCCCTTTGCCCCCTTGGCCTTAGGCGCAGGGTTGATCACCCCAGGGTTCAAATTGCCAAACCCCTGGATCATCCATGTGCGATCGGCTCATTACATCAATAACGACGAACCCGAAAAATACATGCAGATGGCGCTGGAGTCCGTGCTCCGCTTGGCCAATGACAATGACATCCGAAGTTTGGCCTTGCCTGCCATTGGAACGGGCATGTTCAAGTTTCCACCGATTTTGGCTGCCCGAATCACTTGCCAAGTGCTCCATCGTGCAGACGAATTGGCACCATTTCTTCAAACCGTGCGCATTTGCCTGACAGATGCGGCGATGCTTGAGTTGTTCGAATCGGCGAATGCTGAAGTTCAAATGACCACCATTGGATGATCGAGGGGAACGCGATGAAATTCTGGAATATTTTCGGCTCGCATGCCAGCACTGACACGGGTGAGGTCATCAACAAGATTGATGACTCAACGTTTCTTCGTAGTGATGGGACGGTCTACCGACAACAGGGGCACCTGATCACCGGCTCGGATGGGTCGGTGATGTCCGTGGTGGATACGGGCGCCGGAACAGGCAGCATTCTGCCTGGCATGGCTGTGACGACTTTCTCTGGCTTGAGCACGGATGACGACTGGTGATTCAGGCCTTGTACTGATTGAGGGCCTTGGTCAATTCGTTGCTGAGCTTTTGCTGCAGCGCTGGCGGCGCCAGCACTTTGACCTCTGCGCCAAAACGCAAGATGTCGCCCAGCAACTCGCGTTCATCTGAGTAGGGCACCTTGAGTGTGTACCGACCATCAGCGTGCAGCGTGCCTTCTTGCTGAGGGTGCCAGGATTCATGTCGAACCCACTGCGCTCTGCTCGGTGAAAACTCCAGCACTGCCCAGTCTTTGGGCATTCCACCAAAGATCCCGTAGCCGCCGTCTAATTGCTGCCGCATCGTGATGAGATCGATGTCTTTGGCCGCCTTGGTCAGCAAGTTGGCCTGGCTGATGGCATCAATCGAAAAGCTTCTGAGGCCGCCGCGCAAATGGCACCAAGCATCGACATACCAGTTGTCGCGGTAGTGCACGAGTTGTTGGGGCGAGATGTCGCGCAGCACGAGCTCACCGTTTTGCCGGTTCAGGTGTTCGATTTGGACTTGTTTTCGCTCCAAAGTGGCTTTGGCCACTGTTTCAAAACTGGTCAGGGTCAGGTGACGTTTGCCGGCATGGACCGCCCTGACACGCTGGGTCAAAGTGGCGGCATCCAGCCCTTGGCTGGCCAGCATGTCATCCAGCCGCTTTTGAAATGGCTTGAGCTTGGGGCCGAGCAGGCCAGGTTCGAGCTGCACGATCATGCTCTGGATGGTCATCAAGGCCAGCATTTCGTCCTGGCTGAACCAAAGACCCGGCAGTTCCGTGCTGTCTGACTGCTCCAGTCGATAGCCGCCTAGATCTCGGTCAAAAACGATGGGGGTATGCAATTGGTCCCGCAACTTGGCGATGTCACGTTTGAAGGTGGCCTGCGAGATCTCGAGCTTTTGCATGATGTCTCCACGAGGCATGGCCCTGCGGCCGCTCAGCAGCGTTTTGTATTGGTAAAGGCGATCAATTTCGGACATAAAAACCTACTGTTCTAATTTGGATCAGTTTAAACTGAACGCCTGAGAGCCTAGGCTCAACTGCCAACCGTAGCGTTGTACATTTCTGCTCGGCTGCGTTTATGAAGTTTGAAGGGCCGCCCGTACTCGAACAACATCGTTTTTTGACGTTCTAGCGCAATGTAGCGCTGAACAGGTATGAAGACACCAGAGTTAAGTGGCGGCGTCAAAAGCACCAAAGCCAAGGACAGAAACATGAGGCATCACATTGAGTTGTAGGACTTGATGTTCGTGCGGTGCTGGCTCACCGGATGAGCCTGTTGAAATTTACGATGACCTCTTTGGAGCTCATCATGAACAAAGTCTCTTCTGATCAGGAACTCGATCTGATCGTTTGGTCCCTTATCCAGGGCAGTTCAAATGCCATGGACTTCCTTGACTATCTGCGGCACACGCTTAACAGGCCCGGCCAACAAGAGGAGGCCTTTCAGGCCGCTACCAGATTTTGGTCGAACAAGAATGCGCCCAGGCACTTTGACAAAGCGGTGGCCGCTTTGGAGGAAATGGCGCAGGAGGGCAACGAAAATGCGATGTTCCACCTTGGGCGTTGGTATCGCCTCGGCTATGGGGTTGCGGTTGACGCCGACAAGGGATTGGCTTGGTATCGAAAAGGGGCGGAAGCGGGTTCATCACGATGTCTGATCAATGTGGCCAGGTGCGTAGCCAAGGACGATGTACCGACCGCCATTGCTTTGTTCAGGAAAGCTGCGGTCGAAATGGGCGACCTGTCGGCTCACTGCTTTTGGGCCGATTTTGACAAAGAAGACCACGATCAGCACATGCAACTGGCGGTCTCATTTGGAGACCCATTCTCCATGTACAGCCTGGCCCATGAGCGGCTGAAAAAACTGAACGACGCAGATGCTGCTGAGCCCTGGTTGGACATGCTCAAAAGTGCTGCACAAAAGGGGGAGAGCTATGCATGTACCCAGTTGGGGCAGATTTATCGTGATGGACATCACGGGATTGCCAAAGACCATGAAGTCAGCCTTTACTGGCTCAAGAAGGCCATGGCCCTAGGAAATGAAGCTGCATACGTGATTTTGGGCCGAGACTTGCTTGCAAAGGATGAAAATCTAGGCATCAACTATCTAAAAAGGGCTGCGATGCTCAACGACGCATTCGCTCAATCCATCCTCGGACATCACCAGACCTGGTATGGCAAATGTCGTGAGGACCAGTTGGAAGGTGTAGTGTGGTTGCGCGCGTCTGCGCAACAAGGTTTCAAATACGCGATTAACAAATTGGCAGAGGCGCTGCAGAATGATCGAGGTCCAGAAATTGAAAAGAATGAAGCCCTCATCTGGCTTCAAAAAGGGGCATCCCTCGGAATGGCCGATTGCCAGTCTTCGCTCGGCATCGCTTACATCAAGGGTGAAATTATTGATCGGGATGAGGAAAAGGCGCACAACCTTTTTCATCTAGCCAGCCTACAGGGCGACGCCTGGGGTACCTATCTGCTGGCATTGACGTACGAGAACGGGCACGGAACCGCGAAGGATCTGGTGCAGGCTTTCAAGTGCTTCAAGATGTCAGCAGAAAAGGGAGAATTGAAGGCAGCACACAAACTGGGCTTGGCTTATCTCTGGGCAGAGGGTGTGGAGGAGGACATACCGGCCGCTGCCAAATGGCTAAAGACGGCTGCCAGTGCTGGTCACGCTGATTCACAAGCTTACTTGGGGATGCTGTTTTCCTACGGTCACGGCGTTGAAGAAAACGCAGACATTGCACTGTATTGGCTTCAGCTATCAGCGAAACAGGAGAGTGCCATCGGCTTGAGGGAGTTGGCGAAACTCTACGAAGACGGTGAGGGCGTTGAGGCAGACATGGCTGAGGCCATCAAGTTAATGGCCAAGGCCGCGTCCCTTGGGGATGAGAGGGCAAAGACCTGGATTGATAAGAAGTATCCAAACAAACCTGATTGGCTCAAAGGACTTGGCAGCCTTTCAGACAAAAAATTCTCAGACGATGAATAAAGGTTGAGCTTTTTCTGAGCTCGCAAAATACCTTTACCTGAACTTTGATGGTGTCTTGCACTCCAACTCCTTCCATCTCTTGGGCTAGCCGTATTCCCACTTAAGAGAAATAGTTCAATATCCATTAATGGAATAATTTTTTTGAAGACAATTACCTTGGCCGGTTGACGACAACTATGTTGGCCGGTTAGAGGCCTGTTCCGGGCGTGTCGGTGGCGCTGTCCGAAGCCGAGGTGCATTGGCGAGCCTTTCTGGACAGCCTCATCGGGCGCGGGTTGCGCGGGGTCAAGTACATCGCCAGCGATGACCACGCGGGGCTCAAAGCGGCCCGCAAAGCGATGTTTCCTGGTGTGCCGTGGCAGCGCTGCCAGTTTCACCTGCAGCACAACGCACAGGGCTACGTCACCCAGCTCGACCAACGCACAACGGTGGCACGGCAAATACGCGCCATCTTCAACGCTGGCGACGCCCATGAGGCTCAGCGCCTGCTGAACGTGGCGCTCAAGGATTGGCAAAGCCGCCACCCCCAGCTGGCCGCGTGGGCCGAGACCAATTTGCCAGAGGGCTTTGCGGTCTTCCATTTGCCTGAGGGCCACCGGGTGCGCATGCGCACCACCAATGGACTGGAGCGATTGAACAAGGAACCCGAGTTGCGACGCTGTTTCCCAATCCGCAAAGCTGTGAAAGACTGGTCAGCGCACTGCTGGCCGAACAAGACGAGGAGTGGATGAGCGGATAAATTTACCTGAACATGAAACCCTGACTTGGCGTTGATACGCCACAACCCCAGAACAGAAATCGAAATTTACAGAAAAGAAGTTGCTTTATCTGCCCCACCAGCGCCTACGACATTCGGTACAAGTCATCCGACAGGCCCACGTCGCTGGCCAGCCCACTCATCAGGAAGAACAGTGGGATGGTCGCGAGGCCCATGCTCGTGAACGCATCCAATGGGATGTTTTCAAAAAACGGACATAGATCTCTGAGCGCTAACGACCAGCGTTTCTTTCATGCTCAACTTATATTGTTTGGTCGATTCAGAGCTGCCCAAATCTTTCCCAAGGCAAAGTGGCATCGGAAAAGTGACCCCACCGCGCCACTTCGACCAATTTCTCATCGCAAAAACTCTCCCCGCTTTTTTTCAAACTTATGTCGACGTGCTTGACCAGTTGAGAAATGTCTAAGTTCAACCCGCCAGCGCCTGTTGCGCGTAACACGCGGGCACTCCGGTCGCCGGGGAACCAGCCTAAAACCACTTGTGCTTCTTTAGACAGTCCGAGTTGAACAATCATCTTAGCCAAGCGTCTAGCGTGCATGCCACCAGCTCTGTCAGCCTTAAAGAAATCTTTACCTGACCATGCGCCGCCTCCTATCGGAACGCGCGGTCCGTAGGCATCCACCACCAATTTTTTCCCGGACAGTCCGTTGTCTCCCTCCGGGCCACCGACTTCAAAAGCACCAGCACCGTTAACGGTGAGTTGATCCGGCAGGGTGTCTGTCAACCCGGGCAATTCAATTGCAGCCTTCTTTAGTTCGTCCTCTAGATTCACGCGAACCGAGCGGTGCAGGGAAAGCTCATTTGAAGCCGTCATTTGCTGGAGTGAACAACTAAAGTGTGAAAGCGCCCAGGTGCTTTTCGAGGCTCCTACGGACTCGCTCACTGCGATCAGCACTTTCCCGTCCGGGCCAAGTTCAAGCTCCGGGTATTCCATGCGTAAGCGGTGTAGTCGCTTGGCCAAGCGGGCGACGAGCCACTGCTCAACCGGAAGGTGATTGGTTGGCTCAAGATGATTGGCGTAACCGATGCAAATCGCCTGGTCATCAGAGAGTTCACGGAACTGAGCCTCGCCATCCTCCAATGGGCCCAGGCACAAGTTAGAAATTACTTTGACTTGCTCTGGCGCGGGATACCAGCCTTTGCCATAACCAGCACTTTTATAGACAGTTCGAATAATACTTTGCACATCAATGTCGTGCGCGCCCGGGCAAGCTATCCGCCCTGTGATGTAGACATGGTCGCGATGTACGGCGACTTCAATGCCCACCAATGCTCTGGGCTCTCGCCTATAAGCCTCCAGCACCAATGCGTCTGCAATAGCGTCTGACAGTTTGTCCGGATGCCCGGGAAAAATAAATTCAGCAGCATAAGTTTGCGGATTCATTGTTGGACGCCTTTGCTAAGAGTCTCGGTGTAGTTGGCAACTGACTGCAGGTCAGTCTGGTTAACGCTGCTACCCAGGTAGGCAACGGCAAGCTTTGATTGGCTTAATGTTTCAAAGTGCTGACCCTTTGGCTTGCCAACCCAACCATCGGTCATGAGTAGTGCGCGGCTGACTTTGTGTTGTGCCATGTGCTCAGCGACACAAGCGATGTCGGTTCCCCCGGTGCTGATGCATTTGCCCAGCTTGAGCTCTGGCAGAGAAATGTCCGCAATCTTTGTAGAGAACAAATGCACTTTGGGGTAGACCCAGGCTTGGCAGTCCAGCACTGCGCCATACAGCGCTTTGATGATGTGTTCCATGCTGCCGGAGACATCAAGGTAAATATGAACTTGTTCGCCACTTGGTTCGCGCCGTCGCCACTGCACCGAATGGGGGTAGAGTAAGGGTTCAACGCCCAAGGCTTGCAGCACGGCCGTTTTGCGCGAAAGAGCAGGCAAAGGTGAGGTGCCCGGCGTTTGAACCTCACGCATTTGCCGTATGTGGCCGGATCCCCGCTGCCCTGCAACTTGCCGGATGAGTGCTCTCAAGATACCCCGATTGCTGGGTACTTTGGCGGGTTTGACTTGCGTTGTTTTGAGGATGTCAGCTAGCGAGCGCCCTTTGATCGGATCCGGGGGTTGGGGCCACTGCTCAACGAGTTCTCTCACGATGTCAAAAAGCAGTGGCGAGTGTTGCTCGAGTTGGCCATCTGCAATGGTCTGTTCACTGTGCTCGCCGAGCAAAGGTATTCCAGCTATGTCTATCTCTTGCGCCTCGTTATGATTTTCTGAGCCAGTTTTACCCCGTTGCAATAGAAGTTTGGGTAGAAGGTTAAAGACCTCGGCATAACTGGCCCCGCAATCGGAATAGAGCGCGGCGTGAACTTCTATGATTCGGGAGCTCTGCGCCTTGTCCATACCAGCTAAAGCTGGCAGGTAATTAATTGAGTCTTTGCTTGATGCTGCAGGCCACCTGGGTGGTGGGCGCAGCAGGCATTCTGGGAAACGCTCAGCGCTGTAATAGTCACTGAAAAACGCGGTGTATTCAGCCCTGCTGAACATTCTGCAAACAATGCCGTTTATCACCGCATCAAAGACAAAGTTTTGAACTCGGGTGTTGCGCGGAAAGAGTGTTGTGTGGCCTAGCAGAACGTGATGGAGTTCGTGCATCACCAGCATCATGAGTTTTTCCGGCGTTTGTGCATGCTCCTGCACAAATACTGGGTTAATAAGCATGCGCGGCTGTACCTGGCACTCTACTGCGGCTGTAGGCACGCGGTCGGTCTCCACGATGTCCATGAGCCTGAGCAAGCCCGCCAGTGCGTAAGAGCCGCTGGGAAAGGCGTCGAGAATTATCTCTGTCAAAGGGGAGGCAGGTAATTTGATGGTGTTTAGCATGGGGATGAGGGGAGTTGGTTGACAAAGTTAGGTGGGACAAGCAGCGATACGGTCCCGCACTGGTACGCTGCCATCAATGAAGGCGTCTTGCTACGTAACCAAATTGAATCGCTACATTTACTCAAGATAGCGAGTGCACAAAGCGGATCGCTCCACAAAACTGCGTGTGAAACGTCAGAGGTAATCACCGCACAGCCTTCAGGCAGCGGCAGTGTGTTGGCACGCTCATTGATTAGTGTGATAAGCCGTTTTTCTGCGTCTACATAAGCTGCCTTGCCTGGCTTTGTTGCAAGTTGCAGCTGTAAGAGAAGTTCTTGGGCGCTCAGGCCTCGCCATGCTTGGCTCAGCTCAAACCGTACAGGCATTCCAAAGAGTTGTTTGCGGTTTCTATAAGACACGCCCGTCACGCCGCTCCCTCCGGGGCTTCCCAAGGTGGCTAGTCCTGACAAGCCTTCGTACTTCACGACGCTTTTAGGGGGAACGCTCATGTTGTGCAGCAAGTTCGTCGATTCGATCATGCTGCCAACCTCAGTGCTTGGTCTGT
Organism: Limnohabitans sp. 2KL-51; assembly: GCF_003063645.1. Taxonomy (GTDB): domain Bacteria; phylum Pseudomonadota; class Gammaproteobacteria; order Burkholderiales; family Burkholderiaceae_C; genus Limnohabitans_A. The sequence continues at coordinate 9,756 of NZ_NESJ01000033.1, forward strand.
GTCTGCAAACGCTGTAAATGCGCACTCTGCATCTTGTGGAGTTTGAAGCTTGCTTTTGGCAAAAAGGCCAGCGAGGGCATTAGCGTGCAGGTGCGCTCGCGGGTCATTGGGGTTCAGCTTTGACAACAAATCCTTGACTCGCCCCCATGTGGCATAGCGAGAGTTGCCCGCGTGCAGGGTTTGACTGAATACGGGCGCACTAGCGATGTCCCGGTAAGTCTCGCCTGCCTGCGCGGCAATGGCTGCGTTAAGCCGGCCTACCGCGCCTGTTTCAAAAAGATGAACGATGGCCGCTTCGCGCGCACCATGGGGCAATAGTGCCAGTGAATCTGCGGTGATTCTTGAAAACTCTGCCTTTGCTAACTTATTGGCTTTGACGGCCAATTGCAGTCTTACCAAAGGACTTGAAGCGCAAAGAATGGCGCGTATCGGATCATTGGCTTTGAGCTTGATGCAACGCATAGCCTCTTTGTGGGCTGCCAGTAACTTCACCTCATTGACCACCATACCCTGGGCCTTTTGGGGCAAGCTTGTGCGCAACGCTAAAAGGGTTGCGTCTGATGGATCGGTGTTCAGATCAAGGGCCATGGCAGCTGCGTTCACGGCCAACACATTACGGTACAAAAGGTTGGCTCTGCGTGGGCTCAAGGTGATTGCGCCTTGCGCCAACAAGGCAAGAACGGTTTGAACGTAAAGCGCAATGCCATCTAAGAAATCAGTCTCTATCGTTGATAAGACTTGCTTAGTGCGCTCTATTAAGCTGACCAAATAAGCGGCGTCTTCCGGGGCGATAGGGCGGTCTTGAGCTTGAATCACTGCGAGTTGTTCTGCCGGGGTGAACTGATCCCAATGGGGCATGTCCACCACAAAGGCAAAACGGTCAGCCAAGGCTGCGTCTAAGGGCTCTGAGCCTGCGTATCCGTTTTCATCATCATCCGTTGAAGGGGGGTTCATCGCCGCCCAGCGGTAGCGCAAATCTTCCAGTAAAAGCCCTTGCACCCGCCGCTCGTGGATGATGGGGAAAAGCTTGTTTTGAATATCGGGCCGGCAACGGCTGATCTCATCAAAGATCACTGCCCCGGCGCCCCAGATCGAGGCCGGTGTTTGGATGTACTGAAGCTTGCCGTCTTTGCCCGGCAAAGGGAAACCCACCAGGTCGTCAAAGTTCAAAAGACTCGCGTTGTAATGGCGAAACTCTAGGCCCAAGGCGGTGGCCACCCTCGTCAGTAACAGGCTTTTTGCAGTCCCGTGCGGGCCTATCAAAAGCAAAGGGCTGCTCGTGACCAAAGCCGCCAGCAACGGAGCCTCTAAGGAAGAAAACCCAACCAAACCCAAACGCTCAAGCCAGCTGCTTGCTCTCTTTGCCTGATCGATCAATTCACGCATATTACGCTCCTGTAAGTTCTTGAAACACCGCCCGTGCGATGTAGCCCGAACGAGTAGGACCGCATCACCGCTTTAGCAATATTTGTGACTCGCTTTGCAAGTTGGGACTTAAATCAGCGAGGCCTGTAAGTTATGGGTGACAGGCTCACCCGGGTTGCTTTACTTGCTCATGGGACCGCGTCCAGCGCTTCGTCCAGCGCATCGCGCAAGGCTTTAATTTCTGACTTTGAAAACACACCTTCAAATTGAACTTGTTGCCGGGGAGACCGGGCAGTTGGAACAAAGCTAATGAGTTGCAGGTGCAGCCCATAAGGTGTTTGGCCAACCTGGGCAGATAACTCAAAGGCCCCACTTGAGTGGAAAACTGAACGCATATTTAACCTCCTGTTTAGCCACATTTGACGGTACGTCGGGGGCGGCAATCTGGATCAACTCCCCCCAGCCCTTTGGTCGGCCAGACCGAAAAAGGGTTAGCGCAGCAAGATGAGCTGTGGAGCAGCGTCTGGTCCGACCCAGACAATGGCGTCCTGGTCAAAATGAGTGCCAATGGCTTGGGCAGGCTCCAGGGCCAAGCCCAAAGCGAAGAAACTCCTCTCTGCAGGCCAATCGGTGCCATCTTCGCTGCCGGAGCCTTCAATGGCCTGGAGTCCCAGCTCCTGAAGCTTGCTCGCAAGTTCGGCGTGTCCCTGGGCGTTGGCCGCATCAGACTGGATGGTTCCCTGTGGGTTGTAGGCAGTAAGGAACGCGCCACAGCTGACGCAGTTTCGAGCGAACAACATTGCAAGACGCTCTGAATGTTTACCGATGGTCAGGAGGATGTCCTGATCGGTGTGGCCGAGTCTGTAATCCGTGGCCAAGTATGCTCGGACTTTGTCGGGGTGAATCAGCGTCGTTTCAGACATAAAAAAAGCCCTCCAGAGTGTCTAAGGAGGGCCGACGCATCTCCCGGTTGGTTGCTCCGACTGGAGCCGCATCCGCTTTCGCGTCCACCTTGCCCGGGGGCAGGTTGGTAAGGCCGTCGGGCCTTTTCTTGATGTTATGGCGATTGTACCCAATTTTTTCAAATGCACAAGCGATCACCAATAGTGATGACCAATAGTCATCATCCGTGCCAAATTTAATGGCTTTTTAGCTTGGCCAGTAAGCCTGCTTGTTAAACACAGCACCCAGCCCAGTTGCTAGGTGTGTGAGCTGCATCATTGCTATTTTGCGATGTGCGAGGCGGCGTGGATTGATGTAGCTCAGTGCAAGCGTCATATCTAATTTTGTAAATTTTTTTGCCTGTGCCCTTCAATTTCTCCTAAATCATGTGTGTGTTAATTACATTTTTTTCACACATTTATCTGAGCAATTTAAGTCCTTCCTAGGTGGCGGGTTAGCACGCGTCGGTTGTCCATTTGCGTGTCTGAAATAAAACTGTGGTCGTTCAATCAAGGAAGGACGCAGATATGAAAAATTTTTGATGTAAGCCAGCTGTCACACTTCACCGGCACAGAGCGTATCTACCGAATCAGTCGCAGGCATCTGTTGACAGATGGCACCAAATACCTGGCAGAAGAGGCTGAGTGTTTTTGGATGATGGATGCGGTGGCCAGTCACCTAAGTGAGATCGGCACAGCGGATTGGTTTGCGCTGATTCGCGTCAAAGTACAAGGCAGCCGGGCAACCATGGTTTACGAAGACGGCAATGGCCACGAGCATGACCGTCAAGAGATCCCGGTAACTGACTTCCCCCTGCCCGAGTAAACGCTGTACGCCTGCTGGGAGGGCAGCATTGGGTGATCATGTTGCCCAGTGAGTATTGATCTGCCAATCAAGGCATGCTGATGGAATCATCAGCTGGGGCTGCTGTTGATCTAAGCTCATCGAACTTTTTCGCCATGGTTGGGTTGTTTCTGGTCAACCGTTTCACGCTGACGTCTTGGGCTTTGTTATTGGCCAACCGTAAGTTGTTCGACGTGCTAAGCAAGGCATCCTTAGTTCTTTGAAGGTGCAAGATGGACTTGTCAATCTCATCCATTGCCGTTTGGAACTGGCGTGAGGCCAGGTCGTAGTTTCTACCAAAGGAGGATTTGAATTGGTCAAGTTCGGCCTCGAAGTTGGTGATGTCTATGTGTTGGGCCTTTACAAGCGCTAGTTCGGTTTTGTATTGAAGCGAATTCATGGCGGCATTGCGCAGCAGCGTGATGATCGGAATGAAGAACTGCGGGCGCACCACATACATCTTGGGGTACTTGTACGAAACATCCACTATGCCTGTGTTGTATAGATCGCTATCGGATTCCAGCATGCTGACCAAAACAGCGTACTCACAGCTTTTATCTGTGCGGTCTTTGTCGAGCTTTTTGAAGAAGTCTTCGTTCTTTTTCCGTCTGTCTGTGCCGTCGCTTTCGTTTTTCATTTCGAACATGATGGAGACGATTTCGGTGCCTGATTCGTCTGCGTCCTTAAAAATGTAGTCACCTTTTGTGCCGCTATTGGTGTCATTGTCTTTCTCAAAATAGGCGCGGGGAAAGGCGGAAGGGCGAATGCGATTGAATTCGTTCTCACAGTGCTGCTCTAAGGATTCGCCTAACATTTTGGTGGACAGACGGAGCCGCATATCGCGCAAGTGCTCAATTTGCTCTTCTCGAACCTGCAGCTCCCTTGCGTGTAATTGTTGGAGCATCGTCTCATCTCTCAACTTTTCTAAGTTGACACGATCAAGATCCCCCTGAATCCTGTCTCTTTCACGAGTGATTTCTGCAACCGCATTAGCCAATGCCAACTCTTGAGATATTTGCGCCTTGTCAAGTTGGGCTTTTAATTGATCGCGTTCTCTTTCCAGATCGGCTTTTGCACTGGAAACAGCAAGTTCTGTCGTCAACTTATTGGTGGTTTCTAGAGCCTTGATCCGCTCTCCCAATTGCTTCTCAAAATCTTTGTCATGGACTTGCTTCAATATTTCTGCATAGCCAGACTCATCGATCTTAAAAGCGGTGTGGCAGTGTGGGCATACGATGTCAGTCATTTTTCAAATCTCCATTCATTTTTTTAAATCGTTCATTTTTGCGAGTTCGCGATCGCTTGTGACCTGAAAATCTTGCATATCAATTTGCGCCATTCGAACTGAGTTTTCCGTTTGATAGATCAGCCGCAACTTCTTCGCATCGTTGCGTCGGCTGATGATTTCATCCACATTGGTCAAAATTTTCTTGTAGCCCGTTCCATCTGGCGAGACCAAGTAAATTGACCGCATCTTGTGCTCAGAGGATTTCACAGCATCGACTTTTTCAACGGCCTCAACATAAATTCCCTTGATGACTCCATTCGAACCCTTCAGGGGATGAACACTGACCAATTCTTGCTGCTGTGTTGGAAACACCCATTTCACATCTGGGCTGTCATCCTCCAAAAACACCAAGTTCCGAATTGCTGATCTGCTGTAATCGGAGCCAGACTTCTTTCGGATAACCACCTTCAACATCACAAGCTTAGGCCCTAGGTCCAGTTCCACATCAAGCTTGCTAAGCTCAAGTACTTCGCTTGAAGCACTCTCTTTTTGGTCAGGTGGAATCACAGACTTTGGGGGCGGGGCTGTATCGGTATATAAGACCCCCATAGCCAAGCCAATTGCCATCAGTAATATGGCAATCAGAGGTAGGAGGGCGTTGAATCGCCTGATGTTCAGATAGAAAGTGGTCGCTTTCATTTTCAAGTCTCTGACCTGCGGCCTTCAGTCGACTTACGCCGCAAAAAAGCTTGTTCTTCTAAATCGGCATGCATGCTGAACATCATTTCATCGGTACTGGACAAACGGTTGTTCATTTTTCTCGACTTGTAGAGCATCTCTTTAGACATACGGCGTTCATCGCGCTCGCTCATCAGCTGCCGTGTAAATGCAATCGAAGCTGCAATCCAGGGTTCATGGCGTCCGATTGTTTCAAGCCTATTGAGTAATTGCTCAACTTGAAGCCAATCGCCCTTCAATGCAGCGTCTCTAATTTCCATCTGAAGCATTGCTGCATTCAGTTCATTGATGCGTCGCTCTACCAATTCATGTCCTAGTTCAGCCAAATAGACATCGGGCGCGACAATTGGCAACGATTGCAACTGACCGTCAAAACTAAATTGCTGACCATTAGCGTCTACGGCCCGTACGTTCACCTTCAGAGCGCTAGCGCTTTCAGCTTGTAATCGGATAGCTTCACGCATGGGCATGCGAAACAAGGCCCAGCACTCAGACCCCAGTGCAACCGATGGCATCCGCCATCCTTCACCCGCGTGCTGGTATGTGTTGAGTAATTCAATATGCCTCGATTCTCCAGAAAGCGACATTTCCACATTCCGCCATTGAAGCTGTGATAGCAAACCAATTTCAGCTTCAAATGTTTCGGCCAGGTCAATGGCGCGCTCGCCGTAATGAGCGCTGCCGTGACCAGCTTGAGCAATCGCAGTCATCAACTCTTCATTGAAGTCAGCTCCCAATCCGACAGTCGTTGTTGTAACCCCTGCACCCGCCAGGGCAGAGACCTGCTCGCAAATACGAGCGGGATTGGTTAATCCGCGATTTGTCTGGCCATCGGACAGCAAAATGGTGTGGCATGTGGACTGTTTTCCCGCTTTGGGTGCCAACATCTCACCACCACGTAACCACCCCGCGTGCAAATCGGTGCCACCATTGGCTGTAATGCCTTGAACCAAAACATCGATGATGCCGCTGACTTGGTCCACCGGCGTTAACGGCAGGATGGTGTCAATTTGGTCGTCGTACTGCACTAGGCCCACATGATCTTCTGAGTGCATGCGTTGAATGAGGTCGACCACGCAGCGCTTGGCTTCTCTCAGTTTGGGCCCTTGCATGGAGCCAGAGCGGTCAATGACGAGGGCCAGGTTCAACGGCGTGCGCTTAAAGCCTGCTTGTGGTTCGGACTGCAGACGTACCAGGATATGGAAGTCTTGATCTAAGTCACTCAGAGCTGGTCGGATAGGGTTGATGACGATTTTCACAATGCACCTGCTTTCGTTTTTGGGGCGGGGGGTTAGGGGTTGTTTTTTTGGATCTTCATGTCCACTTCAAGCCGGTTGAGCTTGTCGTGCAAGATGGCTTCGAGGTTGCTCATGCGGTGTTTGGTATCTTCGTTGGCCATGTGAACAGACCTGATTAATTCTTGAAAGCTAGCCATTTGTTGAGCAAAGAGGACCTGGACGTCTTGTCGCTGTTCTTTCAGCAATGATCCAAACATCTGATCCAAAAAATCTTTTTGGCGATGTGCTTCTTCAAACATGTACTTTTGCTGTTCCATTTGCTTTTCAATCATCAGCATGGGCTTTTTAAGCATCGAGTCAAAGCGATGTGTTGCCTCGTCCATCATTCGTGCCAAAGATGAAACGGCTTGTTTGAATTCGTCAGCAAAGACCTGCACTTGGATGGGCTGGGCGCTCATGTTCCTCACAGCGTCTTCAACCATCAGGTGCACCTTTTTTTGCATTACCTGCAGCTGATCGCGAACCCTCTGTTCCATCTCACGCATTTCATGGACGACATCGACCATCCCCATGCCCGTGGCCATGCTTTGTGGAGGCTTGGCTGGGGGTGGACGGCGGGAGGCGGGCGGCGGCGAATTGCGTGTGGTTGATTCAGAGCGAAACACAGCCACCAGAAGCTCGGCTTCGTTGGTTTTGTTTGGGTTCTCCAAGTATTCGGTCAGCGTCTCGGTAGGAACGGCACCTGTGAACTTGGCGATCTTGGCCAAGGGGAGGCCTTCGGCCAATAATCGTCTTGCAGCCACAAATTGAACCAAGTGCCTGAACCCGTAGAGTGCGTCACGCCCCTCTCTTGTCGGTTTGTCCACGACACCCACGGAGACATAGTGGCGAACCAATCGTTCGTTTCCTTCAGTGGCTTCTTGATCTAAATTGAGAATTTTTGCCACTTCCTGTGCACTGACAATCAGGTCGTCAGCGCTGCCCTGGAAGTCTTTTCGCATTTGTTCTAAGTGCTTGTTCATGGTCTGGGTTCCTTGGTAAAGACAGCCTTTGTTGAAATCAGGCTGCCATCATCTGTTGTCATGATGACATTGTACATTGTCATTGTCAACATGACAACATAAATTGTCATTGAATGACCTTATTTGACAGATCTAAGGCGGATTTATGCAGAGGTTAGAACGAGGAAGGCTCGCCAGATGAGCCTGCAAATACGTATGATTTCAGGGCTTTCTCATCGAGCAAGACATCTGCCGTTTGGGCTTGGAGTCATTTGCTGAAAGCGTCAAAATTCACTTCACATTGCTTCGACCTGCAGCTACTGGTAACAGAAAAAGATAAGGGCCCTATGGATCTCGAATCACTTGAATCAACACCGGATTTCGATCGCAGCGGCTTGCTCAGCCATATCCTTGATCAATTCAAAATCAGCCGACATGGTGCCCATGGCCCAGCACACTGGGCGCGGGTGCGTTTGCATGGCCTGAAACTAGGGCGTTCGAGAGGGGGAGATGTCCTGGTGGTGGAATTGTTCGCATTCCTTCATGACAGCCAGAGGCTCAACGAGTATTCAGACAGACTCCATGGGTCAAGAGCGGCTGAGTTTGCTGTTTCGCTCAATGGGCGATTCTTCGACTTGCAGACAGAGCAACTTGATAAGCTTTGTTACGCCATGGAGCACCACAGCGGTGGTGTTGTTCACACCTGCGCCACCATTCAGTCATGCTGGGATGGCGACCGGCTTGACCTGGGCAGAGTAGGCATTAAGCCGCACAAAGATTATTTGTCAGTTGAGGCGGCCAAGATGATTGCCAGCGCCACACGGATGAGCAAGGGGCTTTCATCCGGCTGAACATGCTTCGCCGGTAAAGCAAACCCACCTGCTCGATCGACAAGAGAAGTTCAGGCACAAGCAAGTTCGCTGCTGCGAATTCAACATCCGGTAAGCTGACAGTCGTCTGTGTGGGCAGATGACCATAAGTGGCTCCTCAACGCTAACGGACTGTCTGGCAGTAATCGCTGCAAACCAGCCAGTCATCACACATGGTCGGGCCATCAGGCAAACAGGGTACGACTTAGATTGTCTAATGCCTGAATCACTTGCAAGTTGATGCCACTAGATCTCGGACAGATGATCAAGCGCTTCTCGAATGGACGGAAGTTCCAGACTCGGTCATCCAATGCGACCCAGTTAACCCATGGATCACGGTTTGTCCTCATCCACTCTTCACATTCACGTTGCCGGGCATAGAGTTCTTCATGTACCAGTCCTGTACAGCCCACCAACCTGCATGCAAGGCCAGGAGGTACCAAGTCTTGAAGCTCTTGAAAGTTGTACCTCTGGCGCCAGGTAGATGAAACAACGACTTCTACTTCAGGTCTTGCGTTCAACCAATTAACTAGTAAATCCGTTCGGCACCATAGTGGGTTTGAACTATTGGGGGGGTCAGGATGCAGAACCCCATCAAAATCAAGAAAGAGCACCATGGTGGCAGATTGTTGGTGGGTGAGTTTTGTGTGAGATGCGTCTCGCGCAGTGGTGTCATCTTAGGGCTGAACCAACTGAGGAGCCCCATCGCCCTCAGACCACACAAACGCATGTTGCTCGTAATGCCTGGCCAGTGACTTGGCCGCTTCCAGATTCAAGCCCAACACCAACACGCTGACCTCGCCCGGCCAGTTGTTGCTGGGGTGCTTGCCGATGCCGTCGATGCAGATCAATCCGCGTTTTTTGAGGTTGGCTTTCAGTTCGTCCTGGCGGGCATTGTTTTCTTTGCCCGGTAGGTTTTGACTGAACGGGTTCCAGGCGGTGATGAAGGCCGCGCTCAGGGCGTTTTGGTCAGCCATTAGCGCTTTGAGTTCAGGGCAGGGTCGGCCAATGTGCATAACGAACGGGGGTTCGTGGTGGACGGTGTAATGGGTCTCAGCGTAGGCCTGCATCAACTCAGCCGGAATGGGATCTGTTTTAGCCATTTGGTTGGTCACTCCTGAATGGTCCTCCTGGGCCGCTGGTGCAGCCCAGGAGGACTCATCGCTTGTTTAGCGCTGAGCAATTGCAGCGCGTCTGCGCTCATCGTACTGGTTGAGTTTTTGCTTCAGTTCTTGCAGCTGTGGCTCGCGCAGCAGCGGCTCAAATCCTTCGCCGGGTCTTGTCGTGCTGAAAAGCCCCGTGGCCGGGTTGTAGAAACTGTATTGGATGGCTGGCAGAAAAACTTTGATCAATCCGGAACCGGGGACGGTCTGGATTTGAATGGTTTGCTCTTGCAGCTGGATGTTGGCATAGCCCATGATTTAACTCCTACCCGCAGACATTTGGAACGTCGGCGGCGTGCGGGAGAAGGGCGCTGCGTGACGCTTTAGCCATGTATTTGTAATGCGCCCAGGCAAGTGGTCTGGAATAAATCCGGCGCGGTTGAATTTTAGCGCTTAATTCTACAAGTGCGCAATAGCGACCCCCGCCACCTACTTGATCTTGCAGTGAGGTCCCAAGGCCGAACAGTTTTCAGTTAAGTGGCCCGCTTTCTTCCTTTTCCACCATCCGCAGGGCCTCGGCCAGTGCAGCGACCATCTCAGTGGCCTGTTCCGTCGCGGCATTGATGGCATAGACAGACTGCGTCTGATCCTCGTCATTTTGAACAAGCAGCACCGCATGCAGAGCTTGGGATTGATAGCAGCGCGCAACAGCCTCAATCGTCAGGGCAAAGTGTTCCACCTGTTCATCGGGGATGTTGCTGATTAACTCGGTAACTTGGGCTTTGAGTGCGGCATTGTTCATGTTCACTCCTGGCTTGATGTTGTACGCACCACAACCTCTTCGAGATCCCTGTGCACTGCAGCCTGCAGTTCCGGGCTAACTGCTTTGAGGAAGTCACTCAACAGACGCCGGGCATGGTGGTCCAAAGACTGGCCGTACTTGTCAACTGCCCATTGGATAAACAAAGCCCACACTGGCGCAGCCGATCCAGCCGTCTTCATGTGCTTGGTGATCAGCCAACCCATGTAATTGACTTGGTTTGTTCGAAGGCAGGCGGCCAGCGCAGATCGGAATCGCGTGTGGGTCAGTGCTATCTGGTTGAAGCTGGTCAGTA
>NZ_NESJ01000034.1 GCF_003063645.1 Limnohabitans sp. 2KL-51
TTGAGCCTTGGAAATTACACAGGAATGGGAAAACGAGTTTCAAATCGGCACCAAATAAAATTGACCGCTAGGCCACGCCAGTATTGGCTTTCTCTACAAATTAACCCGGTTTAACCGGACACTACTGCTTTTAAATCAAAATTACATCGAGTGGATACGATGAAGAATGATCTTTTGGATAACCGCTGATGCGGCGCCACTGAGCTTGATTCACCCCCGAGAGTGCGCATGACCCTTTTGAATGAATCTGTCCGCGAAGCGGCCCGCCTCATCATGCTGTGTAGGCTGGCCACGGTGGACGCCGAGGGTCAACCCAACGTCTCGCCCAGTTACCGCTTTTACCCAAACGAAACCACCGAGGCTTCGCAAGTGGCCTCGGGCATGCAAACCTACAACGTCCAAGCATTAGAAAAGGAAAAACCATGAATTCAATCACCATCCGTCAAGCCGTTTTGGTCGACCTCGATGCCGTGGTCACCCTGTTTGATGGTTATCGCCAGTTTTATGGACAGCCCAGCGATGTCGTGGCCGCACGGATTTTTCTGCAGGCGCGCTTTGAGCATGGGCAATCGGTGGTGCTGTTGGCCGAGTCACAAGGGCAAGCTGTGGGTTTTACCCAGCTCTACCCGAGCTTTTCCTCCGTGTCGATGGCGCGGGTGTTTGTGCTCAACGATCTGTTCGTGGCACCCACGGCCAGGCGCTTGGGCGTGGGCGAGGCTTTGTTGACGGCCGCTGCCGACCATGCGCGCCAGCTGGGTGCTGTGCGCTTGTCCTTGAACACGAATGTGCAGAACTTGCCTGCACAAGCCTTGTACGAGTCCATGGGTTGGGCGCGTGATCAAAAGTATTTCGCCTACCACTTGAGCTTGAATATGTAAGTGTCAGGTGATCTGAGAAGATGCCCAAAAGAACTTGATGCCATGCCTACAAGGGAGTTGGACCCCGGGTCTTCGCCCGGGGTGACAGACAAAGGTTTCGCCCGTGTAGTGAATCAAGGTCACTTGGCCTTAGGATGCACATGATTGTTCAAATGAATTCAGCCAAGTTCCCAGGAGATGCCCATGACAACGCAAGGTTTTGTGGTGACGCACGCCAAAGATGCGCAGTTCGAGCGCGGTCTGCGCTCGTTTTTTGAATACCGTGATTTGGGACTCAATCAGGCCACGCAAGGGCGTGTCACGGCCAGTGTGATCCGCGCCGCCGGGGGGCATGACTTTTCCAGTCAACCTCACATGCACCACACCGAGTTGCAGCTGGTTTATGTGCTCAATGGCTGGATCGAGTTTGAATACGAAGGGCAGGGTGTGGTTCGGTTGGAAGCGGGTTCGTGTGTGCACCAGCCGCCGGGCATCCGCCACCGGGAACTGGGCCACAGCGAAGATCTGGAATTGCTCGAAGTCGTGCTGCCCGCCGACTTCAAGACCGAGACCGTCGACAGCGTCAACCCCTGAACGCCAAGCTGGTCGGCGTCACATGCAGGTTCTGGCTGACTCAGGGCTTGAAAAAGAAGTCTCCCAAGGATTGGTCGTACAAGGCCGGTGTTTGCTCATGCCCAACAGAACGCGCCAATCGCGCAACTTCGGTGCGGACTGTGCGTAAAACGCGATCAACAGACACACCCGGTTTTTCCATTTCGCGCAGAAAAAGCCGAGTAAACAAGCCATTGGGCTCCTTGTCATCGGCGCCCAACTTGTCCAAGGCTTGTTGCCCCGTGCCGGCAGAAAAAATGACCATCTGACCGGTCGCAGCCGTTGTGGGAGCCAGCCCGCGTCCACCCAGGGTGCGGCCTGCAACTTTGAAGGGGTTGTCACGGCAGGCATCCACAATCATCAGCAAAAAACCTGTCCGCCGCTCTTGCATGTCATCCAGTATGCGCTGCATCTGAATGGCTTCGTCTCGGACTTGTTCTTCGTTTTGTCCTGCAATGTCAACAGGCAACAGGTAATTGGTGGTGCCGATTTGCACGCCGTGTCCCGCGTAAAAAACCACCACCTCATCCCCTCCCTCCACGCTGGATTTGAAGTTTCTCAGCGTCTCTTTCAAGCCGCGCTCGGTTTGGTCCAGGGCCAGCGTCACATTGAAGCCCAGGGTTTGCAAAGACTGGCTCATGGCGCGGGCGTCTGCACGCGCATTGTCCAGCCGGGTCACGTGTCGGTACAGGTCATTGCCAATGACCAGTGCCTTGCGTTTGCCAGTGGGGGGCGCAGGTTCGATGCGCTGAGGGCGCTGAAGTTCTTGTGACCGTTGCTGAGCCAGGGTTTGCTGCTGCAACAAGTCAACTTGCCGCTTTTGCTCGGCCACACTGATTTCGGCCAAGCGCTGTGCATCTTGCAAGCGTTGCGTTTCTGCCTGAGCCAGTTGTTGACGCAATTGTGTCAACTCCTGTGCTCTTTGATCGGCCAAAGCTTGTAGGCTTTGCGCTTCAAGATTGACGACCACCGGAGCTGAAAGAACTGCTGTAACAGCAGGCGATGGTGTTGGTGTTGGTGTAGGTATTGACGCGGCTGCATTCGTTTCAGACTGAACAGGCAGGCTGGCCGTGACTGACGGTGGTGATGTTGCAGCCAAGGGCGAATCTGCAGAAGCGATGACGGGAGGTGCAGTGCCGCTCAAAATGGCCATGACTTCGTCGGTGCTGCTGAGGTCGGTGGGCACAAAACTGGACCCCAGCGCGCCATAACCCTTGTTGGCTTTTTTTCCAATCACTTGGGTCATTACACCCTTGGCTGACAAGTCCAAGACGTCTTTGTTGACTATTTTAAAAAAACTTCCTGTCGTGACTTCTAAAGAGACAAGGCCAAGGCCAACTTCAAAAAGAAACATGGCTGGAAAACTGATTTGGCGTGGGACTTCACGCTGATCCACGGCGATTGAAAATTCATCGCGCGAGCCTTCAACCCTGAAATTCACCACGCCAATATTGGCAAGAAATCGGGTGTTGATGGCTTTCTGTGAGCGCAGTTGACGGACCAGTTCTACCCCTTCTTGAGAGTCGATCGGCTGCGCAGAATAAAAAACGTCCCAAGTGAGAACTGACCGACCGACGCTCGATACGGCACTTGCCAAAAATTGGCCCTTTTCTATTTTTGAACCAGGCTCAGGACTGGTGCGCAAATTCCAGTTCATTTCAGAACTCAGCAACGAGTAAAGCCCGCGGCCATGGTCGATCACAAAACCCGACTCCCACGGACCCAACATGCCCCGGTACAACAAAACGCCATCCGCGGGTGCGCGTATAGGCTCCAGCCCTGAAAGCTCGAATGCAGTGGTTGTATTGGGATGTCTCCACTGAGTACGAATCAGGTCAGTGTTGATGTTGACGGGTGAGCTCCAGCGCTCGGGCAGCAGTGGGTCGGGTACCCGTGGGGAACTGCGCTCGGCCTCCACGGCCAACAGCGTGTTCGTGACTGGACTGCCTGCGCTTGCTTGTGCGGATGCGGCCTGGACAGCCAAACAGGCGCACAGAAAGAATGCACACCACTGCAGCAAACGGCCCAAGCTCAGCATCGAAATCCTTTTTTGCAGCGGTGCGCCATCAGTTCACATCAAACTCGACCGTTCGATTGCCTTTGCGACCCGCGCTGTCTTCCACCACCATCGTGAGTTTGTGTCGACCTTTCGGCAAGCTGGCTTCTTGAACAAAAACGCCCATCTCTGAGACTTTGGCCACGCTCAGCAAACGCTTGGTGATGTCCAGGCCAAAAGCGCCATACAACACCCGAAAACTTTCCGGTTTGACGGTGCTGGGCGCTTTGGGCTGAAACCTCAACTCGATGCTGGTGGGGCTACTGACCGGCGTGGACAGCTTGGGCGCGGTCAACTCAATCGAGGGGGCATCTTGTACGGCTACGGATTTGCTGGTGAATTGAGGTGGGGCATTGTGGGATGCCAGCATCTCTTCCGCCGTGACCAAAAAGGGCCCAGCCCAGGCGCTCAGGCCGAAAGAACTGAAAAGGATTGCAAGGATATTTTTCATGGGAGCGCAGTGATTTTGACGCGGCGATTTTCCGCCGCGTTGGGTTTTTGGGGCAAAAGAAGTTCAGAAAAACCTTTGCCCTCGACGCCCAGTCGCTGTGGGTCAATGCCTTGGGCAGAAAGGTAAGTCGCCACCGATTGAGCGCGACTTTGGCTCAAGCGCAGGTTGTAAGCTTGCGAGCCTTGTGCGTCTGTGTGGCCTTCGATCTTGAAGTTGAATTGGCTCAACCTGTCGCTTTTCATGGCCGTGATCAAGTTGTCCAGCAGCGGCTTGCTGGGCTCTTGCAGTTTTGCAGAGTCCAGCTCAAAGCGGATCACGAGGTCCACACTTTTGGCCTGGGGCACCAGATTGCGCCCACCCAGGCTGCGGGTCATGGGTTGGTTGGTGGGTGCCAACTTTTCCAATAATTCTGCGGCGGTGGCGTTGTGCAAAGGCGCGGTCGATTGACTGAATGCCGAAGAACCGATCAACAACAAAACAAGCAACGATTTCATTTGACTTCCTTGACCGAAATGAGTTTAGCACCAAAGCTTTCAGAGCCACCGTTCTGTGTCTCGCGTGTCAAAAACTGGATCAACTCTGAGCGCCCCCCCAAGTTGTTCAAGGCGTAGGTGAATGGCTCGTTGGCGGTGGGCTCGGACAGGGTCAAGCCACTGAGCCGTCTTGGACTGTCTGCCACCATGACCAGCAAGTGGTTGGTCCCCACGGGCCCAGCTGCTTTGACTTCCCAGTGGGGTTTGGGAATGCGCATGGTTTGCCCTGCCTTGATGGCGTTGTCTTTGTCCAAACCGTTGGGGTAAAGGACATAAAAGCTTTTGGCATCGCTGCCCAACAAGATCAAGTAAACATGGCCATCGTGGCTGGACTTGATATCCAGCCCCAAACTGTCGCGGCCGATTTTTAAACTCGGTTTTTGAAGGCTGACAGTGACCACCCGCCTTGGGTTTCTCTGCTGTTCAATGTCTTTGAGCGTGGCCAAAGACGCCATAGCAGCTTCCGCTGCGGGCGGGGCGCTGGGCACCGGTGTGGACGACAACGGGGCAGGCGTGATGGACACGGCTGCCGCTGGTGGCGGGCTTTGAACAATAACAGGAGCAGGAACAGGAACAAGAACAGGAACAGGAACAGGAGGTGTGGGCTGAACGGCCACCGATGGCGCTGCTGGTGTGGTTGTGGCCGGTGGTGGGCTGGGGTTGGCAGCGGGCATGGCTGGCGATGCGACGGGCGCAGGGATACTGGCTTGCGCCACAACAGCGGTCTGCGGGGCAGGCCTTTGGGCAGAAGGCCTGATCACAGGAATCAAATTACGGTTGCCCGAGACAGTGACGTGGTGGGGCGAAAAGTGAGTATTGCCTTTCAACGTGGCGTTGATCTGACTTTGGGCGCACTGCTGAATTTCATCCATCGAGACGGCGCCCGAACTGTTCAGGTCCTTGGCTTTGCCCAGCAAGCAGTCACGCATCGCTTGGGTGGCCAAACCGCCCTTGTCGGGCTGGTCCAAGCTGACCTCATCCGGGCGCGATGAGGTGATTTGGACAAAATTTTCTTGCAAGCCACCGATGCGCGTGACTTCATTGAGCAGCGAACGTGTCTTCATGTTGGACACGACTTCGCAAGCATTGGCGGGTCGATCGGATTTGCTGAAAAATTTGGGAGTCAATTGATTTTGAAGCAAACGCCGTGTCAAGGCTTGCGGCGGCACAACGCCCTCTGAATGGCAGGCATCGATCAGGGTCACGAACTTGTCGGCAGAGGTGGCCAGTTTTTTGGTGGCATTGGCAAACTCTTGGTGGCTGATGGTTCCGCCCTCATAGGTCAACAGTCCCTCAACACAGTCATCGCCCATTTTTTGGCGCGTTCCATGCCCTGAAAAATAGACAAAAGCCCGTGAACCTTCCCCGGTCTTTTCGCCCAATTTCTTCAGCGCCGCCAGAATATTCGCCTTGGTGGCCTCGGCATCTCTGAGGTAAACAATGTTGGCGCTGGGGATGTCCATGGCACCCGCTATTTTTGATGCGCTCGCCATGTCGTGCTTCACGCCCAGCAGACTCGAGGGGCCTGTGTACCCATACTCGCCCACCCCGATGATCAAGGCGGTTCGGTTGGACGTGGCTTGGGCGCAAGCCATTTGTGCCGACATGAGGGCGGCCAAAAGCCAAAAATTTTTCATGAATTTAGGGGGCACGTTGAATGAACTGGATGTTGCTGATCAAGACTTCGCCTTTGGGGTTTCGTTCCAGGACAATGACCACGTTTTTACCTTTGGCTGCGCTGTAAATTTGTTCGGATTTGAACTGGGCGAAGGACTTCAGGCTGGAGATCAAAGAGCCAAGCAAGCCGATGGCCGCCAATGGGCTTCTTGCGACCAATTCGTTGGCTGGGGGCTCAACCAAAACTTTCCCGCCCTCAGCTTCGACCACGGAAATCCATTTTTGCAAACGTTCCGGAACTTGGTTGGGGCTGACCTTCTCGTAAAACGCAATTTGAACCGGTGTTTTTTGGGCAACAAGCGATGCTGACAAATCCCGGTCAAATTTTCCGATGTCCACAAAATTGATTTTTGATTGGGCGCTGGTGGGCGCAACGGGTTCGGTCAAGGGCACACGGGGTGCGCAGCCCAGCAGGACTGTGGTCAAGACAATGACCGTGATTTTTTTCAGCATGGTGGCTTTCGAGGGTGGATGGTTTGCCGTGGTGGATGAGGGGAAGCAAAACTCAGCGCTTCAGAAAATACTCACCCACGACCTGGTCATAAATGGCCGGAACTTGGTCATGTCCCACGGTCTTGGCCAAATTGACCACTTCGGTTCGGACGTTGCGCAAAATTCGGTCGACGCTGATCCCGGGTTTTTGCATTTCCTTGAGAAAAACGCGGGTAAACAAACCATTTTTCTCGGGGTCGTTGGGGCCCAATTTGTCCAGAGCTTGCTGTCCAGTCCCCGCCGAGAAAATCACCATTTGTCCTGTGGCTGCGTTCGTTGGCGCCAGACCTCTGGAACCCAATGAACGACCTGAACCTTTGAAGGGGTTGTCTCGGCAGGCATCCAGCATGGCCAAGGTGAACTTGGCTCTCTTTTCGGTCATGTCATCCAGGATGCGCTGCAACTGGATGGATTCATCGCGGATTTGTTCTTCGTTTTCACCCGTGATGTCCACCGGCAGCAGGTAATTGGTGCCGGCCAATTGCACGCCATGGCCAGCGAAAAAAATGATCACCTCGTCGCCACCCTCAACGCGTGATTTGAATTGCCGCAAAGCGGCCCGCATGTTGCGTTCACGCAGGTCCAATTCCAGTTGCACCTGAAAACCCATGTCGCTCAGGCTGCGTGCCATGGCCTGCGCATCTTCCCGGGCGTTGAGCAACCTGGGCACGCTTTGGTAGTTGTCGTTGCCGATCACCAAGGCCCGACGTGTCGGCACCGTGGGCGCCAGTGGTGGGTTCACGATGGGGGTGGGTTTTTGTGCTTGAGTCAGTTGTTCCAGCATCAGGCGTTGACGGGCCACTTCTTCTCTGAGCGCTTGTGCTTCAGCTTGCGCTTTTTGGACGCGATCGTCTTCTGGTTGCGGGGTCAGTGGCTGAGCGACTTGAGGTGGTGTCGATGCCTGAGCGATTTGTGGTGGGGCTAATGGCTGAGCAACTTGAGGTGGGGTCGTTGGCAGAGCGACCTGAGGCGGGGCAGATGGCAGAGCGACCTGAGGCGGGGCAGATGGCAGAGTGACCTGAGGTGGGGCCGATAGCTGAGCGACTTGTGGCGGGGCCGATGACTGAGGGGCTTGTGGCGGGGCCGATGGTTGAGCAATTTGAGCTGGGGGTGCCTGCGTGACGACATCGGCGCTGGGTTTTAAAGGCGCGGGGGTGGGGTCCTGAGAACTGTTGGTTGCTGCGGACACTTCAATGGGCTGCGCAGCAACAGGCGCGCGGGCCAAGCTGTTCACCGCCGAGGTGGTCACGTCATGTTTTCCAAATACAAAATCACCATTGGGGAGTTTTTTCACATAGTGTGTGATTGCATCCCCCGCTGACATGAAGGTGAGGATTTGATGTGCAGTTTTGAAAAAAAGACCCGAGGTGATGTTGAAGGTGTACGTACCAGCGGGCATCAGGTAGGCGTACTCCCAACTGATGGGTGAAGCGATTGAGTTTTGGATGCGTTGAACGGTGAAGGCGTTGACGTTGACGTCTTTGTTCAACTCAAAGTCCTTGGCCAGTTCAAACGAGCCCAACTGAAGTGCGCTTTTGATGGCTATTTGTTTTCTCGTTTGCAACCATTTGATCGTCTCGGAAATGTGTTCCGTCTGCGAATTGTTCAACTGGGCATGGCTGAGTTTTTTCTGCAATTCCAAAAGATCTTCTGCGTTGAGTTGATTGACATTCCAACTGAGCACTCCTTTATTCCACCCGGGGCCCCCTGCATGCATCGTAGATAAAAGTTGTCCTGATTTAACGGGTTGGCCAACTTCAATGTTGGCAGTGCTTTCCCATTCAAATTGGTTGTAGATGAGTGAAATCAGCCCATCAGAGTGCTGCACCATGAAACCAGTGTAGTAGTAGCCAAAAGAGCCCTTGTAGATCAAGGTTCCGTCTGCAGGTGCCAATACGGGCGCAGATTCGTTCAAGTACAAATGAAGGCCTGTGTGATCCCTAGAGCCTTTGTACGTGGTCACCATCCCATTCACATCGAACGATGTGGGCAGTCCCCACCCCTGTGCTTTCAAATCCACAGCAAGCACGTCGCTTGGCTTCAAGGGCGCGGTGATGGGGCCTTGTGCAATGTTGGTTGTTACGGGCACTTGAATGGCCTGAGCAGCAACAGGTGCGCGGGCCAAGCGGGTCACCGCCGGGATGGTGACGTCATATGTTCCAAATGCAAAATCACCATTGGAGAGTTTCTTGACATAGTGTGTGAGCGCATCCCCTGCTGAAACATAGGTTTTGATTTGGCGCTCAGTTTTGAAAAAATTCCCAGAGGTAATTTTGAAGCCGTACTCACCGGCGGGCATCAGGTAGGCGTACTCCCAACTGATGGGTACCGAGATCGAGTTTTGGAGGCGTTGAACGGTGAAGGCGTTGACGTCTTTTTTCAACTCAAAATCCTTGCCCAGTTCAAATGAGCCCACTCCAAGTGCTCTTTTGATGTCGATTTGTTTTCTCGTTTGCAACCACTTGATCGTCTCGGAAATGTGCGCCATCTGCGAATTGTTTAACTGGGCATGGCTGAGTTTTTTCTGCAATTCTAAAAATTCGTCGGCTTGCAGTTGATAAACATCCCAATTCAAAAGTCGTTTAAATTGGGCCGGCCCACCTGCACGCATCGTTGACAAGAGTTTTCCTTTTTTGACGGGTTGGCCAACCTCAATGTTGGCGGTGCCTTCCCATTCAAACGTGCTGTAGAGGAGTGAAATCAGCCCATCTGCGTGCTGCACCATGAAACCAGTGTAGTAGTAGCCAAAAGAGCCCTTGTAGATCAAGGTTCCGTCAGCAGGTGGCGTGACGAGATCGTTTGCATTCAGGGCCAATTGAAGGCCTGCTTGATCCCCGGTGCCTTTGAGCGTGGTCACCATCCCATTCGCATCGACCGTTGTGGGCAGTCCCCAACCTTGTGCTTTCAAATCCGCAGCAAAAACGGGCTGGGTCCAAATCAACATCAAACCTGCGACAAGGCGGATAAAAAAACGATGCAAAAAGAAGGCAGACATAGGGGAAGCGAACCTTTTTTATGGGTGTTCAAAATTTAATTTTGAGAACATAACGGCTGTTGGGCATTGGAACAGGGCTCCGCGTGTTGATGATGCGCGTTTGGGCGTTGATTTTTCCATGGCGCTCGCTCTTTGACCATATCAGGCAATTTGCTTCAATTATCGTATCAATAGCAATTTTGGCGAATCCTTTCGCCCATGTTCGCCGTGAGCTGCAAAGCGCTAAGCTCAGGTCTTCCAAATAAAGGTGCTCCAGGATGTTCCGCAGTTTTTTTCTCTCTCGCCGCTGGGCCTTGTGGGCCTGGGGTGGTTTGTTGGTATTGGTGGCACTGGTGTTCATCACCGTGCAGCAGACCGTCAAGCTCAACGCCTGGTACGGCGAGTTTTATGACCTGTTGCAAAAGCCCGAGCAGGCTGGGGGGCTGGAGAAGTTCTGGGGTTTCATGTGGCAGTTTGCATGGATCGCCTTTCCTTTCATGTTGCTGCGCAGCCTCGAGACGTATCTGGCTTCTCACTTCGCTTTTCGATGGCGTCAGGCTTTGACCGAAGATTACTTGCCGCGCTGGCAGGGCACCCAGACCAGCGTAGAGGGTGCGTCGCAGCGGATTCAGGAAGACTGCATGCGCTTTGCCCGCCAGACCGAAAACTTGGGGCTGGGCTTGGTTCGGGCGGTGCTCACTTTGCTGTCGTTCATCCCGATTCTGTGGGCGCTTTCCACGGGCATGGCCATTGTCTTGTTGCAGTTTGAAGGTTCGCTGTTTTGGGTGGCGCTGGTCACGGCTTTGGGCGGCACCGCCATTTCGTGGTTTGTGGGCATTCGCCTGCCCGGGCTGGAATACAACAACCAGCGCACCGAGGCGGCGTTGCGCAAGGACCTGGTGTACGCCGAAGACGAGCGCGGCCGCATGCATCTACCCACGGTGCTCGAGTTGTTCACGGGGGTGCGGTTGAACAATTTCCGGCTGTTCAACCACTACGCTTACTTTCACCTGTGGAGCAATTTTTACAGCCAGACGATGGTGATTTTCCCGTACCTGTTGATGGGGCCGTCCTTGTTCACCGGTGTGATCACCTTGGGTGTGATCCAGCAGGTGGGCAATGCATTTGGCAAGGTGAACGATGCGTTTTCCTACCTGATCGAGCGCTGGACCGACATCACCGAGCTGCGCTCGATCTACAAGCGGTTGTCGGAGTTCGAAAAGGCGTTGGCTTAGTCCGATGCCCTGCAATCATTTTTAGATCCTTTTGTTTTCAAATTAAAAGTCCGTGGGTACACTTAAAGACCGTCTCAACCTTCAAGGCAGGTCTCACATGCAATCCGCTTCACGCTTTTCTCGCAATACACACCTGGTTCAGCGTCTGCATCAAGCCACGCTGATCTGCGCCATGGGCTGTGCGCTGGCCTGGGTCACGCCTCTTTGGGCGCAAACCGGGTGGCGCTCCGTCTCCACTGCGCCGTCTGGCCCCGCCGTGATGGTGACACCGATTCCCGAGGCCGCCGCCCCCCAGCCCAAAGCGAAGGCCGAAGGCGGATTGCAAATGTTTGGCGTGACCTTGAGCACGGCCACGCGAGCTGAGTTGCGTCAAGCCATCCGAGACGAGGGCTTGAAGCCCCAGCGAGAGGACGATGCCTTCCAGGAAGACATCTACGAAGCCCTCAACTGGATGCCAGGCTTGCTTCAAATGAAATTCAGCTACGCCCCACAAGGTCAAAGGCTGGCGCGGGTGGACTATGTGTTCATGACGTTTTCCGACAACGCGCATGTGGAAGATGTGAAGCTGCGCATCGAGGGCCGCTTTGGACGTCCCCAGAGCGTGACAGGCCGCGAACAAAGCGGCCCGTATCAAGCGATTTGGCGTTTGCCTGATCAGATGGAAATCTTTGTGGCGCGTGAATGGCCCCAAAAAACCACCCAACTGCGCTTCACCAATCTGCCCGTTTGGGGCCAGATGCGGCCCGATTCTGTTCGTGAGAGCGGGCAGACCGCAAGGCGCGAGAAAAACCAGAACAACCAGGCTTTGCCCTTGTGGGTTGCGCGCTGACAGCTGCAGGCGCACCCAGGCGCAGCCGGGCGGGTGGCCCCAAACCCCTCAGATGGCCGCTGCCGCAATATCGTTCGGTAAAGGGGTCAGTTGGGCAATGGCCAGCAGGGCTTCGGCATCGGTCCGGTACAGCCAAAGGTGCGGGCCCTCCGTCAGCTCGCCTGCCCGGCGCAAAGTGGTCTCCACCGGCAGCTTCATCCCACTGATGTGCAAGCTGATGCCCCGGCTGGCCAACTGACGGTGCAACTGACCGAAGGTTTCAACACCGGTCACGTCGATCCGGTTGATGGGCTGGGCAAACAGGCAAACATGCCGCACATCGGGGTGGTTGGCCAGGTGATCGGTGATGGCGCGGTCAAAATCGCTGGCGGCGGCAAAGTCCAGCTCCGCGTCCAAGCGCATCGCATACAAGTGCGGTGCCAGCGGGGGCAACTTCCAAAGGTGGCGGTCGCGCAGACTGCCATCAGCGTGCAGGCCCACTTCGATGATGCGCGGGTGCAAGCGGGTGTGCAAAAAGTGGCTCAAGCCCACCAGCACCCCGGTCATCACCCCCCAGTAAATGCGCGGCGCGGTCAACAAGGTCATGGCAAACGTGATGCCCGCCGTCATGGTCTCGATGCGGCCCACGCGCCAAACGGCCAAAAACTGGCGGGGCTGAAACAGGTTGAGCACGGCCACGATCACGGCGGCCGACATCACCGAGCGCGGCACAAATTGCAGCGCCGGCATGAGGATCAGCAAAGCCAGCAGCACAAAGCCCACCGAGGCCACCACCGCCCAACCCGAACGCGCACCGGCATACAGCATCAGGGCCGAACGTGAAAACGAGGTGCTCGTGGCAAAGCTGCCCGAAAAAGCCGAGGCCAGCTTGGCCAGCCCTTGGCTGAAGAGCTCGGTGCTGTCATCCCAGCGCTTGCCGTCGCGGCGGCATTCGATGCGGGCACTGGACGCCGTCTCCAAAAAGCTCACCAACGCGATCACCAAGGCAGGCACCCACAGCTGGTTGATCATGTCCAGCCCAGGCCATTGGGGCCAATAAAAATCCGGCAGACCCGAGGGCAATAAACCCACCACCGCGCCGTGGTCCTGGTAATCGGTGGCATAGGCCACGGCCGAGGCCACGCCCATCACGATCATGATGCCGGGCCAACGCGGCTTGAAGTGGCGCAGCAGCAGCAACACCGCCAAACTGCCCAGCCCAAACCACGCTGGCCAGCCGCTGAGCCAAACTGGCCAGCTTTGGACATCCCAGCTCCAGGCTTTGACGCCGAGCAAACCGGGCACTTGCGACGCCATGATGAGCAAAGACGCAGCCTGGGTGAAACCCATCATCACCGGGGCACTGACCAGATTGATCAACCAACCGTAGTGGCCCAGCCCCAGCAGCAACTGAATGGCCCCTGACAATAGCGACAACCACACCGCCAGAGCCACCCATTCGGCAGAGCCGGGTTCTGCCATGCCGGTGAGCGAGGCACCAATCAGCACGCACGTAAGCGCAGCCGGCCCCACTGACAGGCGGTTGGCGCTGCCAAACAGCACGGCCAACAGCGCCGGGATCAAGCAGGTGTAAAGCCCGGTGACCAGCGGCATGCCTGCCAGGCCCGCATAGGCCACTGCTTGGGGAATCATCACCAGCGCCACCGTCAAACCCGCCACCACTTCGGTGCGGGCCAGAGGCGCGGTCAATCGCGGCCATTGGCGGAATGTCAAAAATCGTTGCATGGGCTAGGGCATCGGACCAAACACCCATCTTAATGGCCTTTAAGCCGGCGAATTGCCCCCGACTTGATCACCCCCACCGACTATTTCTTGTAGCACCCCACCCCATGGGCGATGGTCGCCTGTCTTCGTATGAGCCCACCCTGTGGGCGATTGCACGCGTACCGCCACATCAAACCATCGCCCACAGGGGTGAACTCCTACAAACAGTAGGTCATCCCGGGCCCTCTTAAATGTCACCCCGGCCTCCGAGCCGGGGTCCATTTCTCCTGTGGGCCACCGACGCCTTGGTCAGACAGTTACCGCACCGATGTTTCAAACTGGCAGTGATGGCACTTGTGATGTTTTTGAAGAAAAAAACACAAATACTTGCAAATTATTCGAGGGGTATGCCAATTGGGGGTTTGTTGTTGTCGAAATAGTAGATACCTTCAGTTTGAATTGATTAAACCATTAATTTCTAGAGCAAAGTGAAACCACTTTTTTCGTACTAATTTGGCTTTATCGACAAAAAACCGAGATTTATCCATGAAAAAATCAATAATCACAGTTTTTTCCGCATTTGCGGTCGCCCTCCTCCTGTTAACAGGCTGTGCACAAACCAAGGTGAGCGCCCCGCAAGAGGTCAAAAAAGCCCCACTTAGCGTTGCCAAAATAGACTCATTGGGCGGTGGATTCCAGGTGCCGGGTGGCGTCAGTGCGGCGCAAAGCCGGGTGGTCTTTTACCGTGCTGCGCAAAGCGCTCTGACGGGAGCCACCAGCATCTTCATGGATGGCCGCTACCACGCATCTCTGGAGCCGGGTGCCTGGAGTGCGCTTTGCTACAAGACCGGGCCTGTCGAGTTGGGTGCGCGTCAAATGCGGGTGGGCACTCAGCCCAAAGACCTGCCAGACACCATCACCGCCATGTCACTGACACCGGGTCAGACGCATTACGTGCGTGTGCAGCAAAGTGCCGACAAGCCTGTGCTGCAACCCGTGGCAGCCGTGCAAGCCGTGCAAGAGTTGGCCGGCACGCGTCAGCAGATGCACACCATCTCGAGGGCTGAACAAGTCTGCCAAGAGGGCGTTGCACCGGCCATCGCACCTGCACCCGTCACAGAGCGCATCACCTTGCCCGCTGACACCTTGTTTGCATTTGACCGCTCCGATGAACAAGCCATGACAGGTGCAGGCGTTCAAGCCATAGACCGACTGATGGGGCGCTTGCGCGGCGATTTTGCCCAAATCGATCACCTGCATGTCATTGGCCATGCTGACCCCTTGGGTCAGCCAGAGCGCAATGAAAAACTGGCGCAAGAGCGTGCCCAAACGGTGCGCGATTACATCGTCGGCAGGGGCCTGCAGGATGTGCGCATCACCACCGAGGGCCGCGGCTCCAGAGAACCCGTGGTGACCACATGCGCCCGCAAAGCGACGCCAGCCAGCATTGCCTGCAATTTGCCCAACCGCCGGGTGGTGGTGGTGGTGACGGGCCAGCGCCGCTGAGCGGCCCCCACAACCCCACGCGCTGTCGCACACAACCTTTACTGAATAAAAGTCCTCATCATGGCTAAAACCTACAAAGTCATCGTCAAAGCTGGCAACGAACAAAACCAGACCATCGATGTCAGGCAAGGCGCAGGAGACAGTGGGCAGCCGGTGCGCATCAAGGCGCAAGCCGGTGCCAAATACCAGTTGCAGGAAGGGCAGCGCAACCACCAAAATGCACCCGACTTCGTCAAGGTCCGCCGTCAAGGCAAAAATCTGCTGATCACTTTTGAAGGCGAAACACAGCCCTCCCTGATCATCGAGGACTACTACGAAGTCATGCCCGAGGGCTACAACGCGGTGGTGGGCCAGGCAGAAAACGGCAACTTCTACGAATACATTCCCGAAGACCCCAAGGCCTCGGGCCTGATTCCGATGTTGGGCGATGGTGCGCAGGCCGTGAGCGTGGCCTTGGGTGGCGCAGAGGTCAGCGGTGCCGGAGCCGCATTGGGCGTCTTGGCCTTCAGCCCCTTGTTGGGTTTATTGGGTCTGGGGGCCGCCGGTGGCGCTGCCTACCTGGCCAACCGCGACAAAACCACTGCCGCGCCCGTCAACAACGTCAAGACCGCTTTGGTCATCGACCCCATCAGCGGCGACAACCTCATCACCATGGCCGAGGGCGGTGTTGCCAACTACACCGTCACCGGCAAAGTCACGGGCGCATTCAAAGAGGGCGACGAGGTCACACTCAAGCTGGGCGACAAAACCTACAAGCCCAGGGTGTTGGCCGATGGCAGCTTCAGCCAAGTGGTCCCCATGGCCGACCTCAAAGCCGACACCGACACCAAGATCGAAGGCAGCGTCACCGGCACGGGCGGCGACACCGCCACAGCGGCCCAAGACTACCAAGTCGAAACCGAGGCCACAGCCGGCAAGACCACCGCCTTGCTCCTGGACCCCATCACTCCGGACAACCTGATCAGCGCCGCAGAAAACAGCGGCAACATCAACGTCACCGGCAAAGTGACGGGCAAATTCGCGGCAGGCGACACCGTCACCTTGACCGTCAACGACAAGCCCTTCACGGGCACGGTCAACGCCCAGGGCGTCTTCACCATCCCGGTGCCCGCAGCCGAACTCATGGCCGACCGTGACAGCATCGTGGATGCCCGCATCACAGGCACGGGCGGTACCACGGCCAACGCCCTGCAGGACTACGGCGTGGGCAGCAATGGTGACCGCAATGGCGAGCTCGACTTGACCGCCCCCACCATTGCCATCACCAGCAGCAAGACCCAGTTGCTGGTGGGCGAGACCGCCACGCTCACCTTCACCCTCAGCGAAGCCAGCACCGACTTTGTCAAAGAAGACATCACCGTCGTGGGTGGCACGCTCAGCAACTTCCAAAAGAGCACCACCAACCCGCTGGTCTACACCGCCACCTTCACCGCCACAGCCAACGCCACCAGCGCGGCTGTTGTGGTGAGCTCGGGGCGGTTCAGCGACGCCAATGGCAACATGAACGAAGATGGGTCAGACGCCAATAATGGCCTGTCGATGAAGGTCAACTGCACCACCGACGGCAACAACAACGGCAACAACACCGGCGACACCAGCACCTACGTCGGCATCACCTCCCCCGGCCAAGGCGGCACGGCTGGCGTCATCACCGGCACCGGCGAGCCCGGCGCTGTGGTCACCGTGCGTGATGTCAACAACAACATCATCGGCAGCACCACCGTGAGCGCCACCGGCGCCTGGAGCCTCACCCCCACGGGCCCTGTGGCCACCGGCACCATCTCGGCCAGCGCGCGCGACACCAACGGCAACACCGCCAACGCTACGGGCTCGAACGGCAGCGGCGGCGGCGACCGCAACAACAGCAGCTTCAGCACCATCCGCATGGATGCTGCCAGCGACACCGGCCAAGACACCA
>NZ_NESJ01000035.1 GCF_003063645.1 Limnohabitans sp. 2KL-51
TCAATGTGTACGTGGGCGGCACCTTGATTGGCACCGCCACGGTGGCCCCGGGTGGCACGACGTGGGAGATCACCGATCTGGCGGGCTACGCCAGCAACGCCAGCTGGACCTACACGGCCAAAGTGGCAGACGCGGCGGGGAACGTCGGCACCACCGCTACGCAGGTGGTCAACACGGACTTGACCGAAGCGGCACCGGCCATCACAGGCGTGTTTGACACGGCCAGCAGCAGCACGACGACCATTGCCAACAACGGCACAACGACCAACGCCTTGAGCAGCGTCAAGGGCACGGGCCTGGCCGGTAACACCATCTTCTTGTACGACAACAACTACACGACTTTGGTGGGCTCAGCGGTGGTGGACGGCACGGGCAACTGGTCGGTCACGTCGCTCACGGGCACGTTTGGCGGCAGCAACACCTTTGCGGCCAAGCAGGTGGATGCGCAGGGCAATCAGAGTGGCTTGTCTAACCAGTGGACTGTCTCCTTGCCCAATGCCAACATCGTGGCGAACGGTGATTTTTCAAACGGAGCAACAGGCTACACATTCTTTGGTGCCTTGATGACCAACGGGGTCAGTTATGACGTGTCCGATAACTACATCGTCGCTGACATCAAGGGGATGGTGGGTTCAAAAGCGAATACCTTCATCAACTACGACGACATCACCAACCCCGTTTACACGGGGGCACCAGATACGCTGACGCGATCAGCGACAAACACGAGCGGGCAAGTGTCCTGGTACACAGACTATTTGGACTTGGTCGACACCCCAACAGCACGCCAACGTGTGGGCAGGACCTTTGAGTCATTGGCCGGTACGGTCGGCGAGTCCAACCAAGTGCTCACAGGTAATGTTTGGACGAGCAATGGTGGGACTTTGCACACCATTCTTTCAACAACAGTGAATGTCGAGGCAGGCAAGACCTACACCTTCAGCTACGACTATTTGACTTCTTTCTGGTCTGGTAATCCGTGGAATAACGGTCAACTCAATGGCGGCGGCCGATTGGCTGCGGTCGTGGATGGTGTGCGAATGGAGGTGCCTTACACGTTGGTGCCAGACAATGACGCAGAAATCACCACGGGCACGATGACGGCAACGTATACGGCCACCGCCACCAAAGCGATCACGATTAAATTCACAGGCAAAGGCACGGACTCACACCAATATGGTGACTACGCGCTGGACAACATCAGTTTCGTAGAGTCGGGTGCAAGCGCAGCAGTGAGCACTTTTGGCACCGCAGGCCCCACCGCCAACCCCGACACCCTGAGCTACACCGCAGGCGCTCTGGACGCGCTGGGCAGCAACGACACCATCACCGTGGGCAACACCAGCTTGCAAGCCACGCTGGCAGCTGGCGGCATCATCAACGGCGGCACGGGCATCGACAACCTCAAGCTCGCCGCAGGCACCACGCTCAACCTGGAGTCCACCACCGGCAACCAGACCGTCAGGCCCATCGAGCAGGTGGAGATGATCACCCTGCAAGGCGGCACCTCCAAGCTGACCATGTCGGCCAACAACGTGCTCAGCCTGGGCGGCAGCAATGCCACCACCATGGCCCCGTACACCTTCACCAGCACCACGCAAGGTACCGGCAGCACCGGCAGCACCACCAGCACCGGCAAGGTGCAGTTCGTGGTCAACGGCCAACTCAACGACGTGCTCAACCTGAGCGTGCTGGCCAACGACGGCGTGGTCAGCACCAACGGTGCCTCGGCCGGCTTGCTGGGCAACACCGATTTGGCGGGCAGCTGGGCCTACAAGGGCACCTTCAGCATCGCGGCCAATGTGGCCGTGGACGGCGTGGCCCACGTCTACAAGGTCTATGACCACAGCACCACCGGCGCCCAAGTGCTGGTGGACGTGGACGTGACGGTGAACACCATCTCGCCCATCACCATCAGCGCCATCAGCACCGACGCAGGCACCAGCGCCACCGACTTCATCACCAACGACCAGACGCTGACCTACTCGGGCGGCTTGCCTGCGGCCTTCAATGGCGCCACCGAGCGCGTGTTGGTGGAGATCCTCAACAGCGCCAACCAAGTGGTCAGCACCGGCTTTGCCACGCCCAGCGGCACCACCTGGTCGTGGAACAACACCACAAAAACTGAGCTCGAGGGCAACTACACCATCCGCGCCACCATCGTGGGGCTGAACAACACCACGGCCGTGGCCGCGTACGGCGCAGGCGCCAGCGCCACGCACCTGATGACCATCGACCTGACGCCACCCCAAGTGGCCATCGCCCGCACCGATGGGCTGACCACCACCGTGGGCAGCGCAGGCACACAGGTGAGCTTTACCCTGACCGAAGCGAGCAGCGACTTCACGCTGGCCGACATCGAAGCCAACGGCGGCACGATCAGCAATTGGGTGCAAAGCAGCACCAACCCGCTGGTCTACACCGCCACCTTCACGCCCACGGCCAATGCGGCCGGCACCGGCTATGTGCGCATTGCCAGCAGCAAGTTCATGGACGCGGCAGGCAACAACAACAAAGACACGTACACCAACCCGGCCACCGGCACCGATGTGTACCAGGCCAACAACCTGCAGAGCATCCCCTACGACACGCTGCCGCCTACCCAGACCGTGGCCTTCAGCAGCATGACCAAGGACAGCGGCGTCACCACCACGTCCAACATCAACAGCAACTGGACCACCAACGACACCTCGGCCGGGCGATTGCTCTCGGGCACCTTGAGCGCGCCTTTGGACGCGGGCGATGTGGTCAAGGTCTATGCCAATGGCACCCTGATCGGCACCGCCACCGTGGCCCCGGGCGGCAAGACCTGGGAGATCACCGACACCAGCGGCTACAGCGCCGGCTGGACCTACACCGCGCAAGTGGTGGACAGCCAAAACGCCACCGGCCCACTGGCCACGCAGGTGGTCAATGCGGACCTGACAGAAGCACCACCGGTGATCACCGGGGTGTTCGACACGGCCAGCACCACCACCATTGCCAACAACGGCACGACCACCAAAGCGCTGAGCTCTGTGAAGGGCACGGGCGTGGCGGGGGACACCATTTACCTGTACGACAACACCACCACCACCTTGGTGGGCTCGGCGGTGGTCGACAGCTCGGGCAACTGGTCGGTCACGTCGCTGACGGGCACGTTTGGTGGCAGCAACACCTTTGCAGCAGTGCAGCTCGATCCACAAGGCAACCAAAGCCTGACATCCAACCTTTGGACCGTGAAAGCGCCTGGAGCCAACCTGGTGACCAATGGTGATTTTTCTGCGGGTGAGACAGGCTTCACCACCACCGAACCCTTGCGCACGGGTACTGACGCCAACCCAGCCAACAATGCCTTCTGGCTTAGTTCGAGTGAAGGCTATGCGGTCAACAGCAGCTTCCAAAATTATGACTTTGATCTCGCCACGACCTTGGCCAAATCTGGGGTTGCGACGGCTGTAACTGGCATGAGCGCCATCAACTGGGCAACCGACTATGGCAACGCAAGCTCAGGTTGGCCCAATCCAGATAGCACCATGACAGGCAATGTGTTGTTCGGTGGTGTGTATGCCACCAACGCCAGCACCGTCTGGGCCAACCAGGTGATGTTGCAAGCAGGCAAAACCTATGAGTTCACCTTCGATTACATCGATGACCTGGCGCTGCTAGAAGCCGTCATCGGCACGCAAGTGATCAAATTTGTGAACAGCACGTCATCTTCTGTGGTTGAGGCAGGTCATTTTGTAGCCACTTTCACACCAACAGTGTCCGGTTTGGTCGACTTCAAAGTCAACGCTTATGGGCGAGGCGCCGCCTATACCGGTGCCGACGGCAACTACATCTTGGACAATTTACACGTTGGTGAAGCCGTACCAGCCAATGCCAACACCTTGGTGGCTGCCGCTTCGCTCGCGGGTGCGACTGCCAACACCGACAACCTGAGCTACACCGCAGGCGCTCTGGACGCCCTGGGCAGCAACGACACCATCACCACCACCAGCACCGGCCTGCAAGCCATACTGGCTGCAGGCGGCATGGTTGACGGCGGCGCGGGTGTGGACACGCTCAAGCTGGCCGCTGGCACCACGCTCAACCTGGAAACCCTGACCAGCAACCAGACGGTGAAGCCCATCCAGGAAGTGGAAATCTTCCAGATGCAGGGCACATCGAGCCTGACCTTGTCGGCCAACGATGTGCTCAGCTTGGGCGGCAGCAACGCCAGCACCATGGCGGGCTACACCTTCACCAGCACCACCGGCGGCACGGCTTCGGCCAGCAGCACGGGCAAGGTGCAGATGGTCATCACCGGCACAGCCAGCGACACGCTGGTGCTGGACCCCTTGATGAAAGACGGCGTGACCACCAACGGTGTGGAAGGCAACACGGGCCTGGCTGGTCAGTGGGACGACATGGGCACCGCTGTTGTGGGCGGCGTGACGTACAAGGTCTACAACCACAGCACCACACAAGCGCAGGTGCTGACGACCATCACTCCCACCGTGCGCAGCAACGACATCGCTTTCAGCAGCATGACCAAGGACAGCGGCGTCACGGCCGATGCCACCATCAACAGCAACTGGATCACCAACGACACCTCGGCCGGGCGTTTGATCTCGGGCACCGTGGCCACGCCACTGGCCGCAGGCGATGTGGTCAAGGTCTATGCCAACGGCACCTTGATTGGCAACGCGACAGTCAACGCTGCAGGAACGGCCTGGGAGATCACCGACACCGCAGGCTACAACGCCAGCTGGGTGTACAGCGCCAACATCGTCTCGGCCTCGGGCACCAGCACCACGGCTTACCAGCCGGTCAATGCGGACCTGACAGAAGCACCCCCGGTGATCACCGGGGTGAAGGATGCGGCCAATGCCGCCATTGCCCACCAAGGCACCACCACCCAAGCCATTGACAGCGTGTCGGGCACCAGCATGCCGGGGGTCAAGGTGTACCTGTACAGCAACAGCTTGGGCCATTTGGTAGGCACCGCCACGGCCGACAGCAGTGGCAACTGGACGGTATCGGGCCTGAATCTGGATGTGGCCTCTAACAGCTTTGTGGCCAAAGCCTTGGACCCACAGGGCAACCTCAGCCAGGCTTCTAATTTGTGGCAAGTCGGCACCACAGCCTCGGGCGTGACCAATGGCGACTTTGAGTTGGGCACCGCGGGTTATGCCGCTGGCGGTTCAGGCTTCGGTGGTTATGGCCCAGGCGACTGGGGCTCGCATGTGCCCCTGGCAACAAACCGTTCTACGGTAGATTGGCTTTGGGTCGCTGGCCTGCGCGCCGTGAACGTGATCGACGAGCCCACCAACATCACGGGCACGGCAGGTGCTTTGGTGGCCAACAATGACAACGCCTGGACTTATGGCACTTGGTCTGAAAATGTGTTCGTCGGCACATCGGCCAACATTGCCACCACGGGCTTCAAAGCTTTCCTCGGCTTGTCGAGCGGCAAAATTTTGGCCGGACATACCGACGCCAGCGGCGGCTCACTCAACAGTTTGGTCAGCAGCATTTATGTCAGTCACGGTCGCACAGAAAACTCGATCTACGCCACCGAGGTCGATGTGGTCAAGGGCAAGACTTACCAGTTCAGCTTTGATTACTACAACAACGCCATGATGTTCGGCAGCGGTGAGCGTAACGGCATCGAGCTCTTCATCAACGGTGTGCGGGTCATGACCACCAATACTTACAGCGCTGGCCATGTGACGGTGGACTACGTGGCACCCACCGATGGTGAGATCACCGTGAGCTTGCAAACCTACAAGCTGTCCTCAGACGCGAACAGCGCCTTTGCACTGGACAATGTGGTGTTCCAGGAGGTGCAGGCCACCGACAGCAACCTGGGCTCGGGGGGTGTGACCCCCAACCCAGACGCTGTGAGCTACAGCAGTGGTGTCTTGGACACCCTGGCGGGCAATGACACCATCACCGTGGGCACCACGGCTTTGCAGTCGGTGCTTGGGACGGGCGGCGGCCTCATCAATGGGGGCGCAGGTGTGGACACGCTCAAGCTGGCAGCGGGCACCTCGCTGGACTTGATGTCCTTGACCGCCAACCAGACCGTCAAGTCCATCCAGCAAGTCGAGGTTTTCGAGTTGCAAGGCCAATCGAGCCTAACTTTGACGGCCAACGATGTGCTGTCTTTGGGCGGTAGCAACGCCAGCACCATGGCGGCTTACAGCTTTGCCACCACCACCCAAACGGCTCACGGCAGCACCAGTGCTGCGGGCTCAACCAGCAGCACTGGCAAGGTTCAGTTTGTGGTCAACGCCACCAATACCGACCAAGTGGTGCTGGCCAACCTGGCCACCGACGGCGTCACCACCAACGCCCTGTTGGGCAACACCGGTTTGGCTGGTCAGTGGGATTACAAGGGCACCACCAGTTTGACGGTCAACAGCGTCACCAGCACCTACCGTGTGTACGACCACAGCACCACGCAAGCACAGGTGTTGATCGACGCGGACGCGGCCTCGAGCGCCCAATCCGCGGGCGTCAGCGGTGGTGCTGGCAGTGGCACGGGCGGTACGGGTGCAACTGGCGGTGGTTCGGGCAGTGGTTCTGGCAGCGCTGCCAATACCAATGGAGTGATGATCACCAGCTTGCAAGCCTCGGGCACCACCGCATCCAAGGTGATGACCGAGACCTTTGATGGCTTGAACCAATATGCCAATTTGCCGATGCGCACGTTCATCACCGACAGCGGCATGGAGTTCCATTGGTCCGGCACCACGGCACCGGGCAACTACATGTTGGGTGATGTGGGCTCGGGTCTCAATGGCCAGGGCCGCGCCTTGCATGTGAACGGTGTGTACCTGTCGCCCAGCGACCAGTCGGGCGTGTTCCAAATTTTCCAGTCGCAAGGCAATTTGACCAAGGTCGAATTTGATTACTGGGATCTGAACCAAAGCTCGCAATCTGTCTACACCGATGTGAACCTGGCGGGAACAGACACCAGCAATGGTGTCACCCTGGTCAGCAGTGGGGGCTTTGGCGGCACCCAGATGGCGCCCAAGAAATTCTCTATGAATGTCAGCGGTGCCAGCCACTTGAACGACTTGGGCGTGATCTTGACGTCGATGCAAAGCGATAACTTTTACATGGACAACATCAAGTTCACGCTGAGCGGTGTGCAAGAAACCGTCGATGTGGCCAATGGCGGGACCACCCGCTACACCACGGGTGTGGTGCAGGGCACTTTGGCGAGCCCACTGGCGACCGGTCAGAAACTGGAGGTCTTCAGTGGCACCACCAGCATGGGCTTTGCGACCGTCAATGGCACGCAATGGACCATTGCCGACACCGCCATCGCGGCCGCAGGCGAGGTGTACACCGCCAAAATCTTGAACGCCGACAACTCTGTGGTTGTCACATCCAGCAGCTATGCGGTCAACCCCACGGCAGGCGCTACGCCCAAACTGACCATCAGCGACGATGCCACCGCCAGCGTGGTGGGCACCGGCACAGCGGTCAACTACACCTTTGCGTTTGACCAGGCCGTGACGGGCTTTGATGCGGCCGATGTGACCGTGACCGGTGGCACCAAAGGCGCTTTGACCCAGATCGACAGCAAGACCTGGGTGATGACCGTGACCGCCAATGCCACGGGTGCAGGCAGCATGCAAGTCAGCGTGGCCGATGGCGCTTTCTCGAACAGCGCTGGCACAGTCACAGGCTTGGGCGCTTCGAAGGCCTTGGCTTACGACGCGACTGCGGGCGTTTACAAAGTCGAGTATTTCCAGCGCACTGCGTGGGGTTCGGCAACCTTCTCGGGCACCTCGGGCGACGACGTCATGGACTCGGTGGGCGACACGTTCTACCAGGGCACCGTGGGCGGCGAAAAGCTCTATGCCGGTGCCGGCAACGACACGGTGATCATTGACCAGGTCAACGTCACTTACCTGCACCAGGACACGCTGGGCGTGACGTTTGACGGGTTCACCCGCAACAACGCTGTGTTTGACGGCGGCACGGGCACCGACACTTTGAAGCTGACGGGCGGCACCGCGGCATTGGACTTGCAAAACGCATATGCGCAAAGCAACTTGAAGGGTTTTGAAATTTTTGACTTGTTGCCTTATGCCGGTGAGATGGGCTTGAACGAAGCCCGTTCGGGCGACAACTACAGCAGCACCATCAAGGTGAACCTGGCAGGCATCAACGCCGTGACCGATTCGGGCGTGTTGACCATCTTGGGCGACTCCAACGATGTGGTGCGCATTTCGGTGGGATCGTTGAGCACCTACACCGAGGGCACCACCACACTCAACGGCCGCGCAGTCAGGACCTTTGACTTGGACAAGAACGGCAAGATCGATCTGTATGTCACCACCGCCACGGGCACCGTCTCGGTGGCTGCTGGTGCTGTGACACCGCTGGTGCTGGACTTGAATGGCGATGGCGTGCAAACCACGGGCCTTGAAAACCCGGTGTCGTTTGACATCGACGGTGACGGCAAAACCGACAGCACCGCTTGGGCCTCTGGCGCCGATGGTTTGCTGGTCATGGACCTGAACGGCGATGGTTTGATCAACAGCGGTGCAGAGTTGCTGGGCGAAGCTTTTGTCACGCCCGACGGCACCAAGCCAAGCGATGGCTTTGCCGCCTTGGCCACGCTGGACAGCAACCGCGATGGCTTGATCACCGCAAGCGATTCGAAGTTCGCTGAGTTGCGCTTGTGGTTGGATGCCAACGGCAATGCTGTCACCGATGCGGGTGAACTCAAGACCTTGGCCGACTTTGGCATCGTCTCGCTGAACCTGAACGCCCAAGCTTCGACCACCGAGAACAACGGCAACTTGTTCGGACTGGTGTCGAGTTACACCAAGCAAGACGGCACACAAGCCGATCTGGTGGACGTGTGGTTGGCCAAAGGTGCCGAAGCCAATGTCAGTGTCCAGCCTCAGAGCTACGACCTCACGGGCCCTATGCAGACGGATGGCAGTTCTGTCGCCAACCACTTGCAGCTCAAGGCCAGCGATGTGCTGCGAGCGCCCGTTGATGCTTCGGGCAAGCATGTGGTCCAGGTCAAGGGTGACGGCAACGACACCCTGAACCTGAGCAACGTGCTCGGCGAAGAGGCCCCCGGCCAATGGCTGGCCACAGGCACGGTGCAACAAGATGGCGTGACGTTCAACACCTACAACTACAGCGCTGACAACAGCCTGCAAGTGATGGTGGACCAGCACCTGCAAAACGTGACCTTGTCATAAAAACGCAGGAGCCCACCCCGTGGGCGATGGTTTGTGCACCACCACCTCACACCATCGCCCACAGGGGTGGGCTCCTACAAAGAGACACCCTGTCTTCGTAGGAGCCCACCCCGTGGGCGATAGGCGTGGCACACGCGCTCAAAACCATCGCGCACAGGAGTGCGCTCCTACAACGCAATGCCCTGCCTTCGTAGGAGCCCACCCCGTGGGCAATAGGCGTGGCACACGCCTTCAAAACCATCGCGCACAGGGTGCGCTCCTACAACGCAATGCCCTGCCTTCGTAGGAGCCCACCCCGTGGGCGATAGGCGTGGCACACGCCTTCAAAACCATCGCGCACAGGGTGCGCTCCTACAACGCAATGCCCGGTATTCGTAGGAGCCCACCCCGTGGGCGATAGTCCCCTGAATTTGTGGGAGCCCACCCCCGTGGGCGATAGGCGTGACACACGCCCCCAAAAGCATCGCGCACAGGGGTGCGCTCCCACAACGAGACACCCTGTCTTCGTAGGAGCCCACCCCGTGGGCGATAGGCGTGGCACACGCCCCCAAAACCATCGCGTACAGGGTGCGCTCCCACAACGAGACACCCTGCCTTCGTAGGAGCCCACCCCGTGGGCGATAGGCGTGGCACACGCCCCCAAAACCATCGCGCACAGGGGTGCGCTCCTACAAAGAGACACCCTGCCTTCGTAGGAGCCCACCCCGTGGGCGATGGGTTGTGCACCACCACCCCACACCATCGCCCACAGGGTTGGTCTCCTTCAACAGACCGCCTCGATCGCGACTCTGAATATCTTCAATAAAAACATACAAATCATTCAATTTGGTTTTATCAATCCGTCAAATTGTCAATGTAGAAATTTTTTACAGTTCCATCTGCGGTTTACCCCAATTGGGGGTTTGTTCGTGCGCGCACTATCAGTATCTTCAAATCAAATCAACAAATTTCACAAGAACAGAATCAGCGCCAACTCTTTGATTTTTCATATGTATTGAGGATTTGGAAAAGGTTTGAGTGGATAAATGGCAAATCTATAAATCCAAGCAAATTCAAGGAGTCCTTTGGCACCTCTGCACACCGGTGCCAGGGTTCTCACGCAGACGGTTGAACCTGCGCGTGAGGGCGCCATGCACTGAATCTACAGAACTTGACCACAGACATGGACTCTTATCTTCTTCAGTTAGGCGAATACAAGGACGAACCTTTGTCATTGAAGGGCCCGGAGCTGCTTGCAGCCCAAGTCCTGGTGGATGTGCTCAAGCCAAGTGATGCGCAGGCTGTTTTGCAAAACATATTGAGCGGCCAAATCCGACTGTCCCAGTTGCCCGGCAGTGGGCCACTCATCGCGCCACCGCGACCAGATCTTCGATCACTTCTCCCCCCTGACTGGCGGCACCAATCCTTTGTGGAGAACAGGGGCTGTGGTGCCTCTAGCGCCTGTTGACACCAACTTCTCCAGCAACACCTCCAGCAACACTTCCAGCGACACAGCCACGCCCACCGCAACGCCCACGGCCACCGCTATTTCCTCGAACAACACCTCGACCACCATGCCCACCATCGCCATCACCACCAGCCGCACTGAACTGCAACTCAATGAAACAGCTTTGATCAGTTTCTCCCTGAGCCAGGCGAGCACCAATTTCTCGCGCGAGGACGTCACGGTGATCGGTGGCACCCTGAGCAACTGGCAAGGCAGCGGCAGCAACTACAGCGCCATCTTCACGCCCTCCGCAGGCGCGGGCAGCGCAGCCGTCTTTGTGGACAGCCAGCGCTTTTCTAACGCCTCCGGGGTGGTGAACCAGGATGGGCAAGACAGCAACAATACGGTGTCCATGCGCATTGGCACGGCCACCAACACCAGCCCCACTGTCAACAACAGCCCGACGGCCAACACCGAAGTCGCCAGCGCATCCAGCAACGTCAGCAACACGACCAGCAACGTCAGCAACACCAACGTCACAGCGACCCTGGCGCCCACGGTGATGATCACCAGCGCCCAGTCCAGCTTGGCCGTGGGCCAGAGCACCACCCTCGAATTCGTGCTCAGCCAGCCCAGCACCAACTTCACCCAGGGCGACGTCACCGTCACCGGCGGCACGCTGAGCAACTTCCAAGGCAGTGGCGATCGCTACACCGCCACCCTGACCGCCACGCAGCCGGGGGTTGTGATTTCTCCATCCACGCCAAGCGCCACCGTGAAGGTCTTGGCCAACACCTTCAGCAACGCGCAAGGGGTGTACAACACGGTGGGCAGCAACACGCCCGTTGTGGCTGTGACCAATGAGGCGGCCGTGCCGCAGACGCCGGCGCCCGTGGTGCCAGCGCCCCAGACACCCCAGCCGCCCGCAGCTGAGAGCAACAACAACACCACAACGACCGCCACGACAACGACCGCCACGACCACCACAGCAGCGGCCGACACCACCCCGCCCACCGTCATCGTCACCAGCAACAGCTACGACCTGGCCACTGGCCAGACGGCCACGCTGACCTTCACGCTCAGCGAGGCCAGCACCACCTTCACGCGCGACGACGTCACCGTCATCGGCGGGGGCCTGTCCAACTGGCAAGGCTCGGGCAAGACCTACACCGCCACCTTCACGCCCACGGCGGGTGCCACCAGCGCTGCGGTCTTCATCGACAGCGACCGCTTCACCGACGCCACGGGCCTGGCCAACAAGGACGGCGGCGAGAGCAACAACGTGGTCTCGCTGAGCATGGGCTGCGGCGTCACCTCGGCTGCGGCCGACCCCTGCGGCTGCCCACCCTCTGGCGGCGGGGACCGCAACACCACGGTGGACACCACGCCCCCCACCATCGCCATCACCAGCAGCAAGTCGCTGCTGGGGGCCACAGAAAGCGCGCTGATCACCTTCACGCTCAGCGAGGCCAGCACCACCTTCACCCTGGGCGACGTCACCGTTGTGGGCGGGCGGCTCACGCAGTGGCAAGGCTCGGGCAGCAGCTACAGCGCCATCTTTGTGCCCGATGCGGGCGTCACCAACGCGGCGGTGTATGTGGACAGCCAGCGCTTCACGGATGCGTCGGGCAACGCCAACCAAGACGGGGCGGACGCCAACAACGCGGTGGCGCTGCGCTTGGCTTGTGGCTGCGGCAACGGCAACAACAACGGCGGTAACAATAACAACACCGGCGACACCAGCACCTACGTGGGCATCACATCCCCCGGCCAGGGCGGCACAGCTGGCGCCATCACCGGCACGGGCGAGCCCGGCGCGGTGGTCACGGTGCGTGATGTCAACAACAACATCATCGGCAGCACCACCGTGAGCGCCACCGGCGCCTGGAGCCTCACCCCCACGGGCCCTGTGGCCACCGGCACCATCTCGGCCAGCGCGCGCGACACCAACGGCAACACCGCCAACGCTACGGGCTCGAACGGCAGCGGCGGCGGCGGCGACCGCAACAACAGCAGCTTCAGCACCATCCGCATGGATGCTGCCAGCGACACCGGCCAAGACACCA
>NZ_NESJ01000036.1 GCF_003063645.1 Limnohabitans sp. 2KL-51
CGTACTTTGATAGGTTGGGAGTGCCAAGGCTGTCATGACCTCAAGCTCTCGAACCGCCGGGTGCGGACCCGCATGCCCGGTGGTGTGGCAGGGGTGGCTGCAATAATTGCGGCCCCCCTATGCCGATGGCCTCTAAATGACCAAGCATTCCAACCACAGCAATGGGTGCGCGCTCACACGCTCAGTCTTTCAAGCAAACCTTGCAGGGCTGCCTCGACAGTTTGCCTTCTGATGGACTGGCGATCGCCATCAAAGTACTTGAGTTCGGCAGACGTTTTACCGCCAATACACCAAGCAATCCAAACGGAGCCCACTGGTTTACCTGGGCTGCCTCCCGTTGGTCCTGCAACACCCGTCACAGCCACAGCAGCTGCAGCTTTGGAGCGGTACACAGCGCCCAGGGCCATGGCCAGTGCGACGGGTTCGCTGACAGCGCCGTTCAACTGAATCAACTCAGGCGAGACACCCAACATGTGCGCTTTCGCTTCGTTGGAATAGGACACAAACCCACGGTCAAACCAAGCACTTGAACCAGACAAATCGGTACATTCAGCCGAAATCAGCCCACCCGTGCAACTCTCGGCTGTTGCCAACATCCATTGCCGCGCAGTCAGTTGCAGGGCAACAAGCTCAACCAATTTTTGCATCACCAGATCCTCCACAAAGCAATCACCAGCAGGGTGCAAAAAGCGGCGACCAGGTCGTCCCAAAGGATGCCCCAGCCACCGCGCCAGCCAAAACCTTTGAACAATCGATCGGCCCAAGCGACAGGACCTGGTTTGACCGCATCAAAAAAACGGAACAACACAAAGGCGGCCAATTGAGTGGCAAAACCACTGGGGGCGAGCATAAAAAGGATAAGCCACATGGCCACGATTTCGTCCCAGACAATGGCGCCGGGGTCACTGATGCCCATGCGACGGGCGGTCACGGTGCAAGCCCACCAACCCATAAGGACAGCACACGCAATGATCAAAGCTTGGCTTGAAATGCTGAACTGTTGTTGAATCAGCAGCCAGGACGCCCATCCCCACAAACTGCCCACTGTGCCGGGTGCTTTGGGCGAGAGTCCTGAGCCGAAACCCAGGGCGATCGCGTGTGCAGGGTGCGACAGCATGAAGGCTGCATTGGCACGCACGGGAGGATGCGGTGAATGGGTCAAGACGGCACTCATCAGGCAAAGTGGTCAAAAGAAAACAGCGCGCGGGTGACCGCTAGACCGTTCGCGTCGCGCAAAATCAAACCACGTTCTGCGGTGATGCGTCCGATGCGCGTGACACGCGTGCCCGTCATCTCGGCGGCAAGC
Organism: Limnohabitans sp. 2KL-51; assembly: GCF_003063645.1. GTDB lineage: Bacteria > Pseudomonadota > Gammaproteobacteria > Burkholderiales > Burkholderiaceae_C > Limnohabitans_A. The sequence continues at coordinate 1,307 of NZ_NESJ01000036.1, forward strand.
TGCACTTCTCGTGCTTTTGAAGGCGGGGCCGTAAAAACCAGCTCGTAATCGTCACCACCTGAAAAAACACAATTGAGGGCGAGATCTTCAGGGCAGTGCCACAGTGCGTTGGTTGCCATCAGACGCCTGGCAAGGGACACATCGATCTCGGCCCCTACATGGCTTGATCGGAGGATGTGTCCCAAGTCGCCAACCAAACCGTCGCTGATGTCGGCCATGGCGGTGGCCAGGCCACGCAAGGCTTGGCCAAGCGCTACGCGAGGAACCGGGCATTCCAATCGATGACGGGCAGCCAAAAAAACCGATTCGTGCAGGCTGATTGCGCCACGAAAAGCTTCGAGGGCCAAACGTGCATCGCCTAAAAATCCACTGACATACACATCGTCATCCACTTGGGCATGGCTACGCAAAATCACTTGCCCATGCGGCACATCGCCCATGACCGTGATGGCGATGTTCAGCGGACCCTGGGTGGTGTCTCCGCCAATCAGTTCGCAAGCATGGGCATCTGCCAGATCAAACAATCCTTGGGTAAAGCTGGACAGCCAATCTTCGTCAACCCGTGGCAATGAAAGGGACAGCAAAAAAGCCTGGGGTGTCGCACCACACGCAGCCAAGTCGCTCAAGTTAACGGCCAGTGACTTGTGGCCCAAATGAACGGGGTTGACCGTGCTCAAAAAATGGCGGCCTTCGACCAGCATGTCGGCTGACAAGGCCAACTGATGGCCCTCGCGCGGGGTCCAAACCGCACAATCATCACCCACGCCAACGTTGGCTTGGCGTGGTGGGCGCTTGAAAAAGCGTTCAATCAGGTCAAATTCACCCATGGCACAGAGCTTAACCGCAAGGCAAGCGGCAGGATCGAGACAGGATCAATGCAGCGTGCGTCCGGCGGATGAGCTGCCCGAGGCATCCAGCACAAACTTGGCAATGGGTGCATCAAAACGTTGGTCATCTTCAGAGACAAAAAAATAGCTGCCGTGCATGGTGCCGCTGGCAGCACGCAAACGGCAGCCGCTGGTGTACTGGAAAGCCTCACCGGGTCGCAGCAGCGGTTGTTGCCCTACCACCCCCAAACCCTTGACCTCGTCGATATGGCCCTTTTCGTCCTGGATGATCCAGTGCCGGGATATCAGCTGTACCGGGGTCTTGCCTGTGTTGGTCACCGTCACGGTGTATGTAAAAGCATAAACATCCTGCAAGGGGTTGCTTTGGTCGGCCACGTACTGGGGCAACACATCAATATGAACTTGGTGAGCAGACATGCGTGCATGTTAACTGCGACAATTCGAGCATGACAAGTCGCTACAAAATTGCCCCTTCCATTCTCTCGGCTGATTTTTCATGTCTGGGTGCAGAAGTCAAAAGCGTCATCGACGCCGGTGCCGACTGGATCCATTTCGACGTGATGGACAACCATTACGTGCCCAACCTCACCTTCGGCCCCATGATTTGCCAAGCGCTCAAGCCGCATGCCAAAACGGCTGCTGGCGTAGCAGTGCCGATCGATGTGCACTTGATGATTTCGCCTGTCGACGCACTGGCCGCTTCTTTTGCCGAGGCGGGTGCCGACCTCATCAGCTTTCACCCGGATGCCAGCGCCCATGTGCACCGCAGCATCCAGGCCATCAAGTCCAAGGGCGTCAAGGCCGGTCTGGTGTTCAACCCGGCCGAGCCTTTGGACGTGCTGGAGTGGACCATCGACGAAATCGACCTGATCCTTATCATGAGCGTCAACCCGGGCTTTGGTGGCCAAAGCTTCATCGATTCGGCCTTGCGCAAGGTGGAGCTGGCGCGTCAGTGGATCGAGCGCAGCGGCCGCGACATTCGCCTAGAAGTGGATGGGGGCATCAAGGCCGACAACATTCGCCGTGTGGCCGATGCCGGGGCAGACACCTTTGTGGCGGGCAGTGCCATTTTTGGCAAACCGGATTACAAAGCCGTGATCGACCAGATGCGCGTCGCTTTGTCCTGAAGCGAGGTCAGTCCCTATGCAAGAACTGAAGCAGATTGACGCGGTCATTTTTGACCTGGACGGCACCCTGGTACACACCTTGGGTGATTTTCAGGTGGCATTGCACCGCACCATGGCCGATCTGGACTTGCCGCCGATGCCTGACGCGCTCATCGCACAAACCATTGGCAAAGGCTCCGAGCACCTGATCCGCACCTTGCTGGCGCATCAAATCAACCGACCCGAGGTCAAAGGCGTGGGCCAGGCTTGCCCGGCCCTGTCGGTGGACGCCCTGTTCGGCCGCGCATGGCAGCGCTACCAGCACCACTATCTGGACATCAATGGCCAGTTTGCCGATGTCTACCCCGGCGCTCGGGACGCATTGGAGGCTTTGGCCGCACAGGGCATGCCCATGGCCTGCCTGACCAACAAGCCCTTGGGATTTGCAACGGCCTTGCTGAAAGAAAAGTCACTGACACACTTCTTTGGCCCCGTGTTTGGTGGCGACAGTTTCGAGCGCAAAAAACCCGATCCCCTGCCCTTGCTCAAAACCTGTGAGGCACTGGGTACCAACGCCGCACGTACCTTGATGGTGGGGGATTCCAGCAACGATGCGCAGGCCGCCCACGCTGCGGGATGTCCGGTGGTGCTGGTCACGTACGGCTACAACCACGGTCAGCGGGTGCAAGACACGCCTGCGGCTGCCTGGTTGGACACGCTGGCCGACCTGCCAAAGTGCCTGTACACCCTCGACCAATGATGTGAGGCCCAGAAGGATGTATATCCTGTTAAAACCAACAGCTTGGCTTTGCTACACTCGACAAATCATGTTCATCATCCACATCCACTCCAGCGCAGCCAGCCTGCCGAGCCATTCCCCTGCGGAAGGCCGGGGAGCCTGGCCCTGGCGTCGGCCAGCCTGACCCCATCGACTGTGCGGCTTGCCCGCCACCCGCGCCCGGCTTCATGCGCACCATGACCGGGCACTTGGATGAATGAAAAGCACCTCGCACGAGGTCGCTGAGCGCTGAGGAGGCGCTAGCCTGTGATCACCGAACTTGAATTCAGAAGCCTGGCCAGCCAAGGCTACAACCGCATTCCTCTCATGCTGGAAGCCTTTGCGGACCTGGAAACCCCCTTGTCGCTTTACCTGAAGCTGGCCCACACCAAGGACAATGGCAAATACAGCTTTTTACTTGAATCGGTCGTGGGTGGCGAACGTTTTGGGCGCTACAGTTTCATCGGCCTGCCCGCACGCACCTTGTTGCGCGCCAGCGGTTTCGGCGCTGAAGCCAAGACCGAAGTGGTGCGCGACGGGACGGTGATCGAGACCACCGCGGGCAACCCACTCGACTTCATCGAGCAATACCAAAAGCGTTTCAAAGTGGCCTTGCGCCCGGGATTGCCACGTTTTTGTGGTGGTTTGGCGGGCTATTTTGGCTACGACGCTGTGCGTTACATCGAGAAAAAACTCGAAAAATCCTGCCCGCCCGATACCTTGGGCACACCCGACATCTTGCTGCTGCAGTGCGAAGAGTTGGCTGTTATTGACAACCTGTCGGGCAAGCTTTACCTGATTGTGTACGCCGACCCCGCCACGCCCGAGGCCTATGTGGCAGCCAAAAAACGCCTGCGCGATCTGAAAGAACAGCTCAAGTACTCGGTGAGCGCCCCGGTCGTCAAACCCACCCAGTCTTACCCGGCCGAGCGGGACTTTGCAAAGGCCGATTACATCGCTGCAGTAGAAAAAGCCAAGGAACTGATCGCGGGTGGCGACTTCATGCAGGTGCAGGTGGGGCAACGCATCAAGAAACGCTACACCGAAAGCCCGCTGTCCTTGTACCGGGCGCTGCGTTCGCTCAACCCCAGCCCTTACATGTATTTCTACAACTTCGGCGACTTCCATGTGGTCGGTGCCAGCCCCGAAATTTTGGTACGCCAGGAACAAACCGAAGAGGGCGCCAAAGTCATCATCCGCCCGTTGGCAGGCACACGCCCACGGGGGGCGACGCCCGAAAAGGACAAGGCCGCTGAGTTGGAACTGATCAACGACCCCAAAGAGCGGGCCGAGCATGTGATGCTGATTGACTTGGCGCGCAACGACATTGGCCGCATCGCCCAGATCGGTTCGGTCAAGGTTACCGAAGCCTTTGTGATCGAGCGCTACAGCCATGTCATGCACATCGTGAGCAACGTCGAAGGCGTGTTGAACGAGGGTATGAGCAACATGGATGTGCTCAAAGCCACCTTCCCAGCCGGTACTTTGACGGGTGCACCCAAAGTGCATGCGATGGAGCTGATCGACCAGTTCGAGCCCGTCAAGCGTGGCATTTATGGGGGAGCCTGTGGCTACATCAGTTACGCCGGGGACATGGACGTGGCCATTGCCATCCGTACCGCCGTCATCAAGGACCAGACGCTTTATGTTCAGGCGGCTGCGGGCGTGGTGGCCGACTCAGTGCCTGAGATGGAATGGCGCGAAACCGAACACAAGGCGCGCGCCTTGCTGCGCGCCAGCGAGTTGGTCGAAGAAGGCTTGGAGTGATCATGGCGAAAAAAATCAAACTCCTGATGGTCGACAACTACGACTCTTTCACCTTCAACATCGTGCAATATTTCGGTGAGCTGGGGGCAGACGTCGAGGTCTTTCGCAACGATGAAATCACGCTCGAACGCATTGCGGCCCGCCAGCCAGACCGTTTGGTGATTTCGCCAGGCCCGTGTTCGCCAGCCGAGGCGGGCATTTCGGTGGCTACCATCCAGCACTTTGCAGGCCAGCTGCCCATCTTGGGTGTGTGCCTAGGGCACCAAAGCATTGGCGCAGCCTTTGGCGGCAAGATCGTGCGGGCTCAAGAATTGATGCACGGTAAGACCAGTGTCATCACCACTACGCAAGAAGGCGTGTTCGCGGGCTTGCCCGAGCAGTTCACCGTCAACCGCTACCACTCCTTGGCCATTGAGCGGGCCACTTGCCCGCCCTGCCTTAAAGTCACGGCCTGGACGGATGACGGCGAGATCATGGGCGTGCGGCACACCGAGCTGGACATCGAAGGTGTGCAGTTCCACCCCGAATCCATCCTGACCGAGCACGGCCACGCCATGCTCAAAAACTTTCTGGAGCGACCATGATTGATTTACGCAGCGACACAGTCACGCAGCCCACCGCAGCGATGCGCGAAGCCATGTTGAGTGCACCCTTGGGTGACGATGTGTTTGGCGACGACCCCACGGTCAATGCCTTGCAGGAACACATCGCACAGATCACGGGCAAAGAAGCGGCGCTGTTCATGCCTTCGGGCACGCAGAGCAACCTGTGCGCCCTGATGGCGCATTGCGAGCGGGGTGACGAGTACATCGTCGGCCAAAACGCCCATACCTATCGCTACGAAGGCGGTGGCGCTGCCGTGCTGGGCAGTATTCAGCCGCAGCCCCTGGCGCAAAGCAAAGTAGGCGAAATGGCGCTGGCCGATATCGCTGCAGCCATCAAACCCATCGATTGCCACTTTGCCCGAACACGCTTGCTGGCGCTAGAAAACACTTGGAACGGTCACCCTATGTCGCAGGCCTATCTGGCGCAAGCCACAGGCTTGGCCCGGCAGCATGGCTTGGCCGTGCATCTGGACGGCGCACGGCTGTTCAATGCGGCCGTGGCACAGGCCGAAGGAGGATCGGTCACAGAGAGCGTGCGCCGCATCGTGGACCACTTCGACAGCGTGTCCGTGTGCTTCAGCAAGGGCTTGGGCTCGCCAGTGGGCTCGGCCTTTTGCGGCTCGCGTGAACTGATCGCCAAGGCACTGCGCTGGCGCAAGGTGCTGGGAGGTGGTTTGCGCCAGTCCGGCATTTTGGCCGCTGCGGCTTTGCACGCGCTGGAGCACCATGTGGACCGCTTGGCCGATGACCATGCGCTGGCGCAGCGGCTGGCTCAGGGCTTGCAAGGCGTGCCGGGTCTGAGTGTGCGTTCTGCGCAAACCAATATTGTGTTTGTGGATGTGGCCGATGGACGTGGCCCGGCCTTGCTCGAGGATCTGAAAGCCCAGGGCGTTTTGGCAACGGGCTTGATTGGATTGCGCTTTGTGACACACCTCGGGGTGGATGCTGCAGGCATCGACCACGCCATAGCCTGCATCCAGCGCTTTATGGCGAACACAGCTTCAAAGACAAGCCCGGCTTCCACCCGAGTAGGCGTTTACTGAAACCATGCCCGAAACGCAGCAAGTCCTGATGTTCATGATGGCCGGTGTGCTGCTCAACCTCACCCCCGGTCCAGACGTGCTCTACATCGTCAACCAGTCCTTGCGTGGCGGTGTGTGGCGTGGGTTGGTCGCCGCCTGGGGCATCACGGCGGGGTGTTTCGTGCATGTGGCTGCAGCCGCTTTGGGGCTGGGGGCCGTTTTGGCCACTTCGGCAGAGGCCTTCAACCTGGTCAAGTGGATCGGTGCCGCGTACCTAGTGTGGATGGGGGGGCGTCTGTTGTGGCGTACACGCCAAGTGGCTGGTGACGAAGTGGCCGCTCAGCCTGTGGTGGGCCAACCAAGCGATTCCCCTTCAATAGAAGCGAGCAGTTTGCTGGCCGTGTTCTTCGGAGCATTTGCTACCAATGCCTTGAACCCGAAAGTGGCGCTCTTTTTTCTGGCCTTTGTGCCGCAATTCATCCCAGCGCAAGCCCCTGACCCAGCCTGGTCTTTCGTGCTCTTGGGTTGCTTGTTCAATCTCAACAGTTTGCTGGTGTGCATGGGCTGGGCCTTGGCCGCCTCATGGCTGGCTCACCGGGCCCAAGGCATGCAGCGCGTCATGCACCAGATGGACCGGCTTGCCGGTTGGCTGTTTGTTGGCTTTGGTCTGAAGCTCGCTTTCACCGACGCGCCTTCGCATTGAATCTTTCTACGAAACCCATCATCCGAGAGGAAACCCACCATGCCCATCACCCCTCAGGAAGCGCTGCAACGCACCATCGAGCACCGCGAGATTTTTCACGACGAGATGCTCCACCTCATGCGCATGATCATGAATGGCGAGCTGTCGCCCGTCATGACGGCTGCGCTCATCACGGGCCTGCGCGTGAAGAAGGAAACCATTGGCGAGATCACAGCCGCTGCGCAAGTGATGCGCGAATTCTCAACCAAAGTGCATGTGGCCGATCCAACGCACTTGGTGGACATTGTGGGCACGGGGGGCGATGGGGCCCACACCTTCAACATCTCGACCTGCGCGATGTTTGTGGCCGCTGCCGCTGGGGCTAAAACCGCCAAGCACGGTGGGCGCAGCGTCAGCAGCAAATCCGGCAGCGCCGATGTGGTCGAGGCACTGGGCGGCAACATTCACCTGTCGCCCGAGCAGATCGCGCGTTCGATCGAAGAGGTGGGCATCGGCTTCATGTTCGCCCCCAACCACCACCCGGCCATGAAAAACGTGGCGCCGGTGCGCAAAGAGTTGGGTGTCCGCACGATGTTCAACATCCTCGGGCCCCTTACCAACCCGGCCAGCGCACCGAACATCTTGATGGGTGTGTTCCACTCCGACTTGGTGGGCATTCAGGTGCGTGCCCTGCAACGCTTGGGGGCAGAGCATGCGGTGGTGGTGTACGGGCGCGACGGCATGGACGAAATCAGCCTGGGCGCGGCCACCTTGGTGGGGGAGCTCAAAAACGGCCAGATCACCGAATACGAAATTCACCCCGAGGACTTTGGCTTGACCATGGCCAGCAACAGGGCCCTGCGAGTGGAAACACCCGAGCAATCCATGGCCATGCTGCGCGGTGTGCTGGACAATGAGCCCGGCGCAGCCCGTGACATCGTCATGATTAACGCGGGCGCAGCTTTGTACGCGGCCAATATAGCCAGCAGCATCGACGATGGCCTGGCGCGTGCGCGTTTGGCCATCGAGTCGGGTGCGGCCAAAGCCAAGCTGGCACAGTTTGTGGCCTTTGGCCAGAAGGCGTCTTGAGCCATTTCAAAAAACGGTGCCACCGAGCCCGCACAGAAAGAAAATCATGAGTGACATCTTGGATAAAATCGTCGCGGTCAAACGCGAAGAAGTGGCTGCGGCCCTGAAGCAAAAATCGCTGGCCGTGGTGCGCGCTGATGCCGAAAGCCGCGTGCTGACCCGTGACTTCGAAGGCGCGATGCGTGCCAAGATCGCCGCAGGCCAAGCGGCGGTGATCGCCGAAATCAAAAAAGCCAGCCCTTCAAAAGGTGTGCTGCGCGCCGACTTCATCCCGGCCGACATCGCCCAAAGCTATGCAGAGCATGGCGCAGCGTGTTTGTCTGTTTTAACGGACAAGCAGTTTTTTCAGGGCAGCGTGGATTTCCTGAAGCAAGCCCGTGCCAGCTGCGACCTGCCGGTGCTACGCAAGGATTTCATGATCGACACTTATCAGGTGTACGAAGCCCGGGCCATGGGGGCTGACGCCATCTTGCTCATTGCCGCCTGTCTGGACGATGCCCAAATGGCCGAAATGGAAGCCGTGGCCCGCAGCCTGGACATGGCCGTGTTGGTGGAAGTGCACGACAAAGCCGAACTGGAACGCGCCCTGAAGTTAAAAACGCGCCTGGTCGGCATCAACAACCGTAACTTGAAAACCTTCGAAGTGTCCCTGCAGACCACCCTGGACATGTTGCCCGATGTACCGGCCGACCGTTTGTTGGTCACCGAAAGCGGTATTCAAACCCCGGAAGATGTCTTGCGGATGCGCGAGGCGAAAGTCAATGCATTTTTGGTGGGCGAAGCTTTCATGCGTTCGAGCGAGCCCGGCGAGGCGCTGTCCAAACTATTTGCCTGATGTCCCACATGCTGGTTCAGCAGAGTCTGGCGTTGGAAGACGGGGCCTTGGTGGCCGATCGGTTGCTGGGCTGGCCCCCTGATCTTCAAAAACTGGATGAGGGGTGGCGGACGCATGTGGTCGAGTTTTTGGCCTCAGCGGTCGGGCAAGCCTTGTCCGCGCGCTTGACCGCTGACCTGAATTCAGGTTCCATCATTTATCCACCCGATCCTTTTCGGGCGCTGAGCTTGACCCCGCTGAGCCAGGTGCGTGTGGTGATTCTGGGTCAAGACCCTTACCACGGACCGGGTCAGGCAGAAGGATTGGCTTTTTCTGTGGCGTCTGGCGTGCGCTTGCCACCCAGTTTGCGCAATATTTTCAAGGAGTTACAGCAAAGTCTGGGTGTGACCATGCCCACAAACGGCTCACTGGTGCGCTGGGCAAGGCAAGGCGTCTTGCTGATGAACACTTGCTTGACAGTACAAGACGGGCAAGCGGCCAGCCATGCAAAGTGGGGTTGGGAGATTTTGAGCGATGAACTGGTCAAAACTGTCTCCCAAAGTTCTACGCCGGTGGTATTCATGTTGTGGGGTGCACAAGCTCAGGCCAAAAAGACGTTGATCGAACAAACCGCAAGCGCTGCCAAGCATTTGGTACTGTTGGCCAATCACCCCTCTCCCCTTTCGGCCTTGCGACGCCCTGTGCCTTTTTTGGGCTGCGATCATTTTGTTCAGGCCAATGCCTTTCTTGAGGAATACGGCGGAAAAGTCATCGACTGGTGAAAATTTTGTGGGCCGTCTTGCAGTACGTCACAAAAAGATGGCATAATGTAAGACTCGCTTCTGGAGGGGTGCCCGAGTGGCTAAAGGGGGCAGACTGTAAATCTGTTGGCTTACGCCTACACTGGTTCGAATCCAGTCTCCTCCACCAGCAAACTGGCTTAAGCCGGATTGAATTGAGCAATTGGAAATGGTTTCCAAGCATTGGCGCAGCATCCACTCGTGCGGCGCGATCAGTGCGGGAGTAGTTTAATGGTAGAACCTTAGCCTTCCAAGCTAATGACACGGGTTCGATTCCCGTTTCCCGCTCCATCGAACCGGTTGAGTCTGTCAGATGTTTTCGCCCTTGTGGCTCAGTGGTAGAGCACTCCCTTGGTAAGGGAGAGGTCGCGGGTCCGATTCCCGCCAAGGGCACCAGTTTTGGGGCGTACACCGTAAGTTGTGCGCCCTCTGTTTTGGTTGTTGACCGCTACTTTTCGGAGTCGAAGATATGGCAAAAGAGAAATTTGAACGGACCAAGCCCCACGTTAACGTGGGCACCATCGGTCACGTTGACCATGGCAAAACCACGTTGACAGCGGCCATCACGACCGTGTTGGCTGCCAAGTTCGGCGGTGCTGCCAAAGCGTACGACCAGATCGACGCGGCGCCCGAAGAAAAAGCCCGTGGTATCACGATCAACACTGCCCACGTTGAGTACGAGACGGCTAACCGCCACTATGCTCACGTGGACTGCCCTGGCCACGCTGACTATGTGAAAAACATGATCACGGGTGCTGCCCAGATGGACGGCGCTATTTTGGTGTGTTCCGCTGCTGACGGCCCTATGCCTCAGACCCGCGAGCACATCTTGTTGGCCCGCCAGGTGGGCGTGCCTTACATCATCG
>NZ_NESJ01000037.1 GCF_003063645.1 Limnohabitans sp. 2KL-51
GTAGCGTGCTGGGCAACGACACCGGCACCAGCCCCACCGTGACCGGCATTCAAGTGCTCAGCGCCAGCACGGCTACGGCCGTGAACGCTGGCACCAACAGCACCAGCGGCACCTCCATCACGGGGCAATACGGCACCCTCAAAATGGGCGCAGACGGCAGCTACGTCTACACCGTGGACAACGCCAACGCCAATGTGCAAGCGCTGCGCACCAGCAGCCAGACCCTGACCGAAGTCTTCACCTACACCGCCACCGATAGCTCTGGCAGCAAAACCGCCAGCTTGGCCGTTACTGTGCAAGGCGCCAACGACGCGCCCACCGTGGTGGTGCAAGAGGCGGACAAAGCGGCCACGGTCGGCAATGCCCTGACCCCGTTCAGCATTGCCAGCAACTTTGCCGATGTGGACAGCACCGCCAACGGCGAAACCGCCACCTACACCGCGACGGTGGGCGGCGCAGCGCTGCCCAGCTGGCTCAGCTTCAATGCCGCCACCGGCACCTTCAGCGGCACGCCCACCGCCGCGGGCACCACCACCGTCACCGTCACGCGCACCGATGCGGGTGGCCTGTCGGTCACCGACACCTTTGACATCGTCACCACCTTGCCCGTGATCGCCACCACCGTCAGCTTCAGCAGCATGACCAAGGACAGCGGCACCGCGGCCAACGCCGACTGGACCACCAACGATGGCAGCACGGGCCGCTTGCTCTCGGGCGACATCAGCGCCCCTCTGGCCACGGGCGAAGTCGTCAAGGTGTATGCCAACGGCGTGCTCGTTGGCAACGCTGTGGTCAATGGCACCAAGTGGGAGATCACCGACCTGAAGGGCTACAACGCCAACTGGACCTACACCGCCCAAGTGGTCGGCGCAGCCAGCAACACCGGCCCCATGTCGGCCAACCGATTGGTGACGCTGGACGCCACCGAAGCCCCGCCGGTCATCACTGGCGTGTTCGACAACGTCAACACCACCACCACGATTGCAGACAACGGCACGACCAACAACACCCTGACCACCGTCAGCGGTACGGCTGGCGGCGGGACTGCGGCCGCTGGTGCCAAGATCTACCTGTACGACAACAACTACACCACCTTGGTCGGCACGGCCGTGGTGGATGGCAGTGGCAAATGGTCTGTGACTTCACTGACAGGCACCTTTGGCGGCAGCAACACCTTTGCGGCGGTGCAGGTCGATCCGCAGGGCAACCTGAGTTTGTTCTCGAACCTGTGGACTGTCCGAACGTCATCCAATGTGCTTGTGAACGGCAATTTTGCGTCGACTGGAGGATTCACCTCTTCACTGACCGAAGTATCTGCATCTACATCGCCTTTTGGTGGGGACACTTACCGCATCGTGACCGGGACCGATGCCAACAATGCAGTTACGCCTTTGAACGCCACCACAGGCACCACCACCAGTCCCGTGGCTTATGGCAATGGTCTTGGCACTTGGAGCAAGCTTTTCAAGGATGGAACCACTCAAACCGACGCGGGCAATCCGAATGGCATCTTTACCGCTACCGGAAAAGTCATGCAAGGCCAAATCTATGTCGGCCGTGAAACGGTGATTTGGGCCACTACAGCAGCGGTGGAAGCCGGCAAAACCTACCAGTTCAACATGGACTATCAGAGTAATTGGTTCTCTGACGAGCCATTGAACTTGACCATCGACGGAGCCACCATCAACTTCACCACCAATGGTGCCGGTCAATTCTCAGAGGCAGGACGGTTGACGGTGACCTACACCGCGCCGACCACCAAAACAATCAATTTGAGTGTCCAGGGCAATCACTATGGCTCCTCTGGTGGCGACTTTTTGCTCGGCAATATCAGCTTCAATGTCCCCGATGTGGTCAACACCATTGTGGCCGGTGGCAGTTTTGCTGGTGCCACAGGCAATCCAGATAACCTGACTTATACGGCAGGTGCTATGGACGCACTGGCCAGTGACGACACCATCACCGCCACCAGCACCGGTTTGCAAGCCACCCTGGCCGCAGGCGGCATGATCAGCGGCGGCGCGGGTCTGGACACCCTCAAACTGGCCGCAGGCACCATCCTCAACCTGGGCAGCTTGACCACCAACCAGACGGTGCGACCGATCCAGCAGGTCGAAATCATCACCATGCAGGGTACGAACTCGATCCTGTCGATGACGGCCAACGACGTGCTGTCTCTGGGGGCCAGCAACACCGGCTCGGCCAGTGCCAGCAACACCAGCACCATGGCGCCTTACAGTTTTGACACCACAGCGCAAAACACCATCGGCAACGGTCCCACAGCGGTCACGCCCACCGGCTCTACCAGCAGCGCGGGCAAGGTCCAGATGGTCATCAACGGCGTGACGGGCGATACCCTCAACCTGAACAAACTGGCCACCGACGGTGTGGTCACCTCAGGTGCAGAGGGCAACACCGGCCTGGAAGGCTTCTGGGCCTACAAAGGCGAAGTCACCATCAACAGCACCGTCTACCGTGTGTATGACCACAGCACCACGCAAGCCCAGGTGCTGGTCGATGTGGACGTGACCATGAACGTGGAAACGCCCGCCGCTCAGGCCTTGGCCTTGAGCAACGACACTGCTAACGCCGTCGAGGCTGGCGGCACGGTCAATGCCACCGCGGGCACCAACCCGACGGGCAACGTGCTCGGCAACGACCAGGGCGCATCGCCCACGGTCACGGCCGTGCAATTGGTCAGCAACGCCAGCGCCACGGCTGTGGCGGCAGGTACCAACAGCAGCACGGGCACCGCTATCACCGGCCAGTACGGCACTTTGCGCATGGGCGCAGACGGCAGCTACAGCTACGCGGTGGACAACGCCAACGCCACGGTGCAAGGCCTGCGCACGGCCAGCAACACCTTGTCAGAGGTGTTCACCTACACCGCCAACGACGGCACCGGCCCCAAAACGGCCAACCTGGTGGTCACCATCAAAGGCGCCAACGACGCGCCCACCTTGGTGGTGCCAGAGCCCGACAAAACAGGCTTGTTGGTCGGCACCGCCATCAGCAGCTTCAGCATTGCGGGCAACTTTGCCGACGTGGACAGCACCGCCAACGGCGAGACGGCCACTTACAGCGCATCGCCGTTGCCAGCGGGCATCACCTTCAACGCCGCCACCGGCACCTTCAGTGGCACGCCCACCACGGCGGGCACCACCACGGTCACCGTCACCCGCACCGACGCGGGCGGCCTGACCGTGACCGACACCATTGACTTTGTGATTGGCGACGTCATCACCAAGACGGTGGCCTTCAGCTCCATGACCAAGGACAGCGGCACCCTGGTGGGCGACAACGACAACTGGCTGACCGCAGACGCCAGCGCGGGCCGACTGGTCTCGGGCACGATCAGCACCGCCTTGGGCACCAACGAGGTCGTAGAGGTGTATGCCAACGGCACCAAAATCGGCAACGCCCGCGTGGTGGGCCAGGCCTGGGACATCACCGACCTGAACAGCTACGCCACCAACCCCAGCTGGACCTACACCGCCAAAGTGGCCAACCCGACCACCAGCAGCAGCGGCGCGACGGCCACGCAAGTGGTGACCACCGACTTCACCGTGGACGCACCGGTCATCACCGGCGTGTTCGATTCCGCCGTGGCAGGCGCAGCCACAGTGGCCCACAACGGCAGCACCACCTCGCCCCTGGCCAGTGTGTCGGGCACGGCCTCGGCCAATGCCTTGGTTTACCTGTACGACAACACCTCCACCAACCTGGTGGGCACGGCGATTGCTGATGCCTCGGGCAACTGGACGGTGTCGGGCTTCGGCGTCTTGCCTACAGCCAACACCTTTGCAGCCAAACAAGTGGACGTGCATGGCAACGAGAGTGTCTTGTCCAACCTGTGGAGCGTGAACACCACCGGCAGTGGTGGTTTCAATGGCAGTTTTGATTCAGGCATCGAGACCGGTTTTGCGACCGATCTGAAATTGATGACGGCGGCTTCGAGTTTCAACTATGTTCAACAACGGCATGGCTTTGCCATCCTGAACGAACCGATTGCCTATGACTTGAACGGTAACCCCCAAACGGTGTTGGCCACGTTGACACAGTCGGCGGCCACAACGTGGAACGGTGTGGACACTTGGTCAGAAAAAATCTATGCGCCGGGTGCCTCTGTGGGAGTTTCGGAGTACGAAAAAAGCTATTACACCTTCCTCAGCTTGGCCAGTGGCAAGATTTTTTACGGCAGCTTGGACGGTGCCTGGATCTCCACCGGAGGCGGCGCAGCGGTGCAGGACAACTCCTACACCGGCATTGGCCAACAAAGCACCCTCTGGGGCTCCAAAGTCGATGTGGTTCAAGGTCAAACCTACCAGTTCAAGTTCGACTATTGGAACAACACATTCGGTTATGCCACGGAAGGCGCTCTTCCCCCTAATGGCGGCGATCGAACCTTCATCCAGGTGATGATCAATGGCACACAGGCCATGGTGACGCACAACAGCAGTACGGGCACGGTCACCGTCAACTACACCGCAACGTCAACCGGGTCCATCCCGATTGAACTGGCTGCTCACGGCTGGGTCAGTGCCGGCGATTTCGCGCTGGACAACATCTCGTTCGCGCAGACCACGCCGTCCAATGCGGCCAATACGTTGGTGGCGGGCAGCAATTCGGGCTACACAGACGGTGCCAATGGCACCATCGCCACCCCCCTCAGTTTCAGCGGTGGCTCGGTCAACGCCATGGGCGGCAGCGATGTGATCGCTGTGGCGGCCGGTGTCAACTTGCAAACCGCCTTGGCCACAGGCGGCAGCTACATCAATGGCGGATCGGGCGCAGACACCTTGGTGTTGAACGCAGGCACCACGCTCAACCTGCCGGCCCTGAGCAGCACCCAGACCGTGCAGCCCATTCAGCAGGTGGAAATTTTCAAACTGCAGGGCACCTCCACACTGACCTTGTCGGCCAACGACGTCCTCAGCCTGGGCGGCAGCCATGCCACCACCATGAGCGGTTACACCTCTTCGGGCAGCACGGGCAAAGTACAGCTGGTGGTGGAAGCCACCGGCACCGATGCCGTGGTGCTCACGCCCTTGAGCTTGGACAGCGTCACCACCAACGGTGTGGTGGGCAACACCGGATTGGCCGGTGTGTGGAGCGATGCGGGCACCACCACCATCGGCTCAAGCAGTTACCGTGTGTTCAACCACAGCACCACCGACGCCCAGGTGTTGGTGTCCGGCGGCGCATCGGTCAACCCCGCTGGCACCACCACAGCCTCGCAAGCGGTGGTCATCACCAAGGTCGAGAACTCAGGCGCTGCCGCCAGCTATGTGGAAGAGTTCAACAGCGGCACCAGCACCGTGGCAGGCAACTTGCGCAACGCGGCATCGCCACCCACCTATACCACCACCACCACCTCGAATACGCTGGCTACCGAAGTCTCTACGGCGGCTTGGGAGATCAGCACGATTGAACAGTGGGCCTCTTGGCAAGCCAACAGCAGCCGCAATCCTGTCAATGAACTCAAATTGAAAACAGGTGCGCTCGCGCCAGCCACGGCGGCCAACATCACCATTGACAACATGATTGGCACCGATGGCAGGCTGCAGCTGGGGCTGGACACCAATGAGTACCCCACAGGCTCCAATGACCCGCGCATCTACACCTTCACTTCCAAAACAGGTCCGTTCTCATCCGTGACTTTCAAGTCGTTTGGTTTGAACAACCTGATCAGCGGCACGGGCCTGACCACATCAACTTGGACCTACCCGCAGGTCGCGTTCTACGATGCAGACGGCAACGTGGTTCATCGTCAGGATTTCTTGACCTTGAATTCGTCCAGCAAGCTCGATGTCTTCACCTCGTCCTTGCCTGCGGGCGTCACGGCCACGTCCTTCGGGTTCATGACGCTCAACGCTGACCGCTGGTTCATCGATGAAATCAGCATGACCGGTGCTGCCAACGACATCGTGCCGCACCTGGGCACCACGGCAGACACCACGCACAAGATCTCGGGCACCTACGCCACCACGCTCAACCCGGGCGAAGTCATCAAGATCTACGACGCCACCGGCACCGTGCTGTTGGGCACCGCCGTGGTGGACCCTGACACCAAGACCTGGACCTTCGAGTCGCCCACGCCAGCGGCGGTGGGCACCCACCCCTATGTGGCCAAGATCGAATCGTCCGGTAGCGCCGTGGTCGCCACGTCCAACACCTACACCGTGAACATTCTGGGTGCAGGCCAACTGGACATCGCATCCATCAGCGCCGACTCGGGCACTGCGGGCGACTTCATCACCAACGACAACACCATCGTCTACAACGGCACCTTGCCCCAGGCCCTGGCCACCGGCGAAAAAGTGCTGGTGCAGATCTATGCCGCCGACGGCACCACCCTGGTGCGCTCCAGCGCAGTCAGCCCAGCAGCGGGCAGCACCACCTGGACATGGGACAACAGCGCAGCAACAGCCCTGCCCGACGGCAACTACGTGATCAAAGCCACCATCGTGGCCGCTGACGGCACGACCCCTGTTGCCTCGTACGGCGCACGCGGCACCGACACCCAACCGATGGTCATCGACTCTGCGCCACCGGCACAGACCGTCACCTTCACCAGCATGACCAAGGACAGCGGCATTGCCAGCGGCAACGCCGACTGGACCACCGCCGACGCCAGCGCTGGCCGCTTGGTCTCGGGCGCGCTCAGTGCGGCATTGGGTGCCAACGAGGTACTGGAGGTGTATGCCAACGGCGTGAAATTGGGCAACGCCACCGTGAGCGGCACGCAGTGGACCCTCACCGACCCGAACCCCTACAGCGCCAACTGGACCTACACCGCCAAGGTGGTGGACTCGGCAGGCGGCGCGGGCCCCACGGCCAGCCGCGTGGTGACGCTGGACAACACCGAGGCCGCAGCAGTGATCAGCTCGGTGATGGAGTCGGGCGCGTCAACGGCCATCACCGATGGTTCGGGCACCATGACATCGGCCAAAGTCATCACCACCGTGAGCGGCACAGGAACGGCGGGCGATGTGGTGTATGTCTACGACAGCAGCAGCACCAACCTGATCGGTTCGGCCACCGTGGCCGCAGGCGGCGCCTGGTCCATCACGGGCCTGACCCTGCCCGCCGGTGCGCACACCTTTGCAGCGGTGCAGCGCGACGCTTTAGGCAACATCAGCCCGAACTCCAACTTGTTCAAGTTGGCTGCGGGTCAGGTGAGCACTGCGGGCAACCTGCTGGCCGCAGTGAGGCTGGAAGAAGAGGGCGGATGGGCCTTTTCCCAAAGCAACATGACCAATACAGCCTTGAACTTCTATCCGGGCAAAGGCGTCAACTCCGGCCCTGGTTATGAAACCTTCCGTGTCTTCTTCAAAGAAGGCGGCATGTCCAGTGTGTCCATCACATTCTCTCAGTTACCCGATCTTCAATCATCGGCTGACAAAGTCCAGATCAGGTTCTACGATGCCAATGGCGATCTTCTGGGCATGATGCAAAACGGCTTTTTTGCTTCGTTGTTGACGATCAACAACACATCACCGCAGGTCTCCACTTTCAATTCGGGAACTTTCCTGAACGGCCAATTGGCTGCCCGCATGGAAATTTCAGCGGGCGTTTCCACGGCCTACACCATCAGCAATCTGGGCTTGACACCGGGTGACACCAACACCTTGACGGCAAACACCCCACTGGGTGTGGTGGGCACCTCTAGTGTTGATGCCATGACCTACAACGGCGGCGTCGTGTCTGGCGTGGGGGGCGACGACGTGATCACCGCCAAAGTGAGCACGGTGCAGGCCCAGTTGAGCGCAGGCGGCATCATCAATGGTGGCGCGGGTGTGGACACCCTCAAGCTGCAGCCCGGCACCACATTGGACCTGACCGCCATCACCGGCAATCAGACGGTCAAGAACATCCAGGATGTCGAAGTCTTCCAGATGCAAGGCCAATCCACGCTGACCCTGTCAGCCAACAGCGTGCTGTCTTTGGGCGCCACCGATCTGGCGGGCTACAGCTTCAGCGGCAGCAACACGGCAAGCGCTGGCAAAGTCCAGTTCGTGGTCCAGGGCACCGCTACCGACAAGCTCAACTTGAGCCATCTGGCCAGTGACGCCTTGGGCAGCAACACCGGCACCTTGCCTGGCGAATGGCAGGACAAGGGCACCGTCACCATCGGTGGTGTGGCTTACCAAGTGTTCGACCACAGCACCTCCAAGGCCCAGGTCTTGGTGGGGGGCGGCACACAAACGGCCGCCACGTCCAACGCTGTGACCATCAGCAGCATGACGCTGGACACGGGCACCGCCGGTGACTTCATCACCAGCAACGGCGCAGCAGGCCGCAGCGTGACGGGCACCATAGCCACCGCCTTGTCGAGCGGCGACCGTGTGGAGGTGTACGCCGATGGTGTGTTGATCGGCAATGCCACCGTCACAGGCACCAACTGGACCATCACCGACACCGCCGCGCACACCGCGAACTGGACCTACACCGCCAAACTGGTGACCGCTTCGGGCACCGCATCGGCCACCACCTTTGTTGTTTATGACGCGGTGGAAGCGGCACCAGCCATTACAGGCGTGACCGATTCCAAAGGCAATGCTGCGGCTTCGGGAACTTTGACGAGCGGCAACTTCTTGTCGCAAACCGCGGCATCGGATACCGCCACCAGCCCCGATTTCGCCTTTTACATTGACCATGTCGGCCCTAACGGTTTGACCAGTGACAGTAACTTGACCACTGGCCCCAAGACGGTCAACCCCATTTACGGGATTAATTTGGCTTATGGACAAGAAGGCGGCATGTTTGATGCCCAAAACCCAACGGGTCCGGGCAGCAAAATCGAGATGGCCAGTAAAAGCCTGATGACCTTGACCAAGGGGCAGGCCTACACGTTCTCCTTTGACGCCCATGCTGGCGGCCAGAACATTGATCCAACCCTTCCTGTTCTGTCTTACGCTACACAGATCAAATGGGTTTTGTTGGATGCCAACGGTGTCCAACAAGCGGATGTGACCCCTTGGTATTCAGGCCCTGGCCGAATCGAAAGAAATGCCAGCGCCTATGGTGAAGCCATTCGCTTGAACTCTCGCACTGACAGCCAGGCTTATGGGGATGCGTTCGTGAATTACCAAACGAATTTCCTCAGTGACTTGCCCACAGGTCAGTACCGTCTGGCGCTGGCGTATGAAGGGGGTGGCACGAACGTGATGATTGACCGTACTTACTTCGGCGTTGCCAAGAACCCGATCAACTCGGTCTCGGGCACAGGCACACCGGGTTCGTTGATCCAGCTGTACGACAACGGCGGCACCACCGTCATCGGTTCGACCACCGTGTCGGCCGATGGCACCTGGACAGTCAACGGCCTGAACCTGGCCGCAGGCACGCACAACTTCACCGCCAAGTCCACCGACGGCGCGGGCACTGTGAGTGCGACATCCGCTGCCTTCAACGCCACCGTGACCCCCGTGGTGCTGGACCTGAGCGGTGATGGCCAGATCGGCTATAGCCAGATCAAGATGGACCTCAACACCGACGGCGTGCTGGACACCACCGCCTGGGTGGCTGCACAAGACGGTTTGCTGGTGCACGACATGTACGGCGACGGCTCGGTGCGCGAGAACAGCCAGTTCGCCTTTGCCCGCCACGGCGGCGAGACCGACTTGCAAGGCCTGGCCGCGCAGTTCGACAGCAACCTCGACGGCGTGTTGAACGCGCAGGACGTACAGTTTGGTGAGATGGCCGTCTGGCAAGACACCGACCAAGACGGCGTGGCCGACACAGGCGAGGTCAAGACCCTGGCCGACCTGGGCATCACCGCCCTGCAGCTCAACAGCGATGGCGTGGTGCGCGCACCTGCCGATGGTGTGACCGAAGCGGGCCACAGCTCGGCGCAGTTGGCCGATGGTTCCAGCATGCTGGTGAGCGATGCAGCGTTTGCCTACACGCTGGGCAAAGCTGAGGCGTCTGTCATCCCGGCCTCCGAGCCGGGATCCACCAACCCCGTCATCGCTTTCAAACTGAACGTAGCCGACGTGTTGGCGATGCCTGCAGACGCAAACGGCCAGCATGTGGTCCAGGTCAAGGGTGACGGCAACGACACCCTGAACCTGAGCAACGTGCTCGGCGCAGAGGCCCCCGGCGAATGGATTGCCACAGGCACGGTGCAACAAGACGGCGTGACGTTCAACACCTACAACTACAGCGCTGACACCAGCCTGCAAGTGATGGTGGACCAACACCTGCAAAACGTGACCTTGTCCTAAAAACGTAGGAGCCCACCCCGTGGGCGATGGGCGTGGCACACGCCCCAAAAACCATCGCGCACAGGGGTGAACTCCTACAAACAGTAGGTCATCCCGGGCCCTCTTAAATGTCACCCCGGCCTCCGAGCCGGGGTCCATTTCTCCTGTGGGCCACCGACGCCTTGGTCAGACAGTTAAAGCACCGATGTTTCAAATTGGCAGTGATGGCACTTGTGATGTTTTTGAAGAAAAAAACACAAATACTTGCAAATTATTCGAGGGGTATGCCAATTGGGGGTTTGTTGTTGACGAAATAGTAGATATCTTCAGTTTGAATTGATTAAACCATTAATTTCTAGAGCAAAGTGAAACCACTTTTTTCGTACTAATTTGGCTTTATCGACAAAAAACCGAGATTTATCCATGAAAAAATCAATAATCACAGTTTTTT
>NZ_NESJ01000038.1 GCF_003063645.1 Limnohabitans sp. 2KL-51
CGTACTTTGATAGGTTGGGAGTGCCAAGGCTGTCATGACCTCAAGCTCTCGAACCGCCGGGTGCGGACCCGCATGCCCGGTGGTGTGGCAGGGGTGGCTGCAATAATTGCGGCCCCCCTATGCCGATTTAACGGCCGAAAAGTCGCGTTATTTTGCGGCTGAGCTGCGCAAGACCGGGCAGCCTCTTCCAGCCGGTGCCAAGGTGCTGGAGGTGGGGTTTGGGCAAGGCAGTTTTTTGGCTTATGCCCGCAGCCAGCAGTGGCAGGTGACGGGAACCGAGCTGAACCCGCATTTGGTGGAGCGCGGCAAGGCCATGGGCCTGGATGTGCACCAGACGCAAGACTTGGCCCAGTGGGCCGATGGCAGTTTTGATTTGGTGGTGGCGTTTGATGTGCTCGAACATGTGCCGCCCGCCGAGGCTTTGGCGTTTTTGCGGGCGCTGTTGCGTGTGCTGAGGCCTGGGGGCTGTGTCTTGCTGCGCTTTCCAAATGCCGACTCGCCTTTTGGCTTGGCCCACCAAAACGCCGATGTGACGCACCTGAACGCCATTGGCCGTGGCAAGGTTTTGTATTGGGCGCAGGTGCTGCAGGCCGATGTGTTGGCCCTGCGCGGCCAGGCCCAACCGCCTTGGGGCGTCTGCCCCGTGCTCACCCTCTGCCGCCTGGCCGTTTGGCCCGTGCGCACCTTGCTCAACCTGTGCGTCCGCGTCTTCTTTCTGGGTGGTGCGCCGATTGACTACAGCGCGGCCAACATCGTGGCTGTGTTGCGCAAAACGAGTTAATTGGGGTCAGATCCCGATTGTTTTGTCATCCCGGACCTGATCCGGGATCCATGGTTGGCGGGGGGAGATGGATGCCGTTCTACGGACCGTTTGTCGCCATGGTCGATGTTGGTAACATGAAATTTTACATATAACAATTTTATTGTTATAATAATTTTCCATGTTAGATAGACCTTTACCTCTGCAAGCTGTTCAGTACCTTAACCAAATTTTGGGCCAGGGGGCAGTGCGCCTGCAGCCGAGTTTGCGAACAGCTGAGTTGCCCTACTTTGTGCAAGACGCCTACGACATCGTGGCCGGCAGCGTTCATGGGCATCCAATCACGCTGGCCTGCCTCAAGCACGCCCTACCTTTGTCGGTTGAGCAGATCGAGCGAAGCACGCAGCGCATCCGAGATGCATTTCAAACACCTTTGATTGTGGCGCTGCCTGGCCTGAGCCCGGGTGAGCGCAAGCAATTGATTCAACGCAGCATTGCCTTTGTGGTGCCTGGTAAACAATTGTTTGCGCCTATGCTGGGCATGGTTTTGAGTGAGCAGTTTGGGTCGCCCACTTTGCAGCGGCAAGCAAAGCATCTGAGCCCCTCAACCCAAGCTTTGCTGATTTGGTTTTTGTTGCACCACCCTGTAGATGAGGTCTGGCACCCCTTTGATGATGCCGCTGCCATGGGGTATGCCGCCATGACGGCGACGCGGGCAATTCGTGAGTTGGTGGCGTTTGAACTTTTTGATTTGTTGCAGCAAGGCCGCGCCAAATATCTGCAACTCAAGGAAAGCCGTCGTGCGTTGTGGGATCTGGCCAAGCCGTTTTTACGCTCGCCTGTGCAAAAAACCTTGTGGACTTTCGATACAGGCATCTTGGCCCTGCCGGGTGCTGTGGTCGCTGGCGAGGATGCATTGGCTCGCTTGACACTGCTTAATGAACCAGGGCAGCACGTGGTCGCTGTTTCATCGTCTGCGCTTGCTTTGGCTGGGCAGCGGGGTGTGTTCTTTGAGCCCAAAGAAGTAGCAGGTGGCGTGGCGGTTCAGGTCTGGCGTTATGAGCCGGCCATGCAGATCAAAACCCATGTGGTTGACCCCCTTTCTTTGTGGGTCAGTTTGCAGGGCAGTGCCGATGATCGGATTCAAATGGCCCTGGACGAATTGGAGGAGCAGTTTCCATGGTGAAAGGTCTGTCGGTATTTCAGGACTGGTTCAAGGATTTCGAGGACCAGTATGTGTTGATCGGTGGTACGGCAGCCAAGATCACGATGGCGCAGGAGGGTCTGAATTTTCGTGGCACCAAGGATCTGGACATCATCTTGCACATCGAAATGCTCACGCCAGAGTTTGGCCAGAAGTTTTGGGCGTTTGTGCGGGCAGGCGGGTATCAACTTCAAGAGGGTGAAGTCCAGAAAAAGCCTTGCTTGTACCGGTTCCAAAAACCGATGGAAGACGATTTCCCTTACATGCTGGAATTGTTTTCAAGGGTGCCAGCTGAGTTGAGCTTCACCCCTCCCGGTCATTTGACGCCTATCCCATTTGACGAGCAGATCTCCAGCTTGTCCGCTATCTTGCTGGACGAAGATTACTACCGGTTCGTGCTCGATGGCCGTCGCAACAAGCACGGTCTTCCTTCATGGGTCGGCGAGGACAGGCTGATTCCCTTGAAAGCCATCGCATGGATGGAGATGACACAGCGCGTGCTAGCGGGTGAGGTCATTGACTCCAAGAAAATCGGCAAGCACCTTGCTGATGTGGTTCAGTTGTCTGCACTGCTCACACCTGGCGTCCTGATCGAAGCGCCGTTGAAGGTGCGTAAGGACCTGCAGCGATTTGCCAGTCTTGTTGCCAATTTGGATTCGAGCAAATACGCGGTTGCGCTGGATCGAATATCTGCAGCTTTCGGTTTGGTACGGTGAGGGTTGACAGAGTATTTTTATTGTCCTGGACTTAAAAATTGGGTTCAAATAATTGGGTTCAGATCCCGATAATAATTGGGGTCAGATCCCGATTGTTTAATAATTGGGGTCAGATCCCGATTGTTTTGTGATCCGGATCCATGGTTTGCGGGGGAGGGGATGGACCCCGCATCGAGTGCGGGGTGACAGAGAGCACGTTCAAGGAGCCTTCGGGCTCCTTGCTTGCTTCTGGGGTATGGTTTTGATTTTTAGGGGTTTGAGTGCCATGGTTTTGATGCGCAGCGCTTGGGTTTTGGCCATGCTGGCGGTGACTGTGCTGGCCTTGCTGCCCGTTGAGCATTTGCAGTTGCCGGTGTTTGACTGGTGGGACAAGGCGCAACATACCTTGGATTTTACTGTTCTGACGGCTTGGGCTTTGTGGATTTGGCCGATGTTCGTGCCGCGCGTTTTGCTGGGCATGCTGGCGTATGGGGCAGGCCTGGAGTTGGCGCAGTGGGCCGTGGGCTGGCGTTTTGCCGAATGGGCCGATCTGGCGGCCGATGCGGTGGGGGTGGGCTTGGCTTGGGTGCTGTGGAAAAAAGCTCAAGGGGGCAGCGCCAAGTGATGGGCATTCAGATCGGCCCCAACACTGCCTGTGAGCACATAGGATGAGCAAAACACATGCGGCAAGTTTGCAAATGGCTTCAGGCTGCTCACATTTGTCTATACATTTGTGTATGATTTACCCATGAGAATTTCAGGGTTTGATTGGGATAACGGTAACTGGCCAAAGTGCGGCAAGCACGGCGTCACAAAAGAGGACATCGAAGCCGTCCTTTGTGGCACACCAGCCGTTATGGCTGACCCTCATCCTGACGAACCCCGCATGCGGGCCATTGGTAAATCAGCAACGGGACGGTATGTCTTTCTTGTGTTCATGTTACGGAAATCCGGGAATGACACTGTTTTAAGGCCTATCAGCGCCCGGTTCATGCATCAAAAGGAAATTTCGCACTATGAACACCAAATCAAAGCCCATGCCCTCTCTGCGAAGCGATAAGGACGCCGAGCAATTTGTAGGCACTGCAGACCTGTCAAAATTTGACCTGTCGGGCTTCAAACCCATGCGATTCGAAATTGAAGCGAAGTCAGCAGCATTGCATTTGCGTTTGCCACAAGCTCTTTTGGAAGCCGTGAAAACCCGGGCTCAAGCTCAAGGTATCCCTTACACCCGTTATGTCCGGATGTTGCTGGAAAACGACTTGGTGAAATCGCGCTGAGCTATAAAAAGAAGGTCATTAATTGGGGTCAGATCCCAATTGTTTTTTCACGTTCAAGGAGCCTTCAGGCTCCTTGCTTGTTTCTGGGGGTATGGTTTTGATTTTTAAGGGGTTGGATGCCATGGTTTTGATGCGCAGCGCTTGGGTTTTGGCCATGCTGGCGGTGACTGTGCTGGCCTTGCTGCCCGTTGAGCATTTGCAGTTGCCGGTTTTTGATTGGTGGGACAAGGCGCAACATACCTTGGCTTTTACTGTTCTGACGGCTTGGGCTTTGTGGCTGTGGCCGATGTTAGTGCCGCGCGTTTTGCTGGGCATGCTGGCCTATGGGGCGGGCCTGGAGTTGGCGCAATGGGCCGTGGGCTGGCGATTTGCGGAGTGGGCCGATCTGGCGGCCGATGCGGTGGGGGTGGGCTTGGCTTGGGTGTGTGTTGCCTGGTGGCGGCGGCGTGTGTGATGCTTTGCGGGGGATACTTTGACTTGACCTGCTTCTTGCTTTAACCTTGATGTATGAACACCATCATTGAGTCCAATAAAGACCAGCTTCGCGCTTTGGCGCTGCGCTACGGTGTGGGTCGGCTCAGTGTGTTTGGTTCAATGGCTCGAGATGATGCCAACGCAGCCAGTGATGTCGATTTGTTGCTTGAAAATTCGGAGGGTTTGACGGGTTTTCAGTTGGGGGCTTTGCAAATGGATGCGCAAGACTTGTTGGGCCGCAAAGTTGATCTGTTGACTATCCAAGCACTGCACCCCTTGTTGCGTGAAAAAATTCTGCGCGAGGCTGTTGTCCTGTAATGCAGCAAGGACCGGAGGCCGACAAAATTTATGTGGCTCACATGTTGGAGTGAATAGATCGCGTTCTGGCCTACACAGAGAACGGTCAAGAGGTCTTCATGCAATCGAGCTTGGTCCAGGATGCAGTTATTCGCAATCTGCAGACCATGGCCGAGTCCAGCCAGCGACTCAGCGAGCCAACCAAAAGTTTGACACCCCAAACGCCATGGCGCGCAATTTCTGGTTTCAGAAACATCATTGTTCATGACTACCTTGGGTTGGATCTGGATGTGGTGTGGAGTGTTGTCGAAAAAGAGTTGCCCGCTTTGCAATCAACCCTTCGGCAATTGCAGCCGCTGATTTGAATCATTAACTCTGAAGCCGAAAGAATTGGAGTCAGATCCCAATTGAAAGAATTGGGGTCAGATCCCGATTGTTTTGTCATGGCGGGCGGAGCCCTGCATTCGGTGCGTGATTTCAGATACTGGTCCTCAACCAATGTGACAGGGTTTTTTAAGGTGCGAGACTTGATGAGGGTGGTCCATTGGACTACATTGGACACGCGACGCAGCTAGGGTGAGGAGCGTTACCAACTGACTGGCCGCATTGCCGGACGTTTGTTTGTTTTGGTCTATACACCGCGTCATGAAGCTTTGCGAATCATTTCTGCACGCAAAGCCAACCAACGAGAGATACAACATTATGAAAACCGTTCGCATCAAGATTGATGTTCTTCGCCCCGATGCGAAGCCTACAGGTCGAGTTGACCATCGCCAACTTGATGCAACGACAGAAAGTGATGTCGCCATTCAACTGGCTGCCGATGAGGCCGAGGCGATGCAGGACGCCGCCAAGTTCGCGCGGCGTGTTCGCAGGCGTCTAGGGTTCAGCCAGGCTGAGTTCGCCAACCGCATCGATGTGTCCCTGCAGACCATTAGGAATTGGGAGCAAGGCAAGCGTTGTCCAACGGGTGCTGCCAAGGCGCTTCTGAAAGTACTGGACAAAGCGCCTGAGGCTGCTCTGGCGGTGTTGCATTAATTGGGGCTACATGAATTGGTGAATTGGGGTCAGATCTCGATTTATTGGTCCTGGCGAGCGAAGCGCGGCAATTCATGGATCGCTTCGTGCCTTGCGATGACAGCATAAGGAACTCTAGGCATTTCTTGACATAAATTCGTTCAAAGACGAAAATGAAAAAATTCGAAATCGAACATTTCTTGAGACCCGAGGACGGTCGGGACGTCTTTTTGGCGTGGTTGCAGGGACTTCGCGATATGCGGGCGAAAGTAGCCGTGATTCGCCGAGTTGCCAGAATGGAAATGGGTAACTTCGGTGATCACAAATCATGTGCATATTGGAAAATCTTTCAGGAGTTGAGATGACTAGCAGATCACATGATGACGCGATGGCTGAGTTGTACCGTCAAGATCCTGCTTTGGCGCTGCAGGTGATGAATGACATTTTGGAAGACCCGGAGTCAGAACAGTCCGAGTTGTTGGTGGTATTGCGTCAGATAGCAAAGGCCCATGGAGGTGTTCAGGCATTGGCCACCAAGGTCAATCTGAACCCAACGCAGCTGTACCGGACGCTATCGCCGCAGGGTAATCCGGGCTTGAGCAGTTTGATGGCAATCTTGAGGGCGCTGGGCTTGCATTTAGCGGTTCGCCCGTTGGGTGAACAAGCGCTGTAAATTGGGGGCAGATCCACTACTGTCCGGAGATTTCTGGGAAAAGACAAAACTGGGCTTCAGGCTCCCCGGTTTCATCGTTTAGCAACTGTTCACCGAGCAGTTCGGCCAGCGGCTTGACCTCGAACAAGGACAAGCTGAGGACCTGCAAGATGGCGTGCATTGACCCCTCCAACGCGAGTCTTTTTTGACAATGGCCACCACCACGTAGGTGCATACAGCGCACCAAAATCCAGGTCCAGCCCAAAAGCTTCTTGGCCGTAAAGGCTGCGAGCAACACCGATGAGGTGCATGGCAAAGTCTTCAAAGATTCGGCAATCTCGTCGCTCGTTGGCATCGGCCAAAGTGGAGCGGGCAACTTGGCTGCGAAACCCTGCGTGGTAAAGCTTGCGCGAGTGAGAGCCCAAGCAAAGCTCAATGTCACGCATCGCCCGGGGTGACAGGGTATTTTTGTCGTCCCGGACTTGATCCGGGATCCATGGTTTGCGAGGGGGGGGGTGGACCCCGCAGGTTTTGATGTTGAAGGGCCCCAAGGGCGACTTTTTAGTTTGGCAGAGGATGCCATCTTGCTTTATCATGAAGTATCAAGATGAAAAATGATGGGGATGACGATGACGACCAACGTACGCGAGAAGTTTTCTTCCCAAGCGGCTCCCGATGTGCTGCTGGCTCTGCGACAAATTGCCGAAAATCAGGGGCGTCAGTTCCAGTCGGTGCTTGACGAGGCTTTGCGTGACTTCATTGACCGTCAGCAAAAAGAGCGCCCGCGACGCCATGTGATGGCCGCTTTTGCGTCCAGCCTTGATGAATTCGACCATCTCTACCGCGAACTGGCAAAGTAATACGTGGTGCTCGATTACCTGACCGTCGCCGACGTGCTGGGCATGCACACGGTGTTGATGAAACGATTTGGGGGTGCGATGGGGGTCCGCGATCCTGGTGCGCTCGAGGCAGCCCTGTTTCGCCCGCAAACAGGCTATTACGACGATATCGTGGCGGAGGCAGCGGCGCTGCTGGAAAGCTTGGCCATCAACCATCCATTTGTGGATGGGAACAAGCGAGTTGCCTTTGCCGCTGCCGATGTGTTTTTGCGCATCAACGGCTGGGGGCTGCACCGTGCGCCTTCGCAGATACATGCGGAGATGATCCAAATGTTCGAGTCTGGCACTTTTGACATCGCCCACTTGGACCCATGGTTGCGCGGGTTTGCCGAGTACCACACCTCATAAATTGGGGTCACATAAATTGGGGTCAGATCCCAATTGTTTTGTCATCCCGTACCAGATCCGGGATCCATGGGCGCTTGCGGTCGCAGCTGTGGCATTCGCTGTAAAGTGATACTTCGAAATACAATCAGCAAATGCAAGTCGAATTTACGCAACATGCTTTGGATCGAATGGTCGAGCGTGGTATCACGACCGATGAAGTGCTTTTCACTTTGGATCATCCACTTCGCATCATTGACGCGTAAAATGAAAGATTCGAAGCGCAGGGCTGGATCGAGCGCGCTTTAAAGCGCATGTTGTTGAGGGTTATTTGTGAAAATGGTGTGGTTGTCACTGTGATAACCGTCATGACGACAAGTAAGTTCGAAAAATACGGAGTGATCCCATGAAAATTGAATACGACCCCAAAGCTGACGCCATGTACATCCGCTTGCTTGCGGGTACCGTTGCTGAGAGTGATGAGCTGCGTCCCGGCGTGGTGTTTGACTTTGACGTTGATGGCCGCGTTTTGGGTATCGAAATGCTGGATGTGAGCCAACGAACAGACAAGCCCCATGAGCTTGCTATGGAGTTGGTGGGTATGTGATTTAAATAATTGGGGTCAGATCCCAGTTGTTTTTCCACGTTCAAGGAGCCTTCGGGCTCCTTGCGTTTTGTGCGCCCAGCATGGGCGCACACCTGCGGGTGCAAGTCCCGCTGCGAGCTGGTCACAGTGAGCAAAGTGAAACGCAACTGCGTGAGGGTGACCGAACGTGGGAAGGAAGCGTGGATCGTAAAT
>NZ_NESJ01000039.1 GCF_003063645.1 Limnohabitans sp. 2KL-51
TCGGCCGACTTTGTGCTGGACAACCTGGTGTTTGCCGAAGCTGCGCCACCGAACACGCTTGGCACCGCCGGTCCCACCGCCAACCCCGACACGCTGAGCTACACCGCAGGCGCTCTGGACGCGCTGGGCAGCAACGACACCATCACTGTCAGCAATACCGGTCTGCAAGCCACACTGGCCGCAGGCGGCATGGTTGACGGCGGCGCGGGTGTGGACACGCTCAAGCTGGCCGCAGGCACCACGCTGAATCTGGACGCGCTGAACGGCAACCAGACCGTCAGGCCCATCCAGGAAGTGGAAATCTTCCAGATGCAGGGCACGTCGAGCCTGACCTTGTCGGCCAACAACGTCTTGTCTTTGGGCGGCTCTAATGCCACCACCATGGCGGGCTACACCTTCAGCAGCACCACCGGCGGCACGGCCTCGGCCAGCAGCACAGGCAAGGTGCAGATGGTCATCACCGGCACGGCCAGCGACACCCTGGTGCTGGACCCGTTGATGAAAGACGGCGTGACCACCAATGGTATGGAAGGCAACACGGCCTTGGCCGGTCAGTGGGACGACATGGGCACCACCGTCATTGGCGGCGTGACTTACAAGGTCTACAACCACAGCACCACGCAAGCGCAGGTGCTGACCACGATCAGCGCCACAGTGCGCAGCAACGACATCGCTTTCAGCAGCATGACCAAGGACAGCGGCGTCACGGCCGATGCCACCATCAACAGCAACTGGATCACCAACGACACCTCGGCCGGGCGTTTGATCTCGGGCACGGTGGCCACGCCACTGGCCAGTGGCGATGTGGTCAAGGTCTATGCCAACGGCAACCCGATTGGCAACGCCACGGTCAACGCTGCAGGCACGGCCTGGGAGATCACCGACACCGCAGGCTACAACGCCAGCTGGGTGTACAGCGCCAACATCGTCTCGGCCTCGGGCACCAGCAGCACGGCTTACCAGCCGGTCAATGCGGACCTGACAGAAGCAGCGCCGGTGATCACCGGCGTGTTCGACACCGCCAGCAGCACGACCACGATTGCCAACAACGGCACGACCACCAACAGCCTGAGCACGGTGAAGGGCACGGGTGTGGCGGGTGACACCATTTATCTGTACGACAACACCTACACCACGCTGGTGGGCACTGCTGTGGTCGACGGCACTGGCAACTGGTCAGTGACTTCACTGACAGGCACCGTTGCTGGCAGCAACACCTTTGCAGCCAAGCAAGTGGACGCACAGGGCAACCACAGCGTCATGTCCAATCAGTGGACGGTGGGCACAAACCAATTTGGCGACGGTAGTTTCGCCGCTGGTGCATTGCCTGCCGGGTTCACGACAGGTTTGACGTACGCGGGTGCAGGCGTCAGCCCCATTCAAATGCAGAACAACAACATGTTCAACGTCCTTCCCGTGGGAAGTCCGCTGCTGTCCCAATCCATGGGCGGCACAGGTAATGGCCCTGCGACGACCGTGACCACCGGACCGGCTACTGCGCCCGTTAGCTACGGCAACGGCCTCGGCACTTGGTCTAAGAAGTCCCTCGGCGGTAACGTAGCGACTGCAGTTGGCAACCCAGATGGAACGATGAACGGTAATGAGTTTGTCGGCCAAGTCAGTACCAACCCAGATGGCAGCTGGGCTGCACCTGCTGGCACTGCCCCTGTGTCACTTACGCTATTCAACATTCTGACTAAGACGATGAGTGTGGTTGCAGGTCAGACGTATCAGTTGAAGTTTGACTACATCACAGGTATGACGACCGAGAACATGAGTGTGACGATTGACGGTGTCAAAATCAGCTTCACAAGCGGTACGTATTTCGAGTCGGGCCACTTCACCGCCACTTACACGGCACCAACGACCAAGAACATCGACGTGATGTGGGGCGGTAGGAACCCCACAGGCAACGGTAACGGCGACTTCGTGCTGGACAACTTGTCCTTTATCCCGACTAATGCCGGATCGGCGACCGCCTTCATCGACGGCCCCACCGCCAACCCCGACGACCTGAGCTACACCGCAGGCGCTCTGGACGCGCTGGGCAGCAACGACACCATCACTGTCAGCAATACCGGTCTGCAAGCCACACTGGCCGCAGGCGGCATGGTTGACGGCGGCGCGGGTGTGGACACGCTCAAGCTGGCCGCAGGCACCACGCTGAATCTGGACGCGCTGAACGGCAACCAGACCGTCAGGCCTATCCAGGAAGTGGAAATCTTCCAGATGCAGGGCACGTCGAGCCTGACCTTGTCGGCCAACGATGTGCTCAGCTTGGGCGGCAGCAATGCCAGCACCATGGCGGGTTACACCTTCACCAGCACCACTGGCGGCACGGCTTCGGCCAGCAGCACGGGCAAGGTGCAGATGGTCATCACCGGCACCGCCTCTGATGCGCTGGTGCTAAGTCCCTTGAGCCAAGACGGCGTGACCACCAACGGCATTTTGGGCAACACCGGCCTGAGCGGTCAGTGGGACGACATGGGCACCACCGTCATTGGCGGCGTGACGTACAAGGTCTACAACCACAGCACCACCCAAGCGCAGGTGCTGACGACCATCACCCCGACGGTGCGCAGCAACGACATTGCTTTCAGCACCATGACCAAGGACAGTGGGCTGACTGGCTACACGGCCAATTGGGTGACTGCTGACGGCAGTGCCGGTCGATTGATCTCGGGCACGGTGGCCACGCCACTGGCCAGTGGCGATGTGGTCAAGGTCTATGCCAACGGCACCTTGATTGGCAACGCGACAGTCAACGCCGCAGGCACCGCTTGGGAGATCACCGACACCGCAGGCTACAACGCCAACTGGGTGTACAGCGCCAACATCGTGTCGGCCTCGGGCACCAGCACCACGGCTTCCCAGCCGGTGACGGCCGACTTTGTGGCCACTGCACCCACCATCACCAGCGTGCACGACTCGGCCAATGTGGCCGTGGGCGCCACGGGCACCAACACGGCCAACGCCAACCCGACGAGCAATGCGCTGTCCAAAGTCAGCGGCACGGCACCGGTGTCGGCAGTGGGTTCGGTGATTTATCTCTACGACAACAGCACCACCAACCTGGTGGGCAGCGCGGTGGTGGACAGCAGCGGCAACTGGACCGTCACGGGCTTGTCCGTCTCGACAGCCACCAACAGCTTTGCGGCGGTTTTGATGGAAGTCGATGGCAAGCAAAGCCCCTTGTCCAATTTGTGGACGGTCAATACTTCGGCGAGTGGCATCGTCAATGGGAACTTCTCCAACGACCTGGCTGGATTCACGTCGGATGTGGGTCTGGTCGATCAGACCAACCCTGCCGCCTACGAAAGAGCAAGCTACATCTTTGGTGCCAACCGATACAGCGTTGTCGATTTGTACAACGCACGAATGGGTGATACACCAACGAACGCGACCATTCCAGGCGGCTCCAACTGGTCTACGGGTACTTATCCCGCATCGGGAACCTTGACCCAATCAGCCACCCAAAACTGGGCCAGCGGTACATGGTCGCAAAAGACCTACATCGCACCTGATGCCAACTATGCCTTCACGACCGCTTGGGGCACATTCTTCAACCTGGCGCGTGACGGTGTCAGGCCTGGCACCGTATCGGGTGCGCCAGATGGTCGGATTTTGATGGGCAGTGCCGACGGCATTTTTGCCGCCGACACTGGCTTGCCTTCATCTGCGGCCAATCCAGGACGCCTGTGGGCCTCGCAAGTGAGCGTGGTCAAGGGGCAGACCTATGAGTTCAGCTTTGACTACTGGAACACCGTCTCCAAAGACCTGGTGTCTGCGGGCTTCATGGATGCCGTGATCGACGGTCAGGTGGCGATGACCACCACCAACCGATCGACAGGTTCGGTGACTGTGAAGTACGTAGCCACCAAGACCGGCTTGATTGACGTAAGCCTGAACACCTGGAGCAATCAAAACAGCGCTGATTACGCACTCGACAACATCGCCTTCAGGCAGGTGGCACCTGCCGACGGCAGCTTGCTGCCCGGCGGCACGCCGCCCGCCACGCCCAATCCCGATGCCTTGGACTACACCGGCGGTCCGTTGGATGCGTTAGACGGCAATGACGTGATGACTTTGACCACCACGGATGTGTCGGGTATGTTCACCGGGGGCGGCTACATCAACGGTGGCGCGGGTTTAGACACCCTCAAACTTGCCGCAGGCACCACACTCAACCTGGACGCGCTGACCCGCAACCAGACGGTGCAGCCCATTCAGCAGGTCGAGGTGTTCCAGCTGCAAGGCACATCCAACCTGACCTTGTCCGCCAACGACGTGCTGTCTTTGGGCGGGGCCAACGCCACCACCATGAGCGGCTACACCTTCACCACCACCAGCGGTGGCACCGGCAGTGCCAGCAGCACGGGCAAGGTGCAGTTCGTGGTCAATGGCACCAGCACCGACACCGTGACGCTGGCCACCCTGACCAGCGATGGGGTGACCACCAACGGCACATTGGGCAACACCGGCCTGGCCGGCACCTGGGCCGACATGGGCACCACCGCCATTGGTGGTGTGACTTACAAGGTCTACAACCACAGCACCACACAAGCGCAGGTGCTGGTGGCGGGTGCCACTGCGAGCACCCCGGCCAACACACAGTCCATCGCCATCACGCATGCCAATAACAGCAACGTGTCGGGCACCTACACCGAGGAGTTCGGCATCTCGGGCAGCACCACCGTCAACACCGTGACCAACACGGTGAACACTGCGGCCTGGACGATCACCGCCAGAGATTTGATGAGCGCTGAGGCCCTGGTGTCTGAGTTGAAGTTGACGACCGGTTCGGCTAGCCCAACATATCCTTCATATGTAGACACCGCCATCGGTACCGATGCCAAACTGGTGCTGGGCCCTGACACGGGCGCGGGCAACTCGAACGAGCCGCGGGTCAACACCTTCACTTCCAAGGCGGGTGAATTCACGGCCATCGCATTCAACTATCTGGAACTCAATTACGCGTACACACAAAACACCAACGGTGGTGCGCTCGTCAAGTTCTATGACGCTGATGGCGCGGTGATCCACACCACTCTGCTCACAGCCACCAGCTTGAGCACTTTAGGGGTGTTCAACTACAGCTTGCCTGCAGGCATGTCCGCCTCGTCCTTCAGCATCCAGACCAACACCAATGACCAGTGGTTCATGGACGGGCTGAAGATGACACCTGCGGCATCGACGGACTTGCCGCACACCAGCGCCACGCTGGACTCGAGCCCCTTGCTTTCTGGCACCTATGCCAGCCAGTTGAATGCGGGTGATGTGATCAAGGTCTATGACGGCAGCACTTTGGTGGGCACGGCCAGTGTCGACGCAGCCAGCAAGACATGGACACTGCAATTGCCAACGGGGCAATCGGCAGGCAGCCACACCTATGTGGCCAAGGTTGTGTCGAGCGCCAATGCGGATGTGGCCACGTCCAACAACTTCACCTTGAATGTGTTGAGTGGTGCTTTGCCGCCCGTGGTGATGGATTTGAACCAAGACGGCGTGCTGGACTACAGCCAGGTCCAAATGGATCTGAACGGGGATGGTGCGCTGGATACCACCGCCTGGGTGGGGTCGCAAGATGGTTTGCTCGTGCACGATGCGCACGGTGACGGCACGGTGCGCAGCACCAGCCAGTTCGCTTTTGCCCGCTTCGCAGGCGAGACCGACTTGCAAGGCCTGGCTGCGCAGTTCGACAGCAACCAAGACGGCATATTCAATGCTCAGGACGCACAGTTTGGCGAGTTCGCGGTTTGGCAAGACGCAGACCAGGATGGCATGGCCGATACAGGCGAGGTCAAGCACTTGATCGATCTGGGCATCACCGAGATCGCCTTGGTCAGCGACGGCGTGGTGCGCGCACCTGCCGATGGTGTGACCGAAGCGGGCCACAGCTCGGCGCAGTTGGCCGATGGTTCCAGCATGCTGGTGAGCGATGCAGCCTTTGCCTACACGCTGGGCATGGCTGAGGCGTCTGTCATCCCGGCCGATGCTTCTGTCATCCCGGCCTCCGAGCCGGGATCCACCAACCCCGTCATCGCTTTCAAACTGAACGTAGCCGACGTGTTGGCGATGCCTGCAGACGCAAACGGCCAGCATGTGGTCCAGGTCAAGGGTGACGGCAACGACACCCTGAACCTGAGCAACTTGCTCGGCGCAGAGGCCCCCGGAGAATGGATTGCCACAGGCACGGTGCAACAAGACGGCGTGACGTTCAACACCTACAACTACAGCGCTGACACCAGCCTGCAAGTGATGGTGGACCAACACCTGCAAAACGTGACCTTGTCGTAAAAATGTAGGCTCCCACCCCGTGGGCGATGGGCGTGGCACACGCCTTCAAAACCATCGCGCACAGGGGTGGGCTCCTACAAACAGTAGGTCATCCCGGGCCCTCTTAAATGTCACCCCGGCCTCCGAGCCGGGGTCCATTTCTCCTGTGGGCCACCGACGCCTTGGTCAGACAGTTACCGCACCGATGTTTCAAATTGG
>NZ_NESJ01000004.1 GCF_003063645.1 Limnohabitans sp. 2KL-51
CTGCGCGACCGAAGACAAGGCATGTGGTAACCAACCCACGAATACCAGAATGATCTACCGTCGCCCAATCAGCCTCGTAGTCCCTGATCCACAGTCACTGACCGAGAAGACAAAAGAAACAGAGAGAGAAAGCTGAAAAACAACCGGCACCTATTGACAGGTCAATCCATACCAGGAGCCCACCCCGTGGGCGATTGAACCCATACCGCCACGGCAAGCCATCGCCCACAGGGGTGGGCTCCTACAAAGCATTCATCCCTTGCCTGTCACTCAAGATTTCAAGGGTTCGGATTCATAAGGGGCAGACGCAGGGGCTGCCAACGACTCACTTGAGTGTCATGAGCGGAATGTCTTTGGCCACGGCCAGCTTGTCGAGCTGCGCGCGTGTCTGGCTGGCCAAGAAGGTTTCGATGGCTTTGCGCGTAGCGGGTTTGAAGAGGTCTTTGACCGGGTGGGTCAGTTGGACGCCTGCGGCTTCGCACAGACTCAGCGCAAAGTGCGGCTCCAGGGCCGCCACGGCCACGCGGCCGTTTTTGCAGGCGTAAATGCGGTAGCCCGCATGCGCACCCCCCACAGCGCCATCGGGCGTGGTCATGCGCAGCTGGCGGGGCAGGGCCAGCCAAGCGGCGGCATCGGACAAGGCCACTTCGTGGCGCGAGCCTTTGCCGGAGCTCTTGAGTGAGATCACCGCTTTGAGCGTGGCTTCGCTGGCCATCAGTGCGCCTCCCATGTCGGCAAACAAACTCGGGGGCAGGTCCATGCCGTTGACCAAGCCCACTTCGGCCTGGTAGGTTAAATCGTGGCCAGGAATTTCGGCCAGCGCGCCGGGGGCGCCGACCACTTCGATCAGGCTGAGCGCGGGGTATTGCTTGCGCAATGACGTCCAACTCAGGCCCAGCTTGTTCAAGGCCGAGGGGCGAAACGAGGTCAGCAGCACATCGGTCTTGGGCAGCAGCTTGTGTATCGCAGATTGCCCCGCTGCAGTTTTGAGATCCAAGGTGTGGTGTTTCACGCCCTTGTGCATCAGCGCATAACCATCAGGCGTGTAGTGCTGCATGGGGTCGCCAGAAGGTGGGTTGACCTTGGTGCAGCTGGCGCCCATTTGCGCCAGGCGCATCAGGGCGGCAGGGCCGGGCAGGTTGAGGGCCAGGCTGACGACGCGAATGCCGCGAAGCGGTTGTGAGGATGACATGGAAAGACCTTCAAATCGTGACCCGGGGATTATGGGCATGGCCGTGACATGGACCTGTCACCTGTGCGGAAAAGGGAGACAGCACACGAGATTCAGAAGCCAAAATTGCGCAAAGTCGCTTCGATGGCTGCAGCCGTGGCCACTGGTTTTTCCATGGGGAACAGGTGGGAGCCGTCGAGCATCATGATGCGGCCTTTGACGACCTGGTGGGTCAGGTCGGTGCCTGCTTGGCGCATTTCGGCCG
This sequence comes from Limnohabitans sp. 2KL-51, assembly GCF_003063645.1. Classification (GTDB taxonomy): domain Bacteria; phylum Pseudomonadota; class Gammaproteobacteria; order Burkholderiales; family Burkholderiaceae_C; genus Limnohabitans_A. The sequence goes on from NZ_NESJ01000004.1 coordinate 1,437, forward strand.
AATGCGTGCCACCGATGAAGGCGACGGGGCATTTGAGGGGTTTGCGCTTGAGCAGGCTATCGAGTTTGTGCGGCAGGCCGTTGTAAATGGCGGTTTCGATGTCGCGGTCAAAGCTGAGCACGCGCTGGCCCTCTTCGTCGTGGGTGCCGTGGTCAATGTAGTCCTGCAGGACTTGCGGGTCCCAACGTGCAAAGGATTTTTTGTGCGCAAAGCTCTCCAGCGCCGCCTGGGCATTGGGCCAGTGGTGGCGGCGTTTTTGGCTGATGCGCCCGGGTGAGAGTGCGCCGATCAGGGGGGTGCGCTTGGCCAGGCCCAAGGTGGTGGCGCGCCAGCCGCCCAGCACGGGCGAGTCGACCAGCACCACACCGCGCGCCAGCTCGGGGTGGCGGGCGGCGCACATCAAACTCAGGATGCCGCCCAGTGAGTGACCGACCAAAAATGCAGGGCCGCCCGAGCCTTGCTTTTCATGTGCAAAGTCGGCCAGTTGCTGCACCAAGTGAGGCCAGTTGTTGGTGACGGGGTACTTGGGGTCATGACCGAACTTTTCGATGGCATCGACCTGAAAGCCGCGCTGACGCAGGTTGTCGAACAGCAAGCGGTAGGTGCTGGCCGGAAAGCTGTTGCCGTGCGAGAAAATGATGCGTGGTTTCATACTTCAACGGATAGAACGTCAGTGAGGGCTTGGTGGCAGCTTGTCTGAGCGGACGAGTGCGTGATGGGCTTCATCATGGATGAGCGAGTGGAGGGCCGCCTGTCAGGGTTCCGGCCGATTAACCAGTCATTTTGTGGTCTTGGTAAAGAACTCGTCTGCATCTTAAACCACGCAAAAAAAGTCAAAATCCAGCGACAATCGTTTGATGAATGACAACTCGCACCCACAGGACAGCGTCCCTGAATCCGAAGCCGTGAAATGGCTGGCGCTTGAGCAAGAGTGCGCTCCTGCCAATCACTGGGATGAAATGCGGGGTGAAGTCACGCCATCGGCTGATGCGCAGCCCGCGGCCGCCCCTGCAAAAACCACCAGCCCGATCTGCGGGCCGTGGCAAACCTTCATAAAAACTCTGGCCTCTGAAACCTCTGGCCTATTGCCGGACCTGAACGCCCGCATGGCCAACCTGCAGCGGCAGGTGCGTGACAACGGCATCACTTACAACGTCTATGCCGCCGCCGACCAGCCTCAGCGGCCCTGGTCGCTTGACCTGTTTCCGCTCATGTTGGACACCAAGGACTGGCAGCAAATTGAAGCCGGCGTGATGCAGCGCATGCAGTTGCTTGAACGCATCATGGCCGACGCTTATGGCCCGCAAAAGCTTGTACTCAACGGTCAACTGCCTGCGGCTTTGGTGCAAGGCCACCCAGCCTATCTGCCCGCCATGCACGGCGTACCTCCCGTGGGGGGGCGCTATTTGTCTTTAGCCGCGTTTGATTTGGCACGCGGGCCCGACGGTTGCTGGTGGCTGTTGTCTCAACGCACACAAGCGCCTTCGGGTCTGGGTTATTTGCTCGAAAATCGGCAAATTGTTTCGCGCTTGTTCCCGCAAGCCTTCGATGCTTTTCCGGTGCGCCGTCTGGCCGAAACTTACCGCACTTTGATTGACGGCATCAAGGCCCGCAGCCCAGCTGGGGCTTTGGCTCACATCGCGCTGCTCACCCCCGGGCCGTACAACGAAACCTATTTCGAGCACGCTTATCTGGCGCGGTATCTTGGTCTGAGCTTGGTGCAAGGCAATGACCTGACCGTGCGCGACGAAAAGCTTTATCTGAAAACCTTGCAGGGCTTGCAGCAGGTGCATGGATTGCTCAAGCGCGTCGATGACGATTGGCTGGACCCTCTGGAAATGCGCGCCGACTCCACACTGGGCGTGCCTGGCTTGCTCCAAGCGGTGCGCAGTGGCAACGTTTTGGTGGCCAACACTCCGGGCTCGGGCTTTCTAGAGTCGAACGCGCTGCTGGGTTTCATGCCTGCACTGGCGCGTGACCTGCTGGGCGAAGAACTGCAACTGCCTGCCATTCCGAGTTGGTGGTGCGGTGAAGCCGCTGCGCTGCAAGATGTGTTGCCGCGCATCATCAGCTGTGTGATCAAGCCCACCTACCCCTACAACACCGACCGCCAAAGCTTTGAGCCTGTCCAAGGTCATTCGCTTTCACGCCGCGAACAAGACGAGTGGGCGGGGCGCATCCTGCGTGACCCGGATGCCCACACACTGCAATCGTGGCTGCCCTTGTCGCACCAACCCACATGGCAAACCGGTGCCGATGGTGCGCCCTGCATCCAGTCACGGCCCGTGGTGCTGCGCGTGTTCGCCGTGGCCAACGCCCAAGGCCACTGGCAGGTTTTACCTGGTGGCTTGGCTCGCCTGGGCACCCGCGAAGGCATCGCATCCATGCAGCGGGGTGGCAGCAGCGCCGATGTCTGGGTGCAGAGCCCCACGCCGGGTGCAGTTCAATCACAGTCACAGTCACAGTCACAGTCGCAGTCACAGTCGTTCAGTCCATTCCCCTCGTCGACCCATACTGCCGCAAGGCCACAGGCGGAACCCATCCCCGATGCCACATCACTGCAGCGTCAACGCCTGGTCACCAGTCGTGCCGCAGAAAACCTGTTCTGGATGGGCCGCTACACCGAGCGCACTGAAAATGCTTTGCGTCTGGTTCGCCTGAGTCTGGAAATTCTGGGCGGCGAAAACCAGAATCTGCCTTGTTTGCTCCATTTCATTACCCGGATGGCCACGCGCCAAGGTCTGGTTCGCGCGGGCGTGCCCGCAGCAGCGCAAGCGCACCGCGTGTTTGAACGCTCACTCATTGCAGGCCTGTGGGACAAAGAACTGGCCACCAGCGTCGGCTTCAATTTACGAGCTGTGCGGCTGGCCGCCGCCTCTGTGCGCGAACGCCTGTCGCCCGAACATTGGCGTTTGCTGGAACAAGCCGAGTCGCGTTTCTTCAGCCCAGAGCACCAGAGTTCGGCACCCGACACCTTGGCCGTGCAGCGCCTTTTGGCCGACACCAGCCAGATGCTGGCCGCATTGACCGGTGCCCAAACCGACCGCATGAGCCGCGACGACGGCTGGCGGTTGCTCTCGATCGGTCGTCACATCGAGCGCCTGGAATTTTTGTCCAACGCCCTCTCTGAAGCTGTGCAGTTGGGGCTGATCGGCGAGCAGGCCGGGTTTGACGCCGTGCTCGACCTGTTTGACAGCACCATCAGCTTCCATGCGCAGTACCAGCAAAGCCGCACACCCCAGGCATTGATGGATTTGCTGGTGACCCACACCGACAATCCGCGTTCACTGGGCTGGGTGGCGCACACCTTACGCAAGCGCTTGCGCCGCATGGGCCACCTGGCCGATGGTGCTACGACCCCCATGGCCGAGTTGGTGCCACAGCTGATTGAGATGACGCCCGAGTCGTTGTGGCCCCAGGCAAGCAACCCAGCAAAACCCGGTCACGAGTTGCCATTGCATGCCGCTTTGGCACATTGTCAAACAGCGGCTTGTGAGGTCTCTGACCAACTGTGCAGCCTGTTTTTCACCCACAGCGGCGAAGCCCGATACAGCGTTGGCGCTTGACCCGCCCTCCTCACCATGCGCCTGGCCATCACCCACGAAACCCGCTACCGATACAGTCCACCGGTGCAAACCGCGCAGCATGTGGCGCACCTGCAACCGGCCCACACGCCCTGCCAAAAGGTCATCAGCCACAGGATGCAGGTGGAGCCCCACGCTTCGGTGCAGCACAACATCGATGCTTTTTTCAACCATCGGGCCTATTGGGCTCTGACGAATCCGCACGATGGCCTGATGGTTCGCGCGTACAGCGAACTGGAGACCTCAGCCATTGCACCCGGCACATCCGCGCAAAGCTGGGAATCGGTGCGTGAACACTTTCGCTACCGGGGGGGGCACCCCTGCGATGTGCACAGCGGCTTTGTGTTTGGTTCGCACCATGCACCTGTCCACGAAGTGTTTTTGACCTACGCGCAAAGCAGTTTCACGCCGGGGCGATCCCTGATGCAGGCCGCGCAGGAGTTGACAGCGCGCATGCACCGCGACTTCCGCTACGAAACAGCCAGCACCGACATCAACACCCCAGCGCTTGAAGCCCTGCAAGACAAACGCGGCGTTTGCCAGGACTTTGCCCACATTTTGTTGGCCTGTTTGCGCTCGCTGGGTTTACCCGCCCGCTATGTCAGCGGCTACCTGTTGACCCAACCGCCACCCGGTCAAGCCAGGTTGGTGGGCAGCGATGCCTCACACGCTTGGGCGTCGGTTTACCTGCCCCAGTTGGCCCAACACGCTTGCCAAGGCTGGCTTGATTTGGATCCGACCAACGACCGCACTGGCCTGGCCAGTCCTGGTGAAGACTACGTGCGACTGGCAGTAGGCAGAGATTTTGCCGATGTCTCGCCCCTGCGGGGTGTTTTGCAAGGTGGCGGGGCGCACACGCTTGAAGTGGCCGTGACGGTCGCGCCCCTGGGTGCATGAACCCGTGTTGACTGGGTTGTTTGTCAGATTCAAGCGGCATGTGGCATCAAGAATTCCCGGCTGATGCGACCGCCCAGAACGTTCACCCGTTCCAAGAACTGGGTCAGGTAGGCGTGCAGGCCGGTAGCCAGGATTTCGTCAATACGACCAAAGGCCAACTCTGAGCGCAAACGCCCGGCATGGCGCAAAGTGTCGCTGTTGGCATCGTGTGAGACCAGCTTCAAATTCGACACCACTTCGTTCAGACTGGCATGCAGCGAGCGCGGCATGTCAGGACGCAAGATCAGCAACTCAGCTACCCGCTCGGGACGGATCACATCGCGATAGACCTTGCGGTATACCTCGAAGCCGCTGACGCTGCGCAAGATGGCGCTCCAGTGGTAAAAGTCGTATTCCTGAGTGCTTTCAGTCTCGGGTGCTCCGTATTGCGGGGCGCCAAAAAAGTCGTTTTGCATGGCGTGGAACTTGACATCCACCAAACGCGCCGTATTGTCGGCCCGCTCCAAAAACGTGCCCATGCGCATGAAATACAGCGACTCGTCCATCAGCATCGTGCCCACCGTCACGCCTCGGGACAGGTGCGAGCGGAATTTGACCCATTCAAAAAATTGACCTGGGTCGCGCTCGAATTCGCCGCTTTTGAGCATGCGGTTGACTTCGAGCCAGGTCTGGTTTTGTGTCTCCCAGACTTCGGTGGTCAGCGTGCCACGCACGGCGCGGGCGTTTTCTCGGGCGGCACGCAGGCACGAGATGATGGATGAAGGGTTGTCCACGTCTTTCACCATGAAGGCCATCACATCGCGGGGGGTGATGTTTTTGTACCGCGCAGTGTAAGCAGGCAGCAACTCGCTGATCGACAAAATACCCTCCCACCCGGCCTCCACGGCCGCTGCCGATTGGGGCAGAAGAGAGGTTTCGTAGCTCACATTAAGCATGCGGGCCGTGTTCTCTGCCCGCTCCATGTATCGGGACATCCAGAAGAGGTGGTCAGCGGTTCTAGAAAGCATGTTGATTTTCCTCAGTCCTGCAATATCCAAGTGTCTTTGGTGCCGCCACCTTGCGATGAGTTCACCACCAAAGAGCCTTCTTTGAGTGCCACGCGGGTCAGGCCCCCGGGCACCATCTGCACCGTGCGGCCAGACAACACAAAGGGGCGCAGGTCGATGTGGCGCGGCGCGATGCCGCTGTCCACATAAGTGGGGCAAGTGGACAAGCTGAGCGTGGGCTGCGCGATGTAGCCCTCGGGGTTGGCCAGCAGTGCTTCGCGGAAGCGCTCGATCTCCTCCTTGGTCGATGCAGGACCGACCAGCATGCCGTAGCCGCCTGCGCCGTGCACTTCCTTGACGACCAAGTCTTTCAGGTTGTCCAGGGTGTACTGCAGGTCGCCGGGCTTGCGGCACACGAAGGTGGGTACGTTTTTGAGGATCGGCTCCTCGCCCAGGTAGAACTTGATCATTTCGGGCACATACGGATAGATCGACTTGTCGTCGGCCACGCCCGTGCCGACCGCGTTGCAGATCGCCACGTGCCCAGCTTTGTAGGCGTCCATCAGGCCTGCACAGCCCAAGGTGGAGGAGGGACGAAACACGTTGGGATCCAAAAAGTCATCGTCCACCCGGCGGTAGATCACGTCCACCCGCTTGGGGCCGCGCGTGGTGCGCATGTACACAAACTTGTCTTTGACAAACAGGTCTTGCCCCTCGACCAGCTCAACGCCCATTTGCTGGGCCAGAAAGGCGTGCTCGAAATAGGCGCTGTTGTACATGCCGGGCGTGAGCACCACCACCGTGGGCTCGGCCGTGGTGGCGGGGCTTGAGGCACGCAGGGTTTCCAGCAACAGGTCAGGGTAATGTGCGACCGGGGCAACGCGGTGCTGGCTGAACAGGTCTGGAAACAACCGCATCATCATCTTGCGGTCTTCCAGCATGTAGCTCACGCCACTGGGCACTCGCAGGTTGTCTTCGAGCACGTAGTACTCGCCGTTGCCCTGCGCATCTGGCGCACGCACGATATCGATGCCACTGATGTGCGAATAAATGTTGTTGGGCACGTCCACGCCTACCATCTCGGGGCGGAATTGGGCATTGCGCTCAATCTGTTCACGGGGCACGATGCCCGCCTTCAGGATGTCTTGGTCGTGGTAAACGTCGTGGATGAAGCGGTTGAGGGCTGTGACACGTTGAACCAGACCAGCCTCCATGCTTTTCCACTCTTTGGCGGCGATGACGCGGGGGATCAGATCAAACGGAATCAGGCGCTCGGTGCCCCCTTCTTCATTGTTCTTGTCTTCGTCCAGCTCGCCATACACAGCAAAAGTAATGCCCACACGGCGAAAAATCATCTCGGCTTCTTCACGGCGTGAGGCCATGGCTTGCGGGTCTTGGGTATTCAACCAACGGGCATAAGCTTCGTAGTGTTTGCGGATATCTCCCGCATCGTCCCCGGTGGGAAGACGGCTGTACATTTCGTCGAATTGGCGCATGGCTATTCACTCCTGTCACAAAATTAGCAAGATATATACCCACGCAGCCTGACCCGAATCAAGGTCGTCGCAGAGGTGCCAAGCCAATTCGGTGAGCAATGGCTGCAGTGCCCAGATGGCTAACATCCCGAATCGGGAGATGGCATGCACTCTGATGGTGCCATATCGCAGTTGGCACCAAATGTGTGCGGATTCTCGACTGTGCGACGCCCAGACCGAGGCGCGTTTCTTGGCGCGTGTCTTGCTAGATGTGACGGCCCAAGCTGCATTTGTCATGTGTGCAGCCCCTGTTGCGCTGAACGAGATATGTCGATACACGTTGCCCTGCACCACGTTACCCATTACGAATATGACCGCCCTGTGCAGCTCGGCCCCCAAGTCATCCGCCTGCGCCCCGCGCCACACAGCCGTAGCCGCATCCTGAGCTACAGCCTGAAGGTCGAACCTGAAGAGCATTTCATCAACTGGCAGCAAGACGCCTTTGCCAATTACCAGGCACGCCTGGTCTTTCCGAAAAAGACAACCGCCTTCAAAGTCACCGTGGACGTGGTCACCGAAATGGCCGTGTTCAACCCGTTTGACTTTTTTCTGGAGCCCTCGGCTGAAGAAGTGCCCTTCAAGTACTCGGACATGGTCAAGGAGGAATTGCAGTCCTACCTGATGAAGGACAGCAAAACACCGCTGTTCAAGAAATACCTGGCCAACCTTGACCGCAAGCGCCAGCGCACCATCGACTTTTTGGTGCAGATCAACCAACGATTGCACCAGGACATCCGCTACACCATTCGCATGGAACCCGGTGTGCAAACCCCCGAAGAAACGCTGATGCTCCAAAGCGGGTCTTGCCGCGATTCGGCTTGGTTGCTGGTGCAACTGTTCCGGCACATGAACATTGCGGCCCGCTTTGTCTCGGGCTACCTGATCCAGCTGGCACCCGACGTGAAATCGCTGGATGGCCCCAGCGGCACCGAGGTCGACTTCACCGACTTGCACGCCTGGTGCGAGGTGTATTTGCCCGGCGCAGGCTGGGTGGGGCTGGACCCGACTTCGGGCCTGTTGGCCGGTGAAGGCCACATCCCGCTGGCCTGCACACCCCAGCCGTCTGCCGCCGCCCCGATCGAGGGCCTGATGGACGAGGCTGAGGTCGAGTTCCACCACGAAATGAGCGTGACGCGCATCCACGAGTCGCCCCGCGTGACCAAGCCCTACTCTGACGAGCAATGGGCCGATGTGCTGCAACTGGGTGAACAGGTCGATGCGCAACTGGTGGCGCAAGACGTGCGGCTGACCATGGGCGGCGAGCCCACCTTTGTGTCGACGCAAGACCGCGATGGCGCCGAATGGAACACCGACGCAATGGGCCCGACCAAGCGGGGCCTGGCCACCGAGCTGGTGCACAAGCTGCGCCAACAATATGGCCAAGGAGGCTTCTTGCACTGTGGTCAAGGCAAGTGGTACCCCGGCGAGCAGTTGCCGCGCTGGGCGCTCTCTATTTATTGGCGCGCCGACGGCACGCCCTGCTGGCAAGACCCCGCCGTTTTTGCCGACGAGCGCGAACCCAGCCGCTACACCAGCGCCGACGCGCAGCGCTTCATGCAGGCTCTGACACAGCAACTGGGCCTGCCTGGCAACACCGTGTTGCCAGGTTATGAAGACACTTGGTACTACCTCTGGCGTGAGCGCCGCTTGCCTGTCAATGTGGACCCGTTTGACGCCCGGCTGGATGACGAGATGGAGCGCAACCGCTTGCGCCGCATCTTCAGCCAGGGGCTGGATGCGGCAGTGGGTTATGTGCTGCCGCTGCAACCCATCGATCCGCCCGAAGGCAAGAGCCCGGTGCTAATGGGAACGCAGTGGCAAACCGGCCGCTGGTTTGTGCGCGACGAACGCATGTACCTGATGCCCGGCGATTCACCCATGGGCTGGCGCTTGCCGCTGGACTCGCTGCCTTGGGCTGCGCCGACTGATCGCTTGCAACAGATCGAGCTAGATCCTTTCTCGCCTCATCTCTCGATACGCCCGGCTTTGCCCACAGCTTTGCAGGTCACGATGCAGCCAAGGCACATCTCGGCAAGCCCTGACGCTAGCGCGACCCGCAAGGCATTGGCTGCGCAAAAGGCCCCGGCCAAGTTCAAGTCCGATCCATCGGTGGTGCGCACCGCCTTGTGCGTGGAAGTGCGAGACCCGAACCGCGCCAACGGCCCCAAACCGGAGGCTGATGCCATGGCCAAGGGTGAAAAGTCCGGCGTGCTTTATGTCTTCATGCCACCCCTGGCGCGCCTCGAAGACTACCTGGCACTGGTGAGCGCCGTCGAAGCCACCGCACGACAACTGGGCATTCAGATCGTCCTCGAAGGCTACCCGCCGCCCCGTGACCCGCGCCTCAAACTCTTGCAAGTCACGCCCGATCCTGGCGTGATCGAGGTCAACATCCACCCGGCGCACAACTGGACCGAGTTGGTGGACCACACCGAATTTTTGTACCAGGCCGCTGTCGAGACGCGTCTGTCGGCCGAAAAGTTCATGACCGATGGCCGCCACACCGGCACCGGTGGCGGTAACCACATGGTGATGGGCGGGGCCACGCCTGCCGATAGTCCGTTTTTGCGTCGCCCCGAATTGCTGGCCAGCCTCATCCTCTATTGGCACAACCACCCAAGCTTGAGCTATTTGTTCAGCGGCATGTTCATCGGCCCCACCAGCCAGGCCCCGCGTGTGGACGAGGCGCGCAACGACCAGGTTTATGAGCTGGAGATCGCACTTCGCGAGATCGTTCGCCATCGGCAAAAGCATGGCGAGGACATGCCGCCATGGATCGTTGACCGCACGCTGCGCAACATCCTGATCGATGTGACCGGCAACACCCACCGCAGCGAGTTTTGCATCGACAAGATGTATTCACCCGACAGCAGTACCGGGCGACTGGGCCTGCTGGAGCTGCGTGCTTTCGAGATGCCGCCGCATGCCCGCATGAGCATCGTGCAGCAACTGCTGTTGCGTGCGCTGGTCGCCCGATTTTGGGGCGCACCTTACTCCGCGCCCGTGACCCGCTGGGGCACCGAGCTGCACGACCGGTTCATGTTGCCGCACTGGATCCACAAGGACTTTGATGACGTGTTGACCGAACTGGGCGATGCAGGCTTTCACTTTGACCCCAGCTGGTTTGCGCCGCATTTCGAGTTCCGCTTCCCGCTGGTCGGACAACTCAAGGTCGATGGCGTGGTGCTCACCCTGCGCAACGCGCTGGAGCCTTGGCACGTCATGGGTGAAGAGAACGCCGCAGGCGGTACGGCCCGCTATGTGGACTCGTCGCTCGAGCGCATTGAAGTGCATGTGACCGGCATGAACCCGGCGCGGCACTTCGTCACTGTGAACAGCAAGGCCTTGCCCCTGCAGCCCACGGGCGTGGTGGGTGAGTACGTGGCCAGCGTGCGCTACAAGGCCTGGAACCCACCCTCGTCGCTGCACCCCAGCATCGGCGTACACGCCCCGCTGACGTTGGATCTGGTGGACACCTGGATGAAGCGCTCGCTGGGCGGCTGTCAATACCATGTGGTGCACCCGGGTGGTCGCAGTTACGACACCTTCCCGGTCAACGCCTACGAGGCTGAAAGCCGCCGCCTAGCGCGTTTCTTCCGCATGGGGCACACCCCGGGCGCGATCCGCCAACTGGCCGCACTGGGGCCCAACGCTACACAGCACGCCAGCCCAGAGTTTCCGTACACGCTCGACTTGAGACGGGTTTGAATGGTGCCCGAGCAGGGGCTTGATCCTGCTGGGTCACCGCTGCTTCAAATCAGTTTCTCGTCTGGCGTGGTAATTTTCTTGAGCAGGGCGTTGCGCTGGGCGGGCACCATGAGAGGGACAGTGGTCGCGCCGCCGTTCCACATGGGGTCTTCGATGCTGTCAAACATCTGGCGCAGCTTGTCGCCCCAGCTGGAACGCAGCATCTGAAAGTAGGGATTGTGTTCGTCGATGCACATGATGCGGTCGGTTTGCAGGCTGCCCGCTTTGTAGACCACCATGTCCAGCGGCAGGCCTACCGACAAGTTGGATTTGAGGGTGGAGTCCATCGACACCAGGGCGCACTTGGCCGCTTCATCCAAGGGGGTATTGGGGGTGATGACGCGATCGAGCACCGGCTTGCCGTATTTGGATTCACCAATCTGGAAGTAGGGCGTTTCTTCGGTCGCTTCGATGAAGTTTCCGGGGGAATAAATCTGGAACAGGCGCATCCCTTCGTTGCCGATTTGGCCGCCAAAAATCATGGACACGTTGAAATCCACACCCGAAGCACGCAGCGCAGCGGCATCGCGCTCGTACACGCGGCGCACGGCCGCGCCCAGCACGCGGGTGGCGTCGAACATGCTTTTGGCGTTCCAGATGGTGAGCGGCTCGTCCTGGCCGGATTCGACCAGTTTTTCGATCTGCAGCACTTCGCGCACCGACTGCGAAATGCTCAGGTTGCCCGCCGACAACAAGGTCATGAAGCGGTCGCCTGCTTTTTCGTAAACGATCATTTTGCGGAAGGTGCTGATCTGGTCGAGTCCCGCATTGGTGCGGGAGTCGGACAAAAAAACCAAACCAGCGCGGGTTTTGACGGCAACGCAATAAGTCATGTGGGGGCTCTTTAATTCTTGGGCAGCAGGCGCTGTAAGGCATACAGGGCGTCCAGCGCTTCGCGGGGGCTGAGTGCATCGGGGTTGATCTGGGCCAGCGCTGCTTCTATCGGGCTGGGGCCAGCGGCTTCGGCCTCGGGCGGGGCGGCAAACAAGTCCACTTGCTGGCGGCTTTCGGTGGCACCTGCCTCTAAAGCGCTGAGCGCATGGCGGGCGTGGTTGAGCACGGACGCTGGCATACCTGCCAGCCGCGCCACCTGCACGCCATAGCTTTTGCTGGCGGGGCCGGGTTGCAGTTCGTGCAAGAACACGATGGACGCGCCGGATTCTGCCGCGCTCACATGCATGTTGACGGCAGCGGTGTGCGTGGCTGGGAACTCGGTCAGCTCGAAGTAGTGCGTGGCAAACAACGCGAAGGCTTGTGTTTTGTTGTGCAGGTGCGTGGCGATGCCGCTGGCGAGAGCCAGGCCGTCAAAGGTGGAGGTGCCGCGCCCGATCTCGTCCATCAGCACCAGGCTGTGCGGCGTGGCGCTGTGCAAAATTTGCGCGGCTTCGGTCATCTCCAGCATGAAGGTCGATTGGGCGTTGGCCAGGTCGTCGGCCGCACCGATCCGGGTGTGGATGGCGTCTATCGGTCCGAGTCGGCAACGGCTGGCGGGCACATGGCTACCGATACTGGCCAGAAGCACGATCAGTGCCACCTGGCGCATGTAAGTCGATTTGCCGCCCATGTTGGGGCCGGTGATGATCTGCAAACGCTGCTTGGGGCCGAGCACCGTGTCGTTGGCGATGAAGCTGGTGCCCGACATCTGCGCCAGCCGCGCCTCGACCACCGGGTGGCGGCCTTGGCGAATTTCGATGCAGGGCTCTTTGGTGAACTCGGGCGCGCACCAATTGAGGGTGAGCGAGCGCTCGGTCAGGGTGCACAGCACGTCCAGGCTGGCCATGGCCTGCGCCAAAGCGGTGAGGGCGGGCACAAAGGGCTGCAGTTGGTCAAGCAGTCCTTCGTAGAGCCACTTCTCACGGGCCAAGGCGCGTTCTTGTGCCGACAGGGCTTTGTCTTCAAAGGTTTTGAGCTCGGGCGTGATGAAGCGCTCTGCGTTTTTCAGGGTCTGGCGGCGGCGGTAGTCGTCGGGCACTTTGTCGAGTTGGCCTTGCGTGACCTCGATGTAAAAGCCGTGCACTTTGTTGAACTGCACGCGCAAGTTGGCAATGCCCGTGCGTTCTTTTTCGCGGGTTTCCAAGTCGAGCAAGAAGGCATCGCAGTTGGTTTGGATGCCGCGCAACTCATCCAGCTCGGCGTCCAGGCCGTCGGCGATGATGCCGCCGTCACGCACCAGTGCAGCGGGCTCTTCGAGCAAGGCCATTTGCAGCAGTTCGGCGCAATGGGTGGGCGGTGTGAGCCAGCGGGCCATGCCGGCCAGCAAGCTGCTGGGCTCTGGGTTTAGGGCCTGCAGTTGAGTCGATAGCGAGGCCGCACGCGCCAGCGCGTGGCGCAGGGCCACCAGCTCGCGTGGGCGCACCTGGCGCAGCGCGGTGCGGGCGGTGATGCGCTCCACATCGCTCGCACCTTTGAGTTGTTCGCGCAGACCGCTCCATGCGCCAGCGCCGCTCTCGCCGCGCAACACGGCTTGGGCTTGCAGGCGTTGCTGCGCCACTTGCCGATCGCGTGGCGGGCTGAGCAGCCAGCTTTTGAGCAAGCGGCTGCCCATGCCGGTCATGCAGGTGTCGAGCAACGCAAACAGCGTGGGCGAATCGGCAGCGCTTTCGCCACGCAGGGTTTGGGTCAGCTCCAAGTTGCGGCGCGTGCTGGCGGGCAGGTCTATGAGTGCGTCCGAGCGCTGCACCTGCACGCGCTGTACATGTGGCAACGTGCGGCCCTGGGTGTGTTCGGCGTAAGTGAGCAGAGCGGCTGCGGCGGCATGCGCGTCGGCCAGCTCATCGGCGTTCCAGGCGGCCAGCGACGCGGCTTGCAGTTGCTCGAGCAGCTTGCGCTGGCCCAGGCCCGCGTCAAACTGAAAATCAGGCCGCATGGCAAAGGACCAGCTGCCCCGGCCTGCGGTTTTCAGGCCGCGCAATTTTTGTTCAAAGGTGGGCGTCATGCCCGCGCTGGCCAGCAGTTCGCTGGGGCTGATGCGGTCGATCCAGTCGGCCAATTCATCTTGTGCGCATTCGGCCAGGTGCACCACGCCTTGGGTAACGCTCAGCCACGCCAGGCCGCAGCGGTTTTTGCCCGCTTGGTGCACCGCCAGCAAAATGGCTTCGCTTTTGTCGGACAGCAGTTCGGTGTCGGTGAGCGTGCCGGGTGTGACCACGCGCACCACTTTGCGCTCGACCGGGCCTTTGGATGTGGCCACATCGCCCACTTGCTCGCAAATGGCCACCGACTCGCCCAGCTTGATCAAGCGGGCGAGGTAAGTTTCCATGGAGTGGAAAGGCACGCCGGCCATGAGCACGGGTTGCCCTGCTGACTGGCCGCGCCGAGTTAAGGTGATGTCCAGCAGTCCTGCGGCTTTTTCGGCGTCGCCAAAAAACAGCTCGTAAAAGTCGCCCATGCGGTAAAACACCAAGGTGTCTGGAAACGCCGCCTTGATGCCCAGGTACTGGGCCATCATCGGCGTGTGGCCAGCGTAGTCAGCGGTGCTTGGGGCGGGAGAGGTGTCGTTTGGCATCAAGGGCTGGGCCGACTCGGCAGGGGGTCACCGGGGCAGGGGGGCAAGTGTGGGACTGCGCTGATTTTATTCGCCGCGGGGGCGATGGGTGACCTGAACCCGATGAGCGAAAGTTTTGGGCACCTGCCACGTCTGAAAAACCACGGGCCTTGCTGGCCCTGGCCCTGCTTTTTGACGTGATGTGGGGCAGCGCATGGCAAGGTCATGGGGGGACTGAATTGCATTTACTTACAATGTGAGCTTGTTCACTATCAGGGTTCAGTCGAGCCCGTTGTATGGAAATAGCGATACTTTTTGCCCTCATCTGTCTGAACGGTGTGTTTGCCATGTCCGAGATTGCCTTGGTCACGGCCCGAAAAGCCCGGCTTCAGAAGCTGATTGATGAGGGCGACAGCGGTGCAGCAGCGGCTGTCAAACTGGGTGAAGACCCCACGCGTTTTTTGTCCACCATCCAGATCGGCATCACCTCCATCGGTGTTTTGAACGGTATCGTGGGTGAGGCTGCTTTGGCTGCCCCGATGGCCTTGTGGTTGGTGTCTTTGGGGGTGCCTAACGGCTACGCCAGCTTCGCTGCCACCGGCATTGTGGTGCTGACCATCACCTATTTCTCGATCGTGGTGGGCGAGTTGGTGCCCAAGCGCATTGGCCAGTCTTACCCTGAAACCTTTGCCCGCTTGGTGGCACGGCCCATCAACTTTTTGGCGCTGGCGACCAAGCCCTTCGTGATTTTGCTGTCGGCTTCCACCCGCGCTTTGCTGCGCCTGATGGGCGTGAAGGAGACCAAGGGTACGCCCGTGACCGAGGAAGAAATCCACGCCATGCTGGTAGAGGGCACGTCAGCAGGGGTGATCGAGTCGCACGAGCACACCATGGTGCGCAACGTGTTTCGGCTGGACGACCGCCAGATTGGTTCGCTCATGGTGCCGCGTGCTGACATCGTGTGCCTGGATGTGGACGACTCGTTTGAGGACAACCTGCGCCACATCGAAGAGTCGGACCATGCCCGCTTTCCGGTGGTGCAAGGCGGCATTGAAAACATCCTGGGCGTGATCAATGCGCGCCAGTGGCTCACGCGTGCCCTGAAAGATAAATCGCAGTCGCTGCGTGAGCAAGGGCTGCAAAGCCCGCTGTATGTGCCTGAAACCATCACCGGCATGGAATTGCTGGACAACTTCAGGTTGTCCGATGTGCACATGGCGTTTGTGATTGACGAGTACGGCGAGGTGCAGGGCATCATCACGCTACAAGACCTGATCGAGGCGATCACGGGCGAGTTCCAGCCGCGTGACCCTGAAACCTCTTGGGCGGTGCAGCGCGAAGACGGCAGTTGGCTGCTGGATGGCCACATTCCCGTGCCCGAACTCAAGGACCGCTTGAACCTGGACACCGTGCCCGAAGAAGAGCGCGGCCGTTACCACACGCTCAGCGGCATGATCATGCTGCTAACCGGCACCTTGCCCAAGGTGGCCGACGCGGTGGAGTGGGAAGGCTGGAAGTTGGAAATCGTGGACATGGACGGCCGCGCCATCGACAAGGTGCTGGCCATGCGCCTGCCGCCTGCCGATCCTGAGGGCGAGTCCGAAGGGGTCATGTTGCTGGGCAGCTGATCTGCCAACGACCACAAAAAAAGCACCCGGCGAGGGTGCTTTTTTTGTGACAAGTGCTTGCAGCCCGCTTAAAAGGGCGCGTCCTTACGCTCTTCCTTGGCTTCGTTGCTGTTGTCGCTGCTGGCTGGGGCCGTACCATCTTCGGCGTCGGGGTTGTGCGTGTCGCCAGTGCGTTCGCGGCTCAGGGCGTCCACGGCGGTGCGGACGTTGGCCTTGTCGCCCGCGCTGGCAAATTTGCTGTACTTGCCCAAGATGCTGACCAGTTGGCCATAAATGCGGGGCGCACCGGCCAAGCATTCTTTTTGCTCCAGAAAGTCGGCTTCTCCCGTGAAGTTGCCAATCAGCCCACCGGCTTCGGTGACCAGCAGCGAGCCCGCAGCCACGTCCCAAGGCGACAGGCCGGTTTCAAAGAAACCATCGGTAAAGCCTGCGGCCACGTAGGCCAGATCCAGGGCCGCAGCGCCTGGGCGACGCAGCCCTGCGGTGCGCTGCATCACGTCACCCATCATGCGCAGGTACTGGTTGAAGTTGTCGCCCTTGCGGAAAGGAAAACCCGTGGAAATGATGCACTCTTCCATCCGGATGCGCTTGCTCACGCGCAGGCGGCGGTCGTTCATGAACGCACCACGGCCTTTGGTAGCGGTGAAGAGGTCGTTGCGGGTGGGGTCGTAAATGACGGCTTGCTCGATCTTGCCGCGCACTTGCAGAGCAATGCTCACGCAGTAAACAGGAAAGCCGTGTATGAAGTTGGTCGTGCCGTCCAGGGGGTCGATGATCCAGATGTGGTCAGCGAGTGGGTTGCCGAATTCGCGGCCGGACTCTTCGGCCAGGATGCCGTGGTCTGGGTAGGCGGTCAGCAAGGTCTCGATGATGATTTTTTCGCTGGCGTGGTCAACTTCGGTCACAAAGTCGTTGACCTGCTTTTGCGAGATGCGAACCGCTTCAACGTCGAGCGCGGCGCGGTTGATGATGGCGCCAGCGGCGCGCGCAGCCTTGATGGCCACGTTGAGCATGGGGTGGAGATTGGACGACATGAATTGTGTGAAGAACTGGATTGGCCCACGCACGATCGCGGCGGCGAAGGGTGGATTTTCTCACGAAAAGTGGGGACATTCGCCATTTGGGCTTCCTGTGCAGAGTGTGCATGCCCATGGTCGGGCTTGGGAGCGTGGACAATCAGGGCATGCAAACGCGATTCATCTTGATAGAAACCAGCCATGCGGGCAATGTGGGCGCTGCCGCTCGGGCCCTGAAAGTCATGGGTTTTGACGACATGGTGCTGGTGGCACCGCGCTGGCCAAATGTGCTGCGCAAAGAAGAAACCATCCAGCGCGCCAGTGGGGCGGGCGATGTGTTGGCCAAGGCGCGTGTGGTGGAGACACTGGACGAGGCTTTGGATGGTGTGACCCATTTGTGCGCCACCGCCATGACGCCACGCGACTTTGGCCCGCCCACCCGCTCGCCGCGTGAGCACTTTGCCGAGCTGACCCGGCCCGGTGCGCCCGAGCAGAGTGTGGCGTTCTTGTTTGGCTGCGAGCGCTTTGGCATGAAAAACGAGGACGTTTACCGCTGCCATGTGGCGCTTTCCATTCCAACCAATCCGCAGTTCGGCTCACTCAATTTGGGCTCGGCCATTCAGGTGTTGGCCTACGACTGGCGCGTGGCTTTGGGAGGCTTTCCCGTACAGGACGCTGTGGCGCCATCAGACAAGTCAGATGCCCAGCAAGTGGCAGGCATGCTGAGCCATTGGGAACAAGCGTTGACCGACATCGGCTTTTTGGACCCGGCCGCGCCCAAAAAGCTGATGCCGCGTCTGAACCAGTTGTTCAACCGGGCTGACTTGAGCCCGGAAGAAATCCACATCCTTCGTGGGGTGGCCAAGGCCATGATCCAAACAGCCAACGGCAAACGATAGACTTAGAGCCTATGTTTTCTCGCCTTCGCTCCGATATCCAGTGCATCCTTGACCGGGACCCCGCCGCCCGCACCGCTTGGGAGGTGCTGACCTGTTACCCGGGTCTGCACGCTTTGGTGCTGCACCGCCGTGCGCACTGGTGCTGGAACCACGGTTTCAAGTGGCTGGGGCGCTTCATCTCGCATGTGTCTCGTTGGATGACGGGCATCGAAATTCACCCCGGTGCCAAGATCGGTGAACGTGTCTTTTTTGACCACGCCATGGGCGTGGTGGTGGGCGAAACCGCCGAAATTGGCGACGGATGTACGATTTACCAAGGCGTGACCTTGGGCGGCACATCGCTCTACAAAGGTGCCAAGCGCCACCCCACGCTGGGCAAAGATGTGGTGGTCAGCGCTGGGGCCAAGGTGTTGGGTGGTTTTGAGGTGGGCGATGGAGCCAAGATAGGCAGCAACGCGGTGGTGATCAAGCCAGTGCCGGCTGGCGCCACAGCGGTGGGCATTCCGGCGCGCATCATCCCCTCCAAGGTGGGCGAGAGCGCCGATGTGTCGGGCACCGAGCGCAAATTCAGCGCCTATGGCATCACGCAAGACGATGACCCGGTGAGCCAGGCTTTGCGTGGTCTGATCGACAACGCGGCCGGTCAAGAGGCGCAAATCTCCTTGATCTGGAAGGCTTTGGAGCAACTGTGTGCACAACAACACATGCCAGTGCCCGGAGTAGGCGCAGCCCGGGAAACATTCGAAGCCGATAAATTTAACCAGCTGGTGGGCAAATAAGCCTCAATCCAGTGACACCATGGCCGCTGTGGCTTTGAGTTCGCGCCAGCGTTTGTCCAGGCTGCTGTAACGGGCCAGCGCTTCCGGGTCTTGGCCACTTTGGTGTTGGGCCAAGGCCTCGTTCTTGAGCTGTTGCAAATGGTCGATCATCAGCATGCTCAGCAATCTTCGAAGCTCTTGCCTTGCCTCTTGCGGATCGGGTGGAGTGGCGTTGTCCAAGCCCACCGCGTTGTTCATTCTGTCCTGTGCCACCCAACGCTGGGCATCTTCTGCAAAGGGCTGGCCTTGCATGTATTCGCTCAATGTGGACCAGCCCAGTGCCCCTTGTTCATGAAACACGGATTCGAGCCAGGCAAACAAAGGCCCATGCGGTGCCGGCAGGGCACACAACATGGCGTGGTCTTGACCGGCCAATGATTCCCACAGCGCCATGTTGCCCAGCAGCAGTCGGGCCGCGTGGTCGGCTCGACTGGCGGGCACGGTTCGTGGGCCGGTGTAAACGGGTGGCTGCTCACGTTTGTACTTGCTGTTACCTTTGAAGCTGGGCGTCCAGTTGGGGTTTTTGTTTTTCCAGTTGCTGTTGCCGTTAGACGGCACGAAAGTGTTGGCACCCGACCAAGCCTGTTGATCGCCGTAGTTTGGCTCGAAGTTGGGGTATTCGTCATGCCCTGCACTGGCTGCATGACTGAAGGCCGCGTTGGCCGATTGGGGTGCGGGTGCTGCTGCATTGCGCGAAGCAGGTGCAAAGCGCTGGTCACTGGCCGCTTGCTGGCCCCACAGTTTTTCCAAGCCTGCAGTCTCCAACTGAATCAGTTGCGCCAGCTCTAAAAGCAATTGTTGCTTGAGTGCGCCGTCAGGCAGCAGTTGCCACAGCGGGCGGGCTTGGCTCGACAGCCGAGCTCGGCCTTCGGCGCTTTGAAGGTCGCAGTCGGCGCTGGCCGCTTCGATCAAAAACCGCGACAGGGGCATAGCCTGTTTGATCTGCTCTGCAAACGCCTCTTGGCCAAACTCGCGCACATAGCTGTCGGGGTCGTGCTCGGCGGGCAAAAACAAAAACTTGATGCTGCGCACATCGGTGGCGTAGGGCAGCGCGCCGTCGAGCGCCTTGCGGGCGGCGCGTCGGCCCGCGCTGTCTCCGTCAAAACTGAAGACCACCGCGTCGGTGAAGCGGAACAACTTTTGCACATGGTCGGGTGTGCAGGCTGTGCCCAGGGTGGCCACGGCGTTGGCAAAGCCCAGCTGGGCCAGCGCCACCACGTCCATGTAGCCTTCGGTGACCAGCACATAGCCTGCGCTGTGCAGGGCTTCGCGGGCTTCGTACAGGCCATACAGCTCGCGGCCTTTATGAAAGACGGGGGTTTCGGGTGAGTTGAGGTATTTGGGGGTGCCGCTGCCGATCACCCGCCCGCCAAAGCCGATGCATTCGCCTTTGATGTTGCGGATCGGGAACATGATTCGGTCGCGGAAGCGGTCGTAGCGTTTGTCGTCTTCTTCGTTGACGATGACCAGTCCCGACTCGGCCAATAGCGGTTCGTCGTATTTGGGGAAGATGCTGGCCAGACTGCGCCAGCCTTCAGGCGCGTAGCCCAGGCCAAAGCGCTTGGCAATCTGGCCCGACAGGCCCCGGCCTTTGAGGTAATCAATGGCGTGCGGGGTGATTTTGAGCTGGTCGCGGTAGGCCTCGCCCGCTTTTTCCAGCACATCGCTCAGGCTGTCTTGCTTGGCTTTTTGGGCGGCGGCTTTGGCGCGGTCTTCGGGCGACTGCTGCTCTTCGGGCACCACCATGCCGGTTTGCTGGGCCAGGTCTTTCACCGCTTCGATGAAGGTCATGCCCGCGTGCTCCATCAAAAAACCAATGGCATTGCCGTTTTTGCCGCAGCCAAAGCAGTGGAAAAACTGCTTGGTGGGGCTGACGCTGAAGCTGGGGGATTTTTCGCCGTGGAAGGGACACAGGCCCATGAAGTTGGCACCCCCTTTCTTGAGCTGCACGTACTTGCCCACGATGTCGACCACGTCGACACGGGACAGCAACTCCTGGATGAAAGACTGGGGGATGGCCATGGGCTTATTTTCACCGATGTGGGCCAGCGATCGGTCAGGCCGGGTGAAGTGTTTCGGGGCAAACCAGCATGGCTTTGTGCGCCAGCTCAGGCAAACTGTGCAACATTGGACCTAGAGCCGAAAGGAATGCCTTCATGAACGAAACCAAAGTCAGCATATTTAACCAAGACTTGCCCCAAACCCCCGCCAACCACGCGCCGATCTCTCCCCTGAGCTTCATTGAGCGCACGGCCGAGGTGTACCCCCATCGCCTGGCCATCGTGCACGGCGATTTGCGCCAGGATTGGGCCACCACCTACCGCCGTTGCCGCCAACTGGCCAGTGCCCTCACACAGGCCGGCATTGGCAAGAACGATACGGTGGCCGTGATGCTCCCCAATACGCCGCCCATGGTCGAGGCGCATTTTGGCATCCCGATGGCGGGTGCAGTGCTCAATGCGATCAACACCCGACTCGACCCGGAGACCGTGGCCTTTATGCTGGACCACGGCGAGGCTAAGGCCGTGATCGTGGACCCGGAATTTTCGGGGGTGATGAAAAAAGCGCTGGCGCTGCGCCAGTCCCCCCGGCCTTTGCTGGTGATTGACGTGGAGGATGCGTTGTTCACTGGGGCCACCGAGCCGCTGGGCTCACTCACGTACGAGGCTTTTGTGGCCCGTGGTGATGCGAACTTTGCTTGGAGCCTGCCTGGCGATGAATGGGATGCCATTGCGCTGAACTACACCAGTGGCACCACCGGTAACCCCAAGGGCGTGGTCTACCACCACCGGGGCGCGGCCACCAACGCGATCTCGAACATTCTGGAATGGGACATGCCCAAGCATGCGGCGTATTTGTGGACGCTGCCCATGTTCCATTGCAACGGCTGGTGCTTTCCCTGGACGGTGGCGGCGCGTGCGGGCGTGAACGTGTGTTTGCGCAAGGTCGATGCCCAAGCCATGTTCGATGCCATGCGCAACCACGGCGTCACGCATTACTGCGGTGCGCCCATCGTGCACGGTCTGCTGGTCAATGCCCCGGCCGCCATGAAGGCGGGCGTGCCCGCAGGCATCAAGGCCATGGTGGCGGGCGCTGCGCCGCCTGCTTCGATGATCGAAGGCATGGAGCAGTTGGGCTTTGACCTGACCCATGTGTATGGCCTGACCGAGGTCTATGGCCCGGCTACTGTGTGCCCCAAACACCCCGAGTGGGATGCACTCGATATTGGCGATCGGGCCCGACTGAATGCCCGCCAAGGCGTGCGCTACCACCTGCAGCGCGATGTGCGCGTGCTCAACCCCGAGACGATGCAGCCCGTGCCACAAGACGGCGAGACCATGGGCGAGATCATGTTCAAGGGCAACATCACCATGAAGGGGTATCTCAAGAACCCCAAGGCCACGCAAGAGGCTTTTGCGGGTGGGTGGTTTCACAGCGGTGACCTTGCGGTGCAGTACCCGGATGGCTACTTCAAGATCAAGGACCGCAGCAAGGACATCATCATCTCGGGCGGCGAAAACATCTCATCGATTGAGGTGGAAGACGTGCTGTACCGCCACCCCGCGGTGCTGGCGGCGGCCGTGGTGGCTAAGCCCGATGTGCGCTGGGGCGAGACGCCTTGCGCCTTTGTGGAGCTGAAGGCCGACGCGCAGGTCACGGCCGAGCAGATCGTGGCGCATTGCAAGCAGCACTTGGCGGGCTTCAAGGTGCCGCGTGCGGTGGTGTTTGGCGAATTGCCCAAAACCAGCACCGGCAAAATTCAGAAATTCGAGTTGCGCAAGCAGGCGGGTTCGGCGCAAGCCATTGACATTTGACGGACCCCTGGGCCAGGCATCTGGAAGGTCTTTTTTTCTGTGCTGCTCAAACGACAAAGGCCACCTTGCGGTGGCCTTTGTTTGTGACTTGAACTGGGTCAGACCTGCTGGCACAGCCTGGCTGCGATGGGCTCAGGCCTTGCTCTTCTTTTTGGACTTCTTGCTTTTCTTGGAGGTCTTTTTGGCCGCTTTTTTCTTGGCCGGTGCTTCGGCTTTGTGTGTGGCAGCCGGGGCGGGTGCAGGGGCCACAGTCGGGTTGGCGGTCACGGCAGGGGCAGCAATTGGCGCAGGTGCGGGCGCCTGCGCCGGTGCGGCCGACTGGGCCATGGCGGCGGCAGCCAGCAGGCTGGCCAGTAGGGTGGTGATGGACTTGATCATGCGTCGCCTTTGAAAATCGGGAAAAAATAATTCCTTTATATTATGGAAGGCGAAGCTGTATTTTTGAGACAGGACATTCAAATTTTTATGCGATGTCGAAGGCGTGGGTGATGAAGTGACCCGCACGCCGGTCGGCAAAGTAGTGCTCCAGCGTTTCCTTGACGGTCCTGAAGGCCAGTTCGTCCCATGGAATTTCTTCTTCGGTGAACAAACGCGCTTCCATGGTTTCGTGGCCGGGGTCAAACACGTCGCTGGTCAGTCGGGCGCGGTAATACAAATGCACTTGACCTACACGGGCGACGCTCATCACGGTGAAAAGGTCTTCCATGATGAACTGCGCACCGGCCTCTTCGGTGGTCTCGCGTGCTGCGCCTTCCGAGGTGGATTCGCCCAGCTCCATGAAGCCTGCGGGCAAGGTCCATTTGCCTTTGCGCGGTTCGATGTTGCGTTTGCACAGCAGCACCTTCTCACCCCAGTGGGGCACTGTGCCCACCACGTTCAGGGGGTTTTCGTAGTGCACTGTGTGGCAGGCGGTGCAGATGGCGCGCAGCTTGGTGTCGCCGTCATCGGGCAAACGGTAGGCCACCGCTGCGCCGCATTGACGGCAATGGCGAATGGCTTCCCGTGTGTGCATAGTGTCAGATTTTTAGAGTAAACAAGACCACGGACGGAACAAACACGATCAGCAAGATGCGCAGCAGGTCCGAGGCTAAAAATGGCATGATGTACCGGAAGATGTCCTTCATGGGCACATCTTTCGTCATGCTGCTGATGATAAACACGTTCATGCCCACGGGTGGCGTGATCAGACCAATCTCCACAACCATCAGTGCCAATATGCCAAACCAGATGGCCTTGGATTCAGGGTCCATGCCCCACAGGTCAATGCCCATGATGATGGGAAAGAAAATCGGGATGGTCAGCAGCAGCATGGACAGGCTGTCCATCACGCAGCCCAGGACCAGGTAAATGCCGATGATGGTGAACAGTACGGCCAGAGGAGACAGGTCCATGCCGACCACCCATTTCGCCAGCTCGGTGTTGACTTGGGTCAGTGCCAGAAACACGTTCAACACGTCTGCGCCCAGCAAGATCAAAAAGATCATGCCCGTGCCCACCGCCGCACCGTACAAGCATTGCAGCAGGCCTTCACCGCGCAAACCGCCCGATTTCCAGGCCACAAAAGCGGTGGCCACGGTGCCGATCGAGGCGGCTTCGGTGGGGGTGAAGATGCCGCCATAAATGCCGCCAATGACCACCATGAAAATCAACAATACTGGCCAAGTCTCGGTCAGGGCCCGCAAGCGTTGGGCCCAGCTGAAACGATCACCCCGGGGCGCATCTTGTGGACTGATACGGGCGATGATGCCGATGACCACCATGTAGCCAATGGCCGCGATGATGCCTGGCACGAAAGCAGCCATGAACAATTTGGCGATGTTTTGTTCGGTCATGATGGCGTAGATGACCAAGGGCACCGAAGGTGGAATCAAAATGCCCAGCGTGCCGCCCGCTGCGATCACGGCTGCCGAAAGGCGCTCGGAGTAGTTGTGCGCTTTGAGCTCGGGCAATGCCACCTGGCCCATGGTGGCCGCTGTGGCCAGCGATGAGCCGCAAATGGCCCCAAAACCGGCGCAAGAAGTGACGGCGGCCATGGCCATGCCGCCGCGCCAGTGCCCAATCATGGCGTTGCCCGCCTTGAACAAAGCCTTGGACAGGCCGCCATTGGTGGCGAACTGGCCCATCAACAAGAACAGCGGCACCACCGACAAGTCATAGTTCGAGTAGCGTGCAAAGGCGACGTTCTTGTAATAGTTCATCAACGGGTCCCAGCCCGACATGAAGATATAACCCACACTGCCCGTCAGCAGCATGGCCACGCCAATATGGATCCTGAGCGCCAACAGCAGCATTAGGACGGCGAACATCAAGGAACCCCATTCGATGCCGGTCATGGTGTGATTTCTTTCATTTTTTCAAGGGTGCGGTAAAGGGCTGTGACGGTCAGCAGCGCAAACGAGGGCACCAGGGGCACATAGGCCCACCAAGTGGGGATCTCCAGCAGCATCGACGCGTCAAAGTTACCCTGCAAATCCCGCAAGCCCACCCAGATGCGCCAAGTGAGCAAAGCAGAAAACCCGGCCAACAACAGGTGCGCCAGCGTGTCCAGTAAGGCATTGAGTTGGGCGGGCGCTTTGGCTGTGAAAAAGTCCACGATCACATGGCCCGAAATCCAGTGGGTGTAGGGCAGCGACATGGCCACAGCACCCGCGCACAAAAACTGAACCAACTCGTAATCGCCGAGCAAGGGCGAGTCAAAAAACGCACGGCCAACGATGCTGCGCAAAGACATGAAGGCCATGGCCAACAAGGTCAAGCCCGACAAAATGGCCAAAAATTTACTCAAACGGTCCAGCACCCAGCCCAGACCTTGGTACTGACGTGTGGATATGACATGGACGACTTCAGCCACAGGGCTTCTCCTTGGGACAAAAAAATGGGGTGGGCCGCAGCTCACCCCATGGCTCTCGAAGCAAGACCGAAGTCTTTACTTGGTGTATTGCTTGATCAGGTCCTGGGCTTCCTTGAGCATGGCGGCACCGTTCAGCCCACGCTTGTTCATGTTGTCCACCCACTCGTTGTCCTGCTCGTCGGTGGCCTTCTTCCAGCGTGCCAGCTCAGCCGGTGGGATCACCGAGATGGTCTGGGTTTTGGTGTCTGCAAACACCTTGCGGCCTGGCACATCGTTGCCCTCTTGCGTGCCCCCTAAGAAAGCCGAGAACTCGCGACCGGAGTTCTTGTCGATCACGGCTTTCAGGTCAGCAGGCAGCGACTCGTACTTGGCCTTGTTCATGGGTACCACGAACACGGTGGTGTACAAAGCAGGGTAACTCTTGTCGGTCTCGGCGCTGAACTTGGTCAGCTCGTGCACCTTCAGGCCGGGAGCCACTTCGTAGGGGATCACCGCGCCATCGATCACGCCTTTGGACAGGGCTTCAGGTACCTGTGGAACAGGCATACCCACAGGAGTGGCACCCATCTTGGTCAGCATTTTGGTCACGTTGGCTGTGGGGCCGCGCACCTTCAAGCCTTTGAGGTCTTCCATTTTGGTGATCTGCTTGTCGCGGGTGAAGATCACGCCTGGGCCGTGCACGTGAACGGCCAGCAGTTTCACATCCTTGTGCTCGTCCATGGCGTTCTTTTGCACGAAGTCCCAAGCGGCACGGCTGGTGGCTGCAGCATTGGTCATGGTGAAGGGCAGCTCAAACACTTGAGTTTTGACAAAGCGGCCTGCCGAGTAACCCGCCACAGTCCAGACCACGTCGGCCACGCCGTCTTTGGCTTGGTCATACAGCTGAGGTGGCGTGCCGCCCAGTTGCATGGCGGGGTAGATTTCGCACTTTAGGCGGTCTTTGGAGTCGCGTGCAATGTTCTTGCACCAGTCGCCCAGCATGGTGGTGTGCTGGATGGACTGTGGGCCCAAAAAGTGGTGCACTTTAAGGGTGATGGTCTGGGCGTGAGCGCCAAAACCAACGGCCATCAGGCCTGCGGCCAAGGCCGTTTGTTGTAAGAACTTCTTCATCGACTTGTCTCCATCATGGGTTGAAAAACGGGATGATAAACCAACCAAGCGGTCGGTTAATGAAAAGAATGGCTCAAGGGGTGCTCAGTTTTGGGAGCCCTAAAGCCCCCTTCTTGCACCGCATATGAATTATGTTGCATCTTCGGTCGCCATTTACGAGGGTTAACCCTTTATTTTGAGGGGGTATGCACTTTTGTTCATTGAATAAAAGTGCTTTTGCGGCTGGTCGGACTGCGTTTTGGCGACCTTGCAGGTCAGGAAATTTTTATTTGCAAACTGCTCAAGCCCGCCACCTGGCCCACCAGCACATCGCCTGCCACCACGGCGGCCACACCTTCGGGGGTGCCGGTGTAAATCAGATCGCCGGGCTGCAGTTCCCATGCAGCGGACAGGTGTTCGATGGTTTCGGCCACGTTCCAGATGAGCTTGGCCACGTTGCTGCGTTGACGGTCTGCACCGTTGACTTGCAGGCTGATCTCTGCGTTGTTCGCATCGCCGGCTTGGGCGATGGGAGTAATGGGGCCGATGGGGGCTGAGTGGTCAAAAGCTTTGCCAATGCACCAGGGGCGACCTTGTTTTTTCATTTCGTTTTGCAGGTCGCGGCGGGTCATGTCCAAGCCCACGGCATAGCCATAGATGTGCTGCGCCGCGTTGGCCGCCGAAATGTTGCGTCCACCTTTGCCAATGGCCACCACCAGTTCAATTTCGTGGTGCAGGTTTTGCGTGAGGCTCGGGTAAGGCATGGCACCGGTCTGGCCCGCTTCGACCACCACCAGACTGTCGTTGGGTTTGAGGAAGAAGAAAGGCGGCTCGCGCCCTGTAAAGCCCATCTCCTTGGCGTGTTCTTCATAATTGCGGCCCACACAATAAATGCGGTGCACTGGAAAACGTTCGGGTTGGCCCAGCACAGGCACCGAGACCACGGGCATGGGTGAAAATACAAAACTCATGGGACGCTTTCTTGAACAAAGAAAATAAGATGTTAAACGCAATGCCTGAATGTTGGCACCTGCCTCAAACGCGCTGAACACCGAAACACGACACGCACATGATCCAAAGCATCGACCTGCAGGCCACGCCGGGTCACCTGATTCGACGGGCCCAGCAAATAGCTGTGGCCATTTTTGCCGAGCAACTGGCCAGCGCTGACATCACGCCCGTGCAGTTCGCCATTCTGAACGCCTTGTTGGGCAGCCCGGGCATTGACCAGGTGAGCCTGGCCAAACGCGTGGCCTTTGACCCGGCCACTTCGGGCTCGGTCATTGGGCGGCTTGAGGCCAAGGGTTGGGTGGTGCGCGAGTCTGATCCGTCTGACCGCAGGCGCAAGTTGTTGGTGGTCACGCCGCAGGGCGTGCAGGCTTTGGCCCATATCCAAAGCGATGTGGCCCGGGTGCAAGAAAAAATCCTGGCCCCCCTGACGCCTCAAGAGCAAAGCCAGTTTGTGCATTTGCTATCGCGCCTGGTGCAGGGCCATCAGGCCGAGGTGTAGGTCAGCTCGAAGTGCTCCACATGCGGGGGCGCGGCAAAGAAGGGGCCGACGATGGCGCGCCACTCGGCGAACAGCGGCGACTGGCGAAAGCCCACCGTGTGGTCTTCCAGCGTGTCCCAAAAAATTTGCAACACAAAGCGCTCGGGGGTTTCAATGCAGCGGTTGACCTTGGCCCCCCGAAAGCCCTTGGCACGCGCGGCCACGGTGCTTAAGCCCAATTCAATGGCTTGTTCAAAGGCCGCTTGCTGGCCAGGCTGGATGCGGATGTCGGCGAGTTCGAGGATCATGGTTCTGTCCAAAAAAGGCGAGTAAAACACCACGATACCCGATTCCCGGCCAATCAGGCGTCACGGGCAGGCCATTTAGAAGCCCCGTGATCAGCGCACTTTGCCGCTTGCGGTGTTGGCGTCTGAACCGGCCATGAGCCAGGCCAGACTTTGGGCCAATGAGGCGCAAGCGTCTGCGGTGAACTGACCTGATTGCATGCACGCGACCACCTCGCCGGGGCTCAGACGCAGGAATTCCTGCACCTCGCCATCGGCATTGGCGGGGTTTTCTTGCTCAGACAGGTGCAGCGTGTACACCAGCAATTGCTCGTCATGCCAGCCCTGGGGCTCGGGCCTTTGTGTGCGAATCACCCCGGAGCCACGTAAGCGGCCGGGCTCAGGCAGGCGCAAGCTGGCTTCTTCGGCCAGTTCACGCAGTGCCGTTGTCAAAGGGCTTTCTCCAGCCGTCAATCCCCCCGCGGCCAGGTTGTCCAGCAGGCCCGGATCGGTGGCTTTGTGGCTAGAACGGCGGCCGCACCACAAGTCACCTTGCGGCAAGAAACCGTGGATGTGCACCGCATGGCTCATCATGCCCAGGTGCCTGAAGCCCGCCCGCTCGACGCACAAAAACGGGGGCACGTCCAAAGCCGGTGGCCAAGCGGGCGTGTCAGGCCACCACGCGAAAAATTCACCACGCCAACCGCTCAAACGCCCATGGGCCGATTGCTGAACCAAAAAAGTCTGCAGGGCTTGACTGCGTTGCAATGGCTGGTCTGGTGACGATTGCCAGTGCAAGCGACCCCGTGCGATGGTGCATCCCGCCAGCAAAGCCACCATGTCCTGGGCTCGATCTGCAGACACCCAACCGATGTCGATCCCGTCACACGACCAGACCAAGCCACCCACAGGCAGCGCGTGTTGGGCCTGCAGTTGGCTGGCCAGCCAGGCTTGTTGCGGCCCGCTCAGGCGGGACCAAAAAGCTTGCTCAGGGCACAGGCCAGGAGTCATGTGGAGTCAAGGGGTTTCGCCCGAGGCCATGCGCTGTTCTATGCGCGCGATGGCGTCCGGCAAATCGGCAACACTGTCGATCACCTCGTGGGCCCCGGCCGAAATCAGCAGGTTGCTGGCGCTGGTCCTGGCATGGGCCTGGTCTTGTTCGCTGGCTTGCAGCCAATGCTCATGCGTCCAGCCCAGCGCGTTGCCACTCACGGCCACACCCACCGTCCAGGCGCCTGCGGCCAGGCCTTCGGCCAAGCCGGGTGAGGTGTCGTCGACCTTGATGACTTGCGACGCCTTGCCTTGCAAGCCCATGGCCTGCAAACAAGCCTCCATGCCCATGGGGTCAGGGCGGCTGCGGGCAACGTCGTCGCAACACACCACCAAGGCCGGTGTGAAGCCTTGTGCATGGGCGATCTCAATCAAGGGCGTCATGATTTTTCGGGTGTAACCGGTGGTGGTGGCAAAGGCCAAGCCTTGGGCCTGCAAGGCATGGTACGCCGTCATGAAGCCCGGAATGAAGTGGCTGCGGTCCAGAGCTGCTTTGGCACTCATGGGCTCAAACTCTGTCAAAAGTTGTTGCGCATCCGCGTTGTTGAAGGGGCGGCCATTCAGTGCTTGCCACTGGGCTGCGATGGTCGGCATGCATCCCAAGGCCGCGATGTGGTCAATCTTGGGCAAACCCATCGGCACACGAGCCTCAGCGATGGTGATCTCAACCTGGTGACGAGCAAACAACTCGACGAAGGCACCCATGGGTGCCAGGCTGCCAAAGTCCACGATAGTGCCTGCCCAGTCGAGCACGATGCCGCGGATTTTTTGTTCTTGTTGGGGATTCATGTTTTGCTCCAGTTGTGAATGATGTCTTCAGCCAAGCCAAAAGAGGTGCTCATGCCGGTGCCACTGGTCACGCTGACCAATTGCACACCTGGCAACACATCGCGCACCAGGCTGTCTTGTTGGGCGCTGGGGTAAATGCCCGTCCAGCGCTCTGTTACCTGGTAGTGGCCCAGGCACAGCAGGCGCTGCATTTCGTAGAGGATCAGGTCATCCACTTCGCGCGAAGCAAAAGGCCGCATGGCCTGGCCGTAGTGGTGTGAGTCGCCCACCACAAGCGAGCCGTCCTGGCTTTGCACCACGATCAGGTGGATGCCATGGGCCAATTCCTGGGGGGCTTCAACGCGCAGCTGATCGAGCAGCAATTGGGCTCCGGGCAATTCGCTGTAACCCCGGTAGCGCACCAGACTCAAATCGCTCATCACCCCAGCCCCGAGCCGGTAGCCGGGCGGCGGCTGAACCCGCAGCATTTGCAGCTGACACAGTTGGGTGTTGTTTTCGCTGAAAGCCTCTGGAAACAAGCTGCGCATGTCCGGGCCTGGGCAGACCAGGATGCGCTCGGCTTGCAGCCATTGCCCGCCGGTGAAGACGGCGCCAGAGATGACTTCTTGAACATGTTGCCCGAGTTGAAACACCACCCCTTGAGTGGCCAGCCAAACACGCAGTTTTTCAATGGCGCTGCGCGCCTCGATGCGCAACTCGTGAGGGCTGTACAAGGCCCCTTGCAAATGGCGCATGACAAATTGTGGCGCCTGGTCTTGCAGGGCTTGGCCTTCAAGCCATTGCAGATCCTGGCCCTCAGGTTGTCGGCACAATTCCTGCAAAACCATTTTGGCCTGTTGTCTTTGCGCCAGCACATACAAACCCTGGTGCTCAATGGCAATACCCGCTTGTGGGGCCAGTGCAGCCCACACATCGCGTGACCTTCGGGCGCGACGCCAGGTGTCGCCACGGCCTTGGCCAGTCACCGTGACAAAGCCAAAGTTGCGAATAGAGGCCCCCACACAAAATGGGTCGCGGTCGATCACCCGCACGCTTTTGCCTTGTTGCAAAGCAGTCCAGGCGCAGGCCAGGCCGACGATGCCACTTCCGACAATGATCACATCGTTGCTCATGCTGTGCTTCCCACAAAGTTGCGGCCTCGGGTTGAGCCGAGTGCCTGCTGTAGTTGATGAAGGCCGGCCGGGCTGCTGCGCAGATCACGCGGTGTAATGCCCAGATTTTTCAACCAGGTCGACAGTTGCTCGCGGGCCTGGTGCCAGCGACAGTCAAAAATGTCTGCCAGGTCGCCCTGCACCTGCGGGCTGATGGCCGCTGCGATGTCCAGCACCATGGGCAACCACACCGCACAGGCGTGGCCATGGGGCAGGTTTTCTTTCAAGGTCAGGTCATACGACAAAGCGTGGGCCAAGGCCGTCTGGGTTTGCGACATGGCCAAACCGGCCAGCAAGGACGCTTGGCTCATCTGTTCGCGCAAATCCTGGTCTTGTGGTTGGTTCATCAGTGCCGGCAGGGTCTGCAAAACCATGCGCGCAGAACGTACCGCCAAAGGGCGCGTGATCGCATTGGCATGGTGGTTCCAGATCGATTCCAACGCGTGCGCCAGGGTGTCCAGAGCGGTGTCCCGGGTCAAGCCTTCGGGGCAAGTCAAGGTCAAGTTAGGGTCAACCCAGGCCTGGTCGGCAAAGCCCTGGACGCAGGACCACGAGCGCTTGATGGCAGGTTGGGCATCGAGGTCCCACAAGGTGGCCCAGGGTGTGACCTCACTGCCTGTGCCCGAAGTGGTGGGGGCGCACCACAAGGTGTGCCGCTTGTGATCGGCAGGCAGCTTGTTGGCACGCCAAACCGATGGGGCCAGCGCCAGGTCATTCAGCTCAAAGCGGGCCAGTTTGGCCAAATCGAGCGTGGTGCCGCCACCGATGGCCAGCAAGGCGGCGTCTGGTTGTGTGGCCCACAACGGCCAAAGTTGCTGGCACAACTGCAGCGCCGCCGTGATGCTGCTTTGGGCCGACCGTTGCCAAATCCAGCCCACGCACAGTTCGCCCCAGTGCCTTTTCAAATCGGCCTCCCATGCCAAAGAGATGGCATGCGGGTCGGCCAACACAAAAAACGGTTGTTCAGGTGTGTGGGTGTGCAACAGGTTCGGGCCCCATTCGAGCTGAACCGGGTTGAACCATGTCAAATGAATCGCTGTCGCAGCCATGATGAAACCATGTCAATGAGGGAGACGGTGACGATTAACATCAACAAGACAGCGCAGGTCTGGGCGTATTCAAAACTGCGGATCACTTCAAACAAGATCACGCCAATGCCGCCAGCACCGACCATGCCCACCACCGAGGCCGAACGCACATTTGATTCAAAACGGTACAGCGAGTAGGACAGCCACAGCGGCATCACTTGGGGGATCACGCCGTAAGCTATTTCGGCCAATTTGTGGGCGCCTGTTGCCCTGATCCCTTCCACCGGACGCGGGTCGATGGCTTCGACGGCCTCGGAAAACAGCTTGGACAATGTGCCAGTGGTGTGGACAAACAAGGCCAGCACCCCGGCAAAAGGCCCCAGGCCCACGGCCACAATGAACAACATGGCGAACACCATTTCATTGGTGGCCCGACAGGCGTCCATCATTCGGCGAACCGGCTGGTAGACCCAGACTGGCGCCACATTGGAAGCCGATAGCAATCCCATGGGCACGGCGGCCACGATGGCCAGCACTGTGCCCCACAGCGCGATGTGCAGCGTGATCACCATTTCGCGCAAATACATCCGCCAGTCCTTGAAGTCGGGCGGAAAGAAATCGGCGGCAAACGTGCGCATGTTGGCCGCATCCCGGATCAAGTCTAGGGGGCGGATTTCTGCCCCCTGCCAAGCCCAAGCCAGAACCCCCGCTGCCACCAGCCAAATCAAGTAACTCAGGCCCTGGCTCTTTTTGTGCGAGGCCAGTTGTTGTAGCTTCTCCAGATCGGCGCTGGCGATGGCACTGGACATTGTGGACATGCTTATTTCTTCAAAGCAGCCAGTTGCTTGTCAATGTCAGCCAACTGTTTGGTTTTTTCCGCAGCAGACAATTTTTCATCGCCCTCGACCTTGCGACGGTCCTTGAACAACTCGAGTTGACGGATCGGGATCAGCTGGTCGTTGTTGGATTCGCGGAAACCACCGTAGTTGTAAATGTTCTTGAGCACCGCTTTTTCAGCTGGATCGTTCTTGGCGTAATTCAGAACAAAATCTTTGATCTTGATTTTGACCGCCGGGTCCAGGTCTTTGCGCCACACAAATGGATCGCTCGGGATCAAGGGGCTTTTCCAGATCACGCGCAACTGGCTGAACAAATCTGGCTTGGCACTTTCGAGCTTGCCCATGTCTTCGGTGTTGTTGGTGGCCACATCGATCTGTTTGGCCAGGGTGGCCTGGATGTTGGCGCCGTGGCTGGCGTTGCGCACTGTTTTGAAGGTGTTGCGTGCTTCGATGTTGCGCTGGGCAAAAATGTAATAAGAGGGCACCAAAAAGCCCGAAGTGGAATTGGGGTCACCAATGCCGAAGTTGATGTTCTTGCCGTTGGCGATCACATCGTCCAGCGTTTTGTAGGGGCTGTCTTTGTGAGTGATCAGCAAGGCGTGGTAGCCGAAGGTCCCGTCGGCATACATGAGCTGCGCAAAGACTTCGCCGTTGGAGCGGTCCACGGCTTCCATGGCGGCTTTGTTGCCGTACCAGGCCACCTGAATTTTGTTGAAACGCATGGCTTCGATCACGCCAGCGTAGTCAGGGGCATAAAACGACTGGATTTTCAAGCCCGTTTTTTTCTCCATGTCGCGGAAGAAGGGCTCCCAGCGCTCACGTTGGGCCGAAGCCGAATCGGTCGCGATGATGCCAAAGCTGATGTTTTGGGCAAAGGCGCTGATGGCACCCAAAGAAATCAGGCCAGTGGCCAGGATGCGGGCAAGTTTCATGGTGAGGTCCTCAGGTTGAAAAATTCAATGCGCCAGAAGTTGGCGAGTTGGGTTGAAAAGCGGTTCCGGTGTTTCAGGCGGATGGTCCATGAACAGCTCGTCGGAATGCGTGCCGTACAGCTCGCGCAACCGTTGGTTGTCCAGGCCCAGGGGAGGGCCGTCGTAGACCAGGCGACCTTCGCGCAAGGCGATGATGCGGTCGCAGTACTGGCGCGCCAAGTTCACGTTGTGCAAGCTGATGACCAAGGTCATGCCCTGCTCTCGTTGCAGCTGGCGCAGCAAATCCATCACCCTGCGGGTGGACTCGGGATCGAGCGAGGCCACGGGTTCGTCAGCGAGCAAGATGCGAGCGCCTTGCACCAGTGCGCGGGCAATGGCGGCGCGCTGCTGTTGGCCTCCCGAGAGCGTCGAGGCCCTTTGCACCGCCTGCTCTGACAGGCCCACCGAATGCAAGGCCATGAGTGCTTTGAATTTTTCTTCGGGTGTGAACCAACCGAGCAAACTTCTGTGCAGTGGAATGTGGGGCAGCAGCCCCGTCATCACGTTGGTCAGCACATCCATGCGGCCCACCAAATTGAACTGCTGGAAGATGATGCCGATGTGCGTGCGCAATTGACGCACATCCGCGCTCAGCTTGCCAGACTTCTGCAGGCTCTGGCCCCACAGCTGGATTTCGCTGTCAACACCATCCAACCGTTCCAGCCCGCACAAGCTTCGCAGCAAGGTCGATTTGCCCGAACCCGAGGCACCCAGCAAGCCCACACACTCGCCCTTGTCGATGCACACATCGATGGCTTGAAGGGCCTGCCGGTCCTTTTGGAAGGATTTGCAGGCATTGATGATGCGGATGGCCAGTTGTTCATTTGACATGTCAGGCATGGTGCAAAGTGCCTGTGACGTTGTGATGAAGAAAATATGTCAGTTTGGTGGCGGGGCTGTTTTGTCATGCTTTTGACACGAGCCGAGTCCACAGTCTTGCCATGCAAAAAATGATGAACACCCTTTTGGCGCTGTACGAGCAAGGCGGCGACTTGGTCTATGCAGGTGAGTCAGTCACCCAGTTGATGCACGCTTGGCAATGCGGGCGTTTGGCTGAAAAGTCAGACGCCAGCGCGGCTTTGCAGTTGGCCAGTTGGTTGCACGACGTGGGTCATTTGTGGGTGAATCTGGAAGGCACGCCCACCCTCAGAGGTCAAGACGATGTGCATGAAAGCATCGGTGCACAGGTGCTGCTGCCTGTGTTTGGTCTCGCTGTTTCAGAGCCTGTGCGTTTGCATGTACAGGCCAAGCGCTACTTGGTCGGCACACGCGAGATCTACGCCAGCAAACTGTCGCCTGATTCGGTGCGAAGCTTGCAATTGCAGGGCGGACCCATGGGGCCGCAAGAGTGTGCGGCATTTGAAGCGGAGCCTTTTTTTGCCGATGCTGTGAAGCTGCGCGTGTGGGATGACCTGGGCAAAAAATCTGCTTGGTTTGAGGATACACGCCACGATGCCCTTGACCATTTGATGCAATTGATGCATCGCGTGGTGCAGGCGCGCGTCATTCAAATTTAACAAAAAAGACATGTCTTTGACACGGGTGCGGGGGATCATTCATTACAGGAAAAAAAGGAGCTGAAGTCATGAAAGAGTCACCCAACCCCACCTTTGCACTGTCCTCTGTTCAATTGCAAGGGGGGGCGCTCCACACGGGGTCAGCTGTCACCGGTCTGGACTTTTTGCCTCGGCGTCTACAAAGCTCCTTCGAAGTCAGCTGGGCGCAGCATCTCGACGAAGTTCGCGAAGCGCAGCGCCTGAGGTACCAGGTTTTTGCCAACGAGCTGGGCGCACGGTTGCCCAAATCGCTGCCAGGCCATGACATCGATTTGTTCGACGATTACTGCGAGCACCTGCTGGTCCGGGATAACGCCTCAGGCCAGGTCATTGGCACCTACCGGGTGCTCACGCCCGCACAAGCCAAGCGAGCAGGCAGCACCTACAGCGACACTGAGTTTGACCTGACCCGTCTGCGCGATCTGCGCAGCCGCATGGTGGAGTTGGGCCGCAGTTGCGTGCACGCAGATTACCGCCACGGCGCAGTCATCATGGCCTTGTGGGGTGCCTTATTTGAGTTCATGGACCGCAACCGCCTGGACACCATGATCGGTTGCGCCAGTATCCCGATGCTGCACAACGGCGTGGTCACGGGTGACGTCGCAGCCAGCATCTGGCACCAGTTGCGTGAAAAGCACTTGGCCGAGATCCAGTTCCATGTGCGGCCACGTTTGCCGCTGCCTGTGGACGAGTTGGACCATGGTTTGGCCATCGATCCGCCCGCGCTCATCAGGGGCTATTTGCGCTTGGGCGCCAAGGTGCTGGGTGCGCCCGCTTGGGACCCGGACTTCAACACGGCCGATCTGCCCATGATGATGCGCACGGCCGATTTGCCCATGCGCTACCGCAAAAATTTCTCCATGGGGGCCGCATGACCAAAACCGACGGACTCTTAACGGCCGCTGCGATGTTCAAAACATCATATGCGGCGTTCGATGGCACTTTGCCCCAAGTCTTGCCTGAGTCCGTGCAGGGGTCAGACGATCAAGACGATGACATTTTGCCCGCAGGCCGACAGCGTTTGCGGGCTGTTTTTATTTCGGACCTGCACATTGGAACGCCAGGCTTTCAGGCCGAAGCATTGCTCGATTTTCTGAAACACCACCCCAGCGATGTGTTGTATTTGGTGGGCGACATCGTGGACGGTTGGCAATTGCGCAGGCGCTGGTTCTGGCCTCAAAGCCACAACGATGTGGTGCAAAAATTATTGCGCCGAGCGCGCAAAGGGTGCCGCGTGATTTATGTGCCGGGCAACCACGACGAGTTTGCGCGGCATTTTGTGGGTCACGCTTTTGGCGGGGTCGAGGTGCTGCACGACACGTCCCACACCACGGCCAAAGGCCTCAAGCTGTGGGTGGTTCACGGCGACCACTTTGATGGCGTGATCCAGTGCGCGAAGTGGCTGGCTTATTTGGGCGATTATTTGTATGAGCTGACCTTGCGGCTTAACCGTCACCTCAACAGCTTCAGGGCGCGCATCGGCCTGGAGTACTGGTCTTTGTCGGCTTACCTCAAACTCAAGGTCAAAAAAGCGGTGAATTTCATCAGTGACTTTGAGGTGGCCGTGGCCCAAGAGGCCAAGCGACGGGGATTTGATGGCGTGGTGTGTGGCCACATTCACCATGCCGAAATTCGCGATGTGAACGGTACCTTGTACTGCAACGACGGTGATTGGGTGGAGAGCCGCACCGCCTTGGTGGAGCACGCCGACGGTCGCCTGGAGATCATCCACTGGGCCGGTCAGGCGGTGGTCGTCAATGCCTTGCCCGTGCAGGCGGTGCCCGCTTGAAGCTGGCGCTGATCACCGATGCCTGGCACCCCCAAGTCAATGGGGTCGTGACCACCTTGCACGAGCTGGTGGAGGCTCTGGGGCCCTTGGGCGTTGAAGTGACGGTGCTGCACCCAGGCCAGTTCAAAAACCGCCCCTGCCCAGGTTATGCGGGCATTGATCTGGCGGTGCGCCCATACAAAGCCTTGGCTGCGATGCTCGATAACCTGTCGCCCGATGCGGTGCACATCGCCACCGAGGGGCCTTTGGGCTGGGCTGCACGCAAGCATTGCATTCAAAGGGGGTGGCGCTTCACCACCGCTTTCCATACCAAGTTTCCGGAAATCCTGCGGGCGGCTTTGCGTATACCTTTGTTTTTGGGTTACGCCCTGTTTCGGCGCTTTCACCGGCCCTCTTCGGGGGTGATGGTGCCTACCGAAGGCGTTCTGAAGATGCTGCAAGCGAGGGGTTTTCAGTCCTTGAAGCCTTGGACCCACGGGGTGGATTTGTCCTTGTTTTTGTACCAGCCGCAGGCGATGGGTTCGCCCGAGTTGGAACATCTGCCTCGCCCCTGGGCTTTGTATGTGGGGCGTGTCTCGTATGAAAAAAACATCGATGCCTTTTTGAGCATGCCCTGGTCGGGCACACGCATCGTCTGCGGCGAGGGCCCTTTGGCCGCGCAGCTGAAGGCGCGATACGCCAATGTGGCGTGGATGGGGGTGCTGCCGCGCCCGCAATTGGCCCGGGTCTATGCCGCTGCCGATGTGTTCGTGTTTCCCTCGCGCAACGAAACTTTTGGTCTGGTCATGCTCGAAGCCATGGCTTGCGGTACACCTGTCGCGGCTTATCCTGTGGATGGGCCTTTGCAAGTGTTGGGCGCTGAAACCGGCCAGCCCTTGGGGGGTGCGCTTGACGAGGATTTGGTGAAAGCTGCAGCGCAGGCATTGAGGGTGCCACGTGAAGAGGCTAGGCGCAGGGCTGAAACCTTTGGTTGGCCCCACACGGTGGCGCTGTTCAAGTCTTACTTGATGCCCATCAAAGGCGAGGGTGAAAAAGCCTAGGGCTTTCACGGATCTGTCATCAAAATGTCTTAATGGCTTTATAAGATGGATTGAATTCATCGACGTCAAGCCATGGCCCATCCAATTTCACAGACCATTTCGCCAAAGTTGCCACCGGAGTTCTTGCAACGCGATCTGAGCATTTTGGCTTTCAATGAGCGCGTGCTCGATTGGGCGCACCGACCCGAGGTGCCCGTGCTCGAACGCTTGCGGTATCTGTGCATCGTGTCCTCTAACTTGGACGAGTTCTTTGAGGTGCGGGCCGAGCCGCATGTGATGGGCAGTTTGCAGGGAATCACATCCGGGCAGTACACGAACGACAGCTTGAAGGCCATTGCCGACAAAACCAACGCCATGGTGGCGCGGCAGTACGCTTTGTACAACGACGATTTGCTGCCCACTTTGCAGCGCCATGGCTACCGTTTGTTGTCACATGGCGAGCGCAATGCCGAACAACGCCGCTGGGTGCGCAGCTACTTTCAGCGCGAGGTACAGCCTCTGCTGGTGCCCGTGGGCCTGGACCCTGCGCACCCCTTTCCTAAAGTGGCCAACAAATCGCTCAACTTCATTGTGCAGTTGTCGGGAAAGGACGCATTTGGGCGGTCCAACGAAATCGCCATCGTCAAGGTACCGCGCGTATTGCCGAGGGTGATTGCCTTGCCGGACCGGGTGTCTGAGGGTGGCAAGGCGTTTGTACTCTTGTCCAGTGTGATCCGGGCCCATCTGGCCGAGTTGTTTCCGGGGCGTGAAGTCGGCCAGTTTTCTCAATTCAGGGTCACCCGCCATTCGGACCTGGCGGTGGACGAGGACGAAATCGCCAATTTGCGCATGGCCCTGCGCCAAGGCCTGCAGCACCGCCACTATGGCCAGGCAGTTCGCCTGGAAGTCTCGTCCAACTGTGCGCCACGTTTGGCAGAATTTCTGCGCACGGAATTTCGCCTTCCCGAAGCTTCGGTGTTCCGGGTCAATGGCCCGGTGAACCTGGTGCGCCTGATGCAGTTGATTGATCTGGTGCCTGCACCGGACTTGCTGTTTCCGCCGTTCAAAGCCAGCTTCCCGATTCAGTTGCCGCAACACGGCTCGATTTTTACCCGACTCAAAGCAGGTGATGTGATGATTCACCAACCCTTTGAAAACTTCGACGGGGTACTGGCCTTTTTGCGTGAAGCCGTGATGGACCCGAATGTGCTGGCCATCAAGCAAACCATTTACCGCGCTGGCAGCGACACCACCTTGATGGATTTGCTGCGCGAGGCGGTACGCCGGGGCAAGGAAGTCACGGCCGTGGTGGAACTCAAGGCCCGTTTTGACGAAGAGGCCAACATCAACTGGGCCGAGCAACTTGAATCGATCGGTGCTCAAGTGGTCTACGGCATCGTGGGCCTGAAAACGCACGCCAAAATGCTGCTGGTCACCCGCCGCGAAGGCCGCGTGCTGCGCCGCTATGGCCATCTGTCGACGGGTAATTACAACCGCCGCACTGCGGCGCTGTACACCGACATCAGCTACCTAACGGCCGATGCCGACATCACCGCCGACATGGACCAGTTGTTCGGACATTTGGCCAGCCAAAGCCGGTTGCCCAAGATGAAAAGTTTGCTGGTCGCACCGTTTAATTTGCATGCCCAAATGCAGGCCCGCATTAAGGCGGTCGGCGAGGCGGCTGCGCGTGGCGCGACCGGGCGCATTGTCATCAAGATGAATTCCCTGACCGACCAACCCTTGATGGAGGCTTTGCTGACGGCCGGGCAAAAGGGCGCCAAGATCGATTTGATTGTGCGCGGGGCCTGCATGCTGCCCGCCGGAGTGGCTGGGTTGAGCGACAACATCCGGGTGCGCTCGGTCATTGGTCGCTTTCTGGAGCACTCACGGGTGTTTTACTTTTGTGCCGACCAGGACGAATCTCTGTACCTGTCGAGCGCCGACTGGATGAGCCGCAACATGACGCGCCGCATTGAGTTGGCTTGGCCCGTGACCGACCCGTTGCTGCGCCAACGCATCATCGACGAATGCTTGATCGCCTACCTGCACGACGGGCGCGACGCCTGGGACTTGGCCGCAGATGGCCAATACCACCGTGTCGGCTTGACCGAGCCGGGGCCCGGGGCCCAACAAGCGCTGATGCAGCGCTACGACGCATCACCTGTCAAGGAGTGAGTCCCATGGATTTGATCGTGTGGCGGCATGCAGAAGCCCATGAGGCCGAGCCGGGCGAAGACGACATGCAAAGGGCCTTGACGCCTCGCGGGCGCAAACAGGCCGAGCGCATGGCCACTTGGCTGGACGCCCAGTTGCCACAAGGGACCCGTGTGCTCAGCAGCCCCGCCGTGCGGGCCGAGCAAACTGTGCTGGCCCTGAGCCGCAAGTACAAGGTCCGCGACGCCCTGTCTCCTGGCGCCAGTGTGGCGGATGTGCTGGAAACCTCGGGCTGGCCGGAGGCGCGTTACCCGGTCTTACTGGTAGGGCACCAGCCTGCGCTGGGCGGCATGGTGGCGCAATTGCTGGGCATGCCCGAGGCCGCATGCGCCATCCGAAAAGGCGCGGTGTGGTGGCTGCGCCACCGCATCCGAGAGGGCCAAGCTCAAACCGTGCTGATGGCGGTGACTTGTCCTGAGCGCTTGTGATCTGCGCCTGAGTCAGCGCCCTCAGTCTTTGGCAGGCCGACCGGTTTTGATGGTGGGCACGTTGGCCATGGCCTTTTTGAAAGCGGTGTCGGCCATGCCTGCCAGGGCCTGCAGGCCGGCGCGGATCAATTCACTTTTCTTGACTTCCACGCCCAAAGTCATGGCGCGTTTTTTCATCTCGGAGATTTGCAGCAACTCGGTCTTGGGCAGTGTGAAACTGTCGCGCACGACTTTGATCTTTTTCTCTTTAGGCGCCTTGGCAGGGGCGGCTGTAATTTTCTTGTCCAAGGCTTTGGGCTGAGGCGCTTTGGCCGGGCTGGTCTTGGCTTTGGGGGGCGCGGCAGGTGGGGTCACCGCAGTCTTGACCGATTTGATGGGCTTGCGCTGTGGTGCTTTGGCGGCGGTTTTGCGCGGTGCTTTGGCGGGTGTTTTAGCGGATGTTTTGGAGGCGGGAGCTGCCTTGGTCGCAGGTTTGGCGGCAGCTTTGCCAGAAGATGCGGTGCTGCCGGTGCTGACCGCGTTTGCGCTTGGGGCTGAGGAAATGGTGGTGTCGTTCATGGTGTATCGGCTTTCAAAAAAATAACGGTGCATACAGTTTATACCGTTGTTTTTTATTCAGCAAGATATCCACCCCAAAAATCCGGGGAATTTAACCCGCTGTTACCTGTAAAACCCAATCTGTCTTTTGCCAGGCGTTTTTTTCTTCGCGCAGCAAGTGCGCCGATTGGGGCCAGAGTTCGGCCCAGTCGCTGTCCACTTGCAGGCTGGCGGTGCGCCTTTCCACATCGAACTGGATGTGCAAGCCCGACAAATCCGGATCGCGCCGGGCATGGCACAAGATGACCGCCAGACGCAGCGCCATCAGTTGCTGCACAAATCGGGTGCTTTGCAGTTCGGCTTCGAGCTTGCGCAGCTTCCCCCGGTGTCCCAGCACCAATTGGCTCAGGCGATGCAGCTCGTCCAGGGTGAAGCCGGGCAGGTCGGTGTTGTCCAAGATGTAGGCGCCATGCTTGTGGTAATCGCTGTGTGAGATGCGCATGCCGGTTTCGTGCAGCTGGCAGGCCCAGTGCAGTTTTTGCAAATGGCGTTGGCGTTCGTTTTGGGGCTGGTCGGCCCCCGACCCAATCATGGCTTCCAGCAGGCCCTGGGCTGTGCGTGAGACCCGATCGGCCTGCTGAGCATCGGTGCCAAAGCGTTGGGCCAACCAGCTGACCATGGACGAGCGGACATCCTGGGGGCTTTCACGGTCGATCAGGTCGTACAGCGCGCCATGGCGCAGGGCCCCTTGCGCGGCATCCATCTCATCGATTTGCAGCAAATCAAACACGGCTTGCAAAACCGCCAGGCCGCCACCGATGACGGGTTTGCGGTCTTCCTTGACGCCTTCCAGGCGCAGGTTGTCCAGCTTCTGGGCCTTGAGCAAACGCTCTTTG
This sequence comes from Limnohabitans sp. 2KL-51, assembly GCF_003063645.1. Lineage (GTDB taxonomy): Bacteria > Pseudomonadota > Gammaproteobacteria > Burkholderiales > Burkholderiaceae_C > Limnohabitans_A. The sequence continues at coordinate 43,829 of NZ_NESJ01000004.1, forward strand.
AGCCAACTCAGACCATCGCGTGTGACACGCCCCTCGGGCCAGCCGGCTTGGGTCAAGATATCGGATACCGCGCCCACCGTGCCCGAGGATCCGTAGCACTTGTCCCAGTGCTGGCGGTTGAAGAGGATGTGGGCCTCGTCGAGCACCGCCAGGGCCGCGATTTCGGCGGCCTTGAAGGCTTGGGCAGTCCACAGACCATCGGGAAAATACTTCATGGACCAGCCCACGCTGCCCACACGGTAAGACTCCAGCGTACTGGCGGTGACGTGCTGGCCCAAAATCATTTCGGTCGAGCGCCCGCCGATGTCCACCACCAGGCGGCGCTCATCCGATTGCGGCAGCAGGTGCGACACACCCAGGTAAATGAGTCGGGCTTCTTCGCGCCCGGCAATCACCTCGATCGGAAAGCCCAAAATCTGTTTGGCCTTGACCAAAAACACATCCCGGTTGCGGGCCTCGCGCAGGGTTTGTGTCGCCACAGCCCGGACTTGTTGGGGCTGGAAGCCCGCAATCCGTTCGCCAAAGCGGGCCAGGCACTCCCAGCCCCGTGCCATGGCGTCTTCGCTCAGGTTGCGTTCGCTGTCCAGGCCGCTGCCTTGGCGCACGGTTTCCTTGATGTATTCCACGCGCCGCAGCTGGCCCGCATCCATCTGTCCGATCTCAAGGCGAAAACTGTTGGAGCCCAGGTCAATGGCGGCGTAAAGGGAATGGGTTTGCATGGCGTGAAGGCGAAGGCGGCGAGGGCGGACGGGCAAAGTGTGAATTATGTGACCGGATTGTGAAGTTTGGATGACATGAGCGCCCATCTTGCAAGGGCAGCGGGTCTTTGGTGCCAGCTCAGTCTCAGGTCTGCTCGTCTTGGCGCGGTGCCCAGTGGTTGATCAAAGCCACCAGTGTCAGCATCACTGGCACTTCGACCAGCACACCCACCACCGTGGCCAAAGCTGCACCGGATTGCAAGCCAAACAAGGAAATGGCCACGGCCACCGCCAGTTCGAAAAAGTTGGAAGTGCCAATCAGGCACGCAGGGCCCGCCACGTTGTGCGGCAGTTTCAACCAGCGTGCCCCCCACCAGGAGATGAAAAAAATCCCGTAGGTTTGAACCAGCAATGGCACGGCAATCAAGGCGATGACCAGGGGCTTGTCCATCATCGTTTGGGCTTGAAAGCCAAAGAGCAAGACCACGGTGGCGATCAGCCCAGCCACCGACAGCGGTTTGAGCTGGGCCACACGTTGCTGCAGTTGGTCAGCGCCGCGGCGCAACCACAGACGCCGTGCCAGCATGCCCGCGCCCAAGGGCAGCACCACATACAAGACCGTGGACAAGATCAGGGTTTCCCAGGGCACGGTGACGTCCGTCATGCCCAGCAAAAATGCCGCAATGGGCGCAAACGCCACCACCATGATCAGGTCGTTCACCGACACCTGCACCAGGGTGTAATTGGGGTCCCCTTTGACCAGCTGGCTCCAAACAAAGACCATGGCCGTGCACGGGGCCACGCCCAGCAAAATCATGCCGGCAATGTATTCGTTGGCCGATTGAGGATCGACCCAGGGCGCAAACAGGTATTTGAAAAAAAACACGCCCAAAGCGGCCATGGTGAAAGGCTTGATGAGCCAGTTGACCACCAGGGTGAGCACAAGGCCTTGCGGCTTTTGGCCCACGTTCTTCACGGCGTGCCAGTCGATTTGCACCATCATCGGGAAAATCATCACCCAGATGCACAGCGCCACCACACCGTTGACGTGCGCCAGTTCCAGCAAGGCCACAGCCTGAAACAAGCCCGGTACCGTCAGCCCTAAGCTCACCCCTGCAGCTATTGCCAGCGCCACCCACAGACTCAAAAACCGTTCAAAAATACCCATGTGCCCAGCTTTCTTGGATGAGGGAAAGCCGTAACCGAGGTCGAGGCCGTAGCGGCGATCTCACGACTGCCCAATGCGTTGCAGTTCGGATTGCAAAGTCAATCGATCGAGTTTTTCCAGAGGCAAACTCAGCAAAATTGCGATGCGGCGGTGCAGCGTCATGAAGGCGTTCCAATAAGCTTTCACGCTTTGTTCGGCGCTCTGGCCTGCTTGCGCAGGCTCTTGCACGCCCCAGTGTGCGGTCAAGGGTTGACCTGGCCAGACCGGGCAAACCTCGGCCGCCGCTTGGTCGCACACGGTGATGACAAAGTCCATGCCCGGTGCATCGGGCCCTGAAAACTCATTCCAGCTTTTGCTGCGCAAACCAGCGGTGCTCATGTGGTTGCGCTCCAGGCACTGCAAGGCCTGGGGTTTGACCTGCCCAGCAGCTTGGCTGCCTGCACTGAAGGCCACAAAGCGGTTCGGTGCCAGGTGGTTCAAAATGGCCTCGGCCATGATGCTGCGCGATGAATTTCCGGTGCATAAAAACAGAACATGGCGTTGGGACATGATGGTTGCTCCTGAGGTTGAAAAAGTGTGGGGCAGTGGGCTGGTCCGGTGAGTTATGGGCATGCCCTCGCAAGGCTGACCTTGGCAGCAGTGGTCGGTCAAAAACCCCACCAGGCTTTGCATGGCCTGCATGTTGGCGCGGTAACGCAAAAAGCGTCCTTCGCGCTCGACGCTGATCAACTCGACTTGGTGCAATTCCTTGAGGTGAAAAGACAGCGTGTTGGCGGGTATGCCCAAGGCTTGTGAAATTTGTCCTGGCTGCATGCCTTCTGGGCCTGCGCCCACGATGGTCCGAAACACCCGCAAGCGCGAGGCCTGGGCCAAGGCGGCCAGGGCTTTGACGGCGTTGGCCTCACTCAGGTCCAGTGACGGGTCTTGCGGCAGATCCATCATGGCGCTCGGTCCACGGTGAGCAAGCCCATGGGCAAACGCAGCGTGGCCAACCAGCACAAAAGAAGCATCAGCGCCGAGCCCAGCAGCGCATACATCAACCCGCCCCACTGGTACAACAGGCCCGACAGCAGCGTGCCCATGAAGCGACCCAGCGCGTTGGCCGCGTAATAAAAACCCACGTCTTCGGCCGCTTTTTCTGAGCCTGCATAGGCCAGCACCAAATAACTGTGCACCGACGAATTGATGGCAAATGCAAAGCCGAACAAACTTAGACCGCCCACCACCCACCACTCCAGTTGCGGCGCTTGCCAATACATGGCTGCTGCAATGCCCAGCGGTATAAAGGTGAGCACCGCAGACCACCAACGGGCTGCAGGCACTTCCCGGCTCAGGCCATCGGCGCTGCGCCGCACGATCTGTGGTGCCAAGGCCTGCACCAGGCCGTAGCCAATGGTCCACGCCGCCAAAAAGCCGCCCACCATGGTGAAGGTCCAGCCCACCGAGTACAAAAACACCGGCACGCCCACCACAAACCACACGTCACGCGCACCAAACAAGGCCACACGGGCGGCGGCCAACGCGTTGATGCCTGGATTTTTGGCAAACAACTCTTTGGCCGAGCTTGAAGGCTTGCTCTTGCCCATCATGGGCGGCAAGCTGCTCACCACGCCGATCAGCACCAAAGCCAAGAGGCACGACATGGCCCACAGCGAGCCCTGAAAACCCAGCGTCTCCAGCAGCAAACCGCCCAAGAAAAAACCAAAGCCCTTCATGGCGTTTTTGCTGCCAGTGAACCAGGCCACCCACTTGAACAATTGGCCGTTGCCCGTGTCTTTGGCTTGTGCTTGCGTGATCTTGATGGCCGATTTGCTGGCGGTTTTGGTCAGGTCTTTGGCCACACCGCACACCCCTTGCGCCAGCACCACCCAGGCCACCGACATGGCAGCTGTCCACTCGGGTTGCAAGGCCGAGAGCAAACCAAAGCCGATGATCTGCGTGACCAAGCCCACGGTGAGCATGCGCGCAATGCCAAAACGCGTGGCCAACCAGCCGCCGATCAGGTTGGCCAACACGCCCGCGCCTTCGTAGAGCAAAAACAAAAAGGCCAGCGTGAACGGCGAGTAACCCAGCTTGTAAAAGTGCAGCAGCACCAACATGCGCAAAGCGCCGTCGGTCAGGGTAAAGCCCCAATACGCCGCAGTGACGATACCGTAATTTCTTTCAGCAGCGTTCATCTCAGATGCCGACGTCGTTCATGTGGCAAGCCAAGTCGACCATGCGGCAGGCGTAGCCCATTTCGTTGTCGTACCAAGCGTAAATTTTCAGCAGCGTGCCGTCGGTCACCATGGTCGACAGCGCGTCCACGATGGCGCTGCGCGTGTCGCGGGCGTAATCGACGCTCACCAAAGGGCGCTCCTCGTAACCCAAGATGCCGGCCAAGGGGCCTTGCGCTGCAGCGGCAAACAAGGCGTTGACTTCTTCGGCGCTGGTCTCGCGTTTCATCTCGAAAACGCAGTCGGTGAGCGAAGCGTTGAGTACCGGCGCACGCACCGCATGACCGTTGAGCTTGCCCTTGAGGTCGGGGTAAATCAGGGCAATCGCTGTGGCGCTGCCGGTGGTGGTGGGGGCCAGACTCACCATGGCGCTGCGAGCGCGGCGCAGGTCTTTGTGTGGTGCGTCCACCACCAAATTGGTGTTGGTCGGGTCGTGGATGGTGGTGATCTGGCCATGCTTGATGCCAATCGCTTCGTGCACCACTTTGACCACCGGGGCCAGGCAGTTGGTGGTGCACGATGCCGCCGTGACGATGCGGTCTTTGGCGGGGTTGTACAGCGTGTGGTTGATGCCCACCACGATGTTCAGCACATCACCCACCTTGATGGGCGCGGCCACAATCACGCGCTTGGCGCCCCGGTCCAAGTGGCCTTGAATGGTTTCAGGCGTCAAAAACTTGCCCGTGCATTCGAGCACCAGGTCCACGCCCATGTCTCCCCAGGGAATATCCGCCGGGTTGGCGTGTGACGAAAAGCCGAGGGTGCGCTCACCGATGCGGATCTGGCTGTCGTTGTCGCTGTTGACTTGGGCTTCGATGCGCTCGCGCCATTTGCCTTGCACGCTGTCAAACGCCAGCAAATGCGCCGTGGCCGCTGCACCGCCCTTGAGTTCGTTCAGGTGCACCACCTCCAGGCGGTTGCCTGCGCGGGGGTCGTCCGATTGGCGCTCGGCAGCGCCCATGGCCGCACGCAGGGCCAAACGGCCTATGCGGCCCATACCGTTGATGCCGACTTTCATGGTTGATCCTTCGATGGTTCTGGAAATGTCAATGTGCTGACTGTGCCACTTCTGTGTGACCAAACCATGACAAGTCTGCAACCCAGCCCCTTTGTGGGGGTGATGCCCTCGCCGCAATGGACTTTTTGACATCAACAAGTCACACAAACCCCTTTCAATGGGTGCTTTCCTCAGGAGCTTTCATGTCGCACCACGATCAGGATCCCGTCTTTAACACCTCGGACAACCTTCACTTTCAGGACGTTTTGGCCCAATCGCTGCAAAACCCGGCTCGCCGTGGTTTGTTGCGTGGTGGTCTGGGCTTGGCCGGTTTGGCCATGTTGCCCGGTTGCGCCAGCATGGTGTCGGGTGTGGCCGCAGCACCTTCGGCGCTGGGCTTTCCGTCCTTGGACAAAAGTTTGCTGGACAACGTGATATTGCCGCCCGGTTACCAGTACACGGTTCTGCACGCCACCGGCGATGCACTGGATTCAACCCTGCCCGCTTACTCCAACAAAGGCGTTGAGACCGATGATTGGTCGCGCCGCATTGGTGACCACCACGACGGCATGGACATTTATTACATCGACGCCAATGGCCGCTTCACCGAGAACGAAACAGGCCGCGCCGTACTCTGTGTGAACCACGAGAGTTCGGCCGATGCGCACTTCATGCACCCCAATGGCCAAACGTCCAATGGCGTGAGCGGCAAAAGGTTTGACCAATTTGGCTCTTGGGACTTGGGTTCGCGTCCTGAACTGGAAGTGCTCAAGGAAATCAACCACCACGGCATTTCAGTGGTCGAGATGGTCAAAACCCCACAAGGCTGGCGCATCAAGAAAGACTCACCTTTGAACCGCCGCTTCACGGCCCAAACACCGGCCCGCATCAGCGGCCCACGCGCTGAAATCGACAACATCCGCAGCTTCATGGTGACCCGTTGGGACACAGCTGGCGCCATGTCGCGTGGCACTTTGAACAATTGCGGCCATGGAAAAACCCCTTGGGGCACTTATTTGGGTTGCGAAGAAAACTGGGCGTTTTACTTCCAGGCCACGGGCACGGGCACTGGCCTGTCCCCCAAAGAAGTGGCGGCACGCCGCCGCTATGGCGTCGCTGCTGCAGCGCCGGCTGCCGGTGTGCAAAGAGCCATCAGCCAAGGCTGGCACACCGTATCGGCCACCGACGACCGATTCGCCCGCTGGAATTTGGCGGCCACAGGTGCCAATGCCGAGCGTGACTTCCGCAACGAAGCCAACACCTTTGGCTACAACTTTGAGATCGATCCCCTGTCGCCTTCTTCCACGCCCGCCAAGCGCGTGGCCATGGGCCGTTTTGCACACGAAGCGGCCGTTTGTGGCATTCCCAAAGCGGGCGAGCCCTTGGCGTTTTACATGGGCTGCGATTCGCGCAACGAATACATTTACAAATTCGTGAGCACCGCGGTGTGGGACCCCCGCGATGTGGGCGGCGGCATGCTGGCCGGTGACAAGTACCTGAGCGAAGGCAAGCTGTATGCTGCCCGTTTTGACGCCACAGGCCAAGGCGAATGGTTGGAGTTGACCATCGCCGATCCGCGCATCGCCAACTTTCCATCTTACAAATTTGCCAACCAAGCCGATGTGTTGGTTAACCCCCGCTTGGCGGCTGACGCAGTGGGTGCCACCAAGATGGACCGTCCGGAGTGGGGTGCCGTGAACTACCGTAACGGTGAAATTTATTTTGCCCTGACCAACAACAACGCCGCCAACCGCACGCCCACCAAAGTGGACGCGGCCAACCCCCGCGCCTACATGGACTTGGACGGCAGAAAAGGCACGGGCAACCCCAACGGTCACATCATCCGTTTCAAAGAAGCTGACAACAAGTCAACAGCCAAAGCTTTTGCTTGGGACATTTTCTTGTTCGGTGCAGAAGAGGATGCGGGTGACGCCAACCTGTCCGGCCTCACCGCCAAAAACGCTTTCTCGTCGCCTGACGGCCTGTGGTTCAGCAAGGCCACCGGCATCTGCTGGATTCAGACCGACGACGGCGCCATGACCGACGAAAGCAACTGCATGATGCTGGCCGCTATTCCGGGCCAAGTGGGCGACGGCGGCAAAGTCACCGTGAAAAACAAAATGGTGGTCGGTGGTGTCGAGCAAACCGGCACCCAAGAAACTTTTGTGGGCGCCGCTTTGGGCGATGCCAAACTGCGCCGCTTCTTGGTCGCCCCCAAGGGTGCGGAAGTGACCGGCATCACGGAAACCGCCGACGGCCGCACTTTGTTTGTCAACATCCAGCACCCCGGCGAGTTGTCCAAGCCGCTGGCTTCAGGCGAAGCCCCGCAAAGCGTCTGGCCCGGCAACCAAGGTTACGGTGTCCAAGGCCGTCCACGCTCGGCCACGATCGTGATCACCCGCAAAGACGGCGGTGTGATCGGGCTCTAATCCGCGCAGGCCTCAGGCCATGGCCAAAGTGAGCATGGCCTGCTCTACATCCTGAGAAGCCTTCTTGAGGTGGGGGTTGCTGGACTCGCTGCCGGCGCGGCCCACATCCAGGTCGGCTTGAAAGCCGTCCCGCTCGGGCCAGACGGCGTTGAGCATGTCAAAGCCTGCTTCTGCGATGGTGGCTTCAGCTTGTTCGAGCAAGCGTTCTGAGCGGCCTGTTTTGGACAGGACAATGACGATTTTTTTTCCAACCGCGCGGGTTTTGGACAGCTTGCGCGCCAAGGCCAATGTGGGGCGAAGATCGTCCATCGAGGTGCCCGTTGGCAAAAACACAACATCACTTTCGCGGCTGACATCTTCGGTCAACTCATCGGCCAATCCGCGGGTGTCCACCACGACCAGGTCGTAGCCCTCAACTGTTTTGCGCAATTTTTTAAGGCTCTTGAATGCGCGGGCTTCAATCTCCGGCTCGACGCCGTTGCGCATCCTCAGAGCGCCCCATTCCACGCAGGTGAGCTGCTCCAGATCGAAGTCACCGATAAGCACCTTGTGCTGCGCCCGGGCCGCAGCCACGGCCAACACGCGGGCCAAGGTGCTTTTGCCAACACCGCCCTTTTGGCCCACAAATGAAGCAATTCGCATGAATCAGTCCTTGAATAAAAAAAGGTCACACATGATCAAACTCGCAGAGGCTGATTGTGAATGCTGTAAATCCCTCATGTGTGACATTTTCATGAATCGGCAGTGGTGATGAAGCGCCAAGCCCATGAACACACCCCTAAGAAAACAGGGGCAAACACAGTCACGCCCATGTCATTCGCATCGATCAAGCTCACGTCCGATGAAATACCTTGTTCAGCTCATTTACTTCAACGCCGGCGGTGGCCACCGGTCAGCAGCGCTGGCCTTGCAGGAAGTCATCGCTCAAAAGCACCCGGATTGGTCGGTGTCATTGGTCAATCTCTTTGAGGTCATTGACTCGGACCGCTATTACCAAAAACTGACTGGCTTTGCGCCTGAAGATTTGTACAACCTGAGGCTGAAAAAAGGCTGGACCCGTGGCTTGGCCACCGAGCTCAAAATCTTTCAGACCATGATCAGGCTGACCCTGCCCAAGCTCAAAAAGAAGGTGCGGTCATTTTGGGCCAGCAACCCGCCGGATATGGTGGTCTCGCTGGTGCCCAATTTCAACAAAGTCATGTACGAGGCACTGCGGGACGAATTGCCGGGAGTGCCTTATGTCACGGTCCTGACCGACATGGCCGACTACCCGCCCCACTTCTGGATGGAACCTCGGCAAGGCCAGTACATCATTTGCGGCACAGCGTTTGCAGCCTCACAGGCGGCTGCGCTGGGTTATGACCACCAGGCCATCATCACCACATCGGGCATGATTTTGCGCCCTGATTTTTACCGCACGCAGTCGGTGGACAATGCGGCCCGGCTCACAGAGATGGGTCTGGAGCCGAATGTCCCCACGGGCTTGATCCTGTTTGGTGGGCATGGGTCCTCTGAAATGCTGCAAATCGCCAAGGCACTGCCGGGCCGACAGCTGATTTTTGTGGCGGGCCACAACACCGCCTTGGCCAAAAAAATGGCAACGCAATCGGCGTCAAGCAAGCACCATGTCTTGGGTTTCGTCCAAGACATCCACCTCGTCATGCACGTGTGTGATTATTTTGTGGGCAAACCCGGCCCTGGCAGCTTGAGTGAGGCGGTGCACATGGGTTTGCCCGTCATCACTTTCCGCAATGGCGCCACCATGCCACAGGAAAGGTACAACACGGTGTGGCTGGAAGAGAACCAACTGGGCAAGGTCATTGCATCGGTCAGTGAATTGCCGGGTGCTGTGGATGCGCTGTTGAGTGAACTGCCCAAATACCATGGCCATGTCCAACAAATGAACAACCAGGCGGTGTTCGAAGTGGTCGACGCTTTGGGAGCGATCAAGGCGGGTTGAGCTGACTGTCTTGGGTGGGCGGGCCCAAGGCGCTGGACTGCCATTGTTTTGAAGCCGTCAAAGCGTTACATCACAAGGGTTCTGCGGGTTTTCAAAGGAATGTCATGTTGCCTGTTTTTCGGAACATTCAGTGTTTGCATCGGATCGGTGAGTCCCCGCTTTGGAGGGCATGCGCAGTTTGGGCGTTTGTGGGGGTCATGGGTTCGGCCCAAGCTCAGCCTGAGGAAAAAAGAGGTGCTTGGCAGCTGAGCGCAGGTTGGCAGGATTACAGCGAACCCCAAATGAATTTAAAAGGCCCCGAGCTGGGCGTGCATTGGCAAAGCCAAACATGGGGACAGTACACCTTGGAGTCCGATGCGCAGCTGGGCCTGCAAAACTACAGCAGCGTTCCGTCAGGGCGTTTGGACTCGGTGCTGAACCTTGACACCCGCTGGCGAGTTCTCAGGGCATCAACAGCCCAACCCCAGTGGCAGGTCGGTTTGGCTTTGCACACCCATGCCAATTTTTTGCGCGGCACCACCAGTTTGGGTTTTGGGGGCTATGACCGGCTTTCTACCCAAGTCTGGTTGCCAGTGCGCTGGCAGCAGGACAACACACAGCCTTGGACGGTCGATGCAGGCTGGCTGTTGTGGGGACAGCATGTGTCCCGTTTGTCACAAGTGAACACGGGTCTGCAGGACGTGACCAACCAACAGCGCAAGGGTGTTTACTTTCAAATCAGCAAGGACATCCCTACCGGCCTGGGTGAGATGCAACCCTACGCACGCTGGACTTGGGTGGACGATTCGGATGTCCATTGGGTGAGTTTGGTCGGACTGGACAGAGGCACTTACGAGCCACGAAATAACAGGCTGCAAGTGGGCCTGAAATGGCGCATTCGATAAATTTGACGAATCACCAACTCAAGCCACTGAAGACAAGGGCTTGAAGCAAGCACCGATAAGGCACCCCATTGGGCATCAATCCGCAGGCGACAAAATAACCTCCATGGCGTAGCGTGTCGGCAGTGAACCGGTTTGCTGAAACCACAGCGTCATAGGCCCTTCGCCCAGTTGGGTCTTGGGAACATTGGCCAACACGTTGCGTGCCAAATCGCTGGGTCCCATGTGGCCGTACACCAGCATGCGCGAGACATTTTCACCTGCATCAAACACCTTGTTGGGCTGCAAAGCATAAAAGGCAATGGCGTCTTCTGAAACGTACTGCACCAGTTTGACCGACATCAACTGTTGGCCTTTTGGAATATCCCAACTGACATAGTCGCGATCACCGCGCACCACTACGCCATGGATCAGGTAGGTTTGCAGGCCAGGGGCCAAAATGCTGGGCAGCAAAGGGTCACCTGAAGCCTCATGCGACACAACGCTTGGGTTTTGCAAGTCAAAACCTTGGGCCGCAGAGTTGTTACCCGCCATGTCCACTTGGCGCAACCAAACCCGGCTCAAGCTGTTACCCAAAGCACCGAGCGCGCTGCCTTTGCCTGCAGACCAAGAGCGCTGATCGTCCAGCGAATACTCCCAACGCGCACCCGGCTCAATGCCCGACAATTTGAAGGTGTTGGTCACGCCTTCGGATTGACCCGATATGGCCACGGCAGCGGGAGGTGTGGTGTCCAAAACACAGTTGACGCGCACGATTTCCGAGGTGTTGCCCGCGTCGTCCCGAGCACGCACCCAAATCATTTTGGCGCCGTCGCCTTTGACAACAAACGAACCACCGGAACCGCGTATCCAAGTGACCCCTTGGTCCAGCGAAAACTCCCAATCGATGCCCTGACTTTCTACACCCCACCTGCCGTTGCTTGTGACGCCATCGGTCACGTCAAGGCCAGTGTCGTTGAACGACAAAACAGGGGTTTTGAGAACGACTGCACCGGCAACCGGTGGTGTCTGAGCGCCTGGGGCTGTGGTGGTCACAGGTCCCGCGCCTGAACCGCCACAGGCCACTAAAAAAACTGCCACAGCGAGGACGGCAAAAGATCGCCTTAAAGAGGGTGGGGGCGAGAACATGTGAACTGATCCCATATTTTTAAAATATTTAAAGGCATCACCAGGGTGCAGGCAAAGACCTGAATCCATGATCTAAAGACCGTCAACAACCCAAAAAAAACCCCCACAAGAAAGGATTCAAGTGAGGGTGATGGGATCGTTCCGCGGGGACGGATGAAGAGCATGCTCATTCAAGCATGCCCTTCATCCGCCTGGCCGTTGAAACGCCTGTCCGTTGAATTACAGACCGATCTTGCCGCCGTCATCTTTGGTGATGACGATGGTGGCCGAACGTGCACGGGTGCCTGCACCGTAAGCGCCACCTGCGCCGTTGTTGGCGTTGGTAGGCCAGACACCCTTGGTGGTGTCGTTGTAGGCCGCAGCTTCTTCAGCGGGGTGCTGAATGCCCACAAAAATCGCTTTGCCATCGGGGGTCTCGGTGATGCCTGTCACTTCTGCACCCTTGGGGCCAACCAAGAAACGGCGCAGGCGTGACTCGCCCAAGATACCGCCCACAAAGGTTTTTTGGGTCTCTGTCTTTGCTGCACCAGACACAGTCATGGTGTTGCTGACGGTGAAGGCACCGCCATCGCCCACGGTGCCCGGGACAGCCGCCACCAACATGCAGTTGGTTTCGTCGGTGAAGGCGCCGTCGTCGGTCTGGATCCAGCAAATGCCGGTGGATTTGCTGAACCACAAGCCGTCTGGGGAGGAGAAAGAGTTGGCAGCAGTCAGGCCAGAAATGTTGACGTCGACCTTCGGTGCATCTTCTTCCGCACCGAACAAGAAAATATCCCAGGTGAAGGTGGTGGCTTCTGCCATGTTGCTGGTTTCTTTGAAACGAATGATGTGGCCATTGGGATTGCCATCCCGAGCCAGACCGTCGTTGTCTTTGTAAGCGCGTGGGTTGGCGGCATCGGTCTTGCCTGGTGTTCTGTTTGATGCATTGTTGTTGGTCAATGCAAAGTAGATCTCGCCATTAGCGTGGTTGACCGCACCCCACTCTGGTCGGTCCATCTTGGTGGCGCCTGCGGCGTCAGCGGCAACGCGCGTGTGCACCAACACTTCGGCCTGGCTGGTAAAGCCGAAAGTGGCGGCCTTGATCTTGGGATTGTTGATGTTCAGCTCTAACCACTCACCTTTGCCAGTGTCGTCGAACTTGGCGGCGTACAACTTACCTTCGCAGAGGTATTTGTCACCAGCTGCAATGCCGCCACCGATGTCGGCTGCGTCCCAGTTCTTGGCGCTGACAAATTTGTAGATGTACTCGTTGCGTGAATCGCAGCCCATGTAGAAAGCCAAGGGCTTGCCGACCACGGGGATACCGCAAACGGCAGCCTCGTGCGCAAAGCGTCCCATGGCCATGCGTTTTGCAGGCGCTGCGGATGTATTGGCCGGATCGATTTCCACGTTGTAGCCAAAGGTTTGTGGCTCGTTGCGGAAGTCAGCGGCGGCAGTCGCACCCGAAGCGGACACGTTCCAACGGGCGAACCTGGAGGTGGGGTCTGCATCGGTCACGGTGTGCCAGCCTTGTGTACGCGAGGTCTTGGCATCGGCTGCAGTGGCGGTGGTCTGAACACCATAGCGTGTGCGCGAGGCGATCAGCTTGGCGTCGGTGGGTACCGTTGCGCCCGCTGGCATGGTGAAGTAGGTGGCCCAGTTTTCTTCACAAGTGATCAAGGTGCCCCAAGGCGTGATGCCGGTGCCGCAGTTGTTCAGCGTGCCGCGCGTGGTGCTGCCCGTGGTATCAAACTTGGTGACCATCATGGCCTTCAAATTGGCCAGTTCAGCAGCAGGCCCAGTCACTGTCATGACGGTTTCAGGCGTGATTCTGCGGTTCAAGGACGATGTGGCGTTGTAGCCGGTGGGTTTGCCGTTCGCGTCCAAGTTCACTTCAACCAGCGTGACGCCGTGGGACAAAATTTCTTTGATGGCTTCGGATGCAGGACGGACACCCATGGGCCAGGTGCCGAACTGGTCGAATTTTTTGCCGACAGCAGCGCCAGAGGTTTGGCCGGTCGGGTGTAGTAAGTGCGCTTCTGCAGAGCTTTCGTTGTTGACGGCCAGCACGGCCTTGTCGCCAGCTGCGTAGCTGTAGCTGCCTTTGGATTTGCCGTTAGAGCCGATGTAGAAAATCTCAGTGCCGTCGTGCTGGTCACCTACGCGGTTGGCCCAGCTTTCAGCGTCGTCGGTGCCTGCATTGGAGTAAGCCGCAACGCCAGTTTTCATGGAGTCGCCCGTGGCATGCAGAATTTTGACGGTGTAGCCAGCGGGAACCAATATTTGGTCGGCCAAGCTCTTGGCGACAGGCGTGAATTTCATCAAAGTGCTGCTGGCCAAGGCGGGCAACACATTGCTTGCTGCGGTGGAACTGCCGCCGCAACCGGGCAACATGGGCAATGCAAACATGGAGGCCAGACCCAAACCGCCGCGCAAAACAGTACGGCGCGAAGGGCTGCTCAGGGCTTTATCGAGTACTTCTTGGAAGTGCTCATTTTTGGAAGTGTTGTCGATGGGGTCGAAAGAATGAGACATGAAAAAGTTGCTCCGAGTTGATTGAATTTTTGAATCTACAGAGCGCTTGTTTCATTTGTGTGACGGTCAAATTGGCCGCATAAAAAAGCAGGTTATCGCGCGGGCTTCATAGGCTGTCAGTTGCGGATTCCTCGCCGATATTTCAAAAAAGTTTCATTGAAAATTCATCGAACTGACATGAACCCCAATCACACTGATTATTTTGTGAACATATTGGGGTCATGCATGTCAAAGACAATCGGCAAAAAATTATGGGCCACCATGTTGGCCACCGCCTTGGTGCTCAGTGCCTGTGGCGGGACATCGGATGCCCCCGAGGCCGCCTTCACTTTGCAGTTGCTGCACATCTCTGACGCCGACGGATCGGACAGCACGGCGCTCAACAGCGTGGCCAATCTGTCTGGGATGATCCAGAAGTTTCGCGCCCAGTACCCGCAGCAAACCTTGACCGTGAGCTCGGGTGATAACTACATCCCTGGGCCGCGATTCAATGCGGCCAACGACAGCAGCTTGAATGCCGCACTGGGTGTGGCTGAAGTGGGGCGTGCTGACATTGCTTTCTTGAATGCGATGGGCGTGCAGGCTTCGGCCATCGGCAACCACGAACTGGATTTGGGCACCAAGCAGTTCGCTGACATGATCAAACCCAGTGGCGCATGGTCTGGCGCACGATTTCCCTATTTGGCCTACAACGTGGACTTTGCTGCCGACAACGAAGTGGCCAGTTTGAAGTTGGCGAACGGCGGCAAGGCGTCTGAACAATCGGGCAAATTGACCGGCTGGACCGTGGTGGACGTCGGCGGTCAAAAAATTGGCGTGATCGGAGCCAGTTCGCCCGTGTTTGCCAACATCACCTCGCCTGGCAAATTGCAATTCATGCCCGTGTTGACCAGCAGCGAGGTGGATGTGGCCGGCTTGGCATCGGCCATCCAAAAGGGTGTGGACGAGATGACCGCTGCGGGCATCAACAAGGTGGTGCTGTTGGCCCACATGCAAACCCTGTCCATTGAAAAAGCTTTGGCCCAACGTTTGAAAAATGTGGACATCATCGTCGCCGGGGGCTCCAACACCTTGCTGTCCGATGCCAACGATGTGCTGCGCACTGGCGACAAATCCGCAGGGGACTACCCCTATGAAACCAAAGACGCTGCGGGCCAGCCCACCGTGGTGGTCAACGTGGACGCAGATTACAAATACCTCGGGCGTTTCATGGCCCCGTTTGACGACAAGGGCGTGCTGATCACCCAACGCTTTGACAACAAACTCTCGGGTGCGTGGATGACCAGCGAAACCGACGACAGTGCGGGCGGTGTCACCGTTTCAGGTTTGGTGACCCAGGTGCGAGATGCCATCAAGGCCGTGCTCAAGACCAAAGACGGCAATGTGTTCGGCAAAACCAGTGAATTTCTGGAAGGCCGCCGCGCGTCTGTTCGCAACGAAGAGACCAACTTTGGCAACCTGACGGCCGACGCCAACCTTTGGTATGCCCAACGCTTGGACCCCACAGTTCAAATCTCCTTGAAAAATGGCGGTGGTATCCGATCTGAAATTGGCGAAGTCCTGGCACTGCCTGGGTCCACCTCCGGCGCTGTCCTGACCGCCCCCAAAGCCAACCCTGACGCCAAGCGCCAGGCCGGAGAAGTCTCTCAACTGGCGGTTGAAACGGCTTTGAAGTTCAACAACAAGCTGTGGGCTTTTAACGTCACGGCCGCACAACTCAAGTCCTTGCTGGAGCACGGTGTGGCGGTGTTGGGCAGCCAGGGCCGTTTTCCTCAAGTGGGCGGCATGAGCTTCAGTTATGACCCAAGCCGCACAGCGCAAGCACTGGATGCCAATTTCGCCGTCACCACGGCGGGTGAGCGCATCCGTTCGCTCAAAGTGGGCAGCGATGTGGTGGTGCAAAACGGGGCCCTGGTGGGCAATGCGCAGCGCACCTTCCGCATGGTGACTTTGAACTTCCTGGCCGAGGGCACGAGCTCGGCTGCGGGGGGTGGCGATGGCTACCCCTTCCCGGCCACGGCTGATTTTGTGAACCTGGTCAAGCTGGACACCACCATGACCGAAGCCACAGCGGGTGGCGCGGCCAGCACCAGCACCGCGACTTTGGGCAGTGAGCAAGACGCCTTCATGAAGTACATGAAGAGCCAGTTCGGCACAACGGCCTTCGGGGTGAAAGACACACCAGCTGCGCAGGACACACGGATTCAAAACCTGAGTCAACGTACAGACTCAGTTTTAAACTGAACTTTCTGGAAATGAACATGAATTTCAACTTGAAAAAAACCTTGGTTTACGGCGCATGCAGCTTGAGCCTGCTGGCCGCTTTGGTGGCTTGCGGCGGCTCTGATGCGCTGGAGCAGACGCCCGTCGCTTTGGGCCTGGTCAAATTGGGTGGCTTCACTCACCAAGGGGGTGAGGGCTCCGCTGAAATCACCGCTTATGACGCGGCCAGCAAAAAGCTGTTTGTGGTCAATGGGGCGCTGGCCAGCCTGGATGTGCTGGACTTGACCAACCCTGCGCAACCGACGTTGATCAAAACCGTCACCATGGCCAGTTTGTGGGCCGAAGCTGGCGCTGCCAACAGCGTGGCGATTCACCAAGGCATGGTGGCTTTGGCCGTGCAGGCTTCGGACAAAACCAAACCAGGCCGTTTGATCGTGTTGCGTGCCTCGGATTACGCCGTGTTGGGCACCGCTGTGGTGGGTGCATTGCCCGACATGGTGACGTTCACGCCGGATGGCAAAACCCTGTTGCTGGCCAATGAGGGTGAGCCCAATTCTTATGGCCTGCCTGACTCGGTTGATCCCGATGGCTCCATCAGCGTGGTGGACGTCAGTGGCCTGAGTTTGACCAGTTCCAATGTGGTGTTGACAGCCAAAACGGCCGACTTCAAAGCTTTCAATGACCAAAAAGACGCGCTCATTGCTTCGGGCGTGCGGATTTTTGGGCCAGGCGCCACGGTCGCGCAAGACATGGAGCCTGAGTACATCACGGTGTCAGCGGACGGCAAAACAGCCTATGTCACTTTGCAGGAGAACAATGCCCTGGCCATTGTCGACATTGCCTCTGCCAAGGTGACCGCCATCAAGGCTTTGGGTTACAAGGACCACAGCTTGGCAGGCAATGGCCTGGATGCCAGCGACAAAGACAGTGCCGTCAACATCAAGACCTGGCCTGTGCTGGGCATGTACTTGCCCGATGCGATCGCCAGTTACAGCGTGGCGGGGCAAACTTACTTGATCACCGCCAACGAAGGGGACGCGCGTGCCGATTGGCCCGGTTACAGCGAAGAGGCACGCGTCAAGGATCTGGCTTTGAGCCCGGCGTTGGCGGCTCTCAAATCCGATGCGCAGCTGGGCCGCCTGACGGTGACCAAGTCACAGGGTGCTGTCAATGGCGTTTACGAAAAACTCTATGCCTACGGTACACGCTCGTTCTCCATCTGGAATGCGCAGGGCCAACAGGTCTTTGATTCTGGTGATCAGTTGGAGCAGTTGACCAAAGACTTGCCCCAGGCCAAGTTCAATGCCAGCCACGCTGGCAACGCGCAAGACGACCGCAGTGACAACAAAGGCCCAGAGCCGGAAGGCGTGATCGTGGCCCAGTTTGGTCAGAAACATTACGCGTTCATTGGCCTGGAGCGTGTGGGCGGGGTCGTGGTCTATGACGTGAGCAACCCAGCTCGCCCTGTTTATGAGACTTACATCAACACCCGCAACGGTGCCACGGGCGACTTGGGTCCTGAGGGGATGCACTTTGTGCCGGCAGACAAGTCGCCCAACGGCAAGCCCTTGCTGGTGATTGGCAATGAAATCAGCGGGACGACCGCAATTTATCAGATCAATCTGAAATATTGATTTCAGCATCGAAGTGTTCAACTTCTTGATGGCGCGCTGATTCAGCGCGCCTTTTTTTTGAGGATCAAAAAGATCACAATACCAAGTACCCAACCAGCATGAATCACCATCAAAACCCATCGCATGGTGCAACTGAATGCTGTGTCGAAACTGTTGACTTGCACGCTATCCATTTACTTTTTTGACTTGATGGGGGCAGCACCATGCACCAGATACAAATTTCTCGGATGATCACCATGGCTTGTTTGGGGGGCTGTGCGGCCGCTGCCCTGGCCTCAACTCTCCCATCTGCTGCGCCGACGCAGTCCAAGGACGTGGTGCGCCAGACGCCCACCCCCGTGGCGTTTCAGGTGCAAACCCTGGTCAAGGGCTTGAGCCACCCCTGGTCGCTGGCCTGGTTGCCTGGTGGCGACATGCTGATCACTGAGCGCGAAGGGCGCTTGCGCCGGATCAGTCGCGACTTTCAGCTTGACCCACGCCCGATCGAGGGGTTGCCTGCCGACATCGTGGTGGACGGACAGGGGGGATTGTTTGACGTGGCTGTGCACCCCGATCATGTCCGAAATGGCTGGATTTACCTGGCGTATGCGCAGGCGCCCAAAGATGGTCCACCCGGCGCATCGGCCACGGCCTTGGTCAGGGCGCGCCTGCAGGGGCACCGGCTGGTGGATTTGCAAAACCTGTTTGCCATGCGGCCTGCCTCGCGGGGTGGGCGGCATTTTGGTGGGCGCATTGTGTTTGACCGCCTGGGACATGTATTTTTGACCCTGGGTGACCGGGGCGACGAAGAGCGCGCCCAAAAGCCGCGTGACCATGCTGGGTCGGTCATCCGATTGCTTGACGATGGCCGCGTGCCCACCAGCAACCCCTTTGTGCAGCAAGCCAAGCAGATGCCCGAGGTGTTTAGCCGGGGCAACCGCAACATCCAGGGCGCGGCGATTCACCCGCAAACGGGCGAGTTGTGGACGCACGAGCACGGACCTCAAGGTGGGGACGAGCTCAACATCATCCGCAGTGGACGCGATTACGGCTGGCCCACCATCACCTATGGCGTGAACTACGGCACAGGCACCCGCATAGGGGTGGGTACGCACCAGACAGGCATGGAGCAGCCCCTGCACGTTTGGGTGCCCTCGATTGCGCCCTCGGGGCTGGCCTTTTACGAGGGGAATGCCTTCCCGGCCTGGCGTGGCAGCCTGTTGCTGGGGGCTTTGCGGGGGCAAAGCCTGGTGCGCCTGGTGCTGGAAGGCGAGAAAGTGGTGGCCGAAGAGCGTTTGCTGACGCAGCAAGTGGGGCGCATCCGCGATGTGCGGGTCGGCCCAGACGGTCTGGTTTACCTCTTGAGCGATTCGCCGGACGGCGCTTTGTGGCGCTTGAAACCCTGACAGCAGACGAGGGGATCTGGAATTGGACGGTTTAAAGGGTTGAAACGCCGCGGACGTTACGCGCTTTTGGCAGTCGGCCCGAAGGAACGCCGCCATTTGCCACAAAAACCAAGGTTATTTGACACAAACTTGTCACAATTGAGGGCTACAGTGAAGGCAGTCAGCAGCAAGAGGTTGTTGGCAAGAATTTTCTTTGACCCTGCATCAGGAGCTGAAATGCTGAAATTTAAATCCCTCGTGGCCGCTGTTGGCATGGCCGTTGTGGCCGCCACTGCAATGGCTGCCGACATCACCGGCGCTGGCGCGACTTTCCCATTCCCCGTCTACGCCAAGTGGGCTGAAGCCTACAAAGCGGCCACCAACGTGGGCCTGAACTACCAGTCGATCGGTTCTTCCGGTGGTATTCGCCAGATCCGCGCCAAGACCGTGACTTTTGGTGCCACAGACGCCCCTTTGTCGGGTGCTGATTTGGACAAAGACGCCATGGTCCAGTTCCCCATGATCATTGGTGGCACCGTGCCTATCGTGAACTTGGACGGCTTCAAGCCAGGTGAGTTGCGCGTGACAGGTCCCATCTTGGCCGAAATTTTCTCCGGCAAGATCAGCAAGTGGAACGACCCCAAGTTCGTGGCTTTGAACCCTGGCAAGAACCTGCCCAACGACATCATCACCGTGGTGCACCGCGCTGACGGTTCGGGCACGACATTCAACTTTACCGACTACTTGAGCGCCGTGAGCAAAGAGTGGGCTGACGGTCCTGGCAAAAATGCCACCATCAAGTGGCCAGCAGCGACTTCGGTGGGTGGTAAGGGCAATGAAGGTGTGGCCGCCAACGTCAACCGCGTCAAAGGCTCGATCGGTTACGTGGAGTACGCCTACGTGAAGAAGAACAACATGACCTTCTTGCAAATGCAAAACGCCGAAGGCCGTTACGTCAGCCCCGATGACTTGACATTTGCGGCTGCTGCTGCCAGCGCCGACTGGTTCAGCGTTCCTGGCATGGGCGTGTCCATGGTGAACGCCAAAGGCGCCACCAGCTGGCCCATCAGCACCGCTTCTTTCATCGTCATGTACAAGAACCCAGCCGACAAAGCTGCTTCCAACGAAGCACTCAAGTTCTTCGACTGGTCCTTCAAAAACGGCAAGAAAATGGCCGCCGATCTGGACTACGTGGCCTTGCCTGACAGCCTGACCGAACAGATCCGTTCACGCGTCTGGTCACAAATCCAGAAGTAATTCTGGCGCTTTCGAACAGTGATCCGTCGGTTGACACAACGTTCAACCGACGGATTTTCTGTTGATTTTGATGGTCATTGTTGGATGGACTCCCGCATGCAAACTTCCCTTTCTACAGCACAAGACAGCAGCAAAATGCTGGCCGTGGCCAAGCGCCAAAGGTTTCAAGATGTTTTGTTTCACCGATCGACCCAGCTTTTCTCGTTGATTGTGCTGTGTGCCTTGGCTGGCATCATCGTGTCGTTGTTTGTCAATGCTTGGCCCACTTTTGCCAAGTTTGGTGTGCCTTTTCTCTGGTACTCAGAGTGGGACGTGAACAATGAGCAGTTTGGCGCGGCTTTTGCCATCGTGGGCACCTTGTCCAGCGCTGGCATTGCGCTGTTGATTGCCGTTCCCTTGGCTTTTGGTATTGCAGTCTTTTTGACCGAAACCTGCCCAGTGTGGTTGCGCCGCCCTTTGGGGACTGCCATCGAATTGTTGGCCGCCGTGCCCTCCATCATTTACGGCATGTTTGGCCTGTTTGTGTTTGCGCCTTTGTTTGCCGACTACATTCAAGTGCCCGTGCGCGACTTGATGAGCGGCATGCCTTTGATCGGTTTTTTGTTTGGCGGCGCCCCCAACGGCATGGGCATTTTGTCCGCTGGCATTGTTTTGGCGTTCATGGTCTTGCCCTTTGTGGCGGCCGTGATGCGCGACGTATTTGAAATCACCCCCCCCATCTTGCGCGAGTCGGCTTACGGCTTGGGTTGCACCACTTGGGAGGTCGTGCGCGGGATCGTGTTGCCTTACACCCAAAAAGGGGTGATCGGCGGCATCATGCTGGGTTTGGGCCGCGCCCTGGGCGAAACGATGGCGGTGACCTTCGTGATTGGCAATGCCAACCGCATGCCCACTTCGCTGTTCTCACCGGGCACGTCGATCGCATCGACCTTGGCCAACGAATTTGGCGAAGCGGCTGATTTCCACATGTCTTCGTTGTTTGCACTCGGCTTCTTGCTGTTTGTGATCACCTTTTTGGTCTTGGCCTTGGCCAAAATCATGATCAATCGGGCTGAAAAAGCCAAGGGGTTCTGAAATGGCTGTGAACATGGATAAAGGGCTTTACCGTCGCCGTCAAATCGCCAACTCTTTGGGCATGGCCACTTCTTTGGTGGCGATGGCTTTGGGTCTCACGGTTTTGCTGTGGATTTTGCTGGTGCTATTTTCCAACGGCTTTGCTGCCCTGGATTTGGATATGCTGACCAAAGATACACCGGCACCCGGCACGGATGGCGGGGGTTTGCGCAATGCGATTGTGGGCAGCCTGATGATGGTGGGTTTGTCGGTTTTGGTGGCGACACCTGTGGGTATTTTGGCGGGTATTTACTTGACCGAATACGGTGACCACAGCAAAACGGCAGAGCTGACACGCTTTGTGACCGACATCATGTTGTCGGCGCCATCGATTGTGATTGGCTTGTTTGTTTATGCGATCGCCGTGGCCACTTTTGGGCGCTTTTCGGGTTATGCCGGCAGCATGGCTTTGTCCTTGATCGCTGTGCCTGTGGTCATGCGAACTACGGAAAACATGTTGCGCTTGGTGCCTGGAAGCTTGCGCGAGGCTGCCTTTGCCTTGGGCGCACCACGCTGGAAAGTGTCGTTGTCGGTGACTTTGCGTGCAGCCAAAAGCGGTGTGATCACGGGCCTGCTGTTGGCCATTGCCCGCATCAGTGGAGAAACGGCGCCCTTGTTGTTCACCGCCTTGAACAACCAGTTTTTCAGCACTGACATGAGCAAGCCCATGGCCAACTTGCCTGTGGTGATTTACCAGTTCGCCATGAGTCCTTACGACAATTGGATCCGCTTGGCTTGGGGCGGTGCTTTGCTGGTCACTTTGGCCGTGTTGGTACTCAACATCCTGGCCCGTGTATTTTTCAGGGAAAAAACATCTGTTTGATGCAGATTTGAAATCCCAATCCCAAAAAATTTTTCGTATTCACAGGAATCCACATGCCTGACAAGACACCGACCTCCAACGCCATCGAAGTGCGTAATCTGGACTTTTATTACGGCAAATTCAAAGGCCTGAAAAACGTCAACCTCAACATCGCAGAAAACCGCGTGACTGCCTTCATTGGTCCATCCGGTTGCGGCAAGTCCACCTTGTTGCGCACGCTCAACCGCATGTACAGCCTCTACCCCGGCCAGCGTGCAGAGGGTCAGATCAACTTTTATGGCCAAAACATCCTGGACAAAGGCCAAGACCTGAACTTGCTGCGTGCGCAAATTGGCATGGTGTTCCAAAAGCCCACGCCGTTCCCCATGTCCATTTACGACAACATCGCCTTTGGTGTGCGTTTGTACGAGAACCTGAGCCGCTCTGACATGGACGAGCGCGTGGAGTCGGCCCTGACCAAAGCGGCCATCTGGAACGAAGTCAAGGACAAACTGGGTCAAAGCGGCCTGTCGCTCTCCGGTGGTCAGCAGCAGCGCCTGTGCATTGCCCGCACGGTGGCCGTGAAGCCCAAGGTCATTTTGTTGGACGAGCCCACCTCGGCCCTCGATCCGATTTCGACTGCCAAGGTCGAAGAGTTGGTGAGCGAGTTGAAAAAGGAATACACCGTGGCCATCGTGACGCACAACATGCAGCAAGCTGCGCGTGTGTCTGATTTCACGGCTTACATGTATTTGGGCGAACTGGTGGAGTTTGGTCAGACCGAACAAATCTTCATGAAGCCAGCCAAGCAGGAAACCGAAGACTACATCACCGGCCGTTTCGGCTGAACAGGAGCACACCATGGACAAGCACATTTCAAGTCAATTCGATGCCGAACTCACCGGCGTTTCTTCCCGTGTTCTGGAGCTGGGTGGTCTGGTTGAATCGCAAACTCGCCACGCGGTGTACGCGCTGGCCCAGTTCAGTTCCGAAGTGGCCGACCAAGTGGTGGCCACAGAAAGACAGGTCAACGCGCTGGAAGTGGAGATTGATGCCGAGTTGGCATCGATCATTGCGCGCCGACAGCCCACAGCACGCGATTTGCGCTTGCTGATGGCCATCTCCAAAATCACCGGTAACCTGGAGCGTGCAGGCGATGAAGCCGAGCGCATCGCGCGCATGGTCAAGCAGATCCTGGCGCAGGGCAGCCCTCGCAATTTGCCATCGTCTGAGTTGCGGGTAGCGGCAGATCTGGCGACCGCCTTGCTGCGCAAAGCACTCGATGCCTTTGCCCGCCTGGATGTGAACACCGCGCTGGTCATTTTGAAAGAAGACGATTTGATCGACGCCGAGTTCAACGGTTTTGTGCGCAAACTGATCACTTACATGATGGAAGACCCTCGCACGATTTCGGCCAGCCTGGACCTGCTGTTTGTGGCCAAGGCCATTGAACGCATTGGCGACCATGCCAAGAACATCGCCGAGTTTGTCATCTACGTGGTCAAGGGTGCCGATGTGCGTCACACCGCGTTGACCGACATCGAAAAAGCGGTTCTATGAGAACCATCCCACGAATTCTGATTGTCGAGGACGAGCCTGCCATCGCTGAGTTGATTGCGGTGAATTTGCGGCACAACGGCTTTCAGCCGGTGTGGGCCATCGACGCTGAAACCGCTCAGCGCGAGCTCGATGAGATCTTGCCCGACGCCATCTTGCTGGACTGGATGCTGCCGGGCGAGAGTGGCTTGACCCTGGCGCGCAAATGGCGTGCCTCCGCACGCACCAAGGCTGTGCCTATCCTGATGCTGACCGCGCGGGGTGACGAGGCCGACCGGGTGGCGGGGCTGGATGCGGGCGCTGACGATTACATCGTCAAACCGTTTTCACCGCGTGAGCTGCTGGCCCGCATCCGTGCGGTGTTGCGCCGCCGCGTACCCGAGGCTTCGGGAGGCGTCGTCAAAATGGGTGACTTGCAACTCGATGCCGACACGCACCGCGTCAACTTGGCCGATAAACCCCTCAAGGTGGGGCCCACCGAATTCAAGCTGTTGCACTACCTGATGCGTCACCCCGAGCGGGTGCACAGCCGGGGGGGCTTGCTCGACAAAGTGTGGGGCGACCACGTTTACATCGAAGAGCGCACGGTGGATGTGCACGTCAAACGCCTGCGCGAGTCGCTGGGCGAGGCGGGTCACATGATCGAAACCGTGCGCGGTGCGGGTTACCGTTTCACCGCCAATCCCACCGTTTGATGCCAGGTTCCTGATGTTGTTTTCGCTTCTCGAAATGCTCTTTTTTGCGGGCTTGGCGGGAATACCTGGCTGGTTTTTGGGCGGCACCCTAGGGGCTGTTTTCGGGGCCTTGTTGGCTTTGGTCATTCACGGCGTCATGCTGCAGTGGAAGCTGGACCGGCTCGAGCAATGGCTGAGTACGCCGGTTTTGCGCCAAGACCCACCTTGGCAGGGTGTTTGGCGCGAGATCGCTGAGCGCGTGCAGCGCTTGCTGCGCCAGCAGCAAAGGCTGGCCGCCGTGCACCAAAAACAGTTGCAGGATTTTTTGCAGGCCATTCAGGCTTCGCCCAATGGCGTGATTTTGCTCGACGATGAAGCCCGCATCGAATGGTGCAATGACACCGCTGCGGCGCATCTGGGGCTGGATGCACAAAGAGACCGTCTGCAGCACATCGTGCACCTGGTGCGAGATCCGGTGTTTGCGCGGTATTTTGCGCAAGACAACCACGCTTCAGAGGTGGTCATTGAGGGCCGCTCCAGTTCGGCCTTGAGCCTGCAGAAACTGTCGGTGCAGTTGCATGCCTACGGTGAGGGACGTTCGCTGCTCTTGACGCGTGACATCACGGCCGTTGCGCAGGCCGATGCCATGCGCCGTGATTTTGTGGCCAATGTGTCGCATGAAATCCGCACGCCTTTGACGGTGCTCAGCGGCTTTGTGGAGACGTTGCAGTCCATCCCGTTGGGGGAAGACGAAACCCAGCACTACCTGCAACTCATGTCGGCGCAATCGGACCGTATCCAGTCCTTGGTGGTGGATTTGTTGATGCTGTCGCAACTGGAAGGCAGCCAATTGCCCAGCACCCAGGAAAAGGTTTCTTTAGCGGCTTTGATGCTGCAAGTGACCACAGAAGGGCAGGCCTTCTCGGAATGGATGGCAAACAAAGGCGAGGGGCCTGTGCACCAATTGGAATTTGCACCGGTGCCCGATGTGTATTTGCTGGGTGCGCGTTCGGAGCTGTTGAGCGCGGTCTCCAATTTGGTCAGCAATGCGATCCGCTACACCCCTTTGGGAGGACGCATCCAGACCCATTGGTCCAGCACGGCAGAGGGCTTGGTGTTCTCCGTCCATGACACCGGGCCAGGCATTGCGGCCGAGCATTTGCCGCGTTTGGCCGAGCGTTTTTACCGGGTGGACCGCAGCCGTTCCAGAGAAACCGGTGGCACGGGCTTGGGCCTGGCCATCACCAAGCACGTCATGCAACGGCACGGCGGTGAGTTGCGCATTGACAGCGTGGTGGGCCAGGGCTCTACATTCAAGCTGGTGTTTCCGCAAAGTCGAGTGGTCGTCGACTTGGGCTGAGCCTCGGGGCGATGGGCGTTCAAAACACCCGGTTTTTGAATTCACCCGAAAGACACGCCAGCGTTGTCGTGATTTCTTCATGGAAATGACACGCTGGATTCACAGATGAGGTGGAACATGCAATGCAAACTTGGAGGTTTGCCATGCGTGTCACAGTCATCGGTTCGGGTTATGTCGGTTTGGTCACAGGCGCATGCTTGTCGGACCTGGGTTTCAAAGTGGTGTGCTTGGACAAGGATGAAGAAAAAATCCGTGCCCTGCAAGAAGGCGACGTGCCGATTTACGAGCCGGGCCTCAAAGAACTGCTCACGCGCAATCGGGCCGATGGACGCATTCGCTTCACCAGCGATGCCTGTGAGGCGATCGAGCATGGCGACATCCTGTTCATTGCCGTGGGCACGCCCCCAGCCGAAGATGGTTCGGCCGACTTGGGGCACGTCTTGGCTGTGGCTGCCACCATTGGTCGAAACCTGAAGGGTTTCAAGTTGGTGGTCAATAAATCCACGGTGCCCGTGGGGACGGCCGACAAAGTGCGTGCTGCGATTTCGCATGAGTTGGTGCACAGGGGCATGTCGCCAGATTTGTTTGATGTCGTCTCTAATCCGGAATTCCTCAAAGAAGGCGCCGCCATTGACGATTTCATGCGTCCGGACCGCATTGTGGTGGGCGTGGATGAGGGCCTGCACCATGCCCGTAGCCGCCGCATGATGGGTGATTTGTATGCCAGTTTCAACCGTCACCATGCCCGCACCGTGTGGATGGATGTGCGCAGTGCCGAGTTGACCAAATACGCGGCCAATGCCATGTTGGCCGCTCGCATTTCGTTCATGAATGAAATGGCCAACCTGGCCGATGTGCTGGGGGCCGATGTGGACCACATTCGCCGGGGCATTGGGGCTGACAGTCGCATTGGCCACAGCTTTTTGTACGCGGGTTGTGGCTATGGGGGCAGTTGCTTTCCAAAGGACACGCAGGCTTTGGTCAACACCGCGAAGTCTCATGGGCACAGCATGGCGGTGGTCAGTGCCACGGAGCTGGTCAATGAGCGACAAAAAACAATTTTGGTGGACCGCTTGACGCAGCGCATGGGGCCCGATTTGGCGGGTCGGAAAATTGCAGTTTGGGGCCTGGCCTTCAAGCCCAACACGGATGACATGCGCGAGGCTCCCAGCCGCGTGGTGATTCGTCAATTGTTGTTGCGTGGTGCACAGGTCAGTGCCTTTGACCCTGTGGCAGGCCCTCATGCCCTACAGGCTTTGCGTTCCGATTTGAGTCAAGAGCCGCATCTGCTGGAGCGCTTTGAATTGGCGACTTCAGACATGCAGGCCTTGGAGGGCGCGGACGCCTTGATGGTGTTGACCGAGTGGAAAAATTTCCACAACCCGGATTTCGAGGCCATGAAGGCCCTGATGCGTAAACCCTTCATTTTGGATGGCAGAAACCTGTACAACCCGGACGCCCTGAGTGAACTGGGTGTGGCCTACCAAGGTGTGGGCAGGCGCAATGATTTGGCGCAACTGATGGATTTCGGCCTTCCAACCGAAGCGCCCACCGCTGCTGAACTCATGAATGCCTAAGGGCTTTGCTTTTTTGATCCTGGCCCAGTTTTTCAGTGGGCTGGCAGACAACGCCTTTTTGTTGCTGGGCATATATTTTTTGCAGGAGCAAGGCTATCCGGCATGGTGGGCCCCCCTGCTGAAAATGGTCTTCACTTTGTCTTATGTGGTGTTGGCCAGCGTGGTGGGGCCTGTGGCCGATGCCTTTCAAAAACGCCACGTCATGATGGCGATGAATTTACTCAAGTTGGTGTCGGTCGTCTTGTTGTGGACTGGCTTCAGCCCTCTGGTGGCCTTCGCACTGACCGGCTTTGCAGCCTCTGTGTATGCCCCCGCGAAATATGGTTTGCTCACTGAAACCGTGCCTTCGGCCAGTCTGGTCAAAGCCAATGCCTTTCTGGAGGTGTCGGTGGTGTTGTCCGTGTTGTGGGGTGTGGTGTTGGGTGGGTGGCTGATGGGCTCTGGGTCTTGGGGGGGGGGTGGGCCCCAAAATGTCTTGGCTTGGGCCACAACCGATTGGCTGGTTGAAACCCAAATCGGTTTTGGTTTGGGCGTGATCTGCCTGTTGTATGTGATTTCTGCAGTTCTCAACAGTGGGATGTATGCCTTGCGCTCGCCCAGGCAATCGGCGTGGTCTTGGGCGGATATGCGTTGGGCGGCTTTTTGGGCCAACAATTTGAAGCTGTGGCGAGACCCCTTGGGGGGCGTTTCTTTGCGGGTCACGACTCTCAGCTGGGGTGTGGGTGCTGTGCTGCAGTTCTTGGTCCTGGTGTGGGCGCAGACGCAGGCCGGCTTGACTTTGCAGGCCGGGGCGTATTTGCAGGGTCTGGTGGCATTGGGAGTGATTGGTGGCGCCGTCATGGCGGCGCTCACCTGCCGCATCTTTCGCGCCCGAAGGCAGAGGGTCTGGGCCGTGGTGTTGGCTTGCTTGATGCCTGCTTTGGCCCTGACACAGAGCTTGTGGCTGGCTGTGCCCATGATGCTGGCGGCAGGCTGGGCGGGTGGCATGTTGTTGGTGCCCATGAATGCCTTGTTGCAACACCGGGGCCTCAAAATCATGCCGCCTGGGCGTTCGATTGCCGTGCAGGGCTTCAACGAAAACCTGAGTGTGTTGGTGATGCTGGGCTTGTACAGTC
Source organism: Limnohabitans sp. 2KL-51 (assembly GCF_003063645.1). Classification (GTDB taxonomy): domain Bacteria; phylum Pseudomonadota; class Gammaproteobacteria; order Burkholderiales; family Burkholderiaceae_C; genus Limnohabitans_A. The sequence goes on from NZ_NESJ01000004.1 coordinate 72,496, forward strand.
TGCTGCTGGCCTGGGATTGGCCTCTGTTGGCCATGATGCTGTGCTTGTCACTGCCCTTGTGGCTGGCCGTTTTGCCTTGGCGCCGCAGGTCGGTCAAGCGGGGTGCAACGCGGGGTTCATCGCTCAGCTAGCGCACCCGTCAGGACCCTTCGGAACATGTTTTCCACTTCGGTGGCGATGCTGGACCATTCCCATTTTCGAATGCTGGCCGCTGCGTTCAGTTGAACCTCGTGCAAGGTCGAGGCTTTTTGAGTGATGGCCAAGGCGCGCAATACAAAACGTTGCGCATCTTCCCCCGGAACGAGCCAACCATTGTGTCCGTCGTCAATGACTTCTTTGGCGGCGGCGCAGTCAAACGCCAGGACTGGGGTGCCGCTGGCCAGGGCTTCCAAGGTCACATTGCCAAAGGTTTCGGTGAGGCTGGGGAACATGAACAGATCGGCACTGGCGTAGGCCACGGCCAATTGGGCTTGGGTGGCCATGCCCATGAAGATGGCGTCTGGGCACTCGGCTTGGAGTTTGGCGCGGTAGGGACCATCGCCGCAAAAAACAAGTTTCACCGGTCGGTTGTTCTGTTTCATAGCCTGGTAGGTTTTGACCGTCAAATCCAGATTTTTTTCTGCCGCCAAGCGCCCCACCGACAAGATGACCAGGGTCTGGTCATCAGCGTGCCATTGGTCGCGCAAGCTGCTGCTGCGTTTGTCGGGTGTGAACAGCTTTGTATCCACGCCGCGGGCCACCACCTGGAGGTTGTGAAAGCCCAAAATCTTGAGCTGGTCGTGCATGGCTTGGGTCGGCACCATGGTGCACAAGGTGCGGTTGTGAAATTTCCGCAAATAAGCCACGATGGGTTTTTGCAGCCATCCGACGCCATAGTGTTTGCTGTAGCTTTGAAAATTGGTTCTGAAGTCGGAGGTGACGGGCAAGCGCAAGACCCGGGCCGCTTGCAGGGCCGACCAGCCCAGCGGCCCCTCGGTGGCGATGTGCACCAAGTCGGGCCTTTGCAGACTCCAGGCTTGGACCAGTGACTTTTTACTGGGGAACCCCAGCTTGAGCTGGGGGTAGCGTGGGATGGGCATGCCCTTGAGCAGCAGTTCACTCCAGCCCTCCCGATGGCTTTCGGTTTCATGGCGGTCTTGCCGGGGGCGCAGGAGCTGGATCGTGTGTTGGCGTTGGCTCAGCTCTTGGATCAGGCGCGAAAGCGTCAGAGCAACGCCATTGACTTCGGGGGGCCAGGTTTCGGTCACCACCGCAATGCGCAGTGGGGCATTGGCGGGCACAAAGTTTTCGACACAGTAAATAGCATTGTCTTGTTCTTGCATGTCCCTATGGTGAACGCAGGTTTTAACAGTTTGATGACAAAAGCCTTGTCACTGATTTTTCACACAAATTGATGATGATCTTCATACATTCAACAAGAGGGGTTTCTGTGAAAGATTTTTTGAAAGCTTTGGAAGTGCAGCGTTGGGACGATCACCGTTATTACCACCACTGCCGCATCAACCAGTCCCTGCACTTGCTCAGTGCCATGGCTTTTGTCGTGGCTTACGGCATGCTGTGGATTGATCCGGCCATGGCCGCGTTGCTGGCCTGGATGGTTTCCATGACCTCCAGACAAGCCGGTCACTTCTTCTTTGAACCCTTGGGCTATGACCACGTCAATGAAGCCACCAACGACTTCAAGGAAGAGATCAAGGTGGGCTACAACTTGCGCCGCAAGGTGGTGTTGTTGAGTGTCTGGGCCCTGTTGCCTTTGGCCATCTACATGAATCCTGGCTTCATGGGCTTGCTGCCGGTGCATGACACCTGGTTTGAGTTTTTGCGGGCGGTGGGTTTTGCATGGTTGTACTTGGGCGCGGCGGCTTTGCTGTTTCGCACGGTGCATTTGTTTTTCCTGTACGACGTGCAAACTGGACTGGTCTGGATGACCAAGATCATCACCGATCCCTTCCACGACATTTACCTGTACCACAGAGCGCCTTGGCAGTTGTTGCGGGGCGAGCGCTTCGCCGACAGCACGCTGCACACCGGCCGCTGAGCATTCAAATACCCGGTTCACTGTGTATCAGTGAACCGGGGCTTGGCTTCAGCGAAACAGTGTTTCCTTGAGGATGCTGCGGCGGATGGATTTGTTGGTGATCTCAGGGGCATGCCACCACCAGCCATCGCGCTGCATGTCTTGACAAGCCAGTACAAACTTTTGAAGCACCGCTTCAAAGTCGGCATCGCTGTAGTTGAGGCTGAAGATCAAACGACCTGTCCCCACCCAACTGAGCGCCAATCCATGCAGCCTGAGGTAGTACTGCAGCATCCAGTTGTAACGGCTGGGCTGGGTGTAAAAGAGTGTCCAGACGCTCGACATGTTGGCCGCTTGCAAGGGCAAGCCATGCGTTTGCATGGTGCTGTTGAACAGCGCAGCACGGGCATTCCAGCGCTCGTCCAAGCCTTCGTAAATGGCCTTGATTTCGGGGGTTTCCAGTTGTTCCAGAAAGACCGACATCGCACCCATGACCGCAGGGTGTGCGTTGAAGGTGCCACGGGCAAAGCAAATATCGGCTGGGCGTTTTTCATTGAATCGGCGCATCCATTCGCGCTTGCCGCACACCACACCGACGGGAAATCCACCGCCCAGGGTCTTGCCATAAGTGACCATGTCAGCCTGCACGCCAAAGTAGGCTTGCGCGCCCCCGGCGGCCAATCGGAAGCCCAAGAAAACCTCGTCAAATATCAAAGCAATGCACTTTTCTGTGCAGACCTGTCGCAAGGCCTTGAGCCAAGCGGTGTAAGCCTCGCGGTCATAAGCGGCGCGCCGGCTGCTGTCCACCAGGGTCGAGTCGCCGGGCGCGTTCACGTTGGTGTGCAGCGCCTGCAGGGGGTTGATCAGCACGCAAGCGATGTCCTTGCGGGTGCGCAAGACTTGCAAGCTGCGCTCGTTCATGTCGCTCAGGGTGTAGGTTTCGCGCGGTGGCATCGGGTTGCCCGGGCCGGGCTGCACGTCCTCCCACCAGCCGTGGTAGGCCCCGCAAAAACGCACGATGTTTTTGCGACGCGTGTGGTAGCGGGCCAGGCGCACGGCTTGCATCACGGCTTCGGTGCCCGACATGTGAAACGACACCTCGTCCAGGCCGGAAATGGTCTTGAGGCGCTCGGCGTTGTCGGCCACCACCGGGTGGTAAGAACCCAGCACTGGGCCCAACGCTTGGGTGCGGGCCATGCCCTCAGCCATGGTGCGTTTGTAAAAGTCAGCGCCAAACACGTTCACGCCATAAGAGCCTGTCAGATCGTAAAAAACCTGACCGTCCAGATCGGTGACGTGCACGCCATGGGCCGATTGCAAGAACGAGCCGACCTTCAGGTGCTCGCGCACCACCGGGCTGAACTGGAAGGGCACGCGGTAGGCCGCGATGAATTGCATGTCCGAGATGTTCTCGCGTGCCGCCGCAGTGGCCTCGATGCTCAGGCGATGGCGCGTTTGCAGCGTGTGGCCCAAGGCAAAAAAGGCCGCGCGGCGTTGCGCCTGAATGTCTGCGGGTGCGCCGTCGCAGCCGAAAAATTCAGCCTCATCGAAGCCGTAACCAGGCAACCAGCGCGCCAGCCGTTTGGCCATGCGCGAGTGCCCGGCCAGCGAGCGGTGCTTGGCACGCGAAAGTTGTATGCGCCGATGCAGGCTTGGGGCCAATGCGGCCAGTACGCCCAAACTGATCCAAGTGGGGTTCACAGCAGTTTCCTTGTGTCAATGAAATTTCTTTTTATTCAAATTGAGTGACAACATGATGAAGATTCGTCGACTTTTTCAAAACTGGATGCTGCAAGAAGACCTGAATTTCTTGCTCACCAACCGCATCCCGCGCATCACCCTGACCCGGTTCATGGGCTGGTGGAGCCAGATCCGACACCCTTGGGTGGTCAAGTTGTCCATGTCGGTTTGGCGCTTGTTCAGTGACCTGGACTTGAGTGACGCCAAGCACACGCAATTTGACAGCTTGCATGCGTGCTTCACGCGTGAACTCAAGCCCGGGGCTCGGGTGGTCAACCCGGACCCTGCGCTCATGACCTCGCCATGCGATGCCATCGTGGGGGCCTGCGGCACGATCACGCAGGGCCAGGTGTTTCAGGCCAAAGGTTTCCCTTATCAGTTGGAAACTTTGCTGGGCACATCCACGCACTGCCAGCATTGGACAGCTGCGCTGGAAGGGGGCACTTACATCACCTTGCGCCTGACCAGCAGCATGTACCACCGTTTCCATGCGCCGCACGATGTGCAGCTTCAGCATGTGACTTACATCTCGGGCGACACCTGGAATGTGAACCCCGTGGCCCTTGCGCGCGTACAGGAGCTGTTTTGCAAAAATGAACGGGCGGTCTTGCACATGCAAACACAAGAGGGCGTGCCGTTCTTGATCGTGCCCGTGGCGGCGGTATTGGTGGCCAGCATGCGTTTTCATGCGGTCGATGTGTTGCTCAACCTGCGCTACAAAGGCCCGAACGAAATGCCCTGTGATGCGGCCTACGTCAAAGGCCAGGAAATGGGCTGGTTCGAGCACGGCTCCACCATTTTGGTGTTTGTGCCCAAAGGCTTTGCCTTGGCGCCAGGCATCTTGCTTGGGCAGCGCATCCAAATGGGGCAAGCCTTGCTCAGCAAACTCTGAGACGTTCTATCGGTGGCGTGCTGGCGCAATTAGAGTGACGAAATTTCTTGTGCGTTTCAGCTGGTGAAGACGCCAATGGAGCCAAACTTGGCGGATCAACAAATTGGTGCCCCAAATGGCCACCAAGGAAAAAACCACATCGCTCAGGAAGTGCCCTCCCTGCATGATCCGTCCTAGACCAATCAAGGTGCCGGCCAGTGTCCCGAGAATCCACCAACGCCTGCGTGCTGCGGGCGCTGACCACAGTCCCAAGGTCATGATGCAAAAGCCGATGGCGGCGTGGCCACTGACGAACGAGCAGTTGCGCTGGCACAGGTGACTGCTGTGCAGTGCAGGAATGAAAGGGGCATCCCCACCCATGCTGATGGTGTGGGCAGGGCGGGGACGACCGACTTGATTTTTCAGCCCCTCATGGACCAGTAAGCCCACGCCAAGCACAACCACCAAGAGCCAAGCCAGAGATTTTCGCCAGACGCCCCTGAGAACACGTATGGGTTGGATCCAGCGAGCCGCAATCACGACCAAGGCGCACAGCGTTATGGCCATGCCAATGCGGGGTGCCCAGACGTAAGTGGCATGGACCCACACCCAATCGCCAGCAGGGAAGGTACCTCTTTCTTCATAGAACTGTTGGGCCACCCAGAGGTCTAATTCGGGCCAGAGCAGGACCATTAAGCATGAGGCCAGCAACAGGGCTGTCCATGCGAGCCAAGAGCGATAACGGGGTTTCAATGGGGATCCAGTTTCCAAAGGAAAACAGTTCTGCCCGCCTCGGTGTGCCGATAAAGCAGATGCCGGTGAGGGAAAAACTCAAGCCAGGGGTGGCCCCAAGGTTCTTCCTCGTTGGAGATCATCAGCACTGAGGCCCCGGCATTCTGGGGGTGCTTGGGGTCGTAGGGGTTGACCATTTCGTAGTGGTGCGCAGGGGACACGGCGGGTGTCCACGCTTGGACGCGGCGGTTCTGGTCTCGCCATGCGTAGGCAGCATGCGCGATGAGCGCACGGTCCGAGGAGACGATCTGCAAGGTCGGAAAGTTGGCTATGTAGGGGTTCATGGCGAGCAAGGCGCTGTCCCAGCCCTTGGCCCTTGACCACAGGTCCCAGCGCGGACCCGTGCTGCCAGGCATCAGATGCTGCCGCCAGTCACCGGCCAGAGAGATGGTGGCACCCACCAAGGTGCCCGCAATCCACACAAGCCAAGGCCCGGACCATGTCAAAGCCGGGCGTCTGACGCGCCAAAAGGCCATCATCATGGCCAGTGCAAGCAAAGCCGGTGCAGGCCAGTTCATTTGGGATTTCCCCCAAAGAGACTGGAGCAAGCCCGCCAGCCATATCGGCCACGCCCAAGACCAGCTCCAATCCATTAAGGACAGGCGACCTGCAGGTCCGCGTGTCGTCATGGGTGGTGCCAGGCTTTTGCGCCAGTACAGGATTAGCCAGAGCAGGGCAACCACGAGCACGACGGGCCCGATGAGCAAACCTTGGCTGAGGATGTAAAAAAAGGCCGAGGTCCAAGACGATGCAGCTTCGGCGCCCTGGCCTGAACCCAGCAGTTCGGTGGTGTGCCTGAGGGTGGGCCAAGCATTGCGGTGGTTCCAGGCCAAATGAGGGCTCAATACAACGGCGCAAACCATGAAGGCCAGCAACAAGCCCCGCCAGATCAAGTGCTGGCGCAGATGCCATGCCAGCCACAAAAGGCTGGCGCCAGCGGCCATGGCGGTGTACTTGGACAGGATGGCCAAGGCCAGGAACAGGCCCACAAGGACCCAAGCTGCCATCTGCTCCGGCGTTTGTTGCGCGCGCCAGAAGGACCACATGACCAGGGACCAGAAAAAAAGAAGGGGGCCATCGGTCGTGCTCACCTGCCCCAGCAGCGCAAAGGCCAGCATGGCGCTGCACAGCGCGGCGGCCCAGGCACCCGCGATCAAGCGTGTGTGTAGGTCCAAATAGGTGCTATCGCGCAGCATATTCCGCGTCAACCGCCAGATCACCAAAGGGGTCAGCGTCCAGACGAAAACGACCAGCCAGCGCACGCCGGTCAGGCTGTCGCCGCCGATCCATGTGGACAGCCGCATGAGTGAGGGCAAAACTGGGGGCTTGGAAAAATAGCCCCAAGCCAGATCGCGTGACCAGTCCCAGTATTGGGCTTCATCGACAAAAAGTCCGGCCCCGCTCCACCACGAGGCTGTAAGCCTCCAGAACCCGGACCCGGCCACCAAAGCGGCCACAAAGAGGAAAATGCTGCGCCGCTGGGCTGCCCCCCATCTGGATGTGGATGTGTTCATGGCCGGGTAGCCGTTTCAGGTTGGAACAAAACCATGCCCTTGTCCTTGGCCCACACCCGAGCACCGGGCTGGACTTGAGATTCAGGGGCCAAGTACAAGCTTGCTGGATTGCCTTTGGGGAGCAGGGCTTGTTGACGGTAAAAGGCGAAAGATGGCCAGTTGCCTCCGATTTGCCCCACTGTGGATGGCCAATTTCTCGCTTCCAGTCCCAAGGCTTTGATGGGCCCCTGCAGGGTGTTGGCCCACCAAGGCCAGACGACCAAGGCCAAGACCGTGCCGTGGATCAAGGCCATGGCAGACAGGGTGTCTGCTAAGCCCAAGCGGGGCAAGCGGGCGCGACAGATCAGCAGGGTCAGCGCCAGCAGGCCCCAGAGGGTGGCAATGGAGCCCAGCGGCAAAGGGTCCAGGCCATGCTGGAAAATAGACTTAAGCGCCTGCGGGACCTGCTCAGGAAAAGTCATCCAAAACCAAGGCAGCCCCACCAACAGGGCCTGCCAGGCCAGCAACGTCACTGCGCACAGCCCGGCATGCCAAGATCGCATGCGACCTAAAGCGGCCGTCAGCAACAGCACGACCCCGGGTGCGGCATAGATGCCGTAGTGAGGCAGCTTGGTGCCGGAAAAACTGAAAAATACCAGCACAAAAACAGTCCAGATCAAGGCTTGTCGGGTCAGCGCATGGCCCCAGATCGCTTGCCAGCGGCCCCACCAGGCCAGCAACAGCGGCGTCCAGGGCATCCACAAAATGGGTGCCACGATCACGAAGTAGAGCCAATGGCCGCCATGCCCTTCCATCGGGGCGGTGAAACGCTCGACGTTGTGCTTCAAAATGAAGCCTTGCACGAAATTCTCGCCGTGACGCCAAACGGCGTAGGCGTACCACGGCAAGGCAATCGCCAGCATGCAAAGCCAGGCGCGCACATCGAGCAGCGCTTTGCGGCAAACAGCCCATTGACCAGAGACAAGGCAGTGGATGATCAGGCTGGCCGCTGGGATCAAGAGCGCGACGGGCCCTTTGACCAGCAGCCCCGCCCCCACCCACAAGGCCAGCCGACGCAATGCCTTCATGTCTTCGGTTGGCAGGTAGCGCCACAGGTCGATGGCGCTGAGCATCAGGAGCATGCCCAGCACCGCATCCGCCGTGGCCGCGTGCGCCATGGCCCAGCTGCCAAAACTGGTGACGTGGATGATGGCTGCCCAAGCGCCAGTCCGAACACCCCATTGGCCAGTGACGAATCTCCACAGGGCCAGTGCGCTCAACCAGGTGGCCAAAGCCGAGGGCAGTCGCATGGCCAGCTCGGTCGGCCCCAACAGGACCCCACTGAGGGCTTGCAGCCAATAGACACCAATCGGTTTGTCAAAGCGGTCCAAACCATTGAGCGTGGTGTGGCCCCAATCACCTGACGACAACAGGCCCCGGGTTGCTTCGGAGAAAGCCCCTTCGTCGACATCGAACAAAGGGGGCTGGCCCAGCCCCATCAGCAGGAACACCAGCAAACCCAAGGCCAAAGGGATGGCCCAGATGGGTGGCTTGGCAGTCAAGCTTGGCGTGGAATCAAGGTGTGGCATGCCATCCTGCGTCGTCGTCCAAGGTGGTCAAATCCCGGGTGTGGTAAGCCAGCGACTGCCCCCCGTCAAAATAAGTGCGCATCAACATTTCCGACAACACCCCCGTGGTGATGAATTGCAGACCAGAGACGATGCAGAAAAAACCCACAAACATCAGGGGCCGGGTGCCGATGTCTTCACCCATCCATTTGATGGCTGCCAGGTAAGCCAGGATCAGCGTGCCGACGGCACTGACCAACAAACCCAGTCCGCCAAAGAAGTGTCCTGGGCGTGTGCCAAAGTTCAAAAAGAAATGGATCGACAGCAAGTCGACCAGGACCCGGATGGTTCTGGAGATGCCGTATTTGGATTGGCCCTTGGTTCGAGGGCGGTGGCTGACTGCCAACTCGGCCATGCGATCAGGGGAGGTGACGGTGGCCATCCAGGCGGGGATGAAGCGGTGCATCTCGCCATAAAGACGAATCTTGCGCAACACGCCGGTGCGAAAGGCTTTCAAGCTACAGCCCAGGTCTTGGAATTCCAGCCCGCTGACGCGCCTGATGAGGCGATTGGCCAGTCTGGAGGGAATTTTGCGCAACAGCAGTCCATCCTGACGGTTTTGACGCCAGCCGGCGACCAAGTCCAAGTCTTCGCACAGCAATTTAGCGACCAACTGGGGGATGTCTTGGGGGTCATTTTGCAAATCCCCATCCATGGTGACGATCACATCGCCTCGGGCCATGTCGATGCCCGCCTGCATCGCAGCGGTCTGACGAAAATTGCGCAGCAAACGGATGATTCGAATGTGTGGACCCACTTGCTGGGCACGCTGGCGCAGACGTTTCCAGGTCTCATCCGTGCTGCCGTCGTCGACCACCAAAAGCTCCCACGGGTGCGGGTAAGACATCAGGGCCGATTGGACCGCATCGATCAGGTCGTGGGCCAGTTCCTCCTCGTTGAACATCGGGACCACCACAGAAAGACGGTGAGAGGGAGTTTGAAGCAACATAAACAGTCAGTTTTGAATCGGATCGACTCGGTTTTTCTCATTCGGTGCTCGCCAGAAGGCGGGCCCGTCCACAGCCGCCATCAGCAAGGCCAGCAACAACGAAATGCCCAGGCAAAACAGGTGAACCAGCAAAGCCGCCATGCCCAACAACGGGGCCTGCTCAAGCGGCAGGCCGGAAAACAGCCAGACTCCTGTTTCGTAAGTACCCAAGCTGGCGGGGCCTTGAATCGGCAGCAAGGCCGCGATTTCGCCGCCCAAAGCCGCGGACACGCTCGCTTGCATGCCCAAGCTGATCGATTCCTGCAAGATGACTTGCAACAAAAGAGCGACTACCGCGATCTTCAGCAACCAGTTGCCCAGGCTCAGCAGCCAACCTGTGGGGCGGTCTCGGCCGTGCCATAAAAGTCCAAACCACTCCACGCGGCCGCGGCAGGCGAGCACGAGCTTTTCCAAATACTGGCGAGAAGCCAGCAGGGCAATGAGCACAGGTGCAGCGATCAAGGCAGCCGCGACTGGGGGGGCGAACGGCCAAAATAACAGGGCCAGGAAACCGAGCACCACAGCGTCTTGGAACCTCAACCACAGCAGACTGCGCAGCGACTCTGGCCAGCTGGCGTCAAAGACTTTTCGCACCAGCAGCGGATAGCCCAATTCGCCCGATCGCAGCGGCATCAGCAAGGCCGCCGAGTTGTGCAGTAACACCACATGCAAAGCGGTTCGCAGGCTGATGTGTCGCTTCCATTGCCACTCTTGGCGCAGCCTGATGGCGCGCAAAATAAAGGTGCATGCCCAGGTAGCCGTTGCGGCTGCCCAAACCCACATGGGCACTGCGCGCCACCATTGGGCCAAATCGGGCCGGTCAAGTTTTTGCCAGGCCCAAACAAACAACCAAAGTGCCAGCGCCAAGCCTAAGAGCATGGCCATGAATTTCAGGAGCAGGGGTGAAGTTTTGAACACGTGTGGCCTCAGGCTCGGGCACGCGGCCATAAGGTGAGTACACCCAACAGCACGCCGGCTGAAATCGCCCCGCGAGCCAAGGCCATACCGAAGCCTTCCACGGGCGGAATCCACACCAAGTACAGGACAAGGGCTTGTAACGCGACGAGCCCAAAGCGCGTCCACAGCGCGTCGGGGTTTAACACCCAGGGTTGCAATTTTTCCCAATGGTGGGCCAAGATCACCATAAGCCCGCCCAGACCGAAACCCGTGACCACATCGGCCGGCCAATGCGCTCCGACCGACACCCGCGAGAGCGCCACCAAGGCGCACAGGACGAGCCCCACCCACAGAAGCCGAGGCCGATCAAAACGAATGAATAAAAACAACAGCGCTGCGGCAGAGCCCGCGGCCATCGCATGGCCAGAAGGCATGGAGTGGCCCAACAGGGGAGGATGACCAATCACTTGCAGCCACTGGGCGTCGATCAAATTCAAGGGGCGCGGGAAGTTGAGCGTGTGCTTAAGCACCATCGAAACCGGGATCCCCAAGAGCCAGGTTTTCAAGACCAAGGCCAGCTTGCCACTGTCTCGGGCAAAGAGGATCAACATCAATAACAAACATTGACCTGCGTCACCCCACTGGGTCACAAACAGCCAAAATTGCTCGGGCAGCCAAGTCTTTTGGTGTCCCTGGATGAGCCACTCTTGGTTGAGGGACGAATGGTGCAGCCCAACACCACAAGCGATGCAAATCAGTGCAGTCAGCCAAGCGGTCTGGGTCACCGACGGTGAATAAACTGCCAGTGAGTCGGGGTTTTCTCGAACTACTGTCATATTTGCATTTCAAAATCCTGTGAAAACAATCAAAACATATTTTTATGACAGTTCCATGGATGGTCACGGGTGCGGCCGGCTTCATTGGCTCAAGGCTGGCCTTGCATCTGGCCCAAAGGGGCCACATCGTGCACGCCTGCGATTGGGCTGACGACTCTGGGTGCACCCCTTTGGATCCTGACCCTAACAGCACGGCTTCACGGCTGCGTGCGGCCCGCATGGCTACAGTGCGACAAGCTCCAGGCGTTCAGTGGCAACGGCTCGACGTGGCGCATCCCAGCCAGCTGCTGGATTGGATGGGCAGTGTTCGCCCCGAGCGGGTCATCCATTTGGCCGCTCAGGCCGGTGTTCGGCACTCCATGCAGGCGCCACAGGATTTTGTGGCGTCCAATCTGGTTGGATTTGCCAACGTTCTTTTGGCCTGTCACCAGCACCAAGTTGCCCGTTTGCTGTATGCCAGCTCGTCGAGTGTTTACGGGATGCGATCGGAGGCACCCTTTGAGGAGGCCGACAGGACCGACCGGCCCCAGTCTTTTTATGCAGCCACCAAACAGGCCAATGAAGCCATGGCGTTTTCCTTTCATGCCCAATACGGCCTGAAGAGCTTGGGCATGAGATTTTTCACGGTCTACGGACCTTGGGGGCGGCCTGACATGGCGCCCTATCTGTTTGCACAAGCCATTCGGCGACAACAGCCAGTGACGCTGTTTGCCGGTGGGGAACTGATGCGCGACTTCACCTATGTCGACGACACCGTCGCGGCAGTGACCGCCTTGGCCCAGCACGAGGCCCGGTGGCAGGGTGCGGCCGTGGTGAATGTGGGCCATCAGCGGCCGATTCGCGTGATCGATTTTGTCCAAGTGCTGTCCGATCTTTTGCAGACCAGCCCCCTCATTGAACACGCGCCCATGCAAACTGCAGATGTTGCCTTGACCTGTGCCAGCGAGTCACGCCTTTTGAGCTGGTTGGATGCCTGGCCTGACACCCCCCTGCAAGAGGGGCTTGGACAGTTCGTGCAGTGGTTGGAGGGCTGGGATCCGCTGGGCAATCGTCAGGCCTGAGCCTGATTCAGCAGCTCAGTATTTTTCCGGAACAATCATTTCAGCCGGCACCGGGTGGCGGATGTAGTCGGGGTTGCGTACACGCCCGGGCAGGTCCACTTGCGGGTGCTCGACCTCGTGGTAGGGGACTTGGCTGAGCAAGTGGTCAATGCAGTTGAGTCGCGCTTTTTTCTTGTCCACCGCTTGCACCACCCACCAAGGGGCTTCGGGAATGTGGGTGCGCTCGATCATGGTTTCTTTGGCGCGGGTGTAGTCTTCCCAGCGGCGGCGGCTTTCCAAGTCCATGGGGCTGAGTTTCCACTGCTTGAGCGGGTCGTGGATGCGGCCCAAAAAGCGGGCATGTTGCTCATCGTCGGTGATGGAGAACCAGTACTTGACCAGCTGAATGCCGCTGCGCACCAGCATTTTTTCGAACTCAGGCACTGAGCGAAAGAACTCTTCGTATTCCTCGTCGTTGCAAAAGCCCATGACTTTTTCGACGCCCGCGCGGTTGTACCAGCTGCGGTCAAACAGCACGATTTCGCCCGCGGCTGGAAGGTGCGAGATGTAGCGCTGAAAGTACCACTGGGTTTTCTCGCGGTCGTTGGGCGCGGGCAGGGCGGCCACGCGACACACACGGGGGTTCAGGCGCTGCGTGATGCGTTTGATCACGCCGCCTTTGCCGGCTGCGTCACGGCCCTCAAAAAGGATGACCATGCGGTGACCGGTTTTGACCACCCAGTCTTGCAGCATCACCAACTCAGACTGCAGACGCAGCAGCTCCCTGAAGTAACGAATGCGTTCGCCCGTTTGGGCATCGTTGGCGGCGGCGTCAGTGCCCCAGCGGTCGTCGAGCTCCAGCTCAAGCTCTTCATCCATGCTGTCCAGCAGGTCTTCGCGCAGCTGGCGCATTTGGGCTTCATCGATGGCGTTGGGGGTTGTCATGGTGTGAGGCGTCATCAAAAAATCAAGTGTCGTTGTTTTGTGTGAATTTTTGATGAATGCAGGCCAGGTCGAAGCCAAAGGCCAGCGCTTCAGACCGGTGCGGTTGAGCTTGTGTCATGCCGGGATGCACGCCACACCAGCGTCGCAAACAGTGCCGACACCAAGGCCAGAGCCAAGCTGCTGCTGATCCAGAACGTGTCGACGGCCGGGCGGCCGGTCCATTGCAGCCAGCCATTCAGCGCTGAATCGTCGTAGGCCCACAGGTAGCCGCCATACAGGCCCAAGCCCCACAAAAAGGCGGTGTAGATCAGCAGCGGCGCTATGGTGATGCGGTAGCAGCGCAACAAGAAGGCGCAGACCGCCTGTACCGCATCGGCCATGTGGAATATCGCCACCCAAACCAGCCACACCATGGCGGTTTGTGCCACCACAGGGTCGTTGGTGAAAGCATGGGCGATGGCTTCGCGGCCCAGAAGCAAGGCCGCAGCGCACAGCACGGCCGCGCCGATGGCCAGGCCAATGCCCAGGCCTGCTGCATGCCTGGCCCGGTGGGCCTGACCCGCGCCCAACCAGTAACCGGTGCGGGCGCTGCTGGCAATGCCAAGGGCCAACGGCACCATGTACAGCACCGAGGCCAAACTGGCCGCGATCTGGTGACTGGCCGAGGCCACCGAGCCCAGGCGGGCAATGAACAGGGCCATCAGGGTAAATGCCGTCACCTCCACCATGATGGACAATCCGGCGGGCACGCCCAGGCGCAAAAAGTGCCGCAGCACAGGCCACTGGGGTTTTTCAGGCAGATGCCACAGCTTGTAGGGGTGGTAAATGTCTTGCGTGCGCAAGAGCCATAGCCCGGTGAGCATCATCAGGCTGTTTACCGCGAGCGTGGCCCAGGCGCAGCCCACCATGCCCAGGCCCGGCGCATCGCCAGCGCCAAAGGTCAGCAGCACCGACAAAGGTATTTTCACGAACACGGCCCCTGCCTGAAGCCAAGTGACCAAACGTGGATAGCCCAGGCTTTGGTTGAGTGTGCTGTAAATGCGAAACAGTAAGTTTGGCACCAGCGCCAGGGCCAGCACGCGCAAATAGGTCCGCACATCGGGCCACAGCTCGGTGGGCACCTGGGTCCAGGACAGCCATGTGTCGGGGAACCACAAACCGGTGATGCCCAGCGCTGCTGCGATCGCCGAGATGTACAGCGCTTGGCGCACCGAGCGCCCTATCTCGGCGCGTCGGTTGCCGCCATGCAGCTCGGCCCAGACCGGCAGCAGCGCCTGCATCATGCCATTGAGCGCCACATAAATGCTGATGTAAATGGACGAGGCCACGGACAGCACGGCCAACGCATGCGGGCTGTAACGGCCGGCAATGACGGTGTCAGTCACGCTAAAGGCCATGACGGCCAGCTGCCCGACCAGCACGGTACCCGCATGGCGGGAGATGGTGCGCAGCTCGGACATGGCTCAGTGGCTGGCCGCGTCTGGCTGGGTGGGCGTGTCGTTTGGGTGTGGCTGTGAGGGGCGGAAGATCAGCAGACGGTCGCTGCGCTCACCCAATCGGGCAGCTGTGGCCTCGAGGGTCCAGCCCAGGGCTTGGAGGCGATCGTCCAGCAAGGGCAGGTTCTTTTCATCCATGACCAGCCAGGGGCAATCCGCGCTGGGTTGGGTGGCCGCTTGCAGGCGCACTTGTGCGTGAAACAATAACGCTGCGCCTTGCGCTTGGCTGATGCCTGCGTATTGGAAGCAACGGGCGGTGCCAGTGACGACTTGCACTTTTTGCATCGTAGGGCCGTAGCTGCGGGCAAAGTTGAGCAAGGGCAGCCACAGGCTCATGAGCAGCAACCAGCACAGCACGGCACCAGAGGCAGGCAAGACCATGCTTTTCCAGATGGCAGCGCGGTGGTGGCCAATGCGCCACTTGACCAAGCCGGCCCAGGCCAAGGTAGCCAACAAGGCCAGGACAAATGTCGGGGCCGAAAACGCCGGTAAAAAGCCGGGGGCCAGTTTGGCGACGTTGGCCGCAGGTTGGGCCGGAAAGCCTGTTTGCATGGCGAACCAGACCACCCAGATGGTGAGTGCGCAAATGCTGAAAAAAAGCAGGGTGAACCAGTCGATCAAAGCCCCGAGGCTGCGCCGCAAAGTGGGCAGTGCAAAAGCGGCCAGCGCGGCTATACCGGGCAGAGCCAAGAGCAGGGCCCGGTCAGAAAATCCGGTGAACCAGGTGGCTCCCACCGTGACGGTCACGAACCACAACGGCAAAGCCAAGTGCGGGAAGCGCCAAACTTGCGAAAGCTGGCCCCGCCAGCGCCACAAGGACCACAGCGCCAAAGGCCAGGCAGGCCATGTGAACCACAGCATGAGCTTGGCCAGGATGTGCACATCCAGCAGGGTGTGAGGCACCACGCGCCAGCGCCACACATCGAGTGTGTCTGCAGTGGCGATGCACAGCAAACACAGCAAAGCCAGCAGCCCCAAGTCGAGCATGCGCAGGCGGCCTTGTGCGGGGTCGATGGGCGCCACGGCACGAATCAGCGAGCCACCCACACCCAGCCACAGGGCCACACTGGGCGCCCCTGACAACGTCAGGCCCACCATGCCCACAACCACGGCCAGTCCACTGTGTAAACGCCAGCGCGGCAAGGTGGACAGGCCCACAAAAATCAGTGATGCAAAGCACAGTTGGCTGAGCGCTGGGGTGGCTTCATGCGCCAGCCGAGCCAAGCCCAGACAGGCAAGCAAAGCCAGCAGTCCGCCGTCCGCCAGTGCGCGGGCATAGTCGCCTGGTTTGGCCTCGCCACCAAAGGCAAAAGCCACTGGCTGAGCTGCGGGGTGACGTGCCAGGGCATACACGGCGTACCAAGTGGCGGCCAATGTCAGGCCCAGCATTGCGATAAAGGGCAGTCGGGAGAACGTGACTTCCCACCCTGCCGGTGCCCATTGAACGAAGCCAGCCCCTAGCCAAAAGGGCAGTAAAGCCAGTTGCGGGTCGTGCTGGCCCAGCAAGCTGGGCCTGAACCAATTGGCTGTTTCCCCCAGTGCAGGCTGGGCCAGTTGCATCATGTAGCCCAAGGCTTCCAGGTCTTGCGACTTCCAGGGCGCACGGTCCCAAAATCCAGCCAGAACATAAACCACACACAGCAAAAGCAGTGCTGGGCGCGGCAGTCTGCGCACAGCACTTTGGGCAACGATGGCGGGGGTGGGCAGGTTCACGGTGGCAAGGAAAATCAGGTGTGGGGCAAAGGCTGAGATGCTTGATTACGTATTTTAGAAAAGTCGAGTGCTCAGGCGCGGGCCCATGCAAAAAGGGCAGGCCGGTTGCCCGGGCTGCCCTTTGGGGTTCACCGATTCGCGAATTACTTGGCTATCGTGGTGGTCTTGCCGAAACGGTTGCGGAATTTCTCCACACGGCCGCCCATGTTGTCGACAGACTTTTGCGTGCCGGTGTAGAAGGGGTGCGACTCACTGGTCGTGTCCAGCTTGTACCAAGGCAGATCGCGGCCGTCTTCCATTTTGATCATCTCTTTGGTGTTTGCGCATGAACGGGTCACGAACTTGAAACCATTGGACATGTCTTGGAAGCAAACTTCACGGTAGTTGGGGTGAATGCCGTCTTTCATGGGGAAATCCTTTTATTTGCGCTACGGTAGCCACTCTTCAGCCTATCTGTGAGCACTTTCCGCAAAACCGTAGATTATAGGGTATCAGCCACCGCGTCGCATCATGTCGAAGAACTCGGAGTTGTTCTTGGTGGCTTTCATGCTCTTCAAGACCATCTCCATCGCCTCGATTTCGTCCATGTTGTACATGAATTGACGCAGTATGCGGGTTTTTTGCAGCACTTCGGGCTGCAGCAGCAACTCTTCGCGGCGGGTGCCGCTGCGGTTCAAGTTGATGGCTGGGAACACCCGCTTTTCGTAAAGTCGGCGCTCCAAATGGATTTCGCAGTTGCCGGTGCCCTTGAATTCTTCAAAGATCACCTCGTCCATGCGGCTACCAGTGTCGACCAGGGCCGTGGCGATGATGGTCAGGCTGCCGCCCTCTTCAACATTGCGGGCGGCGCCAAAAAAGCGCTTGGGGCGTTGCAGGGCGTTGGCGTCAACACCCCCTGACAGCACTTTGCCCGACGATGGCACCACGTTGTTGTAAGCGCGGGCCAGCCGGGTGATCGAGTCGAGCAGAATCACCACGTCTTTTTTCAGCTCCACCAAACGCTTGGCGCGCTCGATCACCATCTCGGCCACGTGCACGTGGCGCGAAGCGGGTTCGTCGAAGGTGGAGGAGATCACTTCGCCACGCACATTGCGTTGCATTTCGGTCACTTCTTCAGGGCGCTCATCGACCAGCAAGACCATCAGGTGCACATCGGGGTAATTGGCGGTAATGGCATGTGCGATCTGCTGCATCATGACCGTTTTGCCCGATTTGGGCTGAGCCACGATCAGGGCGCGCTGGCCGCGGCCGAGCGGGGCAATGATGTCGATCACGCGGCTGGTGATGTTTTCTTCGCCCTTGATGTCACGCTCCAGGCGCATTTGCTCTTTGGGGAACAAAGGCGTCAAGTTTTCGAACATGACCTTGTGTTTGTTGTTCTCGGGCAGGTCGTCATTGACCTTGTCAAGCTTGGTCAGGGCAAAGTAGCGCTCGCCGTCTTTGGGAATGCGCACTTCGCCTTCGATCATGTCGCCCGTGTGAAGGTTAAAGCGGCGCACCTGGCTGGGGCTGATGTAGATGTCGTCGGTGCTGGCCGTGTAGCTCGAATCGGGGCTGCGCAGAAAGCCAAAACCGTCGGGCAATATCTCGAGCACGCCGTCGGCAAAGACCTGTTCGCCCCCTTTGGCACGTTTTTTGATGATGGCAAACATCAGCTCCTGTTTGCGCATGCGGCCCGTGTTCTCGATTTCGAGCGTGTCGGCTTGCTTCAGGAGTTCGGACACATGAAGTGCCTTGAGTTCGTTCAAATGCATGGGATGGGGCCTGTGGCGAATCGGTCGGCTGGGGACCGTTGTTCGGATAACCGGGTGGATGTGTTGTGTGCCGGATGAAGCCCGGGGTTGGGGCTGGTGCTTCCGGCAGTCTTGGCGCTGTCCCGTGTCCGGGATGCCTGCTAGAAATTATGACAGGTTTTTGGGAGAGTCTGAAAACTTAAACCGGGCCAATTAAGCCCGGTTGTCGGTGGCGATGCCGGCGATGTCGGACTGCCAGGGTTCATCAAGCCAGTTGCTGGTCGATGAAGGCGGTCAGTTGAGACTTGCTCATGGCGCCCACTTTGGTGGCGGCAAGTTGGCCGTCCTTGAAAATCATGAGTGTGGGGATGCCGCGAATGCCGAACTTGGCAGGGATGTCGCGGTTGTCGTCGACATTCATCTTGGCAATTTGCAGCTTGCCCTCATAGGTGCTGGCTACTTCGTCGAGAATGGGGGCAATCATTTTGCAGGGACCGCACCATTCGGCCCAAAAGTCGACGACCACGGGCTGGCTCGACTGGAGCACGTCGGTTTCAAAAGTGGCGTCTGTGGTGTGTTTGATCAAATCGCTGGCCATGGCCTATTCCTTAAAAACATTGATATGCGGCTAAAGTGAAGTCTATTTTGACAGAAACTATGCTCACCCGCATGCCACAGTTCCCTTGCCAGACCACAAATACATGAGCCTTCCAGAACCGATGACCGATTTCCCTGACACGCTTGATCTCTCGGTGGAGGTGGCCGTTGTGGGCGGTGGCCCAGCGGGCTTGATGGCGGCCGAGGTCTTGTCGCAAGCGGGTGTGTCCGTGCACCTGTTTGACGCCATGCCCTCGGTGGGGCGAAAGTTTTTACTGGCTGGAAAGGGCGGCTTGAACCTCACCCATGCGGAGCCCCCAGCGTTGTTCAACACACGTTTTGGCGCGCGAGAGCCTGAGGTCAGCCAATGGCTCTCCCAGCTGGACGCCCAGGGCGTGCGCAACTGGGCGCAGAGCTTGGGCATAGGTACTTTTGTAGGCACTTCAGGCCGTGTTTTCCCGGCCGAAATGAAAGCTGCGCCTTTGCTGCGTGCTTGGCTGCAGCGTTTGCGCCACCCCGCCAGCGGTTTGCCGGTGCAGTTTCACATGCGCCACCGTTGGCTGGGCTGGCAAAGCGATCGGCTGGTGTTTAGGCGTCGGGACGATGCCTCGCCGCTGCAGGTCAGTGCAGGTGCCACTGTGCTGGCGCTGGGCGGGGCCAGTTGGCCACAACTGGGCTCGGACGGCACTTGGTTGGCCCATTTGCAGGACCAGGGCGTCGAGGTTGCCACCCTGAAGCCCGCCAATTGCGGTTTTGATGTGTTGGGGCGGGAGGGCCAGGGCTGGACAGCGCACTTTAAGGACAAGTTTGCCGGGCATCCGCTCAAATCGGTGGTGCTCAACGTGCCAGCGCCAGACGCAGCGGCGCAGCCCCCTCGTTTTGAGCGCAAGGGTGAGTTTGTGATCACCGACACCGGGCTGGAAGGCAGTCTGGTGTACGCCGCATCGGCCTTATTGCGCGACGACTTGGCCGAGCGCGGGCAGGCCTGTTTGCTGCTGGACTTATTGCCCGACAAAACATCTGAGCAGGTGCTCAAGGACGTGGCCTGGCCGCGCGGCAGTCGCAGCCTCAGCAGCCATCTGAAAAGCCGACTGGGCCTGGATGGCGCAAAGATGGGCTTGCTGTTCGAGCTGTGTACCCCCGAGACTCTGGCCCGGCCCGAAGCCTTGGCCGTCCACATCAAAGCCTTGCCTGTGCCCTTGAAGCGTGCCCGGCCCGTGGCCGAGGCGATCAGCACCGCCGGAGGGGTGGCTTTGCAGGCCATGGGGCCTGAATTGATGCTGACGGCCCGCCCTGGCGTGTTTTGCGCGGGTGAGATGCTCGACTGGGAAGCGCCCACCGGCGGCTACCTGCTGACGGCCTGCCTGGCCAGTGGTCAGCAGGCGGCAAAGGGTGTTTTGAGACATCTTTCGGGCAGTCAATGCACAATTTGATACCGGTTGTGTATGCCTTATGGCCTTTGGCCGCGTTATGTAAGGGTTCACAAACCCATCCATGACCGAGGTCTCCATGTCTCCAGAAGCCAGCCAGGAATACCAACATGCCGTAGAGGAGGCAGCCAATGCCTTCATGAAAGTGATGACCCTGCGGGGTTTTCAGGTGCGGGATTACCCGCAAAACTTTGTAGCCCAGATGTCCCAAACCACCCGTTTGGCCTTTGAGGTCAATCGTCATGGTGCGCACGATCGCGCAGATGCTTTGGTCTCGGACATGCTCAGCGTCGCCAATGTTGCCGTGCATGCCGCACCGGCCAAAGTGCCCCACAAAAAGACGGCTTTCCCATCGCTGAGCCGTCGCCTGGCCTGATGGCCCCAGCCCGGTGGGTATTTTGCTCCCACGTTTGGGCTCTGGAGACCGGTCTCGGTTGCCATTTTTGGCAATGGCTGTTCAAAATGCGACAATAGCGGGTTAATGACCGACTCTTTTTCCAATTTATCGCTGGCGCCAACGCTGGCACGAGCCGTAGCCGAAATGGGCTACGAATCCATGACCCCTATCCAGGCCCAAGCCATTCCGGTGGTGTTGACGGGCCAGGACGTGATGGGCGCAGCCCAAACTGGCACCGGCAAAACGGCAGCGTTTTCGCTGCCTTTGCTGCAACGCCTGCTCAAGCATGAAAACCCCTCGACCTCACCGGCTCGTCACCCCGTGCGCGCCTTGGTGTTGTTGCCCACGCGAGAACTGGCCGATCAGGTCGCCCAGCAGATCAAGATGTACGCCAAATACACCCAGCTGCGCAGCACGGTGGTATTTGGTGGCATAGACATGAAACCCCAGACGCTTGAACTGAAAAAAGGCGTTGAGGTGCTGGTCGCTACGCCAGGCCGTTTGCTGGACCACATTGAAGCTAAAAACGCTGTGCTGAACCAAGTGGAATACGTGGTGCTGGACGAAGCCGATCGCATGCTGGACATCGGCTTTTTGCCCGATCTGCAACGCATTCTGAGTTACCTGCCCAAGCAACGCACCACCTTGCTGTTCTCAGCCACTTTTTCACCCGAAATCAAGCGCCTGGCGGGCAGCTACCTGCAAAACCCTGTCACCATCGAAGTGGCCCGTCCCAACGAGACGGCTTCGACGGTGGAGCAGCGTTTTTATGCCGCCCAAGACGACGACAAGCGCCGTGTGATCCGCAAGGTTCTGGACGACCGGGGCATCAAGCAAGCCTTCATTTTTGTGAACAGCAAGCTCGGCTGCGCACGTTTGGCCCGCTCGCTGGAGCGTGAAGGCCTCAAAACCACTGCGCTGCACGGCGACAAAAGCCAGGACGAGCGCCTGAAGGCCCTTGAAGCCTTCAAGCAAGGCGAGGTCGATTTGCTGGTCTGCACCGATGTGGCCGCGCGCGGTCTGGACATCAAGGATGTGCCCGCGGTGTTCAACTTCGATGTGCCCTACAACGCCGAAGACTATGTGCACCGCATAGGCCGCACTGGACGTGCCGGGGCTTCGGGCTTGGCCGTGACCTTGGTCAGCCCCTCTGATGCCCGCTTGGTGGGCGACATTGAAAAGCTGATCAAGAAAAAGCTGGAGGTTGAAACCCTGCAGCTGGATACCGCACCGGCAGGCCCCGCGCCCGAAAAGTGGGGCGCACGCTCCGAAGATCGACCCCGCGCCCGCGCTTCTGAAAGCCGCCGCCGGGACGATTCTGACCCGCGTGACGCCCTTGAATCGCCACGCGAGCGCCGCGGGGGCTTTCGCCCCGCACCCATCAACCGCGACCCGTTCTTCAGCAAGCCTTACGAGGCACCGCCTGCCGACGTTTCGCCAAGCTGGGATGCGGTGCCCAAAGCGCCGCGCTCGTCGATTTCGGCCAACATCAAGCCCAAGCGCAAGGTGGCGGCTTTGTTCAAATCCGAAGAGTGATGTTTGCCGGAGCTGGGCCTGCCTGACTGATCCTCAGGCTGCCCCCGGCTTTTACGCCAGCTTCACACGCCAGCGGCCGGGCGCTGTCAAAATACCCGGATGCGTTCATCCCATCTCACCCCCACCCTCCATCCCCTGACCCAAAGCCTGCTGTTGGCTGGGGTTGCCTTGTATTTGCTGCCCGCTTGGGCTTGGGCTCAAAGCCCTGCCAGCGCGACGCCCAGTGCACCTTCGGCCACCGCGCCTGCGGCGGCTGCGACCGATTTGGGTCAGGTGGAAATCCGCAGCAACCGCAACAACGACACCGAGGTGCGCCGCGAGTCTTCCGCCTCAAAAATAGTCATTGGCCGCGAAGAGATCGAAAAGCAAGGCGACGCCACCTTGGGCGAAGTGCTCAAGCGCTTGCCCGGCGTCACGGTGCAGGGTGCGCCCGGTCGTGGCGGTGCCATCCGCATGCGCGGTTTGGGCGGCGGTTACACCCAAATCTTGCTGGACGGCGAACGCGTGCCGCCGGGCTTCTCCATCGACTCACTCACCCCCGAGCAGGTCGAAAAGATTGAAATCATGCGAGCCCCCACGGCCGAAACTGGGGCGCGGGCCATCGCGGGCACCATCAACATCGTCCTGCGCGAGGGCCAAAAAGCCAATCCCGACGATCTCAAAATCACCCGCAGCCAAGAGCACGGTGAAGGCTCGACCATGCTCAACTGGGTCCACAACCTCAAGACGCAGCCCCTGAGCGGCACCGTGACCCTGTCCTTGATGGACCAGTTCCGGCCAGACGAAAGCACATCAGTCATCACTTCCGATCCGGGCGCTGACCGCATCCGCTTCAACGAATCTGTTGGGCACCGCAAAGGCCTGCACGCCAATGCCCGTTTGCAATGGCGAGGCGAGCAAGGCCGCACCCTCACGCTCACGCCTTTTGTGGTGTATTCGGATTACACCAGCCACGGCCAAGTGCAGATCCGTGAAACAGAGGGCGGCTTGCGGTCTGACAGCGCCCAGACACTGAACCAAAGCATTTTTGCGATGGCCCGCTTGAACGGCCATTGGGCCCAGCGCCTGTCGGCCGATGACCGGCTGGAGGTGCGCTTTGGCCTGGGTCAGTCGAAGTACGACTTTCGCCTGGACCAGACGGGCGCGGCCGATGTGCTGCTGTTCAACGGCTTTGAAACGCAAAACTTTGTCGACCGCACGGGCAGCCTGAACGGCAAATGGACCCGTGCCATGGCCAACGGCCATCAAATCGTGAGCGGCTTGGAGTTGGAAGGCGTGCGCCGCGTGGAACAGGCCAATGCTGCCGTGGACGAGGACGGTGGCGATATCCGGGCCCGCACAATGCGCTGGGCCGCTTATGCGCAAGACGAATTCAAGATCAACGCCAACTGGTCGGCTTACACTGGCTTGCGCTACGAATCCATCTTGACAGAAGGCACTAGCGAGCAAGGGCTCAAGTCCAATACCAGCTCGGTCTGGACGCCCCTGCTGCACGCGCTGTGGAAGCCGGATCCGACCAAGCGCGACCAGGTGCGCATGAGCCTGACACGCAGCTACAAAACCCCCACGCTCTACAACCTGGTGGCTAGGCCCGTGCCTTCGCGCGAGGCGAACAGCCCGACCCGCCCCGACCGTGTGGGCAACCCCGACTTGAGGCCCGAAATGGCCACCGGCATTGATGTGGCCTTTGAGCGTTACCTGTCTGGCGGCGGCGTGCTCAGTGCCAACGTGTTTCATCGGCAAATCACCGACCTGATCCGCTACACCGTGGCCCAGCAAAGCAGCCCCTCTTGGGCACCTGGCCAAGACCGCTGGGTGTCATCCCCCATCAACATTGGCGATGCCAACACGCAGGGCATTGAGCTTGAGGCCAAGTTCCGTCTGGACCAGTTGCGTGCCGGCGCCTTGCCGGTGGACATCCGCAGCAACCTGAGCCTGTTCAGCTCCCGGGTCAAGCAAGTGCCCGGCCCCGACAACCGACTGGACCAGCAGCCCGGCATGACGGCCAACTTGGGAGCCGACTACCGCGTGCGCAGCGTGCCATTGACCGTGGGTGGCAACCTGAATTGGAACCCCGACTACGACACCCGCCGCAGCGAGCAGCAGTGGGCTTACCAGGGCACCAAACGCGTGCTCGACGTGTATGGTCAATGGCGCTTTTCCCCCGCCACCGCCTTGCGCTTGACGGTGAGCAATTTCACCTCCCGCGATTACCTGACCTCGTCCACCTACAGTGGCAACGGCGTGAGCGAAACTTCTCGCAACACCGCACCGAGCTGGCGCAATGTCCAGTTGCGCCTGGAGATGAAAATCTGACGCTTCTTGTGCCAAGATGGTGGACTAAGAACAACCCCCAACTGGAGACAAAATGTCCACCAAAGACGCTGCCTGGCATGACCGCATGTACAACAACCGGGCCTTGGTGCCCGACTTTGCGGACCACTTTGCCCATTGGCAAAACGCCTCGACGCAAGCACGCGAGCAACTGAAAGGCCATCTGGATTTGCCCTATGGCGACGGTCTGGGTGAGACCTTGGACATTTTCCCGGCCGCCCAGCCGAATGCCCCCGTGGTGATCTTCATCCACGGCGGCTACTGGCGCAGCCTGGACAAATCAGACCATTCCTTTGTGGCCCCGGCCTTGCACGACATGGGTGCCTGCGTGGTGGTGGTCAATTACGCGCTGTGCCCCGGCACGCCCGAGCAGCCTGTCACCATCCCCGACATTGCCTTGCAAATGGCCAAAGCCACCGCCTGGGTTTGGCGGCACATTGCCGAGCACGGCGGTGACCGCAACAACATCAGCGCCATCGGCCATTCGGCGGGCGGGCATTTGGCGGCCATGCTGCTGGGCTGCAACTGGAAAAAAGTGGGCCGCGATTTGCCCGCTGGCTTGGTGCGCAAGGCGCTGTCCATCTCGGGCCTGTTTGACTTGGAGCCCATTCGCAAAACAGCGTTTGTGCAGGGCGATTTGCGCCTCACGCCCGCGCAGGTGCGCATGACCAGCCCAGCCAAATGGCAGCGCCCGCGTCAAGGCGTGCTGTACACCGTGGCCGGGGGCGACGAAAGCCCCGAGTTTTTGCGGCACAACCGCTTGATCCACCAAGCCTGGGGCCCCAAAACCGTCCCCGTATGCGAAGACTTGGCTGGACTCCACCACTTCAGCATCGTCACCGATTTAACCCGGCCAGGCACGCGTTTGCATGCGCTGGCCCAGCAGCTGATCGCTGCTTAAAAAAACAAAAAAGCCCCAGCGGCAAAACCGCTGGGGCTTGGATCTGCAGCCCCGCCCATGCGGGGCTTTTTTGTCAGTCCAGCTTGATGTTGGCGGTCTTGATGGCCTGGGTCCAGTCGGTGATTTCGCGGTCCAGCAGTTTGGTCATCTCGGTTGAGGCGAGAAAGCGCACTTCAATACCGGCTTGGTCTGCGCGCTGCTTGCTCTCAGGCAAGTCCAGGCTGCGCTTGACGGCATCGGCCAGTTGGTTGAGGGTGGCCGTGGGCGTGCCCGCTGGGGCGTAAAGGGCTACCCATGCTTCGAGGTCAATATTGGGGTAACCCGCTTCGGCCATGGTGGGCACTTGGGGCATGCCTGGGTGGCGTTTTTTGCCGGTCACAGCCAGTGCCTTGAGTTTGCCCGCCTGGATGTGTTGCATCACCGAGGGTGGTGTGGTCATGAACACCTGCACCTGGCCTGCCAGCACGTCGGCAATCGCTTGGCCAGAACCCTTGTAGGGCACATGCACCAAATCCACGGCAGTTTGCTGCTTGAAAATTTCGGTGCCGATGTGTGAAACCGATCCGTTGCCCTGAGACGCGTAGTTCAGCTTGCCTGGGTTTTGTTTCAAATACGCGATGAATTCCCGCATGTTGTTGGCAGGCACCGAAGGGTGCACGGCCACCACGTTGGTGGCCACGGTGATCAAGCCCACGGGTGTGAAATCTTTCAACTCCCATGGCAGTTTGCTCATGAGGATGGGGTTGGCTATGTGGTAGCCCGAGTAGGACACCAGCAGCGTGTGGCCGTCTTTGGGCGCACGCGCCACTTGCTGGTAGGCCAAGTTGCCGCTGGCACCGCCTTTGTTGTCAATCACGACCGACTGGCCGATCAAACGGCCCAAAGGCTCGGAGATCAATCGGGCTGAGGTGTCCACCAAACCACCCGGTGGCACCGGCACCACAAGGGTGATCGGCTTGCTCGGAAAGGCCTGGGCCATCAAGGCCAACGGGGCGCACAGGGTGGCCAAAGCGAGAAGTTTGGAAACTTTGCGACGTGTGTACATGTGTGTCTCTCTCTTGCTGTGATTTATGAAATTAGCGCATGCCAATTTTGGCGTTGTTGAAAATGTTTTTGGCTTCGCGGGGCAAGCTGCGCCAGTACTGGTGTTGTGAGTCGACAGTGCCGTCCAGGGCCACAGCCGCTTCCCAGCCCCAGCGCGGCTTGTACATGAACGAGCGGGCCAGGGCCACCAGATCGGCGTCACCGCGTTGAAGCACGGCTTCGGCCTGGGCGGGCTCGGTGATCAGGCCTACGGCAATGGTGGTCAGGGCCGATGCGGCTTTCACGGATTTGGCCAGGTGCACTTGGTACTCTGGCCCCAAGGCAATTTTTTGCAAGGGCGAAACGCCACCCGACGAGATGTGCACGAACTGCGCTCCGGCTTGCTTGATCTGGATGGCCAGTTCTGCGGTTTCCTCGACCGTCCAGCCGCCGTCGACCCAGTCGGTGCCCGAGATGCGCATGCCCAGCGTGCCGCCAAAGGCTTCGCGCACCGCCTTGAACACTTCCATCGGAAAGCGGATGCGGTTTTCAAATGAGCCGCCGTATTGGTCGGTGCGTTGGTTGGAAATGGGCGACAAGAATTGGTGCAACAAATAACCGTGCGCGGCGTGCAACTCGACGGCCTCAATGCCCAGTGCTTGGCTGCGCCGAGCGGTGTTCACAAAGTCGGCCTTGATTTGCGCGATGTCAGCCAGGCTCAACTCGGTCGGAGCAGATTCTTGCGGCAAGTGGGGCAGGGCGCTGGGCGCCACAGGCTGCCAGCCGCCATCGGCCGGGGTGATCAACATGCCGCCGTCCCAAGGACATGCGCTTGATGCCTTGCGGCCAGCGTGGCTAATTTGAATGCACACGGGCATCGCGGGCGCCAAGCGACGCGCTCGTTCCAGTTTGTCACCCAGCGCCGCTTGGGTGGCGTCGTCCCACAAGCCCAGGCACCCGGGGCTGATGCGGCCCACGGCCGACACGGCGGTGGCTTCGATGGTGAACAGACCTGCGCCGCTGTTAAGCAAGTTGGTCCAGTGCGTCAAGTGCCAGTCGGTGGCTTGGCCGTTGTCGGCCGAGTATTGGCACATAGGGGCCACCACGATGCGGTTGGGCAAAGTGAGGGGGCCAGAGGGAGCGTTGAAGGTGAAGGGGGTGAACAGCAGGCTCATGGGAATTCAGTCTGGGTGGTTGGAGGCTTGGCTCACGATAGCAAGCGCAGCTGTGCATCTTATGGAAAACCGCTCAGATGCTTATCCGTTGGGTGACAATCGCACCGATTTGTAGGAGTTCAGCCCTTGGGCGATGGGCGTGGCAAACGCCCTGCGAACCATCGCCCACAGGGGTGGGCTCCTACAAAGAGGGGCTCAGGCGGCGCAATCTTTTGGGTTACTCGGGTCGCTCAGGCACGTAAGCATCCCAAAGACCCCACTCGCTCGGCAAGGGTGACGCCAAACGCAACAGCCGCCCGCTGACCGGGTGTGGCAATTCCAGACTTTCTGCATGCAACCACAGCCTTTGCAAGCCAACCAAATCTGCCACCGCACGGTTCAGTGGGCCTTTGCCGTGCGTGGCGTCGCCAATGATGGGGTGAGCGATGTGTTTCATGTGGCGGCGCAACTGGTGGCGGCGGCCAGTCAGGGGCTGCAGCTCCACTTCGGCGCATCGGGTGCTAGCAAAGCCTTGCTGAGGCAGCGGCAACTCAATTTGGCGCAGGGTGGCAAAGCGGCTTTGGGCGGGCTGCACCTCCAGGCGCTCGGTACGCATGTCGTCGGGCATGCGTTTCAAAGGATGGTCGATCAGTCCCGACTCTGCAGGCCAGCCCCGCACCACGGCGCGGTAGGTTTTTTGCAGACCTTGGCCGGTTTCAAAGGCTTGCCCCAAGGTGCGCGCCGTGTCTGCGTCCAGCACAAACAGCAGCACGCCGCTCGTGCCCTTGTCCAAGCGGTGCACAGGCCAGACATGTTGGCCGATCTGGTCACGCAGGGCCTGCAGCACAAAGCGCGTCTCACCCTTGTCCAGCGGCGTGCGATGTACCAGCCAGCCAGCGGGTTTGTTCACGATGGCGAGATAATCGTCCAAGTAAAGGATGTCGAGCATGTTGTTCTTATTGTCACCCGCCAAATCTCTGGACTACGAAACTCCCGCCGCAGGCGTGCCCCACACGCTGCCGCAGTTCGTGCCGCAATCTCAGGCCCTCATTGAAGTGCTGCGCCAAAAGTCGCCCCAGCAAATCGCCGAGTTGATGGACTTGTCGGACGCGCTGTCGGCCCTGAACGTGGCCCGCTACGAAGCCTGGACGCCTAAGTTCACCGCCAAGAACGCCAAACAAGCCGTGCTGGCCTTCAATGGCGATGTCTACGAGGGCCTGGACGCCAAGACCCTGTCAGCGCAAGACCTGGACTGGGCACAAACCCATGTGGGCATTTTGAGTGGCCTGTACGGCGTGCTGCGCCCGCTGGACTGGATGCAACCCTACCGCCTCGAGATGGGCACGACGCTGCAAACCGACAAGGGCAGCAACCTCTACAAGTTTTGGGGGCCGCAAATTGCCGAGTACCTGAACACCCAGCTGGCCAAAGACAAAACGCCGGTCATTGTGAACCTGGCCTCGCAAGAGTATTTCAAGTCGGTGGACCGCAAAACCCTCAAGGCCCGCGTGATCGAATGCGTGTTTGAAGACTTCAAGGGTGGCAAATACAAAATCATCAGCTTCAACGCCAAGCGGGCGCGAGGCCTGATGGCGCGCTATGCGGTGCAAAAGCGCATCACTCACCCCGAGGGTTTGCTGGGCTTTGGTCTGGAAGGCTACGCGCATGACGCGGCCGTTTCAGAACCCGACCGTTTGGTGTTTCGCAGAAAAGTGCAGGCATGAGCGATTTCAATAACGCGCCTGAACAATCTCAGCTGGGCAAATCCAGCGCCTATGTGGACCAGTACGACGCGAGTTTGCTGTTCCCAATTACCCGCGCCACCAAGCGCACCGAGATCGGCGTCACCGGGCAGCCTGTGTTTTTTGGGGCCGATTTGTGGACCGCGTTCGAGCTGTCTTGGCTCAACACCAAAGGCAAGCCGCAGGTGGCGTTGGCGCACATCACTGTGCCTGCCGAAAGCACGCACATTGTCGAGAGCAAATCTTTCAAGTTGTATCTGAACAGCTTCAACAACACGCGCCTAGAGAGCGCCGACGTGGTGCGCGACATGATTCGCCGCGACATCAGCGCCGCCATTTGGCACGGCGGTGTGGTGCAGGCCAGCGTGGGCGTGAAGTTGCTGCTGCAAGAGCAATTTGACACTGAACCCGTGCACGAGTTGGATGGCCTCAACCTGGACCGCATGGACATTGAGTGCACACGTTACGAGCCTGCGCCGGATCTGCTGAGCGCCAACGCCGACGAACTGCCCGTGACCGAAACCCTGGTCAGCCATTTGCTCAAAAGCAATTGTTTGGTGACGGGCCAGCCCGACTGGGGCAGCGTACAAATCACCTACAGCGGCCCTCAGATTGAACAGGCGGGCTTGCTGCAATACATCGTGAGCTATCGCAACCACAACGAGTTTCATGAGCAATGCGTCGAGCGCATCTTCATGGACATCTGGACGCGCTGCAAACCCACCAAATTGACGGTTTATGCTCGCTATACCCGGCGCGGCGGGCTGGACATCAACCCCTGGCGCACCAGCGCACCAGGCAAGTTGCCGCCCAACGTGCGCACGGCACGGCAGTGAAGGTATTCACTTCGTTCCCCAAGATGTCACCCACTACCCGCCGCGTTCTGCAGGCCCTTTTGTACGAGGCCATGGCCATCGCTGTGGTCGGGCCCGTGTTGAGCTTGGCTTTTGACAAGTCGCCCGCCTCCACCTTGGGTCTGGCGGTCGTTTTGTCGAGCATTGCACTGACGTGGAATTACGCCTTCAACTGGCTTTTTGAGCGCTGGGAGTCGCGCCAGTCCGTGCGCGGCCGTTCCTTTGTCAGGCGGCTGGCCCACGGAGCCGGTTTTGAAGGCGGCTTGGTCATCATTCTTTTGCCCGTCATGTCGCTGTGGCTCGACATTTCGCCCACCGCTGCTTTGGTGGCCAATCTGGGTCTGCTGGCGTTCTTTTTCTTTTATGCCATCGCGTTCACCTGGTGCTTTGACCGGGTCTTTGGTTTGCCCGCTTCTGCTCAGGCAGGCGATGGCGATCGGGGCTAAGGGCGCGGCATTCAAGCAGGCCGCCAGGGCTTTCCCTTTTTACGCCGCGAATACTTCTTGCAGTGTGGTCAGCGCGGCACTCAAGGTCTTGGCAGACACAGCGCCCAGACGCCTGACCAAACGCACCTTGTCAACCGTCCGAAGCTGATCGAGCACGATCAAGCCCTTGGTTCCAGCGTGGGTGACAGGCACCCGGAACGGCGCGGCAAAACCCTTTGAGGTCATGGGCGCCACCATCACGGTTCGCAGGTTGTCATTCAACTCTGCCGGTGACATCACGACGCAGGGCCGCGACTTTTTGATTTCGCTGCTCACGGTCGGGTCCAGGTTCACCAGCCAAATGTCGCCGCGCTTCACCAGCCCAACTCCTCGTCGTCCAAGTTGCCAAACTCACCCATCAAAAGCGCATCTCCGCCTTTGGCGGACACGGCTGCAGCAGCCGCTGCCCAGCCAGCACGTACGGACTTGGCAGGCTTTCGCAAGACGATGGAGCCGTTTTCCACTTCGATGGTGGCTGTGGCCTGTCCGTCCAGCCCAACTTGGGCCAGAAACGGCTTAGGCAACACCACGCCTTTGCTGTTGCCGATGTTTCGAATTGCAATTTCCATGATAATCCTCCGGTTGCAACAATGTTAATCCATGCGAAGTGGATGGGCAAGGCCCAAAGTTGTAACAATGTGACCACATCATTGTGACGAAAAAATCCCTGCACCTTTGGCTGACCAAGACCCCACCCCCACCGCCCCTTGCGCTGCTGCACATGATGTTCAACACGAGTTGCGCCATGTCCGCGCCCTCATGCACCTTGAGCAACAAGAAGACCAAGCGCAGTTCAAGCTCAAAAACGCCAGTGCCAGCATCAAAGAGCGCCGTCGGCGTGGCCTGACTTGGTACCCCGTCACCATCACCCAAGAAGACATCGGGTTTGGCGGCAAGGTGGTGCTGGAGCTGGAGCGGCCTGCGCATCGGCAAGACCTGCACTTGTTTCAGGTGGGGGCGGCTGCGGCGCTGTTCAGCGGTGCGCCCGGCTATTCGGGCACACATTCGGCATCAGATCGGCCCGTGGTGAGCGGCGTGGTCACCCGCGTGCGGCGCAACAAGCTGCTGTTGGCCACCACCAAAGAAGCGCTGCCCGACTGGGTGCGGGACGGCAGCAGCCTCAACGGAAGCACATTAGGTGTTGACCTGACCTTTGACGAGGTCAGCTACCGCGAGATGAACCAGGCCCTGAGCGCGGTCATGGCCGCACACGGCAACCGCTTGGCCGAACTGCGCGACGTGCTGCTTGGCGCTAAGACAGCTCGCTTTCGCGAGCCCCAAGCCGATGACCTGTTTTACCCCAGTGCGCTCAACGACTCGCAGCTGGCGGCGGTGCGCCATGTGGTCACGGCGCAAGACGTGGCCATCATCCACGGCCCGCCCGGCACGGGCAAAACCACCACGCTGGTGCAAGCCATTTTTGAAACTATTCGACGCGAGCGGCGCGTGCTGGTGTGCGCCCCCTCGAACACCGCCGTGGACCTGCTGACCGAAAAGCTGGCCGAGCGCGGTGTGAATGTGATCCGCTTGGGCAACCCCAGCCGCGTGTCGGACCTGCTGCTCAAGCACACGCTCGACGCCGTGGTGATGGCCCACGCCAGCTACGCCAAGATGCACGCGATGCGCCAAACCGCCGAGCAGCACCGCGAGGCGGCCAGTGAACGCGTACGCAACTTTGGCTTTGAGGAGCGACAGCGCCGCCAGTGGCTGCGCGAAGAAGCCCGCACGCTGCGCCAAGCCGCCGACGATTTGGAGCGCTTCATGACCGAAGACGTGCTCGAATCGGTGCAAGTCATCACCTGCACGCTGGTGGGCGCCAGCAACCGCCACATTAGCCACCTGGGCTTTGAGACCGTCTTCATCGACGAAGCCGCCCAAGCCTTGGAGCCGGGTTGCTGGATTCCGATTGCCAAGGGCCAGCGCCTGGTGTTGGCGGGCGACCACCACCAGCTGCCGCCCACCGTGAAAAGCGAAAAAGCCGCCCGCGAAGGCCTGCGCGAAACCCTGTTTGAAAAGTGCATCCAGCGCCAACCCAACACGGCCCGCATGCTGAAGGTGCAATACCGCATGCACGCGCACATCATGGGCTTCAGCTCCGAGAAGTTTTACGGTGGCCAACTGGTGCCCCACCCCAGCGTGCGCGACGCTGACCTAGCCGCTTACGACCCGCGCTTCAATGACCCACGTTTTTCGCCCGACCTGCCCGTGGAGTTCATCGACACCGCGGGCTGCGGTTATCAAGAACTGACCATTCCCGAAAGCCGCTCAACCGCCAAACCCGAAGAAGCCCACTTGCTGCTGGAGCGCCTGGCGCAGCTGCTGGCGCTGGGGGAACCCTCCGCACCCGACCAACGCCCACTCACCATCGGCGTGATCGCACCGTACCGCGCCCAAATCAACTATTTAAAAGACGCCATCGAAGACAGCGCTGTGCTCAACGATTTGCTGCTGCAACGCAGGCTCAGCGTTGGCACCGTCGATTCGTTTCAGGGCCAAGAGCGCGACATCATTGCCATCACCTTGACGCGCAGCAACCCCCAAGGCGAGATCGGCTTTCTATCCGACATCCGCCGCATGAACGTGGGCATGACCCGCGCACGGCGCAAGCTGCTGCTGGTGGGCGACTCGTCCACGCTTTGCAGGCATCCGTTTTTTGCGGAGTTGTTGGCTTACGTGAAGGGGGTGGGGGGCTACCGGACGGCTTGGGCTGTTTAAACCAGCTTAGGCCAGTTGATTTGTACTTTGCGGTTGTTGGCCAAGCAGTCGCGCAAATACAAGTTGATCAGGCTTTGATAGGGAACCCCTGCGTCATCTGCCATGCTCTTGAAATAGATGACAACGTCTTCTGACAGACGCATCGTCACAGGCTTCTTGAGCTTGGATGCATAGGGGTTTTTGCGAGCTTTGAGCTTGGAGAAGTCGTATTCGGCTTTCATGTCAGATGCCTCGATAAAAAGCGCTTTCGCGCTTGGTTGCCTTGCGAGCAGAGATGATTCGGATGGTTTCCCCGCCTTCACGTTCACAGTGGCAGACGATGAGCAACTTGGAATGAACACTCATGCCCAGCATGAGAAAGCGTTCTTCATCGACCGAGTGATCTTCATCGCAAAATTGAACGGCGAATTCATCATAGAAAACGGTCTGCGCTTCTTCGAATGAAACCTGATGCTTCTTCAGGTTGGCTGTTGCCTTGCTTGGGTGCCATTCAAACTGGATCATATGTACATTGTATGTAAACATTGTGCGCGGTCAAGCGAGACGTTTCACACTCGCCGTCGATTCGTTTCAGGGCCAAGAGCGCGACATCATTGCCATCACCTTGACGCGCAGCAACCCCCAAGGCGAGATCGGCTTTTTGTCTGACATCTGCCGCATGAACGTGGGCATGACCCGCGCACGGCGCAAGCTGCTGCTGGTGGGCGATTCGTCAACGCTTTGCAAGCATCCGTTTTTTGGGGAGTTGTTGGCTTATGTGAAGGGGGTGGGGGGCTACCGGACGGCGCATGAGATGGCCTAAATTGGCGCCCGCTTTCGAGCTGTTTGCCGTGAGGAGCAGACAGTTTCAAACCGTGACAAAACGTCACGGATAGGACTCCCAAACCCCAACAGTCCCAATTTGGGACTAAAATACCACCATGCGAGTCATTGCCGTATCCACCCTCAAGACATTCTGGGAAAAGCCCGGGCGCGGGGACGCAGAAGAAGCCTTGAAAACTTGGTACGGTGAAGCCTGCCGGGCCGAATGGAAATCCCCGGGCGATGTCAAAGCTCAATACGGAAACGCCAGCATCGTTGGCAACAACCGGATCGTCTTCAACATTGCCGGGAACAAGTACCGGCTCATCGTCGCCTTTGCGTACCGGATGCAAATCGCCTACGTCAAGTTTGTGGGCACACATGCCGAATACGACAAGGTCGATGCAGCCTCAGTGGATAAGTCGTGAGCGTCAAGGAGAACATCATGGAAATCACCCCCATCCGCACAGAAAAAGATTACCGCGCAGCACTGCGTGTGGTGTCAACGCTGGTGGACCAAGACCCATCGCCTGACACGCCCGATGGCGAACGCCTGGATGTGCTCTCGACCTTGATTGAGGCCTATGAGCGCAAGCATCATCCGATTGATCTGCCCGACCCCGTGGAAGCCATCAAGTTCCGCATGGACCAAGCGGGGCTGTCAGTGAAAGACCTAGAGCCGATGATCGGTCAACCCAACCGCGTCTATGAAGTGCTGAGCCACAAACGCCCCCTCACGCTGCGCATGATCCGAAACTTGAACAAAGGTTTGGGTATCTCGGCTCAGGTGCTCATTACAGACAATATGCGCACTCAGCGCACACCATCGACGTGAAAAGCCTGAAAGACGTGAAAGCCCAACTGCTGGCCAACCCCGCCGTTCGCCAAGCCTATGACGCACAAGCGCCCGAGTTTGAGCTGGCCCGTGAACGGATTGCAGCGCGTATGAAAGCGGGCCTGGCGCAAGGCGATGTGGCCGCACGCATGGGCACGACCCAAAGCGTGGTGGCACGCATCGAAAGTGGCAGGGGCACGCCATCCATGCGAACAGTCCAACGCTTTGCCAGTGCCGTGGGAGCGCGTGCTGTGGTGCGCATGGAGTCTTTGACGGCTGCCTGACCAGCTGCTGCAACGCAGGCTCAGCGTGGGCACCGTCGATTCGTTTCAGGGCCAAGAGCGCGACATCATTGCCATCACCTTGACGCGCAGCAACCCCCAAGGCGAGATCGGCTTCCTGTCGGACATCCGCCGCATGAACGTGGGCATGACCCGCGCACGGCGCAAGCTGTTGCTGGTGGGCGATTCGTCCACGCTTTGCAGGCATCCGTTTTTTGTGGAGTTGTTTGCTTATGTGAAGGGAGTGGGGGGCTATCGCACAGCGCATGAGGTGGGCAAACAGACCTGAATCCATGATGGCATCGAGGAGATGAGGGTGCCAAGTCTTTTTTGACCGGGTTGGGTTGGTCACCCGATGCGGTAATGGGCGCTCGACACGATATGACCCAACCAAGGCTGATCAGCGGCCCAGCCCTTCGAGCACGTTCACCGTGTTCACGCCCAAATCTGCCGCAGCGTAGCCACCTTCGAGCGTCAGCACCGTCGGCAAGCCCAATTGCGCTATCGCTCGGCCGACCTGCAGGTAGTCCGCACTGCGCAACTTGAAGCCCGAGATCGGGTCGCCCTCAAACGTGTCCAACCCCAGCGGCACCACCAGCGCTTGTGGCGCAAAGTCGCTCACCGCTTGCATGGCGGTTTGCAGCGCGGCCCACCAGACTTCAAATCCGGTGCCACGCGGCAGCGGCAGGTTCAGGTTGAAGCCCTCGCCAGCCTCCGCGCCGCGCTCATCCGCATGCCCCAAAAAGAACGGGTATTCGGTGCGCGGATCGCCTTGGATGGACGCTGTGAACACATCGTTGCGCTCGTAAAAGATGGTTTGTGTGCCGTTGCCGTGGTGGTAGTCCACATCGAGCACGGCCACGCGCTGCAGCCCGCCGTCGCGCAGGGCTTGCGCGGCCACGGCGGCGTTGTTGATGAAGCAATAACCGCCCATGTAGTTGGGGCCAGCGTGGTGACCCGGTGGGCGGGTCAGTGCCATGGCAAAACGTTCGCCACCCAGCACCGCCTGCGCGGCAGCCAGTGCGCAAGCTGCACCCCCGCGCGCTGCGGCCCAGCTGCCCGCCATCAAGGGCGTGCCCGAGTCAAACGCAAACTGTCCCAGCCGCGCCGCAAAGTTGAGCGGCGGCACATCGGTGCGAAAGCCGTGCTTGGAGGCCAGCGGCCAGACCGAGGGCAGGGCGTCTACCGCCGCATTGGCCGGGTCCAGCGCCACCCAATCGTCCCAGGCCCGAGCCAGAAATGCCAAATAGTCCGGCGCATGCACGCGGGCCGTTGCGGCGTCCACATCCGCCGCTGCATCAGGCGTCAGCAATTGCCCCACAGGGCGGCGTTGCAGTTCATCGAGGACATAGCGCAAACGGTCAGGCACTTCGTGGCAATCGACCAAGCGGCCCCGGAACATTTCCTGGCGGCCTGCGTGTTGGGCGTGGTGGGTGTTGTGGAAGATTTTCATGGTGATTTTTACGCTGCCGGGTGGGACAAGGCGCCCTGCGACTGATTCACGTCAGTGGGCTTGCATGGCGCTGATTGGGTGTGAGGTGCTGAAAGGCAGAGTCGCCGTAAGACTTGATGACCTCGGAGATGACAACGTGATAGCCGTTGTACCACTGGGCATATTTTTGTTTGGCCTCGATGTGGCTGGGATGGGTTCCCAACGCTTTGAGGCCATCCATGGTTTCCCAATAGTAGGTGGCATTGCGACGTTTGCCATCGTCTGAAGCCCACTCTTCGACCCCGATAAAGCCGGGCGAGGCTTTTGCCACAGCATCAATGATGGCATTGAGTTCGTTGAACTCAGCGTCGTAGGATCCGGGCTCCCAAATGAATGCAGCACTGAACATGGTTTATGAATGAGGGTTGAGAAAGTAAATTGCCGTTTGGGCAGCGTGTGCGTTGATCGGGTCGAAGGTTTTGGGTTTTGAGGTGTTCAATCCGTTTGGGCCGGAGTAACCAGACCATTTGCCTTTTCGTTCAGGAAGGCTGGGCGGCCTCAATCGCAGCCGATAACTTGCTCAGAATCCAGTGGACTTCAGTGAATAACTTGCCTTGGCTCGCAACGCACGTCGGTCTTGACAGAGTTGGCGATGAAACATTCGTCGTGGGCCAAGTGGTGCATCTCTTGCAGCTGAGCATGGGTCGGTATCTTGTCCCCAGAAAATTTAACCTCGGGGCGAAGCGTGACGGTGGTCATCATGAGCTTGCCTTCTAGGTTTTTGCCCATCACGCCCTCTGCTGCGTCATGGTAGGTGTCGACCACAAAACCATGTTTGACTGCAAAGGATAGAAACCAAAGCATGTGACAGCTGGACAGTGAAGCGACGAAGGCCTCTTCGGGATCTACCGCATCGACCACGGAATAGGGCAGTGGAACAACGTGAGGGGATGAAGAACCCGCAATTTCAATGCCACTGTCGAAGCGCAGGATGTGTTGGCGGCTGTAGCGGTTGTCGGTGAACTTTTGATCAGACCGAGCCCAAAGTATTTCGGCGGTGTAGATGGCCATGTTGTTTGTCGCTTGTGAAGTCAAGCTGACGCATGACTTTGGAGGTCCATGGTCATGAAGACGCTATGGGGGTCGAGTTGGTAGTCGCAAAAGGGGCCGCAGGGCCAGAATCCGGCGCTTTCATACAGTTGGTGCGCTGGCGCAAACGTGCTGGCTGGCCCGGTTTCCAGGCTCAGTTGTTGGTAGCCACGCACGATGGCTTCGCTGATGATGTGATTCAGAATGGCACGACCCGCGCCCTGTCGTCGGTTGACGGTTGGGGTTCGCATGGATTTGATCTCGCCATGATCAAGGGACAGTTCCTTGAGGGCACCACATCCCAAAAGCTGATCGCCATCGCGTGCGGACCAAAAGGTGATTTCGGGGCGTTTGAGTTGGTCCACATCGAGCGCATGAACGCTTTCAGGCGGTGAAAGTTCATGCATGTGGCGCAAGTGCTCGTCGAGCAGTGCATACACATCTGGCCGAGCGGGATCGTCGGGTGCAATGGTCATTGACATGGTGGGTGGCGTTCTTGTGTTGTGGCATAACTCGCCTCAACCAAACTCCCGAAAGCCCTTTAGCGGCGGCAACGGCGCAAAGTTGGCTTCGCGTTTTTGTTGCATGGCGCTGATGGCTTCGCGCACATTGGCGTTGCTCCAGATCGCGCCTTGCAGCCAGCCCATGTGGCGCAGGCTGTCTTCGGTGCTGTGGTCGCGGGCGTAGTGCAGCACTTGCTTGGTGCCCCAGATGGCCACGGGCGGTTTGCTGGCGATTTCTTTGGCCGCTTGCAGGGCGGCGGCCACGGTGGCTTCGTGGGTGGGCAGCACCTCGTTGACCAAGCCGTGGGCCAAGGCTTTGTCGGCGCTGAGGCGCCTGCCCGTGTAGGCCAGTTCTTTGACCAAGGCCATGGGCAGCAGCTTGGGCAGGCGCTGCAAGGTGCCCACGTCGGCCACCATGCCGATGTTGATTTCCTGAATGCAGAAGAACGCGTCGGCTGAGGCATAGCGCATGCAGCAGGCGGTCACCATGTCCACCGCGCCGCCAATGCAGCCGCCGTGGATAGCCGCAATGACCGGGATGCGCAGCTCTTCGAGCAGGGTGAAGGTGTGCTGCATGTCGGTCAGCACGTCGTACACGGCCGAGCGGCCTTCGGCGCTGCTGTCATCCATCTGGATGGCGCTGCTAAATGTTTGCAGGTCCATGCCGGCGCTGAAGTGTTTGCCCGTGCTCGAGATCACCAGCGCCCGGGCGGTGCCCGCTTTGTGGATGTCGGTCAGCACCTCGTGCAGCTCGCGCCAGAAGGTGGGGTGCATGGTGTTCATCGCCTCGGGGCGGTTCATCACCAGGTGGGCAACGTGATTTTCAGTCGAGAGGGAAAAGCAGTTCAGCTTGTTCATGGTCATTCACTTGAGGAGGGTCTTGATCGGGTGTTTCACTGTAAGCGGCGATGGGGGGCTGCGCTGTCCCGGCTTTGACCAGCGAGCCCACCCGCACCCCCAGCAAGCGCAGGCGGCGTGACAGGTCTACCCTTTTGAGGCTTTGGCCTGCGATCAGGCGTATTTGCTTGGCGTCGGCGGTGTACTCGGTCAGGGTCTGATCCCGCGTCACAGCCTGGAAGTTGTCATACCGCAGCTTGATGCCGATGGTTTTGCCTTCGTAGCCTTTGCGCTGCAAGTCGGCGGCCACTTGTTCGCATAAACGCGTGAACACCGCACTCAATTCGGCGCGGTCGCGCACAGCGTGCAGGTCGCGCTCAAAGGTGGTTTCGCGGCTCATGCTGACGGGTTCGCTATCGGTTTCCAGTGGGCGGTCGTCGCGACCCCAAGACGCTTCGTGCAGCCAAGCGCCGTAGCTTTTGCCAAAGTTCTCCACCAGCCAGTGCGGCTCGCGCTCCGCTAGATCGCCAATGGTTTGAATGCCAAAGCCTTTGAGCTTTTCATCGGCCTTGGGGCCCACGCCGTTGATCTTGCGGCAAGCCAGCGGCCAAATCAGAGTTTGCAGATCGGCCTCGTGCACGATGGAGATGCCGTTCGGTTTGTTGAACTCGCTGGCCATCTTGGCGATGAGTTTGTTGGGCGCCACACCAATTGAGCAGGTCAGGCCCGTGGCGTCAAAAATGCTTTTTTGGATCAGCCGTGCCAGCACCCGCCCGCCCTCGCGCTGGCCGCCGGGCACATCAGTAAAGTCGATGTAAACCTCGTCCACACCCCGGTCCTGCATGACGGGGGCGATGTCCAGAATGATGCTTTTGAAGGTGCGCGAATAGTGCCGATAACGCTCAAAGTCCACCGGCAACAAAATGGCTTGTGGGCAGAGCTTGGCGGCTTTCATCAGCCCCATGGCCGAGCCGATGCCGAACTGCCGCGCCGCATAAGTGGCGGTGGTGATCACGCCGCGCCCGGTGTAGCCCTCGATGCGCGGGCAAAAGTCCACCGGAATGAGGTCCAGCCGCTCGGCAAAGGTCTCTGCGTTCCATTCGCCATCGGGGTAGGCGGCCTGCAGCTTGCCCAGCAGGTCGTCTTCCTTGCGGCGGCCGCCGCCAATGACCACGGGCAAGCCCTTGAGCTGCGGGTAGCGCAGCAACTCGCAAGACGCGTAAAAAGCGTCCATGTCGAGGTGGGCGATGCGTCGAATAGGCAGGGCCATGGCGCTTGAAACGGGTGAAGCAGTCACCCGCTAAGCATAGCGCGGCCCCAATGGGTTTTGGCCTTGCCCAACCCCTGGCCGCGCCTGCTTACCGGCCTGTAGGAAAGGTGCCTGGCAGCAAGATGCTCTTGTCCACCGTGTCCATTTGCGTTCGACCGCAAAAGGCCATGGTCAGGTCCAGCTCCTTGTGGATGATTTCCAGCGCTTTGGTCACGCCTGCTTCGCCCATGGCACCCAGGCCATACAGCATAGATCGGCCAATGTAGACGCCCTTGGCACCCAGGGCGCGGGCTTTCACCACGTCTTGGCCGCTGCGGATGCCACCGTCCATGTGAACTTCGATGCTTTGGCCCACGGCATCCACGATGGCGGGCAGGGCTTCGATGCTGGACTGCGCGCCGTCCAGCTGACGGCCGCCATGGTTGCTGACGATGAGGGCGTCGGCACCCGATTGCACCGCCATGTGGGCATCATCCACGTCTTGAATGCCCTTCAATATGAGCTTGCCGCCCCAGCGCTTTTTGATCCACTCCACATCGCCCCAGTTCAGGCCGGGGTCAAACTGCGAGGCGGTCCACGAAGACAGGCTGCTCATGTCAGCCACGCCCGTGACATGGCCCACGATGTTGCCAAACTGGCGACGCGATGTGCCCAGCATGCCCAAGGCCCAGCGGGGCTTGGTGGCGATGTTGATCATGTTGGCGATCGTCAGTTTGGGTGGCGCAGAAAGGCCGTTTTTCAGGTCCTTGTGACGCTGACCCAGAATTTGCAAGTCCAGTGTGAGCACCAGCGCGCCGCAGTTGGCGGCTTTGGCGCGGTCAATCAAGCGCTCGATGAAGCCCCTGTCTTTCATCACGTACAACTGAAACCAACAGCCTTCACCGGCGTGCTGAGCGACGTCTTCGATGGAGCAGATGCTCATGGTGGACAAGGTGAAAGGCACGCCAAATTTTTTGGCAGCGCGGGCGGCCAGGATTTCGCCATCGGCATGCTGCATGCCTGTCAGGCCCGTGGGCGCAATGGCCACCGGCATGGCGACTTGCTCGCCCACCATGGTGCTGGCGGTGCTGCGGTTTTCCATGTTGACGGCTACGCGCTGGCGCAGCTTGATCTTCTGGAAGTCGCTTTCGTTGGCCCGGTAGGTGCTTTCGGTCCAAGAGCCGCTGTCCGCGTAGTCATAAAACATGCGCGGTACGCGCTTTTCGGCCAAAACGCGCAGGTCTTCTATGGTGGTGATCACGGACATGAGGGGTCTCCTGAGAGTTTTCCAATATAGGTTGGCCCGAATCGTAGCCGCTGGGGAGCGCCCTGGGTGTGAAACTTGGGACAGCAGGTTTGAATTTTCTTGCGGTGTGTTTCAGCCGTGAGGGGCGGCTTTCACAAAAGCCCCGCCCTGGTAGATGGCTGCAGGGTCTTGTATGTCGATGCTTTGTTGGCGTGCTTCCACGGAAGGGCGGAACACGTCGGACGAATCCAGAGGGCGGTAGCCAAGGTGTTTGGCATGGGTGTTGTCCCACCAGGTGGTCTGGTTGTCGGACATGCCGTAAATGATGCTGTGGCCCACGATGGGCGCGGTCAGGGCCGCCACCACCAGGCGCTCCAGGTCGTCAAAGCTCAACCAAGTGGCCAGCATGCGGCGGTCTTTGGGTTCGGCATACGAGGAGCCAATGCGCAGGCTCACGGTCTCGATGCCCCAACGGTCCCAATACAGTTGGGCCAGGTCTTCGCCAAAGGCTTTGGACAGGCCATAAAACCCGTCGGGCTTAGGTGGCATGCGGGTGTTGACGACCTCGTCTTGGCGGTAAAAGCCGGTCACATGGTTGGAGCTGGCAAACACGATGCGCTTGACCCCTTGCAGGCGGGCAGCTTCGTACAGATTGACCATGCCCACGATGTTGCCCGCCAAAATCGGCTCCCAAGGCTGTTCGGTCGAGACGCCGCCCATGTGCACCACCGCGTTCACGCCTTCGAGCAAGGCCATCATCTGGTCTTTGTCTTCGAGTGATGCGAGTTGCACCTCTTCGCCCGCACTCGCTGGGTCCAGTTCACGGCGGTGGCTCACACGCAGCACGTCGCAATAGTCTTTCAGGCGGGGGCGAAGCTCTTTGCCCAGGTTGCCACCCGCACCCGTGAGGAGCAGGCGCGGAAATCGAATGGGGGAGGCGGGTGTGTTGAGCATGGGGTTTTTTGAGATTCAGGATTTGAAACGACCCGCCAGTGCCGTGGCGCTGTCGCGTAACACGTTTTGGTCAGCGCCCACGGCCACAAACAGACAGCCTTGCTCAACATAGTGTTTGGCCAGGGCTTCGTCCCCCGTGAGGATGCCTGCGGCTTTGCCGCAAGCGCGGATGCGGGCAATGGATTCGTCAATGATTTTCAGCACATCGGGGTGCTTGGGGTTACCCAAGTGACCTAAAGCGGCGGACAAGTCACCAGGGCCGATGAACACGCCATCCACGCCATCGACATTCGCAATGGCTTCGATGTTTTGCAGGCCCAGAACGGTTTCGACTTGCAGCAACAGGCAAATTTCTTCGCTGCTGTGATGGGCATAGCCCTTCACGCGGCCATAGTGGCTGGCACGGGGCGCACCCGCATAACCGCGCACGCCGTGCGGTGGGTAACGGGTATAAGAAACGGCTTGACGGGCTTCTTCTTCGGTCTGAATGTACGGCACCAACAGGCTTTGCACGCCCACATCCAGCAAGCGCTTGAAGGTCACCATGTCGTTCCACGGTGGGCGCACTATTGGTGTGGTGGGGCTGCCCTTCATGGCTTGCAACTGCGCCACGATTTCGGGCAAGTCGTTGGGCGAGTGCTCCATGTCCAGCAGCAGCC
Source organism: Limnohabitans sp. 2KL-51 (assembly GCF_003063645.1). Taxonomy (GTDB): domain Bacteria; phylum Pseudomonadota; class Gammaproteobacteria; order Burkholderiales; family Burkholderiaceae_C; genus Limnohabitans_A. The sequence continues at coordinate 115,739 of NZ_NESJ01000004.1, forward strand.
AGTCAAAGCCGCAGTGCGCCAGGATTTCGGTGCTGATGTTACTGCAAAGGTGCGACCACAAGCCGATCTGCTTTTGACCGGATTGGATCGCGTGTTTGAAATGGTTGATGGGCATGTCCATGGTGTTTTCCTTTGATGTGAATGGCCCGGGTGCTCAGCGCACCATGCAAGGCATCTTGTTGTTGAATTTCCAGCCGGGGATCAGGTACTGCATGGCGATGGCGTCGTCGCGGGCGCCCAGGCCGTGCTGCTGGTACAGCTGGTTTGCTTTCATCACCGCGTCCGTGTCCACCTCGATGCCCAGGCCCGGTTTGGCGGGCACATCGAGGTAGCCGTCTTTAATTTGCAAAGGGTCTTTGGTGAGGAACTGCCCGTCTTGCCAGATCCAATGCGTGTCAATGGCGGTGACTTTGCCCGGCGCGGCAGCGGCGCACTGGGTGAACATGGCCAGCGAAATGTCGAAGTGGTTGTTGGAGTGCGAGCCCCAGGTCAGGTCGTACATCTGGCACAGCTGCGCTACGCGCACCGAGCCTTGCAGCGTCCAAAAATGCGGGTCGGCCAGTGGAATGTCGACTGACTGCAGCTGAATGCTGTGCGCCATCTCGCGCCAGTCGGTGGCCACCATGTTGGTGGCCGTCAGCAAGCCGGTAGCGCGGCGGAATTCGGCCATGATTTCGCGGCCTGAAAAAACGCCTTCTGCGCCGCAGGGGTCTTCGGCATAGGCCATGGTGCTGCGGTGGTCTCGCAGCAAACGAATCGCGTCTTTGAGCAGCCAGCCACCATTGGGGTCGAGCGTGATGCGTGCCTTGGGAAAGCGCTCGTGCAGCGCCACCACGGCTTCGACTTCTTCTTCGCCGCGCAGCACGCCGCCTTTGAGCTTGAAGTCTTGAAAGCCGTAACGCGCTTGTGCGGCTTCGGCTAGGCGCACCACCGCATCGGCGGTCATGGCTTTTTCGTGGCGCAGGCGCAGCCAGTCGTCGGCTTGATCCGGCTCACTTCGGTAGGGCAGGTCGGTTTGCTGGCGGTCGCCCACATAAAACAAATAGCCCAGCATTTGTACGCGGTTGCGCTGTTGGCCTTCGCCGAGCAGGGCGCACACCGGCACATTCAGGTGCTGGCCCAGCAGGTCGAGCAGGGCGCTTTCCACGGCCGTGACGGCGTGGATGGTCGTGCGCAGGTCAAAGGTCTGCTGGCCCCGGCCGCCGCTGTCGCGGTCGGCAAACTGCTGGCGCATGGTCTGCAGCACAGCGTTGTAATGGCCAATCGGCTGACCTTCGACCAAGGGGCGGGCGTCTTCCAGCGTCTGGCGGATTTTTTCGCCGCCGGGCACTTCGCCCAGGCCTGTGTGGCCCGACGAGTCGGTCAGGATGACGATGTTGCGGGTGAAAAACGGGCCGTGGGCACCACTGAGGTTCATCAGCATGCCGTCATGGCCTGCCACGGGAATCACCTGCATGCGGGTGATGGTGGGGGTGTGATGGGGAGTCATGGTGTAAAGGGCCTAGTCAATAGACATCGTACAACTTAATGGCGTATTGGCCATTGGGGAAAACGTGGGTGATGCGCAGCGTTGATTCAACCCGGGCTGTCGGGGTCGCTCTTGCGCAGGCGTTCTCGGCTGTTGGCCAAGTGGGTGCGCATGGCGGCCCTGGCGGCTTCCACGTCTTGGTCGGCAATGGCGTTGTAGATGCTCTCGTGTTCCTGGTTCACGCGGCGCAAATAGTTTTGCCGCTCCGGGTCGGTGGTCAGGATGCCGCTGATCCGTGCGCGAGGAATGACGCCCGCACCCATGGAATGCATCAGGTCGACGAAGTGGTGGTTTTGGGTGGCTCGGGCAATGCCCTGGTGAAACTGATGGTCTGCCATCACGGCGTCGCGGCCTTCTTCCAGGGCGCTATTGAAGGCTTGAAGTGACAACCTCAATTCAGACAAATCATCTGGCGTGCGGCGCACTGCAGCCAAAGCGGCGGCTTCAGTTTCCACGCTGATGCGAAATTCAAGCAGGGCAATGACCTCTCGCAGGGTGCCCATTTGCTCGGGGCTGATGCGAAAAGACGGGTGCTCGCTCTTGGGCAGGACAAAGGTGCCAATGCCGTGGCGCGTGTCGACCCAGCCTGAGGCCTGCAGCCGCGAAATCGCTTCGCGCACCACGGTGCGGCTCACGCCAAAATCTTTCATGATGGCCGCTTCGGTCGGCAATTTGTCGCCAGCTTTGAGACGACCGCTGCGGATTTGTTCGGTCGTGGCGTGGACCAGCTGTACCGCCAGGCCGCCAGGCTTTTTCAATGAGAGTGTCGTGGCATCCATGGGTAATCCCTAGCTGTCCGAATGTCGAAGCTCAACGATAATCATGTGGCCAATTGTACGACAACTGATGACTTGATGTTGAGTTTTCAATGTTTCAGTTGATGCCCATTGCCCCCAAACTTTCACAGGAGACCCCCATGAACTTTCGCAGAAACCTGCTTTCCTCAGCGGCCGCCGCAGTGCTGGCCATGACCATGACCCCAATGGCTTCCGCACAAACCGTGCTGAAGGCCTCGGATGTCCATCCCGCGGGCTATCCCAACGTGGTGGCGGTTGAAAACATGGGTAAAAAGCTTGAAGCCGCCACCAATGGCCGCTTCAAGCTGCAAATGTTCCCAGGCGGCGTCTTGGGTTCTGAAAAAGAAGTGGTGGAGCAAACCCAGGTTGGCGCGATTCAGATTGCCCGCATTTCATTGGGTATTTTGGGGCCGGTGGTGCCCGATGTGAACGTGTTCAACATGCCCTTTGTGTTCCGCGATGAGGCGCACATGCGGGCCGTGATCGACGGGCCTGTGGGCAAGGAGATTTTGGAAAAAATCACCAAAAGCCCGGCCCGACTGGTGGCCTTGGGCTTTATGGACAGCGGCTCGCGCAGTCTCTACACCAAAAAAGAAATCAAAACCCCGGCTGACCTCAAGGGCCTGAAGATTCGCGTGATGGGCAACCCGCTGTTTGTTGACACCATGAACGCCATGGGCGGCAACGGCATCAGCATGGGCCACAACGATGTGTACAGTGCGCTGCAAACCGGCGTGGTAGACGGTGCAGAAAACAACCCACCGACATTGTTTACCTCTAACCAGTACTCCACTGGCGTTAAGTTTTACACCCAGACCACGCACTTGATCATTCCTGAAATTTTCGTCATGTCCAAGGTCACTTGGGACAAAATGAGCCCAGCCGACCAAGCCAGTGTGATGAAGTTTTCTGGTGAGGCGCAATTGGAGCAGCGTGCCTTGTGGGACAAGAGCGTGACCGAGTATTCGACCAAACTGCAGGCCGCTGGCATTCAGTTCAAGTCTGTTGACAAAAAGCCCTTTTATGACGCCACTGCCCCTGTGCGTGCCAAATACGGCGCGCAATACGCCGACCTGATGAAGCGCATCGAAGCAGTCAAGTGATCCGCTTGCAGCGGCCTTAGACGCCGCTGCACGAGAGGGGACGGGGTGCTCCCCGTCCCTTTGGTTTTGATGAGCTCGTCCGCGAGGATTTTGGAATATGTTGCGTTTCTTTGACCGCCTTTACCTGTTCTGCATTTGGATTTCAGGCCTGTCGATTTTGGCGATGAGCCTGATCATTCCATGGGGCGTTTTCGCCCGCTATGTCCTGGGTACGGGCTCGAGCTGGCCAGAGCCGGTGGCGGTCTTGCTGATGGTGACCTTCACGTTCATGGGGGCGGCGGCGGGTTACCGAGCCGGTGCTCACATTGCCGTGGGCATGCTGGTGGACCATTTGCCAGCTGGCGTGCAAAAAATCGGCGCCTTACTGGTGCACATTTTGATGTTGGTCATTTGTGGTTTTGTGGTCGTGTGGGGCGGCAAGCTGGTCATGGGGACCATGGGGCAAACCTTGGCTGAATTACCGTGGCTAGGCGTAGGCTGGACCTACATGCCGTTGCCCTTGGGGGCATTCTTCACCCTGGTGTTTGTGCTGGAGGTGTTGTTTTGGGGGCCTGCACATGACCGTGCCGTGGTGGTTTTTGACCACGAAGGCCCCACATCGGCGGAGGCGATCTGATCATGGATGCATTGGTTCTCATTGGCAGTTTTGTGGTCTTGATGTTGTTGGGCATGCCTGTGGCTTATGCCTTGGGCATGGCGGCCTTGTTGGGGGCCTTGTGGATTGACTTGCCGCTGGATGCGGTGATGATCCAGATGGCCAGCGGCGTCAACAAATTTTCCTTGTTGGCCATTCCTTGTTTTGTGTTGGCGGGCGCGATCATGGCCGAGGGCGGCATGTCGCGGCGCTTGGTGGCGTTTGCCGGTGTGCTGATCGGTTTTGTGCGCGGCGGCTTGTCGCTGGTCAATATTTTGGCCTCCACATTTTTCGGGGCCATCTCCGGCTCGTCGGTGGCCGACACAGCATCGATTGGCTCGGTCATGATCCCTGAGATGGAAAAAAACGGTTACCCCCGGCCTTTTGCTACGGCCGTGACGGTGAGTGGCTCGGTGCAGGCCATCCTGATCCCGCCCAGCCACAATGCGGTCATTTATTCCATGGCTGCAGGGGGCACGGTGTCGGTGGCGGCATTGTTCATGGCCGGGGTGTTTCCCGGGTTGCTGCTCGGCTTTAGCCTGGCGATGTATTGCCTGTATGTGGCGCGCCGCGAAAACTATCCCAAAGGACGCGTGATTCCCCTGAAGGAAGCCCTCAAGATTTGTGTTGACGCGTTGTGGGGGCTGGCCACCATGGGCATCATCTTGGGCGGCATTTTGAGTGGCGTATTCACGGCCACCGAATCGGCCTCGATCGCCGTGGTGTGGGCCTTTTTTGTGACCATGTTCATTTACCGCGATTACAAGTGGAAAGACCTGCCCAAGCTGATGCACCGAACTGTCAAGACCGTCACGATCGTGATGATCCTGATTGGCTTTGCCGCGAGCTTCGGTTACATCATGACCTTGATGATGATTCCGCTGAAGATCACCGCGCTCTTCACGGCCTTGAGCAGCGAACCTTGGGTGATTTTGTTGTGCGTCAACATCATGCTGCTGGTGTTGGGCACCTTGATGGACATGGCGCCCTTGATCCTGATCCTCACCCCGATCTTGTTGCCGGTCATGAAAACCATCGGGGTGGACCCGGTTCACTTTGGCATGATCATGATGGTCAACTTGGGCATTGGGCTGATCACGCCACCCGTGGGGGCGGTGCTGTTTGTCGGCAGTGCGGTGGCCAAGCTCAAGATCGAGCAAGTCGTCAGGGCCATGAAGCCGTTCTTTGTGATCCTGTTGTTCGTGCTGGTGCTGGTCACGTATGTGCCGCAAATTTCACTGTGGCTGCCTCGCAGCATGGGCCTGTAAAAAAGCAGCCATGGCCTTGCCCACGGTGCTGGTCACCCACCCTAGCCCGCGCCTGCACACCTATTTTGGTGAGCAGGCGTTGGCCAATTTGCGGCAAGTGGCCCGCGTCAAGCTGAACCCCGATGCGCATGATTGGTCGACCGCCGAGCTGACGGAAGCTGCCCAAGGCTGCGAAGTGTTGATTGCCTACCGGCAGACGGCGCTGGATGCTAATTTTTTTGCCGCTGTGCCAGGCTTGCTGGCAGCTGTCCGCTGCGCCGTCGACATTCGCACCATCGATGTGGCGGCGGCCAGCCGTCAAGGCGTACTGGTCACGCGCGCCAGCCCCGGATTTGGCCCGTCTGTGGCGGAATGGGTCTTGGGCGTCATGATCGATTTGAGTCGCCACATCACTGCGGCCACGGCTGCTTACCGTCAAGGCCAGACTGTAGAGCCCCGCATGGGGCTTGAGCTGCGGGGTGCCTGTGTGGGCATCATCGGGTATGGCGAAATCGGTCGCCATGTGGCCCGATTGGCGCAGGCTTTTGGCATGAGGGTGTGTGTGTACGACCCTTATCTGGTGCCGAAAGACCCGGCCGTGCAATCGGTGGACTGGAATGAACTGCTGGCCCGTGCAGACCATGTGGTGTGCCTGGCCCCGGCGACGCCCGAAACAGAAAACCTGATCAATGCCCAAGCCTTGTCGCTCATGAAACCCACGGCGTTTTTCATCAACGCATCGCGCGGCCAACTGGTCGACGAGCAGGCTTTGTTGCACGCCTTGGACAAAGGCCTTTTGGCAGGTGCCGCACTCGATGTGGGCCGTGCCGCTGACCAGATGCCTTCCCCCGAACTGGCACGGCACCCCCGTGTGATCGCCACGCCCCATGTGGGCGGTTTGACACCCCAGGCCATTGCCCATCAGGCGCTGGAAACCGTGGTGCAAACGACAGACATTTTGCAAGGGCGAATGCCCCACGGCGCGGTCAATCCGGCACATGCGCAACGTTGGTTGGATCGGGTGACGCCATGACCGCCGTTTCTTTTTCTGTGCCCCCGGGGGCTTGTGACTGCCACATCCACGCCTATGACGAGGCCTACCCCTTGGCGTCCACGGCCACTTTCAAGCCGCCATATGCGCCCATGAATGACTATGCCCAAATCCAGGCAGCGCTGGGTTTGACGCGTGTGGTGGTGGTACAGCCCACGGGCTATGGTTTTGACAACCGCTGCACCTTGGCCGCCGTGGCCAGCATGGGCGGTCGCGCCCGCGCTGTGGCCATGGTGCCGGTGCAGGTGAGCGACACCGAATTGCAGGCTTTGCATGCTGCGGGGGTGCGGGGTGTTCGCATGATGATGTTCCCAGGCGGGTTGTTGGGCTGGGACGCGCTGGCCCCCATGGCAGACAAGGTGCGGCCTTGGGGTTGGCATTTGAATGTGCAGTTCAATGGCTGCGAGTTTGTGCAGCGCTTGCCGCTTTTGCAAAGCCTGAACGTGCCGTTGGTGATCGATCACACCGGGAAATTTCTGGTGCCCCCTGCAGGCACAGACGACCCGGCGTTTCAGGACCTTTGTCGTTTGCTGGACACGGGCCGCGTGTGGGTCAAACTGTCTGCACCTTATGAGACTTCGTGCCAGGGCGCGCCGCATTACGATGATGTGGGTTTGCTGGCGCGTTATCTGGCCGCCCATTACCCCGAGCGCTGCTTGTGGGCAAGCAATTGGCCCCACCCCAACCAACACCCAGTGCCCTCCAATGCCGTCTTGCTGAACCTTTTGCCCAATTGGGTTGCGCATGATGCTGACCTGCAACGCATCTTGGTTGACAACCCTGCTCAGCTTTATGGTTTTGAGGCTTGACGGCGCAGCTTTTGAACCATTTTCAGAAAATGTGACCCCATGGCCCATGTTTATGTTTCCAATGCCGACAGCGGTGACATCTCGGTGCTGCACATGGCGGCCCGTGGTGAGCTGCAGCTGCAAAACACCGTGCCCGTGGGCGGCAACCTGATGCCCATGGCCATCAGCCCCTCGCAGCACATGCTGTATGCGGCCCGCCGCAGCGATCCGGTGGCGGTGGTCAGTCTGGCCATTGACCCGCAAAGCCGTGATCTTCGCCGGGTGGGTGAGTCGCCTTTGCCTGCCAGCATGGCCTATGTGGGCACTGACACCGCAGGGCGATTTTTGCTGGCCGCCTCCTACCCCGGGCACCAGCTCACCGTGAGCCCGGTGCAGCCCGATGGCACTGTGGGCGCTGTGCAGCAGGTGGTGCCCACGGGCCCCAATGCCCACGCCATCGTGGCTTCGCCTTGCAACCGTTATGTCTTGGCCACCAGCCTGGGCAGTGGCGAACTCATGGTGTACGCATTCCATGCCGAGACAGGCCGCCTGACGCCTGCATCCACTTGGCATGCACGGGCTGGTGCAGGGCCTCGGCACTTTCGGTTTGACCCAGCAGGCCGATTTGTTTATCTGCTCAATGAGCTGGATGGCACGGTGGACGTGCTGGCCTGGGACGCCCAGCAGGGTCGATTGAGCAGCGTGCAAAGCAGCGTGGACATTTTGCCGCCGGGCTTCACGGGCAACCCTTGGGCGGCAGATTTGCACCTCACGCCCGATGGGCGTTATCTGTACACCAGCGAGCGAACTTCCAGCACCCTGGCGCACTTCGCTGTAGACGCGGTCACGGGTCACATCTTACCCAGAGGGCATACGGCGGTTGAAGCCCAGCCCCGGGGTTTTGCCATCGATGCGACAGGCCAACACTTGTTGGTGGTGGGCCAGCTGTCACAACACCTTAGCCGTTATGAGATCGACCGCGAGACGGGCCAATTGACGCTGCGCCAACGCCTGCCGGTGGGGCAGGGCCCGAACTGGGTGGAGATACTGGCATGAGCGAAACGAAATCCGCCGCTCAGCCGCGTTTGGTACGCATGCACCCGGCCGACAACGTGGCCATTGTGGTCAATGAGGGCGGGTTGCCTGCCGGTACCCTGCTTGAAGGGGGCCTGGTCTTGCTGGACAAAGTGCCTCAGGGCCACAAAGTGGCGCTCGTGGCTTTGGCGCAAGGCGACGTGGTGCGGCGCTACAACGTGCCCATTGGACATGCTTTGCAAGACATCGCAGCGGGGCGCTGGGTGCACGAGCGTTTGCTGCAAATGCCGGCTGCCCGCGAGTTGCAGGGCCTGCCCATGGCCACCGTGGCGGCGCCTGTGCAAGCGCCACTGACCGGTTACACCTTTGAGGGTTACCGCAATGCAGATGGCTCGGTGGGCACGCGCAATATCTTGGCCATCACCACCACCGTGCAGTGCGTGGCGGGTGTGGTGTCACAAGCTGTGCGCCGCATCAAGGACGAGTTGTTGCCCTTGTACCCGCATGTGGACGACGTGGTGGGTCTGGAGCACAGCTACGGCTGTGGCGTGGCCATCGACGCGCCCGACGCCATCATTCCGATCCGGACCTTGCGCAACATCAGCTTGAATCCCAATTTTGGGGGCGAGGTTATGGTGGTCAGTTTGGGGTGCGAAAAGCTGCAACCTGAGCGCTTGCTGCCCCCCGGCAGTTTCCCGATCACCGATGCGCGTGACCCTGCGGGTGGGCCCGACACGGTTTGCCTGCAAGACGCGCAGCATGTGGGCTTCATGTCGATGCTGGACAGCATCGTGCAAAGCGCGCGTCCGCATCTGGAGCGGCTGAACGCCCGAAGGCGCGAGACAGTGCCCGCCAGCCACTTGGTGGTGGGCGTGCAGTGTGGCGGAAGCGATGCGTTTTCTGGGGTCACCGCCAACCCGGCGGTGGGCTTTGCGGCTGACTTGCTGGTGCGCGCTGGGGCCACCGTGATGTTCAGCGAAAACACCGAAGTGCGTGATGCGGTGGAGCAACTCACGCAGCGCGCTGCGACACCAGAAGTGGCCCAGGCCATTGTGCGCGAGCTCGACTGGTACGACCGTTATCTGGAACGCGGACGGGTAGACCGCAGCGCCAACACCACGCCAGGCAACAAGGCGGGCGGCTTGTCCAACATCGCCGAAAAGGCCATGGGCTCCATCGTCAAGAGCGGCACGGCGGCGATCTCGCATGTGTTGGCGCCGGGCGAAAAGTTGCGGCCCGACCAAAAGGGCTTGGTGTTTGCGGCCACACCAGCCAGCGACTTCATTTGCGGCACGCTGCAGTTGGCGGCGGGCATGAATGTGCATGTCTTCACCACCGGGCGTGGCACGCCTTACGGACTGGCCGAGTGCCCCGTCATCAAGGTGGCCACGCGCAGCGATTTGGCCCGGCGCTGGCATGACCTGATGGACATCAATGCGGGGCGCATCGCCGATGAAGGCCTCAGCATCGAAGACATGGGCTGGGCGCTGTTTCGCATGCTGCTGGACGTGGCCAGTGGCCGCAAAACCTGGGCCGAACACTGGAAGCTGCACAATGCATTGGTGTTGTTCAATCCGGCCCCCATCACCTAAGACATCAACCAGGAGACCTCCATGACACAGCGTCGATATTTTCTGCAAACCTCGGTGGCTTGCGCCGCAGGCCTGTTGGCCCCAACGGCTTTCAGCCAAACGGCAGCTTGGCCTTCCAAGCCGATCAATTACCTGGTGGCTTTTCCGGCGGGTGGGACGACCGATATCCTGGCGCGCCTGGTGTCGCAAAAACTGGGCACGGCGCTGGGCACCACCTTGGTGATTGAAAACAGAGGCGGCGCAGGCGGCAGTGTGGGTTCTGAAGTGGCATCCCGCGCCCCAGCAGATGGACACCATTTGCTGGGCGGCACCATCAGCTCGCACGCGATCAATGTGAGTCTTTACCCCAAACTGGGCTACGACCCGATCAAGTCCTTCACACCCGTCTATCTGTATGGCACCAACCCTGTGGTGCTGGTGGTGGCCGCCAACAGTCCCTATAAAACACTGCGTGATTTGATGACGGCGGCCAAAGCCAACCCGGGCAAGCTGACCGGTGCATCGGCGGGCAACGGCACATCTCAGCATTTGGCCCAAGAGTTGTTGGCGTTCAAAGGTGATGTGAAGTTCACCCATGTCCCTTACAAGGGCAGTGCGCCCGCGATCCAAGATGTGATGGGCGGACAAGTGGACTTCATGTTCGACACCACGGTGGTGGCGGGGGCCCATATCCAAAGTGGCAAGCTCAGAGCGCTGGCGGTGACTTCATCGAGACGCCTGACAGACACTTTGACCGATGTGCCCACGGTGGCAGAATCCGGCTGGCCTGGAACGCAAGGCTTTGAAGTGGCGTCCTGGCAGGCCTTATTTGCGCCAGCCGGCACGCCCAAAGCCATTGTCGACAGGTTGCACGGGGAGATCCTCAAGATCATTCAATCGTCCGAGATGCAAGAACGCATCAAAGGCTTGGGTATGCAGCCATCGGTCATGACGCCAGAGCAAGTGATGAACTTTCAAAAGGCAGAAATCGACAAATGGGCGCAGGTCATCAAGGCCGCCAGCATCAAACTCGAATGAGGGCACGGCCCATGCAAGAAATGTTTTCAGCTGAGTTTTAACTGCAGCTGACGCTGCCGCAGCCCGACATGGTCACGTTTTGGATGGCCAAAGGGTCGGCCAGGGTTTCGCTCTCGCTGTCAAAACCCACCGACTTCAGGTGCGCCGCCAGGCCCGCGTCCATGCTGCCCGCGTGACCGGGAAACCATTCGGCCAGCGCCTCGGCCATGCGGGTGATGATGGTTTTGTCGCTGTCCAGGTAATGGGCTTCGACCACGCGCATGGTTTCCAAAATGGTCGCGTGGTGTTCGGCGTGGCAGTTGTCGGCCGAAAAACCGGTGGCCAGCATCCAGCGCTCTTCTTGTTCAAAGTGCTCGACCGTATGGGCCAGAAACGCTTTGTAAACTGGCAGCTGCGCGTCTTCAGGCGTTGCCAAAATCTGGTTGATCATGTCCGTGAATTCCCGGTGCGTCTCGTCCATGCGGGCGTCGCCCGTGTGTAGTGAATCGGTCCAAGCCATGACTGGAGGAATCTGGGTGTGAGCGACAGAGGAGGAGGTGGCGGTGGTGGTCATGGCAAAGGCTCGGTCAAGGTGCAAAACACAAACAGTCCACATTATCTCGCCAAGCCAAGGGCTTCAGCGCATTGGGGGCATCACTGCTTGAGGCTGAGTCGGTTCGACCCGGTAGGCCACAGGCCTTGCCAAAGCCGCTATTGTGTTGGCCTGCGTCAAATTTCCAAAAAAATCCATGGATTCCCTTACACAAGTTCTTTTGGGCGCCTCGATCGGCGTGGCCGTCATGGGGCGTCGCACGGCGCTTTGGAAATCGGCGGTATGGGGCGGTGTGGCAGGTTTGCTGCCCGACCTGGACGTGTTGCTCGACCACGGCGACCCGATTCTGAACATGATTCGGCACCGTGCCGAGACGCATGCCTTGTTGTTGCTGACGCTCTTTGCCTTCCCCATGGCCTGGCTGGTCAGCCGCATCCACCACCAGGCCCGCTTGTATGGCCGCTGGTGGTGGGCGCTCATGCTGGCGCTGGTCACCCACCCCTTGCTGGACCTGATGACGATTTATGGCACCCAGGTGTTTCAGCCATTCAGCGACGAGGCCTATGGCCTGGGCAGCATGTTCATCATCGACCCGGCGTATTCACTGCCCTTGCTGGTCGGGGTGGTGGCCGCTTTTCGTGTGAAACCCGTGGGCAGGGCTTTGCGCATCAATGGCTGGGCACTGGGCTTGAGCACCGCTTATTTGGCCTGGAGCGCGCTGGGCCAGGCCATGGTCACGCAGCACGCCCGCGAGTCGCTGCAGGCGCAGGGCTTGCCCAGTCAGCAACTGCTGGTCACGCCTGCGCCCTTGAGCACCTTGCTGTGGCGCGTGGTGGCGCTCGATGGTGAGCGGATGCACGAAGGGTTTTATGCGCTGATGGACGGCAACAGGCCGATGCGCTTTGTGGCCCACGATCGCGGTGCCCGCTTGGCGGCGCAAAACGCCGATCACCCCCAGCTGCAGCGCCTGGCGCGCTTCACCGACGGTTTTTACAAGGTCGCTGACCAAAACGGCAAATTGGTGGTCACCGACTTGCGCATGGGGCAAGAGCCCGCCTATGTGTTTTCTTTTGACATTGGCCCACCACTGCAAGCTGGCCAAGCTCACCCCGTGGCGCAGCAGCAAAGCCGGCGCATGGACGTGGGGGCGGGTTTGAAATGGCTGGGGCAGCGCATCTTGGGCCGCGATGTGCCGCCGCCGGGCTAAGACGGCGGTTGCGGCGTGATGCTCCGGTCACTCCACGGCACACGACATCGCTGCCCTTAAGGGGAAGAATTTTTTGAGAATGTTTCGAACTCTCGCAGGCTTTGTCCTGAGACCGCTGTTATCCGTCACTTAAGATGCATGCAAATGTGCTTTTTGATCGGAATATCTGATGACCGCATTCACAAACAATCTTCTCTTCAAGTCGATTTTTTTGTCGACCGCAGTGGCGTGTCTTTTGTCAAATGGCGTGCAGGCATCGACTTGTATTACCGCTGGGCGCATGGATGCCGGAGGCTGGGCACCTCAGTTTTCAACGGTGCGCCTCTTGGATGAAGCGGGGCGTCTCTTGTCGGTCAAGAAGAAATCAGAATTGGCCGGCGTGCGAGCCGTTGAATTGACGGAGACCGCTCTTGTGTCAGTCTGCGACGGAAGCAAGCCTTTGACCCGCGGGGATGGTGCTCTCTCCAAAGGCGCTGTGCCTGCTGCCAAACCTGGACGTTTCAACGTGGTGGGTTTGGGCTTTCCAAAGCTCCAGACCGGCGGTGAACTGGTTGAATTTGAAGTGAGCATTGCCGCAGAGCAGATCGTGATGATCACCCGTTGATGGGCGTTGACCAAGTTTGATGTCGAGATTGAAGACTCGAATTCGCTGTTCAGATGATGACTTGAACTACCACCAATTAGTCCAGGCTATTGATCGCACCCCTGAGCGCGCCAGCAGCACTTCATTTCATCAAGATGAATTCTCCGACCAGCTGGTCATAGATGGCGGGAACTTGCTCATGCCCGATGCTTCTGGCCAACCGTACGACCTCTGTTCTTGCGGTTCTGGCCACTTGGTCGATGGTGACACCCCGTTTGCGGATTTCCTGCGCAAAAACACGGGTAAAAACCCCGTTGCGGTCTTTGTCTTGAGGGCCCAAGGTGTCCAGAGCCCGCTGTCCAGTACCGGCAGAGAAAATGACGATTTGTCCGGTGGCCGGCGTGGTGGGAGACAGCCCCCGCGATACATTGCCAATATTGCGGCCTGCCACGCGGAAGGGGTTGTCGCGACAGGCATCGATCACAGCCAAGGTCAACTTGGCCTTTCTGTCGTTCATGTCGTCGAGAATGCGCTGTAGTGGTATTGCATCCTCGCGCAACTGCCCTTCACTCTCGCCCGAGACATCCATCGGGATCAGGTAGTTCAAGCCGCCAAGCTGAACACCATGACCTGCAAAGAAGAAGGCCACCTCATCGCCACCCTCCACCTCCGCGGCAAATTTGCGCAGCGCAGCCCGCATGTCTTTCTCCCCGATATCGAGGTACTGAGACACGGTGAAGCCGGCCGTGGTCAGGGAGCGGGCCATGGCTTGGGCATCCTCCCGTGCCGTTGCGAGACGGGAGATATGTTTGTAGTTGTCAATCCCAATCACCAGAGCCTTTCGAAACGCCATATTGGGCTTGACGTTGGTTTGTCGGGCCGCCTCCAGCTCAGCGCGCAGACGTGCATTTTCTGCGGCAAGCCTATCGCGCTCAGCTTTATCTAATTTGATGTTTTGCTCGGAGGACTCGCGTGCCTGGCGCTCTTGCTGGCGCAGAGCCGCTTCGGATCTCAGCCGATCTTCCAGCTCGCGTTTGGCCTGCGTGGCGTCGGCCAACTCCCTCAATCGGTCGGAGCGCTCCTGCTGCACACGCTGCTCCAATTGCGCCAACTCTTGTGCCGTCTTCTGATTTTCAGCTTGTCGGTTGTCCGGCAAGTTGGGCGGAGTGGGCAGGTTGGGCAGACTGACGGTTGGTGCGCTTGGAGGAACGGTTGGGGATGGCGCGGCCATCGGCGAGGACGGTGTTGAAGGGCGTGCCCACCGTGCATCCAAGTTGCGCAAACCGTCGCGGGTCATGGCCACGCTGCCGTTGGTGATCAGTTCGGTGCATTGACATTGTGGGGTCTCTTTGATGCCCTGGTCAGCCAATAAGCGCTGGCAACGTTGTTTGGATTCAATCTGAACTGATGGACCAGGTAGACCGCCCCCGGTGCCTCTTGCCAAAGCAAAATAGCTGATCAACGCCGGACAACTCGCGTTGACAGTTGTGATGTGCATCGAGCCTGGGCGAGAGTCCAGTGAGTTCTTGACCGTTTTCTGGGTCCCTGTGAGCACGGCATCAGACAGCCCAAAATCAGTCAAGCAGGCTTGGCTGCCGTCAGTGAAGGACAAACGAAAGTTGACAGGGCATTTCCCGATGTCCGGGTAGCGCACGTTTGTCACAGACCCAACGGACAAAGGCTCTGATTTTTGTGGGTCTTGTCCAATTTTCTGACCTTGTGCAGGCCTGTTGTCCGGCAAGTTGGGCGGTGTGGCCAGACTGGCGGTGACCGCGCTTGTTGGAGCGGGTGGGGATGGCGCGGCCATCGGCGAGGGCGGTGTTGAAGGGCGTGCCCAACGCGCATCCAAGTTGCGCAAACCGTCGCGGGTCATGGCCACTTTACCGTTGGCCATCAGTTCGGTGCATTGACAGTCTGGGGTTTCTTTGACGCCCTCGTCAGCCAATAAGCGCTGGCAACGTTGTTTGGATTCACCCTGAACTAGTGGACGATTGACGGAATGGGAACCGGTGGTTGTTGCTAAAGCAAAATAGCTGCTCAACGCAGGACAACTCGCATTGCCTGTGGTGATATGCATCGAGCCTGGGCGAGAGTCCAGTGAGTTCTTGACCGTTTTTTGGGTCCCTGTGAGCACGGCATCAGCCAGCCCAAAATCAGTCAAGCAGGCTTGATTGCCGTCAGTGAAGAACAAGCGAAAATTGACAGGACATTTTCCGATGTCCGAGTAGCTCACGTTTGTCACAGGCGCAAGGGGTGAAGATTCAAGCTTGTTTCGGGCCGTATCTCCGAATGCAGATGCAGTCGAAACGAGATTGGCCTCCCAATTGAAGGGGTAGCGGTTGTTTTCAATCGGCCAAGCCCTGTTCAGCGGTCCTTCCCAGTTTCCTGAGCGAATAACACCGCCATCTTTGTTGTACTCAACCCCTTCGCCTTCACGAAGACCCGCCTTGAAGTTCCCAACAAACCGCAACCCGCTGGCGAAGTTCATGGCGCCCTGACCATGGAAGGAGCCGTTCGCGTATTCCCCCGTATACCGGGAGACCATCTTGCCATCCACATTGAATGTCTCGGAGCCAATACATTGGTCCCATTTGGTGGTGTCAGTTCCCTGGCATGCAGGCAAATCACTTTGCGCCATGGACCATGAGCTCAAGCACAGAGCAACGAGGACGATTAGAAAACGCTTCATCGTGGCAAGCTGAGGGATAAATCGTCCATCAAGCGGGTGATTTTTCCTTGGTGTGGGTCCAACAAGGAAAAAGTTGAAAGAAGGTGACGAGCCTTGACCCCGGCACTGGATTCACAGTTAGGGCTGCTTGGTTCCCCACCTGACCCGGTTGGCCGCTTCACCATGCGGGAAGGCCCGTCGAGAACGATTGTAGGCGAGCTGGCCGTGGCTTTGCCCCTGGGTCAGGAATTTTGTCGGAACCACCTTGCCAGAACCAGCGCCCCGGCCCGATAGAATCCAATTCCATGTCTTACCTTGTCCTCGCGCGTAAATACCGCCCCCGCAATTTCACCGAAATGGTGGGGCAAGAGCACGTGGTGCAGGCTTTGACCAATGCTTTGGTGCAACAACGCTTGCACCACGCTTATTTGTTCACCGGCACCCGGGGCGTGGGCAAGACCACGGTGTCGCGCATTTTGGCCAAGTCGCTGAACTGCCAGGGCGCTGACGGGCAGGGCGGCATCACCGCCGAGCCCTGTGGCGTGTGCCAGGCCTGCCGCGACATCGATACCGGGCGCTTTGTGGACTACACCGAGCTCGACGCGGCTTCTAACCGGGGCGTGGACGAGGTGCAAAGCCTGCTGGAGCAGGCGGTTTACAAACCCGTGCAGGGGCGCTTCAAGGTCTTCATGATCGACGAGGTGCACATGCTGACCGGGCATGCTTTCAACGCGATGTTGAAGACCCTCGAAGAACCCCCTGAGTATTTGAAATTTGTGTTGGCCACGACCGATCCGCAAAAAGTGCCGGTGACGGTGCTCTCGCGTTGCCTGCAGTTCAACTTGCGGCCCATGGCCCCCGAGACGGTGTTTGAACACCTGACGCAAGTGCTGGCCGCCGAACAACTCAGCGCCGAACCGCTGGCTCTGCGCCTTTTGGCCCGCGCCGCCCGCGGCTCCATGCGCGACGCCCTGAGCCTGACAGACCAAGCGATCGCCTTTGGCAATGGTTTGGTGCAAGAAGCGGGCGTGCGCCAAATGCTGGGCAGTGTGGACCGCAGCCATGTGTTGCACATGATCCGTGCCTTGACCGAAGGCGATGGCGCGGCGGTGGTGAACCAGGTCAACGCCCTGCGCCTGCAAGGCGTGTCGGCCGCTGCAACCCTTGAAGACATGGCCATGCTGCTGCAGCGCATGGCGGTGATGCAAATGGTGCCCAGCATGGCGCAAGACGGTGACGACCCCGACACGCAGGGCCTGGCCGAGCTGGCCGCTGCCATGCCCGCCGAAGAAACCCAATTGCTTTACAGCCTGTGCCTGCACGGGCGAAACGAGCTGGGCCTGGCCCCGGACGAATACTCGGCCCTGACCATGGTGCTGCTGCGCCTGCTGGCTTTTAAGCCCCAGGCGGGATCGGCGGAAAAAAAAAGCCCGCTGACCAGCCCTCGGGCCACCCCTGAGCCCGCCCGAGCTGCCGCGCCAGTCGCTGCCGACCCGCAGCCCAAGCCAGCCCCGCAAGCCACCCCGCCCAACCAGGTCACGCCACCCATGGCTGCTCCCATTGCAGCACCTATCGCTGCACCCATCGCTGCACCCATCGCTGCTCCCTTGGCCAGGCCTGTGCCGTCAGCGCCACCCGCCGATCCTGTCATCGGCCATGCGCAAGCCGAGCCGACCCTGTCTGAGCCGCCCCCTTGGGAGGACTGGCCCGACACCACCGACTACGCCGATGTCCATGCCATCCACACGCCTGTGGAACTCGCTGCTGTGCCCGAGCTTCGTCAAGCTGCTCCCGCTCTGCGCGTTTTGCCGGTGCGCGAGGCCCCGTCTGGACGCGCCGATGTGCCCACGCTGTCCGCACCGCCGGCTGTGCAGGCCACGCCCGAGGGCGATGTCTGGCTGGAGGTGGTGCAAGGCCTGATGGCGCAAGAGGCCATCACGGCTCTGGTGCGCGAGTTGGCCCTGCAGTCGCAGCTGTTGGCCCGCGACGCTGACCACTGGCAACTGCGCGTGGAGCGCGAGACGCTCAACCACCCGTCCAGCCGTGAGCGTTTGCAAGCTGCTTTGCTGGCTGCCGGCCATGGCGATGTCAAACTGGGCATCGAAGTCGGCCCCGTGACCGACAGCCCCGCACGACGCCTGGCCGTGAAGGCCGCCGAAAAGATGGTGGCCGCACAAGAGCTCATTCAAAACGACCCCTTGGTCCAGGCCATGGTGCGCGACTTCGGGGCCAAAATCGTGCCCGGCAGCATCCAGATCATCTGATTTTTTACCTCCCCCATACCCACTCTGACTGAAGGAAACCCCATGTTCAACAAAGGACAACTCGCTGGTTTGATGAAACAAGCCCAGGCCATGCAGGA
The DNA here is from genome assembly GCF_003063645.1 of Limnohabitans sp. 2KL-51. GTDB lineage: Bacteria > Pseudomonadota > Gammaproteobacteria > Burkholderiales > Burkholderiaceae_C > Limnohabitans_A. Next base: position 133,883 of record NZ_NESJ01000004.1, read on the forward strand.
CAACCTGAAAAAAGCCCAAGACGAACTCGCCTTCGTCGAGGTGGAAGGTCAAGCCGGCTCTGGCATGGTCAAGGTGCTGATGACTTGCAAGCACAGCGTGCGCCGCGTGACCATCGACCCCAGCTTGCTGGCCGACGACAAGGACATGCTGGAAGACTTGGTGGCAGCCGCTTTCAACGACGCCGTGCGCATGGCCGAAGAAGTCTCGCAGCAAAAAATGGGCAAGCTCACCGCCGGTTTGCCCCCAGGCATGAAGCTGCCTTTCTGATCGCCTGAACATGGCCGACACCCACGCCCTTGCCACATTGGTGCAGGCCCTCAAGGGCTTGCCGGGGGTGGGCATCAAGTCGGCCCAGCGCATGGCTTTTCAGCTGCTGCAAAACGACCGGGCCACGGCCCGGCAATTGGCAGCAGCCTTGGACAATGCGGTGCAAAAAATCCGCCACTGCGAGAGCTGCCACACCTTCACCGAGGCCGAGTTGTGCGACACCTGCCTGGACAGTGCCCGAGACCGCACCGTCTTGTGCGTGATCGAAACCCCGGCCGACCAGTCGGCCATCGAGCGCACGGGCACTTACCGGGGCTTGTACTTTGTGCTGATGGGCAAGCTCAGCCCGCTCGACGGCATCGGCCCGCACGACATTGGCCTGGCCAAGCTCAAGCAACGTGTTGGCGATGGGGTGTTGACCGAGGTGATCTTGGCGACGAATTTCACCGCCGAGGGCGAGGCCACCGCCCATGTGATCTCTGAAATGATTCGCCAGCAAGGGCTGAAAGTCACGCGACTGGCCCGGGGTGTGCCCGCGGGTAGCGAGCTGGAATACGTGGACTTGGGTACCATCGCCCACGCCTTGGTCGACCGACGCTGACCTTGTTGGATGGGTCAATTAAGTTGCGGCGCTGAACAGCCCCTGAGCTGTAAGTCGGTGGTTTTTCGGTTTGTCAATGACCTGTAATCCATTACGTAAAAACCCGATCGGGATCAATCCCGATGCGCGTTGTGCTGCGCCTGATTAAGCTGGGCTTGTGTCCATTTTTCTCCAGGAGTGATGCGGGTGAATTCAGCCCAAGCCCTTCGCCGTTCGCTGTTGCTGGCAGCCGTTGGCTCGCTGGCCTCAGCGCAAGCACCCGCTGCCCCGCCCTCTGAGGCCAGTCGTGCTTTGCCACGCGTGCGCTTGGCCTTGGCCGCGAGCCACAGCCTGTACCACTTGCCGCTGACCCTGGCCGATCGGCTGGGTTTTTTTCGGCAGGCGGGTGTGCAACTGGAGTGGCTGCCACAGGAGTCGGGCGCCAAGGCGTTGAGCCTGGCTCTGTCGGGGCAGGCCGATGTGGTGGCTGGGGCTTATGAACACCTGTTTGGCCTGCACCTGAAGGGGCTCAACTACCAAAGTTTTGTGCAAATGAGCCGAACGCCTCAGGTCAGCATAGGGGGCAGCACGCGTGGCGGCATGGCCTGGCGCTCAGGGGCAGACATCCGGGGATTGCGTTTGGGTATTTCGGCTTTGGATTCGACCACCCACTGGACTGCTGGTCAATGGTTGTTGCGACAAGGCTTGACAGCGGAGGACGTGGTGTTTGTGCCAGTGGGTTCGTCGCAGGGGGTGATCGAGGCGCTGCGCAGCGGCAGCATCGATGCTCTGTGCAATCCAGATCCGGTCATGCATTGGCTGGAGCAAAAAAATGACATTCGATTGCTGGGCGATGCCCGAACCTTGCAGGGCACGCGCCAGTTGATGGGGAGCTCGGTGCCGGGGGCCAGCCTGCTGGCGCATGTGGATTTCCTGCAGCAGTATCCCGATCGGGTGCAGGCGCTGAGCGATGGCGTGGTGCAGGCCCTGAAATGGCTGCAGACCGCCGGCTTGACGGATATATTGCGAGCCGTTCCTGCGGTTCATTGGATGGGCGACCGGGCGATCTACCTTGGCGCGTTTGAGAAACTGCGTGAGTCTTATGCCGTGGACGGGCTTGTGCGCAGCGAAGATGTGACGCATGCCTGGCGTGTGCATGCCAAGTTGATCGGCACTTACGGGTCCAGACAGTTGGTGCCTGAGCGCACATTCACCAATGTTTTTGCGCAAAAGTCCAAAAGCCGTCGGTTGGCATGATCTGCGGCGACATGGGCGGATCGTCCAACTGCCCCAAGGTGTTGGGCAAAAGATGTTGTGTTCAGCGTTTGGGTGCAGCTTTGGCTGTAGGTTTGTCAGAACGCTTGTCAGAACGCGCAGCGGTTTTGGCGGGTGCTTTGCTGCGCTGAGGCGCTGACTTTCGGGAGGCCTTGGCCGGCACATAAATGCTCAAAATTTGTCCGTTGGTCAGCGTGGCATTCGGTTTGAGCCGGTTCCAGTCTGCCACGCTGGTGGCGCTCACGCCGTGCCGTGATGCCAGACGCATGAGCGTATCGCCTTGGTGGGCCTTGACCGTGATCTTGCGCAACACCAACTCGGGGGCCAGCAGCAGTTGGCCGTTGTCGGCCAGGTGCTCGGTCACATCGTTGTCCAGCTTGCCTTGGCGCGGCACCAGCAAAGTGGACCCGGCCTTGACCAGCATGCGAGCCGGAATGCCGTTGACACTGCGCAGTTGCTCTGCCGACATGCCCACTTGCTTGGCCACTTCTTCGGCCGGCATGGTGCGAGGTGCTTGCCAGGCCGTCCAGCTGGACAGGCGGCGTTCTGAATGCGCTTGCAGGTTGGTTTGAAACACCGTGGCGTTGTCCCAGGGCAGCAAGATCTGCGGCGTGCCTGCCGCCAAAATCACGGGGCGATTCATGGCCGGGTTCAGAGCCTTGAAGTCTTCCAGGCTCACGTTGGCCAGTTTGGCGGCTATGGCCACGTCGATGTCCCGTTCGATGGTCACGCTCTTGAAGTAAGGGTGGTTCTGGATCAGCGGCAACTCGGTCTTGAAGGCTTCGGGCTGGGCCACGATGTTTTTGACCGCTTGCAGTTTGGGCACGTAGTTGCGCGTTTCGTCGGGCATGCGCAGGTCGCTGTAGGTCAGGGGCAAGCCTTGCGCCTTGTTGCGAGCCAGCGCCCGGCCCACGCTGCCTTCGCCCCAGTTGTAAGCGGCCAGGGCCAGGTGCCAGTCGCCAAATAGGGTGTAAAGTTTTTGCAGGTAATCGAGTGCCGCACGGGTGGACTCCAGCACATCGCGGCGCTCGTCCCTGAAGAGGTTTTGTTTCAGGTCAAAATATTTGCCTGTGGCCGGCATGAATTGCCACATGCCCGCAGCCTTGGCGCTGGACACGGCTTGTGGGTTGAAGGCCGATTCGATGAAGGGCAGCAAGGCCAGCTCGGTGGGCATCTTGCGCCGCTCCAGTTCCTCAACGATGTGAAACAGGTAAGGCCGCGAGCGCTCGGTCATGCGCAGCATGTAGTCGGGCCGACTGGCATACCACTGTTCGCGGTTACGGACCAGGGGGTTGTTCAGGTCGGGCATGGCAAAGCCCCGGCGTATGCGCTCCCAGATGTCGATTTGCTCTTGCAGGCCGAGAATGGCATGGGGCTTGAGGGCGACCGGCCGCTCCTCGCTCATTTCGGTCACCGCAGGCGCCAAAGGCACCACAGGCACCACAGGCACCACAGGGCCTGTCACGGTGGCAGGCACCGGGGGCACGGGTGGCACCGGCGGCAGCGCCAAGGCGGCGGGTGTGGGCGTTGTGGGCGCTGCCTCGGCCGCAGGCAGGCGCTCCATGGGAGGCTGCGGGGTAGGCACCGAGGTGGCGCATCCAGATAAGAAAGCCGCCAGCAGCAAGACCCAGCTGAGGCGAATAATGCGGGCCGGGGCAAGGGCAGTCGGGTTCATCGGAAGTCGTTTTTCCATTGGCGAAGGGCTGCAAAGGTGGTCACATCATCCACGGCCAGGCGGTCATGCTGGCGCACAGCCGCAGCCACAGAGGCCTGGCGGCTTCGCAAGAAAGGGTTGATGGCGCGTTCGGTGTGAAGCGCCACAGGCAAAGTGGGCAGCGTTTGGCTGCGCAGACGCGTGCAATGCGCCCAGTGGTCTTGCAGCGCCAAGTTGTCGGGTTCGACGACCAGTGCAAACTTCAGGTTGGACAGGGTGTATTCGTGGGCGCAGCAGACTCGCGAGGCCCCTGGCAAAGCGGCCAGGCGGTCCAGCGAGTCCAGCATTTGGGCCGGCGTGCCTTCAAACAACCGGCCACAGCCGCCCGAAAACAGCGTATCGCCACAAAAAAGCAGTGGGTCCTGGCCCGTGGGCTGCCCCCAAAAGGCGATGTGACCCAAAGTATGGCCCGGCACTTCGTGGACTTGAAATGGCAGGCCATGCCAGTCAAAGCAGTCGCCTTGTTGCAGGCCTTGGGTGGGCACGGGCATTTGCTCGAGGGCGGGGCCCAGAACGCGTGCTCCGCTTCGGGCCACCAGTTCGGCCAAGCCGCCGGTGTGATCGGCATGGTGGTGCGTGACTAGAATCGTGTCCAGCTGCACACTTGGGTGCGCTTGCATCCAGGCCAGCACGGGCGCACTGTCGCCGGGGTCCACCACAAGGGCATGTCGATCGGTGTGCAACAACCAAATATAGTTGTCTGCGAAAGCGGGCAGGGCAATGAGTTTCATGGATCTTACGATTATAGAAAGCCAGCACCCCACGCCCGCTTGGCTGTCCCATTTGGGTCAGCCGGTGGCTTCGCGCTTGCTGACTTGGGAGCAGGCTCAGGCCGATGCGCTGCTGGCCGATGTCTTCGGTTATCACGCGGTGCAACTGGGTTGGCCAGAGCTGAAGGCTTTGCGCCACAACCGAATGCCCCATCGCTGGCAAGCGGGTGCCGAGTTCGAATGGCCTCAATCGAACAAGGCCTTGTGCGCGCCAGCGCTGCAGAACTTGCAGCCGCCGCAGTCCCCGACCCCTGCAATACCGCCGGAGGATGGCCTCGACGTGTGGCTGGACAGCCGCGCTTGGCCTTGGCAAGCCGACAGCCTGGACCTGGTGGTCTTGCCGCACACGCTAGAGCGCTCGGCCGATCCGCATGCTTGCTTGCGTGAGGTCGAGCGGGTGCTGATTCCCGAGGGGCAGGTGCTGATCACGGGCCTAAATCCCATGAGTTTGTGGGGACGGCGGCCGCTGCGCGGCAGCATGCGCCTGGTCGGGGGCGCGCCGGTGCAGAGCCTGATCGCGTATCGACGCCTGCGCGATTGGCTGCGGCTGCTGGGTTTTGAGGTACAGGTGAGCCGTTTCGGGGGCTGGACTCCAGCCCTGGGCAGTGAGCGCTGGATGCAGCGCCTGGGTTGGATGGAGCGCGCGGGTGAGCGTTGGTGGCCGATATTGGGGGGTGTTTACCTGTTGATGGCCACCAAACGTGTGCCCGGGGGGCGCTTGCTGCCGGCGCGCCAATGGCGCGCGGTACGATCGCCCGCTGCAGCGACCGCGCCCGTAGCCCGCTCCGACACCTTCATGGCCCATCCCCCTGCCGAGAAAGACGCTTTTGACCCACGTTGAAATTCACACCGATGGTGCCTGCAAAGGCAACCCCGGCCCCGGTGGCTGGGGTGTTCGATTGCAGTCCGGCCAGCATGTGCAGGAGCTGTTTGGCGGCGAGTTGAACACCACCAACAACCGCATGGAGATGACGGCCGTCATCGAGGGCCTGTTGGCCCTCAAGCGCCCCTGCCAGGTCACGCTGTATTTGGACAGCGAATATGTGCGCAAAGGCATCACCGAGTGGATCCATGGGTGGAAAGCCCGGGGCTGGCGAACCGCCGCCAAGCAACCTGTCAAAAATGCCGACTTGTGGCAAAAACTCGACGCCGTGGTGTCCTCTTCGGGACACAAAATTGACTGGCGCTGGGTCAAAGGCCACAACGGCGACCCGGGCAACGAGCGGGCTGATGCACTGGCCAACCTGGGTGTGAACAAAGCCTTGGGCCGCTGAAATGGCTGGCCCAAGCCAGCAAAGGCTAGCGCCTATGCCGCGCATATGCCAAAGGCTTGGCCTGTCTCAATGCCCTTCCAAGTATGGGGAAATAGCTTGCACGCTGTTACATTGCTGAAGTCTTGGCGTCTGCAACCTGAGAGAAACTTGAATGGCTTACAAGAAGAAATATGCATTGCTTGCCCTTTTGGGCATTTCCGTAGCCTCTGGGGCCGCATGGTGGTGGCAAAACAAGGCCCCAGCTGGGGTGGCGACGCCGAGTTCAGCAGCTTCTTCCTCCCAAGGCGGGCCTGCTGGTGCACCTGCGGGTGCAGCCAGTGGGGTGCCAGGGGCCGGACCGGCAGGCGGAGCAGGCCGGGCGCCCGTAGTGGAGGTCGCCAAGGTCGAGAGCATGACCTTGGTGGACGAGACCCAGGCCGTGGGCAGTTTGCGCTCGCGCCAAGGCGTGATGCTGCGCCCCGAAGTCGGTGGCCGCGTCAAACAGATTCTTTTCAGCGATGGCCAGCGTGTGCGCAAGGGTCAGTTGATGGTGCAGTTCGAAGACCAACTGCAGCAGGCCCAGGTGGCGCAGGCGCGTGCCGAGCTGTCTATTGCCGAGGCCAACCACAAGCGCAACCAGGAGTTGGTGGCGCAAAACTTCATCAGCCAGCGCTCGCTGGACGAGAGCTCTGCAGCTCTGGAGGTCTCTCGCGCCAAGCTGTCGCTGGCCCAGGCCACGCTGCAGCGCTTGCAGGTGCTGGCGCCTTTTGATGGCATCACCGGCCTCAAGCAAATCAACGTGGGCGATTACCTCAAAGACGGCGCGGACATGGTCAACGTGGAAGACATGGATGCAGTGTTGCTCGACTTCCGGTTGCCCGAGCGCTTTCAAGCCAAGGTCCGAGCCGGTCAAAAAGCGCAGCTGACGGTGGACGCTTTACCGGGACGGCCTTTCTCGGCCATCGTGCAAGCGGTGGACCCTTTGATCGAAGCCAATGGCCGATCTGTGGGTGTGCGTGGCTGCATCGACAACCGCCAGCAGCAATTGCGACCGGGCATGTTTGCCCGCGTGAATGCGGTCTTTGGCTCGCGCGACAACGCCTTGGTCATTCCCGAGGAAGCCATCATCCCGCAAGGCGGGCGCACCTTTGTGGTCAAGGTGGTGCAGGGTGACAAGCCCGATGTGCGCGTGTCCGAGCGTGTGGCGGTCAAGGTCGGCTTGCGCCAACCGGGCAAGGTAGAGATTGTCGAGGGCCTGGCTGCAGGCGACACCGTGGTGACGGCGGGTCATCAGCGCTTGCAAAAAGACGGCACGGCCGTGCGCGTGGTGGAGTTGCCCCAGGCCGCAGGTGGCAAGCCTGGCGGTCCCCCTGGGCAGCCCGGCCCTGCAGGGCCGGGCGCTCCCGCTGCAGGTGCTTCGCCTGCAGGGGCTGCACCACAAGGTGCAGGCCCGCAAGGTGCTCGCGCTTCGGGCGCTGGCCGACCCGGCCAGGGCCCGGGGCGTCCTGTGGACTTGTCGGGTCCCAACCCTTGCCTGAGGGAAGCCGATGCAGCTCGCTGAAGTCTCCATCCGCCGGCCTGTATTGGCCGTGGTCATGTCCTTGTTGATCGTGTTGATTGGTGCCGTCAGCTTCAAGAGCCTGTCTCTGCGCGAATACCCCAAGATCGACGAGCCCACTGTCACCGTGACCACCCGCTACGTCGGGGCTTCGGCCGAAGTGGTCGAGTCGCAGGTCACCAAACCCCTGGAAGATTCGATTGCCGGCATTGATGCGGTGGATGTCATCACCTCCATCAGCCGCGCCGAGCAGTCACAGATCACGGTGCGATTCCGCCTGGAAAAAGACGCCGACACGGCCGCTGCCGAAGTACGCGACCGCACCTCGCGCGTGCGTAACCGTTTGCCCCAGGCCATCGAAGAGCCTGTCATTGCCAAGGTGGAGGCCGATGCCTTTCCGGTGATTTGGCTGGCTTTTTCCAGCGACACACTGAACCCCTTGCAAATCAACGATCTGGTCAATCGTGTGGTCAAGCCGCGCTTGCAAACCGTGACGGGTGTGGCCGATGTGCGCATCTTTGGCGAACGCAAATACGCCATGCTGGTCTCACTGGACCATGCTCGACTGTCGTCTTACAAGCTCACCCCACAAGATGTGGAAGACGCCATTCGGCGCAGCAACCTCGAGTTGCCTGCGGGCCGGATTGAATCGACCAACCGCGAGTTCAGTGTGTCCTCTCAGACCGACCTGACCCGCCCGGGCCAGTTTGGCGACATTGTGATCCGCAGTGTCAACGGCTTTTCCGTCAAGCTGCGCGATGTTGCCCAGATCAAGGAAGACGCCGCCAATGACCGCAGCGCGGTGCGTCTCAATGGACGGCCTGCTATTTCTGCAGGCGTGATTCGGCAGGCCACGGCCAACCCGCTGGAACTGTCCAAAGGTGTGCGCGAGATGATTCCCCGTCTGAAGGCAGACTTGCCCGGTGACATGGCGATCGAGGTGGCCAACGACAACTCGGTCTTCATCGACCGCTCCATCAAGAATGTGTTCACCACCATTGTTGAGGCCGTGGTTCTGGTGGCCTTGGTGATTTTCGTGTTCTTGCGCACCATCCGCGCTTCCATCATCCCCATCATCACCATCCCGGTCAGTTTGATCGGCGCGTTCGCCATGATGGCTTTGGCGGGTTTCACCATCAACACACTGACTTTGCTGGCGCTGGTGCTGGCCATTGGACTGGTGGTGGACGATGCCATTGTGGTCCTTGAAAACATTTACCGGCACATCGAAGAAGGGCTGGACCCGTTTTCTGCCGCCATCAAAGGCGTGCGTGAGATCAGCTTTGCTGTGGTGGCCATGACCATGACGCTGGCGGCGGTGTTTGCGCCATTGGCCTTCACGCCCGGGCGCACGGGCAAGCTGTTTGGCGAATTTGCCTTGGCGCTGGCTGGCGCGGTGATCGTGTCCGGTTTTGTGGCCTTGACCTTGGCACCGATGCTCAGCAGCAAACTGCTGCGTCACAACCCCAACCCCAGCTGGTTCGACCGCTCCATGGAGCGCATGCTCACGGGATTGTCCAATGGCTATGAAAGCCTGTTGACCTTCATCCTGAACCGCGCCCGTTGGGTGGTGGTGTTGGTCATGATCGGGTCGGGTGCGGGCATTGCCATGATTTACCCGACCATGAAGCAAGAACTCGCGCCGCTGGAAGACCGGGGTGTGATTTTGGCCACCGTCAACGCGCCCGATGGCTCTACGCTGGAATACACCGACCGCTATGCCCGTTCGCTGGAGAGGTTCGGTCAGGCCTATCCCGAGTTCGATCGTATTTTTGCCAACATGGGCAACCCCACAGTCGGCCAAGGTTCGGTGGTCTACCGTGCGGTGGACTGGGACGAGCGCAAGCGCACCACCCTGGAGATCGCGCGTGAATTGGGTGGCAAGTTCAACAGCCTGCCCGGTGTCAACGCCTTCCCGATCACGCCGCCTTCCTTGGGACAGGGCTTTCGCGAGCGACCTCTTAACTTTGTGATTCAAACCTCGGACAGCTACCAAAATTTGAATCAGTTGACCCGCCAGTTGATGGACGAGGTGGCCAAGAACCCGGGCATCTTGTCTCCAGATGTGGACTTGCGTCTGAACAAACCCGAGCTGCGCATCGAGGTGGACCGCGTGAAGGCCGCTGAACTGGGCGTGAGCATCGAGGTGGTGGCCCGCACCATCGAGACCATGCTGGGGGGGCGCGTGGTCACACGCTACAAGCGCGATGCCGAGCAATACGATGTGATTGTGCAAACCTTGGCCGCCAGCCGTAATACCCCTGACGACATCGACGTGATCCAGGTGCGCGGTCGCAACGACACCATGGTCCCGCTGTCCAGCTTGGTCAAGGTCCGAGAGAGCGTGTCACCGCGCGAGCTGAACCACTTTGGCCAGCGCCGTTCGGTGTCCATCACCGCCAACCTGGCCCCTGATTACTCGCTGGGCGAAGCGATCAAGTTTATGGATGAAGCGTCGGCCAAGGTGCTCAAGCCGGGATACACCACCGAGCTCAACGGCACATCGCGCGAATTCAAAAATTCTCAGGGTGCATTGGTGATTGTTTTTGTGCTGGCGCTGCTGTTCATCTTCTTGGTTTTGTCTGCCCAGTTTGAGAGTTTCATCGACCCCTTTGTCATCATGCTGTCGGTGCCCTTGTCCACGATCGGGGCGCTGCTGGCGCTCAAATTCACGGGCGGGTCGCTCAACGTGTATTCTCAAATCGGCCTGATCACGCTGGTGGGCTTGATCACCAAGCACGGCATTTTGATTGTGGAGTTCACCAACCAACTGCGCGAACAAGGCATGGCGATGCAAGAGGCTTTGATCAAGGCGTCAGCCCAGCGCTTGCGCCCGATCTTGATGACCACCGGGGCCATGGTGCTGGGCGCGGTGCCGCTGGCCTTGGCCACCGGCGCAGGTGCTGAAAGCCGCACGCAAATCGGCTGGGTGATTGTGGGCGGCATGAGCTTGGGCACTTTGCTGGCTGTGTTTGTGGTGCCCACCATGTACTCTTTATTGGCCCGCAAATCTGTGCCAGGGGCGAACAAGGCGGTGGCGCATGAGACGCCAGCCGATACAGCGGTGCATTGATCACCTGAATCGCAGGCGCTGTGCAGCGTCTGAGTCATGAGAAAAGCGGCCTGGGCCGCTTTTTTCATGCAGGTGAAGTCCCCCGGCTCAAAGGTGCCCGTCAAACATCATCACGTCCACCGCGTCGCCCACGGCCACGTTGCCTTGGGCATGGCCCAGCACGATCAGGCCGTTGGCTTGCACCATGGAGCTGAGCACGCCTGAGCCCTGATTGCCGGTGATGCTGACAACCAGCTCGCCTGCCGCATTGGTGCTGACGATGCCGCGCTGGTACTCGGTGCGGCCAGGTTTCTTGCGCAGCGCCTCGGTGCTTTGGGCTTTGAGCAGGGGCAATGGCGGCGCTTGCCACCCCATGAGTTGCTGCAGGGCAGGGCGCACAAAGGCGGCAAAGGTCACCATCACCGCCACCGGGTTACCGGGCAGGCCAAACAGCACGGCCGAGCGCACGCCACGTTGAATACGCCCCACGGCCATGGGGCGGCCGGGTCGCATGGCGATGCGCCAAAACGCCACATCACCCAGTTTTTTCATCATGGCCTTGGTGTGGTCGGCCTCTCCCACGCTCACACCGCCGCTGGTGATGATGGCGTCGGCCTGCGCAGCCGCATCCTCAAAGGCTTGCTCCAGCGCAGCCGGATCGTCGCGCACCACGCCCATGTCGATCAGCTCGCATCCCAGAGCCTGCACCAGGCCCGCCACGGTGTAGCGGTTGCTGTCGTACACCGCGCCTTCACGGGGCGATTCGCCCAAGCTCAAAATTTCGTCACCGGTTGAAAAATAGGCCACTTTGGGTCTGCGCCAGACGGTGGCAGTGGGCAGCCCCAGGCTGGCCAGCAGGCCACAGACGGCGGGGTTCAGGCGGGTGCCCGCGTGCAGGGCGGGTTGCCCGGCCATCAGGTCTTCACCGAGCAGGCGACGGTTGTCGCCCGGCTGCAGCAAGTTTGGTGGCACCAGCACCGTATCGCCTTCGGTTTTCACCAGCTCTTGCGGGGCCACGGTGTCCAGTCCGGCGGGCATGATGGCCCCGGTCATGATGCGCAAGCATTCTCCGGCACCCACGGTGCCCAGCCAAGCGGCGCCAGCGAAGGCAGTGCCCACCACCTTGAAGCTGCTGGCCTGTCCAGCCGTCAGTTCAGCCCCGCGCAGGGCGTAGCCGTCCATGGCTGAGTTGTCGTGCGGCGGCACGTTGATGGGCGAGACCACGTCTTGCGCCAGGATGCGGCCGTGGGCCTGCATCAGTGGCATGGTCTCTTGTTCGCGCACGGGCTGCACCAGCTGGGCCAAAAAAGCGTTGACCTGGTTGGCCGACAAAGCCTGTGGGTCGTAGCCTTGCAGGCGCTCGGCGATCTGATCAAGGGACAGGGCTGGGGTGGTCATGGCAATGGCAATGGCGATGGGGCACGGCGCTGCCGTGCGGCACGTTTCAAAGGGATTCGAGTTGCTGCAGTTCGGCCAGCGTGTTGGCGTTGGCAAAGGCTTGTGGGCTGTCGCCGCTCTGGTCAAAAGGCACGATGGCGCAGCGGTGCTGGCCCGTCCAGGCGTCGATCTTGCGGCCGCCGCTTTGGGTGAACTTGACCAGACTTTCGAGCAGCTCGGCTTTGAGCAGGCAAAACACGGGTTGCGGGCGCACCGTGCCATCGGTCTCGGGGGCGGCAGCCATGGCCAGGTCGGCGTCTTGCTCTTGCAGGGCTGTGCACAAGCGCTCCACCAGGTCCAGCGGCAACAGCGGCGAGTCGCAAGGCACCGTAAGCAAGAGCGGCGTTTCACAGCGCTCCAGACCCGTGAGAAAGCCCGCCAAAGGCCCGGCAAAACCGTCGATGCTGTCGGGCCAAACCGGCACGCCCAGCGACTCGTAAGCGGCCAGGTTTCGGTTGGCGTTGATGAGGATTTCTTGGGGAGGCAGGCTTTGCAGCTGCAGGCGCATCAGGGTTTGCAGGGCCAGCGGCAGGCCGCGAAAGTTCTGCAGGCCCTTGTCAACGCCGCCCATGCGCGAACCGCGCCCACCTGCGAGGATGAGGCCGGTGATGCCCGGTGCATTCTGGGTATGGGGGTTCATGGCCTTCAGCCTCCGATGTAGCTCATTTCCACCCGGCGGCCTGGGCCGCTGGCGGTGTCGGGGCCGCGCAGGCTGCGCAGCACCGAATATTGGTCCGTCCGTCCGCGCCAGATGGCATCCACCGTGGCGGCCAGCGCGCTGTCGCTTTGCGCCGGGTCGCGCAGCAGCTGGCGCAGGTCGTAGCCCTGGCTGGCAAACAAGCACAAATACAAGCGGCCTTCGGTGGACAAACGGGCGCGGTTGCAGTCGCCGCAAAAGGCCTGAGTCACGCTGCTGATCACACCGATCTCGCCCAGCGATGGGTCATGCTCGCCTTGGGCGTTGGCATAACCCCAGCGCTCAGCGGTCTCACCGGGAGCAGCCGGCTCCAGTTGCAACAGCGGCAGCTCAGCATGCAGGCGGCGCACCACCTCGGCGCTGGGCAGCACCTCGTCCATGCACCAACCGTTCGTCGCGCCCACGTCCATGTATTCGATGAAGCGCAGCACAATGCCCGTGCCCTGGAAATGCCGGGCCATGGGCAAAATTTCGTGTTCGTTCGTGCCGCGCTTGACCACCATGTTCACCTTGATCGGCCCCAGGCCCGCCGCCCGTGCCGCTTCGATGCCGGCCAGCACATCGGCCACCGGAAAGTCCACATCGTTCATCTGGCGAAAGACGGCGTCGTCCAGGCCGTCTAGGCTCACGGTGACACGTTGCAGGCCCGCGGCTTTCAGACTCTGCGCCTTGCGCGCCAACAGCGAACCGTTGGTGGTTAGCGTCAAATCGAGTGGCTGGCCGTCTGGGGTGCGCAGCGCGGCCAGTTGCTCAATCAGGATTTCGATGTTCTTGCGCAGCAGGGGCTCACCCCCTGTCAGGCGAATCTTGCGCACGCCTCGGCCCACGAACACGTTGGCGATGCGGGTGATTTCTTCAAAACTCAGCAAGTGGCTCTGAGGCAGGTAAGCGTAGTCCTTGTCAAAGACTTCCTTGGGCATGCAGTAACTGCACCTGAAGTTGCACCGGTCGGTCACGCTGATGCGCAAATCGGTCAGCGGGCGGCGCAGACCGTCCAAGGGCAGGGCGCCCAAGTCTTGACCTGCCAGCAACGTGGGCAAAGGCAAGCTGGGATGGCGCTGGTCTACCAGCGGAATAACGCGTTCAGACATGGGGGTTGATTGTGCCCGAGCTGCCACGCCTTGCAGGAAGCATGGTCAAGAATGAAATAGCCCGCAAGCGGGCACGTCAACCGTGCTGGATGGCCACGGTTTTGAGGGTGGTGAAGCCCAGCAGCGCTTCAAAACCTTTTTCACGGCCATAGCCAGAGGACTTGACCCCGCCAAAGGGCAGTTCCACGCCGCCGCCTGCGCCGTAGTTGTTGATGAACACCTGGCCGCTGCGCACGCGCTTGGCCATGCGGAATTGGCGGCCACCGTCGCGCGTCCAGATACCGGCTACCAAGCCGAACTCGGTGGCATTGGCCAATTCGACCGCATGGTCTTCGTCGGTGAAGGACATGGCCGACAGCACCGGGCCAAACACTTCTTCTTGCGCCAGGCGGTGCATCACCGGCACATCGCGCAGCAAGGTGGGTGTCTGGTAAAAGCCGCCAGCAGGAACACCCGCCGCAATTTGCCCCTGGGCCACGGTGGCAATGCCGTCCGCTTTGACCTGGTCCAAAAAGCCGGTGACCCTCTCCAACTGACTGGCGCGGATCAGTGGACCCAAGTCCAGGTTCATGGCGGCCGAACCAACTTGCAGGCGGCCAAAGGCTTCGCCCAAGCGCTTCAAAAGCGGTTCGTAAATGCCTTGCTGGATCAACACGCGTGAGCCCGCGCTGCAGGTTTGTCCGGAGTTCTGCACGATGGCGTTAACCACCACCGGAATGGCCGCGTCCAGGTCGGCATCGTCAAAAATAATTTGTGGGCTTTTGCCGCCCAGCTCCAGTGTCACCGGGCAGTGGCGCTCGGCGGCCACTTGCTGGATCAGCGTGCCCACGCGGGGGCTGCCGGTGAAGCTGATGTGGTCAATGCCCGGGTGGCGGGCCAGCGCGTCGCCCACTTCGTGGCCATAACCGGTGACGATGTTGATGGCCCCCGGCGGAAAACCCACCTCGGCGGCCAGCTGGGCCACGCGGATCAGGCTCAGACACGCGTCTTCGGCCGGTTTGACCACGCAGGCGTTGCCAGCGGCCAAAGCACCGCCCACGCTGCGCCCAAAAATTTGCATCGGGTAGTTCCAGGGGATCACATGGCCCGTCACGCCATGCGGCTCGCGCCAGGTCAGCACGCTGTAACCGTTTTGGTAGGGCAGGGTCTCGCCGTGCAGCTTGTCGCAGGAGCCGGCATAAAACTCAAAGTAGCGCGCCAAAGCCACAGAGTCGGCTGCTGCCTGTTTGGTGGGTTTGCCGCAGTCGCGTTGCTCCAGCGCAGCCAGCTCGGCGGCGTGCTCACTCACTTTTTGCGACAGCTTCATGAGCAAGCGACCACGCTCCATGGCGCTCAGCTTGCCCCAGGGACCGTTGAAGGCGGCTCGCGCCGCCACCACAGCGGCATCGATGTCGGCCGCCTGGCTGCGCGGGATCTGATCGAACACCTGCCCGTCAGACGGGTCGAGCACGTCGATGGTTTGACCTGCCAGGGCGGGGACGGATTGGTTGGCGATGAAATTCATTTGCATGGGGCTATTGTGAACCCGGGCAGGATTTTGAAAATCACCCACGGGACATCGACCTTTGCGGACCAACTGGGCAAAAAAAGGCCCGCCAAAGCGGGCCTTTTAAATCGCAGGACCCATCAGCCCCCGTGAAACTTCATCACCAGCGGCACGATCAACAAGGCCACGATGTTGATGATCTTGATCAGCGGGTTGATCGCCGGACCAGCGGTGTCCTTGTAAGGGTCTCCCACCGTATCACCGGTCACGGCAGCCTTGTGGGCGTCTGAGCCCTTGCCGCCGTGGTGGCCGTCTTCGATGTATTTCTTGGCGTTGTCCCAAGCACCGCCGCCGGTACACATGGAAATCGCCACAAACAGGCCGGTGATGATGGTGCCCATCAGCAATCCGCCCAAAGCCTTGGGGCCCAGGATCAGGCCCACCAGCACCGGCACCACCACGGGCAACAGGCTTGGAATGACCATTTCCTTGATGGCGGCCGTGGTCAGCATGTCGACCGCCTTGCCGTATTCGGGCTTGGCAGTGCCTTCCATGATGCCGGGGATCTCCTTGAACTGGCGACGCACTTCAACCACCACACTGCCTGCAGCGCGGCCCACCGCTTCCATGGCCATGGCACCGAACAAGTAGGGGATCAGTCCGCCAATGAACAGTCCAATGATGACCAGTGGGTCGGACAAGTCAAAGCTGATGGCCTTGCCGTAGCCCTCCAGTTTGTGCGTGTAGTCGGCAAACAGCACCAGCGAGGCCAGGCCTGCCGAGCCAATGGCGTAACCCTTGGTCACAGCCTTGGTGGTGTTGCCCACGGCATCCAGCGGGTCGGTGATGTCGCGCACGCTGCTGGGCATTTCGGCCATTTCGGCAATGCCGCCCGCGTTGTCGGTGATGGGGCCATAAGCGTCCAGCGCCACCACGATACCCGCCATGCTCAGCATGGATGTAGCCGCTACAGCGATGCCGTACAGGCCACCCAACGCATAAGCCGTCCAGATGGCCAAACAGACGAACATCACCGGCCAGGCGGTGGAGCGCATGGACACGCCCAAACCGGCAATGATGTTGGTGCCGTGGCCGGTGGTCGAGGCTTGCGCGATGTGCTGCACCGGTGCGTATTGCGTGCCGGTGTAGAACTCCGTGATCCAGACCAAGGCGGCCGTGAGCACAAGACCCACAGCACAGGCGCCAAACAGTTTCATTTGGCTGCCCGCAGCGCCCAGGGCGTTGTCAGGCATCAGCCAGGTGGTGACGAAGTAAAAGGCGATCAGCGACAGCACGCCCGAGATGGCCAAGCCTTTGTAGAGCGCAGGCATCACATTGGTCATGCCCGGAGTAGCCTTGACGAAGAAGCAACCAATGATGGAGGCGATGATGGACACCGCGCCCAAGGCCAGCGGGTACAGCACGGCCTGACCTGGGGCAGCCGAAATCAATAAGGCCCCCAGCACCATGGTCGCGATCAAAGTCACGGCATACGTTTCGAACAGGTCGGCGGCCATGCCGGCGCAGTCGCCTACGTTGTCGCCCACGTTGTCGGCAATCACGGCGGGGTTGCGTGGATCGTCCTCGGGAATGCCCGCTTCCACTTTGCCCACCAGGTCGGCCCCCACGTCAGCGCCCTTGGTGAAAATGCCGCCGCCCAGTCGGGCAAAAATTGAGATCAGCGAGGAGCCGAAGGCAAAACCGATCAAGGGGTTGAGCAAATTGGCCAGGTTCTTGTCGGGCGTCAGATTGCCATTGCCCACCAAAAACCAGTAAAAACCGGACACACCCAACAAACCCAAGCCCACCACCAGCATGCCGGTGATGGCACCGCCCCGAAACGCCACATCCAGCGCTGGGCCAATACCTTTGGTGGCGGCCTGGGCCGTGCGGACGTTGGCTTTGACCGACACATTCATGCCGATGAAGCCGCACGCGCCAGAAAGCACCGCGCCGATCACGAAGCCGATGGCGGTGATGCCATCCAGAAAGATGCCCATCAGAATGGCCAGCACCACGCCGACGATGGCGATGGTTTTGTATTGCCGGGCCAGATAAGCCGCCGCACCGGCCTGAATGGCCGCTGCAATTTCCTGCATCCGGGCATTGCCGGCATCTTGAGAAAGGATCCACCCTCGGGCCCAAATGCCGTAAGCCACGGCAATCAAACCACATACGAGCGCCAGAATGAGCGCTGAATTTCCTGTCATCGTTGAACTCCTCGATGGTTGTCGCTGAACAGAGGGGCAACGCACTGGAGACCCCTCCATGGCGTTGCTTCCTCGATCACCGAAACCGGAGAACGATTGGCCAACAGCATATTAAAGGGGCTGGATCACGATTTGCGCAAGCCTTGTGAAAGTAAAATCGGGGTTAATCCCTAGTGATCCTCGTTTTTCATTAACTTTTCACCCCGAGACCTGCAAGATGTCCCTCGACAACGTCACCCCCGGCAAACAAGCGCCCGAAACTTTCAACGTGATCATCGAAATCCCGATGAACTCCGATCCGATCAAGTACGAAGTGGACAAGGAAACCGGCGCCTTGTTCGTGGACCGTTTCATGACCACGGCCATGCACTACCCCACCAATTACGGTTACGTGCCCCAGACCCTGTCTGGCGATGGAGACCCGGTGGACGTGTTGGTGATCACCCCTTACGCCTTGCATCCTGGTGTGGTGGTGCCCTGCCGCGCCTTGGGCATTTTGATGATGGAAGACGAGGCCGGTGTGGATGGCAAGGTGGTTGCTGTGCCGACCAGCAAAATTTTGCCGATGTACGACCACTGGCAAGACATCTCGGATGTGAACGCGATGCGCCGCAATGCGATCGCTCACTTTTTTGAGCACTACAAAGACCTTGAGAAAGGCAAGTGGGTCAAAGTGCTGGGCTGGGAAGGCAAAGAATCTGCCCACAAGGAAATTCTGGACAGCATCGCCAACCACAGCAAAGCCAAGGGCTGATGCGGCAGTGTTGGCGCTCACCACGGTGGGCGCTGGCTGTGGCACCCAACGCCTGCACGGTTTGCGCCGTGCAGGCGTTTTTTTTCATGGAGGCTGATTTATGGCGGCTTTTTCAGCGGAGAGTGCTGGTGCAGCGCTTCAAGGTAGTTCTCCACCCCCGCTTTTTCTCGCTCCAAAAACCGCGCCACCGCCTCAGTAAACGCCGGGTGCGCCAGCCAGTGGGCACTGTGGGTGGGGGTGGGCAGCAGGGCGCGGGCCATTTTGTGTTCGCCTTGTGCGCCGCCTTCAAAGCGTTTGAGGCCGTGCCGGATGCACCATTCGATGGGTTGGTAGTAGCAGGCTTCAAAGTGCAGACAATCCACCCGGGCCAGCGCGCCCCAATAGCGGCCATAGGCCACTTCGGGCTGGCCTTGGGCGTCCAGGTGCAGGCCGATCAGGCTAATGCCGATCGGCTGTGCCTCGTGTTCGGCCACAAAAAGCAGCCAGTTGGCGGCCATGTCGGTTCGCATGGCCTCAAAAAACGCTGGGGTCAGATAGGGCGGGTTGCCGTGTTCCCAATAGGTTTGCTGGTAGCAGCGCAGCAGCAGCGCCCAGTCGTCGCTCGTCATGTCGGGGCCGCGCACGGCGCGAAACGTTACGCCCGCCTCCTGCACTTTGCGGCGTTCTTGACGGATTTTTTTGCGCTTTTCTTGCGTCAGGCTGGCCAAAAAGTCATCGAAGTCGCGCCAGCCCTGGTTTTGCCAGTGGAACTGCACCTGGTCGCGCTGCAGCAGCCCGGCTTGTTCGCAGGCCTTCATGTCTTGCGGGCTGCCAAACAAAATGTGCAGGGACGGGATGTTATTGGATTGGCAAAGGTCCAGCAAGGCGGCCAGCAGGGCTTGGCGGGCTGCATCGCTTTCAGCCAGCAAGCGGCTGCCAGGCACCGGGGTGAAGGGCGAGGCCACCAGGGCTTTGGGGTAATAGGCCAGGCCGTGGCGCTGGTAGGCGTCGGCCCAGGCGTGGTCAAACACGTATTCGCCGCGCGAATGGGTCTTGATGTACAGCGGGCAGGCGGCGGCCAACACATCGCCTTGCGGGGTGCCCCGCCACAGGCTGATGACTTGCAGCGTCCAGCCAGTCTCGGGCGCGGCCGATTGGCTGGTCTGCATGGCCGACAAATAGGCATGATGCATGAAGGGGAAAGGCGCATCTTGCCGGGCGAGCAGGCTGTCCCACGCCTCAGGCGCGATGGCGCTCAGGTCATCATGCACCCGGGTGACATAATTCAAGCTCACATTTTTCAGCACCTGTATGACTCTCCAAATTCGTGTGGCTCAGCTCAACTTTGTCGTCGGTGACATGCAGGGCAATGCCCGCAAAATCATCGATTTCGCTACCCGGGCGCATGCTGCGGGTGCGCGCCTGGTGCTGACGCCCGAACTCTCGATTTGCGGCTATGCGGCCGAAGACCTTTTCTTGCGCCCATCGTTCATCGACGCCTGCGATGATGCCCTGAAAACGGTGGCCCGCGAACTGGCTGGGTTAAAGGGGTTGCATGTGGTGGTGGGTCACCCCGAAGGCGGCGGCCTGCGCACCCGCAGCGTGGCGGTGACGCGCCGCCACAACCGCGCCAGCGTGCTGTGCGAGGGGCAGGTGGTCTGTGCTTATGACAAGCGCGAACTGCCCAACTACCAGGTGTTTGACGAGCGCCGTTATTTCACCCCCGGCAACGGGGTCGGGGTGTTCGAGGTTGAGGGCGCGCGGGTGGGGCTGCTGATTTGCGAAGACGCCTGGTTTGATGAGCCCGCCCGGCTTGCGCGTGACGCGGGTGCGCAGTTGTTGGCGGTGCTGAACGCCTCGCCTTTTCATGCGGGTAAAGGCCCGGAGCGTGAGCAGCGCATGCGCGAACGCGTGGCCGATTGCGGTTTGCCCTTGATTTACGCGCATTTGGTGGGTGGGCAGGACGAGGTGATTTTTGAAGGGCGCTCGTTTGCGCTCAATGCCCAAGGCGAAGCCGTGGCGAGGGCCGTGGGCTTTCGCGAGGCCGACTTGGCGGTGCAGGCAAAGGTTGGCAAGCATGGCGTGGCATTGACCGCTGCGACCGATGCCTTGGTGCCTTTGGCCAGCGCCGACGCCGAGCTGTGGGATGCGCTGGTGCTGGGCGTGCGCGACTATTTAGGGAAAAACGGTTTCAAGGGTGCAATTTTGGGCCTGTCGGGCGGCATCGACTCGGCGCTGGTGCTGGCGATTGCGGTGGACGCGATCGGTGCCGACAACATCCACGCGGTCATGATGCCGTCGCCCTATACGGCCGACATCAGTTGGATCGATTCGCGTGACATGGTCAAGCGCCTGAACGTGCGGTATGACGAGATTTCGATTGCTCCTCTCTTTGAAGGCTTCAAACAGGCGCTGTCGGCGCAGTTTGAGGGCCTTAAAGAAGACACCACCGAAGAGAACATCCAGGCCCGCATTCGCGGCACGCTGCTCATGGCGTTGTCCAACAAGACCGGTGCGATTGTCTTGACCACCGGCAACAAGAGCGAGATGGCCACGGGCTACTGCACGCTGTATGGCGACATGGCGGGCGGCTTCGCGGTCATCAAGGACGTGGTCAAGACCCGCGTGTTTGACTTGGCCCGCTGGCGCAACCTTCATGATCCGTATGGGACGGGCAGCCAGCCGATCCCTGAGCGCATCATCACTCGCCCACCCAGCGCCGAGCTGCGCCCCGACCAGAAAGACCAGGACAGCCTGCCTGCTTATGAGGTGCTGGACGCGATCATCCAGCGTTACATGGAAAACGATGAGGGTGTGGAGGCGCTGATCGCCGATGGTTTTGAGCGGGCCGATGTGGAGAAAGTGACCCGCCTGATCAAGCTCAACGAATACAAACGCCGCCAGTCGCCTGTGGGCATTCGCGTGACGCACCGCAGTTTTGGCAAGGATTGGCGTTATCCTATGACCAACAAGTTTCGGGCCTGAATTCAGGCGCTCTCTATCTTTCGAGGACATTTCACATGAAGCAGATCACCGCCGTTATCAAACCTTTCAAATTGGAAGAAGTGCGTGAAGCCTTGGCCGAATGTGGCGTGACGGGCCTGACAGTGACCGAAGTCAAAGGTTTTGGCCGTCAAAAAGGCCACACTGAGTTGTACCGGGGTGCCGAGTACGTGGTTGACTTTTTGCCCAAGGTCAAGGTCGAGGTGGTGGTCAAGGACGAAGATGTGGACAGTTGCGTGGACGCCATCATCAAGGCGGCGCGCACCGGCAAAATCGGTGACGGCAAGATTTTTGTGACCTCGGTCGAGCGCGTGGTGCGAATCCGTACTGGCGAGCAAGACGAAACCGCGGTTTGAGGGGCTGGGCTGCAGGCGGGGCACCGCCCCACGCCTTCAAGCCCGATCAGAGCAGTTCAATTTTGGCCCGGGGTGAAAAGCCCGCTTTTTGCACCAGGCTTTGCAGTAGCACCTCTGGCTCGGTGCCCAATGTCACCAATTCGGTTTGCCAGTCGGCCATGAAGCCTTGCGTAACCACCTGCCCAATGAAGGCCATCAAGCCATCGTAATAACCCAGGCTGTTCAGGATGCCCACTGGTTTGTCGTGGTAGCCCAGCTGCCGCCAGGTCCAGACTTCAAATAACTCTTCAAACGTGCCGATGCCGCCGGGTAGGGCCAAAAACGCGTCGGCTTTGTCGGCCATGAGGCGCTTGCGCTCGTGCATGGTGTCCACCACATGGAGCTCGGTGCATCCGTGGTGTGCCCATTCTTTTTCAACGAGTGCCGTGGGGATGATGCCGACCACTGTGCCGCCTGCGGCCAGCGTGGCTTCGGCCACCAAGCCCATCAGGCCGTTGCGCCCTCCGCCATAGACCAGTTGGCCACCGTGCGCGCCGATCCAGGTGCCAACTTGCACCGCGATTTGCGCAAATTCGGGCTGGTTGCCGGGCTTGGAGCCGCAGTAAACGCAAACAGAGAAGGCAGGTTTCGCTACTTGGATAGGGTGGGGCGTGTTCATGGTTTGTTCATTTGGCAGAAACCAGCCGGGTGCCAGCCCAGGCGTCGTGCCAGAACTGGCGCTGGGGGTGAAAGCGGCTGAGCAAGGCCCAGATCAGTACCCAGACGAAACTGAGCAGACCAATTGAGCCGGTTGGCAGGCCCAAGGGAATGGTCAGCAGCAGCGGCGGCAAAAACCACATCCAGCTCAGCAGGTAGCGCAGCAGGGCGCGGCTTTGGCTCAGAGGCAAGCCTTGCGCACTGACGACTTTGACATGCCAGGTTTTCATGGCCAGAGTTTGGCTCCGGTGCCAAAACCAGGTGAAGTAAATGCCCAATATCAAAAACAGGAAGGCCTGTAAGCCTGGACGGTTGTCCAAGGCATGGCGTGTCTGGCTCAGCGTGCCAAACAAATAGCCCGCAATGAACACGACTCCGAAGAGCAGCATGCCTTCGTAAAGCCAGCAGGCCATGCGACGTTTGAGCGATGGGGCGTCCAGCGGGTTGGCTGCAGGCGGTAGGGCGGGTGGCAGAGAGGGGGGCACGCGCTGGGTCATGGCAGCAATGGATGATTGAAGATCGGATGGCGAAGGGGTTCAGCGCCGCCAGCACGCTCGGGCCGGATGGTTTGTGCTTCACAGCGTGAGGGATTTGGCGCTCGGATATCTCTTCCGATTGTGGCTCAAATGCGCGAATGAATCGCACTGCATGGATTCAAGAGGGCTGAGGCAACAAGGTTTTGGGGTGAATCGGTTTTGAAGGCGCCACACGCTGAATCGCCCGTGTGGCATTGACGGGCAGCAGTGGGGGACTGACCAAGCGGGTGCTGGGTGCCGCAAAACTGCGGGCGGCACTTTTGGCAGGCGGTTTGGGGCCCGAAGACAGCGTGTGTTTTTCCTGATCGGACAGCGCCTGGTAGGCCTCCCACTGGGCCCTCTTGTCTTGGGCAGACAGGGATTGGGTGGTGTTAAAGTGAAAGCGCGCTTGGCTGCGTTGGCGAGGACTGAGCGCCGCCCATTCCCGCATCCGACTGTGCAGGGTCATCTGTTCCTCGTCACTCAGCTGGAAAAAGTTTTTCGACAGGGTCAGCCATTTTTGACGTTGCTGAGTCGTCAACTCATGCCAATCCGCTGCCAAAGGTGCAAGGGCCAGTTTTTGACGTTTGCTCAAGGATTGCCAGGCACCCGAGTCTGGGGCGGGGGGCGTATTGGAGGCGTTGGATGCCGAGGGGAGTTGCACACTGTGCCCCATTGCGGGTGTGGCCAGCAAAGTCGTATCAGACGGCGCGCCAGAATGAGCACTGCCGGACGCGGACGCACTGGGCAAAGAACTCTGTTGCTCAGCCGAGGTCGGGGTAGTCGCGGATGGGGCCGTTGGTGTTTGAGCACCAATCTGCATGCTCAAGCACAATCCAAGAACACTCAGGCACCAGTGGAACAGTCCAGTTCTGAGCGATGGCAGGCCAAGCCGACAAGCAATCGGCTCGCCATTGCAATCAAGGCCAAATTTCGCACCCGTTTCAGTCATGCCGCGCGTTTTGATGGAGCTGGATTTTGAGGAACTGCACGAAACCTGGATCGGTGTAGGCATCCGGTGGCAATTCGTCGAGCAGCAAGGCCGAGTCAAGGGATGCGATGTCGGTCTCGGCCAAGTCTTGTTGTATGGCCTGGATGAACATCAGGCTCGACACCAGGGCCAATAAAGGTAGGGCCGAGGCCAGGATGCGCCAAAGGTTAAGGCCCTCGTCGGGTGGCCCGCTGAGCGTGCCATTGGCTTGCAAGGCCAGGCTGTGGCGCAGCAGGCGTTGCGGAATGGGGCGGGTCTTCAAGGCCATTTGGCGGGCCACGCGCAGCCGCTCGCCGATGTCGTGCCCCAAATCCTGCGAGGCTACGTCTAATTGCGCAGCCAAGGTTCGACCCCAAAGGTCCATGTCGGCAGTGGTGGCAGTGGCGGATGTCTGGAAATTTTTCATGGTTTCATGCCTTGTTGGGCCAAGGTTTTACTCAAGGACTGGATGGCGCGGGAGCAATGGGTTTTGACGCTGCCTTCAGAGCAGCCCATCACGGCGGCAGTTTCAGCCACGTCCAGCTCCTCCCAATAACGCAGGAGGAAGGCTTCTCGTTGACGCGCAGGCAGGCTCATGATGGCTTTTTCAATGTGTTCCAGGGTTTGCACCCGCCCTAACCATTGCTCAGCGCTTTGACTGGCGGGGGCATCGGCCGCACCCGTAGTGACTTCGAGCAGGTCAAAGTCGCCCAGGTCGTCGCGGTGGTCAAAATCGTCCAGGTTGGAAAACAAGGCGTTGCGCGTCTTGCGACGGCGAAACCAGTCGAGCACGGTATTGGACAATATCCGCTGGAACAACAAAGGCAGCTCGGGTGCCGGTTTGTCTGAGTAGTGGGTGCACAACTTGATCATGCTGTCTTGCACGATGTCCAGGGCCCCTTCTTCATCGCCCACGTGGTAATAAGCCCGTTTGAAGGCCTTTTTCTCCACGCTTTTGAGAAAGTCAGAAATTTCGGTGTCCGAGGCCAAGTTGCTTGCAGCGGCGGGCTGTGTCCTGTGTAGGCGAGATGGGATTGCGGGTAAAGAGACTGGCAATGATGTAAGGCAATTATGTCACTTACCCAGATGTGGGCGGTCTGTTTTTAAAGACCCGCCGTCAACGGTGCGATAATATCGGGTTGCATTTGAAAAAAAGCAAACGGATCACCGTCCGGCACTTTTACAGTTAGGTGCGCATGTCTGTGGTCTCAAGTCCTAAAGCCACTTCACAAGAGTCGAGCCAAGGGGCACCCAAGGTTTTTCGTTAGAGAAATTCACAAAGGTTCAAAAGGTTGAATATGGAAATCAATAAAGCCGAAATGGCATCTGCTGCGTCCGCCGCAGCCACATCTCAAGAGTTGCGTGGGGCTGAAATTCTGGTCAAAGCGCTGCAAGCCGAAAACGTTCAGTTCGTTTGGGGATACCCCGGCGGTGCCGTACTCCATATCTACGACGCATTCTATAAACAAGAAACCATTCAGCACGTGCTGGTCCGCCACGAGCAAGCGGCAGTGCATGCTGCTGATGGCTACGCTCGCGCCACGGGCGAAGTGGGTGTGGCGCTGGTCACTTCGGGTCCTGGCCTGACCAACGCGGTGACCGGCATCGCCACCGCTTACATGGACAGTATCCCCATGGTCATCATCAGCGGGCAAGTGCCCACTGCCGCCATTGGTCTGGACGCTTTCCAGGAGTGCGACACCGTGGGCATCACCCGCCCCATCGTCAAGCACAACTTCCTGGTCAAAGATGCCAAGGACATGGCCGAGGTCATGAAAAAAGCGTTCCACATTGCCCGCACCGGTCGCCCTGGCCCGGTGGTGGTGGATGTGCCCAAGGATGTTTCTTTCAACAAGACTTTGTACACGGGCTACCCCGACAAGGTAGAGATGCGCTCCTACAACCCTGTGCGCAAAGGCCACGGTGGTCAGATTCGCAAAGCCATGCAGCTGTTGATGTCGGCCAAGCGCCCTTACATCTACACCGGTGGTGGCGTGCTGCTGAGCAATGCCAGTCCCGAGTTGCGCGCTTTGGTGGACATGCTGAACTTCCCGGTCACCAACACCTTGATGGGTTTGGGCGCTTTCCCGGCCAATGACCGCCGTTTCCTGGGCATGCTTGGCATGCACGGCACGCTGGAGGCCAACAACGCGATGCAAAACTGCGACGTCTTGCTGGCCGTGGGCGCCCGCTTTGACGACCGCGTGATTGGCAACCCCAAGCACTTTGCCCAAAACGAACGCAAGATCATCCACATCGACATCGACCCTTCCAGCATTTCCAAGCGCGTCAAGGTCGACGTGCCGATCGTGGGCGACGTCAAAGACGTGCTGATCGAATTGATGGGCATGATCCGCGAATCCGGTCTCAAGCCCGACAGCCAGGCGCTGGCGCAGTGGTGGGAAACGGTCGAAGGCTGGCGCAGCCGCGATTGCATGAAGTACGACAGCACCAACAGCTTGGTCATCAAGCCGCAAAAGGTCATCGAGACCTTGTGGGACATGACCAAGGACGCCGACGCGTACATCACCTCCGATGTGGGCCAGCACCAGATGTGGGCTGCCCAGTACTACAAGTTCAACGAACCGCGCCGCTGGATCAACTCTGGCGGTTTGGGCACCATGGGTGTGGGCATTCCCTATGCCATGGGCATCAAGCTGGCCAAGCCCGACAGCGAGGTGTATTGCGTGACGGGTGAAGGTTCGGTTCAAATGTGCATTCAAGAGCTCTCGACCTGCCTGCAATACAACACGCCCATCAAAGTTGTGGCCCTGAACAACGGTTACTTGGGCATGGTGCGACAGTGGCAGGAGATTGATTACTCCGGTCGTTACAGCCACAGCTACATGGATGCTTTACCCAACTTCGTGAAGCTGGCCGAAGCTTATGGTCACGTCGGCATCTTGGTGGAAAAGCCTGAGGATGTGGAGCCAGCTTTGCGCGAAGCACGCAGGCTCAAGGACCGCACGGTTTTCCTGGACATCCGTACTGACCCCACTGAAAACGTGTTCCCCATGGTTAAGGCTGGCAAAGGCATCACCGAGATGCTGATGGGCGCTGAAGATCTTTAATTAATCCCACTGGACGAATCTATTGCCCGCCAAGCCTGCACATTACCGTGCGCAGGGGAGGGCGGCAAAAAGAGGAATCACACATGAAACACATCATCGCTGTATTGATTGAAAACGAAGCGGGAGCCTTGTCTCGCGTGGTGGGGCTGTTTTCGGCCCGTGGCTACAACATCGAGTCGCTTACAGTGGCTCCGACCGAAGACCCCAGCCTCTCGCGCATGACCATCCAGACCGCTGGCTCTGACGACGTTATTGAGCAGATCACCAAGCACCTGAACCGCCTGATCGAGGTGGTCAAGGTGGTCGACCTGACCGAAGGTGCCTACACCGAGCGCGAGTTGATGCTTGTCAAAGTGCGTGCCGTGGGCAAGGAACGCGAAGAAATGAAACGCATGGCCGACATCTTCCGTGGCCGTGTGATTGACGTCACCGACAAGAGCTACACGATTGAGCTCACCGGTGACCAATCGAAGAACGACGCCTTTTTGGAGGCGATCGACCGCAGCGCCATTTTGGAAACCGTGCGCACCGGTGCATGCGGTATCGGGCGCGGCGAGCGCATCCTGCGCGTCTAAATCCAATCACCAACCTGTTTATTCCTAAGGAGAACCCTGTGAAAGTTTTTTACGACAAAGATTGTGATCTGAGCGTCATCAAGGGCAAGACTGTTGCCATTCTTGGTTATGGCTCGCAAGGCCATGCCCACGCTCAAAACCTGAACGACAGCGGCGTGAAGGTGGTCGTGGGTCTGCGCAAAGGCGGTGCATCGTGGGACAAAGTCGGCAAAGCCGGTCTCACGGTGATGGAAGTCAACGATGCGGTCAAAGCCGCAGACGTGGTCATGATCTTGTTGC
The DNA here is from genome assembly GCF_003063645.1 of Limnohabitans sp. 2KL-51. GTDB lineage: Bacteria > Pseudomonadota > Gammaproteobacteria > Burkholderiales > Burkholderiaceae_C > Limnohabitans_A. The sequence continues at coordinate 161,472 of NZ_NESJ01000004.1, forward strand.
CCGATGAAATGATCGCCGAGGTTTACAACAACAACGTGGCCCCTCACATCAAGCAAGGCGCTTCGCTGGCCTTCGCCCACGGTTTTAACGTGCACTACAACCAAGTTGTGCCCCGCGATGACCTGGACGTTTGGATGGTTGCCCCTAAGGCCCCAGGCCACACTGTGCGCAACACTTACACCCAAGGCGGCGGCGTGCCCCACCTGGTCGCGATTCACCAGGACAAGAGCGGCAAGGCCCGTGCGATGGCCCTGAGCTACGCCATGGCCAACGGTGGCGGCAAGGCCGGCATCATCGAAACCAACTTCAAAGAAGAGACCGAAACCGACTTGTTCGGCGAGCAGGCTGTTCTGTGCGGTGGTGCTGTTGAATTGATCAAGATGGGTTACGAGACCTTGGTGGAAGCTGGTTACGCCCCCGAAATGGCTTACTTCGAGTGCTTGCACGAACTCAAGCTGATCGTGGACCTGATCTACGAAGGCGGCATTGGCAACATGAACTACTCGATCTCGAACAACGCCGAATACGGCGAGTACGTGACCGGTCCTGAAATCATCAACGAGCAGTCACGCGAAGCCATGCGCCATGCCTTGAAGCGCATCCAGACGGGCGAATACGCCAAGATGTTCATCTTGGAAGGCCGCACCAACTACCCGAGCATGACCGCGCGTCGTCGCTTGACTTCCGAGCATTCCATCGAAGTTGTGGGCGCACAATTGCGCGCCATGATGCCTTGGATCGCCAAGAACAAGTTGGTTGACAAAACCCGCAACTGATCTGGCTCTTGGGCAAGAATGGAAAAGGCCACTGCGGTGGCCTTTTTCTTGGGTGCTGGGTCTGCCTTAAACTCCATTGACACGGGATGGATCCAGAAAAAGCCCCAACAGGAATGGACGATGAACAAAACCACCGACAAAGTCGAAGACGCCGAAGCCTCTGCAGCGGTGCGCAAACCCTCCAAGGGCATCTACATGCTGCCCAATATGATTACTCTGGCGGCCCTGTTTGCTGGTTTTTATGCCGTTGTCATGGCCATCAATGGCCGGTTTGACCTGGCCACCGTGGGCATCTTCAGCGCCATGGTGCTCGACAGCCTGGACGGTCGCGTGGCCCGCATGACCAACACCCAAAGCGCTTTTGGCGAGCAAATGGATTCGTTGTCGGACATGGTGTCCTTTGGCGCGGCACCCGCGCTAATTGCCTATGTTTGGACGCTCAAGGAGTTGGGCCGTTGGGGCTGGATTGCGGCTTTTGTTTACTGTGCTTGCGCGGCGTTGCGCTTGGCGCGCTTCAACGTCAACACAGGAGTGGTCGACAAGCGTTATTTTCAGGGTCTGCCCTCGCCTGCGGCTGCGGCCTTGGTGATGGGTTTTGTCTGGATCATGTTTGAAAACGCCGTACCCGCCAAAGCCGTGTCTTGGGGGATGTTTGCCGTTTGCCTGTTTGCAGGTCTGACCATGGTGACCAATGTGCCGTTTTACAGTTTCAAGGACATGCACATGAAAAAGAGCGTTCCTTTTGCCACGCTGGTGCTTGTTGCCTTGGGCATTGCGGCCGTAAACATTGATCCACCCACCGTCTTGTTTGGTGCGTTTGTGGCTTATGGCTTGAGTGGCTATGTGATTTATGTCTGGCGCAAGGCCAAAGGTCAGCCCACCAGCATGATCAGCACCTCCACTGACGAGCCCGACGAGCGGGGTTTGCACCAGTGATGTCAACTGCACGACAGTTCGGGTTTTGAACTGTGCTACAGTGTTTCTATGAAATTTTCTTTGTTTGCACTACTGCTAGCGCCCCACGGGCGGGATGTGTAGCGCACGCAAACATTTTCCCAAAAGGCCCGTATGCCATCCGCAACGGGCCTTTTGCATTTTTGCTTGGACTTGCGGGTTTTTGACCAGGAGTGAACATGGCTGACAAACTGATTATTTTCGACACCACCTTGCGCGACGGCGAGCAATCGCCCGGTGCCTCCATGACCCGTGATGAGAAGCTGCGCATTGCCCGCCAACTGGAGCGTCTGCGCGTTGACGTGATCGAAGCCGGTTTTGCGGCCAGCTCCAATGGCGACTTTGAGGCGGTGAAAGCCATTGCCGATGCGATCAAGGATTCCACCATTTGCTCTTTGTCACGAGCCAATGACCGCGACATCTCTCGCGCCGCCGAAGCCCTCAAAGGGGCCAACAACGGACGCATTCACACCTTCATTGCCACTTCGCCCTTGCACATGGAAAAGAAGCTGCGCATGACACCCGACCAGGTGTTTGAACAAGCCAAGCAGTCGGTGCGCTTTGCCCGCAACCTTGTGAGCGATGTGGAGTTCAGCCCGGAAGATGGTTACCGCAGTGACATGGATTTCCTGTGCCGCATCCTGGAGGCCGTGATCGCCGAGGGCGCCACCACCATCAACGTGCCCGACACGGTGGGTTACGCGGTGCCCGAGCTTTATGGTGAGTTCATCCGCACTTTGCGCGAGCGCATCCCCAACTCCGACAAAGCGATCTGGTCGGTGCATTGCCACAACGACTTGGGCATGGCGGTGGCCAACTCCCTGGCCGGTGTGAAGATCGGCGGGGCACGTCAGGTCGAGTGCACCATCAACGGGTTGGGCGAGCGTGCAGGCAATTGCTCGCTGGAAGAAGTGGTCATGGCCGTGAAGACGCGCCGTGACTATTTCGGTCTTGATGTGGGTATCGATGCGAGCCACATCTTGGCCGCCAGCCGCATGGTCAGTCAAACCACCGGTTTTGTGGTCCAGCCCAACAAAGCGGTGGTGGGTGCGAATGCTTTTGCCCACGCCTCCGGCATCCACCAAGATGGCGTACTCAAGGCCCGCGATACCTACGAAATCATGCGTGCGGAGGATGTGGGCTGGTCTAACAACAAAATCGTGTTGGGCAAACTCAGCGGTCGCAACGCGTTCAAACAACGTTTGCAAGATTTGGGCGTGACCTTGGACAGTGAAACCGAAATCAACAACGCTTTTGCCAAGTTCAAGGAGTTGGCCGACCGCAAGAGTGAAATCTTTGACGAGGACATCTTGGCCTTGGTCAGTGACGAAAGTGTCAGCACCGAAAAAGAGCAGTACGGCTTTGTCTCGATGTCCCAGCACAGCGGAACCGGCGAGCGCCCGCATTCGGCCGTGGTCTTCACCGTGCAGGGCAAGGAAGTGAGCACCGAGTCGGATGGCAATGGCCCGGTGGATGCCTCCCTCAAGGCGATCGAATCTTATGTCAAAAGTGGCGCAGAAATGGTGCTGTATTCGGTCAATGCCATCAGTGGCTCCACCGAAAGTCAGGGTGAGGTGACCGTGCGTTTGCAAAACAGCGGGCGGGTGGTCAACGGTGTCGGGTCCGATCCGGACATCGTGGTGGCTTCGGCCAAGGCCTACCTGAGTGCATTGAATAAATTGCAGAGCAAAGCCGATCGGGTCGCTGCGCAGGGATAAAATGAATTCCAAATAAGTAATTATTTGCTTTATAAAAGTCACGTAAGTTATTGTTCTTGCGTGACTTTTTTATTTGGATACACTGGGGCTCATAGTTGAAAAATCAGACCATCAGGACATGCCATTGAAATCCGTTTTTATCTTTTCGTTGCCCAAATCCTGGTTACGCATCGCTGTATTGTCCATGGTGGTGGGGCTGCTCACCATCGTGTCGGGCCAGTTGAGTCTGGCTTATGCGCAAAACAGTCAGCAGACACCCGCCAAAGCGCAAAATAACAAAAAAAATGCCGAAAAGTCGGTCGGACCCCGCAAAGCTCAATCGGGTCAAACTGCAGCGGCAAGAAAAAATCCAGCAGCCAAGTCTTCAGGTCATAAAAGGCAAACGTCCAAAGCAACCCTGAACGCTAAAAATTCAAAAGCCAGCCAAAACGCGCGTCCCATTCGCGCATCTTTTGGTCAAATGGCGGGTCTGCATGCCACTTCAGACGCACTGGGCTTGCACTCCAGCGTCGCCTTGGTGGTGGACCAAGATACGCAGGAAGTCCTCTACAGCAAGAATGACCATGTGGTTTTGCCCATCGCATCCTTGACCAAACTGATGACGGGCTTGGTCATCGCTGAGGCTAATTTGCCCATGGACGAACGCATCCGCATTACCCAGGCCGATGTGGACACCGAAAAAGGGAGCTCTTCCCGATTGGCTGTAGGCACAGAACTCAGCCGTGGTGACTTGATGCACTTGTCCTTGATGTCCAGCGAAAACCGCGCAGCGCATGCACTGGGGCGCACTTTCCCGGGCGGCATGGATCTGTTCATCAGTCGAATGAACCAGCGTGCCCGTTCATTGGGCATGACGGACACCCGCTATGTCGAACCTACGGGTCTGTCCAGCCAAAACCAGTCCAGTGCCAATGATTTGGCTGTTTTAGCGGCCAAGGCTTATAACGAACCCATGCTGCGAGAGTTGTCCACCTCGCAAGGTCGTGAGGTTGCGGTGGGTAGCAGAACACTACAGTACAACAACACCAACGGATTGATCAAAAATCCACAATGGGACATTGGTTTGCAAAAGACCGGGTACATCTCGGAGGCCGGTCGTTGCTTGGTCATGCAAGCCCAAGTGGCAGGTCGAAAGTTGATCATGGTTTTTCTCGATTCGACGGGAAAGTTCAGCCGAATGGGTGACGCCGAGCGGGTGCGCAAGTGGCTAGAGCAAAAATCGTCCATGGACCAGCGCTTTTTGACATCAACAGCTCAGATGCCAGGCTGAAAGCTGCAATTCAATGCACCGGACCTGTCTTCAGTGTGAGTCGTGGTGACCCAAAGTCTCTGATATCGCTTTGGCGGTTTCTTGTAACTTGGGCAGCCAGCTTTCATCCAGCCGATCGGCTGGGGCAGAGATAGACAAGCCTGCCAGAAGCTTACCCTGGTCATCGTAGATGCCCGCAGCGATGCAGCGCACACCCAACTCCAGCTCTTCATTGTCACGCGCGAAGCCGGACTGGTTGACGCGTGAGAGCTCTCTTTCCAGCACTTGCAGTTGCGTGATGCTGTTGCGTGTCTGTCCAGCCAAGCCGGTGCGCGTGGCATAAGAGCGAACTCGCAAAGGGTCGTCTGCGGCCAGGAAAAGCTTGCCCACCGACGTCAGGTGCAAAGGGGCGCGACCACCAATGGCGCGGACCACCTGCATGCCCGAGCGTTCGCTGTAGGCGCGTTCGATGTAAACGATTTCGTCACCTTGGCGCATGCTCAAGTTGACGGGTTGTTGAATGAGTTTGTGCAGGTCACGCATGGGGGCAAGGGCCGCATCGCGCACATTGAGCCTGCCCTTGACCATATTGCCCAACTCCAGCAAACGCATGCCCAGGCGATAGTGACCAGCCTCTGGGCGGTCCACAAAGCGGCCGGTGGCCAGGTCGTTCAGGATGCGGTGCGCCGTAGACGGGTGCAGCCCGGTTTTTTGGCTGATTTCCTTGAGCGAGATGGCTTCTTCGCGGGACGCCAGTACGTCGATCAGGCTGAACATGCGTTCAATCACCTGGATGGTGGGCACGGTCGTGTGGGCGGGGTTTTTTTTCATTGTGTCATGCCAAGGCGTTTCATTTTACACAGTGAAATGAAGGGGGTCTGTAGGGTTGCAGGATAAACGAAATGTCCTTCGACAAAAGGGTCAAACAGACGCCTCAATCAAAAGCCTGCCATTGGCCCTGCACTCTGAGTTCGCAGGGATTGAAGCGGGATTTGTAATTCATTTTGGGGCTTCCATCGATCCAGTAACCCAGGTAAACATAGGGCAGACCCAGTTGGGCCGCTTGCTGGATTTGCCAGAGCACCCCGAAGGTGCCAAAGCTGGCCGCTTCATCAGGCTCGTAAAAGGTGTAAACCGCCGATAAACCGTGGTTGAGCACATCGACGATGCTGACCATCTTCAGTTCACCGAGCTCATCGCCAACGCCTGGGGCTCTGAATTCCACAATGCGCGAATTGACACGGCTTTGCAACAGGAACTGGGAGTACTGGTCGACGCTGTCGTGGTCCATGCCGCCACCTGGGTGACGCGTGTTCTGGTAGCGCAAGTACAGGGCGTAATGCTCGGGGTCGTAATTCAAGTCGAGCACACGCACCCGCAAACCTCGGTGCGCTTGCCAAGCGCGACGCTGGCTGCGGTCGGGTTTAAAAGCATCTACCCGCACGCGCAAAGGCTGACAGGCTTGGCAGCCATCGCAGTAAGGGCGGTAGGTGAACAGGCCGCTGCGCCGAAAGCCCTGCTCCACCAAGTCCGAATACACCTCGTTGTGGATCAGGTGGCTGGGGGTGGCGACTTGGGACCGGGCGGAGCGGTCGGGCAGGTAGCTGCACGTGTAAGGGGCTGTGGCGTAGAACTGCAAGGCCTGCAGCGGGAGTTCTTTGAGTTGGGTCATTTGGCGGGGGTCGTCAATGAAGCCAGAGCTGGCCAATTCAGGGACTGACGCGCCCAGTCAATGGGGTCGTATTCGCGCCCTTCGTGCACGCCGCGCACAAAATCGCTGCGCGCTATTTCACGGGCCCCCAGTGAGCCCAGGTGCCGGGTGTTTTGCTGGCAATCAATCGCTTTGACCCCGTGTTGCAAGCAGACACTGACCAAGCAGGCCAGCGCCATCTTGGAGCCATCGCTGAAGGTGGTGAACATGGATTCGCCAAACACAGCGCGGCCCAAGGCCACGAAGTACAGGCCAGCCACGAGTTCGCCATCGATGCGCAATTCACAGCTGTGGGCCAGGCCCATGCGGTGCAGTTCTTCGTAAGCATCCACCATTTGGGGCACGATCCAAGTTCCTTTCTGGCCGGGGCGGGGCGATGAGGCGCAGCGTTGGATGACCTGCGAGAAATCGCGGTCAAAGCATATTTCAAAGTGGGGTGTCAGGCTCCAGCGTTTGAGGCTTTGCTGCAGCGATCTGTGGAATCGGAAATCGCGCGTTTTCAGCACCATGCGTGGGTCGGGGCTCCACCAAAGGACAGGCTGCCCCACGTTGAACCAGGGAAAAACACCTTCGGCATAAGCAGCCACTAAACGCGAGGCCGACACATCGTTGCTGGCGGCCAGCAGACCTGGCGCGGGCGATGAGGCACCCCAAGCCTGGCTGACCGGCGGGAGGGCCTGGCCCTCCACAATCCAGGGCAGTTCAGGGGCATGTGCGTTTGCTTCGGCTTCGCTTGTCATGGTGCAATTACACAATAAAAGCAGCAGTGCGGCGTGGCGCTATGATTTTGCGGATGCAAAACCTGCCCGCTTACTGGATACAACCCGATTGGCCGACCCCGACCCGCGTTCGTGCGCTCATGACCAGTCGCCAGGGCGGGGTTTCGGCCGCTCCTTGGGACAGCATGAACCTGGGTGACCATGTGGGTGACCGGCCGGACGATGTGCACACCAACCGTGAGCGCCTGGCGGTACAGATCGGGCAAAGGCCGGTGTTTTTGCAACAAGTGCACGGGGTGGCGAGTCTGCAACTGGGCGCGGCCACGCCCCAGGGCCTGGTGGCCGATGCCTGCTGGAGCCGCGATCCGGGTGTGGCCTGCACCATCATGGTGGCCGATTGCTTGCCAGTCTTGCTTTGCGATGCAGCAGGGCGGTGGGTGGCTGCAGCCCATGCGGGCTGGCGCGGGCTGGCGGGGCCGGGTGAGTCCATGAAGTCAAAAGGACTTGGCGTTCTGGAAAGCTTGTGGGCCGACTTGAAGCGGGCCGGGGCCGATGTGTCAGAAATGATGGCTTGGCTGGGGCCCTGCATCGGGCCGCAAGCCTTTGAAGTGGGGCCAGAAGTACGGGCCGCTTTCGATGATGGCTCGCCCGAGGTACGGGCGCTGTTCACACCGACAGCCGAAGGAAAATACATGGCCGATCTGGCCGGTTTGGCTCGGGTGCGCTTGCAGGCCTTGGGCGTCACACGCGTGTTTGGGAACGACAGCAGTCTGCCATGGTGCACAGTGTCAGGGTCGGCGCTCTTCTTTTCCCACCGCAGGGACAGCCGCAACCTCGGGCAAAGCGGCCGCATGGCCGCCTGCATCTGGTTGGACCGCTGAGTCGGTCTGGATTGGACCACCCGCGGCCTCTTGCCTGGCCTGTTGTTCCTGTTGGCGAATGGCCTTGCGGCGCAGGGGCGTGCCCATCAGGTAAACCACCAAGGCCATGGGCAGCAAGCCATAGAACACAAAGGTGATGATGGCCCCCAGCACGCTGCCTTGCGAGCTAAAGGCTTCAGCCAGGGCCATGAGCAGGGTGACGTAAAGCCAGCCGATCACGATCAAATACATAATTTTTTTAGCCCTTGTAATTTATGTGACAACAAACTGAAAGATACTCGGAACCAGAGATTTGAGAAAAACGACCGATTCAGGAGAAAAACAATGAGCACTTCCACGCCAGATTTTTGGTCCCAAATGAGCGAAGGCTTTCAGCAAGACCTGAGCAAAAGCTGGGGTCAGGCGATGCAGCATTTTCAGACCATGGATCTCGGTGGCTTGAAGCCATCGGCCGATGCGGCCGTGCCTCAGCTCAAATTCTCGCCTGAAAAGCTCCAGACCCTGCAAGGCCAGTACTTCAAAGACGCCTCTGAAATGTGGAATCAGAGCTTGCACAACAGTTTGCAGGTCAAAGACCGACGCTTTTCGGGCGAAGCCTGGGCCGCTAACCCCATGGCCGCCTTCAATGCCGCTTCTTATTTGCTCAATGCCCGAACCCTGATGGGGCTGGCCGATGCGGTGGAAGCCGACGAAAAAACACGCACCCGTATCCGGTTTGCCATCGAGCAATGGGTGGCCGCCGCTGCGCCTAGCAATTTTTTGGCCTTCAATGCCGATGCGCAAAAAAAAGCCATTGACACCAAGGGCGAAAGCATCGCCAAAGGCGTACAAAACCTGGTGCATGACCTGCAGCAAGGGCACGTTTCGATGACCGACGAGAGCCTGTTTGAAGTGGGCAAGAACGTGGCCACCACCGAAGGTGCGGTGGTTTTCGAGAATGAGTTTTTCCAGCTGATCGAATACAAGCCGCTCACCGCCAAGGTCTACGAGAAGCCGTTCTTGCTGGTGCCCCCTTGCATCAACAAGTTCTACATCCTCGATCTTCAGCCCGAGAACTCTTTGATTCGCTATGCGGTCAGTCAAGGCCACCGCACCTTTGTGGTGAGTTGGCGCAACCCTGACGAGTCGATGGCCCAAAAGACCTGGGACAACTACATCGAGCACGCCGCCATCGAGGCCATCCACACGGTGCAGGCCATCACTGGCGCACCCAAGATCAACGCCTTGGGCTTTTGCGTGGGCGGCACCATTTTGTCCACCGCCCTGGCCGTGTTGGCTGCACGCGGCGACAAGCCGGTGGCCAGCGCCACCTTCCTCACCACGCTCATCAACTTCACCGACACCGGCATTCTGGATGTGTTCATTGACGAGAACTTCGTCAAGTTCCGTGAACAGCAAATGGGCCAAGGCGGCTTGCTCAAAGGTCAGGACCTGGCTTCCACTTTCAGCTTTTTGCGCCCCAACGACCTGGTCTGGAACTATGTGGTGGGCAATTACCTCAAGGGCGAAACACCGCCGCCGTTTGACCTGCTTTATTGGAACAGCGACTCGACCAACTTGCCCGGGCCTTTTTACGCCTGGTACCTGCGCAACACCTACCTTGAAAACAACTTGGTCAAACCCGGCAAAGTCACCGTGTGCGGCGAGGCCATCGATCTGGGCAAGGTCGACGTGCCGGTCTACATCTATGGCTCTCGCGAAGACCACATCGTGCCCATCGGTGGTGCTTATGCCAGCACACAAGTGCTGCCAGGCAAAAAGCGTTTTGTGATGGGGGCCTCGGGCCACATTGCGGGCGTGATCAACCCGCCTGCGGCCAAAAAGCGCAGCCACTGGCTGAGCGAGGGCACGAAGTTCCCAGCCGATGTGAACGACTGGATCGCCAGCGCCCAAGAGGTGCCCGGCAGCTGGTGGACCGATTGGTCTGAATGGCTCAAGGGCCATGCGGGCAAGCAAATTGCCGCACCCAAGACCTACGGAAAAGCCGCGAAATACAAGGCCATCGAAGCAGCCCCTGGCCGCTACGTCAAAGCCAAAGCCTGATTGATTTTTTTATTGGAGACAAAAATGGAAGACATCGTCATCGTTGCAGCCGCACGCACCGCCGTGGGCAAATTTGGCGGCTCACTCGCCAAGACCCCCGCCACCGAGCTGGGCAGCATCGTCATCAAGGGTTTGCTTGAGCGCAGCGGTTTACCGGTGGACGCCATTGGCGAAGTCATCATGGGCCAGGTGCTGGCTGCTGGCGTGGGTCAAAACCCCGCCCGCCAAGCCATGATGAAAGCCGGTGTGGCCAAAGAAACTCCGGCCCTCACCATCAACGCCGTGTGCGGCTCGGGCCTGAAAGCCGTGATGCTGGCCGCGCAAGCTGTGGCTTGGGGTGATAGCGAAATCGTCATCGCTGGTGGCCAGGAAAACATGAGCGCCAGCCCGCATGTCTTGAACGGCAGCCGCGACGGCCAGCGCATGGGCGACTGGAAAATGATCGACACCATGATCGTGGACGGCCTGTGGGACGTGTATAACCAGTACCACATGGGCATCACCGCTGAGAACGTGGCCAAGGCCCACGGCATCACCCGTGACATGCAAGATGCACTGGCTGCAGGCAGCCAACGCAAGGCCGCAGCCGCACAAGAAGCGGGCAAGTTCAAAGACGAAATCGTCGACGTGCTGATCCCCCAGCGCAAGGGTGATGCCTTGGTGTTCAACACCGATGAATTCATCAACAAGAAAACCAGCCAAGAAGTGCTGGCCGGTTTGCGTCCAGCCTTTGACAAGGCCGGCAGCGTGACCGCTGGCAACGCCTCGGGCATCAACGATGGCGCGGCTGCCGTGATGGTCATGTCGGCCAAAAAAGCCGCTGCCTTGGGCCTCAAACCCCTCGCGCGCATTGTCGCCTTTGGCACCAGCGGCCTGGACCCTGCCACCATGGGCATGGGCCCCGTGCCTGCGTCACAAAAAGCGCTGGCCCGCGCGGGCTGGAAAGCCCAAGACGTGGACCTGTTCGAACTCAATGAAGCCTTTGCCGCACAAGCTTGCGCCGTGAACCAGGCGCTGGACATCGATCCGGCCAAGGTCAACGTCAACGGCGGCGCGATCGCCATCGGTCACCCCATCGGGGCGTCGGGTTGCCGCATTCTGGTGACCTTGCTGCACGAAATGCGGCGCACACAAGCCCAAAAAGGCTTGGCTGCTTTGTGCATTGGTGGCGGCATGGGCGTGTCCCTGGCCATAGAGCGCGTTTAAAAACCAGGCATTCCACCGCCTTGGATTGGCACACTGCCCAGCTGTATAAGGGCAGCCCTTCCGAAGGATGTGCTTGCCCACACTTCATTTCACTTCACTCATAACAAGGAGACAATCATGAGTCAAAAAGTAGCGTACGTCACAGGCGGCATGGGCGGTATCGGGACCGCGATCTGCCAGCGCCTTCACCAAGATGGTTTCAAGGTCATTGCCGGTTGCGGCCCGACCCGGGACTTCACCAAATGGATCGACGAGCAAAAAGCGTTGGGCTTCACCTTTTACACCTCGGTGGGCAACGTGGGCGATTGGGACTCCACCGTCGCTGCATTCACCAAAGCCAAAGAAGCGCATGGCGTCATTGATGTGCTGGTGAACAACGCAGGTATCACCCGGGACCGCGTGTTTTTGAAGATGACGCGCGAAGACTGGGATGCGGTGATCGATACCAACCTTAACTCGATGTTCAACGTGACCAAGCAGGTCGTACCAGACATGGTGGAAAAAGGCTGGGGCCGCATCATCCAGATCTCGTCGGTCAACGGCAATAAGGGGCAGGCAGGCCAGACCAACTATTCGGCCGCCAAAGCGGGCATGCACGGTTTCTCGATGGCCTTGGCCCAAGAGATGGCCACCAAAGGCGTTACCGTGAACACCGTCAGCCCCGGCTACATTGGCACCGACATGGTCAACGCCATCCGCCCTGATGTGCTGGAGAAAATTGTGGCCACTGTGCCCGTCAAGCGTCTGGGTAAACCCAGCGAAATCGCCTCGATCGTGGCTTGGTTGGCCAGCGAAGAGGGTGGTTACGCCACGGGCGCGGACTTCTCGGTCAATGGGGGTTTGCACATGGGTTGACGCCCTGCCTGCAGGGTCGTAGTCACAAAAAAACCCGCCTCGGCGGGTTTTTTTGCGTCTGCATGTGCATTCAGGTCAATGGCCCAGTTGTTTCCCTGTGCCCACCATTTGCATGGCTGAGGCGATCAAGCCAGACACTTCCGTCATGTTGCCCGGCACGATGAGGGTGGTCTTGGCGTCTTGCGCCACCTTGCTGAAGGCCTGCACGGCTTGCTCGGCCACCTTCAGCTGCACCGCCATTTCACCGCCGGGTTGCCGGATGGCGCTGGCAATGCGCTCAATGGCTTGCGCGGTGGCATTGGCCATTTCGGTGATGGCGGCAGCATCGCCTTGGGCCTTGTTGATGGCTGCTTGCTTTTCACCCTCGGATCGGGCGATGAAGGCTTCTCGCTCACCCGTGGCGATGTTGATTTGTTCTTGGCGTCGCCCTTCGGATGCGGCGATCAGGGCACGTTTTTCGCGCTCGGCGGTGATTTGTGACTGCATGGCCAACAAAATTTCCTTGGGCGGTGTCAGGTCCTTGATTTCGTAGCGCAGCACTTTCACGCCCCAGTTGAGCGCCGCTTCGTCGATCGCGGCCACGACCTGCGCGTTGATGATGTTGCGCTCCTCAAAGGTTTTGTCGAGTTCCAACTTGCCGATCACGCTGCGCAGGCTGGTTTGGGCCAGTTGCGTCACGGCCACGATGTAGTTGGACGAGCCGTAACTGGCCAGTTTGGGATCGGTCACCTGAAAGTAAAGGATGCCATCCACTTGCAACTGCGTGTTGTCGCGGGTGATGCAAATCTGGCTGGGCACATCCAGAGGAATTTCTTTCAGGCTGTGCTTCTGGATCACTTTGTCAACAAAGGGCACCACAAAGTTCAGGCCTGGTGCCAGGCTGGCATGGAATTTACCCAGCCGCTCCACCACCCATGCCTCTTGCTGTGGCACGACCTTGACGGTCTTGACGATGAACAGGATCGCGATGATCACGAGAATGGCAGCGATTTCCATGGATGGATTTCCTTTGAAGTGGTTAGAGCGACGTGCTCACGTTTTCTCAAGCACCAAACGGTTACCCGCCATGGCTTGAATTCGGTAAACCCCTGGAGTCGCGGTCTGGCCTGGTGCCAGCACCGCAGTCCAAGCCGCACCACGGTGTTTGACTTGCGACGTGCCCATGGCATCCCATGCCTCGACTTCTACGGTGGCACCCAGGTCAAGAAATTGGTCATCGGCTTGGGTGGCGGTGGTCACCTGGCGTTGACGCCATTGGCCCAGCAGCAACGCGCCTGCGCCACCGACGAGGGCAGCCGCCACCAGCTGCGTGCTGATGTTGTAACCCGCCATGGCGGCCAGTGCTCCCGCCACAGCGCCCAAGCCCAGCATCAGCAAGTAAAACGTGCCAGTCGCCAGTTCCAATGCCACCAAGGCGCCCGCCAGAACCCACCACATCGTTGTGTCGTTCATGCCTGTCCTTTCTGTTTTGATGCACGCATTGTCGTGGCTTTGTGCATGGGTCTTTATAGACCAGCCCGTGGGGCATGCTTCCCTGGGCAGCCCAAGCCCTGCACATGGCAAGGATAATCACGGCCCCTGCATTTCCCTGAACCCCGACGTGTGTGCCTGTTGCTCGCGCCCATGCTGCGCTTTGGCCGAACTGCTGCGAGGGATCGAAGGGCAAAGGTTGGTCATAATGATTTGATATTTTTTTAAGCTGGTGTGCTGGCACGACGAAGCGCAACGGCAAGATTCAAAGTCAATTATTTTTTGACCCTGTTGGGAGTTCACGGCGTGACCATTGACGAAACTTCGAGCCCTGAATGGTGTTCTACCACCCATGCACTTTCACCCATTCACGACCTGGTGAATGATGGCGTGGTTACTGTTCCGATGCGTGTGCTTTTGTTGGGGGCGACGGGCACGATTGGGATGGCCACCGCGCGGGCGCTGGTTCAACGGGGTCACCAAGTGGTGTGCCTGCTCAGGCCGCGCCGAAGTGATCAACATCTGAAAGCCAAAGCAGCGCCGCCAGAAAGCTTGGCCGGGGTCACGGTTTTGTGGGGGGATGCGGCCGATCCAGAAGTTTGGAAACAGCCGTCTTTCACGCAAGCCCGTTTTGATGCGGTGGTTTCTTGCATGGCCTCGCGCACGGGTTCTCCTCAAGACGCGTGGCGAGTCGATCACCAGGCCCATGTAGACGCGCTGAAAGCGGCACAAACTATGGGTGTGAGGCATTTTGTGCAACTGTCGGCCATCTGTGTGCAAAAACCCTTGTTGGCGTTTCAACATGCCAAGCTGGCTTTTGAGAAAGCCTTGATCGAATCAGGCATGACCTATTCCATCGTGCGCCCAACCGCTTTTTTCAAATCGCTGTCGGGCCAGCTTGATCGTGTCAAAAAAGGCAAGCCGTTTTTGATTTTTGGCGACGGGCAGTTGACCGCCTGCAAGCCCATCAGCGACGACGATTTGGCGGATTTTCTGGTGGGGTGCCTGGACGATGTGTCGCGGCATAACCAGACCTTGCCCATCGGCGGGCCGGGGCCTGCCATCACGCCGCTGGCGCAGGGCGAGCATTTGTTTGCTTTGTTGGGAATGCCGCCGCGTTTCAAGCGTGTTCCGGTGGGCCTGATGGACGCCATCGTGGGTGTGTTGAGCGTGTTGGGCAAGCTCATTCCAGCTGCTGCGGACAAGGCCGAGCTGGCCCGCATTGGGCGGTATTACGCCACCGAGTCCATGTTGGTTTGGGACGCTGCAGCGCAGCGCTACGATGCGCAGGCCACCCCCTCACACGGTTCACAAACGCTGTTCCATGCTTATGCCCGTTGGGTCAAAGGGGAGGGCGTGCCCGATCGCGGGGAACACGCCGTTTTTTAAGTAGCTTTGTGCCGCGCTTCAGGCCGACAAGCCCGTGAGTTTTTCGCTCAACGCCCACAAGCGGATGCCCAAACTTTCTTGAGTCGCTTTGGCCGACAGCTTTTGTGCAAAAGCGGGTCGCCCCGGGCGCTGGCGGTTGCCCCAACTCCAATGCACGCCCGAAGTAGAAAAATCGGCGTCGACCACCACTTGCGCCACGCGCTCACCCGCCAAGGCTTGGCTGACATAGCCCTTGGTGATGTTCTTCTGGAACCAAGGAAAGATGCGTTGAAAGGCCAAAGGCGTGTCGCGAAATAAAGCGGTATCGGCCACGCAACCGGGGTACACCGTGCTGCACACCAGCCCAGTGGATTCGTGAAATCGGCGGTGCAACTCTCGGCTGATGATCATGTTGCAGAGCTTGCTGTCTTTGTAAGCCTTGCCGGCCTTGAAGGGCTTGGCGTCGATCATGGCCACCGGGTCCAGAAAGCCTTGCTCCAGACCTGCCAAATCGCCCAGGTCGGCCGGGGCGGGAATGGGCACTTTGCCGCCAAATTCTTCGGAGTTGGCCGTCACGGTGCCCAAGGTGATCAGCCGCGCACGGAAAGCCGGTTGTTGGGCCCGTTCCTGCTCTTGAGTGCTGAGCAGCAAATCCATCAACAAGCGGCTCAGTAAAAAGTGCCCCAGGTGGTTGGTGGCCACGCTGAGTTCGTAGCCTTCGGGTGAACGGGCAGGCGTCTTCAGGCGCGGCTGGTAAGACGCGGCGTTGTTCAGTAAAGCATGCAGGGGCCAGTCAAGAGCCAAATAGGCCGATGCAAAATCACGCACGCTTTGCAAGGACCCCAAGTCCAAATGCATGAGCGAGAAGTGGCCTGCGGGCAGTTGCATCTCGGCGGCGACGCGCTGGGCCTTGGCCAGGTCTCTGCAGGCCATGACCACATGCCAGCCGAGCTGGATGAGCGAAGCGGTGGCATACAGACCGACACCCGACGAGGCACCGGTGACGATCACAATGGGGCTGAGTGGTTGGTTCGTGGGGGTTGAAGGGGCAAGGCGCATGTTCATCGCCAGTCGATCACCATTTTCAAGCACTCAGGGTCACCAAAGGCCACCTCATAAGCGAGTTGGGCGTGATCGGATTTTTCAGTATGGGTCAGCAAGCCGTCCAGGGGCAAGGCGCCGTCGTGGAACATGGCGACCACCGCGTCGAGGTCGTGTTTTTTCCATTGCGCGGCGACGCGCACCGTGGCTTCGCGCATGAAGGCGGGGGCGTAAGCAAAGGACAAGTCCTGTTTGTAAAAGCCGGCCAAAACCACTTCGCCGCCAGGGGCCATTTTGGCAATCACTTTGTTCAAAATACTGGCGTCACCGCTGACATCGCAAATGCAGCGGTAGTCTTTGCGCACATCTTGGTCGGGGTGGATGACGTCGTAGCCGAGCGCGCCTTTTTGCCTGACCGCTTGGGTTTCCCAGACCACCGGTGCAGGCCGACCTGCGGCCACCACCATGCGCGCCAACAGTCGGCCCATGATGCCGTGGCCAATGATGAGGTCGGGGTAGGCCAAAGGCATGGCTTCGCGGCCCACGGTGAACACATGGTGCGCCGTGGCGGCCAAGGCCAGCAGCACGCCCTTGGCACCCAGGGCCGGGTCCAACTTGACGGCCCGTTCATGCGGTACCACTAAACGCTCACCCGATCCGCCAAAAATGTTTTGTACCCCTTGAAATGCGTAAGAGCCGGGTAAAAACACCACGTCACCGACGGCCAAGTCCGTGACTTCATCGCCTATTTTTTCGATGGTGCCCACGGTTTCGTAGCCCGGCACCAAGGGGTAGGACAAGCCCGGAAAGGGCGGCATGGTGCCCTCCCACAGCAAGCGTTCGGTGCCGGTGCTGATGCCGCTGAACGACACCGCCACCTCCAAGTCGCGGGGGCCCATGGGGGCGAGTTCCAATTCACGAACACTCAAGGATTGGGGCGCTTCAAAAACAATGGCTTTGGCTTTCATGGGGGACATTTTGACGCACTTGAAAATTTCTCGCAGTCACGTCCATCTGCCTGCACATGCATGACACAGGGACGCGAAGTTCACCGCACACTCGAGCTTTTGGGCCGACTGCGAGCCCGTCAGTCACCCTTTGTTTTACCCACATAATGGGCCGTGAAAAGTAGACATACAGGTTGGCAGCATGACGATGAAATGGTTGTTTATGGGCGTTTTGATTCTGGCCGCTTTGGTTTTCGCATTCTGGACTTCAGACATGCCCGCATCTGAGCTGGAGAAACGTTATGCCAAGCCCTCGCTGGCGGTGCTAGAAGTCGATGGTTTGAACATTCGTTACAAAGACACTGGGCCCAAGAGCGCACCGGTGCTGTTGTTGTTGCATGGCTTTGGCTCCAGTTTGCAAACTTGGGACAATTGGGCTGCCCAGCTGGACCCGCATTACCGCGTGATCAGGCTCGATTTGCCCGGCTTCGGCTTGACGGGCCCCAGCCCGGTGAACGATTATTCAGAAGAAAAAGATTTGGCCACCTTGACCCATTTCGTGGACAAGCTGGGGATTGCCGAGCTGTCGGTCATTGGCCACTCCATGGGCGGCAAAATGGCTTGGACATTCGCGGCTGCCCAAGGGTCACGCGTCAAGGCTTTGGTCTTGATGGCGCCTGACGGGTATCCCCAAGCCGAAGACATAGGCTCCAAACCCTATGCCATGCCAGCGGTCATGGGTTTGATGAAGTTTTTCTTGCCCAGGTACTTGGTTCGAAAATCACTGGAACCTGCCTTTTTCGATGCCACGGCCTTGGACGAACGCTTGGTTGATCGCTACCAGGACATGCTCAGAGCACCGGGTGTTCGAGGGGCTATTTTGGAGCGAGGCCAACAGACGATTTACACCGACCCCGTGCCCCGTTTGAAAAAAATCACCGCCCCGACATTGCTCCTTTGGGGGCAAGCGGATCGCATGATTCCCAGCAGCAATGCCCAAAGCTATGCGGGTGTTTTGGCGGACTCCCAAACCGTGTTGCTGCCCAATCTGGGGCATTTGCTGCAAGAAGAGCAGTCGCATCTTGGCTTGGCCCAAGTCACCCAATTTCTCAACAAAAATCTGCAAGCAGTGAAATAAAAGGCTTTTTGTGCCAATGCTTGAGCACCGTCACATGGCTTGAGAAATCCTGATTTCGCGCCATGCCCCAGCCCAGAGGGCGCAGCAGCGCAAGGCCAGCAACTGGCCAGCGTAGATCCAGGATCGGGTCACTCAGCCCCGTCTTTTTTACAGACAGCGCCGACGTGGTGTCGGCGCAACGCATTGGTTGGGATGCACTCGTACCGTTCACCCGCCTGAAAAAACATCCCTCAGCCCTGCACACCGTGCGCTTGCGGGGCCAAGCGGCTTTTGCAGTCGGGTTGGTTCGACGGCGCATGCCAGCCAAATTCGGCGCAAAGCCGAGTGTCAACATGTATTGACAACCCGTTCAGTCTTGCTATATTGACATCTGGGTATGTCATGTTTTATTGACAGGCTCCTTAATCAAGGGGGATGTATGGGTCTGATGACGCGAGCAGAAGAGGCGCTTAAGTTTTACTTCAACGCTGCGGCCGGGGTGGGTGCGCCGCCAAGGTTACAGGCCGCTATGGCGCATGCTGTCTTTTCTGGCGGTGCGCGGATTCGGCCGCAACTGTGTTTGGCCGTGGCCACAGCTTGTGGGGATGATGCCCCGGAATTGACCAATGCCGCCGCCGTGGCTTTGGAGTTCATGCACTGCGCTTCGCTGGTGCACGACGACATGCCCATCTTTGACAATGCCGATTTTCGGCGCGGCCAACCCACGGTGCATAAGGCCTTCAACGAACCGTTGGCCTTGTTGGCTGGGGACGGCTTGATCGTCATGGCTTACCAAGTTTTGTTGCGGGCAGGACGCCAGCACCCTGAGCGCTTGTTGGACTTGATGGACAACCTCTCGCGCGGCGTGGGTTTGCCGTACGGCATTGTGGCGGGACAGGCTTGGGAATGCGAAACCACCGCTGATTTGGCCCAATACCAACGTGCAAAAACAGGGTCTCTGTTTGTCTCTGCAACCTGTGCTGGCGCCATTGCCAGCGGACATTCGCCTGAGCCTTGGGCGCCTTTGGGGGCCTTCTTGGGTGAGGCCTATCAGGTGGCCGATGACATTCGCGATGTGTTGGGTGATGTGGCCAGTTTGGGCAAACCCGTGGGGCAAGACACGCTCAACGAGCGCCCCAGTTCTGCCCAAGCCTTAGGTTTGGACGGCGCCATTCAGCACTTTGATGGGCTCATCGCGCAAGCCGCCCAAGCCATTCCGGATTGCTCTTGCCGCGACATGCTCCGCCAATTGGTGATGCTGGAGTCCGAGCGCTTGGTGCCCAAGTCCATGTGTGAGAGCTATCGGAAAAAAGGTTTGGACTTACAGGGTCCAAAAGCCAAAAAATCATCCTCTGCCTTGGCCCGTTAACCCTCACTCAAGCCTGCCATGACTCAGCCTGCGGACATCACCCATACGCCTTACTCCTTGCCTGACGTGACGACATGGCATGACCGTTTTCTTCAATGGCTTGAACGCTTGTATGCCAGCCCCAAGCTTTACCAATGGTCCTTGAGCAACCCCTTGACGCGTTGGATCCCGCGGCGACGCACACAAAAGTTGTTTGATTTGATGTCGGGCTTTGTTTATTCGCAGGTTTTGCTGGGCTGTGTGCGCTTGGATTTGTTCAAAATTCTGCAACAAGCACCGGCTGACTTGAAGCAAATCTCGCATCGCGTTGGCGTTCCCGAAGCCGTCTTGCAGCGTTTGTTGCTGTCTGCAGTGTCTTTGGGTTTGTTGGAATTCAGAAGCCAAGCCCGCTATGGACTGGGCCCGTTGGGCGTGCCTTTGGCGATCCACCCCGGTATTGGCGCCATGATTGAACACAACCATTTGCTCTATGGCGACATGCAAGATCCCTTGGGTTTCTTGAAGAACGCTTGGCAGGGCGGCATGGCCGAGTATTGGCCCTATGCGCACGACGATCAGGCCGCTGACCGTGCAGCGCAAGACAAGTTCAGTCGGTATTCCGATTTGATGGCTGCATCGCAAGGTTTTGTGGTCCAAGAAATTTTGTCGTCCTATGCTTTTGATGAACACCGGTGTGTGCTGGATGTGGGCGCGGGCAAGGGGCGGTTTGCCAGTGAGTTGGCCAAGCACGCGCCTCACTTGTCTCTTCAGTTGTTTGATTTGCCTCCGGTCTTGGCCTTAGCCAAAGCCCATGTCAACGCACAGGGCTTGCTTGACCGGATGCGCTTGAGTCCTGGCAGCTTCCTGCACGACCCCTTGCCCCAAGGCGCCGACCTGGTGACCTTGGTTCGGGTGGCCCATGACCATCCCGATGAGGTGGTCAAACTCTTGCTTAAAAAAATCCACGCCGCACTGCCCGTGGGAGGCGTCTTGCTTTTGGCTGAGCCCATGGCCCAAACACAGTCAGGCGCACAGGATGGCTACACACAATCGGATGCCTATTTCCACTTTTACCTGCTGGCCATGGGGGCGGGTCGATTGCGTACCCCAGAAGAGTTGATGCGTTTGATGCAAGAGGCGGGATTCGCACAAATCGAGCGCGTTCCCAACACCATGCCCATTCATGCGCAGATTCTCTTGGGGCGCAAGCGTCAGTGTTTACCCTAAAATTTCCCAATTAATGTAAATCTTGTTTGACACCGATCAGTGTAAGTTCAACAATACAGTCATGAAATCAACCGCAGTCGTTTTTGACCAACCCAGACAGTTGTCCTTGCAGGCCTTAGCCCTGCCGCAGCTGCAAGCGGGTGAAGTGGAAGTCGCCGTGCTGTACAGCGGCATCAGCACCGGGACTGAGCGGATATTGTGGGACGGCAGCATGCCGGCATTCATGGGCAGCACCTATCCCTTAGTGCCCGGCTACGAGACCGTGGGTCAGGTGGTCAAAGCGCCACTGGGCGCGAAACTCAAAGAAGGTCAAACGGTTTTCGTGCCCGGCGCCAATTGCTTCACGGGCGTTAAAAGCCTGTTTGGAGGAGCAGCCTCTCGTTTGGTCGTGTCAGATCAAAAGATTTTCCCCATCGCTGACCAATGGGGGCCGGATGCTGTTTTGTTGGCGCTGGCTGCAACGGCCTACCACGCTGTATCGGGTGGCGGTGGGCAAGAACCTTTTGCCCCGCCCGACTTGATCGTGGGTCACGGCGTGATGGGCCGCTTGCTGGCACGCCTGACAGTGGCTGCCGGTTTTGCCCCCCCTACTGTTTGGGAAACACAAGCTGAGCGCGCCCTTGGCGCTGAAGGCTACACCGTCATTCGGCCAGAAGACGATGACAACAGGGCTTACCAAGCCATTTATGACGTTAGTGGGGACACCCTGCTCTTGGACACTCTGATCCAAAGAATTCGCCCCGGTGGTGAGTTGGTGTTGGCGGGTTCGCTCCATCAAAACTTGCAATTCTCGACAGCCCAAGCCGTTTTGCGCGAAGCCCGAATTCGCTTGTCCGGTGAATGGAAACGTCCTGATTTGTTGGCGATTAACCAGTTGGTTGACACCGGCCAACTGTCTCTCAAAGGTTTGATCACGCATGTTCAAACCGCCCAATCTGCCACCGCTGCTTACGAAACAGCATTCGGTGATGTTGCTTGTCTAAAAATGGTCCTGGACTGGAGCGCCCACGCATGAAAACACACACCACGCCCACCGAGCAAGCGATTCAATTTGTCGATCGCCTTCGCAATGAGGCTGCTCAGAATCCAGAGCCCGTCAGCACCCAAGCACCTACCAAAGAGACGCAAATCATCGCCATCTACGGCAAAGGCGGTATCGGCAAAAGCTTCACGCTGGCTAACCTCAGTTACATGATGGCCCAGCAGGGCAAGAAAGTGTTGCTGATTGGTTGCGACCCAAAAAGCGACACCACCAGTTTGTTGTTTGGTGGTCGTGCATGCCCCACCATCATTGAGACATCTTCCAAGAAAAAATTGGCGGGTGAAGCCGTTGCCATTGGCGATGTTTGCTTCAAACGCGATGGCGTTTACGCCATGGAATTGGGTGGACCCGAGGTCGGGCGCGGCTGTGGTGGCCGCGGCATCATCCACGGGTTTGAGTTGCTAGAGAAACTGGGCTTTCACGAGTGGGGCTTTGACTATGTGCTGCTCGACTTCTTGGGCGATGTGGTCTGCGGCGGCTTTGGTCTGCCCATTGCACGCGACATGTGCCAAAAAGTGATTGTGGTGGCCAGCAATGATTTGCAGTCACTGTATGTCGCCAACAACGTGTGCTCAGCGGTTGAATACTTCCGCAAGCTCGGTGGCAACGTGGGTGTGGCCGGCATGGTGATCAACCGCGACGACGGCACGGGTGAGGCTGCTAACTTTGCCGAGAAGGTGGGTATCCCCGTGTTGTCCACCATTCCTGCCAATGAAGACATCCGCAGAAAGAGCGCCAGTTACGAAATCATCGGTCGCCCAGAATCGGTTTGGGGCCCCATGTTTGCCGAACTGGCTGCCAACGTCCACACATCAGTGCCGATTCGTCCCAACCCTATGACACAAGACCAGTTGTTGGGCCTGTTTGCAGCTTCAGCTGTAGGTCGCGATGTGGTGCTGGAGCCAGCCACTCAATTTGACATGTGCGGCAAGACAGACACCAGCAAGCCCACGCTCGAAGTTGTGTACGACGAAGTTTGACATCATGAGCAAAACGATTCCCATCGTCCCAGCCTCTCAAGCCCCGGTGGGCATGAGCACAACCATCGAGGGTGATGGCATGGGTTGCCATTCGGGTGGCGAAAAAATGCTCGCGGCCGCCAAAGTCTCAGGCAAGTCTGAAGTGTTGGCGCAATATGCCAAGGACTATCCGGTGGACCCTAAAGCGGGTCCGCACGATCAGCCGCAAAGCATGTGTCCTGCCTTTGGCTCACTGCGCGTGGGCCTTCGCATGCGCCGTACCGCCACCATTTTGTCGGGTTCGGCTTGCTGCGTGTATGGCTTGACTTTCACCTCGCATTTTTATGGCGCACGGCGCAGTGTCGGCTACGTGCCTTTCAACTCAGAGTCCTTGGTGACGGGTAAGTTGTTTGAAGACATTCGCGAGACTGTTTACGACCAGGCTGATCCCGAAAAATACGACTGCATTGTGATCATCAATTTGTGCGTTCCAACTGCCAGTGGCGTGCCCTTGCAGTTGCTGCCCAAAGAGATCAATGGCGTTCGCATCATCGGTGTCGATGTGCCAGGTTTTGGCGTGCCGACACACGCAGAAGCCAAAGATGTTTTGGCCGGTGCCATGCTGAAATATGCGCGCGAAGAAATTGTGGCAGGCCCCGTTCAAGCACCCCGCACAGGTCGATCGGACAAACCCACCATCACCATGATTGGTGAAATGTTTCCCGCCGATCCCATGATCATTGGGCGCATGCTGGAACCCATGGGCCTTGCAGCTGGCCCAGTGGTGCCCACACGCGAATGGCGCGAACTGTATGCAGCACTTGATTGCGCAGCGGTTGCCGCCATCCACCCTTTCTACACCGCGAGCGTCCGCGAATTTGAAGCGGCGGGGCGCCCCATTGTGGGTTCAGCTCCGGTGGGCCACGACGGCACAGAAGCTTGGTTACAAGCCATCGGCAACGCGGCCAATGTGCCTCAAGCCCAAATTGACATGGTCAAAAACATCATGCTGGGTGCCATCAAAGGCGCCCTGGCCAAGTCACCCATTAAGGGTCGCATCACGCTCAGTGGCTATGAAGGCTCTGAGTTGTTGGTGGCACGTTTGCTGGTGGAGAGTGGTGCTGATTTGCGCTATGTTGGCACGGCCTGTCCAAAAACGCCTTGGAGTGCAGCGGATTGTGAATGGCTGCAGGCCCACGGTGTGCATGTGCAATACCGTTCATCGCTGGAGCAAGACTTGGCCGCCATGCACGAGTGGAAGCCCGATCTGGCGATTGGCACCACACCCGTGGTGCAAGCGGCCAAAGAGCTCAGCATTCCAAGCCTGTATTTCACCAACCTTATTTCTGCGCGTCCCTTGATGGGCCCAGCGGGTGCAGGCTCATTGGCGCAAGTGATCAATGGCGCGATTGCCAACAAGTCGCGCTTTGATGAGATGAAGGCCTTCTTTGGCGACACCGGGACAGGACATGCAGCAGGCGTGTGGGAAGCCTCGCATGGTGTGCCGCAAAACCGCCCTGAGTTTGAAGCCGAAACACGCAGACAGCTTGAAAAGCTGGCCAAAAAACGCAAAGCGGAGGCCATGATCTGATGCTAGTTCTTGACCACGATCGCGCAGGTGGCTATTGGGGTGCGGTGTATGTCTTCACCGCCATCAAAGGCTTGCAAGTTGTCATTGACGGCCCCGTGGGCTGCGAGAACTTGCCTGTGACTTCGGTCCTGCATTACACCGATGCCCTGCCACCTCATGAGCTGCCGATTGTGGTGACGGGTTTGGCTGAAGAACAATTGGGTCGCGAAGGCACCGAAGGCGCCATGCGCCGTGCGCACGCCACGCTCAACCCTGATCTGCCCTCTGTGGTGGTGACGGGCTCGATTGCTGAAATGATCGGCGGCGGCGTCACGCCCGAAGGCACCAACCTCCAACGATTCTTGCCGCGCACCATCGACGAAGACCAGTGGCAATGCGCCAACCGTGCCATGTACTGGCTCTGGCAGCAATACGGCATCAAGCATGTGCCCAAGCGTGAGCGTAAAGAGGGCGAACGTCCTCGCGTCAACATCATCGGGCCCAGCTACGGAACCTTCAACTGCCCGAGCGATTTGGCTGAAATTCGCCGTTTGGTGCAAGGCATTGGCGCCGACGTCAACATGGTTTTCCCATTGGGTTCACACCTTGCAGATGTTTCGCGTTTGGTCGAAGCTGATGTGAACATTTGCATGTACCGCGAATTCGGCCGCATGTTGTGTGAGGCGCTGGAGCGTCCTTATTTGCAAGCGCCTATTGGGTTGCACAGCACCACCAAATTTCTGCGCTCTTTGGGTGAACTGCTCGGCCTCGACCCTGAGCCGTTTATCGAAAGAGAAAAACACAGCACCATCAAACCCATTTGGGATTTGTGGCGGTCTGTGACACAAGACTTTTTTGGCACCGCCAACTTTGGCGTGGTGGCCAATGAAACCTACACACGCGGCATTCGTCACTTCTTGGAAGACGAAATGGGCCTGCCCTGCAACTTTGCCATCTCGCGCATCGCTGGTGCCAAAACAGACAACGCAGAAGTGCGCAAACTGGTCACCGAAAAAACACCACTCATTTTGTACGGCAGCTACAACGAGCGCATTTATTTGGCCGAGTGTGGCGGCGGCGGGATGATGAAAACCAGTTTCATACCGGCCAGTTTTCCCTTGCCGATTATTCGTCGCCATACCGGAACGCCGTTCATGGGTTATGCCGGTGCAACTTACATTATTCAAGAGTTTTGTAACGGTCTCTTCGATGCCCTTTTCCATATCTTGCCCTTGGGTACAGAGATGGACAAGATCGAAGGCACCTTGGGTCGCTCTGCGCCCAACACCACCGTGCCTTGGGAGCCCGAGGCGCAAGACAGATTAGAGGCTTTGCTGGAACAGCAACCTGTATTGGTTCGAATTTCAGCAGCCAAACGCATGCGCGATCAAGCGGAGCGAGATGCACGGGAAACCGGCCGCTCTCTTGTGGAAGCAGAAAGATTCACAGAATTGTTCGGAAAAGCGAATGAAGGAGCACATGCATGAAAGATGTGCACTTGAATTCGGTGGCCCGATCAATCCTTCGGCCTGGCCGAGGGTCCACCTGTTGCGGTGTCAAAGCCACAACAGTCCGTCCTGAACCCGCAAGGGTTCAGGGAGTTGCCGTAAGGCATATTGAAAGAGGCACAAACTATGACTGATGCATCTAACCCGTCAGGGTTGACAGACCAGGAAGCCCAAGAGTTCCACACGTACTTCACACAGGGTTACCTGTTGTGGGCCGCTGGCGCTTTTTTCGCCCACAGCTTGGTGTGGATCTGGCGTCCCTGGTTTTAAAGACCAAACAACGGAGGTAAATATGACCCACCCGAACAAAAGTACTGCAAGCGCTCATGCCCATGGCTATTTACATGGTTATGGCGTGGTGTTTGTTTTGCTCTTCTTGGTGTTCATGGTTCTCGCTTTGGCGGGACAGTTGATGGTACTGAATTGGCGCAACTGGCTCCCTGGAGCAGAAGGATCAACGAACACTTTTGACGGTGTGACGTCTTCTGTTTACACCGTTATTTCTCAATTAAATTGAAAAGGAAATGATTATGTGGCGCATTTGGCGAGTGATAGATCCCCGCATGGCAATCCTGAGTGTAGGACTCTTGATTGCTTTTGTCTCAACAACGATCCACCTGATTCAAATCAGTGGCGATCGTTACAGCATCAACAACTGGCATCCCGATACGGCCAAGATGGCGGCGAAAGCTCAGCCACAGAACGCGGCTTTGCCGCAAAAGTAAGGACCCTTGGTCTTTATTCAGACAGACGTACATCGCTCACATTGAACGGTACGTCTGTCCTTTTATTAAAAAATTGAAGCCTACAAGACCTCACAAACAGTCACCCGGTCGGAGGATGCAACCATGTCCATGTTAAGTTTTGAACGCAAATACCGTGTGCGCGGCGGTACCCTTTTTGGGGGCGACCTGTTTGATTTCTGGGTCGGTCCTTTTTACGTTGGGTTCTTTGGAATCACAACCTTGTTTTTTGCCCTATCGGGCACCCTGTTGATTTTGTGGGGCGCGGCCATGGGGCCCACCTGGAACGTCTGGCAAATCAACATCGCACCGCCAGACCTCTCTTATGGGTTGCGATTTGCACCCATGATGGAAGGGGGCTTGTGGCAACTCATCACGGTGTGTGCCCTGGGCTCATTTGTCTCGTGGGCGCTTCGGGAAGTTGAAATTTGCCGCAAATTGGGCATGGGTCTGCATGTGCCTGCGGCCTTTTCCATGGCCATCTTGGCGTATTTCAGTTTGCAAGTGGTGCGTCCCGTGTTGATGGGTGCCTGGGGACATGCTTTCCCTTACGGTATCTACAGCCACTTGGATTGGGTGAGCAACACCGCTTACCAGTACCTGCATTTTCACTACAACCCATGGCACATGATTGCTGTGACTTTTTTCTTTGCAACGGTGCTTGCGCTGTCCATGCACGGTGGCTTGGTGCTCTCAGCAACCAACCCCGGAAAAGGTAAGACCGTGAAGACGCCTGAGCATGAAGACACGTTCTTTCGTGACCTGATCGGGTACTCGGTGGGCACCCTGGGCATTCACCGCTTGGGCTTGTTTTTGGCGCTCGCCGGTGTTTGGTTTGGCATTGTCTGCATTGTGGTCAGCGGACCTTTTTGGACCGGGGCTTGGCCTGAATGGTGGAGCTGGTGGCTGAATATGCCTATCTGGCGCACTTAATTAAAAAGAGAGGAAATTGAAATGGCTCAGTATCAGAATCTTTTCACCTCAGTGCAGCCGGTAGGGCCCTTGCACGACGGCGTTGACTTGCCCCGCGGGGACGCCAAGCGATTGGGAAAACCGTTTTTGGTGCATCTGCTAGGTCGCATTGGCAATGCCCAGATCGGCCCCGTTTATTTGGGAACGCTTGGACTGGCGTCCTTGATTTTCGGCATCGCTGCTTTCAACATCATTGGTTTCAACATGTTGGCGTCTGTAGACTGGAATCCAATTCAGTTGCTGCGTCAGCTATTTTGGCTTGCGCTGGAGCCACCGCCTCCGGCCTATGGTTTGAGTATTCCCCCCCTTGCTCAGGGAGGATGGTGGCTCATTGTTGGCTTCATGCTCACTGTGTCAATTTTGCTGTGGTGGGCAAGAACATACCGACGCGCTCGTCAATTGGGCCTGGGAACACATGTGGCGTGGGCTTATGCTGCAGCCATTTGGTTGTATCTGGTGTGCGGTTTTTTCCGTCCGATCATGATGGGCAGTTGGTCCGAGGCGGTGCCTTTTGGCATCTTCCCTCACCTGGACTGGGTGTCTGCCTTGTCTCTGCGTCACGGCAACTTGTTTTACAACCCCTTCCACGCGCTGTCGATCGTCTTCTTGTACGGGTCGGTTCTGCTGTTTGCCATGCACGGCGCCACCATTTTGGCGGTGACTCGGTATGGCGGAGAGCGCGAGATCGAGCAAATTGTGGACCGCGGAACCGCCTCTGAGCGTGCTGGCTTGTTCTGGCGCTGGACCATGGGCTTCAATGCCACGATGGAGTCCATCCACCGTTGGGCTTGGTGGTTTGCTGTGCTGTGTCCGTTGGTTGGCGGCGTGGGTATCTTGTTGACTGGCCCCGTGGTGGATAACTGGTACCTGTGGTCGGTCAAACACCATGTGGTCCCTGCATATCCCTTGGTCAGCCCAGTCGTCCTCGATCCTGCATTGATGGGAGTCAAACCATGAAATTATTGTCAAAATTAGCGCTGTGCTTGGGTGCCGCCGTGCTGCTGTCGGGCTGTGAACGGCCGCCGATTGAAACGGTCCAAACAGGCTACCGTGGAACGGGCATGGAGCAAATCTACAACCCAAGAACCTTGGCCAAGGAAGCCGCTTTGAACCAAGCGCCCGTCGCGGCAGAAGCCGCGTCAGCAGACGGTCCCAAAGCCAGCGAGGTTTATCAGAACGTGAAGGTTCTGGGAGATTTGAGTGTGGGCCAATTCAACCGTCAAATGGCGGCCATCACGCAGTGGGTCGCACCTGATCAGGGCTGTGCTTACTGCCACAACGTTCAAAACTTTGCAGATGACAGCATGTACACCAAGGTGGTGGCCAGACGCATGATTGAAATGACCCAAAAAGTCAATCAGGACTGGAAGACCCACGTGGCGGACACGGGTGTGACTTGTTACACCTGCCACCGTGGCAACAACGTACCCACCCAAGTTTGGAATGCACCCAAAGACCGCAAGTACGCGAACAGCTTGTTGGGTAATTTGGCGGGCCAAAACATTGCCACCAAAGAAGCTGGACTGTCTTCGTTGCCGTTTGATCCTTTCACGCCTTTCCTGAAAGACGCTTTGCCTATCCGGGTCAATGGCAATGAGGCGATGGCAGGTGTGGGCTCCTACGCCAACCGTGCATCGACCAAGCAAACGGAGTACACCTACTCTTTGATGGTGCACATGTCTGATTCCTTGGGTGTGAACTGTACTTATTGCCACAACACACGCAACTTCCAATCTTGGGAGGAATCCAGGCCTCAACGGGTGACCTCTTGGTATGGCATTCGGATGGCGCGTGAATTGAACAACGATTACATGACGCCCCTGACCGATACCTTCCCTGCGCACCGCTTGGGCCCCAAGGGCGATGTCGCCAAAGTCAACTGCACCACTTGCCACCAAGGCGCTTTCAAGCCTCTTTATGGTGCGCAGATGGCCAAAGACTATCCTGAACTTCAAGTCGTAGCAAAGCCTTAAACTCTGGAATTCACAAGGCCTGCACCTG
This sequence comes from Limnohabitans sp. 2KL-51, assembly GCF_003063645.1. Classification (GTDB taxonomy): domain Bacteria; phylum Pseudomonadota; class Gammaproteobacteria; order Burkholderiales; family Burkholderiaceae_C; genus Limnohabitans_A. Next base: position 190,897 of record NZ_NESJ01000004.1, read on the forward strand.
TTGTGGTGCAGGCCTTTTTTACGGAAATTGGGCACATGCATTTGGGACCAACAGAACCTGTTAATGGTCAAGTGGTTGTGATCTTGCTGGCTGACATCGTTCAGACTTCCAGGTGGTGGGGCTGGTGGCGCATTGTCCAAGGTTCAGCCGCTTTGCGCAGCGTGCCTGGCTTGCTTTTTGCCAAGTTGCTGGGCAGTGGACACGAGGGTGGCTTTGGATTGAAACCCAGTGCATCCCGACAAGGTTTGTTTGCCTTGTTTGATTCAGCACAAACAGCCGATGATTTCGTGGCGCATGCGCAATGGGTTCAAAATTACCAGCAGAGATCTGCAGATTTTTGCTGCGTCAAACTTCAAACATGGTCATGTCGTGGCACTTGGGATGGCTTTTCGCTGGGTGCAGTGGCACCGGAACCGACCGATGGGCCTGTGGCTGCCCTCACAAGGGCTTCGATCAAGCTCAGCAAAGCCCCGGCTTTTTGGCGACATGCGCCCCCGTCTGAGCGCGCCCTTGAAGGGGTCCATGGCTGTCAATTGGCAGTCGGCCTTGGTGAGGCGCCTTTGCTCCGACAAGCGACCTTCACCATCTGGGACAGCGTGGCCGACATGAACGCCTATGCGCGCACAGGCGCCCATTTGCAAGCCATTCAGGCGGCCGCGCAACACGGCTATTTTGCCGAGTCCATGTTTGCCCGGTTTGTGCCATTGCAGGTGCAGGGCCAGTGGCAAGGCAAGTCCTATGCTTAAGACCCGTCAAACCCCGCGTGTGGTGGTGGTGGGTGCGGGCATTGGGGGATTGGTGAGTGCCCTGGTTTTGGCTCACAACGGGCTGGATGTTACGTTGCTTGAAAGTGCCAGCACCCCCGGCGGCAAAATTCGGCAAGTGCAGGTCGACGGCGTCGGCGTGGATTCCGGCCCCACGGTGTTCACCATGCGTTGGGTGTTGGACCAGATGCTGCAAGAGTTGGGCACTTCGCTGAAAGATATTTTGCAACTCGAGCCCATTGGGGTTTTGGCGCGCCATGCTTGGGATGGCAGTTCGTCAACACTTGATCTGTATGCCGACACGTCCCGCACGGCCGATGCCATCGCCCAATTCAGCAGCCCCCAAGAGGCGAGGCGCTTTTTGGGCTTTTGTGAACAAGCTCGAAATTTGTACAACACCCTGGAAAAACCATATATCCGAAGCGAACGCCCTGACCTGCTCAGCATGGTGGGCGATTTGGGTTTGAAGGGTATGGCCACACTGACGGGCTTGGGCCCATTTGCCAGTTTGTGGCGCAGCCTGGGACGGCACTTTCACGATCCGCGTTTACAGCAGCTGTTTGGTCGTTATGCCACGTATTGCGGCTCTTCACCCTGGTCTGCACCCGCCACGTTGATGCTGGTGGCGCAAGTGGAGCTCGACGGCGTGTGGTCGGTTTCAGGCGGCATGCACCGTGTGGCGCAGGCGCTGGCTCAGCTGGCTGAAAACCGGGGTGTGACGCTGCGTTACAACAGCCGCTGCGAGCGCATTGAGACGGACGGTGCCCGAGTGACTGGCGTGCAGCTGGCATCGGGCGAGCGGGTACCCGCCGAGCATGTGGTTTTTAATGGCGATGTTGCGGCGCTGGCCCAAGGCCTGTTGGGTCAAGACTTGCGTGACCGCTTTGCGCCTGTGCCGCCAGCGCAGCGTTCTTTGTCGGCATTTACCCTGTCCATGCATGCGCAGACCCAGGGTTTCGACCTGGTGCGGCACAACGTTTTTTTCAATCAAGACTACCGCCGTGAATTCGATGATATTTTTAACAAACGCAATTTACCCACACAGGGAACGGTCTATGTTTGTGCACAAGACCGCAGCGATCAAGGTCTGGCTCAACCGGGCTTGGAAAGGCTGTTGTGCTTGGTCAATGCGCCTGCGGATGGTGATGCGCGCACATTCAATTCTTCGGAGGTTCAAGCATGCGAATCGAACAGTTTGGCGCTGATGCGCCGCTGTGGCTTGGAAATAACAGCCTCGCCCCAGCAAGTGGTGCGCACCTTGCCACAGGACTTTGCCCACCTGTTTCCAGGCAGTGGGGGAGCACTCTATGGCCAAGCGACGCACGGTTGGATGTCGGCCTTTGCGCGCCCCAGTGCGCGCAGCAAAATACCGGGCTTGTATACAGCGGGGGGCAGCGTGCACCCGGGGCCGGGCGTACCGATGGCAGCCATGTCGGGGCGTTTGGCGGCCGCGACGCTGATGGCGGACCTCGGTTTGACCAAACCGTCGCGCCGGGTGGTTATCTCTGGTGGTACGTCGATGCGCTGAGTGATGATGGCCAGCACGGCCTGACCATCATCGCTTTTGTGGGCAGTGTGTTTTCGCCTTATTACGCCTGGGCGCGCCGCCAAGGCGGTGGTGTGGCCGATCCCGAAAATTTCTGCGCCTTGAACGTTGCGCTGTACGGCAAAGGTGGCAAGCGCTGGACCATGACCGAGCGGGGGCGTCAACACACGTCGCGCAGTGCACAGCAATTCAACATTGGGCCCAGCAGCTTGCATTGGGATGGCCAAGCCCTGACGATCGACATTGACGAAATCAATGTTCCATGGCCCATGCGTGTGCGCGGTCGCGTGACCGTTCGCCCAGAGGGTCTTTGTCGTTTTGTCACGCCTTTGGACAACGCTGGACGGCACCGTTGGGGCCCGATTGCGCCCTGTTCGCGCATCGAGGTGGACATGAGCAGCCCGGGCCTGAGCTGGCGAGGTCACGCTTACATGGACTCCAACGAAGGCGACGAACCGGTGGAAAATGGATTCAATGACTGGGATTGGGCGCGTGCAGAGATGGCCCAAGGCGATACCAATGTGGTGTACGACGTCAGGCCTTTGACGGGCCCTGGGCGGGTGGTGGCTCAGCGATTTTCGCCGGATGGTAGCCACGTGGCCTTCGACGCGCCGCCGCGGCATGCTTTACCCTCATCGGGCTGGCGTATTGCCCGCAACATGTCCAGCGAAGCGGGCCATCCCCCAGAAATCATCAGCACTTTGGAAGACACGCCTTTTTATGTGCGTTCATTGGTGCGCACCCAATGGCAGTCTGAGCAAGTGACTGCGGTGCACGAGTCTTTGGACATTCCCCGGCTGGTTTCATGGCCTGTGCGATTCATGTTGCCTTGGCGCATGCCCAGACGGGCTTGAACGCGTCAGCTTTTTTGCCGGGCCCGCTGTAGAGTTCGTTCGCGTTCTCGGGGGCCAAAGCTGGAGGCCAAAGCCCCTTCAGAGGCCAAACCCTCCAAGTAAAGGGCCTCAATTTCAGGGGCTGCACGCAGCAATTGGCGTTCTGCAAAAGGCATGTGCAAGAGGGCCCGCAATGCAAACAAAATGCGCATCCAACCGGGCAGCCACACCCTTCGCTCTCGCTTGGCCATCGCACGCACAATGGCACGCGCTGCATCTTGTGCCGATGATTCGCCGTTCAACGGGCCCGGCATGGTGGCGCGTAAGCGAACAAAACCAGGGTGCAACGCCCCTTCTGTGACCAAGGGTGTGCGCACCCACCCGGCGTGCAAGACGCCCACGCCGACGCGATGTGCTGCCAACTCAATGCGCCATGAATTGCCCATGGCTTCTACGGCCGATTTGCTGGCTGCGTAGGCCGACATCACCGGTGGGTGGGCAAACGAAGACACGGAGGCATTGATCAAGACATAGCCTTGCTGCTGCATCAGGGCTGGCAAGGCCGCTCGCACGGTGTTGAAAACACCAAAAACATTCACTTCAATACAGCGACGCCAAGCGTTCGGATCGATATGGGCCAAAGGTCCAAAAGCGGCCACCCCCGCGTTGGCAAATACCACATCGATTTGGCCATGTATTGACAGTGCTTTGGACACCACTTCGTGCATGGCGTCGAGCTGTGTGACATCGGCCACACAATGCAAGGTGTTGGGACCACAGCGCAGCGCCATGTCGGCCAAGGGCGCTGCGTCACAATCCACCAAAACCGGTGTACCGCCTTGTGCCATCACCTCCAAGGCCGTGGCCGCACCGATGCCAGAGGCCGCACCTGTGATCAACACCACATGCTTGCTTTTGCCCCAATAGGGCTTGAATGTGGGCTCAGTCGCGGTCATGCCAAGGACTGTTTCAAGCAGCTTTGGTGACCATGAGGTAAACAATGGGCAGCGGCAACAAGGTGGCAATCGCGCCCGAAATTTGCCAGATGCGTGACAAACGCCAATAGTCTTCGCTCAAGGTGGTACTTTTGCGCAGCAAGGCGCGTTGTTTGAGTTGAATGGGCACCAAGACACCGATCCAAATCAATCCAGAAAAACTGAGCAAAACATAGGACCATTGAATCCAAAGCTGGTTGGCCTCACCGCCAAAAGAGTGGGCCATCAGATGACCTGTCCACACCACGCCCACGGCACCTGTCAAGGTGAACAAAACATCGGTGATCAATACCAAGCGGTTGCTGAAGCTAATGATGGTGTGGTTGCGCGTGCGTTCGGCCAACAAGGCCCAGATACCGCTGATGATCACATTGCCTAAAAACAAGCAAGCACACACCAGGTGCAAAATTTTCAGATTAACCTCCATCTGTTCCTTTCTCAGTGCCCGGAGGTTCTGAGCCCGGTTGAGCGGACTTATTTGAAGCGGATGAGGGCTCTGCACGAGCTTTTTTTTCGTTTTCCAGACGTGTGATTTCTCGGGCTTTTTTCAAATCGCGCCATTGCCAGACGAAAAACAAAACGCCCGCGATCAGCAGCACCAGGACTTCAATGACTTTCAGTGACACGACCGTTCAGCGCTCCGCTCTTTCACGTTGCTCTAATCGGCTGAACAAATCCACCATCCAAGCCACGCGTTGATCGAAGCTTCGAGACGGCACAGTCCAAGGCAACTGGATGGCCAATGCATGCCTCTCGCAGCTGACGATGTCTACCAAATAATGGATGGCGGGTACGGGACTCAAAGGGACATCGGGTAATGCTGGTGCCTTGACTGCCACGGCGGTCGCTTTGGCAATCAAGGCCAGTTTGCGCGCTGTTGAAACCACCGTGCGGTGGTTCACAGAGTTGAGGCCTTCACGGTCTAATTGTTTGCCAATTTCGGCATAGACCAAACGAGCGGCCTGTATCGCAGGGCGGCAATCCCAGGGCAATTCAGCCAAACCAAATTCACCGCGGCGGTACAGTGCGTCTGCACGCAACAACAAGCGCTGGGTGAAACCCGCAATGCGTGAATCAAAAACAGGCTTAGCCAACCAAGCGTCTGCGTCCATGCCAATTTCGCGGAACCATGCGCGTGGAATATACAAGCGCCCCATGCGCGCGTCGTCACCAATGTCTCTGGCAATGTTGGTCAATTGCATGGCCACGCCCAGCTCGCTGGCGCGTGCAATGGCCGTATCGGTGCTCGCCCCCATGATGATGGACATCATGGCGCCGACGGTGCCCGCAACTCTGGCGCCATAGGCTTCCACATCGGCCAGAGTTTCGTAACGGCGGCCTTGCGAGTCCCACAAGAAACCATCCAACAAGGCCTCCAGCAAGCCACAGGGAATACCGTAGCGATGAACCACCACAGTCAAAGCGCGGTCGGCGTCTTCGGTGCCGGGACGTCCAGCATAAATGGCCGCTAAGCGCGACTTCAAATCAGCCATGGCCAAAACCGGGTCATCGCCATCGTCAATCGCGTCATCGGCCAAGCGGCAAAACGCGTAGAGCGCAATCGCGGGTGGTCGCAAACGGGCTGGCAGCAACCTGGAAGCTGCAAAAAAAGATTTGGAGCCACCGCGCATCAGTTCTGTGCAGGCCTCCAAGTCATAAGACAAAGCCACTGGCGTAAATTTCAAGCTTGGGTCAGACGAAAGATTTGACATCGGGAACCACCTGTTCAAGCATTTTTGCGGACATCAAGACACTGGGTACGCCTGCGCCTGGCTGGCTGCTGGCTCCCACCATGAACAAACCTTCTACGTCCTGGCATCTGTTGTGTGGCCGAAACCATGCACTTTGTACCAAGATGGGTTCCAGGCCAAAACCTGCCCCTTTGTAAGACCACAAGCGGTCTTGGAAATCTTGCGGCGTGGTGACCTTAGACGACACCACATGCTGCTTCAGATCGGGCAACACACTTTCTTGCAGCACGGTGGCAATGGCATCGCGGTACTGCTCGGTGATCGCAGGCCAATCGGTCTCACTGCTCAAATTAGGCACCACCGACAGTGCATAAAAACTGTCGCAACCCTCAGGCGCAAGGGATGGATCGGTGGCGGTGGGTCGGTACAAATACAAACTGAAATCTTTGGACAGCTTGTGATTTTTGAAAATATCTTGCAGCAAGCCTTTGTAGCGTGGGCCCAAGACCATCATGTGGTGCGGTACATCTTCGTACCTTCGGTTGGTGCCGAAGTACCAAACAAACAAGCCCGACGAATACTTGCCTTTGGCAATCCGTTTGTCGGTCCAGTGCTTGCGGTGCTGTGGTTCTATGAGGTGGCGGTAAGTCCAAGAAGCATCGCCGTTGCTCACCACGATGTCGGCCGGCAAGTATTCACCGTTGGCCAACTCGACGCCTTTGGCACGGCCATCCTCGACACGGATGCGTGTGACGGGCGCGTTGTAGCGAATGGGCACTTGGCGTTCATCGAGCAACTTGACCAATTCTTTCACAATGGCGCCAGTACCGCCCATGGCAGAGTGAACCCCCCAGCGGCGCTCTAATGAATGGATGAGGGAATAGACGCAAGTGACTGAATAAGGATTGCCGCCAATGAGCAAGGGGTGAAAGCTCATGACGATGCGCAATTTGGGGTGCTTGATGTGCTGAGCCACCAAGCTGTAAATGGAGCGCCAAGCTTGCATGCGGGCCAAATTGGGCATGGCCTTGATCACATCGCCAATGGTTTCAAAGGGCACCATGCCCAGCTCGACAAAACCCAGCTGGAAACACTTCTCGGAAGCCACCATCAGGTTCTTGAAACCTTGCACATCTTCGGGGCTGAACTTGGCAATTTGCTCCAGCATCTGTTCGTCGTTGTTGCTGTAGTCAAAGTGGGTGCCATCGTCAAACCGGATGCGGTAGAAGGGCGACATCAAGCGCAGATCGACGTGGTCTTTCATCTCTCGACCACACAGCGTGAACAGCTCGGCGATGAGGTGCGGCAAGGTGATGATGGTGGGGCCCGCGTCAAAGGTAAAACCATCTTGCTTGTGCACATACGCACGGCCACCCGGTGCATCGAGTTTTTCCAGCATTTGAACGCGATAACCTTTGACGCTCAAACGTATGGCGGCAGCCAAGCCACCGAAACCGGTGCCAATCACAATGGCCGTCGGTGGACGATCTCCCAAATCTGACGCTGAGCCCGTTGGATGGTTTTGAAGACCACCACCTCCCTCTGAGCCCGCGTCGGCATGGATGGATTTGAAGAGATTTGTCATGTGAGTCTAAGTGGGCAGGCTAAACCGGCGGCACATGCGCCGCGTAGGGCGCAGGGGTTGCTGTGTTCTGCTTGCGAATGGCCCAGCGCCACAATGCCGTGGTGTCCAGTGGCAGCACCAGCATCAGGTGTTCGAGAATGGCCAATGCCAACATGGTGCCCACCAAGACCGAGCCCACCACTTGCGCAGGTGTGGTCATGGGCTGATTTGCAAAGTCAACCAACCACCACAAACAGGCACTGGCTGAGACCACAGCGAAGGGGAAAAATGCGTTCATACGGCGGCGCTTGAAAAAACTTTCCAAATACGCCAAATGAACAGGCAAAAATTCTTCGCTCAGGTTGCGCACACCCAAAAACAGGTTCAGCTTGGCACTGGTGCGCATGGTCCATAAAACCAAATAAGTGCCTGTACCCACTTGGTTGGGTGCATCCCAGGTGATGGCCACAATGGCCAAGCCCACCATGAGGATGGCCAATTCATGCCAAACCACCGCATTGAAGGAGGCCGCAAACCGCGGCCAACCTGTTGTACTTTTCAAGATGGCTGTTTTTTGCGGGCCGGTGATCCAACCCGTTAGAAAACTCAACTCGTTCCAACCCCAAGCCAGCAAGGCACAGGTGAAAGCGCAATAGGCGCCCGTGATGCCGGTTTGCTGAGCGGTATGTGACAAACCCAACAAGGCGCCAATGCCTAACGCAGAAGAAATGACCAAACTCAAGGTGACTGCAGTGCGCGACATGCGATTCAAAAGGATCACAATGCCCGTGCTGAACCACCAGATGAAAATCGCAAATCCCAATGCAATCAAGGTGTCGGTCATCCTTGGCTTTCAGTGTTTGTTCATCACCAAGCAGGCACCATGCGAACATCAGCGGGCAGCGCGTGGTGTTTCACCGGCAAAAAGTACAAGCGAAGGAAAGTGAGGCCACCGGCAATGGCCCAACGTGCACGCTGGAGATTCCCCACCAAACCACCCTTGGCCTTGGCCGCATCCATTTGCGTTTGAATGTGGAACAGGTGCGACATGCATTCCCTAAAGACGGGGTTGTCAATGTCCAAGCTCACAGGGAAGACTTGCTTGGTTATTTCGTTGGTGATGCGGAATACTTCGTAGTCGTAGGTGGACGACTCCAGACCCATCTCTTGGTGCAGCATGGGGCGAGTATGGTCACGAACGTACATCGTGGCATAGACGGCGACCAAGAAAAAGCGAATCCAAAAAACATTGCCACCACGCAGCAAATGCGGATTAGCGCGCATGATCAATGCAAAAGATTCGCCATGGCGAAACTCGTCGTTGCACCAGCGCTCAAACCACCTAAAAATAGGGTGGAAACGTTTGTCTGGATTCTTTTCCAATTGACGGTAAATGGTGATGTAACGGGCGTAGCCAATTTTCTCGGACAAATAGGTCGCGTAAAAAATGTACTTGGGCTTGAAGTAGGTGTAGGCCTTGGTGCGCTTCAAATTACCCAAGTCGATCCCCAAGCCAAAGTCTTTCAATGACTGGTTGATGAAACTGGCATGGCGAGACTCGTCTCGTGCCATGTAACGCATCAACTGTTTGATATCGGGGTTCTCCACATTTTTGAAAATTTCGTTGTACAGAATGCAACCTGAAAACTCTGAGGTCAGTGATGAAATCAAAAAGTCTAAAAACTCTTGGCGCATTTCAGGACTGACTTGTGAGAATCTTTCGGCCAGTTCTTTGGCAAACTCTTCATCACGCTGGAAGTGATCATGGTTATTGTCACCCTCGTATTCCGCCATCATTTTGTCCCACTCCGCTCGCATGGGGGACATGTCCAGTTTGTCCATGGCAGCAAAGTCTGTCGTATAAAAGCGTGGGCTGAGCATCGTGCTCTCGACGGCTTTATTAGACGCTTTTTCAGCGCTGTCAATGGTTGAAGTGGTTTGCATAAACGAATATCCCAGTTTCTTAAAAAAGCTGTTGCGTCTTTATTCAGGCTGCATGGCCAAGAACCGTGCAAATTCACCCGTATTGGTCGGTCCAAAGGACTCCAAGTCCACCCGTTGTCCAGTGCTTGGGTCAAATAAAGTGACGCGGCCATCCACGCGGGCAATCAATTCAAAGGGCAATTCAGAACCAATGCCCCGTGAGTACCTCTCACGCGTGAGTGCGCGAAGAGTTCCTCGCACAAAGCCTTGCTCGCCTTGCAAAACTGTCAAGGTTTTTCCAGTCACGCCGTCTTCCACACGGACACCACCGTCATTGTGATCCTGAAAAACCAGTGATCGTTGGACAGTGGGGGCTGCGGCTTTTTGGTCCGGACCGTTGCCGGTGATGCGAACCAGTCCGACAGAAATGAGCGAGAACGCGATGATGCCCGCCGCGCAATACAAAACCCACTGAGGGAAGTGATCCGGTGCGATTTTGCGTGTCAAGGTTGATGCTTGCAATCCGCTCATGTCAGACTCACTTGAAGTTCATTTGAATTGGGTTTTCCACTCGTAACAAAAGCAGTCGCATTAGCAGGAAGACCCGTATTTTGTGACCATGCCTCTCGCAACTTGACGGACACCTCTTCAACGTGGGGTATGGCGCGCAGGGAGGGCTCGGGTTTGTTAATTTTCCAGGGCCTCACACTGGGCCATAAGTGAATCCATGCAATGCGGTCTGAACCTTTCAACGTCAAAGTGATGTCCCCAAAACCGTTCTGCAACCTCCGAATATCCGCTGATGCCACTTGTTTTAACGGGAAGTTGAACGACACGGTGAACACGATGCCCAAACGCATGACCACCCGCTTGTTGGTCAAGGTATAAACCGTCGTGCGAGAAGTCATGTAAGCCATCAGCCACACGGAACCCAGGCCGATGATGGCCAATGGCGTAATCCATTTGATGGACAGCAGCACTGCCATAACACCAGCGCCTTCTTCCAAAGCCGGCCACGCGCAGGCCACAATGAGTACCGCAAAATAGATGATCAGCTTTTTGATGTGAAAGGCCGAAGAGGCAAGCGCTGCAACTTCTGGTGAGCCTTGCCAAACTATGAACTCATCAGAGGGCAACCTTTCAGGGAGGCCGTACTGCGGTTCAAACTCGTATTCATGACCAAGGTTTTCGATGGGCATTTGATTCCTCTTCAGCTGTTCATTCTGCACGCATGGCTGTGAAACCTTAAATCAGTGGCTCACTGCGCTTGGCATCGGCATACAAAGTTCCGGCCCCGTAATAAGCACTGATTTTTTCTTCTTCCAATTTTGTGACTTGGTCTGGATTTTTCAGGGCAGGCACATCAGCGAAATGACGTGCATAGACAGCATGCACCTCAACTTGGTTTCTGCGAACTAGGGAAAACGTGATGGGCAGCAAAACGGTGCGGCCACCCGCGATTTCAACTTCCAAATATCGGAACATCATTTCAGCGGAATCAATCCAGATGTCTTTGACGGTGCCACCTTGTTTGCCATCGCCAGCCATGACGGGCAGGCCACGTGGGTCGACGTCTTGCGCTGCGACGGTGTAATCGCTGGCGATCCGCAAAGGTTGAATCAGCGGCACCCCATGGGATGTCCGTTCGGGGACATCTTCGCGCATGGTGTATGCGCCTGGGCCGACGGATGCAATCATGGCGTTTCCAGTGGGCTCAATGGGAGCGCCTGTACTTCGATTACTTGCCACGGCGTTGTAGGCCGGCTCTTTGCGTGTCAGATCAGGCACCGTGACGCTTTTGCCGCCTTCAAGCAAGAAAGTTTTGGGGGCGGGAATGGGGAACCCTTTGACCACGGCGCGTCCGCTGCTGCTGGACTCCAGGGGATAGCCCTCGCGGTGGTTTTCCGCGACCAGATACCAAATCAGGCCTGCAAAAAATATCCAAAATACATAAAGCAGTATTTGGGCTAAATCGACATAACCAGTGATGTTGCCAACTGTTTGCATAACGTCTTCTCCTTTGAACAATTAAATGCGTGACTCGGTCAAACCGAGGGTTGGGGGGACAGCGATAGAAAAAGAAGTGTTGCGTTTGACCAAGGGACCAACCGCAACCAAGGTGAGAAACAACAAAAGCATTTCAACGTGGTAAACCATGCTGTACGCCACCGAGGGGTCCGTCAAACCCTCGCCCAAAGCGCCTTGCGAGGCCAGTGTGTTCACGATGTCGCGCAATGCACCGCCAAAGAACATGGCCAGGCCTGCGGCGGCGGCTTGCACCGCGCCCCAAGCACCTAAGGCCAAGCCTATAAAGTTCGACTCGATGCGCATGGCGGTGAACAATGTGCCCACCGCAAACAAGCCGCCACCAAAGCCAATGCCCATGGCGCCAAACCTGAACAGCCAACCCGCATCCAGGGGCGCTGAAAAAATCACGGCTGCAAATGCAGGTAAGCCTGCCAATGCCCCATAAGCGGCAAGACGCATCGGGTCAACGCCTTTGGCCAATTGGCGGCCAGCCACATAAAAACCCAATAAGCCACCCGCAGACAACATGGCAGTCAGAGCGCTGGTGGCACCCACACTCAATTTCAGAATTTCACCACCATAGGGCTCCAGCACAATGTCCTGCATGTTGAATCCCATGGTACCCAAAGCCGTGGCCCATAAAAACCGTTTGGCGTGGGGTAAAGCGATGAATTCGGCCCAAACCTCTTTGAATGGGCGACGAATTTCGGTTTTCATGGCCTTGACACGTTCATGATTGCGAGGCTCTTGCTTCCAAAGCGCGACGCAGTTGAGCAGCAATACCACCAGCGCCGTTCCCTGCACGACTTGAACCAAAATTTCTGGTGTGAAGTTGGCGAGCAAAAAGCTGTACACCAAACTGCCAAAGACGGCTCCGACCAAGAGCATGGTGTACATCAGTGCCACGACACGTGGCCGAGTTTCTTCACTGGCTTGGTCGGTGGCCAAAGCCAAGCCTGCAGTTTGCGAAGTTTGCAAGCCTGCGCCCACCATCAAGAATGCAATGGCAGCAGCGCCTTGACCCACCCACTCAGGCACAGGAACCTGTCCTCCACCCGACAGGACCAGCAATGCAAAAGGCATGACTGCAAGCCCCAAAAATTGAATCATGGTGCCGCCCCACATATATGGCACCCGGCGCCAGCCAAATGCAGAGATGTGGACATCGGATTGGTAGCCCGTGACGGCCCTGAAAGGCGCCACCAGCAGGGGAAGGGCCAACATCAATGACACCAACCAAGCGGGCACAAACAATTCCACAATCATGACGCGGTTCAATGTCCCAATCATCAAGGCGGTCGTGATGCCCATGGTGAACTTGAACAGTGACAAGCGCAACAAACGGGCCAAGGGCAAGCCAGGGCTGGCCACATCCGCAAACGGGAGCCAGTTCGCAGGCATTTGTTTTGCAAACTTGGAAAATGTTTTGGCTCTCATGAGCGGACCCACTCCATCGCTTTGGATTTGTAAAAGCCGCTCGACACTTTGTGCGCGCGGGCACATTGCCAGCCGTTCAACGATGGATGCGTCTTCATCAACTCAGCAATGCGTGTCTCAGCCATCGGCTCTAGCCAAGGTGCACGGTCGCCCCTTGGAAGCAAACGACCCACAGAGATCATCAAGGCCAACATGGGTGTGCGGGGTGCAAAGGTAAACACAATGGACTGGCTGGTGCGCTCAGCCAACTGTGCCAATGCATGGACAGCATCTTCGGTGTCATAGTGAATGATGGAATCCATTGCCACCACATGGTCAAAGTGCCCCAAGCCTTTGTCGAGCATGTCGCCGCTGTGAAACTCAACCAAATGTGCGACATCCGCTGGAATTCTTTCCCGCGCCAAGTCGACCAAGGTGGGGGATAAATCAATGGCCACCACTTCAGCGCCTAGGCGGGCAGCCTCTACAGCCAAAGCACCGGTGCCACAACCTGCATCCAAAATGCGTTTGCCTTTGAGGTCTTGACCTAACCATGACACCAAAGTCGACCGCATTTGATCGCGCCCTGCTCGAACCGAGGCGCGAATGCGACCCACCGGCGCATCGGAGGTCAATTTTTCCCACGCGGCAGCGGCTGTACGATCGAAGTAGTTTTCGATTTGGCCGCGGCGTTGTTCGTAAGTGATGTCACTCATGATTCAAAACCTCAATCGAAGCCCAACAGATCAAAAATATCGCGGTCTTTCATGGGAACTGCGGAATAGGCCTCGCCGCCCAACCACATGTTGGCCGCCAGTCGCATGTACTCTTTTTGCACGGCCTCCAGTTCGGGTGAGTGCTCCATCTCAAACAGGGTGGATTTTTTCAAGCGGCTGCGGCGAATCACATCCAGATCAGGGAAATGAGCGGCCAGCTTCAAACCAATGCGGTCGTTGTACTTGTCAATTTGATCGGTGGCAGCACTGCGGTTAGCAATCACGCCTCCCAAACGCACGTTGTAATTTTTAGCCTTGGCGCCAATGGCTTGCACAATGCGGTTCATCGCGAAGATGGAATCGAAATCATTGGCGGTCACGATCATGGCGCGATCGGCGTGTTGCAAAGGCGCTGCAAATCCACCGCACACCACATCGCCCAACACGTCAAAAATCACCACATCGGTGTCTTCTAACAAGTGGTGCTCTTTAAGCAGCTTGACGGTTTGACCAACGACATAACCACCGCACCCTGTGCCTGCGGGTGGTCCGCCGGCTTCCACACACATCACGCCGTTGTAGCCTTCAAACACAAAGTCTTCGACGCGCAATTCTTCAGCGTGAAAGTCCACGCTCTCCAGCACGTCAATGACCGTAGGCAGCATCTTCTTGGTCAGTGTGAAAGTGCTGTCGTGCTTGGGGTCGCAGCCAATTTGCAAAACACGTTTGCCCATTTTGGAAAAGGCAGCAGACAAATTAGACGATGTGGTGCTCTTGCCAATGCCGCCCTTGCCATAAATGGCAAAGACTTTGGCATTGCCAATTTTCACATCCGGGTCCAGCTGAACTTGCAAGCTGCCCTCTCCATCCAATTTCTGATTGCGTTTCACTGTGGGAAATGGCAAGGTTTCAACGTTCATGCGGGAGCTCCTTCATATACGCCTTCAAGGCGATCTTCCAATTCTTCGCTGGCTTGGCGAAGGGCTTGCAAGGTCTCGGCATCAGGCTGCCAATAGTTGCGTTCAAATGCTTCGATTAAACGGTTGGCCACGCGGGCTGAGGCCGTTGGATTCAGTTTGGCCAGGCGATCACGCATGGCGGGGTCCAGCATGAAAGTCTCAGACAGTTGCTTGTAAACCCAAGGTTGCACTTGGCCTGTGGTGGCAGACCAGCCCATCGTGTTGGTCACGTGAACTTCAATTTGACGCACGCCTTCGTAGCCGTGCTCCAGCATGCCTTCGTACCACTTGGGGTTGAGCATGCGGGTGCGGGTTTCGATGGACACTTGTTCATTCAAAGAGCGCACAGCGGCGTTGCCCTTGGTTTGATCACCGATGTAAACGGGTGGTGTTTTACCGCCTTTGGCCGCCTTCACCGCTTGGGTGATACCGCCCAAGGTGTCAAAGTAGTTGTCCACGGTGGTGACGCCCAGCTCAACAGAATCCAGGTTTTGATAGGTCAGTTGCACATCGGCCAAAGCGGTTTGCAACAGCGCTGTTTGTTGCACGGCACGTCCCGTGCGACCGTAAGCAAAACCTTTGCGGCGCTTGTAAGTCTCAGCCAATTCGCCTTCATCGTCCCAGCGGCTGCTTTCCACCAAGTTATTGACGTTGGAGCCGTAAGCACCTTCGGCATTGCCGTAAACGCGCAACGAGGCGGTTTCCAAATTGCAGCCATGCTCTTGCTGGTAAGCCAGTGCATGCTTTCGGACCCAATTCATTTCCAAGGGCTCGTCTGCCGATGCCGCCAGATAAGCAGCCTCGGCCAAGAGCTTGATTTGCAGTGGCATGAGATCACGGAAAATGCCTGACAAGGTCATGATCACGTCAATGCGAGGACGTCCCAATTCCTCTAAGGAGATGAGCGTGGCACCTGCGATCCGGCCATAAGTGTCAAAGCGGGGCATGGCCCCCATCAAGGCCAAGGCCTGTGCAATGGGCGCGCCTTCGTTCTTCAGGTTGTCGCTGCCCCACAACACCATGGCAATCGATTCTGGCAAGGGGTTGCCATCGGCACAGTGGCGATCAATCAACAACTGGGCTTGCACTTTGCCATCCCGAACGGCCATGGCGCTTGGAATTCTGAAGGGGTCAAAACCGTGGATGTTGCGGCCCGTTGGCAACACAGCCGGTGTGCGCAAAATATCGCCACCTGGCGCTGGACGAATATAGCAAGCGTCTAAAGCGCGCAGAATGGCAGACACTTCGGTGTCAACAGCCAGGTGAGCTTGTGGTTCCACCAACTCACGCAACACATCCAAGCTGGCGTGGTTGCGCGGCAAGCCTGCAGCCGTCAAAGCACGCTCTGGCGAATGACCTTCTACCAAGGCCTCGACAGCCGCACGATCCAGTTGCATGCCATGGTTGGCATCCGCCATGGCCAACAACATGTCAACCTGCTGGGCTGGGCTGGTGGCACGACCGGCCACATGCAAACCATGCGGAATCAGCGTGTACTCCAGCTCGAGCATTTCTTCGCCCAGACGCATCACTGTTCGGTCCAACTCGGAGCCCATGACAGTCGCGTCCCATGCTGGCTCTGCTGCCACCAAATCCAGTTCGACAGCTTGGGCTTGAATGACAGCAGCCAAAGCGAAACGCTCGCTGTTGCCACTTTCCAATGCGCGCCAGCGCTCAAGCGATGACTTCAGTTCATTCAAACCTTTGTACAAGCCCGCTTGTGCAATGGGCGGTGTCAGGTAACTGATCAAGGTCGCGCCTGAACGACGCTTGGCAATCGCCCCCTCTGAAGGGTTATTGGATGCGTAGAGATAGATGTTGGGCAAATCGTCAATCAAACGATCGGGCCAGCAGGTACCGCCCATGCCTGATTGTTTGCCTGGCATGAATTCTAGTGCGCCGTGCGTGCCAAAGTGGAGTACCGCATGGGCTTTGAAATCCTCGCGCAGGTAGCGATAAAAGGCAGAAAACGCGTGTGTAGGTGTCAAGCCTTTTTCAAACAGCAAGCGCATGGGGTCACCTTCGTAGCCAAAAGAAGGCTGCACGCTGATGAGCACATTGCCAAACTGTTTGCCCAGCACGAAGATGGAACTGCCGTTGCTCAATTGACGCCCGGGTGCGGGGCCCCACTGCGCTTCAATTTCATTCAGCCAGCGCTCTCGGCGCACATGGTCGTTGGCAGAAATCAAGGTGTGCACGTTGGCGTCTGCACCGTATTGCGAGGCGTTGCCGTGCAGCACGGCATCGCGCAAATCGTCGATGCTTTTCGGTACATCAACTTGGTAGCCTTGCGCTTTCATGGCGGTCAGGGTGTGCCACAAAGATTCAAAAACCGACAGGTAAGCGGCACTGCCGATGTTGCCTGCATTGGGCGGAAAGTTGAACAACACAATGGCCACGTTGCGGTCTTGCCGCTCGCTTCGCTTCAAGGCCACCAACTTGCTGACCCGTGCGGCCAACATGATGGCGCGCTCTGGGCACGAATGCATGTCTTGCGCGTTGGTACTCTCACCAAAAGTACAAGCATGGTGACAGCCTGTGCAGGTCACACCTGCTGCGCCTGGACGCCCACCAAAAACGATGGGGCTGGTCGAGCCGTCGAGTTCTGGAATGGCCACCATGATGGTGCTTTCCACCGGCAACAAACCACGGTCAGAGCCGCCCCATTGGTCAAGCGTCTGAAATTCAACGGGATGCGCGGCCACGTAGGGCACATCCAGTTTGGCCAATACCTCTTCCGCGGCCTTTGCATCGTTGTAGGCAGGGCCACCGACCAGCGAAAAACCACTGAGCGAGACCACGGCATCCACGCAAACTTGGCCGTTTTGGATGAAAAAAGCATCAATGGCTGGGCGGGAGTCCAAGCCGGCTGCAAAAGCCGGAATCACGCGCAAACCCTTGGCCTCCAAGGCCGAAATCACGCCATCGTAATGACCCGCATTGCCCGACAGCAAATAGGAACGCAACAACAAAATACCGACGGTGCCTTTTACAGTAATGCCTTGTGGTAAAGGCAAGGCTTGGGCGTCTTCACTGTACCTTCCGCTCATTCGGGGGTGGTACACACCTACTTCGGGATAGTCAACTGGCGCCTGAACCTTGATCTGGCCGCGCAGTGATTTGCGAGGACCATCGGCACCGCGGTCAATCAGGTGGCGCACCATGTTCAAGACATTGTCGTCAGAGCCACCCAGCCAATATTGCAAGGTGATGAAGTAAGAGCGCACGTCTTGTGCGGTGCCGGGAATGAAGCGCAGCAATTGAGGCAAGCGGCGCAACATCTTCATTTGTGTGGCACCACCTGTAGCGGGCTTGTCTTTGCTGCCGCCACGCAATTTTTTCAACAGCGCCATGGGGCCGCTGGCAGGTTTGCTCATGTCAAACTGACCAAAGCGCGTGAGTTGCGTCACCTCGGTGGCGCTGGCCATGCAAACCATGGCATCGCAGTTCATGCGACGGGCGCGCAGATCGTCCAAGATGGGTAGAAAGTGGTCTTCTAGGAACAACATGCCGCACAACACAATGTCGGCTGAGGCAATGTCGGCCTTGCATTTGGCGATGAGCGCATCGTTGCCCGCATATTCTGAAGCTGCGTGCAGTGACCATGTGAGACCAGGAAAATCACGCTTCAATTGGTCATTGGCACGGTTGAATGAACTTGCAAAGTGCGTGTCCATGGTCACCACCACCATTTTGATGGGGGCGCTGTCACGAGGACTGAGCTTAGGACTGTGAGTAGTAAGCTTTAGATTCATACAGTGTCTCCGTCGTGATCACCGAGATGCCGCGTTCGGTGGCGTATCGCTCGGTATTTCGCCGGGCCTTGCCGCGGACGAAAAATGGTATTTTTTTGAGCTCTTTCTCTGCGCCTGCATCCCATGCCGCTACGGTGATACTTTCTGAAGCGGTGGACGCGTGGGTCGTTTGTGGCTGATCCAAGGGCATCGCTTTTAATGTGTCTTGCTGACTTTGCGCATGGACACCACCGCCCAAGTGAGAAGGCGCAGCATCTTCATGGAATTCTGAATCGCCGCGGAACATCCCAATCAGATGCTCTTCCAGGCCCATCATCAGGGGGTGCACCCAGGTGTCGAACAACACGCTGGCGCCCTCAAAGCCCATTTGAGGTGAGTAGCGAGCAGGGTAATCTTGCACATGCACTGGGGCTGAAATGACCGCACACGGCACACCCAAACGCTTGGCAATGTGTCGCTCCATTTGGGTGCCCAGCACCAACTCAGGATTCAACTGCGCGATGTGTGCTTCTATTTCCAAATAGTCGTCACTGATCAAGGGCTCCACACCGTAAATCTTTGCGGCGTCACGCACTTCTCGCGCAAACTCTCGGCTGTAAGTGCCAATGCCCACCACCGTGAAGCCCATTTCTTGCGCTGCCACTTTGGCGGCGGCCACGGCATGTGTGGCATCGCCAAACACAAACACCCGTTTGCCCGTCAAGTAGTTGGAATCGACCGAGCGGCTGTACCAAGCGGCTCGTGACACGGCCTTGGACAAGGTGGCTTCTGGATCGAACCCGGCAAGTTCTGCGACTTCCCGAATAAAAGCACAGGTTGCGTTGTGCCCAATGGGGATGGTTTTGGTGAAGGGCTGTTGAAAATTGCGTTGTAACCACTGCGCGCTCAATTGGGCAATTTCAGGGTAGAGAACCACATTGAAATCTGCATCGGCCAAGCGCGCGATATCGTCAGGAGTGGCCGTCAAAGGGGCCACTACATTGATCTCCACGCCCATGTCGGTCAGCAGCTTGCGTATTTCTGCCAAGTCATCGCGGTGCCTGAATCCCAAGGCGGTGGGGCCCAAGATGTTGCACCGTGGCTTGGCAGACTCTGCCCTTTGATCGGCGGTTTTGGGAGCAGCCAGGTGACGAACCAGTTGGTAGAAAGTTTCTGAAGCGCCCCAATTTTCTTTGCGCTGATACGACGGCAACTCCAGGGCCACCACCGGTATCGGCAATTGCAGGGCTTTGCACAAACCGCCCGGGTCGTCTTGAATCAATTCGGCCGTGCAAGAGGCACCCACCAGCATGGCTTTGGGGGCAAATCGCTCAAACGCATCGCGCGCAGCGGTCTTGAACAATTCGGCGGTGTCGCCGCCCAAGTCTCGCGCTTGGAATGTGGTGTAAGTGACGGGCGGGCGTTTTTGCAAACGCTCGATCATGGTGAACAGCAAATCGGCGTAAGTGTCACCTTGCGGGGCATGCAACACGTAGTGCACGTCTTCCATCGCCGTGGCCACCCGCATCGCGCCCACATGAGGCGGCCCTTCGTAAGTCCAGAGTGTCAATTGCATGGTGTGGACTCCTTTAAGCGGCCAGGCGCATGCGGCGCACCAAAGGTCTGGTGAAGAGCTCGGCCAGATCGCCCGCTTGGTCAAAGCCCTGAATGGGGGTGAAGACCAACTCAATCGCCCACTTGGTGGTCATGCCCTCGGCTTCCAAGGGGTTCGCCAATCCCAAGCCACACACCACCATGTCGGGGCGCAGTTTGCGGCATCGGTCCAGTTGTTTTTCTACATCCTGGCCTTCAGAGACCAGGGTGCCTGCGGGTAGCCATGCCAATTCCTTGGCCATGTGCTGGCGGTGCAAGTACGGTGTTCCCACTTCCAGCAAACGCATGCCCAGTTCGCGTGACAAAAATCTGGCCAAGGGGATTTCCAGTTGCGAGTCTGGGAAAAAGAAGATGCTTTTTCCATCCAAGTGCAGTTTGGCTTTGGCCAGTGACGCCATGGCCCTGGCCTGAGGCGCGCTCACAGCGGCTTCAAATCTTTCAGGCGAGACATCAAATGCCGTGGCCGCTGCTTGCAGCCACGCCCTGGTGCCTTCCACGCCCAATGGGAACGGTGCGGGCAACAGCTTAGCGCCACGCTCTTGCAGAACTCGGGCGGTATCGGCCAAAAAAGGTTGCGCCAAGAGCAAGCGCGTGTTGGCACCGATGCTGGGTTGGTCATCGGCACGGCGCGGCGGGAAAAAGCGCACACGCTCAATGCCCATGTGGTTCAGAATCCGCACAAACTGGTCTTCCACCACATCGGCCAAGGTGCCGACGATCAGCAATTCAGGGGCGGGATTCAATGCAGGCGTGCGAAGTTCAGGCACCATCGAGGCCAAGCATGCATCTTCACCTTGCGTGAAAGTGGTTTCGATGCCGCTGCCCGAATAATTCAGGATGCGCACCGAGGGGGAGTATTGCGTTGACAGCCTTGAGGCTGCACGTGACAAATCCAGTTTGATCACTTCCGAAGGGCATGAGCCCACCAAGAACAGCAATTTGATTTCGGGACGGCGCGACAGCAGTTGATTGACCACCCGATCGAGCTCGGTATGGGTATCAGCCAAGCCAGCCAAATCACGCTCGTCGATGATGGCGGTGCCAAACCTGGGTTCGGCAAAAATCATCACGCCGGCTGCCGACTGAATCAGGTGCGCACAGGTCCGTGAACCCACCACCAAAAAGAAGGCGTCTTGGATTTTTCGGTGCAGCCAGATGATGCCGGTCAAACCGCAGAACACTTCTCTTTGCCCGCGCTCGACCAGCGGGATGACATCGGTGCAGCCTTGGGCGGCTTCGGCTCGAATGGGGATGACAGGGCTCATGAGATCACCTGAGCATTCGAAGCCATCGTGGCTTCGGGGATTTTTTGTAGTCGGGCCATGCGCAATTTGCGAATGTATTGCGCCGCATTGATGGCGTAGGTGCCGTAGGCGGCCAGAGCCAACCACAGTTGGTCAGCAGAGGACCATTGGCCTTGCCACCACACCCACAGGTAGGCGGTATGCAAGGCCAGGACCACCATGCTGACCACGTCTTCCCAGAAAAATGCGTGTGCAAACAGGTATTTGCCATAGACCACTTTTTCCCAGATGGAGCCCGTGATCATGATGGCGTAAAGCACCAGGGTTTTGACCACCACCGACGCCAAGGCCCAATCGGTGTGCTCACCGGTTTTCAGGCTGTTCAATACCAGGTACAGACTGACCAAAAAAACCAAAAATTGAACAGGCGCCAAGACACCTTGAACCAATGTCCACTGGGTTGCATCACGTCGAGCGCGTTGCTCTGGCGTGTACAAAGCCTGGGGTTGGGACTGCTGCATCTCTGACCTTTTTGAACATCAACTGAGCTCACTTTAAGGACTGAAGCAGCGAGTGTCAATATAAATTGACAATAAACGTGACATTCAGGGTTTACACCTAAATGGGTTGGCTCCAATTTACTTCACACTAGAGCGTCAAATCGAACAAGAGGTGGTTGTAGTGGCTCAATTTAAATTTGAGAAGGCGGCTGTTTCACAGAACAAACGGTGGACGTTTGAAAGTCAAGTTTCAAAGGCCAATTTTCGTCTGGGCGCCAGTCCACGTCTGGTTGGCGGCTCGACATTTGACCAAAAGTCAGCGCTCGATCACCGCCAGGTGGTCTTGCTGGCTGAGGCTGCCCTCAACAGCATGGATGCAACCCGGGATATCTTGATGGGGTGGCACCGGCAGGGCCACGCATTGGCGGATATTTACCTCAGCGGCATAGGACTTGCAGCCCAATTATTGGGGGAGCGTTGGTTGTCCGACGAGGTCGACTTTGTCCATTGCACCATCGCCCATTCCCGACTGCACCAAACCTTACATGAATTCAGCGCTGAATTTCTATCGGAAGGCTGCGCTCAGCCCAACGGCTTGAACTTGCTGCTGATGACCGAGCCCGGGTCACACCATGGCTTAGGGGTTTTCATGTTGAGTGAATTTTTCCGCCATTCGGGCTGGAATGTGACCCTCTGTTCCCCCCAGGACATGGCCGAATTCAAGCGTGTCTTTCAATCGGATTGGTTTGATGCGGTGACCCTGTCCATGTCTACGGATCGCCATTTAGACGCTGTGGCCCAGGCGTTGTCAGACATCTTGCCCCTGTTGGTGAACCCGAATTTGAAAGTGTATGTGGGCGGCCCCATGGCGCAGATTGCGCCCCTGAGGCTGAGTTGGCCGGGGACCTGTCTCTTGAATGGAAAGGCCGATGAGGCCGTGGCCATCGTGACGCAGTCGGTCAAAAAGGCCGATCGTCAACCTTGAGTGACATTGGGTCTGTCTGAATAATCCCTCATTCATAACCCGTAATTTCATTTGAAGTCACAATGTGTATAATAACCATTAAATAAAAATGGTTTTTCTGCCCGCCACCACCCAAAGTCATTCATGAACATTGAACAGCTCGAGCCACACACTTTCTCCAGGTTATTGGGGATGGTTTCGGATGTGAGCCTGATCATCAATAGTCAAGGCGTGGTCGAGGATGTGTCAACAGGACAGGACATGATGGCTTCCTTGGGCTGCCAAGCTTGGATTGGCAAGCGCTGGAAAGACACGGTCACGGTGGAAAGTAAACTAAAAATTCAAGACTTGCTCCAAGTTCAAGCCGATACCCCGTCCCTCCTGTGG
Organism: Limnohabitans sp. 2KL-51; assembly: GCF_003063645.1. Lineage (GTDB taxonomy): Bacteria > Pseudomonadota > Gammaproteobacteria > Burkholderiales > Burkholderiaceae_C > Limnohabitans_A. The sequence goes on from NZ_NESJ01000004.1 coordinate 213,775, forward strand.
CGGCATGTTAACCATCCCACCCCCTCGGGGGGGGAGGCCGCTATCCAGTACATCACGGTCAACCTCAAAGGGCATAAGCTGCTGGCTGTGGGGCGCAACATGGAGCGTTTGGCCGAACTGCAACGCCGTTTGGTGGAGACGCAACAGTCGGTGGAGCGTGATTATTTGAGGCTGCGGCACATTGAGGCGCGTTACCGCGTTTTGTTTGAATCCTCTCCTGAAGCCGTGATGGTGGTTGATGCCCATTCTTTCCGCTTGTTGGAAGTCAATGTCGGTGCGCAAGCGCTGTTCAAAGACGCTGGCAAACGCTTGGTGGGGCGGGATTTTCGCGAGTGCTTTGAGTTGGGTAATCAAGGTGAAGTTCAGGCCTTGCTCAGGACCGCACTGGCCACCGGTCGTATTGAAATGTGCTCAGCCAGCATGTTCGGTTCGGCGTCGGTCATGACGGTCTCTGCCACGGTCTTCAGGCAAGAGGGAGGTGCGCAGTTTTTGGTGCGCTTGACCCCGCAAGAAAGCTCGGCGGCTGTGGGCCTGGAGTCAGATGTGTCGGCCGTTCTGAGCCAGGCCATGGCGCATTTCCCAGACGGATGGCTGCTCACCGACACCTCAGGCACGGTCAAAAGTGTCAATGAAGAAGGCATGGCGCTTTTGGGTTTGACGGCCGCATCCCAAGTGATCGGGCAACCTCTTGAGCGCTGGTTGGTCAGGGGTGCAGTCGATTGGGGTGTTCTGAACACCTCATTGAAGCAACAATTGACGGTGCGAAATTTCGCCACCGAAGTGACCACTTTGTCGGGCATGACCTTGCCCGTGGAGATTTCAGCGGTTTATTTGGCCAAGCCAGAGCCGTTGTTCGCTGTGTTTGTTCGAGACATGAACCGCCGCATGCAAGGGACTTCCCTTGCTGCCCAGGCGCTTCCCAACCCCTACCTGGAGTTGTCGCAGTTGGTTGGGCGTCGGCCCATCAAGGACATTGTGGGCGAAACGGTGGACACCATCGAGCGCATGTGCATTGAGGCGGCGTTGGAGCTCACGCACAACAACCGCGCCTCCGCCGCCGAAATGTTAGGGCTCTCGCGGCAAAGCCTGTATGTCAAGTTGCGTCGCTTTGGCATTTTGTCGGACAACGACCCCGATCCATCAGCCCTTTGATGGCGGAGTGTCTCAATTTTTTTACACTCAGTGTAAACAATGATTGACAGCATCGGAAGTCTTCTCATAATGGGCGCATGGACACCCAGAGCCTTGAACTGACAAAACCGCTGATCCGGCCGCGTTTGCGCACCGTGGCGGAGTTGCTCAAACCGATCACTTGGTTTCCACCGGTATGGGCTTTTGCCTGTGGTGCCGTCGCTTCGGGCCAAAGCCTGTCAGACCATTGGTTGTTGATTTGTTCGGGGCTGATTTTGACTGGGCCCCTGGTTTGCGCCAGCAGCCAAGCGGTGAATGACTGGTTTGATCGCCATGTGGACGCCATCAACGAACCGCAAAGACCCATCCCTTCAGGCCGCATGCCTGGCCAATGGGGCTTGGGCATCGCTGTCTTGTGGACGGTTCTGTCTTTGCTGTGGGCCACCCTGATGGGCACTTGGGGCTTTGTGGCTTGCGCCCTGGCCATTGCCTTGTCTTGGGCCTACAGCGCGCCACCGGTGCGACTGAAAAACAATGGTTGGTATGGCAATGCGGCATGTGCGCTCAGTTACGAAGGCTTGGCATGGCTGACTGGCACGGCCGTCATGTTGGGTGGTGCGTGGCCGGGTGAGAAGGCGATTTACTTGGCCCTGCTGTACAGCTTGGGTGCCCACGGCATCATGACCTTGAACGACTTCAAGGCCATCGAGGGAGACCGGCAAATGGGGGTGGCCTCTTTGCCCGTTCAGCTGGGGGCCTCGGGCGCGGCGCGTGTGGCCTGTGTGCTGATGTGGCTGCCCCAAGTGGCGGTCGCTGCGCTACTGATGCATTGGCAATTGCCTTGGCATGCCTTGGCTGTGCTGGTCTTGAGTTTCTTGCAGTGGCCCTTGATGTGGAAATTTTTGAAGCATCCTATTGAGCGGGCTTTGTATGTCAGTGCTTTTGGGGTGCCCCTGTTTGTCAGCGGCATGATGGTCAGTGCCTGGGGCTTGCGCCAGATCAATGCGATGGGGGTCTCATGAACGCTCAAATCTTTGGTTGGTTGGACATCATCCGTTTGGGCCTCATCCAAGCTTGTTTGGGGGCGGTGGTGGTGGTGACGACCTCCACCCTCAACCGCATCATGGTGGTTGAGTTGGCACTGCCCGCGTTGTTGCCGGGTTTTTTGGTGGCTTGGCATTACACAGTACAAATGGTGCGTCCGCGCATGGGCTTTGGCGCAGATCAGGGTCGGCGCAGTACGCCTTGGATGATGGGCGGCATGGTCGTTTTGGGGGTGGGCGGTATGCTGGCGGCCTTGTCGACTCTGTGGATGGCCACTTCGCTTTGGCAGGGCATGGCCTTGGCCGTGCTGGCCTTCAGTCTGATCGGCTTGGGTGTGAGCGCCTGTGGCACCTCACTCTTGACGCTGATGGCCAAGCGTGTACCGGCTGAGCGTCGGGCGCAAGCGGCCACCACCGTGTGGCTGATGATGATCATGGGTTTTGCCGTCACCGCTGGCGTCGTTGGAAAACTGATTGACCCCTACACGCCCGATATTTTGTGGCGGGTGTCGGCAGGCTTGAGCATTTTGACCACGGTGCTGACGGCCCTGTGTCTGTGGGGTTTGGAGAAGCCCGATGCACAGGGGGTGTCCGAGAAACCCAGTATCCCTGTCAATTTCAAGCGCACCTTGCAGGGCATTTGGGCCGAGCCTCAGGCGAAAACCTTCACGATTTTTATCTTCCTGTCGATGCTGGCCTACAGCGCGCAAGATTTGATTTTGGAGCCTTTCGCAGGGGCTGTTCACGGCATGTCGCCTGGCCAGACCACGCAGCTTTCTGGGTGGCACCACATGGGGGTCTTGGTGGGCATGCTGTCTGTGGCCGTGGCCAGTTCGCGCTGGGTCGCGGGGCGCCTGGGTTCTCTGCAGGTCTGGATGTGGGGTGGTTGCTTGCTGTCTGCCCTGGCCACGGTGGGCTTGTCCCTCTCGGCGACAGCCATCTTGGCAATGCCCTGGCCCATCAAAGCCAATGTGATTTTCTTGGGCGTGGCCAATGGCGCGTTCTCAATTGCCGCCATTGCCACCATGATGCGTCTGGCGGGTGAAGGAGGTTCTGGCACCGAGGGCACGCGCATGGGCTTGTGGGGCGCTGCACAAGCCATGGCGTTTGCCATGGGGGGATTGGTCGGCACCGGTGCGAGTGATTTGGCGCACTGGGTGCTGGGCGAGTCTCAGTCCGCATATCAGGCGGTATTTGCATTTCAAGCACTGATGTTTTTGGCTTCAGCATGGGTGGCTTTGCGCATTCGCGCAGCGCACACCACGGCCCAGCACAAAGCACCAGATCATCAAGTCTTATGGAAAGATGGGGCAACCACATGACAGCAACTGATTTTGATTTCGTCGTCGTTGGGGGCGGCCCCTCTGGTGCCACCGCTGCACATGATTTGTCGAGCGAGGGTTGGCGCGTCTTGTTGCTGGACAGGCAAGGGCGCCCCAAGCCTTGTGGGGGTGCCATCCCCCCTCGCTTGATCAAGGATTTTAATATTCCAGACCATTTGCTGGTAGCCAAAATCAAATGCGCCCGCATGATCTCGCCGGCGGACAAGCAAGTCGACATGCACATCGACAACGGCTTTGTGGGTATGGTTGATCGGCAAGATTTTGATGAATTTTTGCGCGTGCGAGCAGCGCAATCGGGTGCGATTCGCCAGCAGGCCATCTTTGACAAAGTTGAACACGATGCCGAAGGCACTTTGTGGGTCCAGTACACACCCGTCTCAGGCAAGGAGCATGCGGCCATTGAGCCAGCCAAACCGGTCAAGGTCAGCGCCCGAATGGTCATCGGAGCCGATGGGGCGCGCTCTGAAGTGGCGAGGCAACAAATCCCATTGTCCGATCGCACAAAGTATGTGTTCGCTTACCACGAGATCATCCAAGCCCCGTTGGAAAAGCAATCGCACGATGGCGAGCGTTGTGATGTTTACTACCAGGGCGAAGTTTCCCCAGATTTTTATGGCTGGGTATTTCCGCATGGCAAAACCATGAGCGTGGGAACGGGCAGTGCCGACAAGGGTTTTTCTTTGCGCGGTGCAACAGGCCACCTGAGAAAAGCAGCCGGGCTTGCCGACATGCCCACACTGCGTCGTGAAGGGGCACCGATTCCTTTGAAGCCCTTGCCGCATTGGGATAACGGCCGCGATGTGCTGGTGATCGGCGATGCAGCGGGGGTGGTGGCACCCTCCTCAGGAGAGGGTATTTATTACGCCATGGACTGCGCGCGCACCATGGCGCATGCAGCGCACATGGCTTTGAAAACAGGCGACCCCAAGTGCCTCAAAAAAGGCCGTCAGCGTTTCATGAAACAGCATGGGAAGGTGTTTTGGATTCTGGGCATGATGCAGTATTTTTGGTACCAAAATGACAAACGTCGTGAGAAATTCGTGAAAATTTGCGAAGACAAAGACGTGCAGCGGCTCACCTTTGAGTCCTATATGAACAAAGAGCTGACCCGCAGGGATCCCATGGCGCATCTGCGGATTTTCCTGAAGGACACCGCCCATTTGCTGGGACTGGCCAAAACCTGATGGGTCGATGACGGAGGGCGCAAGAAAAACTTGGGCCACCCTCAGGTCAGGGTGCTCTTGGGCGCGCCTGTTTTCATGCTGGTGAATACCGTGCCACAAATGTTCGGTGCCGATGCCATCTCCAACAACCCCCTCGAGTTGTTGTCCTTCCTCAAAGGTTTTGTGCCCAAGGCTGACCGCAGTCTTTGAAAATCAGGGCGGCTGTGCCCTGCGGGTCTTCTTCGTGCGCCAAGTGGCCCAAGTGGTGCTGCAGATGCAGTTTGGCGTGTGGCATCAAGCTGCAGGCTTCTTGCGCCAGTTGGGGCGGTACCGTTTTATCGGCCGAGCCGACCAAAATCGACACCGGGTTGGCGATGCGGTGAAGGGTGCTGGACAAAGCTTGCAGTTTCCAAGCGGCCATCATGGCCAGCACACTGTGCACATGGCCTGGGTGACCGAAGACACGCCGGTAAAGTGACATGCCTTCCTCGTCCAGTTGTGAGCCCGTTTGGTCCATCGATTTGGCCAACAGGTTGGGGCGGTTGGCCAATTTGGCTGTGGCCCAAGCAGACAGTGGATTGAGGGCTGCCAATTTGGCGGTGGGGCCGAAAATCCAAGATGGCAATCCAGGAATAGGCAGCCAAGCCGGATTCATGCCGATCAAATGCGTCTGCGACAGCGCGCCTTGGTGCAAGACCATGTGGGCGGCAATGGCTGCACCCGCGGAGTGGCCTGCGATCACGGTGGGCGTGATGTCCATTTGCAGCAGCAAAGCCCTCAGCCCTTCGGCCATGCCGTGCAGTGACAGACTGTCGTTACTGCCTCTGCTGGTGAAGGCGTGACCAGGCAAATCTGGCGCAATGACTTGAAAGTGTTGGCTCAGCAAGGGCATCAGTCCACGCCAACTGAAACTGCCTGAGCCGGTGCCGTGTAAGAGCAACAGGGCGGGGCCTTGCCCCATGCGCTGAACATGCCATCGAATTCCACCCGCGTTGACAAAATGGCTCTGCGCTGCATGGGGCCAAGCGTGTCGATGTTCGGCCCAGTCCATGGTGGGGTAAAACCGCTCGTACATCATGCGCTCAAAGTCGACTTAAGTTGTCCATCGCCGAGGCCATTCGTTGCGCTTGAACCTGCGGCATGGGCAGGTAATGGCCCCCCATGGTGCTGGCCATGTTTTGCACCTGCGCATCGGGTTTAACCGAGGTGTCTATCCACATAGAACGGTGCCCAGTGAGCCGCCACTGCGTCGCCCACTGAACCGCATCGGCTTGGGCTTGCGCGCGCCCACCCACGCCGGCCAATGAGATGTTGGCGCGGCCGTCACTCAAAACCACCAAGAGGGGGGTGACCCCTTGCCGGTGCAACTGCTGGGCTTGCTCGCAGGCCATTTTCAGTGCCAAAGCCAAAGGTGTGCCGCCGCCGCCGGGCAGTCCCGTCATGGCCCGCTTGGCGCGCACCAATGAGCGCGTCATGGGCAACAGCAATTGGGCTTGCGCGCCTCTGAACGCCACGATGCACACGCTGTCGCGGCGGGCGTAGGATTGTTGCAGCAGCAGCTCGACCGCCCCTTTGGCTTCTGCCAGGCGTTGCAGTGCGGCCGAGCCTGAAGCGTCCAGGGCCAAGATCAGGCAGGTGGCGCTGTTTTGTTGGTAACGGTGGACATGAAAGTCTTCTGCACGGATGGCCACACGCGCTGAATGGGTGCCGTTTCTCAAGCGTTGCTTGGGCGCGGCAGCGCGCAAGGTGGCCAAAACGTGCAAGCGCGCGAGCCCGCCTGGTCGTCCCGGCCGAGGGGGCAGGGGCCTGCCGCGCTGCATGCCCGATCGCACTGTGCCGCTGCGCCCCGAGCTTTGGCCTGTATTGCTGCCTGTCTTGGTCATCAGGCGCTCCAAAATATTGGCAGGCAAACTCGCCAGCGCGGCCGCAATCAGCAACTCCTTCAGATCTTGCGGACTCGGTTCATTCACCTCGGAGCTGTCCTGTTCGCTTTCATCGGAGGAGGGCGGTTCATGGGCATCGGTGGGCGGTGGCGGGTCTTCTTGTGAAGGGGACTGATCAGGCTGGGATTCTGATTCTTCCGTTGACTCTGAAGCCGCTTTGGGCTCAGGTTCTTGGGGTGTGGTCTCTGTGGGGTCGGACGCGTTCTCGGGGGGTGATGGCCATAGGGTCGCCCTAGGGGCCAGCACAGCGCGGGTGGAAAATGCCAAATCTTCTTGCACCACTTCGCTTCTCGAATGCAAGGCGGCGTGGACGCAAGCCACCCTTAGCGCCAAGCTGGGCACGCGCAAGGAATCGATGCCCAGCGCCATGGCGGTGGCGCAGATGGCCGTGGCCTGCTCATCGTTGAACTGCATGTGTTGAAGCAATGGGCGCATCTCGGCCAAGGACTGCGCAGGTAAAACAGCATTGACAGCACCTTCGTCGATGTCCTTGTTTTGTAACGCGAACGCCAGATCGGAGACCGCAGAGGGGGGCAGTTCTTGCAGGTTCAGCCAAAGCCCCAGGCGTTCTTGCAACGCCGGGCTGATGGGCGGATCGTCACCCACGGACTCGTCCAAGGCAACGACACCAAAGGTGGTCTGAGCGGGTGGACTCGCGCTGTCGTTCATGCGCAAAGGGGGCAAGCATTGGGTGTCCATGGCTTGTGTCAATGGGGCCATCAAGGACGCAGGAAACCGCTCCGCCATGCTGATGCAAACCAAGCCCTGGTGAGCTTGCGCCAGCAAACCCGATTGCAGGTGCAATTGACCGGTTTGCAGCGTGAGAGACAAATCGATGCCCCCCAACAAGCGTTCCAAATCGACACTGCCTGGCAGCTTGATGGTGTTCATCTTTGTGTTGGCGAGCTGTCGCAGCCATTGATCGCGCACAGGGCCAAAGGGGGCTCGAAGCCACACACCGCCAAAGCCGTGGGGGTCAATTTGCAGCAATTGCAACGCGGTCAGGGCATCGTTCCAGGTTTCCAGATCTTGCAGCGCGTTGGACATGGTGGGCCCTCAGGTCGCCAAAATGTCTTGTAGGCATCTTTGCACGCGTTCGCCTGAATCGGTGTCATCCAGAGGGTTGCGGCGCAGGCGATGGCGCAAGGCCAGGGGGGCAATGGTTTTCAGGTGTTTCGGTTGAACCGCTTTGTCACCCTGCATGGCCGCCAGCGCCCGCGTGGCGCGCAGCAGCGTCAATTCGGCACGCAGGCCATCGGTGCCCAGTTGCTGGCACAGCCGAGCGCACAAGGTGAGCATCTCATCGTCCACCACCACCGTTAAGAGTGCTTTTCTGGCTTTCACGATGCGCTTTTGCAGCTTGTTGTTTTCCGATTGCCATTGGGCTTTGTAAGCCAAGGGGTCTTTGTCAAAGGCATCGCGGCGTTTGATGACCTCGACCCGCAAGGCCACGTCTTGCGGTGTCTTGACATTGACCGACAGACCAAAACGGTCCAGCAACTGCGGGCGCAGTTCGCCCTCTTCAGGGTTGCCGCTGCCTACGAGCACAAAACGGGCCGGGTGGCGAATGGAAAGGCCTTCGCGCTCCACCAGGTTTTCACCCGAAGCGGCCACGTCGATCAACAAATCCACCAAGTGATCGTCCAGCAAATTCACTTCATCTATATACAAAAAACCCCGATGGGCTTGCGCCAGCAAACCGGGCGAAAACTCTTTGATGCCCTGCGACAAGGCTTTCTCTAAATCCAGTGCACCCACGATGCGGTCCTCGGTGGCCCCCAAGGGCAGGTCCACCACGCTCACAGGGCGTGTCTCAGAAATTCGTTTGGTGGCCTTGGCCGGTTGAATGCTGGCAGGGGGCGTACAGACAGGGCAAGCCTCGGCCGGTTTCGTCGGATCGCATTTGTAAGGGCAACCCTTCACCACTTGAATCGGCGGCAGCAAGTCTGCCAAAGCCCGAACTGCGGTGGATTTGCCCGTGCCCCTGTCACCCAAAACCAAAACACCGCCCACCGTGGGGTCGATGGCCACCACTTGGATGGCCAAGGTCATTTCGTCTTGTCCGACGATGGCTGCAAAGGGAAACGTAGAGGCCATGAAAGTGTTCAGAGGGATTGCGGAGTGAACATCATCTAAAAATCAAGAAGAAATGTCAAGTTTAATTGACACAATGTGATTTTGAGCAGTCAACGATGCAGGGGTCTTGGACCGACCTGTTTGAGATTTTTTTAAACGGTTCTCCAATAGAAAAAGCTTTATAGGTGCCTTTATGACCTGAGAGATTTTTTAAATAAATTGGAATAAAGTGTCAATTTTGCTTGACGTTTTTGGAAATGACGGTAAATTGCAGGTCTGTCTATCACCTTTTCAGGCCCACCATGGATGCTTTGCTGGAATGGATTCAGTCGCCATCGCACTTGAAAAAGCTTTCGCGTGAAAACCTGCCGTCTTTGGCCCAAGAGTTGCGCGAGCGCTTGGTGGAGACCGTGTCTCAAACCGGAGGGCATTTCAGTTCCAATTTGGGGACGGTGGAATTGACCATTGCCCTGCACTATGTGTTCAACACCCCCGAAGATCGCCTGGTTTGGGATGTGGGCCACCAAACCTATCCCCACAAAATACTGACCGGCCGCAACGCGCTGATGGGTTCTTTGCGTCAAAAAGGGGGCTTGAGCGGTTTTCCCCGAAGAGAAGAAAGCGTTTACGACGCCTTTGGCACCGCACATTCTTCGACCAGTATTTCTGCCGCATTGGGCATGGCGGTGGCGCACAAGCAAACCGGCAGCCAACGCAAAGCGGTGGCCATCATCGGCGATGGGGCCCTGACCGCAGGCATGGCCTACGAAGCGATGAACAACGCGGGCAACAGCCCCTATGATTTGTTGGTCATTTTGAACGACAACGACATGTCGATCAGCCCGCCTGTGGGCGCCTTGAACCGTTACTTGGCCGAGTTGATGGGGGGGCGCTTTTATGCCCAAGCCAAAAAATTGGGTGAGCAGGTGTTGCGCAATGCGCCTCCTTTGTTTGCACTGGCCAAGCACCTGGAGGAACAGACCCAAAACCTGATTCAGCCGCACACGATTTTTGAAAAACTGGGATTCACCTACACCGGGCCTGTAGACGGCCATGATGTCCAGGGCTTGGTGGATACCTTGCAAAAACTGCACAAGACCCCCGGCCCTCAGTTTTTGCATGTGGTCACGCGCAAAGGCAAGGGTTATGCCCAGGCCGAGTTGGATCCTGTGGCCTACCACGGCCCTGGCAAATTTGATCCGGCGGTGGGCTTGCGCAGTGCGGGCCAGTCCCCAGTCACTTTCACCCAGGTCTTTGGCCAATGGCTGTGCGACATGGCAGACAAAGACCCGCGCCTGGTGGCCATTACGCCCGCCATGCGAGAAGGCTCGGGCATGGTGGCCTTCAGTGAACGCTTTCCCAGTCGTTACCACGATGTCGGCATTGCTGAGCAACATGCCGTGACGTTTGCCGCGGGCTTGGCCTGCGAAGGCCTCAAACCCGTGGTGGCCATTTATTCGACGTTTTTACAACGCGCTTATGACCAGTTGATCCACGATGTGGCCTTGCAAAAATTGCCCGTCGTTTTTGCCTTGGACCGCGCCGGATTGGTGGGCGCCGACGGCCCTACCCATGCAGGCATGTATGACATTGCCTTCACCCGCTGCATTCCCAACATGAGCGTGGCTTGCCCGGCCGATGAAAAAGAATGCCGACAATTGCTCAGTACGGCTTACACACTGGACCACCCGGTCACGGTGCGCTATCCCCGAGGTGCCGGTGTGGGCACGCCCGTTGATGCCGACTTGTCCACTTTGCCTTGGGGGCAGGCAGAGGTAAAGCGCCAAGGCCAAGGCGTGGCCATTTTGGCCTTTGGTCCCTTGCTCTACGAAGCTTTGAAGGCTGCGCAAAACTTGAACGCCACGGTGGTCAACATGCGCTGGGCCAAACCCCTGGATTTGCAAATATTGAAAGAAATGGCCCTGACGCATGACCGCTTGGTCACGGTGGAAGACGGCACCCGCAAGGGTGGTGCAGGCGCTGCTGTGCTGGAGGCCTTGCAAGACATGGGCCTCGTCAAACCGGTGTTGGTCATCGGGTTTGAAGATGAGTTCACGGAACACGGTGACCCCAAGGTGTTGATGAAGGATTACGGCCTGACGGCTGAAGGCATTGCGCAGCGCATTTCGCAGCAATGGCCGGATGTACAAAGTACACCGATGCTCAGAAGGGTTGTCTGAATGGCTGTTTGGACATTGGGCCTGAACCACCGGACTGCCCCCATTGATTTGCGGGAACGTTTTGCGTTCGCGTCTGAAAAACTCGAGCAATCCTTGCAGGGGCTGCGTCAAAGCTTTGCGACGCACAAAGAAGTGGCCATTTTGTCCACTTGCAATCGGACAGAAATTTACTGCGCAGGGGATGCCGTGCATTGGCCAGAAACACTGGCGTGGTTGGCGCAAACCGGACAAACGCAGGTGGACGTGCTGAAATCGCACACCTACCGAATGGAGGGGGATGCTTCGGCACGCCACGCGTTCAGGGTGGCCAGTGGGCTCGATTCCATGGTGCTGGGCGAGTCCCAAATTTTGGGCCAACTCAAGGACGCCGTCAGATTGGCCGCCAACACAGGGGCCTTGGGCACCACGCTGAACCAACTGTTTCAACGCTCATTTGCGGTAGCCAAAGAAGTCAGAAGCTCCACCGACATTGGCGCGCACTCCATCAGCATGGCGGCCGCATCCGTTCGACTGGCCAGCCGCATTTTTGAAAGAATCCAAGACACCCATGTCTTGTTTGTGGGCGCTGGCGACATGATTGAGCTGTGTGTGGCGCACTTTGCCGCCAAGTCGCCGCGCAGCATCACCATCGCCAACCGTTCTGCCGAGCGGGCCGAGGCATTGGCCGCTCTGCATGGCGGGCGGTGCATGGCTTTGGCCGATTTGCCGACCCGCTTGCACGAATTTGATGTGGTAATCAGTTGCACCGCCAGCACCTTGCCCTTGATTGGATTGGGGGCGGTGAATCGGGCTTTGCGAGCCCGGAAAAACCGGCCCATTTTTATGGTCGATTTGGCGGTGCCGCGCGACATTGAGCCCGAAGTCAAGAGTTTGTCTGATGTGTATTTGTACACCGTGGACGACCTGACCGAAGTGATCAACAGTGGGCAATCGCACAGGAAGGAAGCGGTGGTGGATGCCGAGGCCATCATCGACGAGGGGGTTCAAAAATTCATGTCCTGGTTGGACCACCGCACCCATGTGCCTGTGATCCAAGAACTCCGAGTGCAAGCCGATGCTTGGCGACAAACAGAATTGGCCCGTGCCCGCAAGCAAATTGAAAAAGGCCAAGACATTGAGAGTGTTCTCGAGTCGCTGTCAGTGGGGGTGATGAAAAAAATGCTCAATGGCCCTTTGCGGGAATTGCACCATGCCGAAGGCGCACACAGGCAGCACACCCTTGAAACCGTGCGGCACATGTTTTTGAATACCTGATGGTGCTCGGATCTGTGGGTGGTTTTTTTTTGACACATGGTCCTTCCATGCGGGCATGATCTGCGAAGATTCAGCCACATGCTCACCGTATCCCACCTTTCACTCAGTCGGGGCCACCGCCGGCTATTTTCTGATGTCTCCTTCAGCTTGATGCCGGGGCAATGGCTGCATTTGGAGGGCGACAATGGCGTTGGCAAAACCAGTTTGCTGCGCCTGCTGTGTGGCCTGGGCGTCTGGGAGCAAGGCGAAGTGACCTGGAAAAACCAGTCCATCGTTCAAGAGCCCGAAAACTTCAGGGCCGATTTGCTTTATTTGGGCCACCAATTGGCCCTCAAAGAAGATTTAAGCCCACTTGAAAACCTGCGCGCGGATGCCCTCGTGGCGGGTCGCGATGGTTCTGTTGACCGTGTCATGGCCGCCTTGGGCCAAATGGGTTTGAGAGGGCGTGAGCACCTGCCTGTTCGGGTGCTGTCTCAGGGGCAAAAAAGGCGCACGGCCTTGGCCCGTTTGCTCATCAGTCGCGCACCCCTGTGGATTTTGGACGAGCCTTTTGTGGCCCTGGATGCGGCCGCACAAAATGCTTTGTCAGGTGTGATCAACGCGCATTTGAATGACGCCGGCATGCTGCTGGTCACCAGCCACCAGCCTCTGTCTTTGCAAGGCCAGGCGCTTTCTTACCGGTTGACCGCATGAGCGCTTTTTGGGCCGTTGTTCAGCGCGATTTGGTTTTGGCCATGCGGCGCAAAACCGAGGTCATCACCGCCGTTTTCTTTTTTGTCGTGGTGGCCGCCTTGTTTCCTTTGGGCATTGGCCCGGAAATCAACACTTTGCGCTTGGTCGCACCCGGCATTTTGTGGGTGGGGGCTTTGCTGGCCAGCATGCTTTCCTTGGGGCGCTTGTTTGCGGCAGACTTTGCCGATGGCACGCTGGAGCAAATGGCCTTATCTCCGAACAGTTTATCGGTTCTGGTGGCCGCCAAAATTTTGGCGCATTGGTTACTCTCTGGCCTGCCATTGGTCTTGCTGGCCCCTGTTTTGGGCTTGCAATTTGACCTGACCGAAGAGGCTTTGTGGACTTTGACGATCGGTCTTTTGCTGGGGACGCCCATTTTGTCTCTGATAGGGGCCGTGGGCGCGGCACTCACCTTAGGCGTTCGTGGGGGGGATGTTTTGTTGTCTCTGTTGATCTTGCCTTTGTACGTGCCCGCTTTGATTTTTGGTGCTGGCGCGGTGCAGGCACAAATGAGTGGCCTAGGTGCCGCGGCACATTTGTCCATTTTGGCCGCCATGGCCTTGGTCGCCGCCGTCTTCAGCCCGTGGGTGAGCGCGGCCTCGCTTCGCATTGCGCTGGAGTCATGAGCTTTGCTTGATTGAACGATGAATAAAATTTTCTTTCACTACGCTGCGCCGCAAAACTTCTACGCCTTGGCCGGTCGTTTGTGGCCTTGGGTGGCTGCCTTGGCTTCGGCGCTGGCGGTTTGGGGTTTGTGGTTAGGCTTTTTTGTGGCGCCCACCGATTTTCAGCAAGGTCAGGGTTATCGCATTATTTTTGTGCATGTCCCCGTGTCATGGATGTCCATGATCATTTATTTGGCCATGGCTTTTTGGGCTTTTTTAGGCCTCACCTTCAACACACGCTTGTCCGGCATGATGTGCCGCGCACTGGCACCCACCGGGGCCATTTGTGCTTTCTTGTCACTTTGGACGGGCGCTCTCTGGGGCAAACCCATGTGGGGCACTTGGTGGGTCTGGGATGCCCGCCTGACTTCTGAGTTGATTTTGTTTTTCTTGTACTTGGGCTACATCGCTTTGACCAATGCCATCGACGACACCCGCCGCGCCGACAAAGCCGGTGGCATCTTGGCCTTGGTCGGGGCGCTCAATGTGCCTGTGATTTACTTCTCCGTGAAGTGGTGGAACACCTTGCACCAGGGCGCGTCGGTGTCCTTGACCCAAGGCTCGAAAATGGCGGAAATCATGTTGCAAGCCATGCTCATCATGGCCATCGCGTTTTGGCTTTATGCCATTGCCATCGCTTTGTACCGAGTCAGAAGCATGATTTTGATGCGTGAAAGGCACGCGCAATGGGTGGCTGATTTGCCCGAAATCAAAGCCCAATTCAAGGGAGCTTTGCCATGATTTGGAACAGTGCGGCCGATTTTTGGGCCATGGGTGGGTATGGGTTTTATGTCTGGGGCAGTTTTGGTGTCACCGCCCTCCTCATGGCCCTCGAAGTGGGCTGGGTCAGGCAGCAACGCCAGCGTGCCTTGGCGCAAGTGGCAGCAGAATCGGCCTCTGAACACGGTTTGAGCAAGGATTGGCAGTCATGAAGCCCCGTCATCAACGCATGCTGTGGATCAGCGCCGGCTTACTGGCCTTGGCCGCAGCGGGCACGCTTGTTTTGAATGCCTTTCAAAGCAACTTGGTTTTCTTTTTCACCCCCACCCAAGTCGCGCAAGGGGAGGCCCCTCAAGGCCGGGCCTTTCGCGTGGGCGGCATGGTCAAAGAGGGCAGTGTGAAGAAAGACGGTGAGAACGTGCAATTTGTGGTGACTGACTTTGCACACGATGTGGCCGTGTCGTACACCGGTTTTTTGCCCGATTTGTTCAAAGAAGGCAAAGGCGTGGTGGCACAAGGGAAAATGCAAGAGGGCCGAGCATTCAAGGCCTCCGAAGTTTTGGCCAAACACGACGAAAACTACATGCCGCCTGAGGCGCAACATGCTTTAGACCAGGCTGCAGCCGACAAAGCGGCAAAGTCGCTCAAGCTGCCTAACTGAGAGAAAAGAGCTTTCAATGATTGTTGAAATTGGTCACTTTGCGTTGATCCTCGCCACTTGCGTCGCTTTTTTGCAAGCGGTTTTGCCGCTGGCGGGCACGATGTTGGACCGACCCCGGTGGCAGGCGCTGGCCAAACCCACGGCCTTGCTTCAGTTTGCACTCATCGTATTGGCCTATGCGGTGTTGACGCATGGGGCGGTCACAGACGACTTTTCCATCAAATACATCGCCGGACACTCCAACTCGCTCTTGCCCATGGAATTCAAGGTGTCTGCAGTGTGGGGTGGCCATGAGGGCTCATTGCTGTTGTGGGTGCTGATGTTGTCGGGTTGGACAGTGGCTGTGGCCCTGTTTTCGAAAACCTTGCCCTTGGCCATGGTGGCTCGGGTGATTGGTGTTTTGGGCTGGGTGTCTGTCGGATTTTTGTCTTTCACTGTGATCACCTCCAGTCCGTTTGAGCGCCTGATCCCAGCACCCGCTGACGGGCGCGATTTGAATCCATTGCTGCAAGACCCGGGCTTGATCATTCACCCGCCGATGTTGTACATGGGCTATGTGGGGTTTTCGGTGGCCTTTGCCTTTGCTATTGCCGCCTTGTTGTCGGGCCGCATGGATGCAGCTTGGGCCCGCTGGTCACGGCCGTGGACGATTGTGGCCTGGATGTTCATGACCGCCGGCATCGCGCTGGGCTCTTGGTGGGCTTATTACGAGTTGGGTTGGGGCGGTTGGTGGTTTTGGGACCCGGTGGAAAACGCTTCACTTTTGCCGTGGCTGTTTGGCACTGCTTTGATTCATGCTTTGATGGTGACTGACAAGCGTGGTGGCTTCAAGGCTTGGTCGATCTTGTTGGCCATTGGGGCTTTTTCATTGTCTTTGCTGGGCACGTTCTTGGTGCGCTCGGGCGTGCTGACCTCTGTTCATTCGTTTGCCTCAGACCCCAAACGGGGGGTGTTCATCTTGATCTTTTTGGCCTTGGTGGTGGGTATTTCGCTCACGCTGTTTGCCTGGCGTGCACCAAAAGCCACCTTGGGCGGCAAGATGGGATTGGTGTCACGCGAGTCGATGCTATTGGCCAACAGCGTGCTTCTGGTGGTGGCCACCGCTGCCGTGTTGTTGGGTACGGTTTACCCCCTGATCGTGGACGCCTTGAACTTGGGCAAACTCTCGGTGGGGGCACCTTATTTCAATGCGGTGTTTGTGCCTTTGATGGTGCCTGTGGTGTTCCTGATGGTGCCAGGGGGTGTTGCGCATTGGCGCGAAGCCCGATGGGCAGAGTTGGCTCATGCCATGCGCTGGCCGGCTTTGGCCGCTGTGCTGGTGGGCTTGGGCGTCTTGTTCTTTAGCGCCCGCGGCACTTGGCTGACCGTCATGGGCATGGCCTTGGCCACATGGGTGGTGGCGGGTTTGTTGCACCAAATTGTTAACCGCACGCAAAAACCTGGCCGCATCCCGCCGTCTTTTTGGGGCATGCACCTGGCGCATCTGGGCATTGCGGTGGTGGTGGTGGGCATCACGTTGGTCAAGGGCTACGAAGTCGAGCGCGATGTGCGCATGGGCGTGGGCGATACCGTTCAAATTGAAAATTACAGTTTTGAGTTGATGGATGTCTCCGAAGTGAATGGCCCCAATTACAAAGCGCTGCGAGGCGAGGTACGGGTCAACAAGGATGAAAAACTGCTCGAGGTGTTGTATCCAGAAAAGCGCCGCTATTTCTCCAGCAACATGCCCATGACCGAGGCGGCCATTGATTCGGGCTTTTTCCGCGACTTGTATGTGTCACTGGGCGAGCCCATTGAAGGCGAGCGCCCACAGTGGAGCGTGCGTGTTTATTACAAGCCGTTTGTGTCCTGGCTTTGGTACGGATCCATCTTGATGGTCTTGGGTGGTTTGTTGGCGGTCAGCGACCGTCGCTACCGCAAGTCTCCGGCGGCTGTTGCCGCCTAAGGGGAGAGGCTTGGCATGAAAAAGTTTTTGATTCCCCTAGGGCTGTTTCTGGTCTTGGTGGGTTTTCTGGCGGTTGGATTGACCCGCAACCCGCAAGAAATCCCTTCGCCCTTGGTGGGCAAGTCAGCGCCTGCATTTGCCTTACCGACTTTGGACCGCAGCGCGCCCCCATTTGGGCCGCAAGACATGCGGGGTCAAATTTGGATGCTCAACGTGTGGGCCACATGGTGTGTGGCCTGCAGGGAGGAACATCCCTTGTTGGTGGCATTCTCAAAAGCCAACCAACTGCCCATTGTGGGCTTGAGTTACAAAGAAATTCAAAGCCAGGATATGCCCTCGGGCAGCAAGCTGTCACCCGAAGACAAATTGCAACGCGCTCGTGAGCGCAGCGCGCAGTGGTTGCAACGCTATGGCAACCCGTATGCCGCCACTGTGTTTGATTTGGATGGTCGTGTGGGCATTGACTACGGCGTATACGGCGTACCAGAAACCTACGTCATCGATCAAAAAGGCGTGATCCGCTACAAACGCGTGGGGGTCATCACGCAGGAACTGTTGGACGCCCAAATCTTGCCTTTGGTGAAGAAGTTAAACGCCTTGTAAGGCAGGTTGAAAGAGTCCATGATCACGAATATTCTTGGAATCAAGCGGCTAATGCAGGGGGTTTTGTTCCTGCTTGCCGCAGCAGCAGTAGCGACTGCCCAAAGCAAAGAGGCTGAACCTTCGGCCAAGGAGCCACTGATCGAGCAGCGTTTGATTCATATCTCTGAAGAGCTGCGCTGTTTGGTTTGCCAAAATGAATCGCTGGCTTCTTCGCGGGCTGAATTGGCGAACGACTTGCGCGAAGAAGTTCGCCTGCTGATTCGCCAAGACAAAAGTGATGCCGCCATCAAAGCCTACTTGGTCGAGCGCTATGGCGACTTTGTGCTTTACCGACCCGAAGTCAAACCCTTGACTTGGCTGTTGTGGTTTGGCCCTTTTGCCTTGCTGCTGTGCGGTTTGGTGGGCATGGCCCTTTATGTGCGTCAGCGCCAGGCGGTTCAGAAGTTGGCAAAACCTTTGAGTGAAAAAGAACGCGACCAAGTTCGTGTCTTGTTGAAAAACGGAGAGTCGCCATGACTGAACTGCTGATGTTTCTGGCCGTCACGCTGGGCATGGCGCTGTGTGTGGCGGGTGTGGTGGTGTGGGTCTTGCTGCGTCAGGGCCCAGTGGTCACTTCGGCAAGCCAGTCGCAAGCCAACGTCAAGGTTTATCGAGAGCAAATTTTGGACCTGGACCGTGAACACGCCAACGGCCACCTCAGTGATGCCGAGTGGCAACAGTCACGCGATGAACTGAGTGTGCGCTTGCTGCAAGACACGGCGGTTGAAGACGAGCCACAGCTCATCACCCAAGCGCAATCATGGCGCACAGCGGTGGTGATCGCTTTGGTCTTTCCCATTTCGGCTTTGGGCTTGTACATCTGGCTGGGTGCTCCTGAAGCTATAAGTCCGATGCCACCCGCATCAGCGTTGGCCGAAGCAGCGACTGAGCAGGCAGCGGCCCCAAATCTCGACCAAATCGTAGAGAATTTGGCGAGCAAATTGCAGGCCGATCCGAACAACCTCGAAGGCTGGGTCTTGCTGGGGCGGACTCACCGCAGCATAGGCAACCTGGATGCGGCTTTGTCAGCCTTTGACCGTGCGTTGAAGCTCAATGCAGACGACGAGCTGATTTTGGCGCGGGCCGAGGTGTTGGCGGCCAAGAACCAAGGCCGATTTGATGGAGAACCTTGGCGCGTGATTCGCGAAGTCTTGCAGCGCGATCCCCAAAACTATGCCGCATTGTTGTTGGCTGGCAGCGCTTCTTATGCAAACAACCGCTACGCCGATGCCCTTGAATTTTGGCAACGCGCTCGGCTTCGGCTGTCAGCAGATCACCCCGATGTCCCGAACTTGATCGAAGCCATGTCGACCGTTCAAGCCAAACTGAAAAACCCAGCCAGCCCATCGTCTACCCCGGCTGCTCAGAGCGCGCAAGGAGCGGTGCCTGCGCAAGGCAGCGCTGCTTCAGGAGCGGCGCCAGCAGCTGCCGTAGCCTCTGCTGCAGGGGGCGCTGCATCGGCGCTGAATGTCTCAGGGCAAGTGCGTCTGTCAGCGGCATTAAAAAGCCAAACCAGCCCTACGGATGTGGTGTTTGTCTATGCCGTGCCCGCCAATGGCGAGCGGATGCCACTGGCGTTGTTGAAGACCACCGTGGCCCAATTACCGTTGAGCTTCACCCTCGACGACAGCAGTGCCATGCTGCCCGATCGCAAGCTCTCAGGTGCCAGTCAGGTGCTTGTGAAAGCCCGGATTTCGAAGTCGGGCAATGCGATCCCGCAGTCGGGTGATTGGGAGGGCAGCTTGGGTCCTGTCAAAGTGGGCGCAACCGGCTTGGATCTGGAAATCAAAACCCAACGGCCCTGAGACACCCAGAGCTCAATTAAGCGGTGCGGCGCATCTGGCGGGAATGCTGGTGCACCGCCTCGACCAAGGCCGTCACATGCTCGGGCGGGGTGTATTGGCTGATGCCGTGGCCCAGGTTGAAGATGTGCGTGGGGCCTGTGGAACTGCGGCCGGTGTGCGGGGTGCCAAAGCTGTCCAGCACGCGGTGCACCTCGGTGGCGATTTGCGCAGGCGGCGCAAACAGGATGTTCGGGTCGATGTTGCCTTGCAGCGCTTTGCCGGGGCCGCCCACTTCACCTCCCACCAGGGCGCGTGCGCGGCCCAGGTTCATGGTCCAGTCCAGACCCAGCACGTCGCAGTTCAGGCCCGCCATCTCGGGCAGCCACAGGCCGCCGCCTTTGGTGAAGACGATGCTGGGGATGCGCTGGCCGTTGTGCTCGGTTTTGAGTTGGGCAAGCACGCGAGCGGTGTAGGCCAGGCTGAACTGCTGGAAAGCCCCGTCGGCCAGCACACCGCCCCAGCTGTCAAACACCATGACGGCTTGCGCACCGGCTTCGATTTGCGTGTTCAGGTACAGGGCCACGGCGTCGGCGTTGATGGCCAAAATGCGGTGCATCAGGTCTGGGCGGCTGTACATCAGGGTTTTGACGTGACGGTAATCGTCAGACCCCGCGCCCTCGACCATGTAGCACGCCAGCGTCCAGGGGCTTCCGGAAAAGCCGATGAGGGGCACGCGGCCGTTCAGTGCCTTGCGAATGGACGTCACCGCATCGAAGACGTAGCGCAGCTTGTTCATGTCGGGCACGGCCAGCTCGGCCACGGCGGCTTCGTCGCGCACGTTTTTGGCAAAGCGGGGGCCTTCACCCAAAGCGAAGCTCAGGCCCAGGCCCATGGCGTCGGGCACGGTGAGGATGTCGCTGAACAGGATGGACGCGTCCAGTGCATAACGTTCCAGCGGCTGCAGAGTGACTTCGGTGGCGTAGTCGACGTTGGTGGCCAGGCCCATGAAGCTGCCGGCTTTGGCGCGGGTGTCGCGGTACTCGGGCAGGTAGCGCCCGGCTTGGCGCATGAGCCAGACGGGGGTGTGGTCAGTGGCTTGGCGCAGGCAGGCGCGCAAGAAGCTGTCGTTTTGGAGGGGGGCGAAAGATGAATGACTCATGTCCAGATTGTCGCAGGCTCCAAGCCATGGATCGATGATCCGCTGCCCTTTGTAGATGAGGTTCACGGTCACATTTTTCTTCTTATGTCGCTGATGCTGGCGCATGAGTTTGATGCCTGCGCCATTAAGGGTAGGCTCCATCGCAGGGGAGCTGCGAGAATGTCGTCCATGCCTTCGGTCTGGGTGCTCAAGCCGGTTGACCCTTGTGATCCAGATCTTGACTTCGTGTGCCGTTCGTGTGCACTTCATGTTCAAAAATGCCTTCAATGCAGCAAATTTCAGAAGAAAAAGACAGCAGCCACCCGCCACCAAGCCCGTGGCGTTTAAGTGTCGCTCCCATGATGGACTGGACCGATCGGCATTGCCGTTTTTTCCACCGCCTGTTGACCCGCCACACCTTGCTCTACTCCGAAATGGTGACCACAGGCGCTTTGCGACACGGTAGCGTGCAGCGGCATTTGCGCTTCAATGCCGAAGAGCACCCTGTGGCTTTGCAATTGGGCGGCAGCGAAGCGGCCGATCTGGCCTATGCCGCCAAGCTGGGCCAGGAGTGGGGTTACGACGAAATCAACCTGAACTGCGGCTGCCCCAGTGACCGGGTGCAGCGCGGCGCATTTGGCGCCTGCCTGATGAACGAGCCGCGCACCGTGGCCGACGGCGTGAAAGCTATGCTTGATGTGGTGGATGTGCCGGTGACGGTCAAGCACCGCATTGGCCTGGACCGCATCGAGAGCTACGACTTTGTGCGCGACTTTGTGGGCACAGTGAGCGAGGCCGGCAGCCGGGTTTTCATCGTGCACGCCCGCAATGCCTGGCTCGATGGCCTGAGTCCTAAGGAAAATCGCGAGATCCCGCCGCTGCGCTATGAATTGGCCTACCAGCTCAAACAAGATTTTCCGGGACTGGTGATTGCCGTGAACGGCGGCATCAAGACCAACGAAGACATCGCCAGCCATTTGCAGCATGCCGACGGTGTGATGGTCGGGCGCGAGGCCTATTACAACCCATGGCTATTGGGCAGCTGGGACGTCACTTTTTTTGGCGACGCCCACGAGGTGCCCAGCCGCGAAGCGGTGGAAGAGGCCATGGTGGCCTACATGGAGCGAGCCTTTGCCGAAGACGGCTGCCCTTGGTATGCAATTGCGCGGCACATGCTGGGCCTGTACCACGGGCAACGCGGTGGTCGCTTGTGGCGGCAAGTGTGGAGCGACCACAAACTCAAGCCCTTGCCGCCGCGTGAGGTCTGGCAGCTGGCCCGCGCTGCGTTGGCGCGGGGGGCGGTGGTCACCGACTGATTTATTGGGCGGCCTGCAGGCCGTTCGTGAAGTGCGCCGACATGCGCTCGGCCGCTTGCTCGGGCTGGCGCTGGGTCAGGGCCTGCACGATGGCGCGGTGCTCGGCCAGAGATTGTTCAATCCGGCCTTCCTTGAACAGGGAGCTGTGGCGGTTGAGCTTCATCACCTTGCGCAGGTCGGCCACCATCTGGTCGCGCCAGCGGTTGTCGGCCAACTCCAGCAGCAACATGTGAAAAGCTTCGTTGATCTCGAAGAATCGGTCGCGGTCGCCCACGGCCTCTTCCAAGTTCTGGTGCAAGGCTTCAATTTGCGCCATTTGTTCGACGCTGGCGTTTTGTGCCACCACGCGGGCCGCGTCCGATTCCATCAGGGCCAGCAGGTGGTAGACATCGCGCAGGTCTTTGTCACTGACCTCGGTGACATAAGCGCCTCGGCGCACCTTCATGGTCACCAAACCCTCAGCGGCCAGCACCTTCAAGGCCTCGCGCAAGGGGGTGCGGCTTATGCCCAGCGCTTCGGCGATGCGCAACTCGTCGATCCAGCTACCGGGCTCCAGTTCGCGCGCAAAAATACGCTGCCGCATTAGTTCGGCAACTTCTTCGTACAGGGCGCGAGGGGCAAGGGACAGGGCGGACATGAGGCGTGGCGTGCCGGGGAAACCGGTTTTTGAGGCGTTGACAGAAAATTTTTCAGATGCTGAATTGTAAGCCGGTTAAAATATTCTGCATCAATAATTATGAATCACGGTACTTGTCAGCCGGTAGGCAGCCCCAGGCTGCCAAAATCCGGCTCAGCCATTTTTGTCCCGAAAGCACAGCGCCATGACGTCCAAATCCTTTGAATTCAACGCTTCCAACCTGGAAGCCTGGCAAAAAGCAGCGGTCAAATCCGCCCCTGGTGGTGATGTAAACGCCCTGAACTGGAAGACACCCGACGGCATCGTCGTCAAGCCGCTGTACACCGCCGAAGACACGGCCAACTTGCCCTACGCCAACACGCTGCCTGGCTTTGAGCCTTTCTTGCGCGGCCCGCAGGCCACCATGTACGCCGTGCGCCCCTGGACGATCCGCCAATACGCCGGTTTTTCCACCGCCGAAGAATCCAACGCCTTCTACCGCAAGGCCTTGGCTGCGGGCGGGCAGGGCGTGTCGGTGGCTTTTGACCTGGCCACCCACCGGGGTTACGACTCTGATCACCCCCGCGTGACGGGCGACGTGGGCAAGGCCGGTGTGGCGATTGACTCCGTCGAAGACATGAAGATCCTGTTTGACCAGATTCCGCTGGACAAAGTCAGCGTGTCCATGACCATGAATGGCGCGGTCTTGCCGGTGCTGGCAGGCTACGTGGTCGCGGCTGAAGAGCAGGGCATCTCGCAAGAAAAACTCTCAGGAACGATTCAGAACGACATTCTGAAAGAGTTCATGGTGCGCAACACCTACATCTACCCGCCCGAGCCGTCGATGAAAATCATCGGCGACATCATCGAGTACACGGCCAAGAACATGCCCAAGTTCAACTCGATCTCGATCTCGGGTTACCACATGCAAGAAGCCGGGGCCAACCAGGCACTGGAAATGGCGTTCACCTTGGCCGACGGCAAGGAATACGTGAAGACGGCGATTGCCAAGGGCATGGACGTGGACGAGTTCGCCGGTCGCCTGTCCTTCTTCTGGGCCGTTGGCATGAACTTCTATCTGGAGA
This sequence comes from Limnohabitans sp. 2KL-51, assembly GCF_003063645.1. GTDB lineage: Bacteria > Pseudomonadota > Gammaproteobacteria > Burkholderiales > Burkholderiaceae_C > Limnohabitans_A. Next base: position 237,212 of record NZ_NESJ01000004.1, read on the forward strand.
TCGCCAAGATGCGTGCGGCCCGCCTGCTGTGGTGCCGCATCATGAAGGGCTTTGACGCCAAGAACCCCAAGAGTCTCATGCTGCGCACCCACAGCCAAACATCTGGCTGGTCGCTCACCGAGCAAGACCCTTACAACAACGTGGTGCGCACCACCATCGAAGCCATGGCGGCCGTGTTTGGCGGCACCCAGTCGCTGCACACCAACTCGTTTGACGAGGCCATCGCACTGCCTACTGAATTCAGCTCGCGCATCGCCCGCAACACCCAGCTCATCATTCAAGAAGAGACCCACATCACCAACGTGATCGACCCTTGGGCCGGTTCATACATGATGGAGTCGCTCACCCAAGAAATGGCCGACAAGGCCTGGGCCATCATCGAAGAAGTCGAAGCCATGGGCGGCATGACCAAGGCCGTGGGCAGCGGCTGGGCCAAGCTCAAGATCGAAGCCGCAGCGGCTGAAAAGCAGGCCCGCATCGACTCAGGCAAAGACGTGATCGTGGGCGTGAACAAATACAAGCTGGCCAAGGAAGACCCGATCGAAACCTTGTCAATTGACAACGTGCGTGTGCGCGACGGCCAGATCGAGCGACTCGCCAAAATCCGCGCTACCCGCGACAGCGCCAAGGTGCAAGCCGCGCTGGACGCTTTGAGCGCTTCGGCCGAATCGGGCCAAGGCAACCTGCTCGACTTGTCGATTCAGGCCGTGCGCCTGCGCGCCACGGTTGGTGAAATTTCCGACGCACTTGAAAAATCCTTTGGTCGCCACCGCGCCGACACACAAAAAGTCACCGGCGTTTACGCCGCCGCCTACGACGATGGCGAAAACGTGGGAGACACCATGGAATACTGGAACGCTCTCAAAGCCGACATCGCCGCCTTTGCCGATGCCCAAGGCCGCCGCCCCCGCGTGATGATTTCCAAGTTGGGCCAAGACGGCCACGACCGGGGCGCCAAAGTGGTCGCCACCGCGTTTGCCGACCTGGGCTACGACGTGGACATGGGTCCGCTGTTCCAGACCCCCGAAGAGTGCGCCCGCCAAGCGATTGAAAACGACGTGCACGCCGTGGGCGTGAGCACACTCGCCGCAGGCCACAAAACCCTGGTCCCCGCCATCATTGCTGAACTCAATAAGCAGGGCGCAGACGACATCATCGTGTTCGTGGGCGGCGTGATCCCGCGCCAAGACTACGACATGCTGTACGAAGCGGGCGTCAAGGGCATTTACGGCCCCGGCACCCCGATCCCGGTCAGCGCCAAGGATGTGCTGGAGCAGATCAAGAAGGCTTTGGCTTAAAGATGCTTGTGATACAGTAATACAGTATTGCGAACATCATCAAGGAGTCTGCCATGGCTGTTTCCGTTCGATTGGAGCCTTTGCTCGAAAAAGAGCTGGAGCTGACCGCCAAACGAATGGGCGTGACCAAGTCACAGTTCATCGTTTCGGCGCTGGAGAGGGCATTGGGGCGCAAGAATCCCTATGACCTGCTGCTCAAGGTGCAGGCTGAGGTGCGAGAGTCTTTGCCAGAAGGCCATGAATCCCTTTCGCCAACCAAGGTGGCCATTCGGTCCAAACTCAAAACCAAACGGGATGCCCATCAAGCCGATTGGCTGGCTTTTCAAGAGGCCAAAAAGCAGGGCAAAGTGTGGTCAGGCTCAGACCAGGAAACGGACACGCCGTGAAGGTGGCCTTGATCGACACCGGGCCCATGGTGGCGCTGTTTGACGCCAGTGATGTGGCGCATCGGCACTACACCCGTTTGTTGGCCGAAAACTGGCGGTTGACGACCACTTGGCCTTGTGTGGTGGAGGTGTGCCATTTTCTGGGTGCCAATGCCGTCCAGCGATTTCTGCGATGGGTGTCCGAAGGTGGTGTCATCGTGTTCCCGTTTGACGTGTCGAACCTCCCCGACTTGGCGGAGCTGATGGCGCGTTATACCGCTGAGCCTCGGACAGAAATGGACTTGGCGGATGCCTCTTTGGTTTGGTTGGCGCAAGACACGAACACCATCAACGTGATGACCATGGATGTGCGCGACTTCTCGCGGTATCGCCTGCCCGATGGGCGCAGATTCGAGATCTTATGAGCATGCCAAGCACTGACCAGCTTTTGCAGGGCATGCGCCATGGCACTGCCTCCCTGCAGCGCCGTGCCATGGCCAAAGCGATCACTCTGCTGGAATCCACGCGTGCGGACCACCGTGCCCTGGCCGATGAGCTGCTCACGGCCATGCTGCCGCACACGGGCAATTCGTTCCGGCTGGGCATCAGCGGCGTGCCGGGGGTGGGCAAGTCCACTTTCATCGAGGCGCTGGGCCTGTACCTGATTGCGCAAGGCCACCGCGTGGCGGTTTTGACCATCGATCCGTCTTCCACCGTGTCGGGCGGCTCCATCTTGGGGGACAAGACCCGCATGGAGTTGCTCAGCGTGCACGAGCGCGCCTACATCCGCCCCAGCCCCAGCAGCGGCACCTTGGGTGGTGTGGCCGAAAAAACCCGCGAGTCCATGTTGGTCTGCGAAGCGGCGGGCTACGACGTGGTGATTGTCGAGACGGTGGGCGTGGGCCAGTCCGAAACGGCGGTGGCCAACATGACCGACATGTTTGTGCTGATGCAGCTGCCCAACGCGGGCGACGATTTGCAAGCCATCAAAAAAGGCGTGATGGAAATCGCCGATTTGGTGGTCATCAACAAGGCCGACATCGATGCCATCGCTGCCACCCGCGCCGAGTTGCAGATCACCAGTGCCTTGCAGCTTTTGGGCATGCACGGCGGCTCGGGTCATGCGCACGCCGACACCACGCAGTGGCACCCCAAGGTGGTGCAGCTGAGCGCTTTGCTGGGCCAGGGCGTGGACAGTTTTTGGGCCGCAGTCAGCGAGTTCCGAAGTCTGCAAACGGCCAATGGCCGCTTGGCCGAGCGACGCCAGTATCAAGCCCTGTCGTGGATGTGGGAACGCATCGACGCTGGGCTCAAACACAATTTTCGGGCGCAGTCGCGTGTGCAAACACTGCTGCCCCAACTGAGCCAACAAGTCGCTTCTGGCCAGTTGGTCGCCTCGACAGCAGCGCGCCAGTTGCTGGCCGCGCAATCGCATTCCCAACCCGTTCGCGCTGATGAGCGCCCTACCTGATTTTTGAGAGAGAGCAAGCATGCAAGACATCATTGAACAACTGGAAAAAAAGCGCGCTGCGGCCCGCTTGGGTGGCGGGCAAAAGCGCATTGACGCGCAACACGCCAAAGGCAAGCTCACAGCCCGTGAGCGCATTGAGGTTTTGCTGGACGAAGGCACCTTCGAAGAGTGGGACATGTTCGTTGAGCACCGCTGCACCGACTTCGGCATGGAAAACAACAAAATCCCCGGCGACGGCGTGGTCACCGGCTACGGCATGATCAACGGCCGTTTGGTGTTTGTGTACAGCCAAGACTTCACCGTGTATGGCGGTGCCTTGTCTGAAACGCACGCCGAGAAGATCTGCAAAGTCATGGACCAGGCCATGAAGGTCGGTGCGCCGGTGATTGGCCTGAACGATTCGGGCGGTGCCCGCATTCAAGAAGGTGTGGCGTCCTTGGGTGGTTATGCCGATGTGTTCCAGCGCAACGTGATGGCCTCGGGCGTGGTGCCCCAGATCAGCATGATCATGGGCCCATCGGCCGGTGGTGCGGTGTACTCGCCAGCCTTGACCGACTTCATCTTCATGGTCAAGGATACGTCGTACATGTTTGTGACGGGCCCTGAAGTGGTCAAGACCGTGACCCACGAAGAAGTCACGGCCGAAGAATTGGGCGGTGCATTGACCCACACCACCAAGAGCGGCGTGGCCGACATGGCGTTTGAAAACGATGTGGAAGCGCTGCTCATGGTGCGCCGCCTGTACAACTACTTGCCGCTGAACAACCGCGAAAAAGCACCCGTTCGCAAGAGCGGCGACACCATCGACCGAGTTGACATGAGCCTGGACACCTTGGTGCCCGAGAACCCCAACAAAGCCTATGACATGAAGGAGCTCATCCTCAAAACCGTGGATGACGGCGACTTCTTTGAACTGCAGCCCGATTACGCCAAGAACATCCTGATCGGCTTTGCCCGTATCGATGGCCAAACCGTGGGCATTGTGGCCAACCAGCCTTTGGTGTTGGCCGGTTGCCTGGACATCAAAAGCTCCATCAAAGCGGCGCGCTTTGTGCGTTTTTGCGATGCGTTCAACATCCCCGTTATCACCTTTGTGGACGTGCCCGGCTTCATGCCTGGTACCAGCCAAGAATACGGTGGCATCATCAAGCATGGTGCCAAATTGCTCTATGCGTATGCCGAGTGCACCGTGCCCAAAATCACCGTCATTACCCGCAAGGCTTACGGCGGCGCATACGACGTGATGGCCTCCAAGCACCTGCGCGGCGACGTGAACTTTGCCTGGCCCAATGCCGAGATTGCAGTGATGGGTGCCAAAGACGCTGTGGAAATCATCTTCCGCGAAGACAAAGGCGACCCCGAAAAACTGGCCGCCAAAGAAGCCGAATACAAAGCCCGCTTTGCCAACCCGTTTGTGGCGGCGAACCGGGGTTACATCGACGACGTCATCATGCCGCACAACACCCGCAAACGCATTGCCCGATCGCTGGTCATGCTCAAAGACAAGAAGATTGAAAACCCATGGCGCAAGCACGGGAACATTCCGCTTTGATCGGCACCCCGTCATGACGGACTTGATCCGCCATCCATGGATCCCGGGTCAAGCCCGGGAAGACAGATAAAAGGATTCCCTATGTTCAAGAAAATTCTGATTGCCAACCGTGGCGAAATCGCCTGCCGCGTCATCGCCACCGCCCAAAAAATGGGCATCCAAACCGTGGCCGTTTATTCTGAAGCCGACAAAGAAGCGCGCCATGTTCAACTGGCCGATGAAGCCGTGCTGATTGGTCCAGCAGCCTCGCGCGAGTCCTACCTCGTGGCTGACAAAATCATCGCCGCAGCCAAAGCCACAGGCGCACAAGCCATTCACCCCGGCTACGGTTTTTTGAGCGAGAACGCCGAGTTCTCCAAGCGCTGCGAAGATGAAGGCATCGCCTTCATTGGGCCGCGTCACTTTTCAATTGCCGCCATGGGCGACAAGATCGAGTCCAAGAAACTGGCTGGCGCTGCAGGCGTGAACTGCATTCCCGGCGTGAACCACGCGATTGAGACGGCTGAGAAAGCCGTCGAAATTGCCAAGGGCATCGGCTACCCGGTGATGATCAAAGCCTCGGCGGGCGGCGGCGGCAAGGGCCTGCGCGTGGCCTTCAACGACAAGGAAGCGTTTGAAGGCTTTACGTCCTGCCGCAACGAAGCGCGCAACAGCTTTGGCGACGACCGTGTGTTCATCGAGAAGTTTGTTGAGGAACCTCGTCATATCGAAATTCAGGTGCTGGGCGACAGCCACGGCAACGTGATTTATTTGAACGAGCGCGAGTGTTCGATTCAGCGCCGTCACCAAAAAGTGATCGAGGAAGCGCCTTCACCCTTTATCTCTGATGCCACCCGCAAAGCCATGGGCGAGCAGGCGGTGCAACTGGCCAAGGCGGTGAAATACCAATCGGCCGGTACGGTGGAGTTTGTGGTCGGCAAAGACCAGAGCTTTTACTTTTTGGAGATGAACACCCGTTTACAGGTCGAGCACCCGGTGACCGAAGCCATCACCGGCCTGGACCTGGTCGAGATGATGATCCGCGTGGCCGCGGGCGAGAAATTGCCAATCGAGCAAAAAGACGTACAGCGCAACGGCTGGGCCATCGAGTGCCGGATCAACGCTGAAGACCCGTTCCGCAATTTCTTGCCTTCTACGGGCCGTTTGGTGCGTTTTCAGACGCCCAAACAAACCATGTTCCAAGGCAATACCGCCGACTTGTTCGGCGTGCGTGTGGACACGGGGGTGCAAGACGGCGGCGAGATACCGATGTTCTACGACTCGATGATTGCCAAGCTCATCGTGCACGGCAAAGACCGCAACGACGCAATTCACAAAATGCGCGAAGCCTTGAATGGTTTTGTGATCCGCGGCATCAGCACCAACATCCCTTTCCAGGCTGCTTTGTTGGCGCACCCTCGTTTTGTGTCGGGTGACTTCAACACCGGCTTCATTGCCGAGCAATACAGCCATGGTTTCCGCGCTGAAGATGTGCCCCACGAAGACCACGATTTCTTGGCCGCACTGGCGGCCTTCGTTCGTCGCAAGTCGCGCGAGCGTGCCGCGGGTTTAAGTGGTCAGTTGCCAGGATACGACGTGCAAGTGGGCCAAGACTACGCTGTGGTCGAACTGGGCAAGGCGGGCAACAACCGTTATGTGCCCGTGCATGTTGACGAATTTGCGGGCAAGCACGGCGAAGCGCAGATCACAGTGAATGGCAAAATCTACGCCATCGCCAGCAACTCGCGCTTGAACGACATCCGCATCGAAGGCACTTGCAACGGCCTGCCATTCACCGCGCAAATCGAGCGTGGTACCTTGAAGAACCCATTGGCTTTGCAAGTGCAGCACAACGGTACCCGCATTGAAGCGCTGGTCATGTCGCCCCGCATGGCCGAGTTGCACCAGCTCATGCCTTACAAGGCCCCCCCCGACTTGAGCCGCTTTGTTTTGTCACCCATGCCTGGCCTTTTGGTCGACGTGGCCGTGTCGGTGGGCCAAAAGGTGCAAGCGGGTGAACGCGTGGCCGTGATCGAAGCCATGAAGATGGAAAACGTACTCTTTGCCGCGCAAGACGGCGTGGTCAAGAAAGTGGTGGCCGCCAAAGGCGAATCGCTCACGGTGGACCAGATGATCGTGGAGTTTGAGTAAATGCCCCGCCCTTTCAAAGTGCTGGGTGTCCAGCAAATTGCCATTGGCGGGCCTGACAAAGGTCGCTTGCAAAAGCTCTGGGTCGACATGTTTGGCCTGGAGGTGACCGGCACCTACAAAAGCGAACGCGAGAACGTGGACGAAGACATCTGCGCCATCGGCACCGGCCCGTTCAAGGTCGAGGTCGATTTGATGCAGCCACTCGACCCCGAGAAAAAACCTGCCGTGCACACCACGCCGCTCAACCACATCGGTTTGTGGATTGATGACTTGCCGGTGGCGGTGGATTGGCTCACATCACAAGGCGTGCGCTTTGCGCCCGGTGGCATCCGCAAGGGCGCTGCTGGATTTGACATCACGTTTTTGCACCCCAAGGCGAATGAAGAGTTTCCGATTGGCGGCGAGGGCGTGTTGATCGAATTGGTGCAGGCACCCGATGAAGTGGTGAAGGCTTTTGCGGCATTGGCGGCCAACGCGCATTGAATTTTGTCGGACCTGAAGGGCTGATTGAAAATATGGCGGGGCTAAAGCCACCGACTTGCAATAAACCGTCTCGTAGGTCGGTGGCTTCAGCCCCGACATGACCTTCAAAAGCCCGTCATGCTCCGGCTTGGCGGGCTTTTGCTTTGGCCAGTGCCGCTTCAATGATGGCGCGTTTGCGGTCCATCTCAGGGGCGTTTTCAGTGCCTTTTGTGTGTGCGTTCAAGTCGGCCAGCTTGTGCTCGGCTTTGGCCACTTGTTGCTGTTGGTGGGTGGCTTCTTCGCGCACCAGACGCTGCTGGCGCGAGGTGTAGCGCTCGCGTGCGGTGTGAGCTTGCTCGGCAGACCAGGCAGCCCAGCCAGAATCTGCACCGGTCATATTTTCCAGCGCAATGCAGTCCACCGGGCACACCGGGATGCACAACTCACACCCCGTGCACCAAGGCTCAATCACGGTGTGCATGACTTTGTTGGCCCCCAAAATCGCATCGGTCGGACAGGCCTTGATGCACAGCGTGCAGCCGATGCACCATGCCTCGTCGATGATGGCCACGTGCCGTGGGCCTTCAATGCCATGCTCGGGGTTCAGCATGACCATAGGCTGGCCAGTCAGTGCAGCCAGACGCTCAATACCGGCCTGTCCACCCGGCGGGCATTGGTTGATGGCCGCTTGCCCTTCGGCCATGGCGCGGGCATAGCTGGCGCAATCGGGAAAGCCGCAACGTGTGCACTGCGTTTGAGGCAGGGCATCGTTGAGGGCAAGAAAAAGCGCCTGGGTCTCAGGCGCTGTGGGCTTCAGGGGCATGGGCCTCAGGCTTTGGGGGCCACCCAGGTGGTTTTGACTGTGCCTTTTGGCTGGGCTGCCGCTTTGCCGTTTTTGTCGGGTGCTTTGGCCACAGCTTTGACCGATGTTTTGACCAGAGTTTTGACAGGCGCTGCGGCTTTGGTCACAGGCTTGGCTGCTGGTGTTGCCACGGCTTTGACGGCAGCTTTGGCCACGCTTGTGGCTGCTGGCTTGATCGCTGGCTTGACTGGGGCCTTTAGCGGGGTCTTGGCAGGTGCCTTGACCACGGCTTTCGCGGCTTTGGCCGCCACAGGCGCTGCAGCAACTGCCTTGGGCGCTGACGCCTTGGCCTTGAGTGCATGAGCTTGGATGAATTTCACCACCTGTGGGTACACGATGTCACGCCAGCGGCGACCACTGAAGATACCGTAATGGCCTGCGCCAGGCACTTCCAGGTGCTGGCGTTCGCTGGCAGGTACGCCAGTGCAGAGGTCTTGTGCAGCGCGGGTCTGGCCCGAGCCCGAGATGTCATCCAGCTCGCCCTCGACAGTCATCAAGCCCGTGCCTTTGATGTCCTGAGGGCGAACGCGCTCCACTTTGCCGTCCACACCCTTGACGTCCCAAGTGCCCTTGACCAGCTTGAAGTCCTGGAACACGGTCTGGATGGTTTCCAAATAGTAATCGGCATCCATGTCGAGCACGGCGTTGTACTCGTCGTAAAACTTACGGTGCGCTTCGGTGCTGGCGTCGTCACCCTTGATCAGGTCCTTGAAGTAGTCGTAATGGCTGGTGGCATGGCGGTCGGGGTTCATGGCCACAAAGCCAGTGTGTTGCAAAAACCCGGGGTACACACGGCGACCGGCACCTGCGAAATTGGCCGGTACGCGGTAGATCACATTGTTTTCAAACCAATCAAAGCTCTTGTTGGTCGCCAAGTTGTTCACCGCTGTGGGTGATTTGCGTGCATCGATGGGGCCGCCCATCATGGTCATGGTCAATGGGTTTTTTTCGCCACGGCTGGCCATCAATGACACTGCCGCCAACACCGGCACGGTAGGCTGGCACACGCTCACCACATGGCAATGGCCGTAGATGGATTGCAGGTGGCGGATGAATTCCTGCACGTAGTTGATGTAGTCGTCCAGGTGGAATTCGCCTTCGGACATGGGCACCAAGCGGGCGTTTTTCCAGTCGGTGATGTAGACCTTGTGGCCTTGCAGCATGGTTTTGACAGTGTCACGCAGCAACGTGGCGTAGTGGCCGGACAAAGGCGCTACCATCAAAACGACGGGCTGGCTTTTGAGGAGTGACAGGGTTGCAGGATCGTCCGTGAAGCGCTTGAAGCGGCGCAGCTCACAAAAGGGCTTGTCGATCTCGATGCGCTCATGGATGGCGACGTCCGTTTGGTTGACCTTGACGGTCTGAATGCCAAACGTTGGTTTCTCGTAATCTTTGCCCAAACGGTGCATCAGGGCGTAGCCAGCGGACACTCGCTGGGCCAAAGGCGTTTGCGCCATGGGGTTCAGGGGGTTGCTGTAGAGCTTGGCTGCAGCTTGTGCCAGATCGGAAAAAGGCTCCATGATCGAGCGTTGCGTTTCATAAATCTGATAAAGCATGTGACAGTTTCCCTTGCAACAAAATGATGCACTGCAGCAATAGTACAGGAGACCAGCATATATTTTTTGAGTTTGCCCCCTAATTGACAGTCACCTTCCGGACCGTCCAAAAAGAAACCGCCCCGTCAGGGGCGGTTTCAAACCGGATTTCAGTCTTGAAGGGGGCGGTCAGACGACTTTGGCAATCGATGCGCAGACGTAATCGATGTTTTTGCTGTTCAGCGCGGCGACGCACATGCGGCCGGTGTCGGTGCCATACACGCCAAACTCGCTGCGCAGGCGCACCATTTGGTCTTTGGTCAGACCCGAATAGCTGAACATGCCAATCTGGGTGGTGATAAAGCTCATGTCTTGTTTCACGCCAGCGGCTTTGAGGCTGTCCACCAGTTTTTGGCGCATGGCCTTGATGCGCACGCGCATCTCGGCCAGTTCGCTTTCCCACTGGGCGCGCAGTTCGGGGTTGTTCAGAACAGCCGCCACCACCGCGCCACCGTGGATGGGTGGGTTGGAGTAGTTGGTGCGGATGGCGATTTTGAGTTGCGACAACACGCGGGAGGCTTCTTCTTTGTCAGAGGCCACCACCGACAAGGCGCCCACCCGCTCACCGTACAGGCTGAAGCTCTTGGAGAACGACGTCGACACGAAGATGTTCAGGCCCGCAGCCACAAACTTGCCGATCACGGCACCGTCCTCTTGGATGCCGTGGCCAAAGCCCTGGTAAGCCATGTCCAAAAAGGCGGTCAGGTTTTTCGCCTTGACGACGGCAATGACCTGGTCCCACTCTGCTGCAGTGATGTCGTAGCCGGTCGGGTTGTGGCAGCAGGCGTGTAACACAACGATGGTGCCCGCGGCCGCGGCGTTCAGGCTGGCCAACATGCCATCGAAGTTCACGCCCCGATTGACCGCGTCGTAATAGGCGTAGCTCTCTACTTCAAAACCGGCGTTCACGAAGATGGCGCGGTGGTTTTCCCAGCTGGGGTCAGAAATCAGCACTTTGGCCTTGGGGCTGACTTTTTTCAGAAAGTCGGCACCGATTTTCAGGCCGCCCGTGCCGCCGATGGCCTGCACGGTGGACACGCGGCCCGACTTGACCACGTCGGATTCAGCGCCAAACACCAGCGCTTTGACGGCGTTGTCATAGGCCACGATGCCGTCAATTGGCAGGTAGCCACGCGCGGTGGGGGTGGCCATCATGGTTTTTTCAGCCGCTTGCACGCATTGCAGCAGGGGCAGTTTGCCGTTGTCGTCGAAGTAAACGCCCACGCCTAAGTTCACTTTGTTGGGGTTGGTGTCGGCGTTGAATTGTTCGTTCAGACCCAGGATCGGGTCGCGGGGGGCCATTTCGACGGCGGAAAACAAAGACATGGTGACAATCCTGTGTAGTCAATGGGGAAAAGCCCTTTATTTTAGGCTCAAACCACTGCACCGGCGCGTTCCAACTCAAGGCGGTGTGGGCTCCGTAATCCGTTGGCTTTGGGTCTTGGGCAGATGGATTGGACTGCAGACACTTGGTCTTGCAAAGCACTTTAATGTTATTTTGCGCATAAACTATGCGCATACTTCTCGGAGGTTCCGCATGTTGCGCTTTGAAGATGCCCCGAAAAAGCCCGTCAATTTATCGCTCAACGCTGAGGTGCTGGCCATGGCGCGTGAACTGGACATGAATGTGTCACGCACGGTGGATGCCTTGCTGGCTCAAGAAGTCAAGCGCCAGTATTGGGCGCGCTGGCAGGCGCAAAACCTGGATGCCATTGCCAGCTACAACGCCCGCATCGAGCAAGAGGGCTTGCCCCTGGACGCTTACCGCAGTTTCTGAGCCATGGCCCAGTTCGACGTGTATGCCCACCCGGATGCCCACATGCGCGAGCGCACCCCCTATTTGCTGGACGTTCAAAACAGCTTTTTGGACAAGATTGCCACGCGTATCGTGATTCCCTTGCGAAGCGCCGAATATGCCCCTTTGCCGATGCGTGACCTCAACCCTGTCTGTACGGTGGATGGTCAGGCGCTGGTGCTGGACAGTGCTGCGCTTGCCGCAGTGCCTCTGCGCTGGTTGGGTGCGCCGCTGTTGAATTTGCGCGCCCAAGCACCCGATGTGGTCAATGCGCTCGACATTTTGTTTGGCGGCTATTGACCTCAGGGCGTGCTCTGAGCAGGCAGATTCAGTCCGGTCAGTCGCTCCTCTTTCCACAAAAAACGAGTTCCCATGTCTGAAATCATTCCTCTGTCAGAGGTCACATCTGTCCCACTCGATGGCCAATTTATTAGCTACCCGGGCTCGCCCTTTGAGCTGTTCCAGCCTTACCCGCCCGCTGGCGACCAGCCCGTGGCCATTGAGCAGCTGGTCGAAGGCGTGCACGATGGCGAGGTGTTCCAGACCCTGTTGGGCGTGACCGGCTCTGGTAAGACTTTCACCATGGCCAATGTGATCGCACAAATAGGCAAGCCCGCCATTGTGTTTGCGCCTAACAAAACGTTGGCGGCGCAGCTGTACAGCGAGTTCCGAGAGTTCTTTCCCAAAAACGCGGTCGAGTACTTTGTCAGTTATTACGACTACTACCAACCTGAGGCCTATGTGCCGCAGCGCGACCTGTTCATTGAAAAAGACAGCGCGATCAACGAGCACATCGAGCAGATGCGCCTGTCGTGTACCAAAAGCATCATGGAGCGGCGCGATGTGGTGATCGTGGCCACGGTCTCGGCCATCTACGGCATTGGCGAGCCTGAGAGCTACCACCGCATGATCATGACGCTGCGCACCGGCGACAAGCTGGGCCAGCGCGACGTGATCGCGCAGCTGATCCGCATGCAGTACCAGCGCAACGACATGGAATTCAGCCGAGGCAAATTCCGCGTACGGGGCGACACCATCGACGTGTTTCCGGCCGAGCATTCCGAGTTAGCCATCCGCATCGAGCTTTTTGACGACGAGATTGAGAGCCTGCAACTGTTCGATCCGCTCACCGGGCGCATTCGCCAGAAGATCCCGCGCTTCACGGTTTACCCGTCCAGTCACTACGTGACGCCGCGCGACAAGGTGTTGGCGGCGGTAGAAACCATCAAGGTGGAGCTGGCTCAGCGCTTGAAAGAACTGGTGGGCATGGGCAAGCTGGTCGAGGCGCAGCGGCTGGAGCAGCGCACCCGGTTTGACTTGGAAATGTTGTCCGAAGTGGGCCACTGTAAGGGCATTGAGAATTACACGCGCCATTTGTCGGGCGCGGCACCTGGTGACGCGCCCAGCACGCTGACCGACTACATGCCGCCCGACGCCATCATGTTTCTGGACGAAAGTCACCAGATGATTGGCCAGCTCAACGCCATGTACAACGGCGACAAGGCCCGCAAGACCACCTTGGTGGAATACGGCTTTCGCTTGCCCAGCGCTTTAGACAACCGCCCGCTCAAGTTTGAAGAGTTTGAAAAGCGCATGCGCCAGTGCATCTTTGTCTCGGCCACGCCCGCCGACTATGAAAAGACGCATTCGGGCAAAGTGGTCGAACAAGTGGTGCGCCCCACAGGTTTGGTCGACCCGCAGGTCGAGGTGCGCCCTGCCATCCACCAGGTGGACGACGTGCTGCAGGAAATTCGTATCCGGGTGGACAAGCACGAGCGGGTGCTGATCACCACGCTGACCAAGCGCATGGCCGAGCAGCTGACCGATTACCTGAGCGACAACGGCGTCAAGGTGCGCTACCTGCACAGCGACGTGGACACGGTGGAGCGGGTCGAGATTTTGCGTGACCTGCGCTTGGGCGCTTTCGATGTGCTGGTGGGCATCAACTTGCTGCGCGAGGGCCTTGATATTCCCGAGGTCTCGTTGGTGGCGATTTTGGACGCCGACAAAGAAGGCTTCTTGCGATCCGAGCGGAGCTTGATCCAGACCATTGGCCGTGCAGCGCGCAACCTCAACGGGCGCGCCATTTTGTACGCCGACCGCATCACGGAGTCGATGAAAAAAGCCATGGGCGAGACCGAGCGCCGCCGCATCAAGCAAGTGGCGCACAACGAGGTCATGGGCATCACGCCCAAGAGCATTGTCAAAAAGGTCAAAGACCTGATCGACGGCGTTTACAGCGAAAAGTCGGGCAAAGAAGCCGAGCGCTTAGAGCAAGCTGCGGTGCAAAGGGCCAAAGTGGAGGACATGAGCGAGAAAGACATCGCCCGTGCCATCAAGCAGTTGGAGAAGCAAATGATGGAACACGCCCGCAACCTGGAGTTCGAAAAGGCCGCTCAGGTACGCGACCAACTGACCATCCTGAAGGAGCAGGCCTTTGGCGCGGCAGGGGGCGACCACATCGTGCCGCTGATCAGGGCTTGAATAACCCTATAACCCGACTGATTTGATCGGGTATGCCTTATACTTGACTTGTTTAGTCGGGAACCAACTCAGCCGGTTTTCAGACAGCACTTCCACCCACTTCAGGAGTCTGCCATGCGTTTAACCACCAAAGGCCGTTTTGCCGTCACCGCCATGATCGACTTGGCTTTGCGTCAAGACGCAGGCCCCGTGACATTGGCCGCCATCAGCCAGCGCCAACAGATTTCACTGTCCTATTTAGAGCAGTTGTTCGGCAAGTTGCGTCGCCACAACCTGGTTGAGTCCACCCGTGGACCCGGCGGCGGTTACACCTTGGGCCGCAAATCCACAGACATCACCGTGGCCGACATCATTTTGTCCGTGGATGAGCCGATTGACGCCACCCACTGCGGTGGCAAAGAAAATTGCAATGGCGGCGATGGCCGCTGTATGACACACGACCTGTGGGCCTCACTCAACTCTAAAATGGTGGAGTTTCTGGACTCGGTGTCCTTGCAAAAGCTGGTGGATGACCAATTGGCCAAAGGTTTGGTGGTCGAAAACAAGCCCAGCCTTAAGCGTGCAATTGCCCCCATGCCAATCAGCCAGCCTATTCGCGTGAATGTGCCCAACTCGGTGTTTGACTTGGGCAACATGTTCGCCAAATCCTGATTTCCGAAGAAGAGCAGACCATGACCACACCCCATTTCCCCATTTACCTTGACTACGGTGCCACCAACCCTTGTGATCCCCGCGTGGTGGACGCCATCGTCCCTTGGCTACGCGAGCACTTTGGCAATCCCGCATCCCGTACCCACGCTTGGGGCTGGGAGGCCGAAGCTGCCGTCGAAAAAGCCCGCGATCAAGTGGCTGATCTGATCGGTGCCGACTCCCGCGAAATCGTTTGGACCAGTGGCGCAACCGAGTCCAACAACCTGGCCATCAAGGGCGCTGCGCATTTTTACAAGTCGCGTGGAAAGCACCTGATCACCGTTAAGACCGAACACAAAGCTGTGCTCGACACCATGCGTGAGCTGGAGCGCCAGGGTTTTGAAGTGACCTACATGGACGTGCAGGCCGATGGTTTGCTGAACATGGACGCTCTCAAGGCCGCTATTCGCCCCGACACCATCTTGATCAGCGTGATGTTCGTGAACAACGAAATCGGCGTGATCCAGGACGTGACCGCGATTGGTAACTTGTGCCGCGAAAAAGGCATCATCTTCCACGTCGATGCGGCCCAAGCCACTGGCAAGGTCGAGATCGACATGACACAGCTGCCCATCGATTTGATGAGCCTGGCGTCGCACAAAACCTATGGCCCCAAAGGCATTGGCGCTTTGTATGTTCGACGCAAGCCCCGCATTCGCCTCGAAGCGCAAATGCACGGTGGCGGTCATGAGCGCGGCATGCGCTCGGGCACTCTGCCCACGCACCAGTGTGTGGGCATGGGCGAGGCGTTTCGCATTGCCAAGCTCGAGATGGTGCAAGACAATTCCAAGGCCCGCGCTTTGCACGACCGCCTGATCAACGGCCTGAGCGACATGGAGCAGGTGTTTTTGAATGGTCATGCCACCCAGCGCGTGCCCCACAACATCAACATGAGCTTCAACTTTGTTGAAGGTGAATCACTCATCATGGGCATCAAGGGCCTGGCAGTGTCTTCTGGTTCGGCCTGCACCTCGGCCAGCCTGGAGCCCAGCTATGTGTTGCGCGCCCTGGGCCGCAGCGACGAGTTGGCCCACAGCAGCCTGCGCATGACGATTGGCCGCTGGTCCACCGAAGAGGACATCGATTACGCGATCAAAACCATCCGCGAAAACGTGGCCAAGTTGCGCGATCTCAGCCCCCTGTGGGAAATGCACCAAGATGGCATCGACTTGAGCACCATTCAGTGGGCTGCCCACTGAGCTGACATTGACCTGAATACGGAGAAAACACCATGGCATATTCTGAAAAAGTGGTTGACCACTACGAAAACCCCCGCAATGTCGGCTCGTTTGACAAAGGCGACGACAGCGTGGGCACCGGCATGGTCGGCGCACCGGCTTGCGGCGACGTGATGAAGCTGCAGATCAAGGTCAACCCGACAACCGGCGTGATCGAAGACGCGCGCTTCAAAACCTATGGCTGCGGCTCGGCCATTGCGTCCAGCTCGCTCGTTACCGAATGGGTCAAGGGCAAAACGCTCGACCAAGCTGCAGCCCTCAAAAACAGCGAAATCGCCGAAGAGCTGGCGCTGCCACCGGTCAAAATCCACTGCTCCATCCTGGCCGAAGACGCCATCAAGGCGGCCGTTGAAGACTACAAAAAGAAACACCTGAACTGACATGGCCATCTCCTTGTCTGCCGCCGCAGCGCGGCATGTGACCCGCTACTTGGCCAAACGTGGTTCGGGTGTGGGTGTGCGCTTGGGCGTCAAGACCACGGGCTGCTCGGGCCTGGCCTACAAGCTCGAGTACGTGGACGACATCGCCCCAGAAGACGTGGTGTTTGAAGGCCACGGCGTCAAGGTGCTGGTGGACCCAAAGAGCCTGGCCTACATCGATGGCACAGAGTTGGACTTTGTGCGCGAAGGCCTGAACGAAGGCTTCCGCTTCAACAACCCCAACGAGCGCGACCGCTGCGGTTGCGGTGAGTCTTTCCGCGTGTGATCTCGCTTCAAGCCAACGACTTCGAGCTGTTTGATGTGCCTGTGCAGTTTGCGCAGGACCGTGCTGAACTCGATGCACGCTGGAAAGCCTTGCAGCGCGAAGCCCACCCCGACCGCTTTGCTGCCGATGGCGCCGCAGCTCAGCGCGTGGCCATGCAGTGGTCGGTGCGCATCAACGAGGCCTATCAGCGGCTCAAAGACCCGCTCAAACGCGCCGCCTATTTGTGCGAGTTGCGTGGTGCGCCCGTGCAGGCCGAAAACAACACCGCCATGCCCGCCGCATTCCTGATGCAGCAGATGGAATGGCGTGAAAGCTTGGAAGACACGGCCAGTGCCCAAGGCTTGGAAGCACTGGCAGACGTTGTGGCTGCCGAGCAGCGTCGCGTGCAGCAAACGCTGGGCGATTTGCTGGATGTGGCCAAAGACCCTGCGCAAGCCGTGGGGCAGGTGAGGGCGCTGATGTTCATCGAGCGCTTCACGCAAGAAGTGAACGCTAAACTCGACCGATTGACCTGACCTCCCCTGATTGACCATGGCGTTACTGCAGATTTCTGAACCGGGCCAGTCGCCCGACCCTCACCAACGCCGGATCGCCGTGGGCATCGACCTGGGCACCACGCATTCGCTGGTGGCCTCAGTGCGCAACGGCGTGGCCGAATGCTTGCCCGATGACGATGGGCGGGTCATCCTGCCTTCGGTGGTTCGATTCATGCCGGGGCAAGGCCGTCAAATTGGTTTTGACGCTGTGCAATCTGCCGCCAGCGACCCGGTCAACACCATCGCCTCGGTCAAGCGCTTCATGGGGCGTGGCCTGCAAGACATCGCCGACCGCAGCAAACTGCCTTACGAGTTCACCGCCAGTGAACAGGGCATGCTGTCCATTCAAACCGTGCAAGGCCCCAAATCGCCCGTCGAGGTGAGTGCCGAAATTTTGGCCACCCTGCGTTACCGCGCCGAAGACACCTTCAACGACGACCTGTACGGCGCCGTCATCACCGTGCCCGCTTACTTTGACGACGCCCAGCGCCAAGCCACCAAAGACGCAGCGCAACTGGCGGGTCTGAACGTGCTGCGTCTCATCAACGAGCCGACAGCAGCGGCCATTGCTTATGGCCTGGACAACGCCAGCGAAGGCGTTTATGCCGTGTTTGATTTGGGCGGCGGCACGTTCGATATTTCGATTTTGCGTCTGACGCAAGGCGTGTTTGAGGTCTTGTCCACCGGCGGTGACTCCGCCTTGGGTGGTGACGATTACGACCAAGCCCTGGCTGATGTCGCCATGTCACGTCAGCCCGCACTGCAGGCTTCAACAGCCGAAGACAAAACACGCCTCAAGGCAGCAGCCCGTGCAGCTAAAGAAGCATTGACGAGCGCGGATACGGTCAGCCTGAATGTGGCGCTGTCTACAGGTGCCTTGTCGTCGCCCATCAGCCGTGCAGATTTCGAACAAGCCACCCAAGCCCTGACGGCCCGCTGCATCACCGCCGTGCGTAAGGCCTTGCGTGATGCGCAGCTGGCCAAAGAAGACGTGCAAGGCGTGGTCATGGTGGGTGGCTCTACCCGCATGCCGCAAATCCAGCAGGCCGTGGCCGAATTTTTTGGCCAAGCGCCACTCAACAACCTCAACCCCGACGAAGTCGTCGCTTTGGGCGCATCGATCCAGGCCAACCAACTGGCGGGCAACAACGCCTCTGGCGAGTTGCTGCTGCTCGATGTGATCCCGTTGTCGCTGGGCATCGAGACCATGGGCGGTTTGGTCGAGCGCATCATCCCGCGCAACCAGACCATCCCCACCGCCATGGCGCAGGACTTCACCACCTACCAAGACGGCCAAACCGCGCTGGCGCTGCATGTGGTGCAGGGCGAACGCGACCTGGTGCAAGACTGCCGCAGCTTGGCCCGCTTTGAGCTGCGCGGCATCCCGCCCATGGCCGCAGGCGCAGCCCGTATTCGCGTGACCTTCACGGTCGATGCCGATGGCCTGCTCAGCGTGGGCGCCAAAGAACAAATCAGCGGTGTGGAAGCGCGTATCGACGTCAAGCCTTCGTATGGCCTGAGCGATGATCAAATCGCCACCATGCTGCAAGAGAGCTTCACGACCGCGCAAGCCGACATGAAGGCTCGCGCCTTGGTCGAGGCCCGCGTGGACGCCGACCGCATGCTACTGGCCACGCGCAGCGCCTTGGCCGCAGACGGTCAATTGCTGAGCGCTGCCGAACGCGCCAGCATCGACGCCCTGATGGCCACCTTGCAAGCGGCCATCCCAACAGAACAAGACGCCAAAGCCCTGGAAGACTGCACCCAGGCGCTGGCCAAGGGCACCGAAGTCTTTGCGGCCGAGCGCATGAACCACAGCATCCAGAAAGCCCTGGCTGGCCAAAATATCCAGTCGATGTAATCCACAATACCGCCATGCCCGTCATCAAAATCCTGCCCCACGCCGAATACTGCCCCAACGGAGCAGAAATCACCGCGCCTGCGGGCACCAGCATCTGCGAAGCCCTGCTGGACAACCACATCAACATCGAACACGCCTGCGACATGAGCGCAGCCTGCACCACCTGCCATGTGGTGGTGCGCGAAGGCTTCAAAAGCCTGGGTGAGATGGAGGAGACCGAAGAAGATCTGCTCGACCGCGCCTGGGGCTTGGAGCCCAACTCGCGCCTGAGCTGCCAGGCCTTTGTGGCCAAGAGTGATCTGGTCATCGAGATTCCGCGCTACACGATCAACCACGCCAAAGAGCTGCACTGAGCGAAGCCGAACCATGCGTCAAATTGTTCTGGACACCGAAACCACGGGCCTCTCAGCCGAAGGCGGCGACCGCATCATCGAGCTGGGCTGTGTGGAGCTGTATGCCCGCAAACTCACGGGCAACAACCTGCATTTCTATTTCAACCCCGAGCGTGACAGCCATGAAGATGCGCTCAAAGTGCACGGCATCAGCAACGAGTTTTTACGAGACAAACCCAAGTTTGCCGAGCTGACGGAAGACATCCTGAATTACCTGGCCGATGCCGAGCTCATCATTCACAATGCAGCGTTTGACATCGGCTTTCTGAACAAGGAACTTGAACGTGTCGGGAAAAAGCCGTTGAAGGCTTACGTCAATGGTGTGATCGACACCCTGGCCATGGCCAAGGAAATGTTCCCCGGCAAACGCAACAGCCTCGACTCGCTGTGCGACCGCCTTGAGGTCGACAACTCTGGGCGCACCCTGCACGGCGCTTTGCTCGATGCCGAGTTGCTGGCCGACGTTTACATCAATATGACACGCGGCCAAGAGGCGCTGCTGATCGATGCGGGCGACGCACCTACAGACACACTGTCGGTCAAGGTGCAACTGGACCTGAGCACCTATGCTTTGCCGGTACTTCCCGCCAATGCCCAAGAGTTGGCCGCGCACGATGATGTGCTGACCCAACTCGACAAATCAAGTGGCGGCAAAACTGTTTGGCGACTGGCTCTGTCGGTTTGAGTCCCATCGACCAAAAGGCCATGCGTTTGACGGCGATTTTTCAGCTGTTAAGAGTCAAATGGGTCAGGTTTTCATGTCATAATCGTCGTCTTCGCTGAATGGCGCAGGGCGATTAGCTCAGGGGTAGAGCACTGCATTCACACTGCAGGGGTCGCAAGTTCGAAACTTGCATCGCCCACCAAAAATTCCCAATGAAATCAAGCACTTAGAGGAAACTCTAGGTGCTTTTTCTTTAGTTCAAAGTAGTATGGTCCGGGTTTACTACTTCTCATAGATTTTTCGATGTCTTTTCATAGATTTCGGAACAGTCAAAACACCCCTTTTCAATCTTTTGTCAGTGACACCAACATGGTGTCAATGCAGCATTGTTTTTAGCCCTTGCGCAGACGCAGCTAGCGCTGTGCTCAGATTAAAAAAAACGCTACGTTTGTTTTGAAACGAGTCCAGCTACTCAGCCCAGCGAGCCTAGGAAGATACGGACAGTAGGGCTTTTTTGAGTACCGCGCGGGTGCTAGCTCCAAAAGATCACTGCCTTACGCAGACTTTGTTGGCATGCAGTCCTTGAACTTGAACCTGCGGCCAGCTATCATTTTCTTGAATCTCCCCAAGGCCCTTGATGTTCCCCTCGATCACGATGACTATTTTTAGTCGGTAGTGGCGGTTGTTCTGTGATCTGTCCTTTGATCGGGTATGTAATGGTAAACTGAAATCAATACAAATGCTTAAATCATCAATAGTCTCAATATTATTTGGTGTAAACCTCGGATAAGGTTTTTTATTTAATATTTCCGTGCTTGATAACTTAATTTCCAATAATCAAAAACTAAGATGGGATAATTATATGAGTCATACTATTGTTTTAGACCAAACTATATGTTATCTAATTGGAAATAAAGATGATGAAATATTTATATTTCCAAGAAGGCTATTGGAGCCATCCTTGACGCAGGTTTGTAGAAAAAATCATAGTTTATACAAGTATTTTACTTCGCAGCCATGGATTGAAAAGCAATTACCATCTTCCGGTTTGACTGAAAATGCTGAAGAATTGATAATAAATATATTTAAAAAATCATTTTACTCATCCGAAATAAAAATTGAGAAAAAAGAGTTTTATCAATATAATTCATTTTGGGATTCACATCCTCTTATCAAAGAAAATGATTTTATTGTTGAAAAAAGAGCTGCAATGCAAATTTATAGTTTCCTTTTGGCTTTTGGCTGGATTTCAAAAGCATATACTGTTGAGTGTACGCAATATGGTGATAATAAATATGATTTTAGAGTTTTTAAGAAAAGCTCGTTATCTTTTTTGGGGAAGAAGGGGGATTTGGTTTTTATGTTTCAGTGGGATGATTTTTTAAGCATAAAAGTTGATAGAAACAGATTTACAATTTTTACAAAATCACAAAAAAATGGTTGGGGTGCTGGTATGGGTATTTCGGGTTTTGTAAGGGATTAGTTGAGGTTATTTTTGGGGTTAAAAAAATTAGATTATCTAGGCAATTTTTTGACTGCGCAAAAATTGATAACATAGTCGCAGTACATAAATCACTTGAATTCAAATCTGATTTCTCGCTCGGCCAATACCCTCCCTGTTCAGTAGAGAGTCCGATATACCTCCAGCAACACCAATCAAGAGGTATTCGAGAAACGCCAATGATGTCGGGCCATACTCATCCCAGACTCCAGTTTCGGCTGAATTCCAAGCTCCAGCCCATATGTAGATAGGATGCCGTAAGTGCGTACCTGCATCAAATAAAAATTCAGCCCATGCTTGGTACTTGCTGGTTCTTTTGGTTTCATCGTGTCCCGGTAAAACGCAGGCACTCAAATCACCAATGTGATAGCTGTAACCGTCCCCCCAACGAGCAAACTTGGTCTTGTCAGTATGCAGGTTCTTGATATTTGCTGAGAGGTTCCGATCACCCTTACCAAGTGACTCTGATTTTCCAATATACAAAGGCTTGAACTTCCCTTGCTGCTTCCAGCCCATTACGTAAAGCATGCCATCAAACTGATGTTCCTTTCGGTTCCAGTCATTCACGAGCTGGTCAGTGACGTTTAGGATCAAGCGATCACATTCTTCAGATCGTTTGAGAACGTGCCTACCGTCTTTGCCAATTGGCTTAGATTCAACATGCCCGTCAGGATCGGTCTCAAACAACGGGACAGCCAGATCAAAAACATTAAATCTGTCGCAGAACTTGTCCCATATTTCTTGCTTCATTCCCACAGTCCCATGTAAGTGCATTCAAGGGGCTCGTACTGTGCAGCCTTGATCCATGCCTGACCACCACTGCTCAAAGCGTTTGAGTAGCCCCAGCGTGCCACCGATATGGTTGTCGGCGCATCTGACTTGATCCCTGCCTCAAAACCAATTTCCTTCAAGTCATTGTCATGGGTATAAATGAATTCCATCCAGCGCATCAGGTGCGGTTTGGCTGCCAGTGTGTCTGACTTGCTGCGATTGCAGGAAGGATGCGCAAGAACAAAGTTGTGCATCAAATCCCTTGGGTACAGGGAACGAGGGATGAAGTGATCAACGTCTGCTTCTTTGACTGTTCCGTCGCAGTAATGGCACTTACTCCTGATCTTGCGAAGGCCTGAGCTGATAGTCGTTAAAGCTTGTCGTGGCGTTTCAAACAAGAACAATTCCAAGTCGTCGTCCTCCCCGAGTAGGGGCAAATTGCGTTTGTTTCCACGGATATGGTCAAGCCAATGGCTGCGTGCCAGTTGTTGGACCAAGGGCTGAAAGCGCCGGAGGCAGTACCCCACTCCAGGCAAAAGAGTTATTCCGTCTTTGCCGCTCTCAAACAAAAATACATCCTGCCCCCCACCAAGGTTCTGGATGTATTTGACTGGCTGGAGCTTGACGGTCGCAGTCACGGCACTCAACAGAGTCTGGAAACCATCGCCGTTTTGAAAGGTGTTCAAGGTCAAGGACGGATGCTTGCGCCGATACTCGGTGATCGCCGAAACCACCGCAGCTTGGGTCCCAAGGTTTTGCACCAACACACCGCCCCCCGTGAAGGGGGCTGCTTGCTGCCAATACAGTTGGATGAATTTCAAACCAATGCTGCGGTATGGCAGCTTCAACGGTTCGTTGTCGTCACGCCCCACTTCGACGGATAAGTCTGCGAGGGCGATCAACAGAGCGAACTTGTAGGTGGCCGTGAAGTCACCCTCCGCAAACAGTCGTTGGAGCTTGGACAGGAAGGCAAGCTGGAACTCCGGCTTCACCGTTGGCTCCAGTAATCAGCCTTTTCTGGAATGATCCAACGGACCCCGCCACGGGGGTCAGCACGGTCGTTGGTATACCGGGAAATCAAATGGATGTGCAGGTGAAGTACCGTCTGCCCGGCGGCAGGCCCGTCATTGATGCCGATGTTGTAGCCCTGTGGGCTGAACTCGTTATCCAGCACAAGCTTCGCCCTGTCGAGAAGGGCTAGTAGTTCGGAGCGTTCTTCTGGATCAAGCTCAAAAAAAGAGCCAACGTGACGCTTGGGGATGATCAGCGTGTGCCCGGGTGAAATCGGAAACCCATCACGAATTACCAGCCCCAGAGGGCTGGAATCAATGATGCGCTCAGGTGGCAGCGTACAAAAGGCACAAGGCTTCATGTGTGGCAGTTTATCGCCATTACCAAACACGCTGGAAGCGAAACCCCAATCCTTTTTCTCTCGCGACTTGGTTGGCGTAATCCATGTCTTCTCGAAGAACTCCCCCGCTGAAACTGCTGCCCGGGTGCTCTCCCTCGATGAGGCACACCCCAAGTTGATCTAGCGTTTCAACGTCAAATCTTTGGAAATACCGCAGGGCATAACCATCACTCGTGGTGCATTTGAAGAACTCACTGTTGCCAAAGTCAATGCTCTCTTCAAGCCATCCGTCAATGAACTCGATCAGCCACGCAAGGGCAGTCTCGTCTGAATCAATCCAATCGCACCAGTCCTCTTGTCTCACATGGGTGCGGTCATCAATCAGTGCTCTGTAGTCCTGTACCGCTTGCTCCACGTCAAACTCCAATGGCGGGCAAGCCTGAACTGCGGAAATCAGTTGTGCCGCAGTTTGGTAGCCCCCAAGCCTGAAGGCCTCTGCGTTGGTCCTTGGTTCTTTCTCGTTTGAGGTGATGGTTCCATCTATGTCGACCTCAAACACCTGAAGTCGGCCATCTTTGATATCCATCTGCTCTACGACACCAATTGCGATATCCATCCCCAATGGATAGCCTCGAATCGGCTGCAAGTCAGCATCCGCGAGGCTGCCCTTTCTTCTGCGGTATTGCTTATAGCCTTTCGCGTAGTTCAGAGTGTGAGCGGCATGGGTTCGCCAGAAGAACTTCTTCTCGCAAGCTTTGGCGTCCCTGCCAAGGACTTTGACAATGGAGCCGATGTTGGCGGGGTCAAAAGAATTCACCACGATGGCAAGTTCGCCGGGGCGGCAATTGAGTCTGCGCATGTTTTTCTCCTTTAAGAAGTGACCAAGTCATTTGGCTGTTTGACCGTCTTGGCTTGGGGCGCACCTCGTATGGGCCTCAACTGGCTGTCTGGGACAGGTCCGATCCGCTTCCTTTTAAGGACTCCGCTGTAGTCATAGGTCATGGGGTGACTAGCCTGCGCCTCCCAGATAACGTCACCCGCTGGTGCACACAAATCAGACTGACCTGTGTACAGCCCAATGACATGAACGATGGTGCCAATGTTGCATGCGTTGTGAGCTTTGATCACGACCGCCAGATCGCCGGGTTTGCAGTAAGTCATGCCAACTCCCCTTCAAGCTTCGACGGGGCAGGGCTGTTGCCCTTGATCGGCTTTAACCATTTGTCTGGGTGGATCGCCTGAATTCTTGGCGTGATCAGGTTCTTTCGGGCTTTGCCCTCGTCGATCAGCCACATCCCTTGACCGCTCAGAGGGATGACCTGCCAGCAGGTCATTTCCATGACGACCTCTGCTGGTCCTATCACCCGGACGATCAGACCAATGTTGCCTTTGCAGCCCTCAAAGTCATCGACGATGATGGCTAAGTCACCATGCTTGCATTTCATTTCACTCTTCCTGCGCCCCTGATGTCTGGCATCGCCAGAACGCGCAGGGGCTAAGAGCGCGGGCGACGCTTTAGCAGCATTTGTGAGTCGCCCTGCAAGTGGTCATAAATCAGCGACAAAAAAGCCCACCAAGGGGTGGGCTGACGCTTTGCCGATTGGTTGCCCGTGGGCCTCATCTTCGGATACCACCTTGCCCGGTCAGGCAGGTTGGTGTGGACGTCAGTCCAACTCGTGATGTTAGGTAGATTTTACCTTTGATCAACGTATTTCACAAGCTTAATTTTGGCTTGTCATGATCAAAAAAACTGTTCAAAAACAGGCGGAAATTTGCAATGATCCTGCACTATTACTCCCGCCCAAGATGAGACCAGCCTGTGGGGGCAGTGCCAATAGTGCTGAGCCCAGATTTGCATTCGATCCAGGCTGGTCAAATCGTCAGGGGCGTCAACAATATCTACGCGACAGAGCTCTCTAAGTATTAATAGATTTCTTCTAGTTCTCTTGAGCGATAACTGACAAAATCAGGGAGTGATTCGATTTCTGTCAATTTTCTTAATCCTTGCTGCCTTTTTCCTGGGCAACATGGCATCTGCCAACATCATCCATGGAAGTGTGGTGGGCGTGTCCGATGGTGACTCGGTCACTGTCATTGACGCCAAAAAAACTCAGTTCAAAATCAGACTGGCGGGAATTGACGCCCCTGAAAAAGCGCAAGCCTACGGTCAAAAGGCCAAAGAGTCCTTGTCTGATCTTGTCTTCGGAAAACATGTTGATGTGGAATGGAGCAAGCAAGATCGTTACGGTCGCATTGTTGGAAAGATCATGCTAGGTGTCGTGGACATCAATTTGGAGCAAATCAAGCGCGGTATGGCCTGGCATTACAAGGAATACCAAAATGAGCAATCTCTAGAGGATCGTGTCGCTTACGCACAATCTGAGTTACAGGCTCAAGACAAGAAAATGGGTCTTTGGAGGGATCCCGCCCCTATTAAGCCTGAAGTGTTTAGGCAGAAAAAATAGCAGACATCACTCCCAAGGACGTGGCCGCCGCTTGCTTTGCAGTTCACCCACGTTCATTTCACCCTGTAGTGGGGCGGCGTAGAAGCGGTCAATCATCTCGGGGCTTGTTCTGGCGTTGCGTGCCAGGGTCAAAGTATCCACAGTGCGGCCAAACATCAATCGGAACATGATGCTGCTGTGGCGAAGGCTGTACAAGGTACGAGTTTCGCCAGCAGTGCTCAGCTTCAAGCCCGTAACTTCCAGCACGATTTCAAACTGCCTTGCCAGCAGTTTCATTGCGTTGTCGCGTGATGCCGCATCGGGCATGAATACATAGTCCTCGGGGTGAATGTCGCGACCAAGTTCCAGCACCTGTCGCCGTCTGATGCGTTCATAAACTTTCACAGCCCATGGCATGGTGGTGATGGGAAATGTGTGCCCCTTGCTGGGTGGCAAACTGAGCCGCAGGTAAGTCCATTCCCTGCGAATGATCTCCACATGCTTGTGCTGCATGTTGCGGATGTCAGTGGGGCGGATGTAGCTGTTGACCATGAACACGATCAAATCAGCCAAGTCCTTGGTCATCTCGATACGCTTGATCAAACGGTCAGCAGGCCCAAGTTTTCCACCAGGCTCGCAAAAGTAGGAACCCTTGGTTTCCTCTGAGTGTGCTCGCCACTCGACTTTCTTGCCAGCCAGTTTTTTTGCCACCTTGGTGATTTCTTTGTATTCGCCCACATTGAACCAGCCACGCGGCTTGTCCTCAATGCCCACCTTGGGAAACTCTGGGATGTGTTGGATGAAACTGTGCCGGGCGGCGTGTTGCAAAACTTTGCGCGTGAGCCCCATGTAGGCACCCAGAGTGCTGACACTCAGCTTGGGCACTTGGTTGGACAGCTTTTGCAGAAATTCGTCCAGCATTTTGTAGTTGATGCTCAGCACATCCGTTTGGCCGAAAAAGGGCAGGATGTGTTTGTCGTAGCGCAGTTGCATGTTTTCGTAACTGATCTTGGACAATTGGCTTCGTTTCAACTTGGCCAGCTCACTGTCCATCAGCATCTTGGTGGCCTTGGCAAAGGTTACAACCTCTGCCGCGTTGACCTTGATGGGCAAGCCTTCAAAGTTGCCACCTCTTATGCGAATGGTGATGTCGTCGTAAAAGCGTTTGGCCGCTTCCAACGCGTCACGCTTGATTTCGGTCTTGGTGGTGCGTTTGAAGATGTGGCTCTCGGCGTAATACCTGACCCACCAGTAGCTAGAAGCTGGAATTTTGAAGATCACTAACTTGCGTGGGTAGCCTGGAATCCGTGTGATGGTTTCCTTGATGGGCACAGATCTGTGCCGTTCGTGTGAGTCGGGTTCAATGGCGCGTGGCATGTCAATTTCTCGGCTGTATTCATAAAGTTTGTTTTCTGAACAGCTGGCCAGTCAACCTGAAAGCGGCAGGGCTTGGGTTGATCTGTGGCTTTTAGACGATCAATCGCTTAAAGAATCGCCCTGCAAATTCGGCAATCATTTGCAGGACGTTATTCACACGGTTTCAGCCTCATCTTCAGTTTCGGCAGAAGATGCTTTCTTGAAAGGTGAGGTGACCTTCCATCGGTTTGACTCGTACCAATCAAGAATAGCTTTTTCGATGATGGCCAGTTGCGCATCACCGTAGCCTTCAAGTAAGTTATTTAATGATTTCACATCAGGCTGCAATAGAGTTATGTCTGTGAACCCCTTTTCAACAGCAGTGTCTCTTTGATCCTCAAGGGTTCGGGACATGTATTGAACCGACTGAATCATTGAATGGATTTCGTAAAAATGATCGATGAGATTAGCCAGTTGATCAAAATTCTGCTCAGTCAGATTGAAGCCTTCAATAACTTCAGCGTCGTACTGAAGTTTCATAAACAGATTGGAATGAACTTCGGCCACGGTGATCAAAAAATCTGAGCTGCGAAAGTCCGATTGCTTCTTTCCCGTCTTTTCTATTCGAGCAACAATTCCCAGCAGGTCTGTTAGCCGATGAATGCTGTTGGAGAAATTGCCTCTGCTCTTGTAGTACCTGCCGTCTGGAATCGACAAGATCCTTTTCAGATCTTTCAACTTGGGAAGCTCGGTGTCAAAGTGGGCCTTCATCAAGATCACAGTGGCTTTGCCACGGGGTCCTAAAAATTCGCTCATTGGGTTCTCCTAATGGGTTTGACGGATCCCCAGATCCTCATCGGCTGGGGATCAGGCTTGCAGTTAAAACATGGCTTCTTTAACCGTGACGCCAGCGACGGTGGCATTCATAGGCGCATTGATCATGGCTTCTGGCTGCACAGTTGAGTTGAGGGCAGGCAGTCCTGCAGGCTGATAACCTTTGTCACCAGGTTGCATGCCCCAACCGGATGTAATGCCCCATTTCTCGCGCAGCACATCCAGCTTGTCTTCCATGCTTTTCAAATCGTCAGAGAGGCTGGCTTCAGCCACCATGGCGAGGATCTGGGTTTCCATGGCTTCATTGAGCCGGATGAAGCGAACCACACGGCGCTCGTGTCCCATGGGGTTCACGCACACTGCGAATTCAAAGGTCCCTTCCTTTTTGCCTTCGCCCACGGTGTTGAGCACGAACTTGTCCTCCACCTGAACCACGGTGTCTGCAACCTTGGCATTGGCCAGTAAGATTTTGCGCAGCAGTTTGGTCTTGGCCTCCTTGTGTTCCTTCACAGCCTTGGCCGATTCTGCGTCTTCCTTGGTGGCTGTGATCTTGGCAATGCCACCCCGGTCCTTGATGTAACCAGGCAATTCAGTGGCGTCCAAGTTTTCCTCGTACGCCACCTGCAGAACCTTTGAGTAGTTGTAGGCTGTTTGGCGATCGGTGGGCAGGATAAAGCGCAACACCGTGGTGATCCAAGGTGTGTTGATCTGGGTCTTGATGTCGTGCTCGCTTTCCAGCCGATCGCGCATGCGCTGCAGGATGTGATCTTTCAAAACGGATTCATTGATTTGCAGCGCATAGCTGTAGATGGCACCCAGCAGTGCGTACAACTCTTTGGTGCCCCGAACCACGTAGGTCTCAACGTACTGGTTGTTCATCTTGGCCAGGTTCTGGGCCTGTCCCAGGATCATGTCCACCTGCACTTCATTGGCGCTTTTGTCACTGGGCCGGCGCTTGTCCGAGCCGCCCAAGGCGCGGTTCATCAATAGACCAAAGGAAAACTCATCCACTGGTGTGGTGGTTGCCGGGGTTTCGACGGGTGCCCCATTTATCGCGGGCTGCGTGATGTTTGCGTTGTCTAAGCTCATTTCAAACTCCTGTTAAATTTATAAACATGGGTTCCGTCGACCAGGATTGGTGCGACACGCTGAGGTTAGGTTTTCGGCGACGGTGGTTTTTCACTTTTTCGAAGGGGTACGAAAAAATGAAAGTTCAAAGGCTAGATCGATATAAAGACGCGCAAAAATTGATTCCATTTATCTCTGCGGGCCGATTGAGGGCAGAGAGCACTGAGTCGTTTGTCCAGGGTTCACACCTTGACATCTGGTGGCGATGTCTCCGATGCTCGAAGGTGTTCACCCAGAGTTGCCGCACTGGCCTTTTCACCACCCAAGGTGCCTTTAAAACTTACCGCCTGTTTGGAGACGTTGAGAACTTGACCTTGAGAGAGTGGTGGTTCACCAAGGGTCATGAGACTTTTGGCGAAAGCATCACGACCTTGCAAGTAACGCTGTATGTCAAGCGTAAAAACAGTGATGCACTGGAGATCACCGTTGACGCTATGCAGCAGGTGTCAAGCCAACTGGCGGGAAAAGAATTTGGGTTTTGGCTTGATCAGATATGTTTATTGAACTCACGGCAGGGCTTACTGTCAGATGCGCCCTTGTCATGGCCAATTTATCGAAGCCGTATCGCACTGGAGGCGATGTCACAGTTGCTGAGCATCATGGAAATTCATGAGCACATCATCCGAAATGCCCCGCAGACTTGTCTATGGCAAATAGGTGAACAGCTCAAGCTGAACCATAAAGCCATGACAAAAAGCGATGACTATCCCAGCGTAATAGCCGACAAGCACAAGGCCATGGGACAAACCGTGAGCAGCTATTTGAAAAAGGGCCGATGTTTGGTTGACAACGCGGCGAATGGGCTGTTTCCTAAATATTGAACGCTGGAGATCATCTGGCCAGTTATTTTTTCCTAGTGGGTTGCTTACGGCTTAAAACCTAAGTAACCTGATCACAAATGCACCTCAACTTCCATGTCATTAGCAATACACATGATGAAATTTACATGGGCCACAAGATTTGGTTTGAACCCGCCCCAGGTTGTGATGTGATTTCGGCAACCGCCAATGCACCAGGGTTCACGCCATTGCTTGCCATAGCACGTCATTTCGGTTGGGTTATCACAGGCTCCTTGGGTTGGTCAGGGCCATGATGGTGCAGGGGGCGAGGCTCAAGTCGAGAGCCTATGGAGCTGTTGAATTACCCAGTACTTGTGAGCCCGCGATCTTGGGTTTTGTTGGATGAAGCATTACCCCACCAAAACAGTCGGAAACCTTACCGTAGGTACTTGCCGGTCAGTTCGCCTCATTTGACAGTTTGTGGATTTTCGTGATTTGCTGAAAAAGGAATTCGGCCACCGGGGTCGGATCAGAAACAGGCAAGTCATGCAAGATTCAAACAGATACAGACGACGGTCAGATCAAGCGCCCCATGTCGGAGAGCTGCGTGTGATGGAAGGTCGATTGGCCATGTGCGTCAATCCTATGGCCAGCTACAGCGGTTGGTCGGGTCCGCTTTGGGCCATTGAAGGCGTTCGCTACAAGTTTAGCCTCAGAGGTGGTCCCACCGGCTACCAGGAAGGTTTTTGCGAAAAAGTCGATCCCCGGTGCCCAACGGTCACATTCCGGATGATTCCAAGAGGCTGGGATGAAGAGGCTCCGCTGGAGGAGTGCAGATCATTTTTTTACACCGAGATTGGGCGCTTGAGCCCTGAATACCCCGGTTGGATGGTTCGGAAGTGGTCTGATTTGCGCAAAGCCCAAAACGCTGAGCTGACATGGCAAGGTGTGCAGGCCATCGAATCGGCGGTCTCGCAAAGCCCCTACACCGAGAGCTGGAAGAAGCTCTTAGGCGACTCGGTTTATAGCCAATTGCTCGGTTTGCTGCAAGCAACGGTCAGTGTCAATGACTTGATCGATGACGCTCAGGGCCACTGCACTCACATGCCATCACCGGCTCTCAAAAACCATGTCCAGGTCATCATGCAAAATCTTGGAAGATCTACAGTCAAAATGAACACAAACAAAGAACTCAGCCGCTCGGAGCAAAGTGCATACGGTGCCGTTTTAGGAGCCTTGACGGGGGATGCCGCTGGTGGAGTCCTTGAATTCCTGGGCCATCAACCCACGCCCAAAGAGTGCGAGCAGGCTTTCGACATGCCTGGCGGTGGGGTGTTTGATTTGGCTCCTGGCCAGTTCACCGACGACGGCGAGATGACCGTCAGTTTGCTCCGGGCATTGGTACTCGGGCAGGGCCAATACGACCCGCTGATGGTGGCCAAAGCCTACAGCGATTGGGAGGCATCTGAGCCATTTGACATCGGTAATGCCACATCCAGCGCCCTGCGCATTCCCAAGTCGGAGCGCAATTGGGTGAGGGCGGCTGACTTGATCGCAGAGCAAGCACTGGACTACAACAGTGAATCCAAAGCCAATGGCAGCTTGATGCGGGCAACACCTTTAGGGATAGCAGCGGCCAACATGACGGTAGAGCAAACCGTTGCGGTCGCCTGTGCAGATGCACGCTTGACCCATCCAAATTCTTCTTGCCAGGTGTCCACGGCAGCCTATGTGCTGGCCATTCGCCATTTGATTCAGAAACCAGGGGATCACGGCGGCGCATATGCAGCTGCACTGAGCTACGCTCAAAGCGCCAGCGAAGAAGTCAGCCAGTGGCTGCAAGATGCCCAAGAAGGCAATCTGCCACCCGCGCACCCCATGGCCGGATTTGTCCGATACGGCTTCACCTATGCGTTTCATCACCTGTATAAATCCACGCCTTTTCAAAAGGCCATCCTCGAAACGCTGGTCAGGGGTGGTGACACGGACACCAACGCCTGCATTGTGGGCGGCCTGCTGGGAGCCCTGCATGGCATGGACAAAATTCCGAAAAGCGCCCTAGACAAGGTCCTTGCTTGTGACACACGCCATGGCCAACCAAGACCTTCCGCTTTCACCATTGAGCCCGTCATGAGGCACCTGAGAAAGTTGTCGCAATACTGCTTGGGTGAATAAAGTAACTTATAAAAAAACAGAATTAAATCCAACGTTACACATCAGCTTATTGTGTAAGGGCGGCGGGCAAATAAACAAGGTTCAATTTGGAGTTTTGCAGCGATTTAGTATTGTCGCAAAAATTTACTTCAGACACACAGCGCGAATTTGATCGCCAAAGTGCGACGTGGCAGCGTATAAGAGATAGCGTCCACTAGGACTAAAGCGAGGATCCCACTCGTCCTCAGTTGTCGAAATGCGTCTAATTGGCTTTTGGTCGCGGTCGTCCAATCGCATGACGAACACATCGAAATTTCCTCCCTCTTTTTGGGCAAATGCCAGCATCGATCCATCGGCCGAAACTGCAGGATCCCACTGCTCATAGTTAGAGGGACTTACAAGCCGCTTAGAAGAGACTTGATCAGTCGTTTTTTTTGCATGGACTTGGTAGCGCCCAGGTCCGTTGTTGATGAAATAGATGTCACCCTTTGCACTTGCGAATGGTCGCCAGCTCTCTTCACTAGGGATGGTAAGAGGGTTAGGGACGGCTCCTGGCTCCCTAAGTGAATACAATATTGGAGGCTTTTGATCGGCATGTCGATATCCTGAAAAGTAAATGACACCATCCGAACCGACGTTTGCTATAGCACCGTTTAGTCCTTGGTCAGCAAGTAGGGCTTGTGCATTTCTTTCTTTAAGATCGAAGATCATCAGACGGCGGTCGTCTCCAGATCGCTGAGTAAAAAGAATCCGCTGCTCATCAATCCATGTCGGATGTTCAAGTCCTAGTGGATCGCTGCTTCGAAAAATCTCATCTCTAGTGCCGGTCTTAACGTTCAATATAACAATAGCGCTTCCCTCTGAGTGATTGAGTTGAAACAATAGTCGCTGATCAGAATTATCGAAGCTTGGGTAGCGTCCCCTTAGTACGTCCTCATGAAGAGTCGCAGTTAGGAGCGACTTTTCTCCTACGCGTATGTCAGCGCATGTGGCCCTATTTTGTGGAGAGTTCTTTTTGTTTTCACCCAAGATCTGATAAATCGTTTGAGCAATCTTTTCTGATGCCCACTTTGAACCGAAATTATTAAAATGAATGTGGTCATCGTAAAAAAGAGAGGAGCCGCTAGATAGAATCTTCAACTCTTTAGCGAGATCGACAAGTCCAACCGATTGTGTTTTTGCAACACTGCGTATAGCGTCGTTAAAACTATCTTGATCCACGGACGGCCGACCAAGCGGCTGTGTCATCAGCACTGGAACTTGGCCATTAGCTTTGATTACGGCTATGAGGTTGCGTAGGCTCTGCTCATAAAGATGAATGCGACGCGATGCTATCCCTGTATGCTCATCAAGAGCCCTCTCAGTAACCTTGATACCACGGCCGCTCTCTGCATCACGGATTTTTCGAATCACTGCGTCGGCGAGGAATATCACATTACTATTAAGACGTGCCCATTCCCAAGAGAACTGGGCTAGGCCCCTTCCTGTCTCAAGGAGTCCAGTGGCTGTAGCCTCTGAATAATTTCCAAAGTTGGATCTATACGTTTCATTCAGTGTGAGTCGCAGTCTGTCATTAATGTTGTGCATTACGACAACTATCTCAGCTTCACGGATTCTGCTAGAAGGATGGTTTAAGTAGAGATTGAGGCTGTCATGCGAGGTGTGTCCACGAACTCCCGCATTCAGCCCTTCAAAATTTTGCCCAGTAGACTTGCTAAGTTGAAACGGAGCAAGAAATGGAAACCGATACTGCTCATCTACCTCGTTGTTCTCAGTAGTTGATCCACCAAGAAAAAGTATTTTCCGTGCTGTAGCTTCGAACTGAATGTCTGGCGGGCCAAGAACGAGTCCAAATGGATCTGTGCGAAGCAGTCGGGTGGGGCCACCATCAGGTTGTTCATTGATGAACTCGTCGGCCAAATTCGGTTGTAGCCAGCGTGTGGTTGTATTCAACGGAGCAGACTCGTTCACGAATCTCTTAGTTTCCGTGCGAGTTAGCTTCACGTTCTCGGTTGAACCAGCAACTAATTCAGCTAAGGTAAGTGTCCCGAGCAAAAGCATAACTACTACGGCAATAAAAAATGCCTTTTTTGCGCGATTTCGAAGGGTAGACATTCCAGTTTTCAACTAATTTCTAGTTAGTCAAGAGAGTAAAGCTCATGATGCGGCCTTGGCGGTATTTCGGTTTGCTCGCTTTTTTCGAGAAAGCAATTACCTACAACGAGTGCATCGAGCCCTGTGCCTAAAAAGCAGCGAAAGGCATCTTCAGGCGTATTCACGATTGGCTCACCTCTTACGTTGAAAGACGTGTTGACCAATACGGGACATCCAGTAATTTCCTTAAATCGGGTCAGTAATCCGTGAAACCGCGGATTTACATCGCGACTGACTGTCTGAACTCGCGCAGTTCCGTCAACGTGAGTTACGGCCGGTATGGTCGATAGTTGTATTGATTGCTTATCCAACCCGACGATCTTATCGTCATTGTGGTTTACTTGTAGCCGCTGCCGCTCCCCTACCTCACCAACCAATAACATGTATGGGCTCGGCTCCCGTAGGTCGAACCACTCATTTGCGTCCTCTTCACGGACACTTGGGGCGAAAGGCCGGAATGACTCCCGAAACTTGATCTTCAGATTAAGTTGCCGCTGAGTCGAAGGTAATCTAGGGTCGGCGAGGATGCTTCTTGCACCAAGGGCCCGTGGGCCGAATTCCATGCGCCCAGTCATCCATCCAATCGCCTTTCCCTTAGCGATACTCTGGGCAGTTTTAGTTAGCAGTTCGTTTTCTTCTAATACCGTGAATCGAGCGCCGCATGATAACAAGCGTTGCTCAATATCTTTCTGAGAATACTCAGGTCCAAGTAGGGCGCCCTTCATTCCATCGCTTGGTGAAACGACGCGACTTTCCCCAAGAAGCTGGTAATACAAGGCCAGTGCCGCCCCGATCGCTCCACCCGCATCACCTGCAGCTGGCTGAATCCAAATCCGGTCAAAAATACCAGTCCGAGAGAGCTTTCCATTAGCTACACAGTTCAATGCCACACCGCCAGCCAGACAAAGATTTCGAGCACCGGTTTGACGTGATACTTCACGCCCCAAAGTCAGAACGACTTCTTCAGTTACGGCTTGAATGGAGGCCGCAATATCAAGATGGCGAGTCTCAAGTGTTGCCTCCGATGTTCGTGGACTTCCACCGAACAATTCATGAAACGCTTCGTTGGTCATCGTCAAACCCGTGCAGTAATCGAAGTAGCGCAGGTTGAGAGCGAAGGACCCATCGGCTTTTACATCAATGAGATTGTCTTTGATTAAACTTATATACTTTGGAGTTCCATAAGGTGCTAGCCCCATTACCTTGTACTCGCCTGAGTTCACTCGAAAACCCAGGTAGTAAGTAAACGCTGAGTACAGAAGTCCAATTGAATGAGGAAATTGAATCTCTCGTTCAATCGCTAGACTATTCCCACTCCCGAATCCCATGGATGTGGTTGTCCATTCCCCGACCCCGTCCATCGTTAGTATTGCCGCCGACTCAAAGGGTGAAGGGAAAAATGCACTTGCCGCATGACTCAGATGATGCTCTGAGAAAGCTAAGCGAGGTGTCCAATTTACGTTTTGGCCCACGTGCTCTGTCAAGTCTTGCAACAACTGAGATTTTTGAAATAGCTTGTCCTTAATCCAACTAGGAAGGGCTAAAGAGAAGCTACGAAATCCTCTCGGAGCAAAAGCAAGGTACGTTTCCAGAAGTCTTTCAAACTTCAAAAAAGGCTTGTCGTAGAAAACGACGTAGTCGACTTCCGACGGCTGTGTGTTGGAAAATTCAAGGCAGAATCGAATCGCGTTTATTGGAAAGCTAGGATCATGCTTGACCCGCGTGAATCGTTCTTCTTGTGCCGCGCATTTGATCTCACCGTGCACCAGTAGACACGCAGCGGCATCATGGTAATAAGCGGAAATCCCAAGAATGCGCATCTAATCAGAAGATAGTGTAAATGAAAGGCGCAAGGATGGATCCTTTGGCGGCTACCATCAAACCTCCCAACGTGAGCATGATCAAAATAATCGGAAGGAGCCAGAGTTTTTTTCTGGCTCTAAGAAACTGAAGAAGTTCATAAAGAAGATTCATTTTTTTTAGTATTGCTGTCTAAAAAAATCACTTTGCGAGCGCTCGAGCTGTTGCCGCGTAATCCAATAAGTAGAACAGGTAGGGCGTTTAAGCCTCAAGGCGTCTCGGCCAACCAAGCGTGAAATAACAGCAGTAGGAGTCAATACGATGAAGTAGAGTGCTGCCAAAACTATGGGGCTGACGATAGAACCAATTCGCTCGCCTAGCCACAGCCATCCGTGCTTCAGTCTTGTGAATTTGGTTGGACAGCACAGGACCATGACTACCATGACGGAGGTGAGCAAGATAAGTGACACAGAGAGAGCTACGTTTGATTTCCAAGCGGCATATAAGGCTGCAGATGCCGCACAGATGCAAAGCAATACTCCGAACGCCCTGTCAGACGCAGTAGGTCTAGTCATTGAATAGTCGATTCAAATCAGTTAAAGCGTGGTGTAGCAACACTATGAATTTTCACAAAAAGGGTGTGATGGATTGGCTGTATCCGTTACGGATACCTGATGAAAAAAATCCACCGCATTCACTCTTTCGGACGCAAGGGGCACATTCTTTGGCAAACTCGTTTTTCCAATCTGATATGGACTTGACATATACAGGTAAGACATCTGGATTTACCAAGCAAAGAGGATGGTTGTAGACCGCTGTACGTATGCCGTAGCTTGTTAAAATTCTTACTGCTTCACTAAGCTGATCCTTGTATTCAATTGGATCTACCCAAAGGCTATCGATATTAGCCCTAGCAAAGCCGATATGCTCAAGTCCCATCAATGCCACTTGATCGACAAAGAGGAGGTTGCGAGAAATAAAATTTGCCAGCTCTGACAAACCTTCACAGGTTTGTTTGTGGATGACTACTCGAATCTCAACCCTCTGTCCATGGCGTTTAAGGTTGAGTACGCCTCGCACGGTCTCATCGAACGCGCCCTTGGATTGAACGACATAGTCATGCACACTCGCATCGGCAGAGTAAATTGGAATTCCGATCATTAGATCTGGGTGTTCTACTTGAGCGTAAGCCTTGGAAAACGCCTCATCTGCGAAGGCCCGCCCATTGGATAAAACATGCAAGCTCGTTTGGGGCAGCCAACTTTTGGTGTGATGGAGTAGCTTGATGAAGTCATCTCCGTATAACGTAGGCTCTCCTCCAGTGAAACCAATTTCTTTTGTTTCGCGAGGCATCATTTTTATAGCCTCGAAGGCTTCTGCTAGCAGCCAGCTGTCATCAACGCGCTTTGGCGGCTGCGAACACATCAGGCAATAGTGGTTACATTGCTCAGTCAGCAAAATACTGTTGTGGTTTGAATTGGCGCGAAAGAGCGATCGAATACGGCCGTCGGCTAACAAACTAACGACATCTCCATCGCCAAAGTAGTCAAACTCTAGGCCCAGACCGGTTGTTTTGTCAGGTGGAAACCCCTCCGAAGACGCACTAGGAAGAACAAAGTAGTGTCCGAAGCCAGTAGGTACAGGTGAAGAATCTCTAGCTAGGAAGGCCTTCTTACCCCTGAGGGGCAAAGGCAAGTAGGGGTTGGTCGACAGACTGTAAAGACGCGGTTCCTTGATGTCAGAAAGTACGTCTGACTTACGAACGACTCGACCGGAGAGCATCAGCATCTGTTTGCCCACCTCATAAAAATAGTTTTGACCTGCTGGTCAGACTTCATGCGCTCTAGGAGCAACTTCACCACGCCCATGATGCGCTTGCAAAATTCCGACTCGGGCTTGCGGCCGAGAACATCTCCATGCATTGCATGGTGATACACCGGATCAGCGCCGCACCAAGGCTCAAAAGCACAATCACTGCACATTGGCGCAGACAACGTAAATGAATCTTCAAGTGCGCCAAGCAGTACCTCATTGGTAAAAACATCCTCATAGCTGCTCGTAAAGAGGTTACCAATCTTAAAGGTTGTATCGTCCATTTCTCGTAGCATCCGACTTTCATCGGAGGCATAGATGTCCCCGTCATAGTTGAAGACTACGGCTGCGATGCCAGCACCCGATGGATTCATTAGGTCAACATAGCCTGGATCGTTTGACGTCAGCATTTTCGTCAACATTAGCGCAGCGAAATGCTCCGTGAACCGCACGCCTTGCTTGTTAAGTTCGATGATGTAGTCGAGACCTTCTTGATAGAACTTCAGCCACCTATCTACGTTGTATGCACCATAGCTCTTTGTTTTAATCGCAAATCCATAGGGTGATAAATGGCGAAAGAAGATTCCATCAAAGCCATGCTTGAGATACTCGTCAACAATGTCTTTGGCTCGTGTCAGGCTAGCCGGTGAAGTAGTCATTAGGGCCGACACAGCGTCAAATCCGAGCACGCCTCGTGTTCTTTCTAGGCCCTCTACGAACCGCGCGTAACTGTCACGGCCTGGTCTGGGTCGGTTCCGATTGTGCAGGTCCTCTGGACCGTCGAGCGAAGTGGAAAGATAGACTTTATGAGACTTGCAAAAAACCAAAATTTCGTCTGTTACCAGAGTCAATGTGCTTGTGATCACAAATTGAAGATCACGTTTTTGAGTTTCGTTGATCTCTTTTGCCCTGAGTACGATGTGCTTGACGAGATCGAAGTTGAGTAATGGCTCACCGCCCTGGAATTCGATCTTGATGGCAGGGTTCGGCGATCTGAAGACGATTGCAAGGGCTTTTTCAGCCATGTCAATCGTCATATCAAAGGCAACTTTGTTTTCAGACTGACGTGAGACTTGGCAGTATTGGCAGCTGTGATCGCAGCGAAGCGTAACCACGAAGATGTGCAAGTTGGTGAAGTTTCGTAGCTTGTTGTACTTCGTTCGAGTCTTTAGACCCAACAACTCAATGCTGGCTTCATCACCATTCTCTTTGATGAAGTGGCGAGAACGCAGTAAAGAGTAAATTTTGCTATTCGGATCGAGCTTCTTACTAAGAGTCGCCTCCAAGTCTTCGCGTGAAATGAAGGCGAATTCACCTACAAAGTTTGTGATCACCACTTCGTGATCATCCAAGGGCTCAAATTTGAAGGGCAGCAGTTGATACTGGCCTTGAGTTGCCTTGTATTCGATAAGAGGGCTAAATTTTGTCACCCCTGTAATCCTGTGCGTGAAAACGTATAGGCCAGGATCAGGTTACGAACATCTTCAGTCTCTTCCTTGATTTTCTTTCGCAGCTGTTGATCAAGAAGTTCTCGTTTAAAGTTGGCAATGTGCTCATTAAACTTATCTTCGTGGCCTGCTACGGGCTCAATTTCGCATAGCCACTCTTCGCCAGCTGGTTCGATCAGTATGGTGACTCGATCAATGAAACGATAAGCTGCTTTTTGAGTTGCTTCGAGGCTATAGATTTCTTTGCTCAAATTCAATTTCATTATGAAATCCGATATAAAAAAGTCCGCCAAAGGCGGACTATCAGACCGTTCAAAATTCGAGCATTAGCGGCTAGAGTAGTGGGATCGGTGCGAACTGTGCGAGCTATGTGATCTGTGCGAAGAGTGGTATGCCATCAGCAAACCAGTATCTTCGGCTCTTTTGAGTACAAAATTGAACTCATCGCCGTTAGCATCCTTGATTGAAATGTTCTCACCAAGAGATGAAGTCTGAGCCATAGAGATGTTTTGTGAATCTTTCACAAATGAAGAGGCCGCAGCGTTTGAGGACGTTGGGGCAGCATCCGCGGCAAAGGCAGCTGCAAGAGTAGCGAATGCGGTAAGAAATTTTTTCATAAACACTCCTATTTCACATAAGCATATCGTGTCGCAAGGAAAATTGCAACATATTTTATTGACCTGCCAACACCCTCAGCGTTAATTGAAATTTATTAAAATTAAAGTTTAAAGAGAATTTTTCAATTTAAATTAATTCTCTACTGATTCGGTTGCTTGTCTGCGAAGAGACCCGTTGAGATCAGGCCTAGACAAGTTCAACTGCAGCCTTCAACTGGGTTGGGCTGCTGTACAAATATGCGGCAGTGGTCTGGATGCTGCGATGGCCAGCCAAAGTTTTGAGAATGTGAATGGCAGTGCCTTTGTTGGCCAATGACGTCAAAAACGTTCTGCGACCGCTATGACTGCTCGCACCTTGCAGTCCTGCACCTGAATACAACAACGCAAATGTCTGTGCTAGGCTATTTGCGCTGAACCCAGTACGGATGCTTTTTTGGCTCGCAAAAAATGGGTAGCTACGTTCCACGCACTTGGCCTGTGCTGCGTAAGTCTCCAACTCCTCGCGCAATTTGATGTTGACGAAAACTGTGCGAGCGTGTCTGCCCTTTGTCATGTCGGGTAGCAAGCGAATTTCTTCTTTCACTGTGCCATCTGTGTTGATCACGTCGCTCCAACGCAAGCAGGCCACCTCGCCAATGCGCAAGCCCGCCAGGTGCGTGAGCAACATCATTGCCCTGTTGCGCTGCGCAAAGCGGCGCGTGTCTATGTAGTCCAGTACGCGCGCCAATTCGTCTTTAGTCAGTGTTTTTGCCTGTGCCATTTAAGTTCTCCTGTAATCATGTGTTTGCGTTGACTGCATTGTGTTTTCACATATTTATCTGGACAACCGGTGCCCGGCCAATGTGGCGGGTTTCAGACTAGATCTGGCTCAGGATGAACTTCCTGTGGATAACTTTTTCGCTGAAATTTTCTTCAATGATTTCAATGCTCAACCACCGAAATCATGGAAAAGCATGTTTTTCATAGATTTCCGCCGCGATTTCGCACTCTTTCAGTGCGCAGCAGGGCAGGGCGTCAAAAAAGCCCTACAAGCGCTGATCGGTTGAGTCAGCACTCTGAGTATTCGGACCCAAAGAAAAACGTGGTGTAGGGCGTTTTACGCATGGACTTTTTGTGTGTGCTGCTTGGCGCATGTAAGCCTTGAGCGCCGAACAAATCACACACAACTTCAACTCAATGCCAAAAACGAACAGACTCAAAAAGCGGTGTTGAGTCGGTATCCGTCCAATCTGTCGGGACTCTTGAAATCGGTTGTCCATCTGCGTGTCTGACACAAAACTGTGGTCATACAAAGAGGACTACAGATGAAAAAATTCGATGCAAGCCAACTTTCGCACTTCACCGGTACAGAGCGTTACTACCGGATCAGCCGTAGGCACCTTTTGACAGATGGCACCAAGTACTTGGCAGAAGAGGCCGAGTGTTTTTGGATGATGGATGCAGTTGCCAGCCACCTAAGCGAGATTGGCACTGAGGACTGGTTTGTGCTGATCCGAGTCACAGTGGAAGGCACCCGAGCGACCATGGTTTATGAAGACGGCAACGGCCATGAGCATGCCAGACAAGAGATCCCGTTTACGGACTTCCCCTTGTCTGAGCAAACGCTTTACGCCTGCTGGGACGGGGAGCACTGGGTCATTATGCTGCCCAGTGAGTATTGAGTTCTTTTTATAAGGCTGTCTGTTGCCGACGATCTTGAATTTTTTTTATCTGTAATAAGTTGTACCGTTTGGCGATTGACCACTACTCTTCACTACAGAAGAACGGGCCAACGCGCAATTGTCACAGGTGTTCAATTTGACATCGGCGTCTACAACGATTAGTTGCTAAATAGGCTCACTGAATCACTGGGTTGAGCAGCTTTGGATGTTGATGCAGTTTATTTTTGAAATCGGATCGGATTGATATTCGTAACAGTACGGGATGATCAATTTATAGTAAAGAGGCACGGGCAGGAGAACAATTCATCAAATTAGCGATTCCGTCCCGGCCGCCCGTCGAAGAGCATTACATCCGGTATCGCGATCTAAAGCCTCAGTCCATGAAG
Source organism: Limnohabitans sp. 2KL-51 (assembly GCF_003063645.1). Lineage (GTDB taxonomy): Bacteria > Pseudomonadota > Gammaproteobacteria > Burkholderiales > Burkholderiaceae_C > Limnohabitans_A. The sequence goes on from NZ_NESJ01000004.1 coordinate 279,508, forward strand.
TACCGGCAGCGACCAACACATTGGAAAGACGGCTTGCCAGTTCTCGATTGAGTTCCTCGTCTACAGGAGTGCGGGCGTCCATGATGCGGCGAAATGTGACGCTTTCTGGTGGGTTCAATGGCATCTCTATAACCCAAAGTGGAAATGGCTTTACGTCAGTCCGAAGTCCAACGAGTTTGAAATGGTAGTACTGTGATCGGATCGCTTGATAGTTTCCATCAAGTGCCACCGTGCCATTCGCGATACTCTTAACTTCAAAGCCGGTTCTCCCGCTGATGATGTCTGGCTGTCCCGCTCCTCTGTTCATGTAACACCCTTGATAGACGTCCATCGTGCTAAGCGCATGGGCCACTGCGTCCTGAAACCAACTGCCAAACACTTGGGCGCCCTTTTGGTTGAGAACGGCTTCAAGCAAAATCGTTGAGGAATTGGAGAGGTTGACCATATGTGGCACCTTTTAAATAACAGGGTTGGGGATGCGTTCGCGAATGACAGGCGTAACCGCATTGCCAGGCTGGAACTCCGGCAAGGAGACATGCTTCACACGTCGGTTCCCCTGCGATACGGCATAGCTCATAAGTTGTTCCGCAAATACTGTATCGAATGTTGCAACCACAACCTGGCAAGGAATATCAGCTATGGTCAATGCACCTAAGTACTGAGCAACCTGCGAACAACCTTTTGAATCTAGTCCGTTCGTTGGTTCATCAAAAACAATCCAACCAGGGCGGTGGTCGGGCGTTCCAGCGACCATGCCAACCACGGCAATCGCCGCCGCGATATTGACAAGTACATTCTGACCCTCAGACAGAGTGTCACCGGCATTCTGTTGCTCTAGTTCAACCGTGCCGCCACGGAATTGGAGATCGTTTAGCCTACGATGGTTCGGAAGCCGCTCAATTAAACGCCGAAATCTTAGTTGTACTCCCGGATCGTCTACAACTAGCCTAGCGGCTTCCGCCGCGCGAGCTTCAAGCTCCTTCGAAATGGTGTCAATGACCGCGATCCAACGATCACGCTGCGCTGCGAGACGTCGTGTTGCATCAATCTGGTCTAAATTGGCCTCCCAAGGAATCGCATCGAGCGCATGCCGCATTGACAGCGCAACACCGAGGGCTTGTAGAGTACTGAATTCTCTTTGATCGACTTCAAGGTTGGTATTTAGACGCTGCTCAGTGACTACCAACTCATCAAATTTCTGCTTGGCGAGTGCAGAAAGCGTGCTAGCTGCATCCACCGCATCAATACTCGGCGCAACGCTGTGCTCTTGCATCCATTGTTGGCTTTGAAAACGCAGCACGTTGACTGAATTGACTACCTCAGGATCCCAGTTGATGGCACCGTGAAGTGTCGGCAAGACGTTACTGATCGCACCCACGATACGCTTGTGCTCCTCCCGCGCGCGAACGTCCGCAGCTTTGAATGCACCCAACTTTTTATCCAGACTCACGCGGGCAAGATCAATGTCATTCAACACGCCCCGAAGTCTCTGACCTTCTTTATCCTCGCCGGCGACCTGCGCCTCAAGCGATGCTGACAGTTCGACTGAATTGACTCGGCCATCGCACACCACACAATTTTCAGTAATGCATCCCAAGGCATTTTGGTTACCTATATAAACAAGAGCACTGTTACGACACTCACGAAGAACATCTCTTGCAGTAAGCAACAGGCTAATTTTTTCCGAAGCCTCTAAACATCGCTCTAAAATCTCGTCGGCAAACTGACTGATTTCTAGGTTCGCGTCAAAAGCGGCCTCATTAGAAATTAATGTGGCCGCATGATTGAGGGCCACTCGTAATTCATCTGTTGCCGTATGTAGAAGCGACGCATTGCTCTCGATTGCAGAAGCCGGAACTGGAAGACCGATAAGTTCTGCCAGCAACTGGCGCAGTTCGTAAAGACCAGCGATGCTGCGCGCTTGGGGTCGAAGTGTATTTTCCGCATTAAGACGAACGGATTCCTGCGCATTCAGATCAAGACGCTGCCATCGAGCGGCAGTGCGCAAGGCGAGCCCTTCGCCAATTCGGTTGTATTCCGCCTCAGTGCGGACTGTGTTAGCACAAAGTTGATCTGCTTGCAAGTAAGCCATACGGTGATTGTTGAGCAGGGGCGACTCAGCATTGACGTTACTACCAACCAGTGCATTGAGACTTCTTTTTAGTTGTGCCAACAAACGTCCCTCATGCAAGAAGCGAATCGTACCAGCGGCCAACGCCAACGCTTGCTCGAAGCCGACAAATTTCGACATCAGTTCAATGGATGTGATGGACGTGATTTTTTGATTCACGCCTTGCGCGATGTAGTCGGTTCGTTCGCCTGCTTCATTTATGCACGAAGCTCTGCCTGTTGTGGGGCCAGGTCTCCGAAGCGGTTCGATCAACGTTGATTTACCCGCACCATTTGTGCCGGTCACAACAATCAAGTCAAAGTTTGCAAGAGAATCAACAATGACAGGACCAATCGGACCGTTAGGGGCGAGCTGAATTTGATCAACTCTCAGTGGCATGACCGTCCTCCTCAGTTTGCGCCGCTGTTTCGATATCGCCTTGCGCGACTTGATTAAGAGCCTCGAGCGCCCGAGTACCATTGGCGTTACGAGGAGCGTTTTGAGCAGCTCCATAGAAAGTGCCTGGGTATATAGCTAGTTGCTGTTCAATAACTGCCCGGATCTGTGAGTCGTTCATTGGCATCAGTCATCAATCCTTATAAATTTAAAGTGGAACAAGTGTTAAAAAAAACTTACATACTGTCCAGTGAGCGCTGGTCTTAATTTCTTTTTTACCTCCTCAAACATTTGCGCACACATTGCCATATTTGCAATATTCAGAAATCCCAGTGCCATACCGTTTGTGGAATTATCAAGTACTTTTGTACTATTGTAAAAAATCCGAAGAACCAACCTGCTTAGCTTCTGCTGCATCCCTTTTTATTTTTTTAACTCTGTCATTTTTGCAAGCTCGTGATCACCAGTGATCAGAAAATCTTGCATATCAACTTGTGCCATTCGAATTGTGTTGTCTTTTTGATAGATCAGCCGCAACTTATTCGCATCGTTGCGTCTACTGATCACCTCATCGACATTGGACAAAATTTTCTTGTATCCCGCTCCATCTAGTGGTACTACATAAATTGAGCGAGGCTCATGCTCAGAAGATTTCACAGCATTCTCTTTATCAATAGCTTCAACATAAATTCCCTTGATGACTCCATTCGAATTCATCAGGGGATGAACACTGACCAATTCTTGCTGCTGTGTGGGAAAAACCCATTTCAAATCTGTGCTGTCATCCTCTACAAACACCAAGTTCCGAATTGCTGATCGGCTGTAATCAGAGCCAGACTTCTTTCGGATAACAACCTTCAGCATCACAAGCTTAGGCCCTAGATCCAGTTCGACATCAAGCTTGCTAAGATCAAGTACTTCGCTCGAAGCACTCTCTTTTCTGTCAGGTGGTATCACTGACTTTGGAGGAGGGGATGTATCGCTAAAGAAGGCCCCCCAAGCCAACGCTAATGCCATCAACAATATGGCAAGCAGCGGCAAGAGGGCGTTGAATCTTCGAATGTTCAGATAGAAGGTGGTCGTTTTCATTTTTAAGTCTCAGACCTGCGTCCCTCAGTTGACTTACGCCGCAAAAAAGCTTGTTCTTCCAAGTCGCTTTGCATGCTAAAAATCATCTCATCTGTGCTGGACAAACGGTTGTTCATTTTTCGTGACTTGTAAAGCATTTCTTTTGACATACGACTCTCGTCGCGTTCGCTCATCAGCTGCCTCGTAAACGCGATTGATGCGGCTATCCAGGGTTCTTGTTTACCCATGGTTTCAAACTGAGACAGCAGTTGCTCCACCTGTATCCAGTTGCCCGCCAGTGCCGCATTTCGAATTTGAAGCTGAAGTTGAGCAGCTGAGAGCTCTTTCATTCTTCGCTCAACCAATTCATGTGCTGGCATTGCTGCGTATTCCGTCTCAGTTGTAGCTGGCAATGAATTCAATTGACCTTGGAAATTAAACATTTGCCCGCTTGAGTCGACAGCCTGCACTTTCACCGTCAGGGCTGAGCCATGTTCATTTTGGCAACGGACTGCCTCTTTCATGGACATGCGAATCAACATCCAGCACTCCGAGCCCATTGCCACAGAGGGCATGCGCCATCCATCCTCCGTACGTTCGTACGAGTTGATGACCTTGATGTCATCCGCATTGTTTGTCATCGACAGTTTGACGTTTCGCCATTGCAGCTGAGAAAGCAGTCCTATTTCGGCGTCAAACGTTTCAGACAAGTCAACTGCCCGCTCGCCATAGTGAGCGTTGCCTTGCCCAGCTTGCGCCATGGCAGTCATTAATACTTCGTTGAAGTCTGCGCCTAGGCCTATTGTGGTTGTGGTGACTCCTGCTTCCGCAAGTGCTGAGATCTGTTTGCAAATTCGATCAGCGTCGGTAATACCGCTGTTTGCCTGACCATCTGACAACAAGATTACGTGGCATGTTGTGTCCTGACCTGCCGTTGGCGCTAGCATCTCACCGCCCCGCAGCCATCCAGCGTGTAAATCAGTGTTGGCGTTTGCCGTTATGCCCTGAATCAAGGTTTCGACCACACTGCCAATTTCGGATACAGGAGACAGCGGTAGGACTGTGTCGACTTGGTTGTCGTACTGAACAATGCCTACGTGATCCTGCGGGTTCATGCGCTTTATCAGTTCCAAGACGCAACGCTTGGCCTCAGTCAGTTTTGTGCCTTCCATGGATCCGGAGCGATCAACTACGACTGCCAAATTGAGAGGAGTGCGTTTAAAGCCCACTTTGGGCTCAGACTGCAAACGTACCAAAACATGGAAGTCTTGGTCTGAGTCGTACAAGGCTGGTCTGATGGGATTGATGACGATTTTCACAATACACCTGCTTTCGTTTTGGGGCGGGGGGTTAGGGGTTGTTTTTTTGAATCTTCATCTCCACTTCAAGCCGGTTGAGCTTGTCGTGCAAGATGGATTCGAGAGCGCTTATGCGGTGCTTTGTTTCGTCGTTAGCCATATGAATCGAAGTGATTAATTGGTTGAAGCTAGCCGTTTGTTGAGCAAAGAGGACCTGGACGTCTTGTCGCTGTTCTTTCAGCAAAGATCCAAACATCTGATCCAAAAAATCTTTTTGGCGATGTGCTTCTTCAAACATGTACTTTTGCTGTTCCATTTGCTTTTCAATCATCAGCATGGGCTTTTTAAGCATCGAGTCAAAGCGATGTGTTGCCTCGTCCATCATTCGTGCCAAAGATGAAACGGCTTGTTTGAATTCGTCAGCAAAGACCTGCACTTGCATGGGCTGGGCGCTCATGTTCCTCACAGCGTCTTCAACCATCAGGTGCACCTTTTTTTGCATGACCTGCAGCTGATCGCGAACCCTCTGTTCCATCTCACGCATTTCATGGACGACATCGACCATCCCCATGCCCGTGGCCATGCTTTGTGGAGGCTTGGCTGGGGGTGGACGGCGGGAGGCGGGCGGCGGCGAATTGCGTGTGGTTGATTCAGAGCGAAACACAGCCACCAGAAGCTCGGCTTCGTTGGTTTTGTTTGGGTTCTCCAAGTATTCGGTCAGCGTCTCGGTAGGAACGGCACCTGTGAACTTGGCGATCTTGGCCAAGGGGAGGCCTTCGGCCAATAATCGTCTTGCAGCCACAAATTGAACCAAGTGCCTGAACCCGTAGAGTGCGTCACGCCCCTCTCTTGTCGGCTTGTCCACGACACCCACGGAGACATAGTGGCGAACCAATCGTTCGTTTCCTTCAGTGGCTTCTTGATCTAAATTGAGAATTTTTGCCACCTCTTGCGCACTGGCAATCAGGTCGTCAGCGCTGCCTTGGAAGTCTTTTCGCATTCGTTCTAAGTGCTTGTTCATGGTCTGGGTTCCTTGGTAAAGACATCCTCTTGCCAGTCTTGGATGCCATCATCTGTTGTCATGATGACATTGTATTTTGTAATTGTCAACATGACAATTTAAATTGTCATTGATTGTTCTTGTTTGAAAGGATGCGGGCAGAGTTCTCTAGAGGGTAGGCCGGGAGAGGCTCGCCAGATGAGCCTGGATAAACGTAAGATTTCAGGCTTTCGCATAAAGCAAACCGACAGTTGTGTGGGCCTGGGAGTTGATGGGCCAAGTCGTCACATCGGTTTACATCGCTTGGGCTTAAAGCCACTGTTAACAGCTAATAACAAGGCCTCTATGGATCTCGCAACACTTGAATCCACACCGGATTTCGATCGCAGCGGCTTGCTCAGGCATGTCCTGGATCAATTCAAAATCAGCCGACATGGTGCCCATGGCCCGGCACACTGGGCGAGGGTGCGTTTGCATGGTTTGAAGGTAGGGCGTGAGCGCGAGGCCGATGTCCTGGTGGTTGAGTTGTTCGCATTTCTTCACGACAGTCAGAGGCTCAATGAGTATTCAGACAGACTCCATGGGGCTAGGGCTGCTGAGTTTGCTGCTTCGCTCAATGGGCGGTTTTTCGACTTAAAGGCCGTGCAACTCGATAAGCTTTGTTTTGCCATGGAGCACCACAGCGGTGGTGATGTTCACACATGCGCCACCATTCAGTCATGTTGGGACGGTGACCGGCTTGACCTGGGCAGAGTCGGCATTCAGCCGCACAAAGATTATTTGTCACTGGAGGCAGCAAGGATGATTGCCAGTGCCACTCGGATGAGCAAGAGACTTTCGACCGGCTGAAAATTTGTAGTTGTTAAAACAAGCGCAATTGATTTAACAACATCAGTTGCTCACGCAAAGAAAATAGACAAACCCTGCAGTCGATTGCTTATTGATCCCCCCACGCTTTGGTCCACATGTGCTCCAAACCCTCTTGAAGTTTGTGCTCAGGTTTGACCACAAAAGTTGGGGCATAGATGTTGGGTGAATAAGGTAACTTATCGGCCGCAGCCCGATCGTTCTTTTTGGCCCAAGTGTGTGCCGTCACAAGGGATATGGCCAAAACACTAACGGCAAGCCACAAAGCGAATAAGCGCAGATTCAATCCTATGCGGCTTGCCAAGTGGAGGTGAATCAGTGCAGCCAGCGTGATGATTACTGTATTCGGGATGTTGTGCGTGTCGGTGGGCCATGGCCAGCCCAAGTTAAAGAACATCCACGGCAAAGCATAGTTGAGAACACCCGCATCTATGAAGGATGCACCAGCGGCAATGATGGTGTGTTCAGCTAGCCTTGTTTGACCTTGTTCTTGCCAAGTTACCCAGGACCAGGCGCTGATCCAGCAAGCCAAGATGGCGATTTCCTCAACCATCAACTTGGTGATGAATGCTGCATCGGCGACGCTGCTGTAGGTTGGCAAATAGACCCATAGCTGAGCTGCCAGCCAAGCCAAGATCAAAACGGGTGCAGCTATGAGAGAGCGTGACATCATGGTTTAGCCTTTGGGGTAAAGCTCAGGCTGTCCATACTTTTGAGCAAGATGGCGCGGGCGCTTTGATCATCAAAGCCAGACATGCCGATGGCCACCAGCAAAGCATCCTGGCCTGACACCAGCGGTGTGTATCGAAATCGATAGTCAAACAAGCCTGGTAGTTTTTCGACAGCACGTCTGCATGCATGTAGTTGAATGGGCAGATCAAAACGACCTCGCAAGCGTTGCTCGGTGCAACTCCATGAAGCAGTAGGGCCATCGTTGTCTTTGACGTTGCGCAGACGAGTTAATTGGTCCTCCACCAATCGTGCCAGGCCATGTGAACTCATTATTTCGCTGTTGAACCAAAAACTGCCCATGACGATGTGGCCCGCGTTCTGTTTGTCCGAGATGTACAAGCTTGTTGATGAGTCACACCGCTGGTCAACTCTTTTGTAGTGGTCGTTTGGTGTGTCTTTGCGGGCAGCAGAGCAAGGCTCGTCTCTGGAAATATCGCCTCTCACCTGGAAAGGACCAAGGCGCCTAACGCTGTGTGTTGGAAGGTCAAAGCGCATCACGATTTGTTGATTGAATGCGCTGACTTGGCGTGCGATGTCTTTGCGCAAGTCATCCAAACTGGGTGATTTTTGCGGATTGTTGAGCCGAATTAGTTGACCTACAGCCTCAGCATGGACTGCCAGTCCTACCAACTGGTATTTGGTACTGGTTGCCACATTCACACCAATGACCAGACCTTCTCCGTCCAAGGTCGGTCCACCGCTCATGCCCCCGTTGATAGCGCCACTGAAAATGATCAATGGTGTCGAGGTTTTGTCTGTAACGCCATTAAAAGTACCCGTCACGATGCTGTGTTGATAACCACCGGGTTTGCCCATGGAATAGCCTGACTCGCCGCGGTCGGGCAAAGTCTCACGCAATTCCAATAAGGGAACTCGCAGGGCTTGTTCAACTTTCAAAATGGCCAAATCATTTTGAATGTCGACAGCCACGATTTCGGCCCTGAGCTCGCCTTGGTCCATCGACACAATTTGCAGTGTGTGATCGTCCGGCTCAAAAATTGAATCTGAGATGGCGTGGTAGTTGGTGATGACCCAATCTTTTCGGTGGGTCACAAACCCACTTGCCACGGAAGAAACGCCCAAGTTGGTCCGATTTTTCGTTACCACTTCAACGACAGACGGACGGATGCGCTCGTAGAGTTGGCGAGAATTGGGTGGCGCTGCGAATGCAGTGTTCGAAATTGAGCACAGAAGCAATATGGCCAAAAAGGGAGAAACAAGCCTGTTCGGCAAATGCATGGCCAAAACTCACAAAATTATCAATACTGGGATGGTAGTGGATGGTTAGGCTCATGGGATGAGCCATTTGAATTCTTTTCTTGGCCGCCTCAGTTTGTCCAAATTGAACGCCTTACAAGAGTACGTATTAATTTGAACTCATGAAATCGTTGGTCCTGACTGGATGCTGTGAAACCCATACATGGCCCAAAGCAGCCATCGGGCGTCTTGCGCATTTGGTGCTCGGATTTCCGTGGCAATGACTTGCGTTCTTCCGTTGACCTTGACCTTGACTGATGCTTTGTATGTGCGCATCAAGTACTTATCCAGATCAAAAAAGACATGTCTACTTGACTGGTTTGCACAGGACTTGATCTAAGCAAGGAGCTGCATGCCTGCGGCATCAGGTGGCTGCGCCAATTCAAGATGCCATTTGGATCAGGTGATTTTTCAATTGAATGATTGAAATTACTATATGCATGTGACTTTTTTCGTAATTGCCGAAATCTATGAAAAGGCGCTAAATACATGTGAAATCCTGGATTTCTGCCATCAAGGAGTGTGCACCCCGTGATCAAAGTCACCGTTCATGAATCTGTCGAGACTGCTTTGCAAAAGGCCTTTCCCAGGCCAGCAGCCTCAGCCGCGCGTGCATTGGCTAAATACGTTGCTCTTGTCGAGTCCATGCTGTTCGACGCTTTGCAGCATGGCAGAACCCCTGAACAACTCAAGTTTGATTTGTACGCGGTTTCCATGGAGCAACTGGCCAACAAGGGAGGGCAAATTGGGCCTAAAAAGGTTCGCATGCACAAATGGCTGCGAGAAAACAATTTGGAGCTGCTTCAGACCGTTGTTCCAGGCAGCAAATTCACCGGCCAGTACACGCAGGTGAAGTTGTCGCCTTTGATCACAATCCACAACACTCTGACCGTACTTCCCGGATCATTGGCTACTGCAACCACGGATGAGGAAATTGACGCTTACCTCAGTGGCGATCCAGTATCCAATAAGGCGTTGTTTGATCATCTGTACCCTGAATACGGACAGGTTTGGCAAGAAGAAAAATTGGCTGAACTGTTTCATTGGGTGCCGGTAGATATCGAATCCGTCAAGGCCTACCTTTACTGGGTGGAGATGGAATCCTTGCACATCAAGGGCGCTCAAAAAGACACGATTCTTCGCCAAGCCTTGTCGATCATTGGCGTCGCCACCTTCACCAAGGGCTATTACGTGCAGCGCGTCAAACCCAGTCAGTTTGGGCGCACGTACTACGAAGGCACCAGTGTGCAAAACGTCAACAAGGACTTGAGAAGAGCCATGTTGGGCAATTGCTGGGAATACGACATTCGCAGCAGTGTGGTGGCTTGGAAGATGGGGTACGCCAGAAGCTTGTTGTGCGATGCAGGATTAGATGTGGATTTGCGCAAGCATTTCCCAGCCTCTTTGCTGTACCTAGAAGACAAGGCCGACTTGATGGCCACGATCAGGCATTTCACGTTTGGCGACACGAGTCCAGTGCCCAAAGACCTGCAACCTGTCTTGCTCAAGCAAGCTTTCACAGCCATTAGCTTTGGTGCTCGTCAAACGGCCAATGGTTGGTTGGACGCATCTGGCAATTGGACCAATCCAGCCTTGGTAGACATCTTGAAAAACGGAGACGATAGAAAGCGATTTCTCTCCGACAAGACCGTCAAGCTTTTCATCAAAGAACAAAACGCTTTGGACGACTACCTGTATGAGCTCGTTAAAAAGCACCGTCCAGATTTGCTTCAAGCAAGCTTCCTGCAAACCGACAGTGGTAGACCCAGCAAAGCCAAGGTCATGGCTTACCTGTATCAGCACGGCGAGACACAGGTGATGGATATCGTCAGGCGCGTAGCACTGACAAAAGGTCACATACCAATTGCCAATGTTCATGACGCCATCTTCTTCAAGCGTCGTTTGGGCGTGGATTTCAAGACCGAGATTGAAATGCAGATGCGCGAGCAAACGGGCAATCCTTATTGGCATTTGACCCCTAAGCAGTTGGAGCGTTACAAACCGCGTTCCTTGAACGCTGCTATCGAGGAAAGCGAGCACAAGAAAAGAATCGAGCAAGAGGAAGCTTTGGCCAAAGGGTACAAATCGGTGTTCCCCAACATCTTGATTGGCTGAAGCTACCAGTGGTGTCCTTCCAGACTGTCGGGTTACCAATGATTCGGTTGCTCAGAGCCACGGTCTGACAATAAATTTGTTATTCCTGCAACACACAAGGAGTAGCAAATGTCAGGTCTCAATGCATTGAAATTCATCGCCAGCAAGCGTCAGCAGGGCACTAGCCCAGCGCATGCCAGAAGGCAAAAGCTCAGCGCCAAGCTGCATGAGCAGATTCAAATGGCCAAAGCCGTTCAGTCAGGTACTGAATTTGTACCGGTCAAGGTTCGCACGGTTCGGGACGATGCCACAGGCGAAATGCGCCGAGTTGAAATTCCCAAGCGGTTGAAACCATGGTGGTGGTCTGGAGATAACGGCAAGCTATGCATCACCGTACGCTATGGCGCACGCACTCTGGATGTGGTCGAAGGAAAGAACGCCATAGAGACTGACACCATCGCAGGCGTTATCACCACGCTTGAAGTTTTGCGTGCTGCTGTGGATGCCGGAGAGCTGGATGCGCGCATTGAAGCATTCAGTGGTTTGGTCAAGGCTGCGTTTGGCAAGGAGGAGGGCGCTGCCAAAAAGGGCAAGTTGAAGCTGCCAGTTAAGCCAGCTACTTAAAGCAGCCACACAAGCGATCACTGCTTAAAGCAACGGCCGACACCTTGATTCATCTTGGTGTCGGCTTTCTTTTGGTTAGATCGGCTTGATTGGCGCAATGGGTTTTATGGCCCCGATGGGCTTGGTTGTTTTAGTTGTTGGGGACTTAGGCTTGGTCAACAACTGCAAAGCTTTTTGAGCACGCTGTGTCTTCTGTCGTTCCCGTTCCTGTTGAACAGCAGTGGTGGCGCGTTCCCTCGTGGCGCGAAGTTGGTCCAGCTTCAATTGTTCTGGAGTCTTGGGTTTGACGAGTTCGTTGATCCGCATATTTTTATTTATGAGCAGATCGAAAATGAGGGTATGAGATGTCGTGTTTTTGCTAAATAAATATAGAGAAAGGAGAGCAACTATGCGATTTAACGAAATAGCCAGTGCGGACGATCAACTTGCTCTTTGGCGATTGATATCAGACAACGTTTGGTCTGCCGTGATGGCACAGGCCAAGGAGCAGGCCAGGCTCAAGGCGCAGGCTGCAGCCACCCCCAAGCCTAAGAGGATCAAGCCTAAAAAGATTGTTCCGAAAAAGCCACCAGCCCCCAAGCCAAAACCACCTGCCCCGAAACCACCCCTACCCAAAAGTCCAGTACCCCAGCAGGCGAGAGTAGTGACCCCCAACAGACCCCCACCACTGCCCAGCTCGCAGCCAGTACTCAGACCCACACATTCAAGCAGCTTCAGCCAGGCCGATGCCTATGGGTTGCAGCAACAATCGATGGGTCCAGGCCAAGCCAATATGCCACGATAAACCGTCGAAAGACCCGAAAACGCGGGGTTTTGGCCTCGAATATGGCCGTTTTAAAAATCTTTGGCCATGGGGATGACAGGCATAGCAAAAATGGTTTTCGCTATGCACGTGAAACTGTTTAAGAGGTGTGTCTACTGACCGTAGGGTCTCATTGTGTTGGGATTAAGACCTCTTGGGTTGTCGAGTGATCTGCCACCACCAGGACCGATGGATTGGCCACCCCCTGGTCCAATTGACTGGCCACCGCCAGGACCGATAGATTGACCACCACCAGGTCCAATGGACATCCCACCACCGGGTCCAATCGACTGCCCACCCCCTGGGCCAATGGATTGACCGCCGCCAGGGCCGATAGACATACCGCCCCCTGGTCCGATAGATTCGCATCCGCCAGGCCCAATGGAATTTCTTACACAGTCGCGCCAAGCTTGTGCGTGAGCAGTAGACGCGATCAAAAGCAGCGCTGCAATGAAGGCTTTATTTCTTTTCATGAGTAATGCTCACAGGTGTTAAAAATTCAGCATATACCCATTGGAACTAGTGTGGTGGTTCTTTCAGTGAATTTAAAGATTGATAAGCACTGAACAGCTCAGAAAGTCCAGCTTCAGGATCATCAAAACACCTAGCAGTGGTTCACGTTACGCGTAAAACAAGCGCTACACGGCTGATTTGGATTCCGGTATCGACACGGATCCAAGGCCTGCAGGAGAGGTGTTGTAGCGCTTAGTTTGGGTAGAAAATTTCGTGGGTTTTCTGTCCAGATCGTCCTGGAAATTCATCTAAATCCGGTTGTCCATCTGCGTCTTTGACAGTAAATTTGTTGGGTGCAAATTGACCATTTTGAGCATGAGTGACGGCCACTTTGAGATTGTTAAATCAACCCCGGAAGCTCTCTTGCGGCGGTCAGTTCGGGTAAGGGGTGTTGACTTTGATGAGTCGTTCATTGCAGACCTCATTGGCAACTATTTCATCCGCAAAGAAATGCATGCCGAACCCAAAATTTCGGATGCCGTGGCGATTTACCTCCATGAAAGTGATGCAGGTGACGGCCGTAAATTCAAGGGCGATGTCTTGCATGTTTTCAGGCGCTTTTCGTCCTTAGTGGGTGATTTGTACCTATGTGATCTACGTTATGCACATGCTTGCATTTTTCGCGACCATTTGCTGAGTTTGGGTTTGAAACCCGTGACGGTCCGCAAGCAAACAGCGATATTGAACGCCATGCTCAATGTTGCATTCAGATGTTTGGACATAGACAGACTGAGCCCATTCCGTGCTCTGAAAATTTCCGGTGAAGATGAGCGCAGGCCAATGCCTGTCATTACCCATGACTTGTTGCTGGCAGTCAAACAAAAGTTGATGACGCGGTTCAAGCCCTACAAGTTCATTGGACTGATCCAGTTGAATACGGGCTTGCGATTGTCCGAACCTGTGTACGCCCGTGTTGAGGATTGTGTTTTTGATCACCCGATTCCGCACATTTGGATTCGCAAAAATGCACTTTCCAATCGAAAGAACAAGAGCAGCATTCGTGCGGTACCGTTGGTAGGGATGTCGCTGTTTGCGGCCAAGCGACTGGTGGATATGGCAAAGTGCGAAGGCAGTGAATGGCTAGTGCCGCAGTATGCGCACTACCATGGCAGCAACAGTTGCTCGGCCATCATGAACAAATACCTGGCCGACCTAGAGTTCAGAAGTCACATGTTCCGTCATGCCCTGATCGACAGGATGAAGGCCTGTAACGACATTCCCACGCGTTTGGCAGAGAGCATCACCGGCTACTCTAGCGGTGGGTCTGAGTTCAATAACTATGGCACGGTAGGTTACACGCTGGAGCAGAAACTTGTTGTTTTGAACCGGATTGCGGTCTAGTTTCATGCCAATCAGACCGCCGCTTCTTGTTTTAATTTGGACAGCTCTGCATAGATCGCCTTTTGTAGATCGCTGTCAATCGGCGAAAGGAAGTCTCTCAATATGCTTTCTGCATGCCGATCGAGTTCGACGGATAGGTTTTCCGCTGCCCAGTTGATGAAAATCGCCCAGATAGGGGCTCCAGAGCCAGCCGTCTTCATGTGCTTGGTGATCAGCCAACCCATGTAATTGACTTGGTTTGTTCGAAGGCAGGCGGCCAGCGCAGATCGGAATCGCGTGTGGGTCAGTGCTATCTGGTTGAAGCTGGTCAGTA
>NZ_NESJ01000040.1 GCF_003063645.1 Limnohabitans sp. 2KL-51
ATGAGATCCGCCGAGCATGCCCCAAGTCCGGAAAACGATTCAAATCGTGGACAAGGAAAAAGTCAGATTTATTTAAATAAATCATGGGGTTACGTTAAGTCTGATGGCAAACGTTGGGACACTAGTGAGATTTCCTGTTTATTTCAATATTTTGACGGTCTAAAGTGAAATATTTGTGACAAGAGCGGTGTTCGAAATCTCCGTGGGAAAAAAATTCAACCATGATGAGAACGTTCGCAAGCTAAAGATGCGCGATCTTTCAAGCCGTTACAGGATTGGTTACGATAACGACCATGTCCATTCTTTTCCGCTTTGCTCTGCTCTGCCTGGTGGCAGGAAGTACCCTTGCACAAAGTTATTTACCGCCTTGCCCCCCGAACGGGACATGGCACAACTGCCACGGAACGCACGTCCGTCCCGACGGCGTGACTTACGTCGGTGAGTACCAAAACGATCAGCGTCATGGAAATGGTATCGAATACTGGGCTAACGGTGCGATCATCCGGTCTGGTCTTTGGAGTAACAGCACACTGACCAGGTCTTACTCTATTGATGCGAGTCGCTTTCAATTGAATGTTCACTCTCAGGGGTCGGCATTCCCAACAGTCGATCCCGGCAACACTGAGCGTGACCGCCTCAGAGCCGAGGTTGAATCAGAGCGCAATAAGCGTAAAGAACTGGAACAACTCCTCGCATCCACCAAAGAGCGAGATCGAGTGGCGGCTGAGTGGGATACCGAACGCAGAAAACGCCAAGAGCTTGAAGCCCAACGTGTGGTCCAGCAGCAACCATCGCAAGACCTTAAGCGCAAAGCCCACGCACTGGTGATCGGCAATGGTGCCTACCCTGGTTCAGGTCGTCTCGACAATCCGGTCAATGATGCACATGCCATCAGTCAAAAGCTCAGGTCGATGGGCTTTGCGGTGACCACCGTTACCGATGCCAACCGACAAAAGCTGGTGCAATCGATGGCGCAGTTTAGGCGCACAGCCGCAGCGGCAGACCTTTCATTGCTCTTTTATGCAGGTCACGGCGTACAGATATTCGGCACCAATTACATCCTTCCAACCGATGTCGATCAAACCGACCCTGCTCAGGCCACCATCCAAGGTGTGTCACTCAACTCTGTCGTTGAAAACTTCCTGCCCGGCAAAACCAAGTTGGTCTTTTTAGATGCCTGCAGGGATAACGCCTTGCAGCGAACAAATGACAGAAGTGTCTCCAAAGGCCTTGCGCCTATCTCAGCAGCAGAGGGAACTTTGATCAGTTACGCCACCAAGGACGGGCAGACCGCAGCAGACGGAGTGGGGTCAAAGAATTCGCCATTCACTCACGCGCTGTTGGAGCACCTGAACGACCCCCAAGACATCGCCGTAGTTCTGCGCAAGGTCAGAGCAAAAGTGATGAAAGCTACAGGCGGTAAACAACAACCTTGGGAGTACGGCAGCCTGACCGGCGGTGAGCTAGTACTCTCTGCCATTCGGCCCAAGTGAAGAACATGCTCAAGGTATTTTTATTTTTCATCAGCTTGATTCTTTGCGGTCATGCACTTGCATAGCTCCAATTCAGTTTTGACATCGTTATTTGTCAACTGATTTGAGAGAGTTCCACTTTTCATTTCGGCAGGGCAAATGAGCACAGGCCAAAAAAATTTGCAGGCATTCACTTGGTCACTTTTCTTGATCTCCGGCTGCAGTTTTGACCAGCACCCTTTACCTGCTTGTCAGGGCACAGAAACATCAAAGTGGACCCATTGCATTGGCGTTCAAATCCAAGCCAATTATGTTTTTATCGGTGAATGGGCTGATGGAATGATCCATGGTTATGGAACTGTCAGTTTTTCTAACGGAGACAAGTACATTGGTGAATTCAAAGACGATACATTCAACGGCCAAGGAACTTACAACTTTCCTAACGGTGATAGCTATGTCGGTGAATTCAAAGACGGTAAACGTAGTGGGCAGGGAACTTACAAAAACTCAGCAGGTACTACGTACATTGGTGATTTCATAGACGGCTTTTTCAACGGGCAGGGAACTGTCACTTACGCTATTGGCAGTCAATACGTTGGCGAGTTCAAAGATGGCGAACGCAATGGGCAGGGAAAGCTCACATACGTTAATGGCAGTCAATACGTTGGTGAATTCAAAGACGATGAACCAAATGGACAGGGGACGCTGACCATCTCCGACGGTGACAAGTACGTCGGTCAATTCAAAAATGGCAAACGCTATGGCCAAGGCACCATCATCTACGCTAACGGATCTGAATATGTCGGTGAATTCAAAGATGGTCTAAACAAGAGTGGCTACATAAGCCAAGCCTTTGGGGGTAAAAAAACTGATAGTCATAAAGACAACATACCAGAAGGTCAAAAAAATATAACCAATGCAAGTCTTGATACCTACATCAGTAAATCCAAAGATGGTCAAATCGCCCGGTCGAACTCTGCTGATCCTTTTGTGTTCGTGGTGGACAACAAACGTTCCGTCAACTACGCATGGTGGATCAAGCCTGTCGAGGTTCGCCCCAAGGGAACGTCCGTGTCTGGCCTATCTTTAAAAGAAATAAACCAAGCCAGATCTGACAGTTTTTCTGAGTGGTGCTACGCAGATGCGTTCACAAGAAAGTCATTCAGCTCTCCATTCGAATCTGTCCGAACGCAAATTGATGAAACCATGTGGGACAAAAATTTGCCAGGCTTTAAAGCAAGCGGCGCATTCACAGGGGTTAACTTTCAGGACGCAGTTGTGGGTAATTATGAGGACTGCAACGGACATCGTGGCGCTTTCATCCTCATATCGGACAGAACGCAACCCAAAAAAGTAGTTTATGTTCGTGAGTGGAGTGATTGGAAAGGTTTTATTTGGCTGAAGAAGGATGCGAATGACGACAGCCTCCGAGTGGGAAGCTGTTTGTATTGTGGGGACTGGAGTGAGCTTTCATATGACATCAAGAGAAAACGGTTTTACTGGATTTACCCGGAGTCTAGGTAGACAACGCTTATGCCAGCAGCCTAAAAAACGCCCTGTTAACGGGGCGTTTTGCATTTCAGATTTTCTTCAAGACCGACCCACCAACATCGCCTCCACCAACTCCTGCACCGCCAACGCCTCTTCAGCTGTGGCCAGTTTGTGGGGCTTGCCGCGCAACCACAAGTCCACTTCGCTCAGTTGACGCTGCAAGGCGCTGGAGCGCGGGTCTTCGGTACGCCAGTCAACGGCCTCCACCCAAGGGCCGCCGTCGGAGCGCCACAGTTGAAAGAATTCACGAAACTGGTGGTTCATGCGGCTGCCGCGCACCGTGACTTCTTGCCGGTCTGGCTGTTGACCGCCGGTGGTGGCCATGACCGTGACGGGCCTCCCATCGGCCGTGGTCAAGCGGGCCAGCATGTCCAACTCGCACAAGGTGGGGTCTTGCGGGTAACGTGGCAAGGCCTGCTGCAAGGTCAACGGCCCTAAAAACCGTCCGGCCAAAAACAAGAAATGCGAAATCACTTCGCGGGTGTAGCCACCTTCATCGCGCAGGCGCAGCCAATCGGCGTCTTTTTGCCAGGCACGGGGCCAAGCGGGGTAGTTCACCACGATGTCGATGCCCAACAGTTCACCCGTTTCACCCGCTGCAATGGCGCGATTCAATTCTTCAAAGCCACGCGACGCAGCCTGGGTGAAGTTGACCACACCAGGCAAGCGCGCTTGGCGCAGTTGCGCCACCAGATCACGGCTTTGCGCGTTGTCGGTGCCTAGGGGTTTTTCCATGAACACGCCCTGCCCGGCTGCTGCGGCTTGCAAGGCATAGGTTTTGCGTGGGCCTGGCGGGCAGGCCAGGTACACCACATCCGCCCCGGCCATGGCGGCTTGCGCGTTGGCTGCGACGTGCGCACCTGGGGCCATCTCCCGGGTTTTGGCCACCGACGTGGGCGAAGGGTCCCAAACGCCGCACACCTCAAAGGCGGGATGTTGCAAAGCGTTTTCCAACATGCGGCGGCCCATGATGCCCAGCCCGATGATGGCGATTTTGTGTGTCATGTCTGTCTCCTGAAAGGATTTCAAGCTTAACCATTTCGCACTAGCAAGGCAGTCCTTTATGGGCAGGTAGAGGCGTTGCCACAGGTGACTGCCGGGCCCTCACGACCATGCTAGGGTTGTTTTTTCATTTTTCTCAAGTCAAAACCATGTCGAACAAAGTCAATGTATCGCGAACCCATCGTCGCCAAGTCGTGTTGGGTCTTGTGCTGGGGGCCGCTTCGGCCTTCACCACAGGCCAAGCCTTGGCGCAGGACTTTCCTCCCAAAAAAACCATCAGCATGGTCGTGGGCTTTGTGCCCGGCGGGGCGGCCGACACGGGTGCCCGCATCATTGCCAAAAAACTGGGCGAGAACCTGGGGGTCGCCGTCACGGTTGAAAACAAAGCTGGTGCTGGCGGCAACATTGCCCACCAATACACCGCAACCGGCCCAGCAGACGGCAGCGTGCTTTTGTTCGGCTCAGTCGGCCCGCTGAGCATTGCCCCCAACATGATGAAGCTGCCCTACGATCCGGTGAAAGACTTGGCCCCACTGACCATGGCGGTGAACTTCCCGAACGTGCTGGTGGTGCACTCGGGCACCGGCATCAAAACGTTCGCCGAGTTCATCGCTGCCGCCAAAAAAGACCCCGGCAAACTCGATTTCGCCTCCACCGGCCCAGGTTCTGCCTCGCACCTGGCAGGCGAGTTGCTCAACGACATGGCCAAAATCGACACACTGCATGTGCCCTACAAAGGCGGTGCCGCCGCGCTGCAAGACCTGCTGGGCGGCCGTGTGGCCGCTTGGTATGCCACTTTTGCCACGGCAGCGCCTCACATCGAGGCAGGCAAAGTGATTCCTCTGGCCAGTACCGGCACGCAGCGCCTGGGGGGCTTGCCCCAGATTCCCACCATTGCCGAGTCCGGCTACCCTGGTTTCAGTGCCACCAACTGGTACGCCTTTGTCGCCTCATCCAAAGTGCCCGCCCCGGTGCTGGACCTCTGGAATGCGGAATTGGTCAAGGTGTTGTCAGCGCCCGATGTGGTGGAGCAGTTGAACAAGCACGGCCTCGTGCCCATGCCCGGCTCGCGTGACGACCTGGCCCGGTACATGGCCAAGGAAACGGCCACTTGGGGGCGCATCATCCGGGAGCGAAAAATAAGCGCCCAGTGAGCATGTTTCGGCCAGAAACCCCAAATATGTATTGCGGAATTAAATTGGCCGAAAAATTCGATAAAATCGTTAGCATGGACCAGTAGTGTCCGGTTAAAAAGTGAATAAATTCAACTGGTTAGCGTCGGACGGGTTGTCGATTGTGTTGCCATCGAGCTGCAAGGCGCTTGAAACCTCGGTTTTCTCGAATACCGAGACCGACAAGA
>NZ_NESJ01000041.1 GCF_003063645.1 Limnohabitans sp. 2KL-51
TCAATGTGTACGTGGGCGGCACCTTGATTGGCACCGCCACGGTGGCCCCGGGTGGCACGACGTGGGAGATCACCGATCTGGCGGGCTACGCCAGCAACGCCAGCTGGACCTACACGGCCAAAGTGGCGGACGCGGCGGGCAACGTCGGCACCACCGCTACGCAGGTGGTCAACACGGATTTGACCGAAGCGCCTCCTGTGATCACGGGGACCAGCGGTGACTTTAGCCAGCCGTTCAATCAATCGACAACGGTGTACGGTACCAATTTGGTGCCAGCAGGTGATGCCACCAACCCGGCGGGTGTCTGGACCAGTTACAACACCGCCGTGGCACCTTCGACCCTGAGTGGAGGTCCTTTTGGTGTGGACACAGGCAACACCCTGTTCTACATCGATAATAACGACTCTTCAATGGGCACGGCTAATGCGCTGACGAGAACCGTTGGCACCATAGCATTGACGCAAGGCAAGGAATACACGTTTGCGTGGGATGCCAAGCTCTACGGGGGCAACCCTTGGGCGGCCAATGCGCGCTGGATGCTTCTGGATTCAACAGGTGCCAACTTTGTGCAAGCGGCAACGCCGTGGTACAAAACCCATGGTGACAATGCCAGCGCATACGCTACGGCCACGCCGCTCACTGCGGACATGGCCACTTATACCAACACGTTCACTTTCACAGGGGCGACGGGCAATTACAAGTTGGCCATGGCGTGGGTCACTACAAACTCTGCCGCCAACGATGTGATTTTTGACCGCATTTACTTAGGCGAGTCAACCCAAGTGCAAATTGCACCGCCATCTGTCAGCGGCACGGGCATCCCAGGTAACACCGTTTATTTGTACGACAACACCTACACCAATGTGGTGGGCTCGGCAGTGGTGGACAGCTCAGGCAACTGGACCGTCACAGGATTGACCAACATCTACGTAGGCAGCAACACCTTTGCGGCCAAGCAGGTGGATGCGCAGGGCAACCAGAGTGGCTTGTCGAATCAGTGGACGGAGACTTCTGTTGCTTCCAACTTGGTCACGAACGGCACCTTTACGGGCAATCTCAACGGCTGGACAACCACAGGCAGTGGCATCTACAACTACAGCATTGATGACCCTTATTCCGTTTACAACGTGCTGGTTTTCAATGGAAACAATACCCCTGCCGGTGACTCTGCATACCAGGTGCTGGCCACCACTGCAGGGCAAAGCTATTCCGTGAGCTTGAACGTCGGTCAAAACGGCACGGCGGTAGCCAGTCACACGTTCAAGGTCGATATCTTGGACGGCGCCAACCAAATCATCAGCACACAAACTGCAGTGGTGAGCGACAGGTCGACCGTACCCATGTCGTTCAATTTTGTAGCGACAGGCTCGAGCAGCACAATCCGGATCACCAATACGGCGGTCAGCAGTTCCGGGAGTTCCGACGCTTGGGCAGACTCCATTGTGGTCGTCCCTCAAACCAGTTCGAGTACCAACACCTTCGGCACAGCAGGCCCCACCGCCAACCCTGACACCCTGAGCTACACCGCAGGCGCTCTGGACGCTTTGGGCAGCAACGACACCATCACCGTGGGCAACACCAGCTTGCAAGCCACATTGGCTGCTGGTGGCATCATCAACGGCGGCACGGGCATCGACAACCTCAAGCTCGCCGCAGGCACCACGCTCAACCTGGAGTCCACCACCGGCAACCAGACCGTCAGGCCCATCGAGCAGGTGGAGATGATCACCCTGCAAGGCGGCACCTCCAAGCTGACCATGTCGGCCAACAACGTGCTCAGCCTGGGCGGCAGCAATGCCACCACCATGGCCCCGTACACCTTCACCAGCACCGTGCAAGCGGCCAACGGCAACGTGCAGCCCACCGGCAGCACCACCAGCACCGGCAAGGTGCAGTTCGTGGTCAACGGCCAACTGAACGACGTGCTCAACCTGAGCGTGCTGGCCAACGACGGCGTGGTCAGCACCAACGGTGCCTCGGCCGGCTTGCTGGGCAACACCGATTTGGCGGGTAGCTGGGCCTACAAGGGCACCTTCACCATCGCTTCGGGCACCGCCGTGGACGGCGTGGCCCACACCTACAAGGTCTATGACCACAGCACCACCGGCGCCCAAGTGCTGGTGGACGTGGACGTGACGGTCAACACCATCTCGCCCATCACCATCAGCGCCATCAGCACCGACGCAGGCACCAGCGCCACCGACTTCATCACCAACGACCAGACGCTGACCTACTCGGGCGGCTTGCCTGCAGCCTTCAATGGCGCCACCGAGCGGGTATTGGTGCAGATCCTCGACAGCAGCAACGCGGTGGTCAGCACCGGCTTTGCCACAGTCAACGGCACCACTTGGTCGTGGAACAACGAAACCGTCTTTGAGGCGGCGGGCAACTACACCATCCGCGCCACCATCGTGGGCTTGACCAACACCACAGCCGTGCCCGCATACGGCGCAGGCGCGGTGGCCACGCACCTGATGACCATCGACCTGACGCCACCGCAAGTGGCCATCGCCCGCACCGATGGGCTGACCACCACCGTGGGCAG
>NZ_NESJ01000042.1 GCF_003063645.1 Limnohabitans sp. 2KL-51
CGATTTACGATCCACGCTTCCTTCCCACGTTCGGTCACCCTCACGCAGTTGCGTTTCACTTTGCTCACTGTGACCAGCTCGCAGCGGGACTTGCACCCGCAGGTGTGCGCCCATGCTGGGCGCACAACGCAAAAAGCCTGGCTCTCCCAGGCTTTCCATTGCACATAATCGTTGTCGAAATCAGTCATGTATTCGTAGGAGCCCACCCCGTGGGCGATTGCCGATAGGCGTTCAATTAATTGGGACCTGACCCCAATTAATGTAATCCCAATTAATGACCTTCTTTTAATTGCTCAGCGCGATTTCACCAAGTCGTTTTCCAGCAACATCCGAACATAACGGGTGTAAGGGATACCTTGAGCTTGAGCCCGGGTTTTGACGGCTTCAAAAACAGCTTGCGGCAAACGCAAATGCAATGCTGCTAACTTCGCTTCAATTTCGAATCGCATCGATTTGAAGCCCGAGAGGTCAAACTTTAGCTGCCCCCCAAACAACTCTGTCCCAGGCGTTTACCTCCAAAGTGGGCGCGAGTGCCGCTGTGGCAATGAGTACTTGCGGAAGTAGAGATCTAATAAGCATTTGTTTTCCCGGTGAAAAAGGTTGATCGGGCCGGCACTATAGCGGTGATTAAGGAGGTGTTCTTCGGACGCCTAACGTTCGAGCTAACCGGCACCCCGTTCCGCGTCCGGTTGAGCGAGAGGTTAGCCGTCAATGTGAGAGGTAGCAGAGGTTTTCTCAAAAGACAATAAGTTGCTTCTAACAAGGTATGTTTCCAACACAAGCAGCAACGACATCCCAGGAATTTACCCAGGCACCGCAAGTCTGGGCATACACAACCGTTACATCAGTCTGAGTATGAAATGAGGCCATTATTGCAGCCTGTGTGCCCTTAAACTTCAACGAGTTGCTGTCAACCGCAAATCGAGATGTCGTGTTGCAACCGCCAGAAGCGTTGCCTTCCAGCTGAAAGATAAAGATCTGCCTCCCTCCAGACTCATAAGGAATATAGCCGGTAACCTTGGCCGTCTGAAATTGGGCGCTCGCGACGGCAGCGAAGCAGCAGAGGATTGCGACTAGGTGTTTCTTCATGAGCTCTCCGATCAATGTTGCGGGAAGGGAATTTGACGACTGACATGATGTAGACCGTAAAACTCGGTTGATACACCGGGACCGTGTCGATACATCTTTTTGTTGAAACTATTGCAATCGGCTAGCGCCATAGGTTCCAGACCAGTCACTGTATTTACATGCAGGTATAAATAAACAGAACAAAACCGGCACTCAGCCCATTGCAAATTTCCTCCCGCACCATCCGACGTAGCAGGAATTTAGCATCTGAATATACAGGATCAAATAGTAAGCCCTGCAAAATTCATTTCAAGCCAGCGCCCAGCGCTGGTCTGAGTTTTGCAGTCGCTTAAGGCCGAAGATTTCGGCCAATCTCGCAAACAAGTCCGTCAAACCGCTTGCCTGCAGCAATCGCAATAAAAGGCCGAGGCCTTTTTTGACAATTATCCGCAGGAACCAGCGGATGTTGTAGTCCGCAGCGCACATCACCGCGTGAAGTGCATCGCCCTCTGAGCCTTTGAGGTGGCAGCGGTCCATGCGGTGATCAGCTTGAGGTGCCAGATGATCGGCTCGATCGTTTGGCGCCGTTTGAGTAGCTTGCGCTCTTCATCCGTCAGCCGCTTGTCTTTGCCTCGGTGTTTGATCTCAATGTCCGGGTTGTCCTTGTCTCCGCTCCGGTAGCCCAAGTCGGCG
The DNA here is from genome assembly GCF_003063645.1 of Limnohabitans sp. 2KL-51. Lineage (GTDB taxonomy): Bacteria > Pseudomonadota > Gammaproteobacteria > Burkholderiales > Burkholderiaceae_C > Limnohabitans_A. The sequence goes on from NZ_NESJ01000042.1 coordinate 1,762, forward strand.
TACACCACCGCGGGCTTGACGCCCAAGCCTTGCATCAGGATGGCGGTTTGCTCGATCTGCTCATGGCATCGTGTGGCCGTCAATGTGGGTTTCAGGAGTTTTGCAGGGGCGACGAATTCATCGGGCGCTGCCCCCATGAGCTTTTTTAAATAGCACCCAGGCCAAGGCTACCCCCACCGCATCGGCCGCCAGATCGGCCCATTCGGCAAAACGCCAGCCCACGGCCCACTGCGCCAATTCCAGGCCCGCCCCATAGGCCAGCATGCCCAGCAAAACGCGCGGCACCGACACAGGCCAAATCCACAAAGCCCAAGCGGTCATGACAGTAAAAGCCAAGGTATGTTGCGCCTTGTCCCACCAATCAAAAACTGGCAACTGCAAATGCTCAACGGGCAGTAAGGCCAGTACAGTCACCGCCAGCATGGCCAACACCCAAGCGCTGCGCATCAAAACCATGGCATCCAACCCCTAAAAATCAAAACCACACCCCAGAATCGGCATAGGGGGGCCGCAATTATTGCAGCCACCCCTGCCACACCACCGGGCATGCGGGTCCGCACCCGGCGGTTCGAGAGCTTGAGGTCATGACAGCCTTGGCACTCCCAACCTATCAA
>NZ_NESJ01000043.1 GCF_003063645.1 Limnohabitans sp. 2KL-51
CCGTTGGTGCCGTTGACCGGCGCGGCCGTGTTGATGGCCGTGGTGCCGGTGGCGCTGACGATGGTTGCCTTGAGGATGTAGGTGCCGGGGTTGCGCGAGGCGTCTGTCCAGGTCCATGCGCCGGTGCTGCTGGGCGTGACAAAGGCGGTGGTGATCGAGCCGGTGACCGGGTCGGTGAATTCGAGCATGACGCGGTCGCCCAGGCCATCCTTCCAGTTGGTGATGGTGCCTGCGTAGGTCAGTGTCTGGTCGTTGGTGATGAAGTCACTGCTGCTGACGCCGCTGTCGGTGGTGGCCGAGACGATGTCAATGGTGGCCGTGCTGTTGTTCAGCGCCGACGCGTCGGTGGCACCGTTGATGCTGATGACAATCGTTTGGGTGCTGGTCAGCCCTGCTGCGTCTTTGACGGTGTAGGTGAAGGTGTCGGTCAGCGGTGTGCTGGAGGGCAGCAGCGCTTCGACGGCGGCGTTGCTCTGGTTGACGGTGTAGCTGTAGCTGCCGTCGGTGCCGATCTTGAGCGTGCCGTAGGCACCGGTCACGCCGGTGGTGTCGGCAGTGGCGTTGGCCGCTGTCACAGGGGTCGCAGTGCCGCTGGTGCCCGCAAGGATGGCGCTGACGGCTTTGGTGTCGGCCTGATCGACGTCGGTGTCGTTGGTCAACACGTTGCCGGTGGGGTTGACACCAGGGGTGCCGTTGGCGCTGCCGCCCGCCTCGGTTGCGCTGGCCACATCGGTCACGGCTACGGGCGCGTCGTTGGCGCCTTGCACCGTGACCACCAGGTTGGCGGTCTTGGCACCAGTGCCGTCGTTGGCGGTGTAGGTGAAGACTTCGGTCAGGGTGTTGGTGCTGCCTTTGAGGCTTTGCACCGTGGTGTTGGTGTTGTCCACGGTGTAGACATAGCTGCCGTCTGCGCCGATCACCAGCGTGCCGTACTGGCCCGCAATGGACGTGCCGGTGCTGCCCGTGGTGCCTGCGCTCACGGCGGTGGCGGTGCTGTCGCTGATTTTTTGAATACCGGTCACGCGGGGCGTGGCGCCCACGTCGTTGCTGAGCACGCTGCCGCTGGCGTTGCTGCCCAGTGTGCCGTTGGCGGTGCCGCCCGCCTCCACCGCTGCCGAGCTGTCGTTGGCCAAGGCCAGCGATGCCGCTGCCGTGGTGGTGTTGATGCTCAGGTTGACGATGTTGTTGGTCTCCACCAAGTGGCCCGCCACGCTGTCAGCACTGGCGCTGTAGGTGTCCAGGTTTTGATTAGAGGCAGCGTCTGTGAACTTGCCTGCGGCCACGGCAATGCTGCCCGGTGTGGTGCTGTTGGCCGTCGGCGTGAAGACGGCGATGTAGATATCCTCGCCTGCAGCGTTCACGCCCACTCGGGTCAATGCGCCCAAGGTGCCGCCCGTGACCACGATGTCGCCAGCGCTGCCGTTCCAGGTGAAGTCACTGGTGGCTTCGCTCACCGTGAAGGTGATGGTGGCACTTTGGCCCGTGCTCAGGCTGGCTTGGTTGCTGCTGATGGCGATCTTGGGCGCTGTGGTGTCCACCGCCGGGTTGACCACGATCAAGAAGGTGTCGCTCACGCTCAGGCCTGCCGCATCCGTGCGGGTGACCGTCACGCTGGTGGTGCCGGCCGAGGGGGGCGTGCCGCTGAAAGTGCCGTTGGTGGCGTTAAACGTCAACCAACTGGGCAAAGTGCTGGTGGTGTAGGTGGCCGTCTCGCCGTTGCCCGTGCTGTCCACGTCGGCAAAGTTGGCCAAGATGCTGAACGGTGAGAGGGGCGTGCCTGCGGTCAATGACTTGTCCGCTTCTTGCACGACCACCGTGGGCGCGTCGTTGGCGCCTTGCACGGTGACCACCAGGCTGGCGGTTTCTGTGCTGGTGCCGCTGGCGGCGGTGTAGCTGAACACCTCGGTGAGTGTCTGACCGCTGGTGCGCAGGGCTTGCACCGTGGCGTTGTTGTTGTTCACCGTGTAGGTGTAGCTGCCGTTGGTGCCCATCACCAAGGTGCCGTATTGGCCCGTGATGGTGGCCGGCCCGCTGGTGGTGCTGAGCGCTGCGCCGCCTGCAAGCTTGGCCGATTG
>NZ_NESJ01000044.1 GCF_003063645.1 Limnohabitans sp. 2KL-51
CCAGCCGTCTTCATGTGCTTGGTGATCAGCCAACCCATGTAATTGACTTGGTTTGTTCGAAGGCAGGCGGCCAGCGCAGATCGGAATCGCGTGTGGGTCAGTGCTATCTGGTTGAAGCTGGTCAGTAATTCATGAATTGGGTTGTTTGCGTTGGTCTTATTGGCCAGGATGGCCTTCAGTTCATCCGATGTGCCCTGCGGCTTTTTGACGGTGGGCGTGCTTTGCGGCGGTTGATTGGGCGTGCTGACCATTTCCTTGAATTTCTGGACGATGCTTTTGCCAGGCTTGGCATGTGCAGTTGTTTTCGCGCTCGAGCTTGAACTTCTGAGAAAAGCCGGGATCTCAATGTCATCCATGCCTGAATTCCCCATGCCATCAACTCGGGCGGCAGAATGAGTCCGTTTTGAACGCCACATGGCCGGGACAGACTGGCTCATGTTGATGCGAGTTTCAGCCATGAAGAGCGTGTTGTCACTGCCGGTCCGCAAGATGCGCATAACTGGCAAAGGTCTGGAATTTCGTACCGTGCCGTTGCCACTCCAGCCCGCTGCCAACATAGGCCTGACCTGTAGTAACTCCGGCAAATCTTCTGCTTTCTCGCTTTCCACGCGCTCGTGAACAAGGATCAAATTGGTTTCGCTGGTGACCAATTGATAGTCGACAGCGAGGCGCTCTCGCTCTTTGGCCTGCGCCATATCGTTCAAGCGCAATGCGGCTGCAATCCGGGACAGGTCTAGGCCTTCATCCCAAATGACAGGGCAGGGCGTAGGTTGGCCGTTGGGATAAACGGTCTGGATCACGTTCAGTTCATTCAGTGCGGTACCTTGCGTATTGATTTGCGTCCATGACATCAAGGAACTGCCAGCTGCGGCATGCCCCGTAGATTTGGATTGCCAGACGATAGGCGCTGCACATGTGACTTCATGTTCGATCGCCTGGGTGTGCCGGATCTGGATCAGCAGGCGCTCGACGGCTTTTTGCATGTTTTCTCGGGGTGTGACCATTTCACATGCGCCGCCTGTCACATCTGCCATGTCTTTGAGCAGGCTTTCGGATGGTGCCGAGCCCACGCCCACGGCATAGATGCGTTGCCCAGAGGCGCGCACTGTGGCGATGGTCTGTTCAATGTTCCAGACCTCGCCGTCGGTGATCAACAGGATCACCACATTTTTGGACTCTTCTGATGCACCGCTCTCAATGGCGATGACCTCTTTCAACGCCGTATCAATCTCGGTCCCGTTCATATTCGCATTCAACCGACGCGTTGCTGCCTTCAAGAGCTGCCGGTAAATGATGGAGCAGTGCTTCAGCTCCGGTTGTTCGTGGTGAACCGAACTGCCAAACCGCGAGAGCGAGACTTGGTCCGTGTTGTTCAGCTGTCCAAACAGCCAGCTGAGGCAGTCTTTGGCCTGTTCAATGCTGTCGCCCTCCATGGAGCCAGAGCAGTCGACCAGCACCTTGATGGAGATGGGGTGCTGCTTTTTTACCCCAGCTGGACGGTACACACCGCCAGTCATGACGGTGGCTTCTCCTGGACGCATCGGGTCATGCGCTGCGACGGCGAAGTTCATATCGCCCAGCCGGTCAACGATCAGTACAAAGTCCCGGTCCAGCCAGGCTGCACCTTCTAACTTCAAGGCGCATTGATCGCCCTGACGGCTCAGCTGGATTTCATGGCTTGGGCTGTAAACCGTGCCTTGGCTCAGGTTTTCTGACAAATCCAGATTCAGAAACAGCCGCTGCTCGGCTTGTGGATCGACTTGTGCTTGTTGGTGTGGCTTCAAGCCCGCCGCTGAAGCATCGCCGTACCTTGGCGCAATGGTCGTGGGCAGGCTGAAACGGATCGCACCATCTTCGGCTTTCAGAATTTGAGCGTAGTCGAGCTCAATCACCACTTCATCCCCGGTCTGGATGTTGCCGATGTTGGCTGTGTACAGGTCTTTGCCAGACCGCTCCAGCATGACCGGCAAGTCACCGCTGCTGATGGCCTCTTCGTATTGCGCCTCGGCCACTTTCTTGGGCTTGACGGTACCGGTCAGGCTTTTGCCGTTCA
>NZ_NESJ01000045.1 GCF_003063645.1 Limnohabitans sp. 2KL-51
TTGACACGGCCAGCAGCAGCACGACCATTGCCAACAACGGCACAACGACCAACGCCTTGAGCAGCGTCAAGGGCACGGGCCTGGCCGGTAACACCATCTTCTTGTACGACAACAACTACACGACCTTGGTGGGCTCTGCGGTGGTGGACGGCACGGGCAACTGGTCGGTCACGTCGCTCACGGGCACGTTTGGTGGCAGCAACACCTTTGCGGCCAAGCAGGTGGATGCGCAGGGTAACCACAGCGGGTTGTCCAATTTGTGGACGGTTACCGCGCCTGGTGGCACAAGCTTGATTGACAACGGCGATTTCAGCGCAGGTTCAACAGGCTTCACGACAGAACTCAACAACTCACCTGGGGGCGTTTTCAACTCGAGTGACAATTACCGCATCACAACGGTTGCTGATGCAAACAGCGCACAAACCTACACGACCACCATCGCGACCAGTGCGGCAACAACGCCAGTCACCTATGGCAGCGGCTTGGGCACATGGAGCAAGGCTTCAGTAGGGGGCACATGGCAAGGTGCAGTCGGTAACCCCGACGGCACCATGACCGGCAACATCATGCAAGGTCAGATCAGCACGGGCACAAAAGTGGTGTGGGGTGAAACCGCAAACGTTGTTGCGGGTCAAACCTACAAATTCACACTTGACTATCAGGTAAACGCTTTTACCCAAGGTGCGAACCCCAAACCATTGAACTTGACCATTGATGGCGTCACCATCGATTTCGTGAGTCAAGAGTATGAAGCGGGTCACCTGACAGTCACTTACACCGCGCCAACGACCAAAGCCATCAGCCTCAGCATTCAGGGCAACAATGGAAACGCATCTGGCGGCGACTTCTTGTTGGACAACATCAGCTTCGCTCAAGTTGCACCCACCAACACCCTAGGCACCACCGGCGCAGGATCAGGCCCCACAGAAAACCCCGACGGCACCCTGAGCTACACCGCAGGCGCTCTGGACGCTTTGGGCAGCAACGACACCATCACCGTGGGCAACACCAGCTTGCAAGCCACGCTGGCAGCTGGTGGCATCATCAACGGCGGCACGGGCATCGACAACCTCAAGCTCGCCGCAGGCACCACGCTCAACCTGGAGTCCACCACCGGCAACCAGACCGTCAGGCCCATCGAGCAGGTGGAGATGATCACCCTGCAAGGGGCGGCACCTCGGTGCTGACCATGTCGGCCAACAACGTGCTCAGCCTGGGCGGCAGCAATGCCACCACCATGGCCCCGTACACCTTCACCAGCACCGTGCAAGGTACCGGCAGCACCGGCAGCACCACCAGCACCGGCAAGGTGCAGTTCGTGGTCAACGGCCAACTCAACGACGTGCTCAACCTGAGCGTGCTGGCCAACGACGGCGTGGTCAGCGCCAACGGTGCCTCGGCCGGCTTGCTGGGCAACACCGATTTGGCGGGCAGCTGGGCCTACAAGGGCACCTTCAGCATCGCGGCGGGCGATGCCATGGACGGCGTAGCCCACGTCTACAAGGTCTATGACCACAGCACCACCGGCGCACAAGTGCTGGTGGACGTGGACGTGACGGTCAACACCATCTCGCCCATCACCATCAGCGCCATCAGCACCGACGCAGGCACCAGCGCCACCGACTTCATCACCAACGACCAGACGCTGACGTATTCGGGCGGCTTGCCTGCGGCCTTCAATGGCGCCACCGAGCGTGTCTATGTCGAGATCGTCAACAGCGCCAACGTGGTGGTCAGCACCGGCTTTGCCACGCCCAGCGGCACCACCTGGTCGTGGAACAACACCTCAAAAACTGAGCTGGAGGGCAACTACACCATCCGCGCCACCATCGTGGGGCTGACCAACACCACAGCCGTGCCCGCATACGGCGCAGGCGCGGTGGCCACGCACCTGATGACCATCGACCTGACGCCACCGCAAGTGGCCATCGCCCGCACCGATGGGCTGACCACCACCGTGGGCAG
>NZ_NESJ01000046.1 GCF_003063645.1 Limnohabitans sp. 2KL-51
ATCGGCATAGGGGGGCCGCAATTATTGCAGCCACCCCTGCCACACCACCGGGCATGCGGGTCCGCACCCGGCGGTTCGAGAGCTTGAGGTCATGACAGCCTTGGCACTCCCAACCTATCAAAGTACGCAATCGTCAGCACCGTCTTGAGCAACCGGTCACTGTTGCGCCACCAGCGGCGGCTGTTGCCCGCCACTTGCAGTGCAACGTTTTCCTTCGCCCCCAGCGCCTTGAGTTCCCGGTAAATCGTCCGCGGCCGCTTCCACTGCTTGAGTTGAATCGCTCGTAATCGGTGGCGCAGCCACTCGTCCAGCTCTCGCCAGACTTTGGGCGTTTGCGCCATCCAGAAGTAAGCCTTCCAGCCCAGCACGTAGGGCCGCAGCTTCTCCACCACTTGTGTCATGCTGCGTCCGCCCGAGCGGCGCGTGAGTTGCCGAATGCGGGCCTTGAAGTTGTCCAGTGCCTTGTAGGCCACCGCACATTTGACTTCTTTGCCCTTGGCCACCCACAGCTCGTAACCCAGAAACTTGCGCCCAAAGGCGCTGACCACCGCGCTCTTGGCTTCGTTGATTTGAAGCTTCAAGCCTGTGTAGAGTTTTCTGAGATACGCCATCACCCGTTCGCCTGCCTTCTTGCTGCCCACGTAGACGTTGCAGTCGTCGGCGTAGCGCGCGAAGCAGCAGCTGCGCGCCTCCAACGCCTTGTCCACCTCGTCCAGCAACACATTGGCCAGCAGCGGACTGAGTGGCCCGCCTTGCGGCGTGCCCAAGTGGCGATCGACCACCACCCCGCCATCCATGATCCCGGCGTTCAGATACGCCCGAATCAGTCGGATCACGCCAGCGTCATCGATGCGCCTTTTGAGCCTGTCGATCAGGATGTCGTGGTTGACCCGGTCAAAGAACTTGGCCAAGTCCACGTCCACCACTACGCGCTTGCCCGATTGGACGTACGCCCGTGCGGCCTTAACCGCATCGTGTGCACGCCTGCCCGGTCGGAACCCGTGGCTGTGTTCGCTGAAGGTGGGGTCGATCAGCGGTTGCAGCACTTGCAACAGTGCTTGCTGGATCAATCGATCTATGACCGTCGGAATGCCCAGCTCACGCTGGCTGCCGTCCGGTTTGGGAATCAATACCTTGCGTACCGGACTGGGCCGGTAGCTGCCCGCCAACAGCGCTTGGCGAATGTCCGGCCAGTTCGTTTGCAGCAAACGGGCGGTTTGCTCGATATCGAGCCCGTCCACCCCGGCTGCGCCTTTGTTGGCCTTGACCCGCTTCCATGCTGCCTGCAGGTTCTGTCTCGTCAGCGCCGCCTCCAGCAGGCCACCTGTGCCTGCCAGTTGCTTTGCCGATCCTGTATCCGGGTGCTCATGCAACGTACCTCGGGTTTCGTCGCTGGCAGTATTTGGCCCGGCTTCACCGTGCCGCCTTCCTGTCCGCCCGGATCGCTCCGGCATCTGACGCATGACCTTGTGGCTTTGCATATCCTCGGTTACTCACTCTCGTTCGGTCCTTCGCTCTTGCCTTGTGGCCTCAGCGGCCCCGGCTTGCAGCTACTACGACCTCTGCTGACTTCTCGCTCCGGCACAAGCCGTCGCCCTTTCAGGCACAAGGCGAGATCTCCCCAGGTAAGGGCCGCACACCTTCATCGCACAACCGCCGCATCTACGCCGCCTCGCCTTGGTCACAAGAGCTTCGTGGGGCATTGCCCATTCGCCCTGCTTGGTAGCGCCTTCTATGCGGTTCTTGTTCATCGGCTCGCGATTTACGATCCACGCTTCCTTCCCACGTTCGGTCACCCTCACGCAGTTGCGTTTCACTTTGCTCACTGTGACCAGCTCGCAGCGGGACTTGCACCCGCAGGTGTGCGCCCATGCTGGGCGCACAA
>NZ_NESJ01000047.1 GCF_003063645.1 Limnohabitans sp. 2KL-51
CCAGCGCGTCCAGAGCGCCTGCGGTGTAGCTCAGCGTGTCGGGGTTGGCGGTGGGACCGGCGGTGCCAAGCGTGTTCGGTGGCGCAGCTTCGGCAAACACCAGGTTGTCCAGCACAAAGTCGGCCGAATTTTGGTTGCTCCAAGTCTGCAAGGCCAAATCGATGCTGCCTGTCGTGGTCGCTGTGTAGGTGATGCTGACCTTACCGGTGGTGTTATTGGTCGTGGTCATGGCTTTTTGTCCGTCGATCATGACGTCCATAAAACCAGCCGTGTTCAAGTTCTTGGCGACCGTGTTCCAGTAGGCAAAACTGAACTCATAGGTCTTGCCAGCAACAACGGACACCGATGAGCGCCACAGGTCGCCCAAGTTGCTCGCAGATGAAGCGCTGCCGTTATTGCCCAATATGCCATCTGCACTGCCTGCGAGGATTTTTCCGCTGGCCATAGACGCGAATGTTTTCCAGGCTGCGGTATACAAGTCGCTGCCCGAACCAAAGGTATAAGTTTTTTGTGTCCATGTGCCATTGCTCCAAGTCGCGGGCGTTGTGGCAGCAGACAGTGCACCTGGCCCCACTTGGATGGGCAAGGCGCCAGACGCGCCGGGAGCAGGGTTGGTCGTGCTGTAGTTGGGTTGGTAATAAGACTGCAGGTCAATCACACCAATGCGGTTACCGCCCCAGATGTACGCCGTGTCGTCCGTACCGTTGCTGGGTGTTGTGATGACAATGGGCTTGACTTTGGTCGTGTAGTCGACCATGCCCGAACTGAAGCCACTGTTGGCATTGAGAGCTGTTGCAGGCACCGTCACGGTCCACTGGTTGGACAAAGCACTCTGATTGCCCTGTGCATCCACCTGCTTGGCTGCAAAGGTGTTGCTGCCACCAAAGGTACCGGCCAGAGCTGTGACCGACCAATTGCCCGAGCCATCGACCACTGCCGAGCCCACCATGGTGGTGTAGTTGTTGTCGTACAGGTAGATGGTGTCCCCTGCCACGCCCGTGCCCTTGACGGTGCTCAGGGCGTTGGTGGTCGTACCGTTGTTGGCAATCGCTACCGTGCTGCTGGCGGTGTCGAACACACCGGTGATCACCGGCGCTGCTTCTGTCAGGTCTGCATTGACCGGCTGCGTGGCCAGTGGGCCGGTGGCGTTTTGGCTGTCCACCACTTGCGCGGTGTAGGTCCAACCGGCGCTGTAGCCGCTGGTGTCGGTGATCTCCCAGGTCTTGCCGCCTGGGGCCACGGTGGCGGTGCCGATCAGGGTGCCGTTGGCATAGACCTTGACCACATCGCCCGCGTCCAAAGGTGCGCTCAAGGTGCCCGAGAGCAAGCGCCCGGCCGAGGTGTCGTTGGTGGTCCAGTTCTTGTTGATGGTGGCATCGGCCGTGACGCCGCTGTCCTTGGTCATGCTGCTGAAGGCCACGGTCTGGGTGGGCGGCAGCGTGTCGTAGGGAATGCTCTGCAGGTTGTTGGCCTGGTACACATCGGTGCCGGTGGCCGGGTTGGTGTAAGTGTCTCGGTTGTTGTTGCCTGCCGCGTCCATGAACTTGCTGCTGGCAATGCGCACATAGCCGGTGCCGGCCGCATTGGCCGTGGGCGTGAAGGTGGCGGTGTAGACCAGCGGGTTGGTGCTGCTTTGCACCAAATTGCTGAGCGTGCCGCCGCTGGCTTCGATGTCGGCCAACGTGAAGTCGCTGCTCGCTTCGGTCAGGGTAAAGCTCACTTGTGTGCCTGCGCTGCCCACGGTGGTGGTCAGCCCATCGGTGCGGGCGATGGCCACTTGCGGTGGCGTCAGGTCGATGGTCATCAGGTGCGTGGCCACCGCGCCTGCGCCGTATGCGGGCACGGCTGTGGTGTTGGTCA
>NZ_NESJ01000048.1 GCF_003063645.1 Limnohabitans sp. 2KL-51
GCAGCGGCACCGTCACCGCGAGCGAGACGATCTACTTCACGCTCTCCGAGGCGAGCACCACCTTTGCGCAGTCCGACATTGATGTGACAGGCGGCACGCTGTCGAACTTCACACCAGTGCCCAGCTCAGGCACGGCCAGTGCGGGCTACACCCAGTACACCGCCACCTTCACGCCATCCCCCAACGCCAGCGGCACGGCCACCATCGGCGTCAAGTCGGGCATGTTCAGCGACGTGGCGGGCAATGCCAACGCAGACACCTACGTCAGCCCCGCCCCGGCAGGTGCCACGCAGGAGGGCAACAACCTGGTGTCACTGAACTACAACACCAGTACCAACCCGGCAACGCCCGACACCACGGCACCCACCATTGCCATCACTGCCGACAAAGCCACTTTGGCAGCGGGCCAGTCGGCCAGCGTCACCTTTGTGCTGTCTGAGCCCTCCAGCGACTTCCTGTCCACAGACGTGCAGGTCAGCGGCGGCACATTGTCTGGCTGGACGCAGCTCAACCCCAGCACCTACAGCGCCACCTTCACTCCGGCAGCGGGCGGGCAGGGCACGGGCCGCATCTACGTGGCCAGCAGCGCCTTCCGTGACGCGGCGGGCAACGCCAACGCCGACGGCGCGGATGCCAACAACGCGGTCGACTTCATCACCAACTACGGCAACAACGGGGGCGACAGCACACCGCCCACGATCGTGGTGGCGCGTACCGCCAGCGGCACGCTCACCAGCTCTGAGACCCTCACCTTCACGCTCAGCGAGGCCAGCACCAACTTTGCCGCCACCGACATCGATGTGGTGGGCGGCAGCCTGAGCAACTTCAGCCCCGTGCCCACCAGTGGCACCGCTGGCACTGGGTACACACAATACACAGCCACCTTCACACCCTCAACCAACAGCACCGGCACCGCCACCATCGGTGTGGCCGCAGGCAAGTTCTCAGACAACGCGGGCAACGCCAACCAAGACGACTACAAGCTCACTGGCGCAGAAAACACCAACAACCAAGTCAGCATCGCCTACAACACGCAGGCCAACCCCAACCCGCCTGCCGACACCACAGCGCCTTCCATTGTGGTGGCGCGTGCGGGCAGTGGCAGCCTGGCCTTGGGCGGTACAGAGACGATCACCTTCACCCTGTCGGAGGGCAGCACCAGTTTCAACGCCAGCGATGTCGATGTCTCTGGCGGCACGCTCTCGGGCTTTGCACCGGTGCCAGGCTCTGGCAACGCGACGAGCGGCTACCACCAGTACACCGCCGTCTTCACCCCAGCGGCCAACAGCGTGGGCACAGCCACAATTGGCGTGGCAGCGGGCAAGTTCCAAGACGCAGCGGGCAATGCCAACACCGACACCTACGTTGCGGGCGCGGGCTTTGAGGCCAACAACCTGGTCTCGATTGGCTACAACACGCAGCAAAACGACACCAGCCGACCCACCATCGAAGTGAGCCGCGCAGGCTCTGGCACCGTCACTGCCAGCGAGACGGTGTACTTCACACTGTCTGAGGCCAGCAGCACCTTTGCCCTGTCCGACATCGATGTGACGGGCGGCACACTGTCGAACTTTGCGCCGGTGTCCACCAGCGGCA
>NZ_NESJ01000049.1 GCF_003063645.1 Limnohabitans sp. 2KL-51
CAATCGGCCAAGCTTGCAGGCGGCGCAGCGCTCAGCACCACCAGCGGGCCGGCCACCATCACGGGCCAATACGGCACCTTGGTGATGGGCACCAACGGCAGCTACACCTACACGGTGAACAACAACAACGCCACGGTGCAAGCCCTGCGCACCAGCGGCCAGACGCTCACCGAGGTGTTCAGCTACACCGCCGCCAGCGGCACCAGCACAGAAACGGCCAGCCTGGTGGTCACCGTACAAGGCGCCAACGACGCGCCCACGGTGGTCGTGCAAGAAGCGGACAAAGCGCTCAACGTGGGCACGGCGCTCACGCCCTTCAGCGTCAGCAGCAACTTTGCCGACGTGGACAGCGCAGGCAACGGCGAGACGGCCAGTTTGACGGCCACCTTGACGGGCGGCGCAGCGCTGCCCAGCTGGCTGACGTTCAACGCGGCCAGTGGCATCTTCAGCGGCACGCCCCCTGCTGCCGGCACCACCAGCGTGACGGTCACCCGCACGGATGCGGCAGGCCTGAGCGTGAGCGACACCTTCTTGATCACCGTCAACCCGGTGGTGGATAGCACGCCCCCCAAAGTGGTCGTGAGCCGCACCAACGCGGGCACCACACTGGCCTCGGGCGCCACCGAGACCCTCACCTTCACGCTCAGCGAGGCGGCCACCGACTTCAGCCTGGCCGACATCGACGTCACCGGCGGCACCCTCAGCAACTTCACCGCCATGCCCTCCAGCGGCACGCCGGGCACGGGCTACACCGTCTACACCGCCACCTTCACGCCCGCTGCCAGCAGCAGTGGCACGGCCACCGTGGGCGTGCTCTCGGGCAAGTTCAGCGACAACGCGGGCAACAACAACGACGACACCTACACCGCCTCTGCCAGCGGCTATGAGGCCAACAACCAAGTGAGCCTGGCCTACAACACGGTGCCCCTGGACACCGCCCCGCCCAAGATCGCGCTCAGCCGCGCAGGCAGCGGCGACCTGGCCTTGGGCGGCTCGGACACCATCACCTTCGTGCTGTCCGAGGCTTCTACCACCTTCAGCCTGGCCGATGTGGACGTCACCGGCGGCACCTTGGCCGGCTTTGCGCCCGTGACCAGCAGCGGCAGCGCTGCAGGGGGCTACCACGAGTACACCGCCATCTTCACGCCCACAGCCAATGCGCTGGGCACGGCCGCCATTGGCGTGGCGTCCAGCAAGTTCACCGATGCGGCGGGCAACGCCAACCTGGACACCTACCTGACGGGCGTGGCGGGCACCAGCCTTGAGGCCAACAACCTCATCAACATCAACTACAACACCCAGCTGCCCGACACCCAGCCGCCCGGCATCATCGTCAGCCGCGCCGCCGCTGGCATGGTCAGCAGCAGCGAGACGATCTACTTCACGCTGTCCGAGGCCAGCACCAACTTTGTGCAAGGCGACATCGACGTGGTGGGCGGCACGCTCAGCAACTTTGCGCCCGTGCCCTCCAGCGGCACCGCAAGCGCCGGCTACACCCAGTACAGCGCCACCTTCACGCCCACGGCCAATGCCCAAGGCACGGCCACCATTGCGGTGG